>NZ_CP067041.1:4800000-6000000 GCF_016599855.1 Bradyrhizobium diazoefficiens | reverse complement strand
CGATCGCGGGCGCGGTATGGGCGCTGCTGACGCATCCCGAGCAGCTCGATCTCGTGCGCAGGGGCGAAGTGACCTGGCTTCAGGCGTTCGAGGAGTATGCCCGCTGGATCTCGCCGATCGGCATGTCGCCGCGGCGGATCGCGAGGCCGTGGTCGATCCGCGATGTATCCTTCGAGACGGATGAGCGCGTGTTCCTGATGTTCGGCTCTGCGAATCGCGACGAGAAGCATTTTGAACGCGCCGACCAGTTCGACATACGACGTGATACCTCCAAGAGCGTCGCCTTCGGCGCCGGTCCGCACTTTTGCGCCGGCGCCTGGGCTTCCCGTGCGATGATTGCCGACGTTGCGCTGCCGACGGTGTTCGCGCGTGGCAAGCGGATCGAGCTCGCCGATGACGAGCCGGTGCGGATCGGCGGCTGGGCGTTCCGGGGCTTGCAGAATTTGCCGGTGAGATGGCTGCAATAGGCGGGCAAAGGCCGTCCATCCCGAGCGGGGCCATCATGCCATCTTGCTCCTGTTTTGCCCGACGTGTCAAATTGATTTCGGATAATGCGTAGTTCGTGTTTTCCTACCCCGGCTACTGTGCATGGGGTTGTTTTCGATATTTTTGTTCGCCGGTCGAGAAAGTCTTTGGCCTGAAGGCGACGTCGTGGTTAACGCAGCCCGGCCGCGCGAACGCTGCTCGGGGGAGCTCGCGGGTCTCGAAGGTTCGACCCTGAGCCACCTTTTGTCGGCGGAGGATCGTACCTAAATAGAGCTCCCATGAATGTAGTCCCCCGCGATCTCATGTCTGAAATTCCCGTCTCGCCTGCCGATTTCCGCAGTGCCATGCGCCATCTCACTGGTGGTGTCAGTGTCATCACCGCAGGACGTGGCGGCGACATCACCGGCATGACGGTGACGTCGGTGACCTCGCTCTCGATCGAGCCGCCGACGCTACTGGTCAGCATCAACCGCGACGCTTCGTCCTTCCCGCTGATCCGGCGCCACGGCGCCTTCGGCGTCAACATGCTCACTGCCGACCAGCTCGATGTCGCCGAACGTTTCGCCGGCAAGGGCGGGTTGAAAGGCGCCGATCGTTTTGGCGGCGGGCAATGGGTGACAGGCGTCTCGGGCGTTCCGCTGCTGGTCGGTGCCTTGGCGGCCTTCGACTGCGAGGTCGAGGAGATCGTCGAACGGCATTCGCACGGCATCGTCATCGGCCGCGTCAGGGACATCAAGAACTCGCCTCGCAACGCGGCGCTCGCTTATTGGCACGGCCGGTATGTGGCGGTGGATCAGGACGAGGACGCGGTAAGGCTCGCGGACGTCAGCGTTCCCGCGCGCGGCTTGCGCGGCGCTTGATCGCAGCGCTCAGGCTGGTTTTTGCTCGCTCATCGCTCTAGAAGCCTCTCGAGCCTCCCATCCGGGACGGCCATGGAGCGGACCGATGAAGCGCGTCGCGACCTGGGCCTTCTACGCTGTCGGCGCGATCGCGATCGCCTATCTCGCGCTCTACGCTTATGCGATGTTTCGCGGTCAGCCGTTCGTGCCGGGCGATCCCATCCACATTTTCCGCAAGCCAGACGCGCCGAGCTATTCGTGAGGTCGGGAGGTCTCGTAGGGTGGGCAAAGCGAAACGTGCCCACCATCTCTATCCAGAGGAGACAAGTGGTGGGCACGGCGCAAGTGCGCCTTTGCCCACCCTACGGCATCGTCACCCCCGCAAGATCGCCAGCGCCAGCGTCTGCGCACGCGGCACGATGCTGTCGAGCTCGAGATATTCCTCCGGCGTGTGCGCGAGTCCGCCGACCGGTCCGACGCCGCAGATGGTCGGCGTGCCCACTGCAGCGGTGAAGCCGGAATCGGCGCAGCCGCCGGAGAACTCGCCCTCGAGCGTGGTTAGGCCGGCCTGCCTGGCGGCCGCCTGATACTTTTCGAACAGCGCCTTCGAAGCCTCGCTCTGCACGACCGGCACGAACTCGCCCTTGATCGTCAGCGTCGCGCTCGTGCCGGGCACGTAAGGCGTCGCGATGATCCGTTCGATCTCGGCCATGACAGTGGCACGATCGGCCGGATCGACATAGCGCATGTCGATCTGGCCCTCGGCGTAGGGCGCAGTCGTGTTGACCGACTGGCCGCCAGAGACGAGGCCGACATTGAGCGTGATGCCCTTGGTGAGATCGGTCAGCGCGTGGATCTGGATGATCTTGTGCGCGAGCTCGCCGATCGCGCTGACGCCCGCGGCGAAATTCGCGCCGGAATGTGCCGCCTTGCCGGTGATGGCCATATGCATGAAGATGCCGCCCTTGCGGCTGGTGACGACGTTGCCGGTCGGGCGGCCCGGCTCGGAATTGAACACGGCGCGGGCAGCGCGCCCTTCACGCTCGATCACCGGTCGCGATGAGGGCGAGCCGATTTCCTCGTCGGAGGTGATCAGCACCTTGATCGGATGCGGGTTGCCGCCGAATTTGTGGAAGGCGGTGGCGACGAACACGTTCATGACGAGGCCGGCCTTCATGTCGGCAACGCCGGGGCCATAGGCGCGGTCGTCCTTGATCTTGAACGGACGGCGTCCGGCCTCGCCCTTGCCGAACACGGTGTCGCGATGCCCCATCAACAGCACCGGCTTTTCGTTGCTGCCGGGTTTTGTCACTTCCGCGTGGAGCGCGTCGCCAAACGTGCCGTGGCTCTCCCTACGCGAGGGAATACCATGCTCCGCAAGGTGCCGCTCGAACCGCGCACCGACCGCATCGACGCCTTCCTTGTCATAGGACCCGGAATCGATGTTCACGACATCGCGCAACAGATCGATCATCGCCTGCCGCTGCGACGCCAGCCAATCCGTGATTTGAGCTTCAGACATGTGGTTCCTCGCGTGGATATGGCTTGGCTTATAGAGCGTTGCGTGGCCGCGACCTAGTCGCCGGATGCGGTGCCGCCATGTCGCGTGCTGCGGGCAAACAAAATGCCCGGGACTGGGCCCGGGCATTCGTTCGTCAGCCTGTATGCTTTGAGGAATTATGCGCCGATCATCGGCATCCGCGGATACTCACCCGGCGTGCCGGCGGGCGGGATAGGGATGCCGCCGTCGGAATATTCGTTGAGCTTGTTGCGCAGCGTGCGGATCGAGATGCCCAGGATGTTGGCGGCATGGGTCCGGTTGCCGAGGCAGTGCTTGAGCGTCTCCAGGATCAAATCGCGTTCGACGTCGGCGACGGTGCGCCCCACAAGCGCCCGTGTCACCTGCTCGGCGGCCATGGTGGCGTGCGCTACGGCCGGCACGGTTTTCGCAAGGTCGAGGCGGTCGCCGTCCGGCGTCAGGATGGCATCGGGCCCGATCTCGTCGCCCTGCGCCATCAGCACCGCGCGATGCATCGTGTTCTCGAGCTCGCGGACGTTGCCTTGCCAGCGGTTGGCGGAGAGCACGCGGCGCGCTTCCGCCGAAACGGGGCGTATCGGCACGCCGTTGGCCTCGGCATATTTCTTCACGAAATGCTGGGCGAGCTCCATGATGTCGGCAGGACGCTCGCGCAGCGGCGGGATTTTCAGGTTCACGACATTGAGGCGGAACAGAAGGTCCTCGCGAAACGTGCCCTCGCGCACGGCTTCCGCCAGGTTACGGTTCGAGGTGGCGATGATGCGGATGTCGACCGGGACCGGCTTGGTGCCGCCGACGCGGTCGATCACGCGCTCCTGGATGGCGCGGAGCAGCTTCGATTGCAGGCGAACGTCCATCTCGGAGATTTCGTCCAGCAGCAACGTGCCGCCGGTCGCCTCCTCGAACTTGCCGATGCGGCGCGCGATCGCGCCGGTGAAGGCGCCCTTCTCGTGGCCGAACAGCTCGGACTCCAGGAGATGCTCGGGGATCGCGGCGCAGTTGATCGAGATGAACGGACGCTTGGCGCGGGCCGAGCGGGTGTGAACGTAACGTGCCAGCACTTCTTTGCCGGTGCCGGATTCGCCGGTGATCATCACCGAGGCGTCTGAGCCTGCGATCTGCTGGGCGAGCTTGACGACCTTCGCCATCGCTTCGTCGCGATAGATAAGCTCGCGGGAATCGTTGGCGACGGCGGCGAGCACCGCTGCGATCAGCTCCGGATCCGGCGGCAGCGGGATATATTCCTTGGCGCCGGCATGGATCGCAGCGACCGCGGCGCGAGCGTCGTTGGTGATGCCGCAGGCGACGATCGGGGCGTGGATATGCTCGGCTTCGAGCCGCATCACGAGGTCGCGGATGTCGAGGGCGACGTCGACCAGCAGGAGGTCGGCGCCCTTGCCGCCGCGCAGCACGCGCATCGCCTGATCGTGATCCTCGGCATGGGTCACGGTGGCACCGTTCTCCATCGCGATCTTGGTGGCGGTGGTGAGCTGGCCCTTCAATGTGCCAACGATGAGAAGCCGCATGTCAGTCTCCTGTCCGTCTGTTCGCGCTGCCGCGCGTCATTCCCTTAGGCGTGCGCTAGCCGCGTTCCGTCTTGATGATTTCCGTCATGGTCACGCCGAGCTTGTCCTCGACCAGCACCACCTCGCCGCGGGCGACCAGCTTGTTGTTGACGTAGATGTCGATGGCCTCGCCGACGCGGCGGTCGAGCTCGAGCACGGTGCCGGGTCCGAGCTTCAACAGCTCGCCGACATCCATCTTGGAGCGGCCGAGCACCGCCGAGACCTGCACCGGCACGTCGAAGACGGCTTCGAGGTCGGCGGCGACGCGCGAGGCATATTCGTCCTCGCTGTAGCCGACGTCGGTGCCAGCAGGCGGCAGCGGGCCGTTGAGATCGGGCAGCGGGACCTGTCCGTCAGTGTCGCTCATGGCTTAATTCCCCCTGCGGGACGCGATATAGCGTCCGACCATGTCGTCGATCTTGGCCGCGATGGCGCTGCGCTCCAGCACGACGCCGCCATCGGCCCATTCGATCCGGCAGTCGCCGGTGGCAATCTCGGGCTCGGCCAGGATCACCAGCCGTCCTTCGAAGCCGCTCTGCTTGGCGAGCCGCTCGATCTTCTCGCGCGCGCTGTCGTAGAGCGCGTCGTTGATGCGGACGACGAGATGCGGCGTCGCGACCAGATGCGAGAAGCAGTCCTTGACCAGCGCCATGATCTCGCCGAGCGGCTCGGCCGCAACCAGATCGGCGCACAGCTTGCGCGCCACGGCGAGCGCGACGTCGACCGCCTCGGTCTCCATCTTGCTCTCGATATTGCCGATCCCTGCGGCGATGCCGCGGATCGCGATGTTGATTTCTTCCATGGCGAGCGCGACGCGGCGGTCGCTCTCCGCTTTGGCCTCGCGCTGGCCTGCGGCAAAGCCGTCCTGATAGGCACGCGCTTCGGCTTCCGCGACCTTCTGCGCGATTTCGGCCGCGCTCGCGGCCTTCTCGCGCGACCGGTCGGGCGCGGCGAAGTCGGTATCGAACAGGAATTTGGCCGGAGCGCCCATCAATACACCAGCTCGTCGTCAGCGCGGTTCTTGGTCAGCATGATCTCGCCCTTGGCGGCGAGGTCCTTGGCGAGGTTGACCAGCAGGGCCTGGGCCTCGTCGACGTCGCGCAGGCGCACCGGGCCCATCGCGGCCATGTCGTCCTGGAGCATCTTGGCCGCGCGCGAGGACATGTTGCCGAAGAAGAAGTTGCGAACGTCCTCGTTGGCGCTCTTCAGCGCCACGCCGAGCTTGTCCTTGTCGACGTTGCGCATCAGGGTCTGGGCCGAGCCGGAATCGAGCTTCACGAGGTCGTCGAAGGTGAACATCAGCGCCTTGATGCGCTCGGCCGATTCCCGGTTGTCCTCTTCGAGCGAGGTGATGAAGCGGGTTTCGGTCTGGCGGTCGAAATTGTTGAAGATTTCCGCCATCACCTCGTGGGCGTCGCGGCGGCGGGTCTGCGACAGGTTCGACATGAATTCGGTCCGCAGCGTCTTCTCCACGCTCTCGATCACCTCCTTTTGCACCGCCTCCATCTTCAGCATGCGGTTGACGACGTCGAGCGCGAGGTCCTCGGGGAAGATGCCGAGCACGCGCGCGGCATGTTCCGGCTTCAGCTTCGACAGCACCACCGCGATGGTCTGCGGATATTCGTTCTTGAGGTAGTTGGCGAGGACCTCTTCCTGCACGTTGGAGAGCTTCTCCCACATGTTGCGACCGGCGGGGCCGCGGATCTCGTCCATGATGCCGTTGACCCGCTCGGGCGGCAGATACTGCTGGAGCAGCCGTTCGGTCGCGTCGAAATTACCCATCAGCGCGCCCGAAGCCGACATGCGCGAGACGAATTCGAGCAGCATGTCCTCGACCGTGTCTACCTCGACGGTGCCGAGCGTCGACATTTCCAGCGAGAGCTGGCGCACCTCGTCGTCGTCGAGCAGGCCCCAGATCTTGCCGCCATACTGCTCGCCCAGCGCCAGCATCAGGATCGCGGCACGGCGCGGGCCGGACAGCTGCTCGGCACCTTTGCCCTCCTTGGCACGGGTGCCGGCACGCTGGCCGAGCGTCGAGATCACGCTGGTGATGTCGTTCGAGTTGGCGTTTTGCAAGCTGGCGGCCATGTCAATTCACTTGATCATTTCGCGGGTTCGGTCAGCCATTGGCGGATGATGGCGACGGTTTCGTTGGGGTTGCGCTCGGCGAGCTCGCCGACGCGATGAACGGACTGGGCGTGGACCTGGCCCTGGACGGTGGCGACGTCGATGGCGCTCGCGGTGCCGCTCGGCAGCAGCGGTTGACCGGCCGGCGCGGCCTCTTCGGACGCCGCGGGGCCGGAGAGCACGCCGGAGATGGCGGCGGCGACTTCGTCGGAGGCGAGGATGCGTTTCACCAGCGGGCGGATCACCATGAACATCACGACCAGGCCGAGCAGCATCATCACGCCGAGCTCGAAGAAGTACATGATGTCGTCCTTGGTGAACTGCAGCATGCCGAGGAAGCCGGACGGCTCCGCGATCGGAGTGGTGGAGGGGGCGTCGGCGAAGCGCAGATTGACGACCTCGACCTGATCGCCGCGCTTCTGGTCGAAGCCGATCGCCGAGCGCACCAGCGTGGCGATGCGATCGAGCTGCTCCTTGGTGCGGTCGGTGTAGGCGAGCTCGCCCTTCTCGTTCTTGGTGTAGATGCCGTCGACCAGCACCGCGACCGAGATGCGGTTGACCCGGCCGGCCTCGGTCACCTCGGTCTTGGTGGTGCGGGAGATCTCGTAGTTGTTGGTCTCTTCGGTCTTCTTGCTCTGGTCCTTCGCGGCCACGCCGCTGTTCTGCTGGTTGCCCGGCAGCTCGTTGTTGACGGTGACCTGGCCGTTATTGTCGGCGGTGAGGCTGCTCTCTTCCCGGGTCTGGGTCGAGCGCAGCACGCGGCCTTCGGGATCGAACTTGTCCGAGGTCTGGGTGATCTTGTTGAAGTCGAAATCGGCGGAGAGCTGGACGCGGGCGCGGCCCGAGCCGACCACTGAGGAGACGATGTCCTCGACCTGCTTGCGCATCCGCTTTTCGAAGGCAGTGCGGCGCTCGTCGCCGACCGCCTGCTCCGGATCGGCGGCAGCACCGTCGGCGAGCAGCTGGCCGGCCTCGTCAACGATCGAGACCCGCTGCGGCTTCAGGCCGTTGACGGCGGAGGCGACGAGATGGCGGATGGCGCGAATCTGCTGGGCTTCGAGCGAGCCGCGGACCCGCACCACGATCGAGGCCGATGGCTCCGGCGCCTCGCGCGCGAACAGCGGGCGCTCGGGCAGCACGAGGTGGACGCGGGCGGCCTGGATCCGGTCGATGGCCCGGATGGTGCGGGCGAGCTCGCCCTCCAGCGCGCGCAAATGATTGATATTCTGGACGAAAGAGGTGGTGCCGAGCGCGTCCGATTTGTCGAAGACTTCATAGCCGACGCCGCCGCCCTTGGGCAGGCCGCCCTCGGCGAGCTTCATCCGCAGGCGAGTGACCTTGTCCTTCGGCACCATGATGACGGTGCCCTCGTTGCGCAGCTCGTACTGGATGCCCTGGCGTTCCAGGTCCTTGATAATGCCCGAGGAATCCTCGATCGAGAGGTCGGTGAACAGCGTCGTCATCTGCGGCGTGGTGACCCGCATGATGACAAAGGCAAAGAAGCCGATGAGCGCGGCGGTGACCGCGATCATCGCCCCGAACCGGGCGGCGCCGATACCCTTCAAAAAGTCCGCAAGACCTTGCAAGCAACCGCCCCGACAGATTCGGCTGCTTTCACTGGAAAGGCCGACTGGGCAATTATTGCCTAGGTGATGGTTTCGATATGGTTAACGAAGGTTAAGAGCTGGGACAAAAGTGGCGCCAAATCGAAACATGAAAAAAATCGGCCTCGCAGGGCGAGGCCGATTTTCGTCAAAAGCAGCAGATTTCCGGATTGCTTACTGGCGATATTGCTGGATGCGGGTGGTGCGAAGGCCCGCCAGACCGTGCTGGTCGATGGAAAACTGCCAGGAGAGGAATTCGTCGACCGTCAGGGTATAACGGCTGCAGGCCTCCTCGAGCGAGAGAAGTCCGCCGCGAACGGCAGCGACGACTTCGGCCTTGCGGCGGATGACCCAGCGTTTGGTGCCGGGTGCTGGCAGATCTGCAATCGTCAGCGGACTGCCGTCCGGCCCGATGACGTATTTTACCCTCGGGCGATGGGGTTCTGTCATGGCGTACTCACAAACTCTCAACCACTGAAC
Organism: Bradyrhizobium diazoefficiens; assembly: GCF_016599855.1. Taxonomy (NCBI): domain Bacteria; kingdom Pseudomonadati; phylum Pseudomonadota; class Alphaproteobacteria; order Hyphomicrobiales; family Nitrobacteraceae; genus Bradyrhizobium; species Bradyrhizobium diazoefficiens. Next base: position 5,991,362 of record NZ_CP067041.1, on the reverse strand, counting down.
TCACGCCATGACCCTACGCGCGGCGGCTTAAAAATCCGCTAAGCCTAAGGCTTCAATACAATTCTCGTTGAAACTGGCTGGAACGACACTGGCCCGGCGGGCTCAAAACACAATTTCAGCGGGCCGAGCGGAGTGAAGAGTAAATACTTTACTAATGGACGGGGCCTGAGCGCGACGCTTCACGCTCTCAACCGTCGTCTTGGCGAAGGTCGGGACCCATAACCACAGGGAGTGGTTCGGCGACGACCCGCAGTTTAAAAGTCTTCCGCGGTACTGCTACCTGCGTCTTATCGATAGATCACGCGGTATGGATCCCGGCCTTCGCCGGGATGACACCGAGTATGTAGTGTGCCTGTGCGGCCCATCTCAATTGCTGCTGGTCGCGACGATGCTTTTCACCTGGCTCAGCGTGTAGCTGCTGCCGTCGATCGAGAGCAGCGGCGGCGACTGGGTCAGGTCGACGGACGACACCGTGCCCTGCACCTGCGCGGCGACGCCGACATTGTTGCCCGAGGCGTCCTTTCCGGTCGCCGTGATCGTGTATTTGCCGTCAGGCCATTGCGTGCCGTCATTGCCCTGGCCATTCCAGGTGAAGGGAACGTCGCTGGCTGCACCGGCGGTGTATTTGCCGGTGAACACGGTCTGGCCGCTGGAATTGGCGATCGAAATATCGACCGTCGCGTCGCTCGGCACGTTGAGATGCCAGGTCGCCGACGAACTCGTCATGGTCGCGGTGGTGCCGTCGACCACGGCGGTCTTGCCGACGAAGCCGAGCGCCTGGGTCGCCTGCGTGGTCTGCTGCAATGTGACGAGCTGCGATAGCGAGTCGTTGGTCTTGAGCTGCTGCTCGACGCCGGCGAACTGCACCAGCTGCTGGGTGAACTGGTTGGTGTCGAGCGGATCGAGCGGGTTCTGGTTCTGCAGCTGCGTCGTCAGCAGCGTCAGGAAGGTCTGGAAATTGCCGGCGAGCGTCGCGCCGGTGGACGAGCTGAGGCTCGAGGTCGACGAGGAAGACGATGACGATGATGAAGACGTCTGTGTCGTGCCTGATACGACTGAAGGCGCGGTGGCGGCATTCGTGGTGGTCATAAGCGAATACTCCTCACACTCTGATATCGACGCCGCTGCTCGATGCGAGCATGCGGCCGTAGCTGCGGCTCACCGGCACTGCTGCGGCTGAATCGTCTTCGCTGATGATCAGGCGGCGGGCATTGCCGGAATTGTCGTTGTTCTGGCCGGAGTTTTGCCCGGACGAATTCTGGTCGCGCAGGCTGAAGGAGAGGCCGTTGCTGCCGGTCTTGAGGCCGGCATCGTCGAGTGCGCGCTGCAATTGCGGCGCGTCCTGCCGCAGCATTTGCAGCGTCTCCGGTTTCTCGACGGTGAGATGCGAGGTGACCTGGCCGTCGCGGTCGACATTGATGCGGACGTCGATGCGGCCGAGGTCAATGGGATCGAGGCTGATGTCGAAGCGGGTCTTTCCGGCGCGCGCTGCAGCCGCGATCTCGACCGGGATGCCGCTGATCGGCACCGCGGCTGCATTCGCGACGGTCGCGGTGAGCGTCGCAGTGGAGGCGGTGGCCGCCGAAATCGTATTGGTCAGCGGTGCCTGCACGGCGTTGGCGGCTTGCGCGCTGGTGTCGGTCGCTGCAGCAGCAACGGCCGGCGTGTCGGCATGAGCGTGCGTGGCCGGCGCGGCCGGCGTTGCATCCGTGGTGCGATCTATGGCCACAACCTTCGCATCGGCAGCCGCGCTATCGGCCTGCGGCTTTGCGGCTTGCGGATGCGCGGCGGCGTTGGTCGTCGTGGCTGCCGCGGGATTTTGCGCCGTGGCGGCGGCCTGCGCGGTCTTGCCGGTGTCCTGGCCGATATTGGAGACGTCGGTCTGGCTTTGCGCGGTCGCCGCGGCCTTGAATGACGTTTTGGGCGTGCCCTGGTCGACCGCGGTGAGCTGCGCGGCGTTCGCTGTTGCACCGGTTGCGTGGGCGTCGGTGGTCGCGGTCGTCGCGTCGGCGAGCGCGACTTTGGTGTCGGTGGTCTTGGCGTCACCGGGCTTGGCGTCGCCCGTCTTGGCGGTCTTGCCGGTCGTGTCTGGCTTGGTGCCGGCGATCTGCGCTGCGATGGAGGCGCTGGCGGCGATGCCGGCCGCGGCAATGGTCAGTGGCGACGAGGCGGTGTTGGCGGCTGTGTTGGCCGCCGCATCCGGGTCGACCGGCACCACAGGCGCGGCAACGGGAACGGCGGTCGGATCGGGCGCCGCTGCCGGCGTTGCGGCGGCCTGCGCGGCGGCCGCGGAATCCACGGCGGCGGCGAGGCCGTCGGTTTTGCCGCCCTTGGCGTCTTTGCTGTCTTTGGAATCTTGCGACTTGTCGCCCGCCTTGGCGGGGGAGGCGTCGGACTGGTCTTTGGTTTTGTCCGTCGTCTTGCTCGGATCCGTCGGCGTGTCGCTCGCGGCCGTCGTCGAGGAATCCGTGCTGTCGCTTGCCTTGCTCTGCGTGGACGGGTCGGTCGAGGAGCCGTCGCGCGTGCTCCGGTCCGACGAAGAGGACGACGAGGACGACGAACCGGTCCGCCGCGGCGGGGCGTCCTGGCTCGCGGACGAGGCGCTGTTGCTGATGGCCTGGGTGTTGCTGTCGACCAGCGCGCCGAAGGAGTCGCTGGGCGTGCTGTCCTGGGTACTCTGGGACCGGGCAGGCTTTTGCTGCGCGCTGGAGACCTGCGCGCTTGCCGCTACGTCTGACGTGACACCGACCACAGGCGAACCCCTTGAAAACAACTTCGGACCAGGAGGTGAGCAAGGAGCGGGCCAATCTCTCGAAATGCCATTTTGTATAGTTAAATCAATCCTTTGATCAATCGGAACAGCCCCCGCGGGCCTACCTGCACCCTCGCCATTTCTGCCGCCCCGGCAAGAATTGCCCTAAGCCGTGCGGCGGGCGCGATTGCTTCACCGGAATGCCGCCTATATTAAAGGGTGCTCTCAGCCGCTTTCGACCGGGCCAGCCGTGCCCTTCGGGAACTCTTAGTTCCTGGGGGCCACTGATGCCCCGGCGCAAGCACCAGCAATCGCGGATCGCCGCCGTCAAACGCAAAGCCATGCTCAACAGTCTGGATCTCCAAGGCCGTCCTGAGGATACCAGGGTCGTCGTCGCCATGTCGGGCGGCGTCGATTCCTCAACGACGGCTGCGCTGTTGAAGGCGGAAGGCTACGATGTCGTCGGCATCACGCTGCAGCTCTACGACCATGGCGCGGCGACCCACCGCAAGGGCGCCTGCTGCGCCGGCCAGGACATCCACGATGCCCGCGACGTCGCGGCCAAGCTCGGCATTCCCCATTACGTGCTCGACTACGAGGACCGCTTTCGCGAGTCCGTCATCGACAATTTCGCCGACTCTTATGCGCTCGGCGAGACGCCGGTGCCCTGCATCGAGTGCAACCGCAGCGTCAAATTCCGCGACCTCCTGAAGACCGCGCGTGAGCTTGGCGCGGAGGCACTCGCCACCGGCCATTACGTCGCCTCGCGCCGCCAGGACGACGGCTCGCGCGCGCTGGTCTGCGCCGCCGATGCCGATCGCGACCAGAGCTATTTCCTGTTCGCGACCACGCAGGAACAGCTCGATTTCCTGCGCTTCCCGCTCGGCGACATGACCAAGCCCGAGACGCGCGAGCTCGCGCGCCGCTTCGGTCTTGCGGTTGCCGACAAGCACGACAGCCAGGACATCTGCTTCGTGCCGACCGGGCGCTACACCGACATCATCACCCGGCTGCGTCCGAACGCAATGGAAAGCGGCGACATCGTCGATCTCGACGGCCGCGTGCTCGGCCGCCACAACGGCATTGCCAATTTCACCATCGGCCAGCGCCGCGGCCTCGGCATCGCGGCCGCCGCGCCGCTGTTCGTGCTGCGGCTGGAGGCCGCCAACCGCCGCGTCGTGGTCGGCCCGCGCGAGGCGCTGAAGATGCACCGCATCACTTTGCGCGACGTCAACTGGATCGGCGGCGGCGACATCGACCGCGCCATCGGCGATGGCCTCGAACTGTTCGTCCGCGTCCGCTCGACCCGCAGCCCCCAGCCCGCGTGGCTCCGCGGCGCCGACGGCCATTACGAGGTCGAGCTCGTCGCCGGCGAAGAGGGCGTCTCGCCGGGCCAGGCCTGCGTGTTCTACGACGCGCCTAGCGGCCAGGCCCGCGTGCTCGGCGGCGGCTTCATCCAGAGCGCCGCCGCGAAGCTTGGCGCTGCTACCGCGCGTCCGCTCGCGGAAGCCCTGCGCGGCTAAGGATGAGCTTTAGCCCAACTGCAGCCACCGAAAAGGTGCGCCCCCTCTCCCGCCTGCGGGAGAGGGTTGGGGAGAGGGCTCTCTCCACCAGCGATATCTCGCGAGTGGATAAAGCCCTCACCCGCCGCGCTCTTGCGAGCGCGTCGACCTCTCCCGCACGCGGGAGAGGCGCTAGACCGCACGCGGGGCTTGCATTGATTTCACCAATCGTCATCACATTCTCAAGTTTCGCGTAGGACACGGGGCATGGCAGCAGACATCTCGCGGGCCGGGGTCGAGAAGGCCTATGGCCGCTGGGCGCCGGTCTATGATCTCGTGTTCGGCAAGGTGTTCGACGCCGGCCGGCAGTCGACCATCGCCGAGGCCGACCGCATCGGCGGCCGCATCCTCGACGTCGGCGTCGGCACCGGCCTGTCGCTGTCGGACTATTCGCGCACCACAAAAATCTGCGGCGTCGACATCTCCGAGCCGATGCTGCGCAAGGCGCAGGCGCGCGTGCGGGCTCTGCGCCTCTCCAATGTCGAAGTGCTCTCGGTGATGGACGCCAAGAACCTCGCATTCCCCGACGCCGCCTTCGATGCGGTGGTCGCGCAATATGTCATCACCGCCGTGCCCGATCCCGAAGGCACGCTCGACGAGTTCGTGCGCGTGCTCAAGCCCGGCGGCGAGCTGATCCTGGTCAACCATATCGGCGCCGAGCGGGGCCTGCGAAAACTCTCCGAGCTCGCCTTCGCCCCCATCGCCCGCCGCCTAGGCTGGCGCCCGGAATTCCCGTGGCAGCGCCTGGTCGATTGGGCCGCCAAGCACGGCGGCATTACGCTGGCCGAGCGCCGCCCCATGCCCCCGATGGGCCATTTTTCGCTGATCCGCTACCACAAATCGTAAGCGGGATTTGCCGGAAATCGCGCCGCGTAGGCAGTTGCGCCCCCTCTCCCGCTCGCGGGAGAGGGTCGGGGAGAGGGCTCTCTCCACCCGCGATATCTCGTGAGCGGATAAAACCCTCACCCGGATCGCATCTTTCGATGCGATCCGACCTCTCCCGCAAGCGGGCGAGGTGCACCGAGTGCGCGGCGGCGATTGCACCCAAATTCGCGGCGATCCTCCCCCGATCACATCTCCCCGTACCCGGGAACACCACCCCCACCCCCGCGTTCCCCTTCCATGCGCACGATATCAAACATCATTCTGGCCAGCCTCGTGATCGCCGCCTCCGGCGCCGCAATCGCGCAGGCCCCGCCCGCCCCGGCGACGCCGCCGCAAGCGACCGCGCCGCCATCCCCACAACACGCGGCCGACTGCGCCCCGCAGGACCGCCCGAACCGCGCCACCGCGCCCGACGGCACCACCACCGGCCAGTCCCGGGAACCGCTCGGCGACAAGTTGGCAAAATCCGACGGCGTGCTCTGCCCGCCCGCCGGCATCGACCCCGAGATGCACGCCCCCGCGCCGAGTACGGGCGACAGCATGCCCGTCGTCCCGCCCCCCGGCAGCCCCGGCGGGGACCCCACGATCAAGCCGAAATAGCTTGTCGCGCCGAAGCGTTGGCGCAGGCGGAGGCGTAGTTCCGCACCCCAAATCCTCGTCATGCCCGGGCTCGTCCCGGGCATCCACGTTCTCAGGGCTGCAAATCAAGGCGTGGATGGCCGGGCCAAGCCCGGCCATGACGCTCATTGAAAGAGTTGACCGAATTTACTGGGCGCTCGTCTCGCCGGAGCTTCAGCGTAGGCGGAAAGGCGGACCACTTTGCTTGACTTCCCGCCGCCCCCTTCCTTATATGCCGCGCGTTCGCGAGATCGGCCGTTTCGCCGTTCGCGACCCTGTGGCGGGGTAGCTCAGCTGGTTAGAGCACGGGAATCATAATCCTGGGGTCGGGGGTTCGAGTCCCTCCCCCGCTACCAAATTTTCCACTGTCCAGCCCGGACACATGGGTAACAGGACGTACCTAAGACATGGGTGACAACCTCGTGCCGAACGGGTTGTCGAAGGTTGCAGGTCACTCCACGCCTTGATGGCACGGCCTATTATTGCTCGGCGCGCGCTATCGCCGTCAACCCCGCGCGCCAAGGGGCGCGCCCCTGCGGGCTTCGGGGGTTGACCGCTCAGCGCGGCCAAGCAAGTGGGCTGCCATGCCGAGAATGAGTCAGAGCGACGATGTCGTACCGGAGACATCGGTAACGGGCTTCAGGGCGAACGGGTTGTCGAGGGGTTGCAAGGTCTTTTGCTCCAGGTCGAAGTATCCCAGATCGTAGTGCATGAAGCTGACGAGCCAAATGCCGTCGTCGACTTCCTTGATACCGAGCTTCTGGCCGGCCAGCACGGTCGAGATGTTGATCCTCTTGCGATGCAGGCAGAGCCGGCCGCAGGCGGTGACGAGGACGTCGCGGTCATGGAATGGATAGGACAGTTCGGGCAGGCCGTCATAACGGCGCGGTGACGCCGCATACAATTGCGCCGGGCATTTCATGCCGAGCGCCTCGTGTGGTCTTTCCGTGTTGAACTCGTGGACGAAGGCATCGAAGCGGCCCTGTTGTTGCAGAATGTTCGCGCCCGGTGGCCGGGTCGCCTCCTGCTTCAGCGTCAGGTGCATGCGCTCATGACGGCCGTTCTGCTGCGGATGGCCCGGCTTGATGCGCTCGATCGCGATGCCGAGGCGAAGCCACCAGACCGAGAGTTTCGACAGGTTGAACAGCGCATTGGGGCTCGCGAACGGCACGCCATTGTCGGAGCGGATCGACAGCGGCAGCCCGCGTTCGCTAAACAGCCGTTCGAACGCGGTCATCGCCGGTTCCTCCCGCGTCGATTCCATGGCTTCGCACATCAGCAGGAAGCGCGAAGCCTGATCGGTCACGGTGAGTGGGTAGCAATAGCGCCCATTGCCGAGCTTGAACTCACCCTTGAAGTCGGCACACCAGAGGTCGTTGGGGATGGCGCCGGCCGACAGCGGCGTGCCCTGTGCGCGGCCCTTGCGCTCACGCGCGCGCTTCACCAGGCTGTGGCGATCAAGCACGGCATGGATGGTGCTCTTGGCCGGAACCCGGACATCGCCGTCAAGCCGTCGAACCAGGAGCTCGCGGATCTTGCGGGCTCCCCAATGGGGCTTCTCCCCCTTCAACTGCACGATCAGGCTTTCCAGCTGCTGCGGCAGCTGGTTGGCATAGCGCACCGGCCGGCGCGACCGGTCCGTCAGGGCCTCGAGCCCGTGCTCCTTGTAGCGATCAAAAATCTTGTAGCCGGTCTTTCGCGAGATGCCGAACTCCCGGCAGACCTCCGTCATGGCCTCGCCCTCCAACAGCCGGGCGACAAACCGCAGGCGCTCCTCCATCACCGAACTCGCTTTCCACGGCATCTACACCTCCCGCAGAACAAAAGCGGAAAGCGTAACCCATGTGTCCGGTACGAAGTGTCACCTATGTCTCGGGCCACTCACACCCCCGAATTTTCTCCTGTCGCGTGCGCGCCTGTTTCGCTTTTCGCTGGGCGATTTAGTCCGGAAGTCCGATGGCAGAATATTTTGCTGGCTTTTGTATCTACTGCGGCGTGAGCAAGGGCCGAGGCTATGCCAAGGCACTGCGTACCGAACACATTGTGCCGCTTGCCCTAAACGGCGACATGGAACTGCGTGAAGCTACCTGCGAGCACTGCGAAAAAATCACTGGCAAGGCGGAGCAGCTTGCTCTGAGGGGACACTATCGCGGATTGCGTACTCAGCCAGGCTGGAAGCACAGAAACAAAGTCGAGCAACCTTCCGAACTTCCTGTCTTTGTTCCAAATCCGGATGGCGGCAGGGATATCAGGCTCATGATCCCGCTCGCCGAATATCCGCACGTCCATTTTTTCTTTGATCTTCCTACGCCGGGCATTTTGCTGGGCGTTCAGAGCGGGTGGGAATATGGGCCTAAGCACCGCTGGATGAGGCTTCAGGCGAGAGACGTGAATCCGCCAGTAACCTCCGAAAAGCTAAGCACCTTTGCGACACCCTCGCTCGATCTCCATTCATTCTGCCGAATGCTCGCAAAAATTGGGCATGCGTACGCGATAGCGAAGGTCGGACTCTCATCCTTTGCACCATTGCTTCCGCCACTTATCCTGGGAGATTCGATCGACTGTTACCGTCTCGTGGGTGGCTTCCCTCAGGCTGAGGAGTTGCCGGCCCTAGACAAGCCGTATGCCATTTCTCTGTTGCAAGAGACAGCTTTCGGGAAAACATATCTTGTTGCGAAGACCAGAATTTTCGCGAGTATTCGGGGATCGAGATCTTATCAAACCGTGGTTGGGGAAATTTCGGCAGGTCCACGATCGCGCCTACAGGGCGATATCAATACGTAGAGCTGTTCGCTCCAAACAAGGCAGCGCCCGCCGCCGCAGAAGCGGCTGAGAAAGCCAGTAGCATTTTCCCGCCTAAAGCTTACGGATTGAGCCGTTCTGACCGATCGAGGCGTGCTGTTGACCGCACTGCAGCTTCTGGTAGCTAGAGTAAGATGGCGTCGGGAGAGGGATATGGTGGGGTGGTGGGCGAGACTGCGCTCGCTCTTCAAACGCAAAACGGCGAAAGAGCTGGATCAAGTGCGTGACTTCATCATTGAGGTTGGTCGCGCTCACATGGCTTGTGCCTTAGTCGAACAGCAGCTCCATGATCTGCTGCGCTCATTCGGCTATCCAGATATTGATCTGCCAACTTGGCTTGCCAAAGGACAGCATAAGAAGCTCAAAAAAGCGATCGACGCGCTGAAGGAGCGATTTGACTTTCCGTCTGATTTTGTCTCGGAACTTCACTCGTTTCGAGAGAGGAGAAACGAGTTCGTCCATGAGATGTGGGCCGATCCCACCGCTAAGCTTGAAGTGGGCGAAGGACTTGAAAAGATGAAACGGAAAGTGTCGGCTCTGTATCAGCATGCGCGACGGCTCTCGGATATCTTCGGGCCCGTTCTCTTGAGCTTGGGCGAAAAGAGGTATCAGCTCGAAGCGAAGCGCCTCGAAGAAGAAATAGCCTATTGGAAGCGAGAGTCGGCTATTCTCGGAGCGTCTATGCGACAGATGAGGTCAAAAGACTCAACCATAAAATGAGAAGGAGTACGATGGAAAGAGCACTTGCGAAACCAATCAAGCTTATTATCGCCCAAGAATTTCATCGGTTTCGCCGCGGTGCTAATGACTAGTTTGGAATGCTACTTCGATGAAAGTGGAACCCACGATGGGTCACCAGCCGTGTGCGTTGCCGGCTATTTGTTCAATCGTGAGGCTCGCCAAAAGCTCGACAGCGAATGGAAGGCCGCACTTGATCGCTATGAGTTGCCGTTCTTTCGCATGTCCGCCTGCGCTCACGGGAATCCGCCGTTCAATAGACTAACGAAGAACGAGCGTATCGATATCGAGCCTGCAGTCATAAAACTGATCAACCGATACGCGTTGCTCGGTTTGGCGATCGTCATTAATGAGGCGGAATACGATCATCTCTTCACGCGTCGTGACATAACTGGAGATGCCTATAGCTTTTGCTGCTGGCAAATCCTCGCTGGTATCCAGAGTTGGATTGAGCGCAATCAATTCGATGGCGAGATTTCTTGTTTCTTTGAATCTGGGCATAAGAGTCAGCGACTTGCAAATTTGCTAATGCATCGAATCTTTGAGAATGCCTCTTTGCGCAATACGTATCGCTACAAAGCCCACGGGTTTGTAGAGAAAGCGGCGGTTCAAGCGCTGCAAGCTGCCGATATCCTAGCTTGGCAGCAAGCAACTCAGTTGAAGCGTTGGCTCAGGAATGATCATCGTATGCGGGCGGATTTTCGGGCATTGACCACGATGCCCCCACACGAGCTATTTATCGCAAATCGAAAGACGTTGGCTGGCGCTGTTGCTTATCAACGGCATTTGCAGCGTCTCCCAATAAACGATGGTGTTACGGGTCGCTTGGGTGGCGCTTGGTTTTGGTGTCCCTTCGATGGTGAGCCGGGATTACTGTTTGGACGGGTCAGCTAGATCTGCGCGCGTTTCGTTGTCCCAGCACGTGGATGGGTAGAGCACTTGCGAAACCCATGTTGCTTCAGCGTTGATCAAAAATTGATGGGTTTCGCTTTTCGTTCTACCCATCCTAAGAGCTAAACTAAACGATTCAGGGCAGCGGCGCCGTTGAGTCGCTTAATGCTAATCCGAACGTTAGGCGAAAGGGCATGGGGATGGAAAAGCTTACGTTTGTCGAACTCGGAAAGAAAATACTTCGGGAAGCTAAACGGCCGTTAGCTCCGTCCGAAGTTTGGAAGATCGCAGTTGCTCAGGGTGACGCTAAGAGGCTGGAGACGACAGGGAAGACGCCATCGCAGACGCTTTATTCGGCGATTTACTTAGATCAGCGCGACAATCCAAATACGGAGTTCGTGAAGTACAACACTTCACCCGTGCGGTACTTCTTGAAGTCCTTAATTAAAGACCAGCAACCACTGGAGCTCCAAGAGAAGGCGGCGTCTGAGCCGGTTGTTCCGCAGATACACAATTTTCTGGAAAAGGACTTGCACTCCTTCTTGAGCTATTTCGCGTACAGGCGCTTCGAAGCGAATTCGAGGACTATAAAACATCAGGGCTCGACGAAGAAAGAGTTTGGCGAGTGGGTTCATCCCGACATGATTGCTGTGCGCTATCCTACGTGGCATTCGGATATAGGGGACCTAAGCTCGAAGTTCGGCGAGACGGGATTGAAGTTCTATTCGTTTGAACTCAAGAAGGAGCTAACCTTTTCCAATTTGCGCGAATCGTTCTTTCAGGCGGTGTCGAATTCATCTTGGGCCCACGAAGGCTATCTTGTCGCGTCTGAAGTTTCAGGGGACGGAGAGTTTCGAGAGGAGTTAAGGCGTCTGTCGAGTTCGTTTGGTATTGGCGTGATTGAGATTGACGTTGAAGATCCGGATTCTTCGGAGATCGTCTTTCCGGCGAGATGGCGGGAGGTGGTCGATTGGGATACGTTGAACAAACTGGTCAACATGAATCCTGATGCGAAAGTAATGGTCGATCAAATCAATAAGGCGATGCAGATCAAGGACTACAGATATGGCCTGTTCGATTCTACCGAGCGGCCAAAGCCGCTCGTGCCAGTGCCAATATCGACGCCGCCCTAGCATGTATTATGCTGCGTGCCCGGCGGGCAAAACACCCCAATGCCGTCAAGCCCTCCCCACAAAAATATTCCACTTTACCGAAATTCGGAAATGACGTATATGTCGCCCCATCCCGGCTTATCCTTGAGGGGCGATCTCGTGTCGTCAATTTCGCGAGCCGGGCTTGCGGTGGACGCGGGCAGCGTTGGGTGCGAGAGGTGCGGGCAGGGCGGGTAGTCCCTGTGAGCCCGAAACCGCGTGCGGACGAGCGGCGCTGTCAGGTTCGTCTCGCCGGCGGGTTCTCGGCCGTGTCGACAGGGCCGGGAAAAACCGCGGCGAACAAGCGAGCCGTGCGTACGGCAAAACCGTGTGGTCCTGGCCGTCGTCGCTACGGTCAAGCTGTCGCGGAGGTGTGGAGCGCCCAACCGGGTCAACTGCATCGCTAATCTGCGAAGCGAGGGAGGCCAGAAGGAATTCGGCTCCCGGGAGAGCACGGCATAAGCCGTCAACCCATCGCGCAGGGAAGGCCGAGTGATTGGCACCACCTGTATGCTGCTGTGCGGTCTCCTTGCGCTACAACTTCGCGCAGCAGACCGCGGGTGCGAGGTCAGCACCCGGTCTTCCCTGCTCCCTCTTGGACTGGAGGGACGAACGACCAGGCAAAGCTCGGGCGGATTGCGCCGCGAGAGCGCCAAGGTGCGTCTGCTGTTTGAAAACCGAGCCAATTGCAAAGTCGCCGGTCAAAATGAAATCCGCCAGGCAACAGCGCCGGCGTAGGAACTCCCGCCAACATCGAAGCTTGAATCAGTGGGCCAGCGTCGCCGCCGATGGCTGGCCCGCGCGGCCCTGCCTCCAAGCCCCAATAGCCCCCCAAAGGTGGGGCCGCGTCATGACAGGAGATGCAATTGGCCGAGCCCACCGAACAGGAAATCAGAGAGCGCGCGCACCGTCTGTGGGAGCAGGCCGGCAAGCCCGAGGGCCGCGAGGACGAGTTTTGGCACGCGGCCGAGCAGGAGCTGCGCAACGAGGACAAGTCGGGCACCATGCGCACCCCGGATACGCTGTGACAAACAGAAGGTGCCCGTTCTGCCAGGGCCTCGGATGGGTCTGCGAAAACCATCCGCTCCGGACCTGGAGTGAAGAGCTCGGCGGATGCCGATGCGGCGCGGGCATGCCTTGCACCTGCAACACGGCCGAAGATCCTGAGATCAGGGCCGTGATCGTCGAAGCGGACACGATCTGGCATTAGCTGGATTCAACGTGCGTCGCGGGAACGGAGCTTTGCAGAAAGAATTAAGCTCTCGCGCAGCACGGGCTGTGGCGCGGCCCGTTCCAAAAGGCAATGTTCGCCGTGGACGAACAGCAGAAGATCGAGCACCAGATCGAGCTCGCCACGCGAGCGACCGCGCTCGTGAGAGACGAAACCACCATCCAGCGCCTGCGAAGTTTCACCGAAGACCTGAGGCGCAGGCTGCGTCGCATGATGCAGCGCGGCAAGGTCCGGGCGCGGGCCTACGAGCTTTGGGAGGAGGCCGGCTGTCCCGCCGATCGCGATCTGGACTTTTGGCTCGAGGCCGAACGGGAGATCGAGGACGAGCGCGACGAGCAGAGGCGCTCGGACGCCCCCCAGCGATAGCTGCCTTCTCGCGGCAAAGAAAAAGCCGCCGGGTTCTCCACCCTGGCGGCTTCGATAGGTCCCAAGCTGTCGATCGCCTCCGCAGCCCTGTGCGTACCGCCGTTACCTTGTTTGCGGCCATGCACAGCCAATCTAGGCAAACGCCGCCGATTCTGCTGTGACCCGAAGCACACAGTGCACAGATGATGTCAGCGAGCTCGGGTGACAATGACCCGCCCTCAGGCCCGATACCAGCTCGCAATATTCCACGTCGTGACATCCCAGCCCGAGATGTCGGTCATCAGGCCGTTGACGGCGCCCCCGACGATGTGTCGCGACAGCAGCGGCAGGAACACGTTGGCCTCGCAGAAGATCTCGTTGACCTCAATCAGCAGCGCGGCGCGCTTGATCGGATCGAGCTTGGTCTGCGCGGCCTTGTAGGCGTTGTCGGCCTCGGGATCGGACCAGCGCGAGATGTTGCGGCCGAGCCATTTGTTGTCCTTGTTGGCGATCTCCCAGGAGACGCACTGGTTCAGGAACCGCTCCGGATCGGGCTGCGGCATCGTCGTGTTGTACATCTCCATGTCGCAATAGAATTTGGAGTAGGTGTCGGGGTTGCCGACGTCCGACGAGAAGAACACCGATGCGGTGACCGATTTCAGCTCGATCTCGATGCCGGCCTTCTGGCAGGCCTGCTTGATGATGGCCTGCGTTTTCTGGCGCGGGGCGTTGATCGAGGTCTGGAACACGTATTTGAGCTTCTTGCCGTCCTTCTCGCGGATGCCGTCCGCGCCTTTTGTCCAGCCGGCCTCGTCGAGGATCCTGTTCGCCTTGTCGACGTCGAACGCGTAGGTCAGCTTGCGCGACTTGAACTGCGCGGGCAGGTTGACGAAGCTCGCGGTTGCGATGGCGGCGCGGCCGTAAATGAATTTCTGGATCGCCTCGCGATCGATCAGCAGGTTGAGCGCCCGGCGAACGGCCGGATCGGACAGCGTAGGGTGTTTGGTCTTGGCGCTGGAGCATTCGCCATCGACCTCGGTCCACGGATCGGTCGTGTTGAGCATGATGAACTCGACATTGCCGGAGGGCGTGAACTCCACCTTGCCCTTGCCGCCGGCCTCCATGCGCTTGAGGACCTCGTCCTCCACCAGCAGGTTCCAGGCATAGTCGTATTCGCCAGTCTGCAGCACCGCGCGCGCCGCGGATACTGCGTCGCCGCCACCCTTGATCTCCAGCGTGTCGAAATAGGGCTGGTTCTTGACGTGATAGTCGGGATTGCGTTCGGCCAGGATCAGATCGCCCGGCTTGAACTCCACAAATTTGTAGGGACCGGTGCCGACCGGCTTCAAATTGCCCGGCGCATCGCGCGATTTGGCGCCGGCATAGTCGCCGAAATGATGTTTCGGCAGGATCTGGCCGACCGCGCCGACGAAGGGATCGGCCCAGAACGGGGTCGGCGCCTTGAAGATCACCTTGACGGTGTGGTCGTCGATCTTCTCGACCGTGATGTTCTGATAGGACCCCGTGGTGTAGGCGGCGGTGGCGAGATCCGCAGCGTAGGCCCAGGTGAAGACGACGTCGTCGGCGGTGAAGGGCTTGCCGTCATGCCATCTCACGCCCTGCTTCAACTTCCAGATCACGCTGGTGCCGTCGGCGGCGAGGCCGCCATTCGCCTTTGTCGGGACTTCGGCGGCGAGGCAGGGGATGAGATTGCCGTCCCTGTCCCAGCCGGCGAGCGGCTCGAAGAAGACGCGCGAGGCGAGCTGATCCTTGGTGCCGATCGCAAAATGCGGATTGAGCAAGGTGGGAGCCTGCCAGACCAGCATCTTGAGCGGACCGCCGCCGCCGGCTTTGGCCGGCTTGTAGGCAAGCGTGGCGTCGGCCATCGCCACGTCATTCCAGAGCAGGATCTGGCTCGCCACCGGCGCCGCGATCCCCACCGCAGCCATGGTCTGGATGAACGAGCGCCGCGACAGCGTGCCTTGCTTCACCTCCGCGATTGCCTTGCGGATGTCGTTTTCGTTCATCGGATGGCCTCCACCTCGCGAAGAAACGTCGTCACCGGCTGAGCGCCATCATGTTTCATCATCGACGAGGCGGCAATGCCGGGGCGACCGCCCTGCGACGAAATGACGATGGCGCATGCGGTCGGCCTTGCGACCTGCGCGAGCCGCTATGCTTCGAGTTCCAGGCAGCGGTAATTCGTTGCCCATCGGCAGATCGCCTCACTATAGTGTCCCGATGATTGCCACCGGAGCAGCCTGTGCGGCGCTTCGTGCGATGAGGGCCACGCGATGGACGATACGATCGGCTTCCCCGACCCTGGGCTTGACCTGTCTGATGGATTCAAGCCGCACACCTCGCATTGGGGCGTGTTCTCGGCGCGCAACGGCGACGCCGGGCTGGAGGTGAGGGCCTATGCGGGCGACCCCGATCCGAACGGCATCATCGACAATTTTCCCGGCGCCTTGCGCCACCAGGCGCGCGTCGCCCAGCCCGCCATCCGCCGCGGCTGGCTCGAGCGCGGGCCCGGTCCGGATAGCAGGCGCGGGCGCGACGAATTCGTCTCCGTCAGCTGGGAGAAGGCGCTGGACCTGCTCGGCGACGAGCTCATGCGCATCCGCGACACGCGCGGCCCCGGCGCCGTGTTCGGCGGCTCCTACGGCTGGGCCAGCGCCGGCCGCTTCCATCACGCCCAGAGCCAGGTGCACCGCTTTCTCAACATCGCGATGGGCGGCTATGTCCGCTCGGTGAATTCCTATTCGTCGGGCGCGTCTTCGGTGCTGCTGCCGCAGATCCTCGCCGGCTACGAGGACATCACCAAACGCAACGTGACCTGGCAGCAGATCGCTGATGAGACCGAGATCGTGCTCGCGTTCGGCGGCATGGCGCTGAAGAACTCGATGGTGGCCGGCGGCTCGATCAGCAAGCATGTCGAGCGCGGCGCGATGGCGGCTGCGCGCCGCCGCGGCTGCGAGTTCATCCTGATGAGCCCGCTGCGCGAAGACCTGCCGGTCGAGGCCGGCGCCGAATGGATGACCTGCATCCCCGGCACCGATACCGCGCTGATGCTCGGCATCGTCCACACGCTGGTCAGCGAAGGCTTGCACGACCAGGCCTTCCTCGATCGCTACACCGAGGGATGGCCGGTGTTCCTGCGCTATCTCACCGGCGAGAGCGACGGGCAGGCCAAGGACGCCGCATGGGCCGCTGTGATCTGCGGCGTCGACGCCGACGCGATCCGCACGCTGGCGCGGCGCCTTGCCGGGAAGCGCGCGCTCATCACCGTCTCGCATTCGCTGCAGCGTGCCGAACATGGCGAGCAGCCGGTGTGGATGGGGATGGTGCTGGCGGCTGCTCTCGGCCAGATCGGTCTTCCCGGCGGCGGCTATGCCTATTCGCTGGGCGCGATCGGCTACTACGGCCGCCGCGTCAACGACGTGCCGGGGCCGACGCTAGGGCAGGGCCGCAACGGTATCAGGGATTTCATTCCCGTGGCCCGCATCGCCGACATGCTGCTCAATCCCGGCAGCACCTATCGCTACAATGGCGAGACACGCACCTATCCGGACATCCGCCTGGTCTACTGGGCCGGCGGCAATCCCTTCCATCACCACCAGGACATCAACCGCCTGCGCAAGGCGTTCGCGAAAGTCGACACGCTGGTCGTGCACGAGCTCGCCTGGACCGCGACCGCGCGCCACGCCGACATCGTGCTGCCCTCGACCATGACGCTGGAACGCGAGGACATCGGCTATTCCAGCAACGATCCGCTGATGGTCGCGATGCACCGCGTCGCCGAGCCGTTTGGCCTGGCGCGCGACGATTACGAGATCTTCGCCGATCTCGCCGATCGCCTCGGCGTCCGCGAGCCTTTCACCGAGGGGCGCACCTCGCGGCAATGGCTGGAGCATCTCTACGAGCCGACCCGCGCCTCGCTTGCCAGGCGTGGCCTCGAGGCCCCGAGCTTCGAGGAATTCTGGCGGCGCGGCAGCCTGGTCGTGCCGCAACAGCCCGACGACGGCGGCCGGCTGCGCAGTTTCCGCGAGGACCCGGTCGCGCATCCGCTGCCGACACCGAGCGGACGCATCGAGATCTACTCCGCCAAGATCGCTGCGCATAACGATGCGGATTGTCCCGGCCATCCGGTCTGGCTCGAGAAGAGCGATA
The DNA here is from genome assembly GCF_016599855.1 of Bradyrhizobium diazoefficiens. Lineage (NCBI taxonomy): Bacteria > Pseudomonadati > Pseudomonadota > Alphaproteobacteria > Hyphomicrobiales > Nitrobacteraceae > Bradyrhizobium > Bradyrhizobium diazoefficiens. The sequence continues at coordinate 5,974,217 of NZ_CP067041.1, read as the reverse complement.
TGCCCAAGCCCGGCGCGCCGTGCTTCCTCGTCGCCAACCAGCCGGTGACGCGCCTGCACAGCCAGCTCGATTTCGGCGGACATTCGCTTGGCGCAAAACATCGCGGCCGAGAGGTGGCACGCATGAATCCGCGCGATGCCGATACGCGCGGCATTGCGGACGGCGATATCATTCGCCTGTTCAACGACCGCGGCGCCTGCCTTGCCGCGGTCCACGTCACCGACGACATCGCGCCCGGTGTGGTGCAATTGCCGACCGGCGCCTGGTACGATCCGATGGATCCGAAGGACGACGCGCCGCTCTGCGTTCACGGCAATCCGAACGTGCTGACCCGTGACGTCGGCACTTCGTCCTTCGCGCAAGGCTGCACCGGCCAGCTCACGGCGGTCGAAGTCGAGAAGTTCACCGGCAATCTGCCGCCGATCCGCGCGTTCGATCCGGCATAGCAGATCCGCGCGCAAGCCGTATTGCACTATCGCCATAATAATATGATAGTCATAATGCAATAGCCGTCCGATGCGCGGCAGCCGGCTACGGGGAACGACAGGACCAGAACGCATGTCAGTCGAGGACGTCGCCGCACCGCCCATGGCGGCCACGGAGGTGCTGGCGCCCCCCGCGGGCTCAGTTCGCCCGGCGGCGAGGGCTGCCCAGAGCGCAAGCGATCAGCGCCGCGCCGCGCTCCTGACTGCGCCGATCCTGCTGACGCTGCTCAAGCTGGCGCTGCCGACGGTGACCGTTCTGGTAGCGCAGACCGCGGTCAATATCGCGGAGGCGTATTATGTTGGCTATCTCGGCACAGATGCGCTGGCGGGAGCGGCGCTGGTGTTCCCGATCTTCATGCTGATGATGATGATGTCGAACGGCGGATTCGGCTCCGGCGTCGCCTCTTCGGTGGCGCGTGCGGTCGGCGCCGGCCGCCGCGATGATGCCGATGCGGCGCTGTTCCACGCCATCGTGCTGGCGATTATCGCGGGCGCGCTGTTCACGGCGGGAGTGCACTTCGGCGGCCCGGCACTGTTCCGCGCACTCGGTGGCCGTGACGGCGCGCTCGATGCTGCCATCACCTATTCCGACAACCTCTTCGCCGGCGCGATTCCGGCCTGGATCGTCAATCTCCAGGCGGCCGCACTGCGCGGCTCCGGCAATGTCAAGGTGCCTGCGCTGGTCACCCTGATCGGCGCGATCGTGACCATCCCGGTCTCGCCGCTGCTGATCTTCGGCTTCGGTCCCGTCCCAAGCCTCGGCATCGGCGGCGCCGGTCTCGCCTTCGGCCTCTATTACGGCGCGGCGATGCTGTTCCTGCTGCGCTACATGTCCTCGGGCGCATCCGGCTTGAGGCTGCACATCGTGCCGCTGCGCGCAAAAGTCTTTGGCGACATGCTGAAGATCGGCATCCCCACCGCGTTCAACGCCGTGCTGACCAATCTCACCGTCATCCTCGTCACCGGCGCGGTCGGCCTGTTCGGGACCTCGGCGCTCGCCGGTTACGGCATCGCCTCGCGGCTCGACTACATCATGATCCCGCTGCTGTTCGGCATCAGCACGGCGACTTTGACCATGGTCGGCGTCAACATGGGCGCAGGCCAGACCGCGCGGGCGCAGAAGATCGGCTGGGTCAGCGGCGCCGCCGGCATGATCATGACGGGGTCCATCGGGCTCCTGGTCGCGATTTTTCCGACCCCCTGGCTCCATCTCTTCAGCCACGACGCTGACGTCGTGAACGAGGGCATGACGTACTTGCGCATCGTCGGTCCGGCCTATGCGGCGCTGGGTTTTGGCTTCGTCGCGTCGTTCGCAGCACAAGGCGCGGGTCGGGCGATGGGCCCGCTCGCCTCCGGGGTCGCGCGCATCCTAATCGCGGCCGGCGGCGGCTGGATTGCGGTGGCGTATTTCGGCGCGGGAATGACCGGGCTTGCTGCCATGGTCACGGTGTCGCTTGCCGCCTACGCCGTCATCTCCGTGCTGATCATGCTCGCGCGATCGACCTGGCGCGCCGAGCCGCGCGCCTAGGAAGGGCTTGCGCGCCGCTCGCACCTCCCAATTGCGTTCATTCCCCATTTGGCGGCGAACAGAGAAGGGTTGCCCGCCGCAGCCCGGTCAAATTGGATTTTCATTTCATTGATTTCGCCTCGCGGAGAAGCGAAAACGGTTCCAATCATCGTCGTTGAGTCATGGAGACCAAGATGTCGTGATACCGGTCGACAGCTATCACACGCCCGAGGTGAAGGAGTTCATCCTCACCAAGTTCAAGGGCGCGGTGTTGCCAAGCTGGTAGGCACTCTGCCTGTCCAAGGTCCAGCGGGGCAGGCGACCCGGCGGGCAGCCTTGCGCATTGCCCGCTTGTCTCGCGCCCCCGCAACCGACATCATCGGGGTCGTGGCCATCTCGCCCGACAGGGGTCGTATGAAACGCTTTGCAAACCTGAAACGCCTGGGATTCTTCACACGGCTGCTCGACGAGGCGCCACCGGCGGAACGATATCGCTTCGCCGCCGAGCAGATCGTGCGCGCCGAAAAGGCCGGTCTCGATTCCGCGTGGATCGCGCAGCACCATTTTCACGAGCGCGAGGGCGGCCTGCCCTCGCCCTTCACCTTCCTCGGCTACGTCGCCGCCCAAACCTCGCGCATTCGCCTCGGCACCGGCATCGTCACCTTGCCGCTGGAGAGCGCGGTGCGGGTGGCAGAGGACGCCGCGGTGCTCGATCTGCTCTGCAATGGCCGATTCGAGCTCGGCGTCGGTACCGGCGGCAATCCGTCGGCCTTTGCTGCCTTCGGCCTCGACGGCACCCAGCGCAACGAGATCTTTGCGCGCAATCTTGAACTGGTCCGCAAGGCGCTGACCGGCAAGCAGCTCGACGGCGGCGACACACTCTATCCGCAGCGGCCGCAATTGGACAAGCGAATCTGGCAAGCGACCTTCTCGGTGGCGGGCGGTGCGCGCGCCGGCAAGGCCGGCGACGGCCTGCTGCTCTCGCGCACCCAGCCGCGGGCCAAGGAGGCGCCAAACGCGACGCTCGCCGAGATCCAGAACCCGATCATCGATGGCTATCTCGAAGCACTGCCACAGGGCTGCGAGCCGCGCATCATGGCGTCGCGCAGCGTGTTCGTCGCCGACGATCATCGCGAGGCGATGCGGCTCGCCGATATCGGGCTTCGCCGCGCACTGCCGCAGTTCATGAAGAGCGGTCACCTTCCTCCGGGCGAGACGCTGGAGGAGATGATCACGGCGTTCGACACCCATGTCGGCGGCGCGGACGAGGTGATCGCCTCGCTGCGAACAGATGCGACGCTGGAGCGGGTGACCGATCTGGTCTTCCAGGTCCATTCGGTCGATGCGCCGCACCCTTACGTCCTGCGCTCGATCGAGCTGGTGGCGGAGAAGGTCGCGCCGGCACTGGGCTGGACCCGGACGGCGCCCGACGTGGCGCTCGCGGGCTAGTCGCGATTTGATGGATTGCACGAGGCTTTATGATGAGCACGCCTGACATCATCGATACGCTCGCCGGGATCAAGCCGGGATCGGCGCTGGATGCACTTCGCGCAAAGCGCCTGCAAGCGCGCGAAAACGCGCAGAAGAGCTATCTCTCTTTGTTCGAACCGATCGACGCCGGCGAGTTTTCGCTGCTCGAACGCGCTGCGGTCGCGGCCTTCGTGACCGGACTCCATGGCGAATCGTCCGTTGCGGCTTTCTATCGCGACAAGCTAGCGGCGAGCGCGGGCGGCGCGGCTCTGCTCGAAGCAATCGATGCGGAGATCGCGCGGGGCAAGACTTCGGGCCCCTATGGCTCGTTTCCATCAGGCCCGCTGTCGATCGAGAGCACGGCGGGCCTGATTTATCGCGTAAGCGCGGCGAGCAAGTCGGCGCTCGGCACCAGGCTTGTCGCGGCGCTCGAGCATGCGCATCTGCTGGTGTTCCGCCCGCGCGATGCGGCATCCAGCGACATGAAGGCGCTGCTTGCCGCCGGCTGGTCCAACACGGGTATCGTCACCTTCTCCCAACTCGTCGCGTTCCTGTCGTTTCAGGTGCGGGTCGTGAGCGGCTTGCGCACGCTTGCCGTGGCGAACGCATAAAGGAGGCTGCATCATGAGCGCCAGCGTCAATCCGCCCGTCGCCTTCACTCAGGACGAGCTCGGCTGGGTCTCCTGGATCGAGCCGCTGCCCGAGGTCGAGCTCACCGAGCGGCATTTCAATGGTCTCGTCGATCGCGCCCGCGCCAAATCGGAATATTTCCGCCTGCTGGTGCGCGATCCCGAGGTGCTGGAAGCCCGCACCAAGACCGACAAGGACATCTTCTACAACGTCGCCGATGGCCTGCCGCGCGCCGAGCGTGAGCTCGCCGCGGCGGCGACCTCGCGCTACAACGGCTGCATCTATTGTGCCTCGGTTCATGCGCGTTTTGCCAGCACCTATTCCAAGCGCCGCGAGGACGTGCAGAAGCTGCTCGACGAGGGCGTCAGCGCCGATCTCGGCGAGCGCTGGAATGCCGTGGTCAAGGCCTCGGTGGCACTGGCGTCGACGCCGATCACGTTCGGTCCTGATAATATTGCCGAGCTGCGTCATGCTGGCCTTGACGATGCCGAAATCGTCGACGTCATCAACTGCGCCTCGTTCTTCAACTGGGCGAACCGGCTGATGCTGTCGCTCGGTGAGCCCTCGAAATAGGCAATGTTATGGGCACGAGAATTGCTGCTTGTTTTCAACACCTGACTGGATGGAGCCGTGCATGAGCAACATCAATCGCCGAACCCTGGTCGAGGGCTCGCTCGCCGCCGCAATCGCGGGAACGGCGCTCTCGCGTCGCACCTTCGCGGACACCACTGATCCGATCCTGCTCGGCGTCAGCGGTCCCCTCACGGGGCCAAACGCGCAATATGGCACGCAGTGGAAGCAGGGCTTTGATCTCGCGCTCGACGAGATCATGGCTGCCGGCGGCATCAACGGCCGCAAGCTCGCCTATACCTTCGAGGACAGCCAGAGCGATCCGCGCCAGTCGGTGGCAATCGCCCAAAAGTTCGTCTCCGATCCCCGCATCGTCATGGAGCTCGGCGATTTCTCCAGCCCTGCGTCAATGGCGGCCTCGCCAATCTATCAGCGCGGTGGCCTCGTGCAATTCGGCTTCACGAATTCGCACCCTGACTTCACCAAGGGCGGCGATTTTATGTGGAGCACGTCCGTGAGCCAGGCCGACGAGCAGCCGCTGCTGGCGGCCTATGCCGTCAAGAAGCTTGGCCTGAAGAAGCTTGCAGTGCTGCATCTCAACACCGATTGGGGCCGCACCAGCCGCGACTATTTCAGCAAGGCTGCCAAGGAATATGGCGCGGAGATCGTCGTGACCGAAGGCTATATCGCCGAGGAGCGCGACTTCCGCTCCACGCTGGTGCGCGTACGCGACGCCAATCCGGACGGGCTGGTCCTGATCTCCTATTATTCCGACGGTGCGCTGATCGCGCGCCAGGCGCGGCAGGTCGGGCTGAAGCAGGTGATCTGCGCCGCAAGCTCGGTCTACTCGCCGAAATTCATCGAGCTCGGCGGCGATGCCGTCGAGGACGTCCATGTCGGCACGCGCTACTTCCCGGAAGATCCGCGGCCCGAGGTGCAGAAATTCATCGCCGGCTTCAAGAAGAAGTACAACGGGCTGGAGCCCGACGCCTTCAACGCCTATTCTTATGACGCGATGAACATGGCCGCCGCTGTGTTGAAGATCGGCGGCACCGACCGCCGCGCCATCCGCGACGCCTTCGCCAAGGTCAAGGACGTCCCGAGCGTCATCTTCGGAGCCGCGACGTTCGACGTCGCGACCCGTCGCGTGAAAGGCGCGATGAATGCCGAGCTCGTCGTGCGCAAGGGCCAGTTTGCGCTTTGGGACGGCAAGCCGACCTGACATGATGGCTGGAGCGCTCGCTCCGGCCTTTCCCCCGTCATTAGGAACCCTGCGTGTCTTCCTGGCTCGACTACACCATCAATGGGCTGATCGTCGGTAACGTGTACGCCCTGGTTGCGGTCGGGCTCGCGCTGATCTTCGGCGTCAGCCGGCTGATCAACTTTGCGCAAGGCTCGATCTATCTGGTCGGCGCCTATATCGGCTGGGTTGCGGTGGTGCAGCTGCACACCCCGCTGCCGGTCACCATCATTTTCGTCGCGGTAGCGGCCGCGCTGGTCGGGCTGATCATCGAGCGGTTCGGCCTGCGGCCGCTGCAGAACTCGGTGCGGATCGCGCCGCTGCTGGCAACCATCGGCATCAGCTTCGTGCTCGACCAGCTGGTGATGCTGACCTTCTCGCCTAATCCGCGCGCGCTGCCGAGCCAGCTGCCCGACGTGCGCTTTCAGGTCGGCGGCGGCACGATCGGGCCGCTTGATCTGCTCATCGCCGGCGTCGGCATCAGCAGCGCGCTGCTGCTGTTCGTGTTCCTGCGCTACAGCAAGCTCGGCTGGGCCGTGCGCGCCGCATCGCAGGACCGCGACGCGGCGATGCAGATGGGCGTCGACGTCAATCGCGTCAATCAGGCGGTGTTCGGCATCGCGGCTGCGCTCGGCGGTGTCTCCGGCCTGCTGGTCGGCATGTACTACAACCAGATCGACACCGCGATGAGCCTGCAGGCGACGCTCAAGGGCGTCGTCGCCGAGGTGGTCGGCGGCGCCGGCAACGTGCCCGGTGCCGTCGTCGGCAGCCTCCTGCTCGGATTGGTCGAGAGCTACGGCGTCGCCGTGTTCGGCACCAGCTACCGAAACCTGTTCGCTTTCCTGCTGCTGGTCCTCGTGCTGGTGCTGCGGCCGAACGGCCTGTTCGCGAGCGCCCGGCAGGCGCCGCCCGAGCCGCTCACCGGCACGTTTATCGCGCCGAGCCGCCCCGTGCGCATTCCGCGCTGGGCCTTGGCCGTAGCGGTCGCGGTGTTCGCGATCCTGCCGCTGCTGCCTGTGTCCTTCTACGTGCTGCAGACCCTGATCAACGCCTGGCTGCTTGGCATGCTCGCGCTGAGCCTCACGCTGGTCGCCGGCACGATCGGACAGGTCTCGCTCGGACATGCCGCGCTGCTCGCCATCGGCGCCTATACCTCCGCGCTGCTCTCGCTGACATTGGCTGTTCCCGTCGGCCTCGCCATCATCGCCGGTGGCCTGATGAGCGCTGCGCTCGGCACGATCCTGATCTCGCCGTCGTTCCGCCTGCGTGGACATTACGTCTCGATCGCGACGCTCGCCATCGGCGAGATCGTGTCGCTGGTGATTTTGAACTGGGAAAGCGTCACCCGCGGTCCGATCGGCATCTCGGGTATCCCGCCGCTGTCGCTGTTCGGCTACGATTTGATCAGCGCAACGTCGGTCTACTGGTTCAGCTTTGCCGTGATGGTCGCGCTGGCGCTGCTCCAGGCGCGGCTGCTCTCATCGCATCTCGGCCGCAGCTTTCGCGCCATCCGCGACGACGATATCGCCGCCCGCGCCTATGGTCTCAGCCTGAACCGCTACAAATCGCTCGCCTTCATCTTCGGCGGATTCGCGGCCGGCGTCAGCGGCGGCATCGCAGCGCATCTTTATTCCTACATCAACCACGAGACCTTCAACACGCAGCAATCCATCCTGGCGCTGACGGTCGTGATCCTTGGCGGCCTCGGCAATGTCGTCGGCGCCGTGGTCGGGGCGGTGGCGCTGGTCGGTCTGCCTGAAGTCTTCCGGATCGCGGCCGAGTACCGCATCCTGATCTACGGCATCGTGCTGCTGCTGCTCGTCCGGTTCAGGCCGCAGGGCCTGTTGGGGACGATCTGATGGGCGAGCAAATTCACTCCATGCTATCGTTGCGCGGTCTGACGCGTCGCTTCGGTGGCCTGACGGCCGTCGATGCCATCGATCTCGGCCTCGTCAAAGGCGAGCTGATCAGCATCATCGGCCCGAACGGCGCCGGCAAGACCACTCTATTCAATCTCGTGACCGGGCTCGACCGGCCGGATGCGGGCGAGGTCCGTTTCGAGGGACAGGACATCACCGGGCTTTCGCCGGAGCGGCTTGCTGCGCAAGGCATCGCGCGCACCTTCCAACTCGGCCGGGTCTTCGGCAATCTCAGCGTGATGGACAACGTGCTGATCGGCGCCCACACGCGGCTGCGCGCGGTCAAGCCGGCCGTTCCGGTGATCGGTCCGCTCCTGGAATTGGGGTTGGCGTTGCTGCGGCCCGGAAGCGTCAGGGACGAGGAGGAGCGGCTGCGCGAAGAGGTGAAGGCCATTCTCGCCCGCTTCGGCGAGCGGCTGCTGCCGCGGATCGACCAGCCCGCCTATAGCCTCTCCTACGCCAATCGCCGCCGCGTCGAGATCGCTCGCGCGCTTGCACTGAAGCCGCGCCTGCTGCTGCTCGATGAGCCTACGGCCGGCATGAACCCGAGCGAGACCGCGGAGATGCAGGGACTGGTCGCCGAGCTGAAAGCGGAGGGGCTGACCATCCTGCTGATCGAGCACAAGCTGGAGATGGTGATGCGGCTCTCTGACCGCGTCATCGTCATGGACGAGGGCAAGAAGATCGCGGAAGGACCGGGCGAAGAGGTGCGCACTGATCCGAAGGTGATCGAGGCCTATCTCGGCCACGGCCTGCCTGGGGCGACGGAGCAGGAGAGCGCGGCATGACGACGAGCGCACCCGAACCGCTGCTGGCGCTGTCGAACGTCAACACGTTCTACGGCCAGGCCCAGGTGCATTTCGACCTCTCGATCACAGTCGGCCGCGGCCATATCGTCTGCCTGCTCGGCGGCAATGCCAGCGGCAAATCGACGACGATGAAAATCATTTTGGGCCTGGTGAAACCGCGCTCGGGCGAGGTGACGTTCGACGGCGCTTCGCTGATCGGGCTCACCACGCCGCAGATCGTCCGCCGCGGCATCGCTTCGGTGCCGGAAGCGCGCCGCCTGTTTGCGGACATGAGCGTCCGCGAGAACATCCTGATGGGCGCCTTCGTGCGCAACGACCGCGAGGCGATCGCGCAGGATCTCGACAAGATGCTCGCGCTGTTTCCGAAGCTCGGCCAGCGGCTGTCGCAGCGCGCGGGCTCCTTGTCCGGCGGCGAGCAGCAGATGGTCGCGATGGCGCGCGCGCTGATGAGCCGTCCCAGCATGATCGTGATGGACGAGCCGACCATGGGACTGTCGCCGCTCTATGTCGACCGCGTGCTGGAGCTGATCCGCACCATCAACCAGGAGGGCGTCTCGGTCTTCATGGTCGAGCAGAACGCCAGCCTCGCACTCGAGATCGCGCACGAAGCCTATGTCCTTCAGACCGGCAGGATCGTGCTTTCGGGCCCGGCGCGCACACTGAAGGACGATCCCCGCGTGCGCGATGCCTACCTCGGCGGGTCCGAGGCGGCGTAGGCGGCCATGCGCGAACACCGTCCCGCCAACTCCGGATTGCACTGGTCAGTGTGATTCTTCTATGAAAACATCATAGCCTTGGCGCGACGGGGGCGTGCGGTGAAATGAATGTCGTGACAAGATTGTCTTTGCGGGCGGCCGACCCTGGAATGGTGCTGCTGTTCGGCGGGCTGATCGTCGCCAATGCTGCTGCGTGGGCCTGGGCTTTCGCGCTGTTTGCCGACCGGCCCGCGGTGATGGCGACCGCGATGCTCGCCTGGGTGTTCGGCCTGCGCCACGCCGTCGATGCCGACCACATCGCTGCCATCGACAACGTCGTGCGCAAGCTGATGCAGGCGGGCGATGCGCCGCGCAGCGTCGGCCTCTATTTCGCGCTCGGCCATTCCAGCGTGGTCGTGGTCGCGACCATGCTGCTTGCGCTCGGCGTCGTCAGCCTCGGCGGCGACAGCCTGCTCAAGGACATCGGGAGCCTGATCGGCACCTCGGTGTCGGCGCTGTTCCTGCTGGTGATCGCGGCCATCAACCTCGCCATCTTCGCCGGCCTGTGGCGGACGTTTCGCGCGGCGCGGGAGCAGAGCGTTCATGACGCTGCGGGCGTCGACAAGCTGCTGACCAATCGCGGCGTCCTGGCGCGGTTGTTTGGCCCGATGTTCCGCCTGGTGACAAAGCCCTGGCACATGCTTCCGCTCGGATTGCTGTTCGGCGTCGGCTTCGACACTGCGACCGAGATCGGTCTGCTCAGCATTTCCACCACCGAAGCCGCGCGCGGCGCCTCGCTCGCCGATATCCTGGTCTTCCCCGCGCTGTTCGCATCAGGCATGGCGCTGGTCGACACCGCGGACTCCGCGCTGATGGTCAGCGCCTATCGCTGGGCCTTCGTCGATCCCCTGCGCAAGCTTTGGTACAACCTCACCATTACCGGCGCGTCCGTCGCAGTGGCGCTGTTCATCGGCGCCATCGAGGCGCTCGGCCTGATCGGCGGTCGCCTTGGCCTGTCCGGCGGCGTGTGGACGCTGGTCAATAGCCTCAACGAATCGCTTGCAAATGTCGGCTTCGTGGTGGTCGCGCTGTTCGTGATCGCCTGGCTGGTCTCAAGCCTGCTCTACCGCCGCATGGTTGCGGACGAGCCGCCAAAAGTGCTGGAATGCGCCGATGCGACCGAGGCGGCGTAACCGCTACTGGTCTCGTCCTATCAAACCGAGGCCGCGCTCGGCATCTGCTCCGCCGGCAGATCGTCTCCATTGGGATCGCCCGGTGCCGTCGCCCAGGCCAATTCGACCAGCGTGACGAACCTGCGGCCGCTGCCGTCGAGCTGGATTACGATCAGGCCCTGCTCCTCCATGTAGCCGAGCAGGCGCTGCGCCCGGCGCAGCGAATGCGAGCCGTAAGCGCGGGCGATCGCGGCATCGCCGGGGCAGGGCCAGCCTTCTTTCGCGGCGCGCGCGATCATCATAAATACGCCCTGCATGTCGTCGGGCAGGATCGAGGCGCGCAGCGTCACCTCCTGCCAGGCATCGTCGTTGGCGATATCAGTGCCGAGCCCGGCGCGCGCATGCGTCAGCATGCGGCGGAATTCGCCCAAGTCCGGCACGGCCGCACCGAAGCCTTCGATGCGACAGCGGACCACGAATTCCTGATAGAGCACGCCGATGGCGCGGAAGCCGGCATCGGGCGCAGCGAGCACGGCGCGCAACGTACGATCCACGCGCTCGCGTCGCTCCGCGAGCTCCTCGGCGCTGGCGGGGACCTCCACCACCTCGGGGCTGATCTCGGGCGCCGCCGCCTTTGCGGCGCGGAGCTGCTGGAGCAAATCAGGCGCTGGCCGGCGCTGCGGCCGACTGGCATCCGGCGGCGGCACAGCCAGAATCACGGCGCGCGCGTCCTCCAGCGTTGCTTCGGGTAGCGGCATCAGTCGCGGTGTCGAATTGCGCGGGCAGGTAGCGGTCGGGCCGATGTTCAGGCGCAACGGACGGCGCGACAGCGCAGGTCCGAGCGCCATGAACTGTCCGCGCTCGAGATCGCGAAAGGCTTCCGCCTGCCGCCGCTCCATGCCGAGCAGGTCCGCGGCGCGCGCCATGTCGATGTCGAGGAAGGTCCGGCCCATCAGGAAGTTCGAGGCTTCGGCTGCGACGTTCTTGGCGAGCTTTGCCAGCCGTTGCGTCGCGATGACGCCGGCGAGCCCACGCTTGCGGCCGCGGCACATCAGATTGGTCATGGCACCAAGCGAGAGCTTTCGCGCCTCGTCCGAGACTTCGCCGGCGACCGCGGGTGCAAACAGCTGAGCCTCGTCGACCACCACCAGCATCGGGTACCAATGGTCGCGCTCGACGTCGAACAGGCCGCCGAGAAACGCGGCAGCGCGCCGCATCTGGTTCTCGGCATCGAGACCTTCGAGATTGAGCACGGTGGAGACCCGATGCAGCCGGGCGCGTTCGCCGGCGACCTGAAGGCCGCGTTCGGTGTGGTCCTCGGCCTCGATCACCAGATGGCCGAAGCGCTCGGCCAGCGTGACGAAATCGCCTTCGGGGTCGATGATGGCCTGCTGCACCCAGGGCGCACTCTGCTCCAGGAGGCGCCTGAGCAGATGCGACTTGCCGGAGCCGGAATTGCCTTGCACCAGGAGACGGGTCGCCAGCAGTTCCTCGAGGTCCATGGCCGCCCCGGCGCCCGCCGTGGTCAGCCCCATCTCGATCGCAACCGTCATGTCCCGACTCAAGTCCTGTCATTCGCGGACAGGGGCTTATCAATCGAAGCGGGATGCGTCGAGCGGCACCGTGCAAATCATGCCGTGTTGCCCACGGCGGAGATTCGATGACCGTACAAGACCGGCCCCGCCGGCGATGGACAATGCAGAGAGGGCGCGCTACTGCGCGCCCGATCCGCCTTGCACGATCTTTTCGTTCAGCTTCTGGTCGACGGTCTCGACCGTGCGATCGATCTCGCCGTTCGGCGCGCCGATCTGATGCGAGATCAGCTTCACCAGAAGGTCAACGCGCTCGATAAAGGGCGCGCCGCTTGCCACGGCCCGCGCCGCAGATGACGGTTTGAGCAGGCTTTCGGCGGCCTTGGCATATTTCGCAAACGTCACCTGGTCCGCAGGTTCGGCGCCGATACGGCGGGCGATGGCGTCGACATGGTCGTAGATCGTCTGCGAGCGCGCGAGGTCGCCGTGGACGGCGTCCCGGATCGACTGCGGCTCGTGCGGCGTGATGCAGCGGTAGTTGCCCGTGAGCAGCATCGACCATTTCGCCAGCGGCACGAACAGCGAATCGAATATTTTCAGCTTCACCGGCACGTCCTGACCTGCGAGCGTCACCGCGTCGATGTCGGCTTCGAGCTCGCGCAGCAACTTGTTGTGCTTCTCGTCGGCGAAGGCCGCGGCCTTGAAGTTCGTGGGCAGGCCGACATGCAGCACGTTCGCGGGTTCTTCCGGCGGACGGAAGGCCTGCGGATCGGGCGAGCACAGCGTCACGAGGCCGGGCTCGAACCGCTCCCACACCTGCGCATTGGTGTAGGCCTCTTCGAGATCCATCTCGGCAAGCGCAGGGATGCGCTTGAGATAAGGCAAGGGCGGCATGTTCATGATCGAGAGGCACGGCAGCTTCGCTGCGGCGATCTTGACCATGAGCACGCGCACCGTGTGATTGGTGTATTGCGGCTCCTGCATCGCCAGGCCGACCATGTTGTAGCGGGAGAGGTCGACATCGGCGGGCGTCACCGCGTCCAGCCTGCCGGGCAGGTCGCGCGAGAAGATCGCCCGATGCACCGACTCGTCGCGCAGCTTGATCCGCACCTCAGTACGTCGCGGTTGATCAGTTCCGCGGTCTTGGCGCGGCAGACCAGGGTCACGTTGTGCCCGGCCATCAGCAGCTTGGTGCCCAACAGAGAGCCGTAGGAAGCTCCCAGGATCAGAACGTTACGCGACATGTTTCGTCCCCTTGGCAAATCGTGCGGTCTTTTGGCCTCGGCGGTGGTCCGAGCGTGCATTGCGGCATGTAAGGCAAAGCAGCCGTGGATGGCAACTGGGATAATGCATACAAGGAACCGTGAGAAACACCAGGCGGTACAAACGGAAGCCGCCGCGCGTTCTTTTTGTGCTTGGGGCCCGCTGCGGCTGTTCAAGGAAAGCAGCTACGGGAGCTGTCAACTCGCTTTCCAAAAATTCACCTTTACCGAAATTCAGATTTGGAGGCGGCGATCCTGACTGTCACGAACCAGCTCGCCTGAAAGGCCTCGCGCTCGCCGGCTGGTGATTTGCGTTTCGCCGGCAATTATCGGCGTATGCGCAGCCTGAAGGATCAGGGCCAGGCATCAGGAAGGATCAACCGATGAGCATTGAAACCACCATGACAGCCGACGTCGTCGGGCTGACGAAGGTCGCCCCGGTCTCGCGTCGTGGATTCATGAGCGCCACCGCGGCCGTTGCCGCCGGCTACACGCTTGCGGCAGGTCCTGTCCGCGCCGAGGTGATCACGACCGATACTAGTGGCCTCCAGGCTGGCGATGCCAGGATCAAGGTCGATTCCGAGGAGATGCCGGCCTATTTCGCCCGCCCCGCCGGCAATACCAAGGCGCCGATGATCATCGTCGCGATGGAGATCTTTGGCCTGCACGAATACATCAAGGATGTGACGCGCCGCCTTGCCAAGCTCGGCGCCTTCGCGGTTGCGCCCGACTATTATTTCCGCAAGGGCACCGATCTGACCAAGATCACCGATATGAAGGACCTGCTGCCGATCATCAACGCCAAGCCGGATGCCGAGCTGCTGTCCGACCTTGACGCGACCGTGGTGTGGGCCGGATCGCAAGGCGGCGACACCGCGAAGCTGGGGATCATCGGCTTCTGCCGCGGCGGCCGCACCGTCTGGGAATATGCCGCCCACAACGGTACGCTCAAGGCCGGTGTCGCCTTCTACGGTCCGCCCGTCGATGCGCCAAATCCGCTGTGGCCGAAGAGCCCGCTGCAGCTGGCGCCCGAGATGAAGGCGCCGGTGCTCGGTCTCTATGGCGGCGCCGACAGCGGCATTCCCGTCGCGCAGGTCGAGCAGATGAAGGCGGCCCTCGCGCAGAACAAGAAGACGGCCGAATTTAAGATCTATCCGGAAGCACCTCACGGCTTCCATGCCGACTACCGCGGCAGCTATCGCAAGGAGGCCGCGGAAGACGCCTGGAAGCAGGCCCAAGCCTGGTTCAAGAAGTATGGCGTGTTGAGCTGACAGCGACGTCGCAGGGCATGTTGGGGACGCGCTGAACCTTATCGGCCGTCCCCGCCGCGCCACAGCGCGTCGAGGCCGTGCCGATAGGTCGGATAGGCCAACGTGACGCCGAGCTCGCGCTTCAGTCTCGCGTTGGAGACGCGGGCGCTGCTGGCGTAGAAGCTGCGCGCCATCGCCGACATCTCGGCGGCCTCGAATGCTTCTTCGGCCGGCGGCGCAACGCCCATCAGCTGCGCGGCATACGTGATCACGTCCTGGGGCGGCGCGGGCTCGTCGTCGCAGACGTTCCAGGTGCCGCCGCCATTGTGATGGATCGCGGCCATGATGGAGCTCGCGATGTCATCGACATGGATGCGGTTGAAGACCTGACCGGGCTTGATGATGCGCCGGGCCGTGCCGCTGCGCAGCGTCACCAACGCGTTGCGGCCGGGCCCGTAGATGCCGGCAAGCCGCAGGATCGCCACGTTGCCATGCGCTATCTTGGTCCAGGCCTGCTCCGCCGCGACCCGCATCTGCGCCCGGTCGAGGGAGGACTGCGGCGGCGTGCTCTCGTCGACCCATGCGCCGGCGCGATCGCCGTACACGCCGATGGTGGAGAGATAGACGATCTTGCGGCGCCGCGCCGCCAGCACGTCGCCGAGCGCCGTGAGTGCGGGATCTCCGGTGCCGCCCGGCGGGATCGAGACCAGAAGCACATCGGCATCGCTGATGCGGTTGACCGTCGCATCAGCCGGACGGCTGCCGGAAAAGCCATGCAGCTCGATGCTCGTGAGATCGTCCCGCTTGACGGGATCGCGCATCGTGCCGGCGACATGCGAGAAGCTGCCGCCGAACCTGCGGACGAAATGCCCCGCGCTATAGCCGAGGCCAAGGATGAAGAGCCGCATGCGTCTCCCGTACTGATCGTAGTTCCCGTTCGCGCGAGCCGCGCGCACCTCCGCTCATAAGAGATTTTTGGGTTCGGCAAAAGATATTGCGATTTTACTTAGCCGCCGGTGCAGGCGATGATTGCGCGTCACAAGGAGGCGTCGACTATGCAGGCGGAAGCGGCCACCATAGCGCCATCTGGCGCGGCAGAGCTGATCCAGAATGCCGCCGCGCTGATCTTCGATATCGACGGCACCCTGGCTGAGACCGAGGAATTGCATCGGCGGGCCTTCAATTACGCCTTCGCCCGTCACGGTCTCGACTGGCGTTGGGACTATGCCGCCTACAAGGACCTGCTGCGGGTGACCGGCGGCAAGGAACGCATCCGCGCCTTCCACACACGGCAGTGGATCACGCCACCTTTGTCGGACGCGGATATCGCGGAGCTTCACCGCACAAAGACCGCACATTATGCCGAGCTGGTCGATACCGGTTGCTGTGCCTTGCGGCCCGGCGTGGCCGATCTGCTCAGTGCTGCGAAGGCGCGCGGCCAGCGACTTGCGATCGCGACCACCACCTCGCACGGCAACATCGATGCGCTGCTGTCGCGGGCGCTGGGCCCGCACTGGGCTGCGGACTTCGACGCGATCGTTGCTGGCGATGACGTCAGGCACAAGAAGCCGGCGCCGGATGTTTATCTCGAGATCCTGGCGCGGCTGAAGCTCGCGCCATCCGACTGCGTCGCGATCGAAGATTCCGCCAACGGCCTGATTGCGGCTTCGCGGGCCAACATTCCCGTGCTCATCACCCGCAGTACGTACTTCCGGGATGACGATTTCTGCGATGCCCGGTTCGTGCTCGATGATCTCTCGGAGCTCGGATAGGATCAGTGCAGCCGGCGGCTCGTTCTGTCGTCCTCGGCCTGCTCGACAATCTGAGCGATCGGGCTCGACTGGTGATGCACGAGGCGCCAGCCGTCGCCGACGCGGCGAAAATGGTTGGTCGCGGCCAGGGCGGTGCCGTCGACGATCTCGATGCAGAGCACCCGCGCGCTGTCGCCGTCGACGATGGCCTGCGGCTCGGCGCACACGATCTGCGGCCGTTCCGGGTTCTGCAGGATATCGCGCCAGCTTCCGATCACGGTGGCATGGCCGACGATCGCGGGCCAGCCGGGATGAATGCAGGAGATGGCATTGTCATCCGCCCACATCCGCTTCATGCCGTCAAAATCGCCCGTCGAGAAGGCCGCGTAAAAAGCAGCGTTTGCGGCGATGACCTTGCTGTCCTTTGCCATGTCCCTCGGGTGAGCCAATGGCAGGCAAAAATCAAGCGGGACTTCCGTTCGATTTTGAACGCAGTGCAGCATTGCTGCCCACTTTGTAGTCAAGCCGAGACGAGCGCCTCGCGCCGCGCACCATGCTTGTAGAGAGCGCCCGCCGGTGTTCAGATCGTCAGGCGTGGCGGCGTCGTGGTGCAGATCGGCAATCAGGCTGGCGCTCGACCGCTCGCAGACCGCCAAGGTCGTGATGACCGCGAACTGACTGGAGAGAACGCGCATGATGTTAGAGGGATGGCGCTGGTACGGGCCAAATGATCCCGTGTCGCTGGACGATGTCAGGCAGGCCGGCGCGACTCACATCGTCTCGGCGTTGCATCAGGTGCCGATCGGGGAGGCCTGGACGCGCAAGGCGGTCGAGGAGCGCAAGAATATTATCGAGAACAGTCGCCCCGGCCGTTCGCAGCTGACCTGGTCTGTGGTGGAATCGATTCCGATCCCCGACGATGTCAAGCGGCTCGGGGCTAAGGCGACGCAGTCCATCGACGCGTGGATCGCGAGCCTCGAGGCGGTGGCTGCCGCCGGCATCAAAATCATCTGTTACAACTTCATGCCCGTGGTTGACTGGTGCCGCACCGATCTGGAATGGGAGCTGCCGAACGGCGCCGGCGTCCTGCGCTTTGATCAGGAGCGCTTTGCGGCGTTCGAGTTGCATATTCTGAAGCGGCCGGCCGCCGTGCAGGACTATTCGCCCGAGCAGCAGGCGCGCGCGAAAGCGCTGTTCGAGAAGATGAGCCAGGCCGACATCGACTATCTCGTCATGGCGATCGCCAGCGCGTTGCCGGGTTCGACGACCGAACCGATGACGATCCCGCAATTCCGCGACCGGCTCGAGACCTATCGCGACATCACGCCAAAGATCCTGCGGCAACATCTGGCCGAGTTCCTTGCCCGCGTCGCACCCGTTGCGGAGCAGCTCGGCGTCTCGCTGACGCTGCACCCGGACGACCCGCCGCGCCCGCTGTTCGGGCTGCCGCGCATTGCCTCGACCGCCGACGACTACCAGGCGCTGTTCGATGCCGTGCCGTCAAAGGCCAACGGCATCTGCCTGTGCACCGGCTCGCTCGGCGTGCGCGCGGAGAACAATCCGCCTGCGATGGCCGAGCGCTTCGGCCCACGCATTGCCTTTGCTCATCTGCGCGCGACCAAGCGCGAGGCCGATGGTTTGTCGTTCTACGAGTCCGATCATCTCGACGGCGACGTCGATATGGTCGCGGTGCTCAAGGCGCTGTTGAAGGAGAACGCGCGGCGTGCGCCGGAGAAGCAGATCGTGTTCCGTCCCGACCACGGCCACCGCATGCTCGACGATCTCGCCGCCACCAAGCGCACCAATCCCGGCTACACCGCGATCGGCCGCCTGCGCGGGCTCGCCGAGCTGCGCGGCGCGATCCGCGCGATCGAGCATCAATAGCACGCGGCCATCGCGCCGAGCTTCGGATAGAGCCGGTCGATCGCGGCGATCTCGCTTTGCATTTGCGCAGTGATCCAGTCGCGGATCTCGGCGGCGATGGGCCGCATCGGCCGGTTGCGCGGCGGCAGGAATTCGCAGATGCGGCGCGTGGTGGTGAGTGTGTCGGACGCCGGCACCAGCGCACCGGTCAAGAGCCAGTGCGACGTCACGGTTAGCCAGCCGAGCGCGATGCCCTGGCCGAGCAGCGCCGCCTGCACCACGACCGCATAGTCGGTGAAGCTCAGCGCCTTGGCCGCACCGCGCCGTCCGGTGAGCAGCGACGAATAATCCGCGGCCCAGTCGCCCGGCGTCTCGGCCAGGCGAATGATGGTGTTGCCTACAGTAGTATCGGTCTCGCTGAGATAGCCGGGGCTGCACATCGGCAGCATGACTTCCTTCATCACCAGCGTGCCGCCCGAGGACGGCTCGTCGCGATCGCGAAAGCGCATGCCGAGGTCGACATTCTCCACCGCACCGCGTAGCGCGCCGGATATGAGCTGGAAGCGCAAATCGACCTGGGGAAATTGCTTCTGGAGCTTGTCGATGCGCGGCATCAGCCAATGCGTGGTGAAGGCGGAGGAGACCGACAGCGTCACCGTCTCGGTACCCTTGCGACGCCGTTCGATCTCGGTGAGGCCGGTCTCGATGCTACGAAAGCCGTCGAGCACGCGGCGATAGAGCAGCTCGCCTTCCTCGGTCAGCACCGCACGGCCCGCCTTGCGGTCGAACAGGCGCACGCCGAGATGCTCCTCGAACTGCCCGAGCATGCGGCTTACCGCCGGCTGCGTGACATTCAATTCGGCGGCCGCGGCCGTGAAGCTGCCATTGCGCGCCGCTGCGTCGAAGACGAACAGGGCGTTACTGGAGGGCAGCATCCGGCGCAGCTCGGGCATAACGCCATGTTATGAGGCGAGTGAGAATTTGGCAATTGCCGAGTTTTGCCAACTCTGTTGTCATCGGCATGACAGCCTACAGATAGGGCTCGCGAGAGAAGAGATGGTGCGGCGCACGCTTCAATCGCGAAGGGTCAAAATCCCTGTCTATAAAGCAGGCTTATGGCGTGCAGTGAGGTACGCCGGCACAGGACATGGCGAGGTCGATCGTTGGACAAACGAGCGGAAAGCGTCGAGATCAGGTCCGCCAGCAAGGCATATGGCGCCGTTCGCGCCCTCGATCACGTTTCCCTCGATGTCGGCGCCGGCGAGTTCGTCTCGCTGCTCGGCCCGTCCGGTTCCGGCAAGACCACGCTGCTCGGCATTTTGGGCGGCTTCATCCTGCCCACGTCAGGCACGATTCTGTTCGGCGGCCGCGACGTCACTTATA
Organism: Bradyrhizobium diazoefficiens; assembly: GCF_016599855.1. Lineage (NCBI taxonomy): Bacteria > Pseudomonadati > Pseudomonadota > Alphaproteobacteria > Hyphomicrobiales > Nitrobacteraceae > Bradyrhizobium > Bradyrhizobium diazoefficiens. The sequence goes on along the minus strand of NZ_CP067041.1, from coordinate 5,954,679 downwards.
TGCCACCGCACAAGCGCGACATCGGCGTCGTCTTTCAGAACTACGCGCTGTTCCCGCATATGAGCGTCGGCGAGAACGTCGCCTTTCCCCTGCGCGCGCGGCGCCTGCCGAAAGCGAACTGGCCCGACAAGGTGCGCGCTGCGCTGTCGATGGTCGGCCTTGCCGGCTACGAGGAGCGGGGCATCGCACAGCTCTCCGGCGGCCAGCGCCAGCGCGTGGCGCTGGCGCGCGCCATGATCTTCGAGCCGCGCCTGATCCTGATGGACGAGCCGCTGTCCGCGCTCGACAAGCAGCTTCGCGAATCCATGCAGATCGAGCTGCGTGCGCTGCACAAGCGCATCGGTGCCACCATCATCTACGTCACCCATGACCAGCGCGAGGCGCTGACCATGAGCGACCGCGTCGCGGTGATGAAGGACGGCCGGCTGATCCAGATCGACCGGCCCGCGCGCCTGCACGATCATCCCGCCGATTCCTTCGTCGCGAGCTTCATCGGCGAGGCGACCATGCTGCCGGTCCGCCGCGTCGATGCCTCCAGCGTCGCGCTCGGCAACGCGCTGCTGCGCAGCGCCCGCGCCATACCGGATGGCGACGCGCTGATGCTCGCCGTGCATAGCGAAAAGCTCCTGATCGACGACGGCGCGCAGGATGCCGCCTGCAACCGGCTGACCGGCACGGTCACCGACATTGTCTACCAGGGTGAGAGCTTGCGCATCTTCCTGGCACTCGCCGACGGCGTCGCGCTCAGCCTGCGCCAGCCGATCTATCACCAAGCCTATCAGCGCATTCCGCCGCTCGGCGGCAGCCTCACCGTCGCCCTTCATCCTGAGGACACCATCGTTGTGCCCAGGGCGCGCGACTGAACCCAACACAACCCGAGAGAAAAACGAACATGTCGAGCCAAACCGCGTTCAGCAATTTCAAAGTCCTTACCTTCGATGTCGTCGGCACCTTGATCGATTTCGAGACCGGCGTGCTCTCCGCCGTGCGCAGGATCTCGGGCAAGACGCCGGCCCAGCTCAGCGACGAGCAGATATTCGAGCCCTACAAGCGCGGCCGCGACAAGCATTACGAGCGCTCAAGCGAGGTGATGTTCCACGTCTATCGTCATCTCGCCACCGAACTCGGATTGCCGGCCGACGACGCATCCTGCGACCTCTTCCAGCTCTCGGTGCTGCGCTGGGGACCGTTTTCGGATTCGGTCGAAGCCTTGAAGCGCCTGCGCACGAGATTTCGCCTGGTGGCGATGACCAATGCCGACCGCGTCGCACTGTCGGCTTACGCACACGCGCTCGGCAATCCCTTCGACGACACGGTCTGCGCGGACGACACCGGCGTGGCAAAACCCAATCCAGAATTCTTCGCCTACAACAAGGGCCGCCAGTCCGCCTTCGGCTACAAGCAGTCCGACATTCTCCACGTGGCGCAGAGTCAGTATCACGACATCGGGATCGCGCGAAAACTGGGGTATAAAGTGTGTTGGATCGAGCGCCGCCAGGGCCTCGGCGGTTTCGGCGGCACGCCGGCGGTCGAAACGCTGACCAAGCCGGACTTCCACTTCCCGACGCTGAAGGCGCTTGCCGACGCGGCCATCGGGCCTGCGGCGTAAATTTCGTGAGCGCGAACATGACACGGGACTGGAACGCGCTGCCATCGGTCAACTCGCTGTGGGCCGCCACGGCGGAGCCGGCGGGCGAATTTCCTGTGTTGTCGGGCGAGCAACAGGCGGATGTGGTGATCATCGGAGCGGGCTATACCGGCCTGTCCGCAGCGCACCACATCGCCAAGAGCGGCTTGTCGCCCGTCGTGCTCGAGGCCAACCGGCCCGGCTGGGGTGCGAGCGGACGCAATGGCGGCGTGATCACCGCAAAGTTTCGCCTGTCGTTCCGCGAGATCGACGCCGCGCATGGCCGCGCCATGGCAAAGCGGATGTACGAGCTTGCGCATGAATCGACCGATATGGTCGAGGAACTCGTCTCCGAATTCGGCATCACCAGTGCGAACCTGACCCGTACCGGCCAGGTCAAGGCCGCGCACAACGAGACCACGCTGAAGGCCGCGATCGACGAAGCCAACTGGATGACGCGTGAGATGGGCTCAGCCGCGGTCGGCATTCTCGACAAGCACGGCGTGCGCGACGAGACCGGTTCCGATATTTTTGTCGGCGGCGTGCTCAATCCCGGGTCGGGCGGCATTCATCCGCTGAACTATCTGCGCGGTCTCGCCGATGGCGTCGCGCGCCGCGGCGTTCCCATCTTCCAGGAATCGCCGGTGATAAAACTGCGGCGCGACAATGACGGCATCGTCGCCGAGACGCCGCAAGGCGCCGTGCGCGCAAAACAGGCGATCATCGCCACCAACAGCTATTCCGATCTGACCGGCGCGACCGCGGATCTCCAGCGCACGCTGATTCCGTTCCGTAGCGCCATAATCGCAACCGAGCAGCTGCCGCGCAATCTCGCCGGAAAGCTGATGCCGACGGGGCGCACCTACACCGAGACCAAGCGCATGATGCGCTGGTTCCGCATGGTCGACAATCGCGTGATCTTTGGCGGCCGTGGCGCCTTCGGCAAGCAGGACTCGGAAGCCGCCTTCGATGCCTTGCGTAAGGCGATGGTCGGCATCTTCCCTGATCTTGTCGATGTCCCGCTCGCCTACAAATGGTCGGGCCTCGTCGGCATGACGCTGGATTCCGTGCCGCATATCGGCCGGCTCGACGAGCGCACGCTATTCTCGATGGGCTACAACGGCGCGGGCGTTGCGATGTCGAGCCTGATGGGCCGTTATCTCGCCGCCTTCGTGCGTGGCGAGACGCCGGAGATCGGGCTGCTCGATGCGCGGCGCATGAAATCCATTCCGTTCTATCCGCTGCGCGAGCCTGCCGTGCGCATGGTCGCCGGCTGGTACCAGTTTCTCGATGCGATCGGTCAGTAAGATCTATTTGGAGGAGGCGAGGATGACGACGAAACGGAATTTTGCATTGGGCTGTGCGCTGTCTGGCGCGCTCGCGTTCGGCGGCACTGCGGCTAACGCCGCAGACCAGATCACCTTCGTCTCGCAAGGCGGCGCCTATCAGCAGGCGCAGACGGTGGCGATCCTCGATCCCTCCGCCAAGAAGCTCGGCATCACCATCAACCAGGACTCCATTCCCGATGCCTGGCCGACCATCAAGACCCAGGTCGGCAGCGGCAAGCCGATTTGGGACGTGGTGGACACCCCAACCGGCTATTGCCTGCGCGGCGGCGAGCAGGGGCTGATCGAAAAACTCGACTTCTCCAAGATCCCGAACGCCGCGGCGATGCCGGAATCCTACCGCAGCCCCTACTCGGTGTCCTACGAGTTCTATTCCAGCGTGCTGGCCTACAGCCAGAAGACGTTCCCGAAGGACGCGCCGAACAGCTGGGTCGATTTCTGGGACGTGAAGAAATTCCCTGGTCGCCGTGCGCTGCGAAATCACCCGATTGCCACGCTGGAAGCGGCGCTGATGGCCGACGGTGTCGCACCTGACAAACTCTACCCGCTCGACGTCGATCGCGCCTTCAAGAAGCTGGAGGAGATCAAGCCCAACATCACGGTGTGGTGGACTTCGGGCGCGCAATCGGCGCAGCTCCTCAATGATGGCGAAGTCGACCTGGAGATGGCCTGGAACGGCCGCGTCAGCGCGGTCGCCAAGGAAGGCGCCAAGGTCGCCTTCACCTACAACCAAGGCATCTTGCAGAGCACCTCGCTTTGTATTCTCAAGGGTGCGCCGAATCTCGACACGGCGGTCAAATTTCTCAACGAGGCCGTCGATCCCGTGCACCAGGCCAATCTGCCGCTCAACATCGACTACGGCCCGGGTAACCCCAAGGCGTTCGACACTGGCGTGATCAAGCCCGAGCGCGCCGCGCAATTGCCGAGCGAGCCGGCCAATGCGGCCAAGCAGGCGCTGATGTCCTATACCTGGTGGTCCTCGCCGGCCGGTGAAGCCGCCGAGAAGCGCTGGGCGTCGTTCATGCAGAAGTAAACGAGCGAGGCAGCGTCGATGACACTCGTTCCAGATCCATCGCAGAAGCATCAGCGCCGTGAGCACGGCCTGATGCTGGCGCTGGTGTCGCCGGCGCTGCTCGTGATCCTGCTCCTGATCGTGCTGCCGGTCGGCTGGCTGGCCTGGCAGTCGATCTACCATGACGGTTTTACGCTGGAGAATTATCGCCGGGTCTTCACCGAAGATATCTACTGGCGGAGCTTTGCGCTGACATTCGAAATCAGCCTCGGCGTCACGGTAATCGCGCTGCTGCTCGGCTATCCCGTGGCCTATCTCGCCAATTCCGTGCCGAAGGGGTGGAGCATTCTCATCCTGTCGCTGGTCGTGCTGCCGTTCTGGACCAGCGTGCTGGTGCGCGCCTATGCATGGCTGGCGCTGCTCCAGCGCACCGGCGTGATCAACCAGTTTCTGCGTTATCTCGATGTTATTTCCGAGCCGCTCGCGCTGGTCCACAACACCTTTGGGACGGTGGTTGCCACCGTGCACATCCTCTTGCCGTTCATGGTGCTGCCGCTCTATGCCACCATGCAGAAGATTCCCGGTGATCTGATGCAGGCCGGCGCCAGCCTGGGCGCGAGCCCGTCGCTGACCTTCATGCGCGTGTTCCTGCCGCTGTCGCTGCCGGGTGTGCTGGCGGGCTGCACCATGGTGTTCGTGCTCTGCCTCGGCTTCTACATCACGCCCGAGCTGCTCGGCGGCGGTCGCACCGTAATGGTGTCGATGCTGGTGAGCCGCAATGTCGAGCTCTACAATCAATTCGGCGCCGCGAGCGCGGTGGCGGTGGTGTTGCTTCTCAGCGTGCTTGCGATCTTCTTCGTCGTCAGCCGCTTCATCTCGCTCGATCGGGTGCTGGGGCAGAAATGACGCGCATCTCGCCCACCCGTATTGCGCTCTACGTCATCAGCGCGCTGGTGCTGGTCTATCTGATTCTGCCGGTGCTGATCATCGCGCCGATCTCATTCTCCAGCGCGCGCTTCCTGACCTTCCCGCCGCCCTCGTTGTCGCTGCGCTGGTATCAGCAATATTTCGCCAATCCGGCCTGGATGCAGGCGACGCGGGTGACGCTGACGGTCGCGTTCTTAACGGTCGTGATCGCCACGCCGTGTGGCGTTGCCGCCGCCTATGCCATCAGTCAATCGAAGCTGCGCATCATGCGCGTCATCCACATGGCGCTGCTGTTGCCGTTGGTGGTGCCGATCATCATCACCGCGGTCGGCATCTTCTTCGTCTTCGCCAAGGTCGGGCTGGTCGCGACCCTGCCGGGACTTGTGCTCGCCAATGTGATGTTGGGCTTGCCTTACGTCGTCATCTCCGTGCTCGCCGGCATGCAAAGCTTTGATCCCGCGCAGGAGATGGTGGCGCGCAGCCTCGGCATGAACCGCCTTCGCAGCTTCTTCGCGGTGACGCTGCCGCAGATCAAATCGAGCGTAGTCGCCGGCGGCATCTTCGCCTTCATCTCGGCGATGGACGAGACCATCGTCGCCTTGTTCATCTCCGGTGGCCAGTATCAGCCGCTGACCAAGCGCATGTTCACTGCGCTCCGCGACGAGATCGACCCGACCATCGCCGCGATCTCGACCTTGATGACCGCAGCGTCGTTCATCCTGGTGCTGCTGGCCAGTGCCCGGCAGAAGAAGGCGGGGTGAGGGCACGTGCCGCTCCATTCTCGGTGTACAACTGCCTCCACAGCGTCGTCCCGGCGAAGGCCGGCACCATAACCACAGGGAGGAGTTTGGAGAGACTTGCCGTTCGATACTCCGATCAATTCAACGGAGAGCCCTCGCGGTATGGGTCCGGGCTTTCGCCGGGGCGACACTGAGCATGTCGCGATCGGCTTCGTCTCCAGCGCGCCGCGCTTACGTCCCCGCCGCTGCCAGCTCCGCCGACAAGGATGGGGTTCGCTATACCTGGTGACCTCGGCTTCCGACTGCAGTCGCTGCACGCCGCACGAGCGGGAGGCCGATAGCCGGGGCGCGCCTGTAATCTGGTTCACAGGCGGATGCGCCGATCTGCGCTAGATGAAGTCAGGCCGCGCATCCGCGCGGCCGGCTTCGGAGCTGGCGATGATTGCTGCACTGGCAAAGGCAATATCCCGCGCAACGGGAACGAATCTCGACCTCGAAACCCTTCAGATCCTCGTGATCTTCTCGGGCGCGGGCCTGCTGGTCTCGCTCGTGGCCGCGATGCTCTACGGACAGGCTCTCAACCCCGCTCTGTTCTGATCGCGTTGCGTTCCGTTAGGCCACCGGATCCTTGGAACGATCCGAGCGGCTCCGGCTCTCCGGCGCCAGTGGTGGCGCGCGCCGCAGCGGAGCGTTCTCGCGTGGCGCGGCGGCGCTGCTTGAGTTGTGCTCGACCGGTGAGGAGCCGGTGTTGCGATAAGCGACGATCCAGATCAGAAAGCCCAGAAGCGCCAGCACGGCGCCGACGGGGCCGGTGGACGTCCAGCCCCACCCCTCGCGAATGGCGAGGCCGCCGAGAAAGGGGCCGAGCGCATTGGCGGTGTTGAACGCCGAATGATTGAGCGCGGCGGCGAGCGCCTGCGCGTCTCCCGCGACGTCCATCAGCCGGGTCTGCAGGACGGCCCCGAGCGCCACGCTCGCGCCAATCGCGAAGATGTCGATCGCAAGCAGCCAAGGATTGCCGGCCGCGAGCGGAAACACCAGCAGCGCAGCTGCCGCGAACAGCAGAATGGCGCCGGCCGTCGGCATCAGCGCGCGGTCGGCGAAGCGCGGCACGAACAGATTGCCGAGCGTGGCGCCGATGCCGAAGATCGCCAGGAAGAACGGAATGACCTCCGTGCTGACCTTGGTGACCTCGATCAATGTCGTCGCGAGATAAGTGTAGACCGCGAACATGCCGCCGAAACCGATCGCGCCGATTGCCAGCGTAATCCAGACGCGGCCACTTCGAAGCGCGCCGAGCTCGCGCAGCGGATCCGACCGGCCAGCCTGGTCGCGCGGCGCGAATAGAGCGCAGAGCAGCATCGTGAGCAGCGCCAGCAACGACACGAGGCCAAAGCTCGCGCGCCAGCCGACCGCCTGGCCGATCAGATTAGCCAAAGGCACGCCGATGATGGTGGCACAGGTCAGACCGAGCATCACCTGGCCGATCGCCTGCGAGCGGCGGCGTTGTGGGACGAGCGAGGCCGCAACCAGCGCGGCGATGCCGAAATAGGCGCCGTGGGGCAGGCCTGAAAGAAAGCGCGCCGCGATCATCGAACCGAAGCCAGGTGCAAGTGCGGTGAGGGCGTTGCCGAGTGCGAACACGGCCATCAGTCCCAGCAGCTGCGTGCGCCGCGCGAACCGCGCGCCGAGCACGGCGATCAACGGCGCGCCCAGCACCACGCCGAGGGCGTAGGCGCTGATCGCGTGTCCGGCGGTCGGCTCGTCGATATGAAGATCGGCCGCGAAGAACGGCAGCAGGCTCATCGATGCGAATTCGGTGGTTCCGATCGCAAAACCGCCCATGGCGAGCGAGAACAGGACGATGGCGAGATGAGGGGGCGTGGAAGAGCGAGGCGAGGTCGCGTGAGGCGAGGTCATGTGTCCTGCATGGGTGGCGGCAAGGGGAACCAGCCCAGCGAACGTCGCCACCCTGCAATATTTGTGACCTACTTAAACGCGCATCGGGCCGCGTCAACGGCAGAACCGCAGCGAAGGCCAACTGCATATCAGCGTCCCGGTTTGCTCGGGCAGGCAAGACCTGCGAGAAAGACCCGCGACCCTGGGGTCACCGACCCTCGGGGTCACCATGCAGAACGGTACCGGGCAGCTGTTTCGGCCTTGCACCTTATTTCCGCCTGTCCTACGCCACCTCGGAACAAACTTGCGCGAGGCCACCAAAGCCCATCGCCAAAGCCTGCAGGGAGCTGTCATGACCATTCGCAACACCCGCACCGGGGGCCAGATCCTGATCGATCAGCTCGTCGCCCAGGGCGTCGAGCGCGTCACCTGCGTGCCGGGCGAGAGCTACCTTGCCGCCCTCGATGCGCTGCATGACAGCTTGATCGACGTCATGATCTGCCGCGCCGAAGGCGGCGCTGCGATGATGGCGGAAGCCTATGGCAAGCTCACGGGGCGGCCCGGAATCTGCTTCGTCACCCGTGGCCCAGGCGCAACCAATGCCAGCCACGGCGTCCACATCGCGATGCAGGATTCGACGCCGATGATCCTGTTCGTCGGCCAGGTCGATACAGGTATGCGCGAGCGCGAGGCGTTTCAGGAGCTCGACTACAAGGCGGTGTTCGGCACGATGGCGAAATGGGCGGTCGAGATCGATCGCCCCGATCGCATTCCGGAGCTGGTCGCGCGCGCCTTCCGCGTCGCGATGCAGGGCCGCCCTGGTCCCGTGGTGATCGCGCTGCCGGAGAACATGCTGACCGAAACCGCCGCCGTTCCCGATGCCATGCGCATCGAGCCGGTGGCAAGCTGGCCGGCGCCTGCCGATATCGAGCGCGTCGGCGCCATGCTTGCCAGTGCCAAGGCGCCGCTCGTCATTCTCGGCGGCTCGCGCTGGACTGATGAAGCCACCAAGAGCATCGCGCGCTTTGCCGAGCGGTTCGACCTGCCGGTCGCGACCTCGTTCCGCCGGGCTTCGTTGATCGACGCCGATCATTCGCACTATGCCGGCGACCTCGGCATTGGGCCGAGCCCGGGCCTGAAGGCGCGCATCGACAATGCCGATGTCATTCTCCTGATCGGTGGCCGCATGTCGGAGATGCCGTCATCCTCCTACACGCTGCTCGATATTCCGATCCCGCAGCAGAAGCTGATCCATGTGCATCCAGGTTCGGAGGAGCTTGGCCGGGTCTATCAGCCTGAGCTCGCAATCCAAGCGACGCCCGCTGCGTTCGCCGCCGCGGTCGAGACGCTGAAGCCCGCCGGCGCAGTTGCCTGGAAAGGCGAGGCCGCCAAGGCGCATGCCGATTACCTCGCCTGGACCGACAAGGTACGCGAGCTGCCGGGCACGTTCCAGTATGGCCAGGTCATGACCTGGCTGCGTGACCGCCTGCCGAAGGACGCGATCGTCTGCAATGGCGCCGGCAATTACGCTGGCTGGATCCATCGCCATCATCGCTTCCACAGCTTCGCCGCCCAGCTCGCGCCGACCTCGGGCTCGATGGGTTATGGCGTTCCGGCGGCGGTGCTCGCCAAGCGGCAATATCCGGATCGCACCGTCGTCGCCTTTGCCGGCGACGGCTGCTTCCTGATGAACGGCCAGGAGTTCGCGACCGCCGTCCAGTACGATGCGCCGCTGATTGTCATCGTCGTCGACAATTCGCAATACGGCACCATCCGCATGCACCAGGAGCGCGACTATCCCGGCCGCGTGGTCGGGACCCAGCTGAAGAACCCTGATTTCGCGATGTATGCGAAGGCGTTCGGTGGTCATGGCGAGCGCGTCGAGCGCACCGAAGAATTTGCGCCGGCATTCGAGCGCGCGCTCGCCTCCGGCAAGCCGTCGATCCTCCACTGCATGATCGATCCGCGCGCGATCTCGGTCGGCAAAGACTTTGTGCCAGCGGTGAAGGCGTAAGCGATGCCGGAAGGCCGCCACGTCGCCATCATCGGAGCCGGTGCGGTCGGCGTGATCAGCGCCATCGAGGCGCTGCGCGAGGGGCATCGCGTCACGCTGATCGACCCGGGCGAGCCCGGCGGCGAACAGGCGGCGAGCTACGGTAATGCCGGCTGGCTCTCCTCGCATTCGGTGATCCCGCCGGCCGAGCCGGGCATCTGGACGAAGGTGCCGGGTTATCTGATGGATCCGCTCGGGCCGCTCGCGATCCGCTGGTCGTATTTGCCGAAGGCGCTGCCCTGGCTGATCAGATATCTGCTCTCGGGCTGGACCGAGGCGCGGGTTGAGAAGACCGCGTTTGGGCTGCGCGATCTCCTGAAGGATGCGCCGCTCTTGCACCGAAAGCTCGCGGAGGAGGCCGGCGTCCCTGAATTGATCGAGCGCAATGGCGTGATGCACGTGTTCCCGTCGCGCGGCAATTTCGACAACGATCTCGGCTGGCGCCTGCGCAAGAAGGTCGGCGTCGAATGGCTGGAGCTCAATTCCGACGAGATGCGTCAGCGCGAGCCGGATTTGCACCCGCGCTACACCTTTGGCGTGGTGGTGGAGGAGGCGGGCCGCTGCCGTGATCCCGGCGCCTATGTCGCCGCGCTCGCGCAACATGCGCTGGCAAGCGGCGCCACGCTTGTGCGCGCCAAGGCGACAGGCCTCAAGCTCAGTGGCAACAAGCTCGTCACCGTTCTCACTGAGAGCGGCGAGATTCCTTGCGATGCTGCGGTAATTGCCGCGGGCGCGCGGTCGAAGCAACTGACCGCATCGGTCGGCGATCCGCTGCCGCTCGAGACCGAGCGCGGCTATCACGTCATGATCGAGCATCCGGAATCGGGACCGCGCAGCTCGATGATGGCATCGGACGCCAAAATGGTGGTGAACTGGACCGACAAGGGCCTGCGCGCCGCCGGCACGGTCGAGATCGCAGGCCTTGAGGCCGCGCCGAACTGGAAGCGCGCCGAGATTTTGCGCGACAAGCTCCTGAGCATGTTCCCGAAGCTGCCAAAGGATATTCCGCCCTCACGCATAAAAACCTGGTTCGGTCATCGGCCGAGCATGCCGGACGGCCGCCCCTGCATTGGTTACGCGCGCGCGTCGCGCGACATCGTTTATGCCTTCGGCCACGGTCATGTCGGCCTGGTCGGCTCGGCCCGCACCGGCCGTCTCGTGGCCCAGCTCCTGAGCGGCAAGCAGCCCGAAATTCCCCTGACGCCGTTCGCGCCCGATCGCTTCCTCTGAGATCGCATCGTGACCTATTCTGCGGCCTCAGCTATACGCTCCGTCGATATGGCGCCTTTATCAAGAACCGGTTCCGTGCTCATCTCGGATTTGCGGCGGCCTAGCCCTCGGTTCTCATCTGGCGTAGGCCTGCCGCAAGCAGCTGTCCTGGAGTGAGGCCCATGAAACTATCCGGCAAGGTCGCCGCCATCACAGGCGCGGCGCGCGGCATCGGCAAGGCCTGTGCAAAGCGTTTCCTCGACGACGGCGTCAAGGTCGTCATCTCGGATGTCGATGCCGACGGCCTCGCGGCAACGGCCGCCGAACTCGGACGGCCGGATGCCCTGCGCACCGTCGTTGGCAATGTCGCCAGGCGCACTGACGTGGATCAGCTTGTCACGACCGCCGTGCAAGAATTCGGCCGGCTCGACATCATGGTCAACAATGCCGGCGTCGCCCGCAACCGGGACATCCTGGAGATCTCCGAAGAGGAATTCGACGAAATCATCGGTATCAATCTGAAGGGCGCGTTCTTCGGCGTGCAGGCGGCGGCGAAGCAGATGATCGCGCAAGGTAGCGGCGGAGTCATCATCAACATGTCCTCGGTGAACGCGCTGCTCGCGATCCCGGCGCTGGCGACCTACGCCATGTCCAAGGGCGGCATGAAGCAGCTGACGTCGGTCGCCGCTGTCGCGCTCGCCCCGCACAACATCCGCGTCGTTGCGGTCGGGCCTGGCACGATCCTGACCGACATGGTGGCGTCTTCCATCTACACCTCCGAGGATGCCCGCAAAACCGTCATGTCGCGCACGCCGGCCGGCCGCGGCGGTGAGCCTAGCGAGGTCGCCTCTGTCGTGGCGTTCCTTGCGAGCGACGATGCTTCGTACATCACCGGGCAGACGATCTATCCGGATGGCGGCCGGCTGATCCTGAACTACACGGTGCCGGTGAAGGACAAGTAGGGGGCGGCTCCACTCTGGCTGTCATCGCCCGGCCTTGACCGGGTGCGCTGAGACATTGCGGTGTATTGGATTCCCTTCGCGGGGAATGACCGAGTGCTGAGAACGGGGAAACAAACACGCGGGCAGGTTGCAACCCCTTGCGTGATTATTCATGATGCCATCCGGAAATTGGGGCGCAGGGCATGACGGCAGCAACGGAGGTCGCCTCGGCGGCGGAGAGTTCGACGACGGCGCATGTGGTGTGGGCGAGCGCGCTCGGCACTGCGATCGAATGGTACGATTTCCTGATTTACGGCACCGCCGCCGCGCTCGTGCTCAACAAGCTGTTTTTTCCGAGCTTCGATCCCTTTGTCGGCACGCTCGCGGCGTTCTCGACCTACGCAGTCGGTTTCGTGGCGCGGCCGATCGGCGGCGCCATCATCGGGCATTATGGCGACCGGCTCGGGCGCAAGACAATGCTGGTCGCGACCATGATCGCGATGGGGCTCGGCACCTTCCTGATCGGCTGCCTGCCGACCTACAGCCAGATCGGCATCTGGGCGCCGATCCTTCTCGTCATGCTGCGCTTCATCCAGGGCATCGGGCTCGGCGGCGAATGGAGCGGTGCGGTGGTCATGGTGGTCGAGCATGCCGGCAACCGCCGCGGCTTCTATGGCAGTCTGGTGCAGATCGGCTTTCCGGTCGGTGTCGCAGCTTCGACCGGCATTTTCGGCCTGGTGACACAGCTACCCGAGGCCGACTTCCTGAGCTGGGGCTGGCGCGTGCCGTTCTGGATCAGCATTCTGCTGGTCGGCGTCGGCTTCGTCGTGCGCATGAGGCTCGCGGAGACGCCGCACTTCAAGGAGGTGGTCGAGCGCAAGGAGCTGCTGGCGCAGCCGGTGTGGGAAGTGCTGCGCCGCGACTGGCGCAGCTTCCTGCTGGCGATCGGCATCACGGTCTCTGAAGTCGGGCTCGCTTATCTCCTCACCGTCTTCATCCTGGCCTATGCCACGACGAAGCTCGGCCTGCCGCGGCAGGTGATCCTGAATGCCGTGGTCTATGCCGCGATCGTCGAGTTCGCGACGCTGCCGCTTGCCGGCTGGCTGTCCGATATTTTTGGCCGCAAGGCCCTCTATCTCGCCGGCGGCGCGTTCTCGGTGGCGCTGGCGTTTCCGCTGTTCTGGTTCCTCGACACCAAGGAGCCGGCGTTGATCACGCTCACGCTCGTCGTCACAATGACACTGACGCACGCTCTGCTGTTCGGGCCGAAGGCGGCGTTTATGCCGGAACTATTCCGCACCCAGGTGCGCTACAGTGGTGCCTCGCTGGGCGCCAATGTCGCGGCCGCGTTGAGCGGCGGCTTCTCGCCGCTGATCGCGACTGCGCTGCTCGCCTGGGCCGGCTTCTACTGGCCGGTGTCGCTCTACATCATTGGGCTCTCGATCATCACCATCATCGCAACGTTGATGGCCCCGGAGACGGCGCGCGACGATCTCAAGGACTGACCACCTCAGCGGCAGGCGGCCACGTCCGGCATTACCACGAACATGATGCTGGCCGGCACGAGGCGGAATCGGCCTGCCGGCGCTGCGCGCGGTGCGAGGCGAGGCAGGTCGTCGCTGCCGGTCAGCGAGAGCCGCTTGCCATTCAACTGCACATTCGTGTCTTGAAGGCGCCCCGCGTGAAGCGTGTAGCGCTCGGCGGAGGCAGCCAGCATCACGGAACGCGGTTCGTGCCGTGACGTGTTGATGAGGAGCACGGACGCAGTGCCCTTCGTCGTGGGATGGCAGTGCGCGTAGACGTGAAGTCCGGGTGTCGAGGCCATGCCCGGATCCAGCACGGTCGTTCCCATCAGCCGATGCCAGAGCAGCGCGGCCCAGTAGTCCGGCCGCGGACGAAAGGTGTTTTCATCGAGCAGGCCGTAGTCGCTGGCCGCGAGCGTGTTGTGCATGACGACCTGCACGCCGGTTTTCGCGAGGCGGCCGAGCTGATCGAGATAGCGGAAGGTGTCGAGGAAGGTCGCATCCTCCGGATTGCCGCCGCACGCGGCATTCGCGGTTTCCGTCAGCCAGATTGGCTTGCCCGGTTCGAATTCGTCGCGCAAGCCGCGGTAGACGGCGAGAGCGCCGTCGGTGCGCGACAGCCGCTCTTCGGAGAGTGCCTGCGCCGGATCGTCATGTCGGCCGCAGCGGGACGAGAGCATATTGTAGTGATGGTAGGAGACGCGATCGAGCGCCGGTCCCGACGCGGCGAGCAGATCGCGCGTGCGAATGCCAGTCGGTGAGGACGCGGAGTCGCCGGCGGAGCCCGGGCCCACGATCAGTGTCTCCGGCGCGGCACGGCGTATCCAGTCGCGGAAGACATTGAAGTCGCGGCCATAAGCCTTCGCGTCATATCCTGGCGGCGGGCCATTGGTCGCCGCAAGAGTCGGCTCGTTCATGAATTCGGCGGCGGCGATGTGGCCACCCAGCGATCGCGTAAAGTCGATGAGGCGCTGTGCCTGGTCCGGCGTCCACATGCCGTCCGCGCCGCGGTTGCCGGGGCTGACGGAAAAGGACGTCACGACCTCCGCGTTGACGGCGAGCGCGAAATCAATGACGCCGCGCCACTGCGCGCGGGTAAGCACAGTGTTGAAGCCGGGCGGTGCTGTTGCCGTCGCGCTGTCGGTATCGGCAAAGAACGTCGCATTCGCCCAGGTGCCGCTGACGCGCATGTAAGCGGGTCCGAGTGCCGCCGCGAGCGCGCGCAGGCGCGCATTTCCGAGATCGATCGGCGGCCGCTCGCTGTAGTGATCGCGACGCATGTCCTTTTGCGCGTAGGGTTTCCAGAACCGGCCACCGGTCACCTCGACCATTTCGATATTGTAGGACTGGAAGCGGGTGTCGACAGTGCCGATCACTGTCATTCGGTCGGGAGCCACGATCTCCCTACCATTGCCGGTTACCGGCGATGTTGCGACGATGAGCAGCGTGAAGCCAATTCTCCGGATTATCTGCATGGCAATCGTACCGGCTCGGCCTTATGGGACCGCCGATCCTAGCGCATGTCGAACAAGATCGTCTGACTCTGTCTGCTGTCATCCTGACAGGCCGGGACGACGATTCCGGTGGAGATTTCGCCGATTGCCGGAGTTCCATCGGCCGATTGCCCTCCATTGGGCGACAAACAAACCTCCTGCCGCCATATTTGCATAAGAGTGATCTCCCGTGAGGGAGGCACTCCGATGAACAAAGCTCTGACTACCGCCGTCGTGATGCTGGCCTGTGTGCCCGCGGGCGCCGTTGCGCAGGAACGCGCCGGCGATGCGGCGCTGGGAGCCGTGTCCGGCGCCGTCGTGCTGGGTCCGATCGGCGCGCTCGCGGGCGCGGTGGTCGGCTACACCGCCGGACCTTCGATCGCCCGGTCATGGGGCGTGAGAGGTTCGCGGTCGGCAAGACACCGCCAGCCGCCACGCCGCGAAGCGTACCGTGCATCCGCGACCGGCACTCCGCCGCGCATGCG
Source organism: Bradyrhizobium diazoefficiens (assembly GCF_016599855.1). Taxonomy (NCBI): domain Bacteria; kingdom Pseudomonadati; phylum Pseudomonadota; class Alphaproteobacteria; order Hyphomicrobiales; family Nitrobacteraceae; genus Bradyrhizobium; species Bradyrhizobium diazoefficiens. The sequence goes on along the minus strand of NZ_CP067041.1, from coordinate 5,939,424 downwards.
CGAGGCGATGGACGCCAACGGCGAGGCGAGAGCTGCTGGCAATCCGCCGGTTCAAGCCGCTCCTGCAGCATCCCCGCAGACCTCGACGCCGCCCGTTCAGGGATTCGACTGAGGCGAGGTTTACACCGCGCTCTTCGGCCGCAGCCGGTCGACCGTCCGCGCGATCAGCGATGCGACTTCCGCGACCTTCGGACCGATGCGAAATTCCGGGCCGGCGACGACGACGGAGAGGCGGCGGCCGCCGATCGGCAACGGGATGGCAGCGCCCGCGAGGTCGCGGCTGTAGTCGCCGAAGCTCTGGCAATAGCCGCGTTCGATCGAATTGCGCAGCTCCGCTTCCACCGCCTCGATGCTGATCGGCGTCGATGGCCCGTATTGCTTGAACTCGATCTTGCGGTAGACGGAGTCGCGCTCCTGCTGCGAATATTGCAACAGCAATGCGCGGCCGCTGGCGGTGGCGTGGATGGGCACGCGGTGGCCGATGGTCGCGAAGTAGCGGATTGCCGCCGTCGATTCGACGACGTCGATGAATACCGCCATCACGCCCGCCGGCGCCACGATGGAGGCCGTCTCGCCGGTCTCCGCCGAGAGATCGGCGATCAGGGTATGGGTCCAGGGCGGCAGCGGCTCGACCTCGGAGATCATCCGCGCCATCGCCAGCCATCGCGGCGTTGGATAGAAGCCGGCGCGGGGACGCGGTTCGTAGAGATAGCCTTTCTCCGACAGCGTCGCGAGCAGGTTGAAGGTCGACGAGCGCGGCCAGCTGAAATGATCGGCGATCTCTGCAAGCGTCGCCGGCTTCCTCGCTTGCGCGAAGAACTCCATGATCTCCAGGACATTTGCGGCTTGGCGGACGATCATGACGGATCGCGTTCCTGCTCTACGGCTGGCCGAGGATCTTCTTCGCGGCGCGAAGATGCGGCTTGTCCATCATCTGGCCATCGAGCCGCAGCGTGCCGGAATTGGGATTGCTCGCGAACGCCGCGATCACCTTCTCCGCCCAGCTGCGCTCGGCGTCCGTCGGCTCGAACGCCGCGTTGACGACATCGACATGCTTGGGGTGGATCAGCGCCTTCGCCGAGAATCCATCACGTCGCGCCGCGCGCGTTTCCTGCTCGAGGCCGGCGAGATTGTCGATGTCGGTGTAGACGGTATCGATCGGCGCGACCTCGGCGGCCGCCGCCGCCATCAGACAGAGATCGCGCGCGAGACGATAGGGGCTGTGGAACACGCCGCCCGACGCCTTTTCGGTGGCGCCAAGTGACGCCGAAAGATCTTCCGCGCCCCACATCAGGCCGGCGAGGCGAGGGGAGCAGCCCTTGTAGCTGCCGAGGCCGAAGATCGAGCTCGCGGTCTCAGTCGCGACGCAGACGATGCGCGTTGAGCCAACCGCGGTGCCGGCCGCAGCTTCCAGCGCTTCGAGCCAGGCGGCAACCTGCCGAACGTCGTCGCCGCCTTGCGATTTCGGCAGCACGATGCCGTCGGGCTTGCCCGGCATCACCGCGGCGACATCGGTCAGCGTCATGCCGGTGTCGAGCGCGTTGACGCGGACATAGAGCTGGTGCGGGCCGCGAGCGCCGTTCAGCATCGCAAGCGTCAGCCCGCGCGCTTCCGGCTTCTTGTCGCTGACGACGGAATCCTCGAGATCGATGATCAGCGCGTCGGCCTTGCCTTCACTCGCCTTCTCGAATTTGCGCGGGGAATCGCCCGGCACGAACAGCATCGAACGCATTACACCGGCCTCTTGTGCATCATCGCCATGCGCCGGCATTTGCCGACGACCTCGTCGTTCTGGTTCAGAGCGTGGTGCTCGAACTCGACGATACCCGCCTTGGGGCGCGATTTGGATTCTCTCAACGAAAGCACCTTCGTCGTCGCCCGCAGCGTGTCACCATGGAAGACCGGTTTTGGGAAAGTCACGTCCGTCATGCCGAGATTGGCGACGGTGGTGCCCATGGTCGTATCATAGACCGTCATGCCGATCATGATGCCGAGGGTGTAAAGGCTGTTGAAAATGCGCTGGCCGAACTCGGTCTTTTCAGCGAAATGCGCATCGATATGCAGCGGCTGCGGATTGAGCGTCAGCAGGCTGAACATGGTGTTGTCCATCTCCGTGACGGTCCGGGTCAGCGGATGCCTGAACTCCTGGCCCACGGAAAAGTCTTCGAAATAAAGCCCGGCCATTGCGGTTTCCTCCCTGTGTCCTGCGAGTTGCCTGGCGCTACGCTTAAGGCGGCGCCGCCAAGTGAACTGCCTCTTGCTCCGCGAGCCGTTCGATCTCCTCAGTCGAGAAGCCGGCCTCACGCAAAATGTCGCGGCCGTGCTGGCCGAGCGTCGGTGCCGGGCCGGTGGGTTCCGGCTGGGTCACGCTCCAGGTCGACGGCACGCGCATCTGGCGAATGCGGCCTTCCACGGGATGCTCCACCGTCTGGAAGAAGTCGATCGCATTGAGATGCGGATCGTCCAGGATCGTCTCCAGCGTGTGCATCGGCATCACCGGAATGTCGGCGCGCTCCAGCAGTTCGCGCCACTCCGCGGTGGTGCGCGTTGCGAAGATGTGGCCGATCTCCTCGTAGATCTCATCGATGTGCTTGGTGCGCGCGGCGTGGTTGGCAAAGCGCGGCTGGTCGAGGAAATGCGGCTGCCCGATCGCCTCGAAGAAGCTGCGCCAGTGCTTGTCGTTGTAGACGAGCACGCAGAGATAGCCGTCGCTGGTCTTGTAGGGGCGGCGATAGCGCGAGAGCAGGCGGGCATAGCCACCATAGTCGAGCGGAGGATCGTAGGTCAGCCCGCCCAGATGATCGACCAGCACGAACTCCGTCATCGATTCGAACATCGGCACGTCGATGCGCTGGCCTTGGCCGGTGCGCTGCTGGTGCATCAGCCCGCCCAATATGGCGTTGACCATCATCAGCCCGACGATCCGGTCGGCGATGGTGACGGGAACGTAGCGCGGCGTGCCGTCGCCGGCGGCCGCGAGCAGCGTCGGAATCGTTGCCGCGCCCTGGATCAGGTCGTCGTAAGCCGGCTTTGCGGCATAGGGGCCGGACTGGCCGTAGCCGAAGGCACCGACATAGACGAGGGCGGGATTGATCGAGCGAAGCGTCTCGTAGTCGAGACCGAGCCGTGCCATCGCCTGCGGGCGCACATTATAGACCAGCGCGTTGGCGCGCCTGGTTAGCCGCAGCAGCACGGAGCGAGCTTCCGGCTTCTTCAGGTCGAGGGCGATGCTGCGCTTGCCGCGATTGGCATTGAGGAACATCCCGCCCATGCCGGGTGTGCGGCCGGGACCGATCTGGCGAACGATGTCGCCCTCGGGGCTTTCGACCTTGATGATTTCTGCACCCATGTCCGCCAGCACCTGGGTGCCATAGGGGCCCATCAGCACCGAGGTCAGGTCGAGAATGGTGAATCCGGCGAGCGGTCCCATGAGGCCTCGTTGGATAAATTCGTATGGGTGGAATTAGAATTCATACATCTGGGATGTCGATCCAACCAGTCGTAGTTGGAGGGCATGGCTCCATGCACAATTCATATACTTGACAGATAAATTCACGTATATGTATTTTTAACTCAAGCAAGAATTGGAGTGAGGGACCGACGGCTGGCAGCGACAGGCTGCCGCCTTCGGCGTGGGGACGCGTCAAGGAGAAGCAAATGAAGAAGAATCTGGTCCGGGCTACAGCCGTGCTCGCGCTTTCGCTGCCGGTCTCGATGACGTCGGCGCAGGCGCTCGAGTTGAAAGTCGCCGATAGCTTCCCCGCCGGCCACTATCTCGTCCGCCTGATGCTCAAACCCTGGATGGACGATGTCACCAAGCGCACCAACGGCGCGGTGACCTTCACCTATTATCCGAACCAGCAGATCGGCAAAGCGGCCGACATGCTGCGGCTGACGCAATCGGGCGTGGTCGACATCGGCTACATCGGGCCGTCCTACGTCTCCGACAAGATGCCGCTGTCGGAAGTCGCCCAATTGCCGGGTGCATTCGCGACCAGCTGCCAGGGCACGCTCGCCTATTGGAAGAGTGCGCGCCAAGGCATTCTAGCCAAGCAGGAATACGCTCCCAACAAGATCAAGCTGCTGATGGCCGTGGCGTTGCCGCCCTACCAGGTGTGGACCGTCAAGGCGAAGGTCGAGACCACCAGGGACATGCAGGGGCTGAAGCTGCGCACGACCGGCGGGGCGCAGGATCTGACGCTACGCGCGCTCAACGCCGTGCCGGTGCGCATGGCCGCGCCCGATGCCTATGAATCGCTGTCGCGTGGCACGATGGACGGTCTGCTGTTTCCGCTGGACAGCGTCGTGGCCTACGGTCTCGACAAGCTGGTCAAGCACGCCACCGAAGGCGTCAGCTTCGGCAGCTTCATCGTGGCCTATTCCATCAACCAGTCGGTCTGGGACAAGCTGGCCGACGACGTGAAGACGGCGATGAACGAGGCCTCGGAAGCGATCACGCCGAAGGCTTGCGCCGACGTCGACAAGGAAGGCGAAGTCACCAAGAAGCACATGCAGGACGAGGGCATCACCTTCGATCCGCTGCCGGAGGCGACGCGCGCCGAGATGAAGGACAAGCTTAGGGGCGTAGGTCATCAATGGGCGGCCGGACTCGACAGCCGCGGCAAGCAGGCCTCCGCCGCGTTGAAGGAATTTGAAGACCTGCTGGCTGCCGGCAGCAAGTAATCCGCCAATCAAAGAGGGAGGCGTGAAGTGATCGAAGGGGCAGGGCAAGTGCTCGGTGCGCTGGAGCGCGCGCTGACGGTAATCGCGGTGGTGTTCCTGTTCGTGATCATGGTGCTGGTCGTGACCGACGTGTTCATGCGCTACGCGCTGAACAGCCCGTTCTCCTTCACTTATGATCTGATCGGGCTCTATCTGCTGGCCGGCGTGTTCTTCTTCACGCTGTCGGACGCCTTGCGGGAGCATGTGCATGTCGGCGTCGATATCCTGTTGTCCCGCTTCTCGCCGGCGGGGCGACGGCTGTCCGAGATCGTCACCGCGCTCGCCGGTCTGTTCGTGTTCGTTCTGATCTGCAAGGTCGGCTTCGCGCGCGCGCTGGAGAATTACGAGCAGCACGATGTGCTGTCAGGTGCCATTCCCTGGCCGACCTGGATTTCGGCGGCGCTGGTGCCGTTCGGCTGCGGCGTGCTGGTGCTGCGGCTGTTGCTCCAGCTCGTCGGCAATGTGCTGAGCCTTGTCAGCGGGCGCGACCTCTATCCGCTGCCGCCAGTGACCGGTGTCGGCGAAGCGCGCGGCTTCGAGTAACGGCTGGCATCCATGACACCTCTCATCGTTCTCGCTCTGCTGTTCGGCCTGCTCGCGCTCGGCACGCCCGTCGGTTTCGCCATGGCCTTTTCCGGCTCGGCCGGCCTCGTCATGGTCGGCGGTTTTCCGACGCTATCAGGTATCCTGGAGACCGCGCCGCTCTCGACCGTCTCCTCTTATGAGCTCATCACCATCCCGATGTTCCTGCTGATGGCGGACCTCGTGCTGCTGTCAGGCGTCGCGGATGACCTGTTCAAGACAGCCTCGGCCTGGGTCGGCCGCGTTCCCGGTGGACTCGGCATGGCCACCGCGCTCGCCGGCGCCGGCTTCGGCGCCATTTGCGGCACCTCGACCGCCTCGGCCGCGACGCTGTCCTCGACCAGCCTTCCGGCGATGATCCGTCAGGGCTACGAGCCGAAGATGGCGGCGGGCGTGGTCGCGATCTCGGGTACGCTGTCGATGCTGCTGCCGACCAGCGTCGCGCTCGTCATCTTCGGCCTGCTGGCCGAGGTGAACATCGGAAAGCTCTTGATCAGCGGCATCATCCCCGCGATCCTCGTGACCTTCACCATCATGGCCACGATCTACTTCCTGGTCTGGCAGGACCCTTCGCGCGCGCCCGCCGCGAAGTCGGTGCCGTGGCGCGAAAAATTCGCCCTGCTGTGGCAGGTCTCGCCCATGGTGGTGCTGTTCTCGATCGTGACTGGCACGATCTATCTCGGTGTCGCGACGCCGACGGAAGCCTCCGCCTTCGGTGCGTTCGGCGCCTTCCTGCTCGCGATCGTCAAGGGCAAGATCACGCCGTCCTCGCTCTACAAGACGCTGCTGCGCGCCTGCCACGGCACCTGCATGATCATCATGATCCTGGTTGGTGCCTCGATCTTCGGCTATTTCTTCACGCTTACCCATGTCACGCAGGATCTCGTCGCCTGGATCGGGAGCTTGCCGACCTCGCGCTGGATCATCATCACGCTGATCCTGTGCGGCTATATCGTACTCGGCTCGTTCATGGACCAGATCGCGATCCTGGTGCTGACGGTGCCGATCGTGCTGCCGCTGATCAAGACTCTCGGCTTCGATCCGATCTGGTTCGGCGTCATCAAGATCGTCACCGCCGAGGTCGGCATGATCACGCCGCCGGTCGGGCTCAACTGCTTCATCGTCGCCCGCTATGCCAAGCGACCGGTGGCGGAGGTGTTCCACGGCACTTTCCCGCACTTCATCGCCCACCTGATCGCGATCGCCGTCCTGGTGGCGTTTCCCTCGATCATTCTCTGGCTGCCCTCGCAGATGGGTCGCTAGCATCCGACGAGCCTCCAGCAAGGAGACCAACCATGGATTTCGCGCTCACCGATCAGCAGGAAGCCATTCGCGACGCCATCGCAAAGATCTGCGAAGGCTTTCCCGACGCCTACTGGCTAAAGAAGGACCACGACGGCGGCTTCCCGCACGACTTCCATAAGGCGTTGGCCGACGCCGGCTGGCTTGGCATCTGCGTGCCGGAAGCCTATGGCGGCTCCGGGCTCGGCATCACTGAAGCCGCAATCATGATGCGCACGATTGCGGAATCGGGCGCCGGCATGTCCGGCGCCTCCGCGGTGCACATCAACGTGTTCGGTCTCAATCCGGTGGTCGTGTTCGGCACGGAAGAACAGCGCAAGCGCATGCTGCCGCCGATGGTCGAGGGCCGCGAGAAGGCGTGCTTTGCCGTCACCGAGCCGAATACCGGCCTCAACACCACGCAGCTCAAGACCCGCGCGGTCGCCAAGAACGACCGCTACATCGTCAACGGCCAGAAGGTCTGGATCTCGACCGCGCAGGTCGCCCACAAGATTCTGCTGCTGGCGCGAACTACGCCGCTGGAAGAGGTGCGCTCGCCGACCCACGGCCTCAGCCTGTTCTATACCGATTTCGACCGCAACAAGATCAAGGTCCACGAGATCGAGAAGATGGGCCGCAAGGTCGTCGATTCCAACGAGCTGTTCTTCGAGGACTTTGAAATCCCGATGGAGGATCGCATCGGCGAAGAGGGCAAGGGTTTTCAGTACATCCTCGAAGGCATGAACCCCGAGCGCATCCTGATCGCGGCGGAAGCCGTCGGCCTTGGCAAGCTGGCGCTGTCGCGCGCGACCGAATACGCCAAGACGCGCGTTGTGTTCAATCGCCCGATCGGCAAGAATCAGGGCATCCAGCATCCGCTCGCGGTGAATTGGGTCGAACTGCAGGCCGCCTGGTTGATGGTGATGTCGGCGGCCTGGCAATACGACAGGGGCATGCCCTGCGGCGCTGCGGCCAACGCCGCAAAATATCTCGCGGGTGAAGCGGGCTTCTCGGCCTGCGAGCAGGCGGTGATGACCCATGGTGGTTTCGGCTATGCCAAAGAGTTCCATGTCGAGCGCTATTTGCGCGAGGTGCTGATCCCGCGCATCGCACCGGTCAGCCCGCAGCTCGCGCTCAGTTTCATCGCAGAAAAGGTGCTGGGGCTGGCCAAGTCGTACTAGAGTTGATCGGAGGAATGCGATGCCCGAGGGCAGGCCGCTGATCGACTTTTCCGGTCTGATTCGGGAGAACGACCTCGTGGTGTGTGGCCAGGCGACGGCTGAGCCGGTCACCTTGACTGAAGCACTGATGGCCCAGGCCGGAAATCTTCCGGCGTTCCGGATGATGGTCGGGCCGATCTTCTCGGACACGTTCTCCGCGGCCTGCCCGCCCAACATCTCGTTCCAAAGCTATGGCGTGATCGGCAATGCGCGGCGGCTGGCCAGGGCCGGGCGGCTCGACGTGATCCCGAGCAACTACAGCGCCTTTTGTGCCAGCTTCGCCTCGCGCCGCCATCGGGCCGATGTTGTGCTGGTGCAGCTTGCGCAGTCCGGCGAGGGGCGGCTCAGCGCCAGTCTCTCCAACGATTATGTCATCGATGCTGCGCGGGGCGCGCGCCTCGTCATCGCCGAGATCAACCCGGATGCGCCCTTTACGTCTGGGACGGAATGGCCGGACGACGTTCCGATCCACATGCGGGTGACGGCGCGAGTTCCGCCGATCGAATTGGCCTCACCCCCGCTCGATAATGTTTCACGGCGCATCGCTGCGCATGCGACGAGCATAATCCTCGACGGCAGCACACTCCAGTTCGGCGTGGGCCGCATTCCGGACGCGATCCTCTCCTCGCTCTCGCATGCGCGCAATCTGGGCATCCATTCCGGCCTGATCAACGATGCTGTCGTCGATCTGATCGAGCGCGGCGCGCTGACGAATGCGGAGAAGGGGATCGATGCGGGGATCACCGTCACCAACCAGGTGATCGGCACGAAGCGGCTCTACCGTTTCGTGCACGAGAACAAGGCCATTTCGGTGCGGCCGACGTCCTATACGCACGGCCAGGGCGTGCTGGTGCGGATCAACCGGCTGGTCGCGATCAATTCGGCGATTGAGGTCGGGCTGGATGGCAGCGTCAACTCCGAGACGCTGAACGGCGTTGCGGTCGGGGCAATCGGCGGACAACTCGATTTCGTGCGCGGCGCCAACGCGTCTCCCGGCGGGCGGGCGATCATTGCGCTGCCGGCGACGGCATCCGATGGCACCAGCAGGATCGTCGCCCGTGTCGAGACGGTGACGACGCCCCGCGCAGATGTCGATGCCATCGTCACCGAATGGGGTATCGCCGAGCTACGCGGCTGCGGGCTTGCCGAACGCGCGCGCCGCATGATCGCGATCGCGGCGCCCGCACACCGCGATGCATTGTGGGCGCGGCTCCGCGGCGCCAGCCATTAGCTCAGTTCATGATCGGGAGCGTGAGCACAAGATTGGTCTTCATCGAGCTGGCCGAGCCTATTCGGCTGCGATCCGCTCCATCGCCATGGCGCGGAGCCGGGCACGCTGGATCTTCACGCCATTGGCGCTGTCGGTAACTGGGAAGGCATCGACAACATAGATCCGTGCCGGGATCTTGTAACCTGCGAGCCGCTCGCGCAGGCGTGCGACCAGCGTCTCCTGTTGTGGCGGCGCAGCAGCAGGGATGACGAAGGCGACGCAGCGCGCCTGGCCCTTCAGGTCGACCGCGACGACCTGGGCATCGGCAACGCCGGCACAGGACTTGAGCTCGTCCTCGACCTCGCCGGGCGCGACCAGGAAGCCGCCGAGCCGCATGGCGTCGCCGGCGCGGGTCTCGTAGACGAACGCACCACCGCCGCGAAGTCGGCCGATATCGCCGGTGCGGAAGAAGCCGTCCGCGGTGATCGCATCGCGTGTTGCATCGGGGTTGTTGAAATAGCCGAGGAAGCGTGATGGCGCGTTGATCTCGATCTCGCCGGAGACGCCTTTTGCCGCAAGCTCCCCGGTCTCGGTGTCGCGCACGCGTATCTTTGCCTCAGGAGACATCGGCCAGCCACCGCCCTCGATGCGATCGGCGAAGGCGTCGCCGGGGCGGCCAATCGAGAACAGCGCCTGCACCTCGCTCGACCCATAGAGCCCGAACAGCGGCAGGCCACGCGCCTCGGCCTCCGCGGCCAACTCGCGCCAGCCGGGCTGAAAGGCGGCAAAGCCGCAGACCTCAAGGTGCGGGAACGGCCGCGGCGCGTCGGTCAGGGCGAGGATGCGACGGAACATCTCGTCCGAGCCGAAAGAGTGCGTAATCCCCTGCTCGCTGAGCAGCCTGAAAGCCGTCGCAGCCTCGAAGGCGTCGAGCACATGGACGGTCGCGCCGGCTGCGATGAAGCCGATCAGGCTCGTCATGCCGAAGGTGCCGCAGAACGGCAGCATCGCCAGCAGTGCATGACGCTGCGGGGAGAGCTGGAGCGCCTTCGCAACGGCGTTGGCGTGGGTCGCCAGCGTTCGCTGCGAGTGGGCAACCAGCTTCGGCCCCTTGGTCGTGCCTGACGTGATGTAGAGCAGCACAGGCAGGTCGACGTCGTTCTGGACCGGAGCGGGAGGATAGGGCTTGTCGAACGCATCGAACCGCACGCACGGCCAGTGCGCGGGGATCGCATCGGCGCCGACCATCGCGAGCTTTTGCAGCGCGGGAACGTCAAACCCGGCGATGTCGGCGAGAATGGAAGCGAAATCGATCGCGCGGAACGCCGCCTCGACCACCAGCAGTTTTGCGCCGGACAATTTCAGGAGATGTGCGACCTCCGCGCTGCGGTAGCGCGTGTTGACGGCCGCGATGACCGCACCCAGCCGGGCCGCGGCAAACAGCAGCGCGATCCATTCGAGCCGGTTGACCAGCCAGACCGCGACGACGTCGCCCTTGCCGATACCCTCAGCCGCAAGCCAGGCCGTTGTCTGTTCGACCTTCCCCAAAAACTCGGCGCGCGAGACGGGCGTGCCGCCGAACACGAAGGCGGGATTGGCGGCGGTCTCCGATCCGATCAGAGAATGCAGTGAAACATCGTCGGCGTGCATGGCAACCGGAGTAACCCGATCGCGCTAACCTGTCTACTTGGTGCCGAACATCCGGTCGCCGGCATCGCCCAGGCCCGGGACGATGTAGCCGTGATCGTTGAGCCGTTCATCGATGGCGGCGGTCCAGACCGGCACATCCGGATGCTCGCTCTGGAACTGCGCGATGCCCTCGGGCGCGGCCAGGAGGCACACGAAACGGATGTCGCGGGCGCCGCGATCCTTGAGCAGGGATGCGCCGGCGCAGGCCGAGTTGCCGGTCGCCAGCATCGGGTCCATCAGGATCACGGTGCGGTCGGACAGGTCCTGCGGCGCCTTGAAGTAATATTCCACGGCCAGCAAGGTCTCGGGGTCGCGGTAGAGCCCGATATGGGCGATGCGCGCCGAGGGCATCAGCGCCAGCATGCCGTCGAGGAAGCCGACGCCGGCGCGCAAGATCGGCGCCAGCGTAAGCTTCTTGCCGGCGATCTTCGGCGCCTGCATCGGCGAGATCGGCGTCTCGATCTCGACCAGCTCCAGCGGCAGGTCGCGCGTCACCTCGTAGCCCAGCAGCATCCCGACCTCGTTCAGGATCTCGCGAAAGCTCTTGGTCGAGCGGTCCTTCTCCCGCATCAGGGAAAGCTTGTGCTGGACCAGGGGGTGGGCGACGACGTTGACGCTGCTTGTGCTCATGAAACCGCTCTACACGGTTCGGCGAAACTGCGCCAGATCGGTTGCGGTTTATCCGCGGGATACCTGGTCATAAGCGGACATCATCGCCGCGGTTCACGCCGGTTGCTCGTCGCATGGGCAGCCCTGGTCAATTCGCGGTCGCTCGTCATGTGCAGGGGCCGAAGGCGGGGGATTAGGCCCGCCGTCATTCCGGGGCGCGCCTGTTGGCGCGAGCCCGGAATCCATTTCTCCACCGGTATGCTTGGCACGATGGATTCCGGGCTCGATGCTTCGCATCGCCGCGGAATGACGAGGCCTATCAACCCGCCTTCCTGTGCCGCGCCGTCGAACGGTGCGCCTTCTTCGCAGGACGGTGCCGTCCCGTTGCGCGCCGCGCATGCGATTTCGCGGCTGTCTTCTTCCCGCCGCGTCCCTTCAGGCTCTGCTTCAGCGCATCCATCAGGCTGACCACGTTGCTCGGCCGTTCCTCGGGCTCCGGCAGCTCAATTGTCTTGCCGCTCGCCTTGCGCTTCACTAACGCCTTCAGCGCTGTCTCGTACTCATCCTTGAATTTGCTGGGATCGAAATGCGCGGCCTTGGTATGCAGGATGTGGCCGGCGAGCTCGACCATGTCCTTGGTGATCTTCGGGCTCTTGATGTCGTCGAAGAACTGGTCCTCCTCGCGCAGCTCGTAGGGGAAGCGCAGGGTGGTGCCGAGCAAGCCCTTGCCGAGCGGTTCGATCGCGATGATGTGCTCGCGATTGGTGAGCACGATTTTCGCGAGCGCCACGCGATCCTGATCCTTCATGGCGTCGCGGATCACGGCAAAGGCGTCAATGGCGGCTTTTCCGTCCGGCGCGATGTAATAGGGGTGGTTGAGATAGCGCTGGTCGATCTCCTCGCTCGGCACGAAGCTCTCGATGTCGATGGTGTGATTGCTCTCGATCTGGACCGCCTCGAGCTCTTCCGGCTCGATCTCGACATATTTGCCCTTGCGCAGCTCGTAGCCGCGGCCTTTCTGGTCGCTCTCGACGACATCGCCGGTCTCGGAATCCACCATCTGCTGCTTGAGCCGGTTGCCGGTCTCGCGGTTGATCAGGTGAAATCGCGTCTTCTCGGCCGCCGTGGTCGCCGGATAGAGCACGACCGGGCAGCTGACCAGCGACAGCTTCAACGTTCCCTTCCAATAGGCGCGCGGAGCCATTCCATTCTCCAGTGATTTCAACGCACTTTGGAACCCCAACCGCCCCATAGGGTTTTGGTTCCGGGTGGGACTTTTGCCGTGATAGGCTGAATGCCGAAAGAGAAGCGGGACCGGTCGTGCTGCAAAAACTCTCCACTTACCGAAAGAAGCGTGATTTCGAGAAGACGCCCGAGCCGTCGGGCAAGACAGCAGTGACGCCATCGAAGCAGCGGCGTTTCGTGATCCAGAAGCACGACGCGACCCGGCTGCATTACGATCTCAGACTCGAATTCGACGGCGTGTTCAAGTCCTGGGCCGTCACAAAAGGGCCCTCGCTCGATCCGCACGACAAGCGGCTGGCGGTGGAGGTCGAGGACCATCCGCTCGACTATGGCGATTTCGAAGGGACGATTCCGGAAGGCCAATACGGCGGCGGCACCGTGATGCTGTGGGACCGCGGCACTTGGGAGTCCGACGATCCGGAAGGCGGTTTCAAGAAGGGTGACCTGAAGTTTACCCTCCGCGGCGAGAAGCTGCACGGAAACTGGGTGCTGGTGCGCATGCGCAACCGCGGCGACGAAAAGCGCACCAACTGGCTGCTGATCAAGCATCGCGACGAATATGCCAGTGAGGACGAGGACATTCTGGCGGAGGATAAGTCCGTGGCGTCCGGTCGCGCCATGGAGCAGATCGCCGAAGACAAGGGCCGCGCGCCAAAGCCGTTCATGCTCGCGAAGGGCAAGGGCAAGGCCGACGCGGTCTGGCAGTCGAATCGTGCCGAGGAGACCAAGGGGCGGACCGTCAAGCCGGCGCCTCGCACGGCCTTGAAGAGCAGCAAAACTGCAAAAAAGAAGTCCACGACCGCGACGACGGCCAACAAGGTCTCCGAGATGCCGGACTTCGTGGCGCCGCAGCTCTGCACGCCGGTCGAACGGCCGCCGGCGGGCGAGGGCTGGTGCCACGAGATCAAGTTCGACGGCTACCGCGTGCAGCTTCGCGTCGAGGACGGCGAAGCGACTCTGAAGACCCGCAAGGGCCTCGATTGGACCGAGAAGTTCGCTTCGATCGCGAAAGAGGCGGGTGCGCTGCCAGACGTGATGATCGACGGCGAGATCGTCGCGCTTGACCATAACGGCGCGCCGAATTTTTCCTCACTCCAGGCCGCACTGTCCGACGGCAAGACCGAAGAGCTGATCTTCTTCGCCTTCGACCTGCTGTTCGCCGAGGAGCTCGACTATCGCCGCCTGCCGCTTGGCGAGCGCAAGGCGCGTCTCAAGGAATTGCTGGAGGCGCGGAAGAAGAAGTCGAGCCAGATCCGCTATGTCGAGCATTTTGAGAGCGGCGGCGATGCGGTACTGCAATCTGCCTGCAAGCTTGAGCTCGAAGGCGTGGTGTCGAAGAAGCTGGACGCGCCCTACCGATCCGGCCGGACGGAGAGCTGGTCCAAAGCGAAATGCCGTGCCGGCCATGAGGTCGTGATCGGCGGCTACAAGACCACCAACGGAAAATTCCGCTCGCTGATGGCGGGCGTACATCGTGGCGATCATCTTGCGTTTGTCGGCATGGTCGGCACCGGTTTTGGCGCCGACAAGGTCGCGCGGATCATGCCGTCCCTGAAGGCCGTGGAGGCCAAGGAGAGTCCTTTCGGCGGCAAGAATGCGCCGAAGAAGACGCGCGAGGTGCACTGGCTCAAGCCGGAGCTCGTCGCCGAGATCGAGTTCGCCGGCTTCACCGCGGATGGCAATATCCGCCAGGCCGCATTCAAGGGCTTGCGGCAGGACAAGCCGGCCGAGGAGGTCGAGGCGGAAACGCCGGTCGATACCGAGCTCGCCGAACCCGCGCCGAAGACGAAGTCGCGCGCGAAAGCGAAGACCGGCTGGGCGCCGAAGCCGAGCGCCCAAAATTCCGAGGTCATGGGCGTCGTCATCTCCAAGCCGGACAAGGAGCTCTGGCCCGATGACAACGAGGGCGGTCCCGTCACCAAGCTCAATCTCGCGCGCTATCTTGAGTCCGTCGGCGAATGGATGATCGTGCACCTGAAAGGCCGGCCGTGCTCGTTGATCCGCGCCCCCGACGGCATCAAGGGCGAATGCTTCTTCCAGCGCCATGCAACGCAGGGGACGTCGAACCTGCTGGAGCTCGCGCGGGTCTCCGGCGATCGCAAGCCATACTTGCAGATCGATCGCATCGAGGGGCTCGCGGCCGTGGCGCAGATCGGCGGCGTCGAGCTGCATCCCTGGAATTGCGCGCCTTATGCCTATGACACGCCGGGCCGGCTGGTGTTCGATCTCGACCCGGCGCCGGATGTCGATTTCGCCGAAGTCGTCGACGCCGCCAAGGAGATGCGGCAGCGGCTGACCGATCTCGGCATGGACAGTTTCTGCAAGACCACCGGCGGCAAGGGCCTGCACGTGGTCGTGCCGCTGCTCCATGGCGCGCGCGACAAGGTGAGCTGGAAAGAGGCGAAGGCGTTCGCGCAAGGCGTCTGCCAGTGGATGGCGGACGACGATCCCGAGCGCTACCTGCTCAACATGTCGAAGAAGCTGCGCAAGGGAAAGATCTTCCTCGATTACTTGCGCAACGACCGGATGTCGACGGCGGTGGCTCCGCTGTCGCCGCGTGCGCGCGCGGGCGCCACGGTGTCGATGCCCGTGACCTGGGCGCAGGTGAAAAGCGATCTCGATCCGAAGCGGTACACACTGCGTACCGTGCCTGGCTTGCTGCCGCGCACCAAGGCTTGGGAAGGCTATGACGATGCGGCCGCGTCGATCAAGGCGGCGATGAAGAGGCTCGCAGGGAAAACGAAATAGGCGCTTTCCAAAACGTCATTCCGGGCTGCGCGAAGCGCAGACCCGGAATCCGGAAGTTTGTGGCGTGATATTCCGGTTCGCGCTCGCGCGCGCCCCGGAACGACTGGCCTGGCTAGATTCGTCCCATCAGAAGCAAAATCAGCAGAATGATGATGATGAGCCCGAGACCGCCGCCGCCGTAATAGCCGGTGCCGTAGAACGGGCCGCCGCCAATGCCGCTGAAGCCGCCGAGCAGGGCGATAACCAGAATGATGAGAATGATGGCGCCGATCGACATGCAAATCTCCTCCGCCCTCTCGGGTCGTTGTCCAACGATCTACTTTCGTTGGGGCAACTTGCCGCGGTAATGAAAGTTCCGAAGCTGGATCGCAACAAGCCGCAGGATGCGATGGAACTTTTGCTTTCGCGGGCGGCCTGACTACCTGAGTATCCAGTCAGTGAGGGGCAGAGCCATGTCAGCACCGCTTGTCGTTTCCATTCCACATCGTCTCGGCCGCGAGGAGGCGGCGCGCCGGCTCAAGGCCGGGCTCGGCCGCGCCGCAGCGAGCATTCCCGTGATGCAGGTCGAGGAGGAGCGCTGGAGCGGCGACAGCATGAATTTTCGCATCCGCGCGCTCGGGCAGATTGCGACGGGCCAGGTCGACGTTGCCGACGATCATGTCAAGGTCGAGGTGGTGCTGCCGTGGCTGTTGCAGCGTTTCGCCGAGATGGCGCAGGCGACGATCCGCAAGCGCGGACAGTTGCTGCTCACCAAGAAAGAGGGCAATTAGGCTTCTTCAGGCGCCTGCGCGCTGCCTGGCAGGCCTGAGCGCGCTCGCTGCGCGTGCCTTAATCACAGCAGCGGGGAAATCACGGAAAGCCTGTGCCACCGGCAATTCGTTGCTTGCAAGGCCCGGCGCGTTGTAGCCGGTAACGTCGACGGTCGCGTCAAGCCCTTCGAGCGTGGGCCATTCCCGACCCGCCTGCGTGAAGGGGGCGAACTGACGTCCGACCACGACAATTGCTGCAGCACGCCCATGCCGGCGCGCGAAGGCGATGACATGGTCGGCGTGAGCCCCGCGCACCTCGAGCGGCTGATAACTTCCTTGCGCGCAGACGTCGCCGAGCTCGTTGCGCAGCTTGAGCAGTTGTCGCGTCCAGGCCACCTTGAGTTGCCCATCCGGCCACATCTGGATCAGGCGACCCCAGTCCGGATTGTCCAGCGAACGCAGCGCCGCGTGCCGCGCGGCAAAATCGACCGGGCGGCGGTTGTCGGGATCGACCAGGGACAGGTCCCAGAATTCGGTGCCCTGGTAGAAATCGGGAACGCCCGGCAATGTCGCCTTCAGCGTGAGCTGGCTCAGCGAGTTCAGCGCGCCCAGCAGCGCAACGCGGCGGGCGAGGGTCTGAAGCGCCTCCAGGTATTCGCCTGATAGCGCTGGATCCAGGATCTTCTCGATGAAGCCTTTTATGCCGCTCTCATAGGCCTGATGCGGGTTGAGCCAGCTCGTCTCTTCCTTGCCCTCTCGCGCCGCCTTGAGCGCATAGGCCTGGATGCGCTCGACGAAACTGGCATCCGGTCCCTCAAGAGGCCAGGCGCCGAGCAGGGTCTGGTACAGCATGTATTCGAACGTCGCCGATGGCGCGCGCAGATTGCCATTGAGCGAGAGGTGCGGTGCGTTCAGCACCTTCCAGCGCGCGACCGCGCTGGTCCATTCGCCGGGAATCTCGCTGAGCGCCGCGATCCGCGCACGGGCGTCCTCGCCACGCTTGGTGTCGTGGGTCGCGGTCGCCGTCATCCCGTGCGGCGACTCCTTGGCGCGCGCGCGCATCGTCTGGTGGAAGACCGGAATGGACAGACCCTTGCTCGCGGGATCGCCGCCGACCTCGTTCAGCGCAAGCAGCCGGTGGAATTGATAGAACGCGGTGTCCTCCAGCGACTTCGCCATCAGCGGCCCGGTGAACTGCTGCACCTTCAGGGCGAAGCGGCGCACGCGTGGCGCGCTGTGCGGCGGGCGGTCGGGCTTGAGCAGGTCCATGGTCAGGGCATCGCGCAGGAAGTCGAAAATGCCTTCATCGGCGGCGAACCACTCGGCGCGGGCGCGCTCGATGGTATCGTCGATCAGCTTGCGGTCGAGTGCGGTCGGGCGGCTATGTGTCAGATAGGTGCGGTAGACCGGGAAGTGCAGCACGTAGAGTTCAAACGCCTGCCGCAGGCTGTCTGCGGAGAAGTCGCGGGTCGAGTAGTGGCCGTTGGCGATCCGCGCGAGCAGCCGCGTCAGCACGGTGAATTCGCTGGTCAGCAGCGTCTCCAGCACGCGCCTTTTGGCGTCCTTGACGTAAGGCGCGAGCCGCGGCGGCCGATTGCTGATCTGGCGCCAGGTCTCGTCCAGTGCCTCGAGTCCCTTGGCGTCGACCAGGATGTGGATGATCGCATTCATCCACTCATAGCCGGTGGTGCCCTGAACGCCGGCGAAATGCGGCAGGTGCTCGTGCTCGCAGAGGATTTTCTCGATCACCGTGTAGAACGGTTTTGTGTTGCCTTGGGCATCGCGCACCAGCCGGCGCAGTCGCTGGCAATATTGCGCGGGATCGCGCAGGCCGTCGATGTGATCGAGGCGGATGCCCTGCAATTTGCCATCGGCAACAAGCTGCTTCACCAGCCGGTGAGTGGCCGCAAACGTGCTCGCGTCCTCGACGCGCAGGCCGGCAAGTCCGTTGACGTCGAAGAAGCGACGATAGTTGATGTCGCTGGAAGCCAGCCGCCAATGGCCGAGCTTGTAGTTCTGTCGCTCCAGCAGATGATGCAACGCCAGCGTCTGCGCCGGGCGATCTTTTGCAGCGCGGTAAGCGGCGAGGCCCTGGGTGATGATGTCAGAGCTGCCTGCGATATCCTTCAGCTCCGCCTTGAAGGCGGGAGCTTCCTTGCGGTTCGGCCGCCGCAGGCCTGTGTAGCGGGCTGAGAGCGAGAGCAGGCGTTTGCCGGCTGCGGTCTCGGCAGCGTCGGCTTCCCTCACGATCATCCGCAATATCTCGCCATAGCGCTCCGGCGCGATCGGCAGGCGATGTTCAAAGTACCAGGCGGAAAAGCTGCCCTCGTCGCGGTCGTAGCGCAACTCGATCTCGCCGCGCTCCAGCGCCTCGCCATAGGACGAACCGAGGATCGGCAGCAGCACGCCGCCGCGGGCGCGGAAGGCTAGCTGATCCCAGTCGATGTCGAAGGAGACCGCATGCGGCGAGGCTTGGCCCCATTCCAGCACGTCCAGCCACCAGGGATTGTCGGCAAAGTGTACGCCGACATGGTTCGGCACGAAGTCGATGATGAGGCCGAGATCGTGCTGCCTGAGCGCGTCGCTCAGCCGCGCAAAACCGGCCTCGCCGCCGAGCTCAGGATTGAGCTGGCTGTGATCGACGGTGTCGTAGCCATGGGTCGAGCCCTTGCGCGCCTTCATCACCGGCGAGGCGTAGAGATGCGTGATCCCGAGCGCCTTCAGATAAGGCACGACCGCGGCGGCCTTGTCGAAGTCGAAATCCGCGGTGAGCTGAAGCCGGTACGTCGCGAGAGGAATCGCGGAAGGCATATCAACCTCCGAGATGCCAGACCACTGACCACGGTGGAAGCCGGTCGCCGGCCGCGCCGCCCCAGATCGGCGTGCCCGCATTGCTGTTGGAATGTGTAACCTCGCCGTCCGACAGATTGGCTGTCAGGCGCAGCGTTGTGCCGTCACCCATGCGCCAATACGCAGTGAGCAGGCCATCATCCGCCGCCTCGGCATCGCCGAAGCGCGCCTCCTTCAGCCGCGGCATGATCTCCTTCCGGCGAATTGCAAGCAGCTCTCTCACCAGCGCGAGCCGCGCATCCTGCTCCGGCGTGTGGCCAGTCCAGTCGAGCACGGCCGATTGCAGTGTGGCCGGATCGAGCGGGTCGGGCACCTCGTCGCCGTATTTCTCGTAAGCCCAGGCATATTCCTGCTTGCGCCCTTTGCGAACAGCGTCGGCGAGCCCGCCCTGGAAATCGCAGAAGAACGGGAAGGGGACTTTTGAGCCCCATTCCTCGCCCTGAAACAGCATCGGCACCATGGGGGCGAGCAGCGTCACAGCCAGCCCAGCTTCGATCTGTTGCGGCGATGCCAGGCTCTCCAGCCGGTCGCCGAGCGGACGGTTGCCGATCTGGTCATGGTTTTGCAGGAAGTTGACGAAAGTCGCCGGCGGCAGCTCACCGCTCGCCTCGCCGCGCGGCTTCTTGCCCCAGAACTCCGAGATCTCGCCCTGGTAGACGAAGCCCGAGGCGAGGGCGCGCGCCAGATCCATGCGCGGCGTCTGGTAGTCGGCATAGTAGCCGTTGAGCTCACCAGTAAGCATCACGTGCCAGACGTGGTGATAGTCGTCGTTCCACTGCGCCCGATATTTGCCATTGGGCGGCTCCTGCGCGGCATCGAGCAGGCGCGCACGGTTGTCGCCGTTCTCCAGCACGAGATGAATGTGCCGCTCCGTGGCTTTGGCGAGTTCGCCCGCGGCGACGCTGAGGTCGTGGAGCATCGACTGCTCATTCGGGACCGCCATGATGTGGTTGGCAGCATCGAGCCGCAAGCCATCGAAGCGATAGTCGGTGAGCCAGGATAGCGCGTTCTCGACGGCGAAAGCCCGCACCTGCGGCACGCGATAGTCGATCGTGCTGCCCCAAGGCGTGTGTGCGTCGGTGAAGAAGATCGGCGCGTAATGGCTGAGATAGTTTCCTTCAGGCCCGAAGTGATTGTAGACGACGTCGAGAAACACCATCAGCCCGCGCAGATGGGCTTCGTCGATCAGCGTCTTCAACTCTTCCGGGCGGCCATAGGCACTGTCGGGCGCGTACCACAGCACGCCGTCATAGCCCCAGCCGCGGCGGCCGGCGAAATCGGCCAATGGCATGAGTTCGAGGGCAGTGATGCCGGTCGCGACGAGATGATCGAGCTTGTCGATCATGGCGCGGTAGGTGCCTTCCGCCGTGAAGGTGCCGACATGGGCCTCGATCAGCACCGTCTCTTCCCAAGGGCGGCCACGCCAATCTTTCGCGCGCCACGCGAAGGAATCGTGATCGATCACCTCGCTCGGGCCGAACACGTCCTCGGGCTGGAACGCGGACGCCGGATCGGGCACGTCGATCTCGTCATCGATCCTGAACTTGTAGGGGCTGCCGACGGGCAGGCCGCCGATCTCGGCGACATACCAGCCATCCTGCCGGCGCTGCATTGCGTGTCGTCTGTCGAGCAGCAGATCGACCCGACGCGCCGCGGGCGCCCACAGTCGGAACGACACGCCGTCCTTGGTCGGCTTCGCCCCGAAAGATGGCCTCATAGCGCCCCCGCGAAGGCGAGCACGGAGCGCGGCGGCGCCTTGCTGTCGCCTCCCGGCAGGAAATCAACGCTGTTCAGCTTGGCATCCGTCGTATTCAGGATCTGCTGCCAGCTCTTGTATTCGGGCATTTTGGGCAATCTGAATGCGATCTCTTCGGGAGCGGCGTTCAATACGATAAAGATCGCCGCGCTGCCCGGTTCCATCGGGCCCATCACATAAGAGAGGAACCGGCCCTCCGGGAATTTCCAGTCGTTCTCCGTCATCTCGTCGCCGGCGGGCGTCAGCCACAGCGCGCCGTAGGAGATGCCGTCCTTCGGCCGGCCGTCGAGCCAGCGATGGCTGCGAAGCTGCGAGAAGCGGCGGCGGATGTCGGCGAGCTCGGCGACGAAATTCACCATGTCGTCGCCCTCCTTGCCGAGATTGTCCCAGCCGATCCAGCCGATCTCGTTGTCCTGGCAATAGGCATTGTTGTTGCCGGACTGCGTGTTGCCGACCTCGTCGCCGGCGAGGATCAGGGGAATGCCCTGCGCCAGCATCAGGCAGGCCAGCACGTTCTTGCGAAGCTGCCGGCGTAGCGCGAGGATATTGGCATCATCGGTCGGGCCCTCGACACCGCAATTGTTGCTGTGATTGTCGTTGGAGCCGTCGCGATTGTCCTCGCCGTTGGCTTCGTTGTGCTTCTCGTTATAGCTGAAGAGATCGGCTAGCGTGAAACCATCGTGCACGGTGATGTGGTTGATGCTGGCGCGCGGCCGCCGTCCGTCATGGTTGAACAAGTCGGAGGACGCCGTCATCCGGCTGGAGATATCGCCGATCAAGCTGCCTTCGCCGCTCCAGTAGCGGCGCATGGCGCTGCGATAGCGGTCATTCCATTCCGACCACTGCGATGGGAATGCGCCGACCTGGTAGCCCCCAAGGCCGAGGTCCCAGGGCTCGGCGACGAGCTTGACGGTCGCCAGCACCGGATCCTGCCGGATTGCGGTCAGGAACGAGCTGCCGCGATCGAACCCGTTCGGGCCGCGCGCGAGCGTGGTGGCAAGGTCGAAGCGGAAGCCGTCGACATGACAGACCTCGACCCAGTAGCGCAGCGAATCCATCACCATCTGCAGCACGCGCGGATGGGTCAGGTTCACCGACGAGCCGCAGCCGGTGAAGTCGTCATAGTAGCGCGGGTTCTCGCGGTTCAGCCAGTAATAGGATGCGTTGTCGATGCCGCGGTAGCACAGCGTCGGGCCGAGGTGATTGCCTTCAGCGGTGTGGTTGTAGACGACGTCGAGCATCACCTCGATGCCGGCATCGTGCAGCCGCGCGACCGTGGTGCGAAAGGAATCAAGTGCATTGTCCTGGGCATAACGTAGCTCCGGCGCGAAGAAGGACAGGGTGTTGTAGCCCCAGTAGTTGGCGAGCTTCTTCTCGACTAGGATACGGTCGTCGACGAAACTGTGGATCGGCAACAGCTCGACGGTGGTAACGCCGAGCTTCTTCAGATGCTCGATCATCGCCGGCGACGACAGGCCGCCATAGGTGCCACGCAGATTCGGCGGCACGTCGTCGCGCTTCTGCGTCAGGCCTTTGACGTGGGCTTCGTAGATGATTGTGTCTTCCCAAGGGATGTTGGGCCTGATCTCGCGCCGGCCCCAGTTGAAGGTCTCGTCGACCACGACGGCCTTGGGCATGCCGCGCGCATTGTCGCGCCGGTCGAACGACAGATCCTCGCGCGCCGAACCGGTGCGATAGGCAAAATGGGCATCGCTCCAGACCAGCCGTCCCGAGAGCCGCTTGGCGTAGGGGTCGAGCAGCAGCTTGTTTGCGTTGAAGCGGTGGCCGTGCTCGGGCTCGTAGGGACCGTGCACGCGATAGCCGTAGAGCTGGCCCGGCGAGACGTCGTTGAGATAGCCGTGCCAGACATCCTCGCTACGCTCCGGCAGCTCGATACGCTCGAGTTCACGGCGTCCTTGCGTATCGAACAGACACAGCTCGATCTTCTGCGCATTGGCGGAAAACAGCGCGAAATTGGTGCCGCGTCCGTCCCAGCTTGCACCGAGGCGTGCGGCCGATCCAGCAGTCAGGCGCATCGGTCAGCTTTCCGGAACGAGGAAGATCGCGGCGAGCGGCGGAATGGTGAGGCGGAGCTCGGGCGGCTTGCCGTCAACGGTCTGAACCTCGCCGATGTTCCCGACATTGGTGCCGCCATAATGGGCGGAGTCCGAATTGAACACTTCTTTCCACTTGCCGGCGAACGGCACGCGAACGCGATAGTTTTGATAGACGTTGGGCGAGAAGTTCACGACCACGAGACACCGTGCGTGCTCGTCAAATCCCTTGCGCAACCAGGCGAAGACGTTGCGGTTGGCATCGTCCGTGATCAGCCATTCGAAGCCGGCCTGGTCGCAATCCATCTGGTGCAGCGCCGGCACTGCGCGATAAAGCCGGTTGAGGTCGCGGACCAGCGTCTGGACGCCCTGATGATATTTGTATTCGAGCAGGTCCCAGTCCAGCGACTGGTCGTGATTCCATTCGCGGCTCTGCGCGATCTCGCCGCCCATGAACAGCAGCTTCTTGCCGGGATGACCGAACATGAAGCTGTAATAGGCGCGGAGGTTCGCAAAGCGCTGCCATTCGTCGCCAGGCATGCGGCCGAAGATCGAGCGTTTGCCGTGCACGACCTCGTCATGCGACAGCGGCAGGATGAAGTTTTCCGAGAAGGCGTAGTGCAGGCCGAACAGGATCTCGCCGTGATGATATTTGCGGTGGATCGGATCCTTGCTGATGTAGTTCAGCGTGTCGTGCATCCAGCCCATGTTCCACTTGTAGCCGAAGCCGAGTCCGCCGAATTCAACCGGGCGCGACACCTGCGGCCACGCGGTGGATTCTTCCGCGGCCGTGGTTGCCTGTGGGAAGCGTGCGAATAATTCGGTGTTGAAGCGGCGCAGGAAGTTGATGGCCTCGATGTTCTCGCGGCCGCCGTACTGGTTCGGAATCCAGGCGCCGGGCGGGCGGCTGTAGTCGAGATAGAGCATGGAGGCCACCGCATCGACGCGCAGACCGTCGATGGCATAGCGCTCCAGCCAGAACAGCGCGTTCGACACCAGGAAGTTCGTCACCTCGGTGCGACCGTAATTGTAGATCAGCGTGCCCCAGTCCAGGTGGCGGCCCTGCAGCGGATTGGCGTGCTCGTAGAGCGAGGTGCCGTCAAAGCTGCCGAGCCCGTGCGGGTCGTCCGGGAAGTGGCCGGGCACCCAGTCGAGCAGCACGCCGATGCCTTCGCGATGGCAGGCATCGACCAGCGCCGCAAAATCCTCTGGCGAGCCGAAGCGGCTGGTTGGCGCATAGAGCCCGGTCGGCTGATAACCCCAGGAGCCATCGAACGGATGCTCGCTCACGGGGAGGAATTCGAGATGCGTGAATCCCATGTCGCGTGCATAGGCCGGCAGCTGCTCGGCGAGCTCGCGATAGGTCAGCCATTCATTGCCGTTCTTGCGCCGCCACGAGCCGAGATGAACCTCGTAGATCGACATCGGCGCCGACAGCGCGTTGACGCCGTCGGGCGCCGGGTGCGGCCGCGGCAAGTGTGCTTCGTCGAAGACGATCGATGCCGTCTTCGGCCGTAATTCACTCGCAAACGCCATGGGATCGGATTTCAGCGGCAGCAGGTGACCGTGTGGTCCGATGATTTCGAATTTGTAGTGGTCGCCGACCTTTGCGTGCGGGATGAACAGTTCCCAATAGCCGCTGCCGCGCACCCGCATCGGATGGCGCCGGCCGTCCCAGAAATTGAAATCGCCGACCACGGACACGCGTCGCGCATTCGGCGCCAGCACGACGAAGCCTATGCCGTCGATGCCCTGCAGCCGCATCGGATGCGCGCCGAGCTTGTCGTAGATGCGCTGATGGGTGCCTTCGCCGAGCAGATAGAGGTCGAAATCGGTCAGGATCGGCGGGAAGCGATAGGCATCCTCGAATTCGACGACGTTGTCACCGAACTTCGCACGCAACTGGTAATGCCTGGAGCCGTTGGGCAGGGCGCCGACGAACAGGCCGGCATCGTGGACGCGGTCGAGCTTCGCCACTTCGCCATGCTCGCTGACCGCCTCGACGTTGGTGGCTTCGGGCAGGAAAGCGCGCACTACGCTCTTGCCGCCCTCGGGATGCAGCCCGAGATAGTGGAAGGGGTCGGAGTGGCGGCCCTCGATGATCGCATAGGCCTCGGCAGGCAGTTTAGGCATGGGCTTCGCTCCCGGCACTGGACAGAATGCGAAGCAGTCCGGTCAGCGGCGCATGGAGCCCCTCAGGCCGGTGGGACAGCTCGTACTCTACTTCGTTGAACGCTTGATCAAGCAGGAAAAACCTTAACAGGCCTTCCGCGGAATGCCGATCCTCCGGCCACAGCCGCCGGTCGTTCATGGCCTCGCGATAGGCCGACAGGAAGGTTGCGGTGGCGTGTTCGCGCCATTCGCCGAGCGCAGTGGTGAGCCGGCCCTGCTCGTCAGTGCCGGTTGAAAGCGCGCGACTAAGCGCCGCGTTAACCGAAAGATCAATCGAGCGGATCAGACCCGCGACGTCGTGCGCGGCAGGCAGCCTGCGCCGCCTGTCAGCCAGCGGAAGATGCGGATCGCCGTCGAAGTCGATGATGAAGATGTCGTCCTTCACGATCAGAGTTTGCCCGAGGCGGAAGTCGCCATGATGACGGATGTTCAACCCGCCGATGTCGGATGGCAAGAGCGCGCTGACGTGGTCCGGCAAGGTCGCGCGCATCGCGGCCAGTTGGTCGACCAGAGGCCGGTCGCCTTCGCGCAGACCATCCCGGTTGTCGGACAGCCGATCTAGGACCCGCTCCGCCCGTGCCTTGAGGTCGGACGTCCATTGCTTGACGTTCGCAGGAGCGATCGGTTCAGGGGCAAGATCGGTGGGTTTTGCGGCGGCGAGCGACATGTGCAACTCGGCGAGTCGCCGGCCGGTCTGTGCCATGAAGTGCAGATAGGGCGCCTGCTCCTGGGTTTCCCGGAGCCTCTCGCCCGGCGGCAGCACCCGCTGCTCGTCGATATAGCGGTCGAGATAGCCCGCGGTGACGGCCCAGCCATCGCCCTGGTTCTCGACATAGGCGTGTAGAACGCCGAGCGCGCTGCGCCTGTCGCCCTCGACCAGCTCGACGCTGCCGAGCAGCGCCGGAGCATGGGCAAAGTGGGCGATCTCGGCGAGATAATGGCCGATCTCGATCTCGGGATTGATGCCGCTTTCGAGCCGGCGATAGATCTTGGCGACATATTGATTGTCAACCAGCGCGGTGCTGTTCGACTGCTCGACCGCACGGATGCGCGCGGGTTCCTTGACGGTGTATTCGGAGAATAGGCTGGTCGGCTTGAACTCGAGCCGCAGATTGTTTTCCTCCACCACCAGGTTCTGCGACAGGTTGCGCAGGAAAAGGCCGATGAAGATCTGGTCGGTCGCGACGTCGAGCAGCGTGCCTTCGCGCGCGCCCTGGCGCACGGCGGCGAGCGCCTTCGGGTTGAAGCGCTCGCGGTCGAAGCGCACCCATTCGATTTGCATCGGCACCACGTAGCGCGTGGTGACGCCATACTGGGTCGCTTCGAAGAACGCGATCCAGGGCCGGTTGTCGCCGATGTCGCAGAACGGCACCGCCGAAGTCAGCGCGGTCTTGATGTGCTTGGGATCGTGCTCGGGATACCATCGCGTTCGTGCCAAAAATCCCGGCAGCACGTCGCGTTCGAACACGCCGCGCTCGCGCGCGAGCGACACCCAGTTCGAGTTCACCGGCACCACCAGCGTCTCGAATTCGGGCACCGCGCGCGGTGTCATCGGCTCGGACTTGTCGCGCTCCTGGAGCTGGAACCAGTAGAAGCCGTAGGGCCCCAGCGTGATCATGTAGGGCAGCTCGCCGATCGCGGGGAAGCGGGTGCGGCCGAGCATCTCCTGCGGGATGCGGTCGTTCCACGGCGACAGATCGAGCTCGGTCGCCTGTGCCGCGCGCGACAGATTGGCGACGCACAGGATGACCTCGTCGCGATATTGCCGGACATAAGCCAGCACGGCGCGGTTGGCCGGGCGGATGAAGGTCATGGTGCCGCGGCCGAAGGCCAGCGTCGACTTGCGCACCGAGATCAGCCGCTTTGTGGCGCTGAGCAGGGACGACAGGCTGCGCGACTGTGCTTCCACGTTCACCGATTCATAGCCGTAGACGGGATCCATGATCAGCGGCGCATAGAGGCGGGCGGGATCGGCGCGGGAGAAGCCGCCATTGCGATCGGGGCTCCACTGCATCGGCGTACGTACGCCGTTGCGGTCGCCGAGATAGATGTTGTCGCCCATCCCGATCTCGTCGCCGTAGTAGATGATCGGCGTGCCGGGGAAGGACAGCAGCAGCGAGTTCATCAGCTCGATCTTTCGGCGGTCGTTGTCCATCAGCGGCGCAAGCCGCCGCCGGATGCCGACATTGATGCGGGCGCGGGGGTCGTTCGCGTAGGTGGTCCAGAGATAGTCGCGCTCGACGTCGGTGACCATCTCCAGCGTCAGCTCGTCATGGTTGCGCAGGAACAGCGCCCATTGACAGCTCGCAGGAATGTCCGGCGTCTGGCGCAGGATGTCGGTGATCGGAAAACGATCCTCCTGCGCGATCGCCATGTAGATGCGCGGCATCAGCGGGAAGTGGTAGGCCATGTGGCACTCGTCGCCCTGGCCGAAATATTCCTGCACGTCCTCCGGCCATTGATTGGCCTCGGCCAGCAGCAGCTTTCCCTTGGAATAGGCGTCGAGCTCCTTGCGCAGGCGCTTGATGATCGCATGCGTCTCGGGGAGGTTCTCGTTCGAGGTGCCCTCGCGTTCGCAGAGATAGGGAATGGCGTCCAGCCGGAAGCCGTCGACACCGGCATCGAGCCAGCGCTTCATCACCTGGATGATGGCGCTGACGACACGTGGGTTGTCGAAATTGAGGTCGGGCTGGTGCGAGAAGAAGCGATGCCAGTAGAACGCGCCGGCCTCAGGATCCCAGGTCCAGTTCGACTTCTCGGTATCCGTGAAGATGATGCGCGTGCCCTGGTATTTCTGGTCGGTGTCGCTCCAGACATACCAGTTGCGGGCGCTCGAACCTGGCGGGCTGCGGCGTGCGCGCTTGAACCAATTGTGCTGGTCCGAGGTGTGGTTGACGACGAGCTCGGTGACGACGCGCAGGCCACGCTTCTGCGCCTCCTGGATGAAGCGCTTGAAATCCTTCATCGTCCCGAAATCGGGGTTGATCGAACCGTAGTCGCCGATGTCGTAGCCGTCGTCGCGGCCGGGCGAGGGGTAGAACGGCAGCAGCCACAGCGCGGTGACGCCGAGATCCTGCAGATAAGGCAGCTTCTCGGTCAGCCCGGCGAAATCGCCGATGCCGTCATTGTTGCTATCGGCAAAGGCCTTGACGTGGAGCTGGTAGATGATGGCGTCCTTGTACCAGAGCTCATCCACGATCTCGGCAGCCTCGGCCTTCTTGGTGTCGACGGAAGACAAAACATTCATGGCGTGATCCCTTACGCCAGGCAGCGGAACATGAGCGCCGGATCGCGGTCGGGATCGATACGCAACCTGATCCCGCCCCATTCGATGCGGGACTGTTCGCCGGTGAGGAGATTTTCCAGTGCGGTGACGTGGCGGCGTTCGCCGCCCACGTCGATAGTGAGATCGCTGAGAGGCAACCAGAATTCGCGCACATGCCGCGACAGGGCGATGGCCGCGACGACCATGTTGGCCGGTTCAGCCGCCTCCTTCACGAAGGCGATCGTTTCACTGTCCTCGATGCCGAGGAAGCGCAGATTGGTGGTCTGCTGGAGCGCCGGGTTTTCGTTGCGGATACGATTGAGCGCGCTGATGTAGGAATTGATGTTGCCGGGCTTGTCCCAGTCGCGGTGCCTGATCTGGTATTTCTCGGAATCGAGATATTCTTCGTGGCCGGGGATCGCTTCGTGCTCGAGCAGCTCGAAGCCGCTGTAGAGCCCGTAATTGCCCGACAGCATGGCCGCCAGCGCGACGCGCGATTTGAACATCCAGGCCTCGCCGCTCTGGAGATGATAGGGCAGAAGGTCAGGCGTGTTGACGAACAGGTTCGCCCGATAGAAGTCGCGCTCGGGATAACGCGTCAGCTCGCCCAAATATTGCTCCAGCTCCCACTTCGCCGTACGCCAGGGGAAATAACTGAAGGACTGCGCGAAGCCAAGCTTGGCGAGGCCCTTCATCAGCTTCGGTCGTGCAAACGTTTTGGAGAACAGGATCACCTCCGGATGTCGCATGCGGATGTCGCGGATCAGCCACTCCCAGAACGGAAGCGGCGCGGTGTCGTGATTGTCGATCGCGAAGATGGTGACGCCATGGTCGATCCAGAACAGCATGGCATCGCGGAACGCGTTCCACAGACCGATCCGGTCGACAGAGGCGAAGTCGGGGATGACGATATCGGAATAGGGGCCGTCCGCCGTCCGTATCGAGCGGTCCGGCCGCCATTTGAACCATTCGGGGTGCTGCGTCAGCCAGGGATGATCCGGCGAGCATTGCACGGCGAAATCGAGGGCGAGCTCGAGCCCGTACTCAAGACAGGTCGCGACCAGCGCGCGAAAGTCCTCGATGGTGCCGAGCTCGGGATGCAGCGCATCGTGCCCGCCCTCGGCCGCGCCGATCGCATAGGGTGACCCGGGCTCGCCCTCGGTTGCGACAGGTGCGTTGTTGCGGCCCTTGCGGCGGGTGTGGCCGATCGGGTGGATCGGCGTGAAGTACAGCACGTCAAAGCCCATCGCGGCGATGTCAGGCACGCGCGCGATGCAGTCGCGGAGCGTGCCGTGCTGGCCGGCGACCTGGCTCTGGCTGCGCGGCATCATCTGATACCAGGCCCCGAAGCGCGCTCTGTCGCGGTCGACGATCAGCGGGAATAGCGGCGAGCGGGTCAGGTCAGGCCGCGCCTGGCTCTCGGCCATGGCCTCGCCCAGTTCGGCCGCAAGCAGCGGCGCGACATCGCCGCTGCCGAGATAATCCTCGCATTGCCTCGCGATCACGGCCGCAGTGTCCTGTCGCGCGCCATGCGCCTTGGTCAGCAGGCTAGCACCCTCGATCGCGTCGAGCGTGACGTCGCAGCCGGACAGCTGCTTGCGTTCGAGCCCGCGGCGCCAGGTGGCGAATTCGTCAGTCCAGGCTTCGACGGCATAGACATATTGGCCGGGCTCAGTCGGCACGAACGCGCCGCACCAGCGGTCATCGCCATGATGCGTCATGGTCTCCCGCCGCCATTCCCGATCCTGCTCGCCACGCCATACCAGCGCGGCGCTGATGGTCGCATCGCCGTCGCGGTAGATGTCGGCCCATACCTCGACCCGATCGCCCGCGATCCGCTTCACGGCGAAGCGGCCGCCATCCATCAAGGGATAGACGTCTTCGATCAGGAAAGCGCTGCCGGCGGCGGCACTCTCGACAGTTTGAATTGTCTTGTTCACGGTGATGCCATTGACAAGAAAGCAGGGCCCGTTTCCCTTGTCGGGAACCCATGCTTGATACCCTATATAGAAAGCCGCTTGTGTGTCATTAGTTCCGCCACGGAACGGCAGCCGCTGTTCGCGAGTTACGCCTGACTAACGCCTTCCGCCGCCTCGTTAAAATCGATGACCCCGGCCAATTGATGGCCTGCAAGCTGCGTGCCGAATGGATCTTTTAGCTCAAGCCCGAATCAAGGGCGTTCAATCCGAATTCGTCGATGCCCTCGGAAAGCTGCGGGTCACCGCGCCCGAGGCGCTCAAATCCATCCTCGACGCCCTGCCGGAGAAGCGGGTTTATCGCTTCGTCAGCGGGCCGGTCGTGGTTCGCGCGCTCGGCAATCCGCGTACGGAGCTCGCGGCCATCGGCATGGCGCCGCTGCAATGGAAAATCGCCCTCAATGGCCATGTGATCGGGCAAGGCGAAACGCGCGAGCCCGTGATCGCTTGGCCCGCCGGCCTGCCGCTTGGTTATCACAGGCTGACGCTGACCGATGCCAGCGGCGTGTCGGAAGACGTGCCGATGATCGTGGCACCCGAGCGGGCCTTTGGCGGCGATTTCGACCGCGGCTGGCTGCTTGCCGTGCAGCTCTATAGCGTCCGCTCGGATCGCAATTGGGGCATCGGCGATTTCACCGACCTGGCCGGCCTGATCAGGCTCGCCAGGCAGCTGGGCGCCGACGGCGTCGGGCTCAATCCGCTGCATGCCCTATTCGACGACCAGCCGGGCGATTGCAGCCCGTATTCGCCGAACAGCCGGCTGTTTCTCAATCCGCTGTACATCGACGTCGAGGCCATCCCGGAGTATTCGGCAGACCTCGTCCCGGACGCGGCCGCGACCGCCGCGCGGCTGCGCGAAGGCGATCGTGTCCCTTATGCCGATATGGCGGCGCTGAAATGGCTGGGCCTGCGCGCCGCCTTTGACAGCTTCGTGAACAGCGCGAGCGGCGTCCGCCGCAACCAGTTTGATGCTTTTCGCGCCGAAAGAGGACCGCTGCTGTCCCGCTTTGCCTGCTTCGAGGTGTTGCGGCATCGGTTCGCCGCACCGTGGTGGAACTGGCCGGTGGAATGGCAGCAACCGGAGGACGCCAAATGCGCCGGCTTGCGCAACGGCTCCGACAAGCATGAGGTCGAGTTTGTCGAGTTCGTGCAATGGACCGCTGATGCGCAATTGGGCGCGGCCAAGCAGCTCTCCGCCGAGCTCGGCATGCGCGTCGGGCTCTATCTCGATGTCGCCGTCGGCGTGCAGTCCAACGGCTTCGATGCCTGGAACGAGCAGACGGCGATCTCCCGTCACCTCGCGGTCGGCGCGCCGCCCGACGTGCTCAACACCGTCGGCCAGGACTGGGGCCTCGCCGGTTTCAATGCAGGTGGCCTGGAGGCGCAATCCTTCGTGCCGTTCGCGGACATGCTGGCCGCCTCGATGCGGCATGCCGGCGCGATCCGGCTCGATCACGTGCTCGGCTTGAAGCGGCTTTATCTGGTGCCGCGCGGCTTCAAGCCCGACAACGGCGCCTATGTGCAGATGCCGCTCGAGGCGCTGCTGGCGGCGGTGGTTTGCGAGAGCGTCAGCCACGAATGCATCGTGATCGGCGAAGACCTCGGCACCGTGCCGGAGGGTTTTCGCGAGACCATGCAGGATTTCGGCATCTGGTCCTACCTCGTCATGATGTTCGAGCGCGACGACGCCGGCCATTTCCGCAATGTCGACCATTACCGCCCGAACGCGCTGGTCACGCTGAACACGCATGATCTCTGCACCTATGCAGGTTGGCGCTCGTTCAGCGATCTCAGGATGAAGCGCTCGCTCGGACTCGATCCCGGCGAGGACGAGCAGGCGCGCTGGGATGCGCTCGGTGGGCTCGACGAGATCCTGCGCCAGAACGGCATCAGCGCCAACGATCTCTATTCGGTGCTCACCTTCCTGTCGCGTACGCCGTCGCGGCTGCTTGCGGTGTCGATGGAGGACCTGCTCGGCGTGATCGACCAGCCCAACATTCCCGGTACGATCGACGAGCATCCGAACTGGCGGCAGCGCCTGCCGGTTGCGCTCGACAAGATTGCTGCCAAGGTCGATCTCGCGGCCTTGAAGGCCGCAACACGGGAACGTTCGCTGACCGGCGGGAGTTGATCTGCCCGGTAGTATTCAGGGTCGCACGACATTGTCTCAGAGGATCGAGGACTATGCGCTGATCGGCGACTGCGAGACCGCAGCGCTGGTCGGGCGCGACGGCTCGATCGACTGGCTGTGCTGGCCCGCCTTCGATTCGGACGCATGCTTTGCCGCAATCCTCGGCACCTCCAAGAACGGCCGCTGGCTGGTTGCGCCGGCCGAGGACGTCACCGCGGTTTCGCGCCGCTATCTCGGCGATACCCTCATCCTCGAAACGCGCTTGGAAACCAAGGGCGGCACCGTCGCGCTGGTCGATTTCATGCCGCCGCGCGGCAAGGCCTCCGACATCGTGCGCCTGGTGCGCGGCGTCAGCGGCACGGTGAAGATGCGGATGGAGCTCGTGATCCGCTTCGGCTTCGGCGTCGACATTCCCTGGGTGCGGCGGATCGACCATTCGCTGTTGGCGGTCGCCGGGCAGGACATGACGGTGCTGCGTACACCGGCCGAAACGCGCGGCGAGGACCTCACCACGGTGTCCGACTTCGAGGTGAAGGAAGGCGAGACGGTGCCGTTCGTACTGACCTACGGTCCTTCGCATCTCGAGCCGCCCGGGCCGATCGACCCGGAGCACGCGCTCCAGGAGACCGAGAAATTCTGGCAGGACTGGTGCAGTCATTGCACCCGCGACGGGGCCTATCACGATCTCATCGTGCGCTCGCTGATCACGCTGAAGGCGCTGACTTTCGGCCCGACCGGCGGCATCGTCGCCGCGCCCACCACCTCGCTGCCGGAAAAGCTCGGGGGCAGCCGGAATTGGGACTACCGTTTCTGCTGGCTGCGCGACGCCACCTTCACGCTGCTGGCGCTGATGAACGCGGGCTACACCGAGGAAGCCTTGGCCTGGCACAATTGGCTGCTGCGCGCCGCCGCCGGCTCGCCGTCGAACATGCAGATCATGTACGGTATCTGGGGCCAGCGCCGGTTGCTGGAATGGGAAGCAAGCTGGCTCAGCGGCTATGAGGGCGCGCTGCCCGTGCGCGTCGGCAATGCCGCGCACGCGCAACTCCAGCTCGACGTCTACGGCGAATTGATCGACGCTTTTCATCAGTCGCGCATGGCCAAGCTCAAGCTCGACGATGAAGCGACCTGGGCGCTGGAATGCGCCGTGCTCCGGCATCTTGCCGAGGTCTGGGACCAGCCCGATCACGGCATCTGGGAGCGGCGCGGAGAGCCAAGGCACTACGTCTTCTCCAAGGTCATGACCTGGGTCGCCTTCGATCGCGGAATCACAAGTGCGGAGACCTTTGGCTTCAAGGCGCCGCTGTTGCACTGGCGCACCTTGCGCGAGGCCATCCATCGTGACGTCTGCAATAAGGGCTTTGACGCGGAGGAGGGCACTTTCGTCGAGTCCTATGGATCGAAGCTGCTCGATGCCAGCGTGCTGCTCATACCGGGGGTGGGCTTCCTGCCGGCCGAAGACCCGCGCATCCGCGGCACCATCGCCGCCGTCGAAAGGCACATGATGCGCGACGGCTTCGTGCTGCGTCACGACCCGCGCGAGCTGCCGCCGGGCCAGCCGCCGCTGGAAGGCGCATTCCTGGCCTGCAGCCTGTGGCTCGCAGATGCCTATGTGCTGTCGGGCGATCTGGATAAGGCGCAAATCCTGTTCGATCGCGTGGTCGGCATCGCGAACGATGTCGGCCTGTTGGCCGAGGAATACGATTCAACTGCGCGCCGCCAGACCGGCAATTTCCCGCAGGCGCTGACCCATATCGCGCTGGTCAATACGGCACACAATTTGTCGGCGGCAAGGCAGGGCAGCGAGAAGCCGGCGATGCAACGGTCGAAACAGTGACTTAACCAACCCCATTCCGCTTCAAGATCATCTCCATCGCCTCCGCAAAACCGTCCTGCTCGTTGGTCGCGGTGACGTGGGTGGCCTGGTCCTTGACGTTATCGGCAGCGTTGCCCATCGCGATCGAGACGCCGCTGACGCGGAACATCGCGAGATCGTTCTGCATGTCGCCGATCGTGGCGACGGCGTCCGTGGAGATGCCGAGGCGCTTCGCCATGGCTTGCACGAAGGTGCCCTTGTTGAAGCCCGGCGGCGTGATGTCGAGATAGTAAGTCTGCGAGCGGACTGCGGTTGCCTCGCTGCCGAGCGCCTGTTGCATTGCCTTCTCGCAACGCTCAAGACCCGCCGCATCGGCACTGGCGCCGACGATCTTGCAGGCGCTTGCGAGGTAAGGCGTAAAATCCGTCACGATGGTGGGATCGGAGCGGATCGTGTGCTGCTCGTGCGCAACGTATTTGCCGTTGGGATTACCGATCAGCCATTTGTCGGTGGTGAAGAGCCAAATGTCGGTGTCGAACTCCCGCAGAATCTGAAGCGACCGCTCGGCCGCGCTCTTGGGAATCAGATGCTGCTCGACCGGCCTCATCTCGGGGTCGATGATCGAGGAGCCGTTGAAGGGACCGACCGGCAGCCACAGCGCGAGCGGCTCGATCAGGAAGCGCATGCCGATCGCAGGGCGGCTTGAGGTGATGGTGAAGCCGATACCGGCTTGGTGCAGCCGCTGCACCGCGCTCCTTGCGCGTTCCGTTAGCGTCTTGGCCTTGGTCAGCAGTGTGCCGTCGACGTCGGAAACGACCAGTGAGATTTTCGTCATGGCTGAGCCTGGGTTTCCTTGGGCTTGCTTTTCCCGCCGTCGATTTTGAGCTGCCGCATGATGCCGTCCACGATCGCCTCGACGGTCTCGTCGATCGACGCCGTGATGACGTGCTCACTCGCTTCCGGCGGCTCCAGCGTGTTGAACTGGCTGGTGAGGAGCCCGGGCGGCATGAAATGACCCTTGCGATGCGCGAGCCGGTCCGCGATCAGCTCCTGCGTGCCCTTCAGGAACACGAAGCGCACGTCGTCGCGTCCGCGCAGGAGCACGTCGCGATAGGTGTGCTTGAGCGCCGAGCAGGCGATGATGACGTGCTCGCCCTTGTCGCAAACCCGCGCGATCTCGTCGGCGATGGCGTTGAGCCAGGGCCAGCGGTCCTCATCGGTGAGGGGATGGCCGGCCCGCATCTTCTCGACATTGCTCGCGGGGTGAAAGCTGTCGCCGTCCTCGAACCGCCAGCCGAGGCGCTCGCCGAGCGCCTTTGCAACTGTGCTCTTGCCCGAGCCCGACACGCCCATCACGATCAACGCACAAGGTGCTTTAACGCCCGCCACGAATCCCCTCCGGAAGCGCGGCCTGGTCGACCAGCCAGACGGTCTCACCATTCGAGCGCGCGCGCACAGCCGGCAGAGTCTCGCCATTGAGGAGGCGCGTCAAGATGGGCTGCTTATCGTGCCCGGCAATCTCGAACAGCATTTCGTGGCAGGACGCCAGGGCGGGGAGCGTCAGCGAGACCCGCGGCACGAAGGGCGCGACATTGGCCTTGGGGACGCCAACGACCCAGCGCTGGGTCTCATCGACCGCGGGATAGCCGGGGAAGAGCGAAGCGGTATGGCCGTCGGGACCTGCGCCCATCAAGACCATGTCGAACAGCGGCCGCGCCGGATCGAGACGGTCCGAGCCGTAGTAGGCCTGGAGCTCGCGCGCATAGGCCTCGGCGCTCTGGTCTGGATTTTCAGCCGTAGTCGGGATCGGATGAATATGGCTGACCGGCGCGTTGCGGTCGAGAAAGATCGCGCGCGCGACCGCCATGTTGTTGAGCGGATCGTCTTCGACAACGAAACGTTCGTCACCGATGAACCAGTGCACGCGATCCCAAGGAATCTTGCTGCGCCAGGCGTCGCTGCCGAGCAGCTGATACAGCTTCTTCGGGCTGGAGCCGCCGGTGAGGCAGATCGCAATGCGGCCGGGATTGGCCGAAATCCGCGCCATCACCCGCTCGGCTGCGGCTTGCGCCAGCGCCTCGGCGTCGGCCGCGACAATCAGCTTCGGCTGGTCGGCCGCTTCCATCACGAAAACTTCCGCCAGCTGCGGCCGTCGCGCCGGAGCAGCTCATCGGCGCAGGCGGGGCCGTCACTGCCGGCGCGATAGGTTTCGATGCCGTTGGTGCCGGCCTGCTTCCAGGCGTCCAGGAACGGCTGCACCGCCTGCCATCCGGCCTCGATGCCGTCGGCGCGCTGAAACAGGATGTTGTCGCCGATCATGCAGTCGTAGATCAGCGTCTCGTAGCCGGTGGAGGGATCGGCCCGGAAATAGTCGCCATATTTGAATTTCATCTCGACGCCGTCGATGGTGATGCTAGGTCCCGGAATCTTGGCGTTGAACTGAAGCTCGATGGTCTCGGTCGGGGCAATGCCGATGGTGAGATAGTTTTGCGAGAGGCGGTCGACCGTCGTGCCTGAGAACATCGACAGCGGCGCCTGCTTGAATTTGATCGCAACTTCCGTCCGCTTGTGGCCGAGCGCCTTGCCGGTGCGCAAATAGAACGGTACGCCGGCCCAGCGCCAATTGTCGATCATCAGCTTCAGCGCGACAAAGGTCTCGGTGGTACTGCCGGGCTTGACGTCCTCGGACTTGCGGTAGTCCGGAATGTCGTCGTCGCCGATCCGGCCCGCGAGATATTGCGCGCGCACCGAGTTTCTCAACGCTTCCTCAAGATTCGGCTGCTGGATCGCAGTCAGTACCTCGGCCTTCTCGGAACGGACGGAATGGGCTTCGAAGCGCGCGGGCGGCTCCATCGCCACCAATGACATCAGCTGGAACAGATGGTTCGGCACCATGTCGCGCAGCGCGCCGGTGGCGTCATAGAAGCCGCCGCGATGGCCGACGCCGAGCTTTTCCTCGACCGTGATTTGGACGTGGTCGATATGATTGCGATTCCAGATCGGTTCGAACATGCCGTTGGCAAAGCGCAGCACCAGGATGTTCTGCACCGTTTCCTTGCCGAGATAATGATCGATCCGGTAGATCTGGTGCTCCTCCATCATCTTCAGCAGCTCGGCGTTCAGCGCCTTGGCCGAGGCGAGATCGGTGCCGAACGGCTTCTCGATCACCAGCCGCCGCCAGGTGCCGTTCTCTTTCATCATGCCGGTGCGGCCGAGCTCGCGCGCGGTCAGTGCGAATGCGGCGGGCGGGGTCGCGAGATAGAACAGGCGGTTGCCGCCGGTGTCCTGCGCGCATTCCAGCGAGTCCAGATGCTCGCGCAAGCGGTCGAACGAGGGCGGATCCTTTGCGTCGGCCTCGACGAAGGTGACGCACTCCAGCAGCTTCCTGGCAATGTCGTCGTCCACGGGCCGCGTCGCGAACTGGTGCAAGCCCTTCATCAGGCTGTCGCGCAGCTCGTCGTCTGACTGGCCTCTGCGGGCTACGCCAACGACGCAGAACTTTTCCGGCAGCAGGTGCTCGGCGGCGAGATTGTAGAGCGACGGCATTACCAGGCGATGGGTGAGGTCGCCGGTGACACCAAAAATGACGAAGGCGCAATTTTCCGGCTTGCGCTTGGCTTGCGGATCTTTTGTCACGAACAATTGGCCTTCGCTTGATGGAATTTCCTATTTGGGTTTCGACGCGTCTGGCTGCTTCGGCTCCTTGTGGCCGCCGAAACCCGCGCGCATTGCGGAGAGAATTTTTTCCGCAAAGGTGTGTTCCTTGCGGGAACGGAAACGTGCGTAGAGCGCGGCAGTCAAGACCTCGGCCGGCACGGCCTCGTCGATTGCGGCATTCACGGTCCAGCGGCCTTCGCCGGAATCCTCGACGAAGCCGGAATATTCCGACAGCTGCGGACTGTCGGCGAGCGCGGTTGAGGTGAGGTCGAGCAGCCAGGACGGGATCACGCTGCCGCGCCGCCACACTTCGGCGATGTCGGCGAGGTCGAAATCGTAGCGATGATCCGCCGGTAGCGCATCGATATTGGCGTTCTT
Organism: Bradyrhizobium diazoefficiens; assembly: GCF_016599855.1. Lineage (NCBI taxonomy): Bacteria > Pseudomonadati > Pseudomonadota > Alphaproteobacteria > Hyphomicrobiales > Nitrobacteraceae > Bradyrhizobium > Bradyrhizobium diazoefficiens. The sequence continues at coordinate 5,901,314 of NZ_CP067041.1, read as the reverse complement.
GAGGATGTCAAAACCTTCGGCATAGGCCTGCATCAGGCCGTATTCGATGCCGTTGTGGATCATCTTGACGAAATGGCCCGCGCCGACGGGGCCGGCATGGATGTAGCCCTGCTCGATGCGGGGATCGCGGTCCTCACGTCCCTCGGTTCGCGGAATGTCGCCGGCACCGGGCGCCAAGGCTGCGAAAAGCGGATCGAGCCGGTCGACGACCTCTTTCTCGCCGCCGATCATCATGCAATAGCCGCGGTCGAGGCCCCAGACGCCGCCGGAGGTGCCGACGTCGACATAGCGGATGCCGCGCGCCTTCAGCGCCTTGCCGCGGCGGACGTCGTCCTGCCAGAACGTGTTGCCGCCGTCGATGATGACGTCGCCTTCCTGCATCACGCCCGCAATCGTCTCGATCGTGGTCTCGGTGATACGGCCCGCTGGCAGCATCACCCAGGCCGTGCGTGGCCGTTCCAGTTTCGAGATGAACTCTTCCAGCGTCGCGGAGCCGACCGCGCCGTCCGCAGCGAGAGCGGCGACGGCCTTGGCGTCCTTGTCGTAGACCACGGTCGAGTGGCCGTGATGCATCAGGCGGCGAACGATGTTGCCGCCCATCCGGCCGAGGCCGATCATGCCGAGTTGCATGTGAGAGATCCCCTTAGTTCAGTGCGTCGTTAAGCGCCGCATTGAGCGCCGCGAGACCTTTCTTGAGCGGACCCTTCAGGTGGACCCGGAGCGCGCGTCGGCCGCGCTCGGTGAGCACGTCGAAATCGCCGCGGGCCTGCGCCGCCTTGATCACGCCGAAGCTCGCCTTCTGGCCGGGTACGGCCAGATCCTTGGCATCGTTGGCGGTGATCTGCAGGAACACGCCGCTGTCGGGGCCGCCTTTGTAAGCCTGACCCGTAGAGTGCAGGAACCGCGGCCCGAACTCGGCACAGGTCGCGACATGACGCTTTTCGCGCACTTCGAGACGCATCGCCTGGAGCGCATCGATAGTGGCCTTATCGCGCGCGATGTAGCCGAGCAGGGCGACATAATCGCCATGGCTGGAGCGGGACAGATGCGCCTTCAGCCAGGAGGCGAGGTCGCCATCGGCACCCGCGGCGCGCAGCGCCGTGGCGTTGGCCTCGTCGGTGTAGAGATCGGCCTCGTCGGTGCTGACCACCGGCTCTTCGGGCGGCAGTGCGCCGGTCTTCTCGAACGACGCGGTGAGCTCGCGGGTCTTGATCTTGGCCGCCTCCACGTCGGGCTGATCGAACGGGTTGATGCCGAGAATCGAGCCCGCCACCGCGGTTGCCATCTCGAAGCGGAAGAATTCCTGGCCGAGATGCTCGATCGACTTCATGAGGATGCGCACGACCGGATGGCCGGCGGCCTCGATTCCGGCGAGCGCCGAGTCGTGGGCGGGGTCCGTCTCGCCTTCGGTACGGATGTCGATGAAGAAGCGGTCGTTGCCGTAGAGCGAGGATTCGCCCAGCGGCTCGCCGGCGATCGGGATCAGGCCCTTGCCCTCCTTGCCGGTCGATTCCGCGATGAGCTGCTCGGCCCAGGCGCCGAAATCGGCGATCTTCTTCGACGACAGGATCGTCACCTTATCGCGGCCTTCGAGGCCGGCAAGCCCCATGGCGAGGCCGAGCTGCACGCCCGGGTTCTCACTGGGCGGGACGTCCGGTCCGCAGGAGCGCACCATCGACAGCGCATGCTTGATGAAAGTCTTGAGGTCGATGCCGGCCGTAGCCGCCGGCACCAGGCCGAACGGCGACAGCACCGAATAGCGGCCGCCGATCGACGGCTCGCCATGGAAGATGCGGGCATAGTTCAGCTTCTTCGCCGCCTTCTCCAGCGAGGAGCCGGGATCGGTCACCGCGATGAAGCGGAAGCCGGTCTTGGCCTTCGGGCCAAGGGCCTGCGCGACGCGCTCGTGGAAATAGTCCTTCATCGCGTTCGGCTCGGTGGTACCGCCGGACTTGCTGGAAACGATAAACACGGTGTTGGCGAGGTCGATCCTTGCTTCCATCGCCCGCACCTGCGCCGGATCGGTGGAATCCAGCACGTGCAGCCTCGGGAAGCCCGGCTTCCGCGCAAAGGTCTCGGCCAGCACCTCCGGTCCCAAGCTCGATCCGCCCATGCCAAGCACAACGGCATCGGAGAATTTCTGGCCCTTCACGCGATTGGCATAGTCCTCATAATCGGCGATGTCGGCCTTGGCCGCACTGTCGAGCCAGCCGAGCCATTTGTCCTCGTCCGTCCCGGTCCAGACCGACTTGTCGCGCTGCCACAGCCGGCGGATCTTGCCCGATGCGCGCCATTCCTCGGTGCTGTGGGCCACGGCCTTGCCGAGGCCATCCCCTAGCGAAAGCTGCTGGCGGTCGATCGCGGGCCCGAGCACGGTCGCACGCTTGTGGGCGACCGCCCCGAAGAGCTTGTCGGCGGCATCGGCGAACTGCTTGACGCCGTCCTTGACGAGCTCCTCGGTGATCGCATCGAGCGAGATGCCGGAGCGCTCCAGCTCCTCCAGCACGCGCCTCGCGTCATCGATATTCTCCTCGAGGCTGTCGCGCAGCTTGCCATGGTCGCGGAACGCATCGAGCGTCGCCGGCGGCATCGTGTTGATGGTGTCGGGCCCGATCAGCTCCTCCACATAAAGGACGTCGCTGTAATCCTTGTTCTTGGTGCCGGTCGAGGCCCACAGCATCCGCTGCGGCCTGGCGCCCTTGGCGGCGAGCTTGTCCCAGCGGGGACCTGCGAACAGGCGCTTGTAATCCTGATAGGCGATCTTCGCGTTGGCGATCGCGACCTTGCCCTTCAGCGCGGCGAGCCGCTCCTTCTCGCTGGGGTCGTTGGCGCGGGCAATCTTCTCGTCGAGCTGCTTGTCGACCATGGTGTCGATGCGGCTGACGAAGAAGCTGGCAACGCTTGCCACATGCGAGGGGTCGCCGCCGCCAGCGACGTATTTTTCGAGACCGGCGAGATAGGCCTCGGCGACCTCCAGATAGACGTCCCTGGAAAACAGCAGGGTGATGTTGATGCTGATGCCCTCGCCGATCAGCGTTTCGATCGCCGGCAGGCCCTCCGGCGTCGCCGGCACCTTCACCATCAGGTTCTTGCGATTGACGTCCTTCCACAGCCGCCGCGCCTCGGCGACGGAGCCGGCGGTGTCCATCGCCAGATAGGGCGAGACCTCCAGGCTAACATAGCCGTCGCCTCCCCTCAGGCGGTCGTAGACCGGGCGCAGCACGTCGGCGGCGTTCTGGATGTCCTCGACCGCGACGGCCTCGAACAAATCGGCCACCGTCCGGTCGCCGCGCTTCAGCGCCTTACCGATTGTGGCGTCGTACTCGTCCGAACCGCCGATCGCCTTCTCGAAGATCGATGGGTTGGAGGTGACGCCCTTGACGCCGTCGCTGTCGATCAGCCGCTTCAGGTCGCCCTTGGCAATGAAGCCACGGGCCAGGAAGTCCAGCCAGACGGCTTGGCCGTGCTTTTCCAGTTCTTTGACGGGATTCATGATGTTTATTTATCTCCAAGCCTGCGGGCGAGGGGGGCCGCCCCGGTCCTGACGCGCTATTCTCTAGCTCACATGCTTCCGGGAGGGAACTAATCAAGAGGGTCGGCGTCATACTCTCAGTGTAACTCCGTCGCGATCGTTGCGATCCAGGCGGCCAGCTTGGTTTTGCGTAATAAAAATTTGGCCGGGATGCTCGGCCGAGGTCTTGTTGCGTGGGGTCGGTCGCGTCACGGAGTGTCATCAGCGGATATCGATCCGTCTGATAGTCATTGGCTCGGTCGCGAATGGCGATGCTGGGGGAAAGCATGCACGCATGTCCTGATGGCGTTGCCATCGCCTGTAACCGGCAATCGCTCGCGCCGGCCGTCCGCATTGATGCATCCCATGATCTCGAAATCGGTCGATGCGTCACGCGCCTGCGGCTGCTGGTCGCGGCGGGTTTTGCGATGACGCTGCTGAGCGCAAGCCTTGCTTTCAAATCGAGCCTTGCTTTCGATGGGTGGGGCTACGTCGGTGCCTACGACACGACGATAGGCTATCTCGGTGTCGCGCTGTTCGGCCCGATCACCTCCTGGCTGATCTGGATGTTGCCGACAGAGCGCGGGCCGGTCGTGATCGTCACCCCTTATGGCGTCCGCGATCTCCGGATCGGCAATGAATTTCTGCTGTGGGATTCCATAGCAGATATTTCCGCTGAGGAGTGCCGGGGCCACAAAGTGATCGTGCTGACGCCGACGCCCGCCTTGCAGCGCCAGCTTTCCTGCATTCGCAGCTTGGCGCGCGGCATGCCGAACGATCGGATTGTTATACGTTCGGAGGGGTTGGCGACCGATTTTGACACATTGCTGCGCGCCTGCCGCGATTGTCATGCTGCAAGCAGCCAAGCCGCTGCAAGCAGCCAAGCCACCGCATTGCAGCAGGAAGATGAACGCGGCACGCGAGCCATCGCCCTGCAAGCGTCATAAGTTTGCCGCTCGATGATCGTCATGTTGCAGTGCCCGGGGGGAGGCTCGTCCCCGGTATCGCCCGGATGTGGCGAGCGAGTGACAATTTCTGGAAATGAGCGAAGATGAATAGAGATTCGCACAAATTACAGGCATGTGCCTGTTCGTAATCCAGCGAGTGCCTACCTTGTACATTGCGTGGCGTCGGCACCCGGGTGTCCAATGACCGTCACGTGCTCACGCTGATTCGAGAAGCGGCCTGAGGAACGGTCCGGTAACTGCTTTCGTTTCAGCTTATAGCGGAACTCACGCGGAGAGGGATCATGTACAACGATTCTCTATTCAACGCTTTCGCTCGGTCGTTCGAGGCGAGAAGCCAGCACGACATGTCGATGGCGGAATATCTGGAATCGTGTCGAAGCGATCCCATGAAATACGCGAACGCGGCCGAACGACTACTAGCGGCGATCGGCGAGCCGCAGACGATTGACACGGCCAAGGACCCACGCCTTGGCCGTATCTTTTTGAACCGCACCATCCGTACTTATCCGGCCTTCGCCGGCTTCTACGGTATGGAAGAAACCATCGAGCGCATCGTCGGTTTCTTCCGCCATGCGGCGCAAGGTCTCGAAGAGCGCAAGCAGATCCTCTATCTGCTCGGGCCCGTCGGCGGCGGCAAATCCTCGCTCGCCGAGCGGCTCAAATCGCTGATGGAAGTGCATCCGATCTACGTGCTCAAGGCCGGAGACGAGCTCTCGCCCGTGTTCGAGAGCCCGCTCAGCCTGTTCGATCCCGATCAGCTCGGGCCGATGCTGGAAGAGAAGTACGGCATTCCGCGCCGGCGTCTCACCGGCTTGATGAGCCCGTGGTGCTACAAGCGGCTGGAAGCCTTTGGCGGCGACATTTCTCAGTTTCGTGTCGCAAAAATCCAACCGTCGCGGCTGCGCCAGATCGCGATCGCCAAGACCGAGCCCGGTGACGAGAACAACCAGGACATCTCCTCGCTGGTCGGCAAGGTCGACATCCGCAAGCTCGAGACCTACGCGCAGAACGATCCCGACGCCTACAGCTATTCCGGCGGTCTCAACCGCGCCAACCAGGGCATCCTCGAATTCGTCGAGATGTTCAAGGCGCCGATCAAGATGCTGCACCCACTGCTGACCGCAACGCAGGAAGGCAACTATATCGGCACCGAGAATATCGGCGCGATTCCGTTCACCGGCATCATCCTCGCGCACTCCAACGAGGCGGAGTGGTCGAGCTTCAAGGCCAACAAGAACAATGAGGCCTTCATCGACCGCATCTGCGTGATCAAGGTGCCGTACTGCCTGAGGGTCACCGAAGAGCAGAAGATCTACGAGAAGCTGATCCAGGGCTCCGAGCTCGCGGCCGCACCGTGTGCGCCCTCGACCTTGGAGACGCTGGCGCGGTTCTCGGTGATGTCGCGCTTGCGCAAGCACGAGAATTCCACCGTGTTCGCCAAGATGCGGGTTTACGACGGCGAAAGCCTGAAGGAATCCGATCCGAAGGCGCGCAGCGTCCAGGAATATCGCGATGCCGCCGGCGTCGACGAAGGCATGGACGGCGCCTCCACGCGCTTTGCCTTCAAGGTCCTGGCTGCGACCTTCAACCACGATCCGCAGGAAGTCGCCGCCGATGCCGTGCATCTGATGTACGCGCTGGAGCAGTCAATCCGCCGGGAGCAACTGCCAGAGGAAGTTGAGAAGCGTTACCTCGAATTTATCAAGGCCGATCTTGCCCCGCGCTACGCCGAGTTCATCGGCAACGAGATTCAGAAGGCCTATCTCGAATCCTATTCGGATTACGGCCAGAACCTGTTTGACCGTTACGTCGATTACGCCGATGCCTGGATCGAGGATCAGGACTTCAAGGATCCCGACACCGGCCAGCTACTTGATCGCGAGCTTTTGAACCAGGAGCTGACGAAAATCGAGAAGCCGGCGGGGATCGCCAACCCCAAGGACTTCCGGAACGAGGTCGTCAAATTCTCGTTACGCTCCAGGGCCCAGAACGGCGGCAAGAATCCGACCTGGACCTCCTATGAGAAGATTCGCGATGTGATCGAAAAGCGGATATTCTCTCAGGTCGAGGACCTGCTTCCGGTCATCTCGTTCGGGTCCAAGAAGGACGGCGAGACGGAGAAGAAGCACGGCGAGTTCGTCGCACGCATGGTGGAGCGCGGCTACACCGAGCGTCAGGTTCGCCGGCTGGTCGAATGGTACATGCGCGTGAAGCAAGCCGGTTGAGGCGGATGAGAAAGTGGCCATTCACATTATTGACAGGCGCCTGAATCCAGGCGGCAAGAGTCTTGAGAACCGCCAGCGGTTCTTGCGTCGGGCCAAATCCCTGGTGCAGGGCGCCGTCAAGAAGACCTCGCAGGAACGCGACATCAAGGACGTCCTGGAGGGTGGTGAGGTCACGATCCCGCTGGATGGCATGCACGAGCCGCGTTTCCGCCGTGAAGGCGGAACGCGGGATATGGTGCTGCCCGGGAACAAGAAGTTCATCGAGGGCGACTATCTCCAGCGCTCCGGCCAGGGCAGCGCCAAGGATTCCGGTCCCGGCGAAGGCGATAGCGAAGACGCCTTCCGATTTGTGCTCAGCCGCGACGAATTTGTCGATCTCTTTCTCGACGATCTCGAGCTGCCCGATCTCGCCAAGCGCAAGATGGCGCAGACGGAGACCGAGGGCATCCAGCGCGCGGGCTACACCACGTCAGGCTCGCCCGCCAACATCTCGGTCAGCCGGACCGTCCGGCTCGCGCTTGCGCGCCGCATTGCGCTCAAGCGTCCCCGTAAAGAGGAGATCGAAGAGCTGGAAGCCGCGATTGCCGACTGCACCGACGAGGATGAGCGTTTGGTGCTTCTCGACCAGCTCCAAAAGCTGAAGGCGAAATCCAAGCGGATTCCCTTCATCGACCCGCTCGACATCCGTTACCGCCGCTACGAGAAGGCGCCCCGGCCTGTGGCGCAGGCCGTGATGTTCTGCCTGATGGACGTCTCCGGCTCGATGTCCGAGCACATGAAGGATCTGGCGAAACGCTTCTACATGCTGCTCTACGTATTCCTGAAGCGGCGCTACAAGCATGTCGAGATCGTCTTCATCCGTCACACCGACCGTGCCGAGGAGGTCGATGAGCAGACGTTCTTCTATGGCCCGGCCTCCGGCGGCACGCTGGTGTCGAGCGCACTGCAGGCGATGCATGAGATCGTGCGCGAGCGCTTCAATCCGTCGGATTGGAACATCTACGCGGCCGAGGCCTCCGACGGCGACAACTCCTATTCCGACGGCGAGCTCACCGGGCTGCTGCTGACCGAGAAGATCCTGCCGGTCTGCCAGTTCTTCGCCTATCTCGAGGTCGGGGAATCCGGCGGCAGCGCCTTCGATCTTTCCGATTCCTCGCTCTGGACCCTCTACGAGCGCCTGCGCAACGGCGGCGCACCGCTGTCGATGCGCAAGGTCAGCGAGCGTAGCGAGATTTTTCCGGTGTTCCACGACCTGTTCCAGCGCCGAGAGACTTCTCAGGAGAAAGCCGCTCCATGACGGAACGCTTGTTCGAAGGCGCCGATTGGGATTTTCACACCTTGCAGCGCATCACCGATGCCTGCGAAGAGGTGGCGTTGCAGGATCTCGGGCTCGACGTCTACCCGAACCAGATCGAGGTGATCACCGCCGAGCAGATGCTGGACGCCTATTCGTCCGTCGGCATGCCGCTGTTCTACAAGCACTGGTCGTTCGGCAAGCACTTCGCGTTTCACGAGGCGTCCTATCGCAAGGGCCTGATGGGCCTTGCCTACGAAATCGTGATCAACTCCTCGCCCTGCATCTCCTATCTCATGGAGGAGAACACGGCGACGATGCAGACGCTGGTGATCGCGCACGCCGCCTTCGGCCACAACCACTTCTTCAAGAACAATTATCTGTTCAAGCAGTGGACCGATGCCGAGGGCATTCTGGACTATCTGGATTTCGCCAAGAATTACGTCATGCAGTGTGAGGAGCGCTACGGCCGCGTCGAGGTCGAGCGCACGCTGGACGCGGCGCACGCGTTGATGTCGCACGGCATCGACCGCTATCCCGGCAAGAAGAAGCTGGATTTGCGCGAAGAAGAGAAGCGTGCCGGCCGTCGCCGCCAGCACGAGGAGGAAGTGTTCAACGACCTCTGGCGCACCGTGCCCAAGGGGGCCTCGAAGACCCGGTCCGCGATTTCTCTCGAACGGCGCCGCAAGCTGCTTGGCCTGCCGCAGGAAAACCTGCTCTATTTCCTGGAGAAGAGCGCGCCGCGGCTCGCCCCCTGGCAGCGCGAGCTTTTGCGCATCGTCCGCCACATCGCGCAATATTTCTATCCGCAGAGCCAGACCAAGGTGATGAACGAGGGGACGGCGACCTACGTCCACTATCGTATCATGACCCATCTGCATCAGCAGGGCCGCATCACCGACGGCAACTTCCTCGAATTCCTGGGATCGCACACTAATGTGGTGTTCCAGCCCGAATTCGACGATCAGCGCTTCTCCGGCTTCAACCCCTATGCGCTCGGCTTCGCAATGATGCAGGATATCGAGCGCATCGTCACGCGGCCGGAAGACGAGGACCGCGAGTGGTTCCCTGATATCGCCGGCAAAAACGACGTGATGGGCGTGCTGCGCGACGTCTGGGCCAATTATCGTGACGAAAGTTTCATCGGCCAGTTCCTCAGCCCGAAACTGATGCGGCACTTCCGCATGTTCCATCTGCACGATGATCCCGAAGAGCGCGCCGGCATCCGGGTCGATGCCATCCACGACGATCGCGGCTTCCGCCGCGTCCGGCGCGAGCTGGCGCGGCAGCACGATGTCGGCTACATCGACGCCAATATCGAGGTGGTCGACGTCGATCTCTCCGGCGACCGCAGGCTGATCCTGCACCACCGCGTCATCAAGGGCTCGCAGCTCAACGAGACCGATGCCAAGCGGGTGCTGCAGCATCTGGCCGATCTCTGGACCTACGACGTCGCGCTGATCGAGGTCGACGCCAACGACAAGGTGCTGCGCGAATATGTCGTCAGCCCGCGCCCGATCCCGGCAGCGGTGGCCTGAGGCGGCCTGAGGCTGCTGACAGCTCCTAAAGCATCTGCCTGGCGGATAGCTCGTCCGCGGCCCATCCTTCGAGACGCCCGCCTTTGGCGGGCCCTCAGGATGAAGACGGAGTGTGCGGCTGCAGTTTCGACAGACAAAGATGCTGCTTAGCCTCATCCTGAGGAGACCGCGAAGCGGTCGTCTCGAAGGACGAGGCGCTTGCTCTGGGCGCCACCAAGAATTTGCATCGACCCAGAGCACTCTAAGTCGATCGCTTCGCCGGCTTCTTCGCCTTGGACACATTCAGCTCCACCGCCGCGCGGATCAGCGCCCTCAACGCCTTTTCGTTGATCTTCGCTCCCTCGGGAATATCGATCGCGCGCCGCACATTGCCGTCCAGGCTGGAATTGAACAGGCCGGCCGGGTCGGCCAGCGCCGCGCCCTTGGCAAAGGTCAGCTTCACGATGGTCTTGTAAGTCTCGCCGGTGCAGATGATGCCGTCGTGCTCCCACACGGGAACGCCGCGCCATTTCCATTCCTCGACCACGTCAGGATCGGCCTCCCTGATCAGCTCGCGGATGCGCTTCAGCATTTCGCCGCGCCAGTCGCCGAGTTCCCTGATCCTGCCGTCGATCAGTTTTGAGGGCGAGGGACCATCCGCGTCCTTCACGCTGCTCTTCTTGGCGGTCACCGCTTTCTTCATGCGCTCGCCTCGTTCACGCGTTGCTGCGACGGCTGACATAAGGCAACGCGAACAAATAGAGCCCGGTCGCGAGCAACGGAATCAGCGGCACGAAGGCCAACAGCCCGATCCATGTGGCCTGGATCTGCATGGTCAGCGCGACGATGTTGGCGATGACGGCTAGCGTGAAGGCGATCGACAGCCAGCGATGGATCTGCCGGATCCACATATTCCCGTTCAATGAAACCTCCCTTGAGATGATTGGATGGATATCAGGCGGAGCTATGGCGGTCACTCCGCCCGCGCCAGCAGCTCGTCGAGCTTGGTGAAAAACTGCTTCCAGCCGGCATGCGCGCCGCCATAGGCCTGCTTCTGGGTGGGGCGGAAGCCGGCCTGTTCAACGCGCAGATGCGTGCCGGCGCCTTGCGGGGTGAGCGTGAACGTCACCACGCTCTTGAGGTCGTAGGCCGCGTCCTCATGCGTGAAATTCCAGGTGTAGGCGAGGATGCGCTGCGGCTCGATGGCGAGCACCTCGCAATCCAGCACGCCGCCCCATTCGCCGCGCAGGTTAAAGCGGTGACCGATTTCGGGCTTGAAGTCGTTCTTCATCAACCATTCCTCGATCAGATGCGGCTGGGTCAGTGCGCGCCACAGCCGCTCCGGCGGATAGGCAAATTCGCGCTCGATGACTACGGAACGTGTTTCGGTCGCTGCCTCAGTCATTGGTCCATCCTCTTCAGGAGATCGTCGAGCGCATCGAGCCGGTTCTGCCAGAAGCCCGCCATCTGGCCGGTCCAGTCGATCAGCGGATTGAGCGCGCCGGGCTGCGCGCTGTAATGGGTCTGGCGGCCTTCGTGGCGGTTACGCACCAAGCCGGCCTGTTTGAGCGCGCCGAGATGTTTTGAGACCGCCGGCTGTGAAACGCCCGATCGTGCCGTCAGTGCCCCGACCGTCTGCTCGCCCTCGCGGCACAGCCGCTCGAAGATCGCCCGCCTTGTGGGGTCGGCGAGCGTCCTGAACAGGAGGTTGTGTGCGGCGGACATGGGATCCATAACTCGGTGGTTATGAATCAACCCATAACCGCAGAGTTATGGGTAAGTCAAGTGGAATGGAGATGAGCGGGGGGTCACGCACTCCGCCGTCATTGCGAGGAGCCCTTGCGACGAAGCAATCCAGCCCGTCCCCGGGGACGGACTGGATTGCTTCGCTACGCTCGCAATGACGAGACTGTGGCGGCACCTCGCGCGAGTCTCACGGCCGCAAATACAGATATCCGTGCGACTGCAGCTCGGCCAAACGAACCACGCCGCCTTTTTCCGCGCTCACGAACCCCGGCAGCAGATCCTTCAGCGTGATGTTCTGCGCCTTCATCGTGTTGCCACAGGCGGCGAGCTCGACGCCGTCCTTGGAAAAGTCGCCGATCCGCCGGCTGACATCAGGATTGGCCTGCGCCCAATGGAACGCTTTCAACGCCGGCCCGTGGACCACCAGCGCGATGGTGACGTAGTCGGGGCCGCCGCCGCCGTCGATGTGGTTCTGGATGTTGCCGAGCACGAAATTGACCTTGTCGGCGTCGCTGAGGTGATAGACGACCTTCGGCTTGCTCGATGGCGTGGCGTCGGCCGCAGCCTTGGCGCGCGAGGCGGCAAACGCCGCGCCCAGCGCCGAGACGGTGCTCCACAAGATGTTCCGGCGGTTCATGGCGATCTCCTTCAATTGCGCCCGAGTTTGCCGGAGACATATCATTTGTGGCGGAGCGCTGCGAGTTCCTTGCGGTCGGTCACGAGCGCTGCGCACTCGCTGTTGTCGGCCCGGTCAAGGCGAAAGATCCCATCGTCGCTGTCTGCAACCAGCGACCGCTCGGCGTCTTCATCCGGCTTGTTGTGCAGCCAGACCCTGACGCTCGCCAGCCGCACGATGGCGGACTTGTCGTCCCTCGACAGCGCGAGGCCGATGCCGCCGCCCTCGCAGTCGACGCCGCAGCCAAGCCGGACCTCGTTGCCTTCCTTGGTGAGCACGGTGTGGTGACAGGAGCCGCTGGAGTCGAAATCGCCGCTGCGGTGGCGATAGCGGAAGCCGAGCCGGAAGGAATTGTGGAGCTGCTTGTCCTCCGGATCGGTCTCGGCCGAGACCAGCAGCTTCATCGACGCGACCTTCTGCTTCGGATGCAGCGCCAGATGCTCGGCATCGTAGCGCCGGACGAAGCAGGCATAGGCCGTGTTGCCGGGCGCGCCCGCATACATCCGCGCGTTGAAGGTATCAGCCTCAGTCTTGTTGGCCTCGCGGATGTCGTCGGCCTCTTCGGTATGGCCGACGCCGGCCAACGCAACCACGGTGAGCGCAGCAAACAGAGCGAGCTTCATGACGGCCTCGAGCGCGTGAGAACCTTTGCCCCGCCAAGACGGAGCTGTTGGTTGTTAGAGCGATTCATGGCTAGGCTGAATCGGAAGGGATTCCCCTGAGGGGCGGTTTGTGATTCAAGATGCTGGCTGGGCTGGAGGCCAGCATCTGATGAGCCGACCTCTGTCCAATGACCTGCGAGAGCGAGTGGTGGCGGCGGTGGCAGCTGGCGAGAGCTGCCGTTCGGTGGCCGCACGGTTTGGTGTTGCGGTGTCCTCGGTGGTGAAGTGGTCGCAGCGCTATCGGGCGACCGGCTCGGTGAGCCCAGGCAAAATGGGCGGGCACCGCAAGCCGGTGCTGGAACCACACCGCGCTTTCATCAAAGAGCGGATCCGCCAGACACCGCATCTGACGCTGCACAAGCTGAAGGACGAACTCGCCGCGCGCGGGGTCAAGGTCTCGCACAATGCGGTCTGGACATTCCTGCGGCGCGAAGGACTGCGATTCAAAAAAAACGCTGTTCGCCCTCGAGCAAGCTCGCGCTGACGTCGCACGTCGGCGGCGACGCTGGCGATCATGGCAGGCCAGCTTGGATCCCCAGCGCCTGGTTTTCATCGACGAGACCTGGATCAAAACCAGCATGGCCCCGCTGCGCGGATGGGGACCGAAGGGCGAGCGAGTACGAGGTTTTGCCCCGCACGGCCACTGGCGAACGCTGACTTTTCTCGGTGCTCTGCGCTGCAATGGCCTCACGGCCCCTTGCGTCTTCGACGGACCGATCAACGGCGAGTGCTTCCGAGCTTATGTCGAACAGCAACTCGTCCCGGTTCTCAAGCCCGGTGACATCGTCATCATGGACAATCTCGGCAGCCATAAGTCGGTCGCTCTGCGCCGCATCATCCGCGGCGCCGGCGCCAGGCTCTGGTACCTGCCGCCTTACTCACCAGACCTCAACCCGATCGAGCAGGCCTTTGCCGAGATCAAGCATTGGATGCGCATCGCCCAGAAGCGCACCCTCGAAGACACTTGGCGTCACATCGGTGACCTTGTCACAACTATCCAGCCCCGCGAATGCAGCAACTATTTCGCCAACGCAGGTTACGCTTCCGCTAAATCGTGAAACGCTCTAGACGCGGGCCAGTTGCGCTTCGTTCACGCACGCAAGTCCCTGATATGCTCATCGCGGAGAGGAGCAAGGCGGCGGTTCCATGCGGGGCGTTGGTCGCTGGTCTGGTCAAGAAGGTTCAATCGATTTAGCGCCTTGGCCCTCCGGACTTCGATACCGTTGTGTGCTTCGACATTGTCCCGGTCGATCAATGTGATAGCTTTCACAGACGGCTGCTTTTCGGAGCAGTAGGCTGGGGGGCCTCTTGCAAGTTTGTGGAGTCCCCGGAATGGGCGAAATTCGCAACTTCAGATCCGGAAATCAGGGTGAGCCGCCTTCGCGCGGCGCAATGCCCCGCCGTCTTGCAGCGATCATCGTCGGCGACATAGCTTCCTACAGTCGCTTGATGGAGGCCGACGAGGAGGGCACGCATGCGCGCGTCAAGAGGATCGAGCGAGACCTGATCGAGCCGAGCATCGCCGAGCACCACGGCAAGCTGGTCAAGACGACAGGTGACGGCTTCATCGCCATCTTTGACAGCCCCGTCGAGGCCGTGCGACGCAGCATCGTCATTCAGCAAAATCTGATAGGCCGCAACGCTTCGCTTTCAAGAGACTCGCGCATCGAGTACCGCATCGGTGTCAATCTCGGTGACGTCATCGTTGACGCGGACGATATTTACGGCGACGGCGTCAACATCGCCACACGCATCGAAGGCATCGCGGAGCCCGGCCAAGTCTATATTTCAGGCGCGATCTATGAGCAGATCAAGCACAAGGTCGTCTGTGGCTATGAGTCGCTCGGCGATCGCAAGGTCAAGAACATCACCGATCCCGTACGCGTCTATCGCGTGCTGCCGGACGCAGATGCGGTCGGCAGGACTCGCGGCCGGCGCGAGAATATCCTGATCTTTCTTCTGAGCATCACGGTGCTGGTCATTGCTGCCGGCGTGCTGTGGTATCTGCTGGCGCAGCCGCCGGGCAGGGTGGGCGAGCAGGCTGCCGCGCCCTCCGTTGCGCCGGCCCCAACACCGAGCCCGCAGCCTCCGCCGCGCGAAGCGGCGACGCAGACCCCGCAGCCATCCCCATCGTTGGCGTCTGCCCCTCCGTCGCCCGCACCGACCCCCAGCCCGTCGGCGACGCCGCTCCGCGAACCCGAGATGGTCGCCATTCGCGGCGGCAGCTTCGCCATGGGAAGCAATGATGATCCGACGGAACGCCCGGTCCACCAGGTCACGATCAAGCCGTTCTCGATCGGCAAATATCCGGTGACGGTGCAGGAGTGGAACGAATGCGCCGCTGCGAAGGCGTGCTCCTTCACCGCCACCGGCAAGGACGATGCGCCGGTCAGCAATGTGAGCTGGACCGACGCGCAACAATATGTGGCCTATCTCTCCCAGGCGGCGAAGAAGCCGTACCGGCTTCCGAGCGAGGCCGAATGGGAATATGCGGCGCGCGGCGGAACGCAGAGCAAATATTGGTGGGGTGACAAGCTCCAGCCGGGCATGGCCGCGTGCAAGGATTGTGGTGATCTCGCGGCTGAGCAGCCGGGGAAGGTCGGCAGCTTCAGGCCGAATCCGTTCGGGCTGTACGACATGGGCGGTGGCGTCGACCAGTGGGTGGAGGACTGCTGGCACCGGACCTATCAGGGTGCGCCCGGCGACGGCTCGGCGTGGACCGGCGGAGACTGCTTCTCCCATGTTCTGCGCTCGGGGTCGTGGAAGAACGATGCACGATACGTGCGGCCGGCGAACCGCGACAGTTACGATACCAATGTTCGTTATCCGACGCATGGATTCCGCGTCGCACTCAGTCCTTAAGTGCTGGAGTCGGTTTGATGCAAATCCTCCGCTGCGTTGCCCTGACGGCAGCGCTCGCATTGCTCCCGGGCGCAGCTCATTCGCAGGGCAAGACCGCCCCCAAGGACGCAAAGGTATATTTCATCACCCCGCATGACGGGCAGAAAGTGCGCGGCGAATTCCTGGTCCGGTTCGGCCTGCGCAATATGGGCGTAACGCATGCTGGCGACGATTATCAGAACGCCGGTCATCACCATCTGCTGGTCGACGTCAAGGACCCCGTCGATCCGAAGGAGCCGATCCCGCAGGACAAGTCGCATCTGCATTTCGGCGCAGGGCAGACCGAAACGGTTCTGGAGCTTCCGCCCGGAACCCACACCCTTCAACTGGTGCTGGGCGATGCCAAGCACTATCCGTTCGATCCGCCCGTCGTGTCGGAGAAGATCACCGTACGCGTCAGGCAGCCATCTCAGCGCGGCAAATGATCATCGCAGGCTGGCGTTGATCTTGTCCAGCACCGCAGAGCCCGGGCAGAGCGTGTCCGCTTCCAGCGCGTTGAGCGGCGTCTCGACCGTGTTGAGATGGGCGTGCAGATCTTCGGCGTCAGGGTCGACGTAGAGGAGACCGGTGACGATCTGGCCCTTGGCGGCATGCTTTGCGAGGAAGGTCTGAGCGCCGAGCCGGTCATGCGGATCGTAATCGGCGTCGATCTTGCGCAGCGCGATCTTGCTGCCATCGTGCTGCTCGACCACCTGCACCGTGCCCGGCGCGTAATCGACGGCGATGGGATCGCGGCCGACCAGCACATCGAGCCGGTTCACCGCGTCGTTGTGCTCGCGGACATAATCGAAGCTCTTGGTCGAGCCGGCGTGGTTGTTGAAGGCAATGCAGGGGCTGATCACGTCAATGAAGGACGCGCCCTTGTGGCCGATCGCGGCCGCGATCAGCGGTACCAGCTGGCTCTTGTCGCCGGAGAACGAGCGCGCGACGAAGGTTGCGCCGAGCTGCAGCGCGATGGCGACGAGGTCGATAGCGTTGTCGGTGTTGGTGACGCCCTTCTTGCTCTTCGAGCCGCGGTCGGCGGTGGCCGAGAACTGGCCCTTGGTCAGGCCGTACACGCCGTTGTTCTCGACGATATAGGTCATGTTGACGCCGCGCCGGATCGAATGCGCGAACTGGCCGAAGCCGATCGAGGCGGAGTCGCCGTCGCCGGATACGCCGAGATAGATCAGGTCGCGATTGGCGAGATTGGCGCCGGTGAGGACGCTGGGCATGCGGCCGTGCACCGAGTTGAAGCCGTGCGAATTGCCGAGGAAATAGTCCGGCGTCTTCGACGAGCAGCCGATGCCGGAGATCTTGGCCACGCGGTGCGGCTCGATCGAGAGCTCGTAGCAGGCCTCGATGATCGAGGCCGTGATCGAGTCGTGGCCGCAGCCGGCACATAGCGTCGAGATCTTGCCCTCGTAGTCGCGATGGGTGTAGCCGAGCTCGTTCTTCTTGAGGCCCGGATGATGGAATTTCGGCTTGGCAATATAGGTCATGACACGGCCTTGCGGAGCGGGGTCACCTTGAGGTGATCCTGGTGGTCGCCAATGGCTTTTGCGATGTAGCGGGCGGTGATCGGAGTGCCGTCATAGTGCACGATGGGCACCAGCCGCACCGGATCGATGCCGTTCTCATTGACGATGAGTTGACGCAGCTGGCTGTCGCGGTTCTGCTCGACCACATAGACGAAGTCGTGCTCGGCGAGGAAGCTCGCGACGCTGGAATGGAACGGGAAGGCGCGGATGCGCAGACGGTCGAGCTGATGCCCGCGCGCTTCCAATAGCCCGATCGCTTCGTCCATCGCCGGCGACGTCGAGCCGAAATAGATCACACCATATTTGGTCGGCCGTTCCGCGTTGGCCTGGAGCGGCCGCGGCACGAGATCTTGCGCGGTCTCGAATTTGCGCACCAGCCGCTGCATGTTGTCGGCGTAGACCGTGCCTTCCTCGGAATAACGCGCGTAGCGATCACGGGAGGTGCCGCGGGTAAAAAAGGAGCCCTTGGTTGGGTGCGTGCCGGGATAGGTGCGGTACGGGATGCCGTCGCCGTCGACGTCGAGATAGCGGCCGAAGTCGCGGCCCTCTTCCAGCATCTCCGCGGTCATCACCTTGCCGCGGTCATACTGCCGGGCGTCGTCCCACTTCAGCGGACGACACAGCCGGTGGTTCATGCCGATGTCGAGATCGAGCATCAGGAAGATCGTGGTCTGGAGCCGCTCGGCGAGATCGAAGGCGGCGGCCGCGAACTCGAAGGCTTCGGCCGGGTCTTCCGGGAACAGCAGCACATGCTTGGTGTCGCCGTGCGAAGCGTAGGCGCAGGCGATGATGTCGCATTGCTGGGTGCGGGTCGGCATGCCCGTCGAGGGACCGGCGCGCTGGATGTTCATGATCACGGCCGGGATCTCGGCAAAGTATGAGAGGCCGATGAACTCGGTCATCAAGGAGATGCCGGGGCCGGAGGTCGCGGTGAAGGCGCGGGCGCCGTTCCAGGAGGCGCCAATGACGATCCCGATTGAAGCCAGCTCGTCCTCGCCCTGCACGATCGCGTACTTCGCCTTGCCCGTCTCCGGATCGTGTCGATACTTCTTGCAATGGCTGGTGAAGGCTTCGGCCACCGACGAGGACGGCGTGATCGGATACCAGGCGCAGATAGTGGCGCCGCCATAGACGGCGCCGAGCGCGGCTGCGCTGTTGCCCTCGATGAAGATGCGGTCGCCGACCTTGTCGGACTTCTTCACCCTGAGCCCGATCGGGCACTTTAAATTTTGCAGCGCCCAGTCGCGGCCGAGATGCAGCGCGTGGACGTTGGAGGAGAGCAGCTTCTCCTTGCCCTTGTACTGCTCGCCGATCAGCTGCTCGATCAGCTTCGGGTCCATCTCGAGCAGCGCTGACAGCGCGCCTAAATAGATGATATTCTTGAACAGCTGGCGCTGTCGCGGATCAGTGTAGGTCGAGTTTGTGATCGCGGTGAGCGGCACGCCGATCACGGTGATGTCGTCGCGGAATTTGGTCGACGGCATCGGTTTGGTGGAATCGTAGAACAGATAGCCGCCGGGCTCGATGCCGGCGACGTCCTTGTCCCAGGTCTGCGGATTCATCGCCACCATCAGGTCGACGCCGCCGCGGGCGCCGAGATGGCCGTCCTCCGTCACCCGCACCTCATACCAGGTCGGCAGGCCCTGGATGTTGGAGGGGAAGATGTTGCGCGGAGACACCGGCACGCCATGGCGCAGGATCGCGCGCGCGAACATCTCGTTGGCGCTGGCCGAGCCTGAGCCGTTGACGTTGGCGAAACGGACGACGAAGTCGTTTACGCTGCTGATCGGCTTTTTGTCGGACATGTCGAACCTGCGTAAGTCATCTCGATGAAATATTTCTGCATGTCCCAGGCACCGGTGGGACAGCGCTCGGCGCACAGCCCGCAATGCAGGCAGACGTCTTCGTCCTTGACCATCACGCGCCCGGTCTTGAGGTCCGTGGAGACGTAGAGGTCCTGGTCTGGATGCGGCGAGGGCGCCTTCAGGCGATGGCGCAGATCGTCTTCCTCGCCATTTTGCGTGAAGGTGATGCAATCCATCGGACAAATGTCGACGCAGGCATCGCATTCGATGCAGAGCGAGGTCGAGAACACTGTCTGGACGTCGCAGTTCAGGCAACGATGCGCCTCGCCGAGCGCGAGCTTGACGTCGTAGCCAAGCTCGACCTCGGTGCGGATGTCTTTCAGCGCGACCACCTTGTCGCGATGCGGCACCTTGAAGCGCTTGTCGTTGGAGATGTCGTTGTCATAGCTCCATTCATGGATGCCCATCTTCTGCGAGGAGACATGCACCTCCGGCAGCGGCCGCTCGGTGATATCCTCGCCCGAGAGCAGCTTGTGGATCGACAGCGCGGCGTCGTGGCCCTGCGCCACGGCCCAGATGATGTTCTTCGGGCCGAACGCGGCGTCGCCGCCGAAGAACACCTTCGGATTGGTCGAGACGAAGGTTTTCGGATCGACCTTGGGCATGTGCCATTTGTCGAACTCGATGCCGCAATCCTGCTCGATCCAGGGGAAGGCGTTCTCCTGGCCGACTGCGACCAGCACGTCGTCGCAGGTGATCGTCTCGTCCGGCTCGCCCGACGGCACCAAGTTGCGCCGGCCCTTTGCGTCGTATTCGGCCTTCACCTTCTGGAAGGTGACACCGATAAGTTTTCCGGCGACATGCTTGAATTCCACCGGGACCATGTAGTTGAGGATCGGAATGTCCTCATGGATCGCGTCTTCCTTCTCCCAGGGCGAGGCCTTCATCTCCTCGAAGCCGGAGCGGACGACCACCTTGACGCTCTCGCCGCCAAGCCGGCGCGCGGTGCGGCAGCAATCCATCGCTGTGTTGCCGCCGCCGAGCACGATCACGCGCTTGCCTATTCTGTCGGTGTGGCCGAACGACACCGACGACAGCCAGTCGATGCCGATATGGATGTTGGCGGCTGCTTCCTTGCGACCGGGAATGTCGAGCTCGCGGCCGCGCGGCGCGCCGGAGCCGACGAAGATCGCGTCGTATTTCTCCGCGAGCAGCGCCTTCATGCTCTCGATACGGTGGCCGCCTCTAAACTCGACGCCGAGACCCAGAATGTAACCGGTCTCCTCGTCGATCACGGAGTTGGGCAGGCGGAATTTCGGGATTTGCGTCCGCATCATGCCGCCGGCTTCCGGATCGCCGTCGAACACGGTGCAGTGATAGCCGAGCGGCGCAAGGTCGCGCGCCACCGTCAGCGACGCCGGTCCACCGCCGACGAACGCGACGCGCTTGCCGTTTTTTGCCGTAGGATGTGGCAGGCGCTGCTTGATGTCATCCTTGAAGTCCGCGGCGACGCGCTTCAGGCGGCAGATCGCGACCGGCGTCTCTTCGACGCGTCCGCGCCGGCATGCCGGCTCGCATGGACGATCGCAGGTGCGTCCCAGAATTCCGGGAAACACGTTCGATTTCCAATTGATCATGTAGGCGTCGCTGTAGCGGCCTTGTGCAATCAGTCGGATGTATTCGGGAACCGGGGTGTGCGCAGGACAGGCCCACTGGCAATCGACCACTTTGTGAAAGTAGTCGGGGGCCGCGATATCGGTCGGTTTCATTCCTACCCTGTCCGCGCAGGCTCAAAGACCCGGCGGCCTTTTCTTGAGCTTTGCGAACGCTTAACGCGCGGCGATCTGGTTTGTGAATAACGTCATTGGGTTAGCTTATTAGAACCGGTCCGAAGTACAACGGCAAATTTTCGCGCTTCCCCTCTTTCATGGGAGCCGCGCGCAGACAGCATTAACGCCACGCGCGAGATGGGTGCGGTGCAATATGTTGCGATGCAGAGGCGCTTCAGCTTTGCGCGATGTCGCTTTTCGCGAGGTCCCACATCAGGCAGTAAGTGCCGACCGAGACCGGCAGCGGGAAAGGCGTGGCAGCAGGGCCGGTGAAGCGCTCGGCGATGACGGTCGAGACGGCGCCGACATGCGTGCCGTCGATCAGCACGAACCAGTCGCGCGCACCTTCGTTGCGCGCCGCTGGAATGTCCGCCGTTGCGCCCGACAATTCCGGCTCGCTCTCGAGCAGATGCATGGAGATGATGCCTTCGCGATTCCCAGGCGCGAGCTTCTCTTGCAGTGCACCACGCCATGCGCCGGCATTGCCGGCTGTGGGACGCAGCCTCACCAGGCCGAGCGCGGCGCCGCGGCCAGTGCCCTTGCTGATGGTGATGCGCGCGACCACGCGCAGCATGTCCTTGAAATGCGCCATGGTCCGCCGCGACCATTCGGTCTGGTTGGCGAGCCGCGCGCGATAGGCGGGACTGTTGAGCACGTCGAGAGTCGCGGTCGAGTACAGCGAGAGATATTTGGGATTGGCGGCGTGCGCGACATAGCGCCGGGCTTCGAGAAAGCCCTCGATCGCGACGCGCTCTTCCAGATGCTCGCGATCGTACCAGCGATTGAAATCGGCTTCATCTGAAGCGTCGATGTTCATCGACGTCAGCAGCATGCCTGTCCCAGCGAGCGGCATTGTTCTTGTCCTTTTTCGCGCGCGTTAACGCGCGGCCTTCGACGCGAGGTCGGCGATCGACTTCATGACTGCGTCCCTCACGCCGGTATCATAGAGCGAATGCCCGGCTTCTTCTACGATCCGAATCTCGGAACCCGGCCAAACTTTCGCCAGTGCCTGCGATGTCTCAGGCGGGCACAACAAATCGTAGCGGCTCTGCACGACGATGCCGGGAATGTCGTTGAGGCGGCCCGCGTTTCGCAACAGCTGGTCTTCGTTCATGAAGGAATTGTTGACGAAATAGTGCGCTTCCATGAACGGCGTCGCCGGCAATGTCCGCCAGACATTCAGTGACGCCAGGTCTAGCCGCGTCTTGGCCGCCTTGTGCTCGGATAAAGCGCGCTCGGTATCGTGCCAGGCGCGCGAAGCCGGACCATGCACCGCAGGATCGGCATCGAGAATGCGGCGCCAATAGGATTCCACCGGATGCCCGCGTTCCTCCAGCGGCAGCACGCTGAGAAAATCCTCGTAGAGCGCGGGATAGAATTGCGAGAGGCGCGAGGTGAAACCCGTTACGACTTCCTCCCGCGTGCCGAGAAAAGTCGCGCGAAGTGCGATGCCGGAGACGCGCGCGGGATGGGCCTGGGCATAAGCCAGCGCCAGTGTCGCGCCCCAGGAGCCGCCGACCACAATCCAGCGTGTGAAGCCGAATTTTTCCCGGACCTTCTCCATGTCCGCAATCAGATGCGCGGTCGTGTTATGCTCGCGCGATCCCTTGGGACGGCTGCGGCCGCAACCGCGCTGGTCGAACAGCACCGCATGCATCCGCTCGGGATCGAACAGCCGCCGATGATCGGGCTGACAGCCGCTGCCGGGGCCGCCATGCAGATAGATCGCGGGAATGCCATCGGCGCGGCCGACGCTCTCGACATAGAGCTCGTGGCCGTCGCCGACATCCAACATTTCAGAGGTCAGCGGCGCAAAGGGATCGGCGCGTCTGGCGGATGCGGCCGCGTCGGCGTCAGGCACCATTCTCGGATTCCAGAGTGCCGCCGGCAAAATTGCGATAGAGGAAGCGGCTGGTCTCGCCCTCGGCCTCGCGCTCCGCCTCTTTGAAGATGGTCTCGTGCAGCGGCGACAGCGCGCAGGCGGGATCGGTGTTGGCGGCATCGCCGGTCAACGCAAAGGCCTGGCAGCGGCAGCCGCCGAAATCGATCTCGCGGAATTCGCAAGACTTGCACGGCTCCTTCATCCAGCCGGTGCCGCGATAGCGGTTGAAGGCGTCCGAGTTCTGCCAGATCCAGGCGATCGAATGATTGGAGCGCACGGACAAGAAATCGAGCCCGGCGATGCTCTCGGCGGCATGACACGGCAGTACCTTGCCGGCCGGCGAGATGTTGAAGAACTGCCGTCCCCAGCCGCCCATGCATTTCTTCGGACGCAGCGCGTAATAATCAGGCACGACGTAGTCGATCGCGAGTGTGCCCTTCAGCCGCTCGCGCGCCTCCTCGACCAGGCGGGTGCACTCCTCGAGCTGCGCGAGCGTCGGCATCAGGGCGGCCCGGTTCTTCAGTGCCCAGCCATAGTACTGGACATTGGCGACCTCGAGCCGGTCGGCGTCGAGATCGACCGCCATCTGGATGATATCAGGGAGCTGGTGCAGGTTTTGGCGATGCATCACCGCATTCACGGTGAGCGGCAGGTCCAGCTCGCGCGTCCACTTTGCCACTTCGAGCTTCTTGCGGTGGCCGCCTTTGTAGCCGGCAACGCGGTCGGCGAGGCCTTCCTCGATGCCCTGGAACGAGATCTGCACATGGCAGAGCCCGGCATCCGCAAGCGCGCTGAGCTTTTCGCGCGTCAGCAGCACGGCCGAGGTGATCAGGTTGGTGTAGAGCCCGGCGTCGCTGGCATGCTTGACCAGCTCGACGAGGTCTTTCCGCGCCGTCGGCTCGCCGCCGGAGAAATGCACCTGGAGCACGCCGATCTCGGCGAGCTCGCTCAGTACCTTCTTCCATTCTTCGGTGGTGAGTTCGTTGCCGGAGCGATCGAGCTCGACCGGGTTTGAACAGTAGGGGCATTGCAGCGGGCAGCGGTGGGTGATCTCGAGCAGCACGGCGAGCGGAATGCCAAACGTCTCCGCCGTCGAGCGGCTCTTCTCCAGCACCGCGAGACTGTCGCTGGCATCAGGCGGAATGATTGGGAGCACATCGCTCATGGCGTCTTCTCCCGGGCCTCGGTCAGAAAGCCCTTGTCGGCGAGATCCTGCAGCATGACGATGACGTCGGCCAGGATCGCCTCGCGCGGGGCGGCGTATTTCGCCGCCAGCTGGTCGGATACCTCGCCGACGCTACGCTTGCCGTCGCAGAGCTGCAAGACCTCGACCGCGATCTCGTCAGGCGCCAGCACGCGTTCCGGCGCCAGGATCACCCAGACCTTGCGCGTCTCGTCGTATTTCAGCTTGGCATGCCGCGGCAGCACCGGGCGGCTTGCCTCGCTGACGCTGATGTGACGCGGCCCGGCCATTGCTCTTGTCCTTCAGCTCGTTTCGGGCACGAACGCGCCCGGCGGAATGTGACCTTCGACATAAGCGTGCTGTAGCGCATCCAGCTGCACCCACAGCACGTTGGTCTTGAAGATCAGCGCGTTGCAGACCTGCGCGCGCTGCTCCGGCGTCGTGGCATGCGCCTTGACATAGTCGAGCGCAAAGCCGGCATCGCGCGGCGCCTGCGCCAGGCGTCGCCTAAAGTAGCTCATGATGTCAGGATTGACGAAGTCGTAGTGCTCCAGCATGCCGGAGATGCGCTCTTCGTGCAGGTTCGGTGCGAACAATTCGGTCAGCGAGGAAGCGATCGCCTCCAGCGGGCTCTTCTCGCGGCAGTAGTGCACATAGGCCTCCACGGCGAACCGCGTCGCCGGCAAGATGCCTTCGGTGGATTCCACGTAGGCGGTGTCGAGCCCGAGGCCTTCGGTCAGCTTGAGCCAGCGTTCGATGCCGCCCTCGCTGCCGATATCGCCGTCATGGTCCTCGATGCGGTGACGCCATTCCAGCCGCGTGGCGCGGTCGCGGAAGCGCGAGATCACCACCGCGTCCTTTATCGGGATCGTGCTCTGGTAATAGTAGCGGTTCAGTGCCCAGGCCTGCACCTGGCCTTTTTTCAGCTTGCCGCCGTGCAGGAGCTTATGGAACGGATGCAGGCTGTGATAGCGCGTCGCGCCGATATGGCGCAGCGTCGCCTCGAGCTCCTCGGCGGAGTTGAGCGTGATGTCCTTGCCGACGGAGAGCGCAGTCATTCCAGTCAGTGTCTTGCCAGTCAGTGTCTTGCCAGTCATGGACGCGGCATTCACAGCACGATCTCCGTTCCGTCGGCAGGTATCTGCCAGCCCGCCGCTTCAGCGGCCTTGCGCTCGGGCGAGCCGGGCAACAGGGCCGGATTCGAGTTGTTGATATGCAGAAACATCTTCCTTTCGATACTGAGATCGGCCAGTCGCGCGATCGCGCCGTCGTGACCGGACATCGCGACATGACCCATACTCTTGCCGGTCTTGTGGCCGAGCCCGCACCTGATCATCTCGTCATCCTGCCAGACCGTGCCGTCGAAGAACACCAGCGCGGCGCCGTCGATCTCGGCCTTCAGCGCATCGGTAACCTCGGCGCAGGCGGCGATGAAGGTGAAGCACTTGCCGGTCGACTTGTCCGTGATCTTCAGGCCCAGCGTATCGCCGTCGCCGGTGTCGCCGCCCGGATGGGCCTTGCCCTCCAGATACCAGGCCGATTTGCCTGACACTGCGAAGGGCAGCACCTCGATGCCTGCGCGGGCGCCGTCCGGTAGCCGCGGCTCGAACGGCTCGTTGATATTGATCGGCTGTCGCCGCACATTCTTCTCGTTGAGCACATTGAAGATGCTGTTGGCCTTCAGGATCGCCAGCACCTTCTCATGCGCATAGACCGTGAATGGCGAGCCCTCGCGCATCGAGAGCAGACCTGCGACAGCATCCACCTCGCCATTGGTCAAAATAACGCCTGCGATCGGCGTATGGCGCAAGGCGCTCGCCTTGGGGTGCAGCTGCGGCGTGGCATTCAATTGATGGCGCAGATCGGGCGAGGCGTTGATCAAGAACCAGTGCTCGCCGTCGGCGCTGAAGGCGACCGAGGCTTGGGTTCGCTGAAGCTCTTGTCCGTTCGCACGGGCTGCCCGGCAGCCCTCGCAGCCGCAATTCCATTGCGGCACTCCGCCGCCGGCTGCGGCGCCCAGGACGACGACGCGAAGCATGATCCGTCTCCTGGAGGCAACGTCGCGAGGTGGATCTCAGGCCGACACAGATGTCGACAAAGATGATCTCTTCCGGAAACCTATTGTGACCGAAAGATCCACCTGCGCAGAACGCAAATCACCGACCGCTTACTTGCGGGTGGCGCTCACATACATGTTGATTTCCATGCCGCAGGGCACTTCGACGATTTTCGGGGCTTTCCAGGCCATTTTGGCTCTCCATTTTTGCGAATTCGGACGTGTCCGCCCAGCGGTTAAAGTAATGCGGGCTGAAAAGTTCGCTAGTGAAATCTTCCCGACGAACTCATGTTGCGGCGCGAAAAATGTTATGGAACATCACTTCTGGTGATGCAGCCTTGCCCTTGGCGCATTCGGTCGCGAACCCTGTCCCGATAAAGCAGTTGTGAGTGCAGTGCAGCTTTCAATCCGATACAGGCGGCTCTAGCTGGATCTCGTGATGCCCAAATACTTCTTCAACACCCGTATCGGCGATGAATTGATCGTGGATCCCGACGGCGAGGTTCTGCGCAACCCTGACCGCGCCTGGGAGGTCGCCCGCCAGATGATCCTGGAGGTGGTGAAATCCGAGGGCGCCCAGCCGGCCCTGCTCGAGGCGGTCATCGAGGTCACCGACGACGAGGGCGAGATCGTGCTGGAGTTTCCCTTCAGCGAGGCGCTGCTGGACATGCCGGACCAGTCGGCGACGCGACACTAACCCGCTCTTCCTCCCTGCGAAATCTGCATGGCTTTGCCGCGTTCCCGGCGCTAAAAGACGCCGGTCACACGGAGCAAATCATGCAAGACCTCTGGCGCCTGTCGGCCGCCGACCTAGCGACCCTCGTCAAATCAAGGAAAGTGTCCGCCAGCGAGGCCGCCAAGGCCGACCTCGACCGCCTGGACGCCGTCAATCCGAAGCTCAATGCCGTGATCGACCACCGGCCCGAGGACGTGCTCAAGCAGGCTGATGCGGTCGATGCCGCCATCGCGCGGGGCGAGGACCCCGGCGTGCTGGCCGGCGTGCCCGTCACCATCAAGGCCAATGTCGACCAGGAAGGCTTTGCCACCACCAATGGCCTCAAGCTCCAGCGCGATTTGATCGCGCGCGAGGACAATCCGGTGGTCGCCAATTTCCGCAAATCAGGCGCCGTCCTGCTCGGCCGCACCAATTGCCCGGCCTTCTCCTATCGCTGGTTCACCAGCAATCTGGTCCATGGCGACACCAAGAACCCCCGCGACGCTTCGCTGACGCCGGGCGGCTCGTCCGGCGGCGCCGGCTCGGCGGTCGCAGCCGGCATCGGCCACATCGCCCATGGCACCGATATCGCCGGCTCGATCCGCTACCCCGCTTATGCCTGTGGCGTGCATGGCCTGCGTCCGACGCTCGGCCGCATTCCCGCCTTCAACCCGGCGCTGCCGGAGCGCCCGATCGGGCCGCAGATCATGGCGGTGTCAGGACCGCTGGCCCGCACCGTCAATGATTTGCGGATCTCCCTTGCCGCGATGTCGGCGCGCGATGTGCGCGATCCCTGGTATGTGCCGGTGCCGCTGGAAGGCCCGGCGCGGCCGAAGCGCGCCGCGCTCTGCCTCAACCCGGACGGACTTGCCGCCACGCCTGAGGTGAAGGCTGCGGTGACCGACGCCGGCAAGCGCCTGGAGCGCGCCGGCTGGACCGTCGATGTGATCGAGAACACCCCGCCGATGCGCGAAGCCGTCGAGTGGCAGCGCAAGCTCTGGCTCGGCGATGCCTATGAGGCTCAGCTTGCAATGGCGGAGCGCGAAGGCGATCCCGGCGCACTGGCGTGCCTGCGCGGCAACCGCGCCAAGGTCACGCCGATGGACCAGGCGAATTACGCGCAGGCGCTGACCCGCAGGGCCACGCTGACCCGCGATTGGATGCTGTTCTTCGAAAAATATGCGGTCGTGCTGACGCCGGTCTCCGGCGAGCTGCCGTTCCCCGACCATCTCGACCGCAAGGACGACGCCTCGTTCGAGCGCGTCTGGGAAGCGCAGCTGCCGCAGATCGCCATTCCCTTCATGGGCCTGCCGGGCCTCGTGGTCTCCACCGGTCTCGTCGGCAAGGCCCCGGTCGGCGTGCACATCGTCTCCGGCCGCTATCGCGAGGACCTTTGTCTTCTCGCAGGCGAAGCGATCGAGGCGGGCGGCGTGCCGCCGTCGCCGATCGACCCCGTGGGTTAGCGATGTCTGCGATCTACGATTTCAAGGCCAACTCATTGGCCGGTGAAGAGGTGCCGCTGCGCCATTACGAGGGCCAAGTGCTGCTGATCGTCAACACCGCGAGCAAATGCGGCTTCACGCCGCAATATCGTGGCCTTGAGGATCTGCATCGCGATCTGTCGCCGCGCGGCTTCTCGGTGCTGGGTTTTCCCTGTAACCAGTTCGGCGCGCAGGAGCCGGGGCAGGCAGCCGAGATCCAGGCGTTCTGCTCGAGCAATTACGACGTTAGCTTTCCGCTGTTCGAAAAGATCGACGTCAATGGCGCGCACGCGCATCCCCTGTATGAGTACCTGAAACGCCAGCAATCCGGCCTGTTAGGGGCCTCCATCAAATGGAATTTCACCAAATTCCTGGTGGACCGTGCCGGCAAGGTGATCGCGCGCTACGCGCCGACCGCGCGGCCGGAAGGATTGCGGCAGCAAATCGAGACCCTGTTATGAGCGAGACAATCATGAGCGACGAATTTCCGGACCGCCTGTCGGTCGACCCGAACAGCCCCTATTACAACGCGGACATTTTGGCGCGCGATGTCGGCATCCGCTTCAAAGGCGTCGAGAAGACCAATGTCGAGGAGTACTGCATCAGCGAAGGCTGGGTCCGCGTCACCGCCGGCAACGCCAAGGACCGCCACGGCAACCCGCTGACCATCAAAGTGCATGGTCCGGTCGAGCCGTATTTTCGGGACAAGAAATGACGGCGAAGCCGTGTCGAGGGGCCGCGAGCCCCAATCCATCACCGTCACCCTGAGGTGCTCGCCCCTTTGGCGAGCCTCGAAGGGCGACGGCCCGGCTGCACCTCGGCCGTTCATCCTTCGAGGCTCCCCATGTGGCGCGTTGCGCCACATGTCTCGCACCTCAGGATGACGGGGAGACAGTCTGACGAACTTCCTCTTGACCAGCGAAGGCCAAACCCCATGTCCGTCCGCATCGTCGACGTCCGCGAGATCACGAAACCGATCTCCTCGCCGATCCGCAACGCCTATATCGATTTCAGCAAGATGACGACCAGTCTGGTTGCGGTCGTCACCGACGTCGTGCGCGATGGCAAGCGCGTCGTGGGCTACGGCTTCAATTCCAACGGACGCTACGGGCAGGGCGGCCTGATCCGCGAGCGCTTTGCCGCGCGCATTCTCGAAGCCGAGCCGAAATCGCTGCTAAACTCGGCCGGTGACAATCTCGACCCCGACAAAATCTGGGGCGCGATGATGACCAACGAGAAGCCGGGCGGCCATGGCGAGCGCTCGGTCGCGGTCGGCACCATCGACATGGCGGTATGGGACGCGGTGGCGAAGATCGCAGGCAAGCCGCTGTTTCGCCTGCTCGCCGAACGCCACGGCGTCACAGCCAATCCGCGTGTGTTCGTCTACGCCGCCGGCGGCTATTACTATCCGGGCAAGGACCTCTCGATGCTGCGCGGCGAGATGCGCGGCTATCTCGATCGCGGCTACAACGTCGTGAAGATGAAGATCGGCGGCGCCGATATCGAGGAGGACCGCACCCGCATCGAGGCGGTGCTGAAAGAGATCGGCAAGGACGCACAGCTCGCCGTCGATGCCAACGGCCGCTTCAATCTGGAAACCGGCATCGCCTACGCCAAGATGCTGCGCGATTATCCGCTGTTCTGGTACGAGGAGGTGGGCGATCCCCTCGATTACGCGCTGCAGGCCGCGCTCGCCGAATTCTATCCGGGCCCGATGGCCACAGGCGAAAACCTGTTCAGCCACCAGGACGCCCGCAACCTGATCCGCTACGGCGGCATGCGCCCCGACCGCGACTGGCTGCAATTCGACTGCGCGCTGTCCTATGGCCTGTGCGAATACCAGCGCACTCTCGAAGTGCTGAACACCCACGGCTGGTCCCCCAGCCGCTGCATCCCCCACGGCGGCCACCAGATGTCGCTCAACATCGCAGCCGGCTTGGGCCTCGGCGGCAACGAAAGCTACCCCGACCTGTTCCAGCCCTA
Source organism: Bradyrhizobium diazoefficiens (assembly GCF_016599855.1). Taxonomy (NCBI): domain Bacteria; kingdom Pseudomonadati; phylum Pseudomonadota; class Alphaproteobacteria; order Hyphomicrobiales; family Nitrobacteraceae; genus Bradyrhizobium; species Bradyrhizobium diazoefficiens. The sequence continues at coordinate 5,871,360 of NZ_CP067041.1, read as the reverse complement.
TGGCGGCTTTCCGGATGGCGTCCGCGTCGAGAACGGCCACATCACCATGCCTGATCTCCCCGGCATCGGCTTCGAAGGCAAGTCCGATCTCTACAAGGAGATGAAGGCGCTGGCGGAGTAAGGGACACGAAGGGGCACGCCAAACACTCGATGTCGTCCCGGACAAGCGCGCCTTCAGGCGCGCGCCGATCCGGGATCCATAACCCCAGGGAGGAGTTATGGCGCGAACTGGTCACTCCGAATCTTCGCCAAACCCAACCCCGTGGCTATGGGTCCCGGATCTGCGCTTCGCTTGTCCGGGACGACAACCGAGTTCGCACCGCGGTCCCCGACGACGGCAATAACATCGGCTGCCGCACCCCATACATCAACGACCGCCATAGCCACTCCAGCGGGCCATAGCGGTAGTGGCGCAGCCACCAGGCGCTGAACAGCACCTGTGCGGTGTAGACGATCATGCCGATGGCGAAGGCTTGGGTGATGCCGAGCCGTCCGAACAGGCCGAGGCCGTAGCCGTAGAAGATCCAGCCGAAGATGACGGATTGTGCGACGTAGTCGGTGAAGGCCATCCGCCCCAGCGGCGCGGCCCAGCCGAGCAGCCGCTTGCCGCGCTCGAAACGGGCGATGCCGAGGATGGCGGCACCATAGCCCAACGCCAGCAGGATGGTGCCGAGCGGCTCGATGCCGCGATAAAGCAGGCCTGCGCCGAGGCCGATCGCGGGGAGCGCGATGGCGAGCAGTCCGCGGACATTTTGCACAATGCCACACCGCCAGGCGAGCGATCCGACAAGAAACAGCCCGATCGTACGCAAGAAGACGAACGCGTGCAGCGAGGCGATGAGAGGAATTTCGCGCAGACGAAACGCCAGCACGTCGAGGAAGCCGCCCGTCGCATAGTTGCGATTGGCATCCATGACGTCCTGCAAGATCACGGCCCTGCTCGGAAACAATCCAGCCGGCGGAAAGGCCTGCATGGCGAGATATAGCGCCAGAAAAGCCAGCGCGGCAAGCGTTAGCAGCCAGCGCTGACCAAACAGGAATGGCAGCACGATGAACCCCGCCAGAGCATATTCGGTGAGGATATCGCCATTCCAGATCAGGCACAGATGAATGATTCCGAACGCCAGCAGCACGGCGAGCCGGCGGACGAGCAGCGCGGTGCGGCGCTCGCTGGTTGCGAGCCGGTCGAATTGAATGGCAAGTCCTGCGCCGAACAGCAGCGAAAACAGCGCGAATGCCTTGAGCTCGACGGCCTGGGTCAGGATCGTTTCAATGGCGCGATCGATCGGCGACGCCAGCGTCTTCGGACCAAGAAACTGCTCGAAGATCGAAATACGAAATTCCATCACGAGGTTGATGGCCATGACGCCGAACAGGGCGATGCCCCGCAATACGTCGATGGCGTCAATTCGATCCGAAGGATGTGTTGGCCGAGGGGATGCGACGCCATCGGATGTCATTGCGGTATGAATCCCAATGGCGCGCTGGCTAATTCTTGCCCCCTTACGACAACCGCATGTCCAGCAGCCGCCGGCCTTCACCCTTCAGCAGCTTCTTCACCGCGCTCGAGGCCACGACCTCGCCGTCATTGGCGTAGGCTTCGTGGTTCTTCTCGATGTCGTCGAGGCGATAGAGATAGTTGACCATCACGCCGGCGGATTCGCGCAGGCCCTTGGGCGAGAGATCCCCTAACCAGTTGATGCGTTCGAGGCGTGCGCCATTGCCGAGGTGGAAGCGGGCGACTGAGTCGATCAGCTTGCCCTTCGGCGTGCGGGCCTTCAGGAAGTAATGGGCGGCAAGCGGCTCGATCACGCCGCGCAGCTGCGTCGTGGTCTCGGGGTTCTCGAACCATTTGGGGTCGTCGAGGCGCTTGATGATCTCGCGATCCTCGTCCGACAGCGGCAGGTCCTTGTCCTGCTTGATCCACGGCATGAAGCCCGGCACCGGCGACAGCGTCACGAAATTGTCGAGCTTGGGCAATTCGCGGCGCAGCTCCTCGACCACCTGCTTGATAAGGAAGCTGCCGAACGAGATGCCGCCAAGGCCGCGCTGCGTGTTGGAGATCGAATAGAACACGGCGGTGCGCGCGCGGTCGATCGGCAGGTGCTGGCGATCGACCGCGAGCAGCGGCGCGATCGCTCCGGGAATGGTCTCGGTCAGCGCCACCTCGACGAAGATCAGCGGCTCGTCGACCATCGCGGGGTGGAAGAAGGCGTAACAGCGGCGATCGACCGGATCGATGCGGCGGCGCAGATCGTCCCAGTCGGAGATCTCGTGCACGGCCTCATAGCGGATGATCTTTTCGAGGATGTTGGCCGGGGTCGACCAGTCAATCCGGCGCAGCACGAGAAACCCCCTGTTGAACCACGAAGAGAGAAGATGCGAGATGTCGCGATCGAGCGCGGCGAGATCGGTGTGTCCGTTCATCATGCCGAGCAGGTCGGCGCGCATGGCGACGAGATCGCCGGTACCACCAGGCGTGCGGTTGAGGCGGCGGATCAACTCCTGCCGTCGCGGCTCGGAGGCGAAGTGAAGTGCGCTGGCGTCCTCGTCGGCGGGCTTGGCGCGCCACTTTTCGATCGCCTTGGTCAGCCGTTCCCGGTCCGGGCCGAAATCGCGCACCAGCCCTTCGAAGAACGCGCGGCGTCCTGCCGCGTCCAGCTCCCGGTAGACGTCGAGCACCTCGCGCGCCATCGCGGTGCCAGAGGCCTCGCCCCGGCCCGACAGCAGCGCGCCGCAGAGCTCGATCAACCCGGCTGCGTCGTGCTTGGTATGCGCCGCCTCGCCGCGGCGAAGCAGCGTGCGGCCGCGCTCGGAGATGGTGGCGAGCAGATCGGAGAAATAGGCGTTGGCCATCTGGCTTTCGATTCCGGTTTGTGCGGTGCGGAAGCTTACACGGGATTTAAGCGGAAGCCGATCACAATCAAGCAGGGGAACGCCGCATCTTTAGTTGGGCCGTGCGTTTGGAGCATGCTGTCATGCCGGGCGATGACGCCGAGTGTGTGGCAAACTCCGTCGGCGACCGCCCCGTCACCTGCCGAAACGCCGCCGAGAATGCCGGCACGCTTGCATAGCCGAGCTGCGTCGCGAGCTGCTTGACCGACACACTCGCATCGGTCGACAGCAGCTGGATCGCCGCCGCAATCCGGGCGCGCTGGCACCAGCTCTTGAAGCTCAGCTGCGTCTCGCTCGAGAACAGCCGCGACAGCGTGCGCGCCGAAGTTCCGACCTCGCGCGCCAGCGTATAGATGTCGTGCAGCCCGGTGCGATCGTCGAGCACGATCATCGCGGCGCGCCGGCAGCGCGGCTCGTGCGGCAGCGGCACGAAGGTGGCGGAATCCTCGGCCTGGTGCAATTCCAGCATCACCAGGCGGACCAGCAGCTCGGTGCGCTCTTCGGTGTTGCGCGCATCGAACAGAGCGAGGATGGCCTGATTGAGCAGCGGGGACACCCGCACCACGAATTCTCTTGTCAATCCCTCATAGCGCTGCTCGCGCTTCAGCCAGGCCAGATCGAAATACAGCGTGCGCATCTCGATGTCGGCGAGCAGGTCGATAGCATGTTCGAGCCCGGCCGGCACCCAGACCGCGCGGTCCGGCGGCACCAGCCAGCGCCCGCCGGGCGTGTTCACCTGCATCGTGCCTTTGGCAGCATAGATCAGCTGGGACTCGCGGTGCATGTGCGGATCGATCCGCATGCCCTTGGGATAGTCGCGCGCGACCAGGTGCACGCCCGCCGTCGAGCGGCGGTTGCCCTGGACCTCCCTGAGCATTGGCGTTTCGACGACAGTCATTGGCTGCATCCCGTCATGGGTCCGACATATAACTTATTTCGGAGCAGGAGAGGATTCCGAATGAACAGCCCCAGGCGGGTCATCAGTTTTGTCAATGCCGGCCATTTCATCGATCATTATGCGATGCTCATTTTCGCCGCCGCCGTGATCATCATGGGCCCGGCGCTCGGCATGGCCTATTCGGAACTTTTGCCCTACGCGACGCCGGGCTTCATCGCTTTCGGCGCGGGCTCGCTGCTCACCGGCTGGTTGGGCGACCGCTGGAGCCGGCGCCACATGATGCTGATCTTCTTCCTCGGCATCGGCGCCTCCATGATTTCCGTCGGCTTCGTGCAGACACCCGTGCAGCTCGGCGCAGCGCTGCTGGCGATCGGCGTGTTTGCCTCGATCTATCACCCCGTCGGCACCGCGATGATCGTGTCCTATGCCGACCGGCTCGGCCGCGAGATGGGGATCAACGGCGTCTGGGGCAATCTCGGCGTCGCCTCGTCCGCGCTGGTGACCGGCGTGATCGGCCAGTATCTCGGCTGGCGCTTTGCCTTCATCGCCCCCGGCGTGGTCACGATCCTGATCGGCATCGCCTTCGCGATGCTGGTCGTGCACGAGGACCGCAAGGGCTCGAAGCAGGCGGCGGCGCAGGCGTGCGTTGCCAAGCAGGACATGTGGCGCGTGGTGCTGTCGCTCTTGATCGTCGTGATCGCGATCTCGACCACGTTCAACGCCGTCACCATCGCGCTGCCAAAGCTGTTCGCGGAGCGGCTCGCGGACCTGACGAAGAGCCCGGCGCTGCTCGGCGTCATCGCGGCCTGCGTCTACGTGTTCGGCGCGATGACGCAATACACCATCGGCCGTCTGCTCGACCGCTATTCGCTGAAGACGGTGGCCTTGCCGCTGTCCTTCATGCTGGCGCCGTTCCTCTATCTCGCCGCGAGCCTGAATAATCTGCCGCTGATATTGGTTTCGATCGGCATCGTCATGGGCGCGTTCGGGCAGGTCACCGTGAACGATGCCATGGTCGGCAAATACACCAGCGAGGAATGGCGCTCGCGCGCCTATGCGATACGCTATTTCATCGGCTTCACCGCGGCTGGTGCGTCGGTCGGTCTGGTCGCCTGGCTCTATGAGCAGGGCGGCTTCGTGATGATGCTGCATGCGTTTGCGGAATTGTGCCTGCTCGCGATCGCAGCAGCGATCATCCTGCCGCGCGAGATCCGGACGCCGGCTACTGCGTGAGGTCGGGATTCTTTCCACTCGTCATTGCGAGGAGCCCTTGCGACGAAGCAAATCCAGAACCTTCCGCGGAGAGACTCTGGATTGCTTCCCTGCGCTCAAGGACGGGGATGGACCGACGCTTCGCCTTATACCACTCATGATGCCATCATGCTGGTGTTTTGCCCGACGGAGCAAGTGATTTCGGCAAGCCCGAAATATCTCGTGGCTTTTTCAACCGCATCTCTACTGTGCATGGGGTTGTTTTCGAGTTTTTGTTTTCGCCCCCTTAACTCCGCCGAGAGAGGCGGGAACCCGCTCCGCCTCCCGCGGGTTCTATCGCCGTGGCCCCGGCACCTCGCCGGAGCGGGTCAAGGGGGAAGACACCTGCATGCAGTGGAGCCTGCTCCGGCCGGTCGGCCTTGTCCCCGCGGCGCTTGTCCTCACCACCATTGCGGCCGGCGCCGAGGGCGGCAAATCGGCCGGTCCGTCCGAATTCCTGCTGGTGGCGCAGATCGTGCTGCTGATCGCGGTGGGCCGCGGCCTCGGCGAGGTCATGCAGCGGATCGGCCAGGCCTCGGTGATCGGCGAATTGCTCGCCGGCATTTTGCTCGGGCCGTCGCTGTTCGGCTGGATATGGCCCGAGGCGCAGCACGCGATCTTCCCCACGGCACCCGAGCAGAAGGCGATGATCGACGGCATCGCCCAGTTCGGCGTCCTGCTGCTCCTGTTGCTGACCGGCATGGAGACCGATCTCAAGTTGGTCAGGAGGGTCGGCAAGGCCGCGATCGCGATCTCGATCGCCGGGATTCTGGTGCCTTTCGCTTGCGGCTTTGCACTCGGCGAGTTCCTGCCGGATGCGCTGCTGCCCAAGCCCGAGCAGCGTCTGGTTGCGTCGCTGTTCATGGGCACCGCGCTGTCGATCTCCTCGGTGAAGATCGTTGCGGTGGTCGTGCGCGAGATGAATTTCATGCGCCGCAATGTCGGCCAGATCATCGTCGCGACAGCCGTGATCGACGACACGATCGGCTGGATCATCATCGCCGTGATCTTCAGCCTGGCCTCGCAAGGCAGGCTGGATATTGCCTCGGTCGCGAAAGCCGTGCTGGGCACGCTCGCCTTCCTCGCCGTCAGCTTCACCATCGGCCGGCGGCTGGTGTTCCAACTGATCCGCTGGGCCAATGACAACCTCGTCAGCTCTGCGGCTGTCATCACCGTGATCCTGCTGTTGATGGGCGTCATGGCGCTGACCACGCATGCGATCGGCGTCCACACCGTGCTCGGCGCCTTCGTCGCCGGCATCCTGGTCGGAGAGTCGCCGATCCTGACGCGGCAGATCGACGAGCGCCTGCGCGGCCTGATCTCGAGCTTCTTCATGCCGGTATTCTTTGGGCTCGCTGGCCTCAGCGCCGATCTCTCCGTGCTGCGCGATCCCAATCTCTTGATGCTTACTGGCCTCCTCGTCGTGATCGCCAGCGTCGGCAAATTCGGCGGGGCCTTTGTCGGGGGCACTGTCGGCGGCTTGAACACGCGGGAGTCGCTGGCGCTGGCGAGCGGGATGAACGCCCGCGGCTCGACCGAGGTGATCATCGCCACGATCGGCCTGTCGATCGGCGTGCTCAGCCAGAACCTGTTCACGATGATCGTGACCATGGCGATCGTGACCACGATGGCGATGCCGCCGATGCTGCGCGCGGCCCTGGCCAGGCTGCCGATGAACGAGGACGAGAAGGAGCGGCTGGAGCGGGAGGAATTCGAGAAGCGCGGCTTCGTCGCCAACCTCGAACGCCCGTTGCTGGCAGTCGACGAGAGCGTCAACGCCACTTTTGCTTCGCACGTCATCGGGCTGCTCGCCGGCATGCGCAGCCTGCCGATCACCGTGCTGCATATCGGCCAGCGCGCCAAGGACCAGGAGAAGGGCCGCGACGAGCACGAGAGCCACGAGGCGGTGGTCAGGAAGGCCGCTGAAGCCGTTTCCGCCAATAGCGACGGCGAGGCCGGCAGCGTCGATGTCGTCACCCGCTCGCGTCGCGCCGAGCTCGGCGACACCATCGCCGACGAGGCGCGTAAGGGCTTTGATCTCCTGGTCGTCGGCGTCGACAGGGTCGCCGCTGGCAAGGACCGCTTTGATCGGAAGATCGAGGACATCGCCGCAAAATTCGACGGGCCGCTCGCGATCGTGGCGGCCAAGGGCAAACATCTGAAGCAGCCGATGCCCGATGCGCTCAAGATCCTCGTTCCCGTTTCCGGCAGCGGCGTCTCCAAGCGCGGTGCCGAGGTGGCGGTGGCGCTGACGCAGGCCGGATCAGGCGCGCTGCGCGTGATCTATGTCGCGACCACGCGGGACAAGGGCGCCCAGCGCGGCGCTTCCCGCGGGTTGAGCCAGGAAGCAGGCATCCTCAAGGACGCCAGCGATCTCGCCGCACGCTACGATATCGACATCACTACGACGCTGCGCGCGAACCGGGCGCCTGAAGCTGCGATCCTGCGCGAGATCGACACCACCGATGTCGATCTCGTCGTCATGGGCGTCGACCGCATCCAGGCCGATCACCTCTCCTTCGGCGGCGTCGCCGACGCCGTGCTCAGGCAGTCGAAGGTCTCGGTCCTGCTGGTCTCGAGCGGCGAGGCGCGGCAGGCGTCGCCGGAGAAGGCTTAGTGGGTAACTGGAGCCGCGTGGATGATGCGCTCCACGCGATGGGCGCGGACGCAGGCAAGTGGACAGCTCGGTGGTGCGACTCCCCGCAGGGCTCACTGACATCCAGTTTTGCGATGGCGTATGAAATAAGTGCATTTTCCCGGCGGATGAGGCGGAGCGGTCTCCCGGAAAAGCGGGCTGGTGAAAAATTTCTGGCCAACAACGGCGCAAAGTGTCTTTGCGTCAAACTGACACAGCTCTGTCACTCGTGATCGCTAGGTTTGCCGCGCAACTTCTTCGGGGCAAACAGATGAAATCCAAGTTTTTGACGACGGCCGCGATTTTCGCCGCCGCAACGACCCTCGCGTGCAGCATTCCGGTGCTCGCCAATGATTTCGATCGGGACCACAATCGCGATCATCATGCGCATCAGATGCACACCGAGACGCCGATCAAGCATCTCGTGATCATCTTCAACGAGAACCGCTCGTTCGACCATTATTTCGCGACCTATCCGAATGCCGGCAATCCCTCGGGCTCGATTCCCTTCGTGCCGAAGCCGCATACGCCCAAGGTCAACAACCTCGCCAATGCCGATTTGCTGGTGAATAATCCGAACACCAACCCGGCCAACGGCAACGGCGCGACGGATCCGTTCCGTCTCGACCGCACCCAGGCCAACACACAGTCGCAGAACCACGCCTATACAGCGGAAGAGCGGGCCTATGACAACGGCAAGGCTGATCTGTTCCCGAAATATACCGGGCGCGGCACATCCGGCGGCGCCGGCGCGTTCGGCACCACCGGCCAGGTCATGGGCTATTTCGACGGCAACACGACCACCGCGTTGTGGAACTACGCGCAGCACTTCTCGATGAACGACAACGCCTACACCGACACCTATGGTCCGTCGACGGTCGGCGCGCTCAATGTGATCTCGGGCCAGACCAATGGCGCGGTCGCGGTGCTCGGCAATGCAGCATCGCAAATCATTCCGGACGGCCAGGGAGGCCTCACGGTGATCGGCGACCCCGGTCCGGCCTATGATCCTTGCAGCACTCCCGGCTACACGACGCAGGTCACCATGACCGGCAAGAACATCGGCGACCTGCTCAACGATGCCGGCATCAGCTGGGGCTCGTTCATGGGCGGCTTCGATCTTTCCGTGACCAACGCGAACGGCACAACCGGCTGTGCACGCAGCACGTTCTCGACCGTCACCGGCGGCACCAAGGCGGACTATATTCCGCATCACGCCTGGTTCCAATACTACAAGTCGACCGCCAATTGGACCCATGCGCGGCCGAGCTCGGTCGATGCGGTCGGCCACACTTACCAGAAGGACGGCAAGACCCTCGATCCCGCCAATCACGGCTACGATCTTGAGGATTTCTATGCCGCCGTGAAGGCAGGCAATTTCCCGGCGGTGTCCTACGTCAAGCTGCCGGCCTATCAGGATGGCCACGCAGGCTATTCTGATCCTCTCGACGAGCAGCAGGGAACTGTCGAGCTGATCAACTTCCTCCAGAAGCAGCCCGAGTGGCGTGAAACGGCCGTCATTATCACCTACGACGACTCCGACGGCTGGTATGATCACGCTTACGCCAAGCCGACCAGTGCCTCCTACGACCCGACCGCCGATCAACTCAACGGCGCCGGCCAGTGCGGTCTCGGCGTTGCCACGCAGCCTCAACTGAACGGCGTCGGCGGCAAACCGGTGAACGGCCGTTGCGGTCCGGCTACCCGCGTGCCCTTCATCGTGATCTCGCCCTACGCCAAGACCAACTTCGTCAGCCACACCGCCATCTCGCAGGCTTCGGTGGTGCGGTTCATCGAAGACAACTGGCTCAACGGCAAGCGTCTCGGCGGCGGCTCGTTCGATGCCACCACGGGATCGATCATGGACCTGTTTGATTTCGATCAGGATCACGGTCACGATCTGCGAACCGATGCGCTGTTCCTTGACCCGACCGCCGGCACGGTCATCGTGAGCCCGCCGGACGAGCATCATCACCACTAGTCCAACGGGACGTCATATGCACAGCCGCACTTTGTGGCTTCTCGGCGCCGGCCTGCTCTCGCTGGCCGGCGCTGTCTTTGCGGTTGAGACGCAGGGACTGGCCGAGGCGCCCCTGTCGGGCGTCAATCCGAATCCGGTTCATCTCTATCGCCCGGCGGTCGCACCGCTCTCGGCCATGGCGCTGCTCGGCAAAGAGATTTTCTACGACGCATCGCTGTCCTCGTCCGGCTCGCTCTCTTGCGGGTCCTGCCACAGCCCGGATCACGCCTACGGCCCGCCGAACGACGGACCGGTGATGCTCGGCGGCGCCAATCTGGCGCGGCAGGGCGCACGCGCGGTTCCGTCGCTGACCTATCTGGAGCGTCAGCCCAATTTCAGCATCGGGCCCGACAAAGCCGACGACGACAACATCATCGATCTCGCGCAGATGGCCAAGCTCGGTCAGCAGGCTGCGCGCACCACCAAGACCGCGGGCGGCACCGGCGCTTCGGCGAACATCGTGCCGCAGGGGGGCCTGTTCTGGGACGGTCGGGCCGATACGCTTCAGGACCAGGCGCTGCTTCCGCTGCTCGATCCAAACGAGATGGACGGCGGCAGTGCCGAGATCGTCGCGGACAAGCTGCGCCGCGCGCCCTATGTCCAGCGCTTCATCGAACTGTTCGGCGCCGGCGTGCTTCGCAATCAGCGGCTGCTGATCGCGGAGGCAATGTTCGCGGTCGCGCGCTACCAGGTCGAGGAGCCGAGCTTCCATCCGTATACCAGCAAGTACGACTACTGGCTCGAGGGCAAGGCGCGGCTGTCCGAGAGCGAATTGCGCGGCCTGCAATTGTTCAACGATCCCGACAAGGCGAACTGTGCCGGCTGCCACACCTCGGCGCCGACCCGCGACGGCCTGCCGCCGCTGTTCACTGACCACCAATACGAAGCGCTCGGCGCGCCGCGCAATGCGTCGCTCGTCGCCAATCGCGACCCGAATTATTTCGATCTCGGTGTCTGCGGTCCGCAACGCACCGACGTTGCCGAGCAGACGCAGTATTGTGGCATGTTCCTGACGCCGACGCTGCGCAACACCGCGACCCGCCACGCCTTCTTCCACAACGGCGTCTTCTCGACCCTCGAGCAGGTGATGGATTTCTACGATTTCCGCGATACCAATCCGGAAAAGGTCTTCCGACGCGCCGCCGACGGCTCGGTGCAGAAATACGACGACATTCCGCAAAAATATCATGCCAATGTCGACGTGACCGATCCGCCCTTCGATCGCCATCTCGGGGACAAGCCGGCCATGACGGACCAGGATATGGCAGACATCATCGCTTTCCTGAAGACACTGACGGACGGCTACAAGGTTGAGAACTAAAAGGCGCGCCCCGGCACGGCGTGACCCTAGCGCGGTCTGATCTGCGCGTATTTCACCATCGCCTTCTCGAACTTCCGCTTGAACAGCCACATCGCGCCGAGAATTTCGCGGAAGCTGGCTGAGCTTCGCGCCCGGTCGGTCTTGCCGAAGGCGAAGATGCTGTTGTTGCGCAGGTGCTTCATGATGATGGGATCGGACACCCTGTAGTTCAAAAAGTCGCCCGACCTCAGCGCGGAGCGCGTCGGTGTCGGGATGATCTGGATCAGCTCGAACAGCTTCATCTGGTCGATCGGGTCGGGCAGCGTCTTCACGATCGCAGGGATTTCGGCAAACGGCTCGGCATGCGCGTTCATGAGGCCGTCGCGCACATTGGTCCAGTGGTTGAAGCGGCGATCGGTACCGCGGGACCGCGCCTCTTCCTTGTCGTCGCGCGCGTTCAAAGCGGGATCGGCTGCCGCGACCGCGCCCTTGATGGCCTCCCATTTTCGCTGACCGTTGCGGTCCTCGGACGGGCCGGTCTGAAGGCTGCCCATATAGGTGTTCGAGCGCGCATTGCGGACGTTCTGCTTGCCGTTGGTCTCGGCGAAGAACAGCCCGAGGCTGATGCGGCCGGCCGCATCGGCATGAACCGGCGCAAGTCCCTTGGCGCGCGCAATCGCTGAGCCGAGATCGACGACATCCTTGAACGGCGTCGCCGAATTCTGCGCGCTCGCGGGTGGCGCCTCCATGATCTCGAACAGATCGGCATATTCGTCGACCAGCGGCTCGATCGCGGCATCGAAATAGGCCGGAGGAATCTCGAACTTGTTCGGCTTTCCGATCCGCGACGGCATGGCGTCGGTGAGATCTTTGTACGTGCTGATCACCGCGACACGCGCGAGATACAGCGCCTGACCTGGCAGGTTCGGCAGCGGCTGCTTCGCCTCGATCTGCTTGCGCCGCTCGGCCAGGATCGATTTGAAATCGCCGAGCGCGCGATCGTAGGCTTGTGCGTCCGATTGCGTTGGCGTCAGCGCCTGCGCCCGGCTCGCGGCCGGTATCGTGAGGACCAGCCCTAGCACCGCCACCGCCGCAGCGGCGCGAGATCGTCGTCTCATGCAGGTTCCCATGTCCCAGAGATTCGTCGCTCATGGGATCGTAAACATCAACCCTGCGGCCTGGCGAGCGGCAAATCGGGTTCTCCGATCTCATCCCGCCCGGTACTCCGGCGCCGACGTCAGGAACTTTGCATAGGCATCCGCATCCGGCGGCAGGAAGTGCCCGGCGAGCCCGCAGCGCTTCCAAGTCTTTGCGCCGATGTCGACCATCAGCTCGTCGAAATGGCGGTAGTGGTAGGGTGCTACGCACAACCCGCCATACACTCCGGCGGCCGGCCGCTCGACGCGCTTGAAGTGCAGCATCATCTCGATGTTGTCGCGCATCTGCTGCGCCGTCGGCTGGTGCGCGAGTTGTCCGTCGGCATAGCGGACCAGCCAGTTTGCGGCGAGATCGGCGCAGAGCACGGTGCAGAACGACGAGTTGAAGCCGACGAAGCCGAGCTCGGGCAGGTCAGGATTGGCGATCAGGCGGTAAAGCCGGTACTGCCCGTCCGCATCGACCAGCTTGGCCCGATCGGCGTCCGGCAAGAACGGCACGCCGAGCTTGTAGCCGATCGCGAGCACCGCGACGTCGGCACTGACGCGCTCGCCGCCTGTCATCACGATGGTGTCGTCCTCATAATGATCGAAGCTGCCGAACACGGCCTTGATGCGACTATCGGCGAGCATCGGGTAGAAGTCCGGCGTTGCGATCGGCACTGAGCAGTTGACGCCATCCTCGATCCGCTCCTTCGGCACCATCTTGCAGCGGCCAAGCTTGAGCTGCGCCTTCAGCAGGTTCTCCAGCCCGCGCCAGTTCGCCCAGATCAGCGGCGCGGCGACACGAAGCGCGAGCCGCGCCATGCCGCTCGCGCCCCAGCCCGGAAACATCTCCTCCTGTGCGCGGATGTAAAGGATGCGCTTGAAGTTCACGAGCCCGCCGATGAAGTAGGGGATGCGCCAGACCGGCTCGCGCATCACGATGGTGACCTCGCGTGCGCCTGATTTCACCGCGTTCACCGCGATGTCGGTCGCCGACTTCGAACCGCCGAGCACGACGACGCGGCGACCTTTCGCCAGCGTGGGATCGCTGTATTTCGACGAATGCAGGACCTGGCCGCCTTGTGCCAAAAAGCCGTCTTCGCCCGGGCAGTGCAGCTCGCGCGGCTCATTGAACTGCCCGGTGCAGACCGCGACGAAATCGAAATCCGCGTTCGCCGTCGCGCCGTCCTTGTCTGATAGCGCGAGCGTCCAGCCCGGTTTGCCGTCGGTGCGACGCGCCATGCCCGCGACCGCAGTGTTGAGGTGCAGCATGCGGTCGAGACCGAAGCTTTTCGCGTAGTCGGCGAGATAGGCATGGACCTGCGGCCCGGTCGGCCATTCCGGATAGGAGTCCGGCATGGCGCGATCGGTGTAGCGGTAGAGCTCCTTCGGGCTCTGGGTCTGCACGTCAGGATAGGAGCGCGCCGGCTCCCAGACGCCGCCGAGATCGGCGCTGCGCTCGAGAATAGTGACGCGGTGGCCGCGGGCGGAGAACGCTTTTGCGGTGGCGAGGCCGGAGACGCCGGCGCCGATCACGCAGACATGCTTTGGGCTGACCATGGGATGGCTCGCAATCAATGTGTTTCGCGCGCAAGCGGCCACGTTCGGCCGCGAGGCGCGACCGGGGGACCTGCAAGCAGTGGAAGTGAACGAAGAGGCCGTCCGGCCTAGTCGTTGGCCTCGGGCGGCAGGAAGTCGACCTCGTGCAGCGCCGAGATGCGTACGACCTCGGCGGGGTCGGTCAGATTATGGAGCTGGTTGAACAGCGCCTCCAGCTTCTGCATCGGCGAGACCCAGAACAGCGCGCGGCACGGCTTGTCGGATTTATTGAAATAGCCGTGCGGGATGCCGCGGGGCATGCGCACGAGATCGCCGGCATGGGCCTTGATCCATTGGCCGTCGAGCTTGAGGTCGAGCGTGCCCTCCTGCACAAGAATGAACTCCTCCTGGGTTGGATGGATATGCACCGGCACGAACTGGCCGGGATCGCTATTGGTCTCGAACGCGAAGGTGGACTCGGTGACGGCCTTGGGGAAATAGACTTGGCCAAGAATGTTCCAGGTCTTGCCACCGTAGCCTGTGCCGTTTGCAGTAATGCCCTTTTCGAGTGCAGTCATGCTCGCCTCCTCATGAATCCGGCGATGGAGCTTCCGCCAGCGACCAGCCGCCTGTCTATCCGCTAAACGAATCCCGACAAGACTGTTGCCATGCAGCACGACGATTTTGCGGGCGCCAGCTCTTTTCGTGTCCGGGAAACCATTATAGGCTTCAAGCAATTCCGTGACGCGAAGCGTGGTCGACGATGTCCGCAGCCGTGCTGGAAATGAGCGAAAAGGCTCGCACAGCCGAACGGCTTGCGGAGTTCGCCCGCGTCACCACGGATGATGTCGACGAAGCGGCCGAGCAGATCGGGCGCATCTTCTGTCCGCACGATCTCAAGCCGGCACAGCCGCGCGCGGCGGGCTTCTCCGCCTGGCACAATTGCGCAGCGTTCGACGGCTTTTCCATCAACTACGTTGCCTATGGCGGATCGGTCAGCATCGATCCCGGCTGCCTTGACCGCTTCTTCCTCGTCCAGATCCCGCTCATGGGCACCGCCCACATTTTTACCGGTGCCGGAGGATTCGATGCCGCGCCGGGCCGGACGGCATCGCTGCTGTCGCCGACCATTCCAACCCGGATGATGTGGCGCGACTGTGCGCAAGCGATTCTGCTAATCGATCGCCGCATGGTCGAGCAGCGCGCCGCGGCGCTGTCGGGCAGGGCGGCCGGCGCGGTCGAGTTCGATTCCGCGATCGACCTGAACGCGCCGGCCGGGCGCCACCTGCAGACCAGTCTTGCCGAACTGATGATGCTCGCCGAGCGTCTAGGTCCCTCCGGAAGGCTCTCAGCGGTCGCGATGGCCGATTGGCGCGAGGTGCTGCTCGATCGTCTCCTCATCGGCCAGCGGCATGGTCTATCGGATGCGATCAGAACCTTCTCGGGGCAAGCCGAGCGGCTGCCGCGTGCGCTCCGTACCGCGCGCGACCATCTTGCGGACAATGCCGATGAGCCGCTCGACCTCGCGCAGCTCGCCTGCGTCTCCGGCATCGGCATCCGTGCGCTCCAGCTCGGCTTCCGCCGTCACTTCGGCCTGTCGATCTCGGAGATGCTGCTCGATATGCGCCTCGCCGGTCTCCACGCCCGGCTCGCGCAGGCCGCGCCCGACGTCTCCATCACCGACATCGCCTTCGATCTCGGCTTCACCCATCTCGGCCGCATGGCCGGCGCCTACCGGGAGAAATTCGGCGAGACGCCGTCGGCGACACTGCGACGCTGTTCTCCGCCGTCGAAAGCCGTTAGCAACATCTCATGACGAGCCGACGAGCTTCGAGCGAACCGATTTCCAAGACTGCATCATGTCCCCGCCGCTCAACCGTATCAACGGCGACGAACGGCTGCCGGCGCTGGTGGACGTCGTCGTCATCGGCGGCGGCCTCATCGGCGTGTCCGCGGCCTATCATCTCGCGAAGAAGGGCCTCTCCGTCGCGCTCGTCGAGAAGGGCCATGTCGGCGGCGAGCAGTCGAGCCGCAATTGGGGCTGGTGCCGCCAGCAGGGCCGCGCGCGTGAAGAGATTCCGCTGGCGCGCGAGGCGCTGCTTCTGTGGGAGGACATGCAGAACGACGCCGGTGTCGATGCCGGCTTCCGCCGTACCGGCGTGCTCTTCCTGACCAAGAGCAAGGACGAGCTTGCGAGCTGGAAGCGCTGGGCGGCGGTCGCGCGCGAGATGCAGGTCCACTCGACCGTGCTGACGCCGGCCGAGGTCGCCGCGCGCATGCCAGGGAATACCGACAAATGGGTTGGCGGCCTGCACATGCCGAGCGACGGGCGCGCCGAGCCGTCGATGGCCGTGCCTGCGCTTGCCACGGCTGCCCGCAAGCATGGCGTCACGATTCACCAAGGCTGCGCTGCGCGCGGGCTGGAGACGCAAGGCGGGCGCGTCAGCGCAGTCGTCACGGAGAAAGGCACCATTCGCGCGCAAGCCGTGCTGCTGTCGGGCGGCGCCTGGTCGTCGCTGTTCTGCAGGCGTCACGGCATCGAGCTGCCGATCGGCCTCGTCAACCCCACCGCATGCCGGACCACGCCTGCACCCGAGATCACCTCCGGTGCGCTCGGTACCGATCTCTACTGCATCCGCCGCCGCCTCGACGGCGGCTTTACACTGGCGCTACGCAATCGCGGCACGGTCGAATTGTCGCCGGATCTGTTCCGCTACGCGCGAACCTTCTGGCCGACCTATCAGCATCGCAAGGGCGGACTGAAGCTGTCTTTCGGCAAGTCGTTCTTCGATCAGATCATGCGCGGCACGAGCTGGAGCTTTGACAAGCCCTCGCCGTTCGAGACCGAGCGCGTGCGCGATCCCGCACCGGACATATCGCTGGTCAATGACGCGCTGGCCTCATTGATCAAGGCGAATCCCGAGCTGAAGGGCATCGAGATCGCGGAAGCCTGGGGCGGCACCATCGACTGCACGCCGGATACGCTTCCCGTGATCTCGCCGGTCGATGCGTTGCCTGGCTTCTTCCTCGCGACCGGCTTTTCCGGCCATGGCTTCGGCATCGGTCCTGCCGCCGGCAAGCTCGCCGTCGACCTCGTGACCGGCGCGACGCCGCTGGTCGATCCCGCGGCCTACAGCCACAAGCGCATGATCGACGGCCGCCGTCTCGCGCGGTCAGCCCGTTCTGAGCGCCGTCGTGCCTGTTCCGGCGGTGGCCGGCTTTCGTCCTCGCTGACCTCTATGCCTTTGCCATCATTAACCTTTGGCCCCCGGCAGCCGGCGAGGGGGGCAGATGCTTTGCGCAGATATTGTACGCGTCGGCAGAGCCGTGTCGATATCTAGCCGTGAACAGCCGCGTACGGGCCTAAACGGCTGATTCGGACGTGATTCGTTCGGGCCGCGTTCCGTTAGTTAAGGCAGAGCGCGGCCCCGTTGCATTTTGAGACAGACGCGAGCTCTCAGGCCGCCCCGCTGTGCTTCATACGCGGCACACGCCAGCCGATGACGGTGGCTTCCACCGGGACGCCGGCCGCGTCATTCTGCCAGCGGCCCTCGACATAGCGGCAGGCGAACGGCAGTTGATACGTTCCGCTGTGGTCCTCACACAAAACCTCGACTGGCAGGCCAGGTGGGGGTTCGCCGGCGCCGTCGAATTCCGCCAGTCGTCTGTCGCGCGTTGCCATTCCAAAAATCTCCCCTAATCAAAGCTGCGGAAAGAGCGCCCACTTCTTCCGCGCGGTTCACTGCTCCCCTTTGCCGAGGGAACACGGCAAGCTCAACGCGAGAATGCGGTACGAGTGTGGTAGCCTCTGGCGGCTGCGCGCAATCGGCGCACATTGCCGTGATCGATTTGAAGAGGAACCTGGATGCCGCGCCGGATCGCCGCCGTTTGCTTCGCTATATTACCGATCGTCGCGCACACGCCGGCGCTGGCGCAGGATGTGCCGGGCATCGAGATCTGCACGGTCGAGAAGACCATGGAGCGGCGCACCGGCTGCCTGCAGAGTAACGTCGATTTCCTCCAGAAGACGATCACAAAGCTCACGCTCGATCATCAGCAGAAGCTGGATGCCGCGAGTCGCCAACTCGATGCACTGAAGGTGACGATTGCCGGCCTGCAGAGGACAATCGGTGATCTCCAGGCCCTGCAAGCGAAGCAGGCCGACGATCTGAAGAAAAAGCAGGACGCGCCGCCGCCAAAGGATGCGAAGGACAAGTAGGTTTGCAGGTTGGGCAAAGCGTAGCGTGCCCACCATTCCTGCCGCGGGATGTCGATGGTGGGCACGGCGCAAACGCGCCGTTGCGTAGGGATGATCGATAGCAATCCTGATCAAGCGTGCCGATCCGCCGCGGCGCATGATCATCACGCTTCGAACGAGAGTCGTAACCCATGAACCCAGCCCAGCGCGCGCTCTGGTACATCGAGAGCCATCTGGCCGAGCCGATGACGCTCGACGAGATCGCTGCGATTGCAGGCGTGTCGCGGTTCCACATCGTGCGCGCGTTTGCCGCAGCCACCGGCCTCCCGGTGATGCGTTACGTGCGCGCGCGGCGGCTGACGGAAGCCGCGCGCAGTCTTGCGAACGGCGCACCGGACATTCTGTCGCTGGCGCTGGAGGCGGATTACGGCTCGCACGAAGCATTCACCCGCGCGTTCCGCGACCACTTTGGCACCACGCCCGAAGCGGTGAGGGCGGCGACGTGCACCAGCCAGCTCAAGCTTCAGGAGCCGATCCTCATGGAATCCACCATGCTCGACAGTCTCAAAGCCCCGCGTTTCGAAACCGCAAAGGCCTTCCTCGTCGCCGGCCTCGCCGAGCGCATCTCCTGCGACAACAGTGCTACCATCCCGGGCATGTGGCAGCGCTTCCACCAGGAGGTCGCGGACATTCCCGCGCGCGTCGGCAAGATGGCCTATGGCGTGTGCTGCAACAGCGATGATTCCGGTAATTTCGATTACATCGCCGGCGTCGAGGTTGCCGACTTCTCCGATCTGCCGCGCGGGCTCGGTCGCATCCGCATCCCCGAGCAGCGCTACGCGGTGTTCACCCACACCGACCACGTCGCCTCGATCCGCCGCACCGTCAACACGATCTGGAATCAATGGCTGCCGGCATCCGGCCTGAAGGCCGCGGATGCGCCGAACTTCGAGCGCTACGACGAGAAGTTCGATCCCGTCACCGGGAACGGTGGTTTTGAAATCTGGGTGCCGGTGCGCGAGTAGCGCTGCAATGCTGGCATACCATCCCGCTTGCTTGGCAAGGCGGATCGACTTTGTCATAACCGCTGGCAAAACTTGCCAGCGGGACCCGAGGCGGACATCCCGAGCAAGCTATAACAAGCAGCCGGGAGGGTCCCCAAATGCCTGACGTCCGCGTTCTCGCCACCGACCTCGAATTTCCGGAAGGGCCGGTCGTGATGCCTGACGGCTCGGTGGTGCTGGTGGAAATCCGCGGCCAGCGCCTGACCCGCGTTTATCCCGACGGCCGCAAGGAGATCGTGGCGAAGGTCCCGGGCGGCCCCAACGGCGCGGCGCTGGGCCCGAGCGGCAAGATCTACATCTGCAACAATGGCGGTTTCTCCTGGATCCCGACCCGCAACATGATCATGCCGGGTCCGCAGCCTGAGGATTATCTCGGCGGCTCGATCCAGCGCGTCGATCTGCAATCGGGCAAGGTCGAGACCGTCGTGACCAAATGCGGCGAGCACGATCTGCGCGGGCCGAACGACCTCGTGTTCGACAAGCACGGCGGCCTCTGGTTCTCCGATCTGGGAAAACGCCGCGCGCGCGAGATGGACGTCGGCGGCATGTACTATCTCAAGCCCGGCATGCGCGAGATCGTGGAGGTCGTGCACGGCGTGCTGCCGGCCAACGGCATCGGCTTGTCGCCGGACGAGAATACCGTCTACATCGCGGAGACGCCGACGGGCCGTCTCTGGGCCTATGAGCTTTCCGCGCCCGGCACGCTGAAGCCGCGGGATGTGATCTATCGCGGCGAGCGCGGAAAACCGATCTGCGGGCTCGGCGGCTACCAGATGTTCGACTCGCTCGCGGTGGAGGCGAACGGCAATGTCTGCGTCGCCACGCTCGTGTCAGGCTGCATCTCGGTGATCGCGCCTGATGGTACCCTGGTCGAGCAGGTCCCGACCGGCGACCGCGTCACGACCAACATCGCCTTCGGCGGCCCCGAGCTGAAGACCGCCTACATCACGCTGTCGGGCAAGGGCGAACTGATCGCCATGGACTGGCCGCGCGGCGGATTGCCGTTGAATTTTTTGAACAAGTGAATGTATCTGAAAGCGCTGTGTGCCCGTACAGTCCTTCGTCATTCCGGGATGCGTGCGCAAGCACGCAGACCCGGAATCCATCGGGCCGCAGAGTTTGTGGTTGAATGGATTCCGGGTTCGCCGCTTCGCGTCGACCTGGAATGACGACGTGGTTATTTAGGAGAATGCATCAAATGCCCTGGCCTGATCCGATCACCCTTCGCGGCCAGCACGCCCGTCTCGAGCCGCTGTCGCATGATCATCGCGAGGCGCTGGTGGAGGCCGTCAAGGACGGCGAACTCTCAAAGCTCTGGTACACCGCGATCCCGCTGCCGGAGAACATGGGCAAGGAGATCGACCGTCGGCTGGGGCTGCAAGCCGCGGGCTCGATGCTGCCCTTCACCGTGTTCGACGCCGGCGGCAACATCGTCGGCATGACGACCTACATGAACATCGATGCCGCCAACCGCCGGGTCGAGATCGGCTCGACCTGGTACGGCAAGAGCGCCCAGCGCGGCCCGCTCAACACGCAGTGCAAGCTGCTGCTGCTCACCCACGCCTTCGAGACGCTGAACTGCATCGCGGTCGAATTCCGCACGCACTTCTTCAACCACCAGAGCCGCCGCGCCATCGAGCGCCTGGGAGCCAAGCAGGACGGTATTTTGCGCAGCCACCAGGTCGCGCCGAACGGCACGCTGCGCGACACCGTCGTCTACAGCATCACCGCGGCCGAATGGCCGACGGTGCGAACGCATCTGAACTATCAACTCAACGACAAGCCGCGCTGAGGCGCGGGCAGGACAAGATGGACAGATTTGATTACGTGATTATCGGTGCCGGTTCGGCCGGATGCGTGCTGACCAGTCGACTGAGCGAGGACCCGAACACCAGCGTCTGCGTGCTCGAGGCCGGCCCTTCCGACTGGCACCCCTACATCCATCTGCCCGCGGGTTTCATCAAGACCTTCCATATGAAGAGCATCAACTGGGCCTACCAGCAGGAGGTCGGGCGCTACACCGGCGGGCGCAGCATCTACGCGCCGCGCGGCAAGACGCTCGGCGGCTCGTCCTCGATCAACGGCCACATCTACAATCGCGGCCAACGCATGGATTTCGACACCTGGGCGCAGATGGGCAATCGCGGCTGGGGCTATGCCGACGTGCTGCCTTACTTCAAACGACTGGAAAAGCGGGTCGGCGAGGGCGAGGCGCTCTATCGCGGCCGCGAGGGCAGCCTCACCGTCACGACGATGGAGTGGCGCGATCCGCTCTGCGAGGCCTTCATGGAAGGCGCGGTCTCGCTCGGCATTCCCCGCAACCCCGATTACAATGGCAAGACCCAGGAGGGCGTCTCCTACTGCCAGCGCACCATCGACAGGGGCCTGCGCGTCTCCGGCGCGACCGCATTCCTCAAGCCCGCGATGAAGCGGCCCAACGTGCATGTGCACACTCACGCGCACGCGACCGAGATCATCTTCGAGGGCAAGCGCGCCGTCGGCGTGCGCTACATGAAGGCCGGCCGCGGCGGCACGCCGGTGGAAGTGCGCGCCAACAAGGAAGTGATCCTCTCCGGCGGCACCTATAATTCGCCGCAGCTCTTGCAACTTTCCGGCATCGGCTCGCCCGATCTGTTGCAGCAGCACGGCATCGCGGTGCATCACGCGCTCCCCGTCGGCGAAGGCCTTCAGGACCACTACGCCCCGCGCACGGTGGCGCGCGTCAAGGACATCAGGACCATCAACGAGCTCCGTCGCGGCTGGCGGCTCTGGGTCGAGGCGATGAAATGGGCCACCGCGCGCCGCGGCCTGCTCTCGCTGTCGCCAACCATGGTCTATTGCTTCTGGCATTCCGGCGAGAGCGCTGAATCGTCCGACCTGCAACTCACCTTCACGCCGGCAAGCTACAAGGAAGGCGTGCAGGGCCAGCTCGAGGACGAGCCCGGCATGACCGTGGCCTCCTGGCAGCAGCGCCCCGAGAGCCGCGGCTATGTCCGCATCCGCTCCAGCGATCCGTTCGCGCCGCCGATCATCCAGACCAATTATCTCGACGCCGAGCTCGACCGTCGCGTCATTGTCGCCGGCATGAAGCTCGCGCGGCGTCTGCTGAAGTCCGCGCCGCTGTCGCCCTATTACGCCTACGAGGATTTCCCCGGCCCCGACATCAACACCGACGATGAATTCCTGCACGCCGCCACCGAACGCGGCACCACCACCTTCCACCCCGGCTGCACCTGCCGCATGGGCCCGGCGGATTCGACGTGGGCGGTTGTCGACGACCAGCTCCGCGTTCACGGCCTGGAAGGCCTCCGCGTCATCGACGCCTCGGTGATGCCGCGCATGATCTCGGCAAATTTGAATGCGTCGACGATGATGATCGCCGACCGCGCCTCGGATTTGATCCGCGGCAAGAAGCCGCTGGAATCCGCGCACATCCCAGACACGGCGGTGGCGTGATGGCTCCGTAGGATGGGTAGAGCGAAGCGAAACCCATCATCGTGCCGCGTTCTCTGAAGTGCGATGGGTTTCGCTGCGCTCTACCCATCCTACAAGTCCGCCCTCTCACACTTCCCTTCTGCTCAAGAACGCCAGCCGTTCGAACAGATGCACGTCCTGCTCGTTCTTGAGCAGCGCGCCGTGCAGTGGCGGGATCAGCTTGCGCGGGTCGCGCTCGCGGAGCTGCTCGACGCTCATGTCCTCGTTGAGCAGCAGCTTCAGCCAGTCCAGAAGCTCCGACGTCGAGGGCTTCTTCTTCAGGCCGGGTACCTCGCGCACTTCGAAGAAGATGCGCAGCGCTTCCTCGACGAGGCGCTTCTTGATACCGGGAAAGTGGACGTCGACGATGCGGCCCATCGTGTCGGCGTCGGGGAACTTGATGTAGTGGAAGAAGCAGCGGCGCAGGAAGGCGTCCGGCAGCTCCTTCTCGTTGTTAGAGGTGATCATCATGATCGGGCGCTGCTTGGCCTTGATCGTCTCGCCGGTCTCGTAGACATGGAATTCCATGCGGTCGAGCTCGAGCAGCAGGTCGTTCGGAAACTCGATGTCGGCCTTGTCGATCTCGTCGATCAGGAGCACCGGACGCTGCTCGGCCGTGAAGGCTTCCCACAGCTTGCCGCGCTTGATGTAGTTCTTGATGTCGGACACTCTGCTATCGCCGAGCTGGCTGTCGCGCAGGCGCGACACCGCGTCGTACTCGTAGAGGCCCTGCTGCGCCTTGGTGGTGGACTTGATGTGCCAGGTCAAAAGCGGCGCGTTCAGCGCCTTCGCCACTTCCTCGGCCAGCACCGTCTTGCCGGTGCCGGGCTCGCCCTTGATGAGGAGCGGGCGCTCCAGCACGATCGAGGCATTGACAGCGACCTTGAGATCGTCGGTCGCAACATAGTCCTTGGTGCCGGTAAATTTCATCGTGCGTCCTTGTTGGCCGTCGGCCGAAGCAATCCTCGGTCACGACATGGGAACGGCCGCACGCGGCGGCCGTTCCTGGTTCGGTCAGGCTTTCAGGCCCGTCTTATCAGCGAAAGGACGACCAGCACAATCACCGGGCCAATCCCGCCACGTGGACAATCGTGTCTGGGCGCGGCCCAGGGACGCGCCCAGCACGGCCCCTTGACGCCAGCTGCCTGAAGGGCAATCTGTCACCCATGTTCCTGCAATTCTTCACTTCTCTGCGCGACGCGCAGGTCCCCGTGACGCTGCGCGAATACCTCACGCTGATGGAGGCGCTCGACGCTGATCTGTCGGACTATTCGGTCGAGAATTTCTACTATCTGTCGCGAACCTCGCTGGTGAAGGACGAGCGCAATCTTGATAAGTTCGACCGCGTCTTCGGCACGGTGTTCAAGGGGCTGAAAAGCTTGCTCGATGCCATGGAGAAGGCGGAGATCCCGGAGGAGTGGCTGAAGAAGCTCGCCGAGAAATACCTCAGCGAGGAAGAGAAAAAGCAGATCGAGGCGATGGGCTGGGACAAGCTCATGGAGACCTTGAAGAAGCGCCTTGAGGAGCAGAAGGGCCGCCACCAGGGCGGCTCGAAGTGGATCGGCACGGCAGGCACCTCGCCGTTCGGCGCGCACGGCTACAATCCCGAAGGCGTCCGCATCGGCCAGGAGAAGAACCGCAACAACCGCGCCGTGAAGGTGTGGGACAAGCGTGAGTTCAAAGACCTCGACGGCAATGTCGAACTCGGCATCCGCAACATCAAGGTGGCGTTGCGGCGCCTGCGCAAATTCGCCCGCACCGGCGCGCCGGACGAGCTCGATCTCGACACCACGATCCGCGAGACCGCCAATCACGGCTATCTCGACGTCCACATGCGCCCTGAAAGGCGCAATGCGGTGAAGCTTTTGGTGTTCTTCGACATCGGCGGCTCCATGGATTCGCATATCGAGCAGGTCGAGGAGCTGTTCTCGGCGGCGAAGAGCGAGTTCAAGCACATGGAGTATTTCTACTTCCACAACTGCCTCTATGAAGGCGTGTGGAAGCAGAACAAGCGCCGCTTCACCGACCGCACGCCGACCTGGGACGTGCTGCACAAATATCCGCACGACTACAAGGTCGTGTTCGTCGGCGACGCCTCGATGTCGCCCTACGAGATCATGGTGCCCGGCGGCTCGGTCGAGCACGTCAACGAGGAGCCCGGCTCGGTCTGGCTCGACCGCATCATCCGCACCTATCCGCACACGGTGTGGCTGAATCCGGTCGCGCAGAAGCACTGGGACTATTCGGAATCCACCACCATCATCAAACGCATCTTTGCGAACCGCATGTATCCGATCACCATCGAAGGGCTCGAAGGTGCGATGAAGGAATTGACGCACTAGCTGCACGCGCGACCCAACAAGAGGGAGAACCATATGCCCCAAAACATCACTCGCGGCATCAAGGCGCTGATCGACGAGGCCAATGCCGAGATCGAGACGCTCACCGCCAAGGACGCCATCGAGATCTCAGGGAATGGCGACGTCGTCATTGTCGACATCCGCGACCCCCGTGAGATCGAACGCGACGGCCGTATCCCCGGCGCGTTCGCCTGCACGCGCGGCATGCTCGAATTCTGGATCGATCCGCAGAGCCCTTACGCAAAGCCGATCTTTCAGGAAGACAAGAAGTTCGTGTTCCACTGCGCCGGCGGCTTGCGCTCCGCGCTCGCGGCCAAGACCGCAAAGGACATGGGCCTGAAGCCCGTCGCCCACATCGCCGGCGGCTACGCCGCCTGGCGCGATGCCGGCGGGCCGACCGAGCAGTGGGAGCCGAAGAAGAAGGGGTAAGGGCCTCGCTCTCTCCACTCGTCATTCCCCGCGAAAGCGGGGAATCCAGTACGCCGCAGCCTATCGGTTGAATCGCAGCCGTCTCGGAGTACTGGATCGCCCGGTCGAGCCGGGCGATGACGGCGGAGTTTGACGCGCGCTGCTTCAACCTCGCGCGCCTATGCGCGCCCCGGAATGACTACAAGGAAAGACAGATGACCGCCACCGATCCCCTCGTCTCCAGCGAATGGCTCGCCGCCCATATCAGCGACGCCAACGTCAAAGTCCTCGACGCGAGCTTCAAACTGCCGGGCGTGCTGCCGCTGCCGAAGGACGACTACCTCGCCGCGCATCTGCCGGGTGCCGCGTTCTTCGACGTCGATGCGGTGTCGGACCGTTCCAACCCGCTGCCGCACATGTATCCGAGCGCGGAGCAGTTCGGCCGCGATATCGGCAATCTCGGCATCTCCAACGCCGACACGGTCGTGCTCTACGATGCCGGCGGCTGGGTTGCCGCGCCGCGGGCCTGGTGGATGTTCCTGTCCTTCGGCCACAGCAATGTGCGCATCCTCAATGGCGGTCTGAAAAAGTGGCGCGCGGAGGGCCGTCCCGTCGAGAGCGGCGAGGTCAAACCGAAGCCTGCGACGTTCAAGGCGAGCTACGATCCGAAGCGCGTACGCAGCATGCAACAATTGATCGCCAACATCGAAAGCCGCGCCGAGCAGGTGATCGACGCGCGCGCCGCCGACCGCTTCGAAGGCCGTGCACCCGAGCCGCGCGCGGGCATCCGCTCCGGCCACATCCCGGGCGCGCGCAATGTGCCTTACGGCCAGCTGTTCGATGCCGCGACGGGCACGATGAAGCCGCTCGACGATCTCCGCGCGGCCTTCACGGGCCCCGGCGTCAAGCTCGACGCGCCGATCGTGACGAGCTGCGGTTCCGGCGTCTCCGCCGGCGTGCTGACGCTCGCGCTGTATCGTTTAGGGATTACCGACACTGCGCTCTACGACGGATCGTGGTCGGAATGGGGTCAGGAAAAAGGCCCGCCGATCGCGACCGGGCCGGCGTGAGATCAGCGCGCGCGCGTGGCCGTCGTCGCGAGCGTCTGCTGCTGGCCGAACGGATCGAACGCCTGCTGTGGCCGCTGAGGCGGCGGGCGTCGCACGATGCGGTGACGCTTCTTCGGCTTGTGCGCGCGCGGCTTGCTCTCTTGCGTCGCGCTGTTGGCCTTGGTCTTCGCTTGAGGAGCCTTGCCGGCGGTGATTGCAAGCTCGTTCAGCGCAGCCAATCTGGCCGCTGCAAGGTCGCTCACGCGCGATGCCAGGGCCGGGGTCGCGGTTCGCGGCACCTCGGGGGCGGTCGGCGAGGGCGGGGTCGTGGCGATGGAGTCCGTCGCGTCGGCCGGGGTGAATGTGTCGGTGGGTACGGGAGCCGCAGCCTGGCTCTTGTCCGGCTCAGGGGCCGGCGCTTCGGCGGCCGGCGGAGTGGTCTCCGCAGGCGGCGCAATGGCGACCTGAGGCTCAGGTTGAGGCTCAACCTGGGCCTTGGCCTCGAGCGTCACTGCGGCCATCTGCTCGGGTCCGGTTTCGACCGCGGGCAGCCCGATGCTCGGGACCTGGTCCTGCATCGCAGCGGTGGTCTCCTCATTGGTAACAGGCGCGACCGGCTCCGCGCGCAGCGCTGCGAGCACCGGCTGGGCCGGCTCGGGCGCCTGCGCGAAGACCTGCTCCTGCGGGCCGTTCCGCCAGGACGGGTTGCTGACATACTGCTCGTGGCTCGCCCGCAGCAGCGAGGCGGCCCCTAAGCCGAACACCAGGATGGAGGCAGACAGCAGGATCGCGGCAAGCAGGAAACGAAAGCCGGGAAGCATTGGCGGGTTGCGAATTTCCGCCCGGGCGTGTGGCCGGGGCCCATGAGCCATCTGAACGCGGTGACGGTACTGCTGCCGCGTTCGCCACGGGGAATTCGAGTTCAAAGCGGTGGCGAATCAGGCTGATTCGACCATATCGCAACGCCTCTGTGCCGTTCCCTAAAAAATCGGGGCCGAAGACTCCGGCAATCTACGGCGTGATGCGATTTTGGCCCCGTGATGCAACGGGGCAACTGTGTGCAATTGCATCACAAATCGCTAAGTCAGGCACAAATCAGCCTGTCATGTCTTGAATGTGCCGCTATCTTCGGTCATCTGGCCGTTCACGGCTCGGACGGGGCCCGGGGACACTACAAGAGCGATGATGATCAAACATTTTCTGACGATATGCGCTGCCGCAACAGTCGCTGCGGCGGGAACCTCGCTCGCACAGGCCCAGAACTATCCGGTCCAGCAGGCGCCGAGCTACGGCGCCCCGACCGAATACCGGCCCGGCGACCACACCCCGAATTTCGACTCGCTAGAGGATGACGAGGACGCGACGCCGCAGGCCTTGCCGCCGCCCGGTCCGGCCGGCGCTCCGCCGGTCTACTCCGCCGCCCCGCAGCAGGGCCCGGTGATGTCGCCGGATGACCCCCGTTATGGCCGTCCGGCCGGCGCTCCGCCCGCCTATTCCGCCGCCCCGCCGCAGGGGCCGGTGATGTCACCCGATGATCCCCGCTATGGCCGTCCTGCCGGTCCGCCCGCGGTGATCTATGCCGACCGGCCGGGTCAGGCGCCGTCCAATGATGGCATGCGTCCGCCGGAAGCGGTCGGCGGCCCGGCGATGGGCGCAGTGTCGCCGCCGGCCGCCACTGGTGCCGACGGCCGGCCGATGTCGGTCGCCTCACTGCCGCCGGAGGAGCAGCCTGACGCAGCACCGGCGCAGTTGCCGCCGAACCTGCGCCGCCAGGAGGTCGCGTTCCAGACCAAGGAGCCGGCCGGCACGATCGTCGTCGATACCCCGAACACCTACCTCTATTACATCCTCGGCAATGGTCGTGCGATCCGCTACGGCGTTCGCGTCGGCCGCGACGGCTTCACCTGGACCGGTGTGCAGAAGATCACCCGCAAGGCGGAGTGGCCGGATTGGCATCCGCCGCCAGAAATGATCGAGCGCCAGCCCTACCTGCCGCGCTTCATGGCCGGCGGCGAAGGCAATCCGCTCGGCGCTCGCGCCATGTATCTCGGCTCGACCGTCTATCGTATCCACGGTACCAACCAGCCCTCGACCATCGGCAAGTTCGTGTCGTCGGGCTGCATTGGAATGCTGAACGAAGACGTCTCGGACCTGTTCGATCGCGTCAAGGTCGGCACTCGCGTGGTGGTGATGCCGGGCAATCCGCCGCCGGGCACGGCTACCCCCTCGGCTGCGCCTGCACCTGGTCCAGCTTCGGTGGCCGCCCAGGCAGGTCCGGTCCCGGGCACGCAGCCGACGGTCGTGCCGCCGCTGCCCGCGCCGGTCACCGTGCGCTGAACGCGGCGAGATATCTCGAATTGCAATGGGCGTGCCTCGGCACGCCCATTGTCGTTTTTCAGGCCAGCTTCCGCGGCAGCTCGTTGCCCTTGGTAAAGGCGTCGATCGCCTCGACCATCTGGCCGTAATGGATGCGCAGGCCGTCCTCCGTCGCGTAGCCGAGATGCGGCGTCAGCACGAGATTGTCGAGCTTGCGGAAGGGATGATCGACCGGCAGCGGCTCGACCGCGAACACGTCGAGGCCGGCGCCCGCGATCTTCCGCTGCTGCAAGGCTTGCAGTAGCGCCTGCTCGTCCACGATCGGCCCGCGCGCAGTGTTGACGAGGAACGCGGTCGGCTTCATCCGCGCGAGATCGGCGCGGCCGACCAGCCCACGTGAGCGATCGCTCAGCACTACATGGATGGTGACGATGTCGGCCTTGGCGAACAGCTCCTCCTTGGTGGCGTAGCCGACGCCGGCTGCCGCGCACTTCTCAGGCGTCAAGTTCGGACTCCAGGCAATCACGTTCATGCCGAACGCTTTCGCAATGCCCGCCATCTTGCTGCCGAGCTTGCCGAGGCCGAGGATACCGAGCGTCATTCCCTCGATCTCGACACCCGCAAAGGTCTGCCAGGGCTCGCCGGCATGCATGCGCGCATTCTCGCGGCCGATGCCGCGGGTCAGTTCCAGGATCAGGCCCATGGTCAGCGGCGCGGTCGGATCGCGGGAATATTGCGTGCCGGCGATGGCCACGCCGTGCGCCTTGGCGGACTCTATGTCGATGGCGGCGTTGCGCATGCCGGAGGTGAGCAAAAGCTTTAGCTTCGGCAAGCTCTCGAACAGGCTCTTGGAGAACGCGGTGCGCTCGCGCATTGCGCAGATGATGTCGAAATCCGCCAGCGCGCTCGCTGCGGCCTGCTCGGAGGCGAAAGGATGGCTGAACACGGTGGTGTCGATACGGTCAGACAGTTTCGACCAGTCGGCGACGTCGAGGGCGAGGTTGAAATAGTCGTCGAGAATTGCACAGCGCAGCGGCGTCATCGGCGTTCATCCGTGGCGAGAGGTGGCGGCGCGAGCTGGGGGCGCCATCATCGGAACCGGGACCATGGTTGCGCGCAATCATGTCGGCGCGCAAGCAGTCCGGGTCTTCAAAAGTCCGATAGGGGGCGTGGCTCAGAGGTCGCGGGGCTTCAGCCGGATCGGCGCATCCAGGCCGTGCTTGGCGCGCCAGGCCGGACCGGGGCCGCGCATGTAGTGCAGCTCGGGCCGGTAGGGATTGAAGGCGGTGGCGAAGAAGCGCTTCCAGAAGCCCTTGATCTCGGACATGAGCGCGGCGGCGCGGCCGGCTTCCGCCGGAACGGGAAGAGAATTGGTCTCGATCAGAGCCATGACGGGCCTCGCTATGCTCCCGTTCATTCTGAGCGGGTGGCGCTGTTTCCGCGCGAAACCGAGCTTTGGCCTGATTTATTAAAAGATGGTTTCAATTGTCCGGATCGAGGTCCGGATGGTGTCCGAGCAGTATTCATCCGTGGTGAACGGAGGGAAAACATTGCCCTTTGGGGGCGGGATCGCTACATCGGCAGCAAGCAAATATCCTCAAATTGAAGGTTTCACGGGACCGATGGCGCGCCAATTTGTCTACTTCATGGACGGCCTGACCAAGAGCTATCCGACCCGCAAGGTGCTCGACAACATCCGCCTGAGCTTTTACCCGGACGCCAAGATCGGCGTTCTCGGCGTCAACGGCTCCGGTAAGTCGACCCTGCTCAAGATCATGGCGGGCCTCGACAAGGAGTACACCGGCGAGGCCTGGGTCGCCGAGGGCGCGCGCGTCGGCTATCTCGAGCAGGAGCCGCAGCTCGATCCGAAGCTGTCCGTGCGCGAGAACGTCATGCTGGGTGTCGCCAAGCAGAAGGCCATCCTCGATCGCTACAATGAGCTGGCGATGAATTATTCCGAGGAGACCGCCGACGAGATGACCAAGCTGCAAGACGAGATCGAGGCGCAGGGCCTCTGGGATCTCGACAGCAAGGTCGACCAGGCGATGGACGCGCTGCGCTGCCCGCCCGACGATGCCGATGTGACGAAGCTCTCGGGCGGTGAACGCCGCCGCGTTGCGCTGTGCCGCCTTCTGCTCGACCAGCCGGAACTCTTGCTGCTGGACGAGCCGACCAACCATCTCGACGCCGAGTCTGTCTCATGGCTGGAAGGCCATCTGCGCACCTATCCCGGCGCGATCCTGATCGTCACCCACGATCGCTACTTCCTCGACAACGTCACGAGCTGGATCCTCGAGCTCGATCGCGGCAAGGGCATTCCCTACGAGGGCAACTATTCGTCCTGGCTGGTGCAGAAGCAAAAGCGGCTCGAGCAGGAAGGCCGCGAGGACGCCGCGCATCAGAAGACGATTGCACGTGAGCAGGAGTGGGTCGCGTCCTCACCGAAGGCGCGTCAGGCCAAATCGAAGGCGCGTTACCAGCGCTATGAGGAATTGCTCAAGCAGGCGAGCGAGAAGCAGAGCCAGACCGCGCAGATCATCATTCCCGTCGCCGAGCGGCTCGGCGCCAACGTCGTCGACTTCGAAGGCCTCAGCAAAGGCTATGGCGAGCGGCTGCTGATCGACGATCTCACCTTCAAGCTGCCGCCCGGCGGCATCGTCGGCGTGATCGGCGCCAACGGCGCCGGCAAGACCACGCTGTTCAAGATGATTACCAAGCAGGAGCAGCCGGACAAGGGCACCATTACAGTAGGCGAGACCGTGCATCTCGGTTATGTCGACCAGTCGCGCGACGCGCTCGATGGCAGCAAGAACGTGTGGGAGGAGATATCCGGCGGCAACGAGCTGATCCTGCTCGGCAAGAAAGAAGTGAACTCGCGCGGCTATTGCTCGTCGTTCAACTTCAAGGGCGCCGACCAGCAGAAGAAGGTCGGCGCGCTCTCGGGCGGTGAGCGCAACCGCGTCCATCTCGCCAAGATGCTGAAGTCCGGCGCCAACGTCCTGCTGCTCGACGAACCGACCAACGACCTCGACGTCGACACGCTGCGCGCGCTCGAAGAGGCTCTGGAAGATTTCGCCGGTTGCGCCGTCATCATCAGCCACGATCGCTGGTTCCTCGACCGCATCGCGACCCACATCCTGGCCTTCGAAGGCGACAGCCATGTCGAATGGTTCGAAGGCAATTTCCAGGATTACGAGAAGGACAAGATGCGCCGGCTCGGCCAGGACAGCATCATTCCGCACCGCGTGAAGTACAAGAAGCTGACACGGTGATCTCGACATGATGGGGCGGGCGCTCATCGCTGCGGTGATTGTCGTCACCTGCAGCTGGTCGTCCGCCCGGGCCGCCGACGCCGCCTTCACGCAGTTCATCGCCTCGCTCTGGCCGGAAGCGCAGGCCGCCGGCGTGTCGCGCGCGAACTTCGAGCGCGAGACCCGCGGGCTCGAGCCGGATTACAAGCTGCCCGACTTGATCCTCCCCGGACGGCCCGCAACCGGGGCGCCGTCGCAGGCCGAGTTCGTGCAGGTGCCGGCCGACTACGTCAAGGAAGCCTCGATCGCGCGGCTTGCGGGCGAGGGGCAGCGGCTGCTGCAAAAATATCGTCCGGCGCTGACCGAGATCGAAAAGAAGTCCGGTGTGCCCGCGACCGTCATGCTCGCGATCTGGGGACGCGAAACCGATTACGGCCGCTATACGCTGCCTTACGATCTGGTCCGCGTGCTGGCGACGCAGGCCTATGTCGGCCGGCGCAAGGACACCTATCGTAACGAGTTCATCCTCGCGTTGAAGATCCTCGGCGAGGGCGTGGTGCCGCGCAAGGACATGCGCTCATCCTGGGCGGGTGCCACCGGGCTCACGCAGTTCCTGCCGTCGGAATATTACAAGCACGGCGTCGACTTCGACGGCGACGGCCGCATCGACATCTGGCACTCGGTGCCCGATGCGCTGGCCTCCGCCGCGCAGCAGCTCGTCAACAAGGGCTGGCAGAGCGGTGTGCGTTGGGCCTACGAGGTGCAAGCACCGGCGAAGGTCGACTGCTCCGTGGGTGTGCCGGAGGTGACGAAGCCGATCGGCCAGTGGTTGCGCGAGGGCTTCGTGCCGGTGCGCGGGCAGAAGCTGAGCGCGGCCGAGCAGGCGCAGCCGGCTTCGCTGCTCCAGCCGGAAGGCATCTACGGCCCGTCGTTCCTGACCACCAAGAACTACTTCGTCATCAAGGAATACAATTTCTCCGACCTCTATGTGCTGTTCGTCGGTCATCTCAGCGACCGCATGACGAGCCCGCTTCCATTCGCAACGCCATGGGCGACGTCGAAGCAATTGCGCACGAAGGATGTCGAGGCGATGCAGCGCGGGCTCACGCGCGTCGGGCTCTACAAGGACAAGATCGACGGCAAGGCCGGCATGCAGACGCGTGCCGCGCTCGGCGCCTATCAGAAGTCGGCAGGCCTTAAGGTCGATTGCTGGCCCAGCGAAGAAGTACTGCGTTCGATCCAGGCGGCGCGCTGACCGGCCCGCGAAAAACAAAAAGCCCGGCCGATGGTCTCGGCCGGGCTTCGATCACGGCGCTCATGCGCGCCATGCGATCAGATCAGTAGCAAACGCGAACCGGGCGGATGACCCAGCCGTAGCCGTCCCAATAGCGCTGGCGCTGCCAGTAGCAGGGCGGCGGGGGCGGGCCCGGCTCTGCGACGTAAACCGGACCACCATAGGCCGGACGGCTCGACGCGATGGCGCCGCCAATGATTGCGCCGCCGAGCAGGCCGGCTGCGATGCCGACACCGACGCCGTCGCGGGCCTGGGCGGACGGCGTGGCGGTCACCAGCGAACCGGCGATCGTCGCAACCGTGAGGGCGGCAACAATAGTCTTCTTCATGCTCTTGGCTCTCCTGGGAGAAGGACGTCCCTTGTTAGGAGCGTCCGGGGTTCAAAGGTTCACGCACACTCTGTTGGAATTGGCCTTGCAGTTAGGAAGCGCGCAAATGGTCAATCCAGGGTAAACGCACAGGGAGCTGTGACGAGAAAAAGCGGTCTTTTTCAGGCCCGAAGATGAACGACGCATCCGTAGTGAACCGGCTTAGAGCGCCTTAGCCACAGACTCGGACGCGGCGGACGCGCCAAGCATAGCCGTCCCAGAAACGCTGCTTCTGCCAGACGCAGCCGTCGCCGTAATAATCGTCGGCAACGTAGCCGGGACCCGGCGCATAGTAGCGCGGCGGATAATAGCCGGGGCCGTAACCCGGGCCATAAGCGTAGCCCGGATCGGGTCCGTAATAATACGGAGAGGCCAGCGCGCCGCCGACGATGGCGCCGCCGATGATCCCGGCGGCGACGCCCGCAGCGACACCGCGCTGTGCATGGGCCGGTGTTCCCGCAGCCAGGACCAGCGTGGCGGCGGCAGCGATTGCCATAAGCGTTGTCTTCATTGGCGCGACCTTTCACAGCGGATACGGAACACTTGCGGTCAAAGTTCCATACTTCGCTTGAATGATCAATGAACGGCGCGTTGGCCGGGTACGACCAGCGGCAGCTGCTCCACGAGCGATAGCAGCGGGGGTGGAGATTGCCGGGGGGCGGCGGCGATAGTGAAGGAGGCGGCGGTAGCGACCAGGCCTGTTAAGGCAATTCCCCTGTTTTAGAGCCGTTCTAGGCTATATCCCGGCTAGTTTGGAATAGCTTGAAATAGCGGTTTTTCCTTTTGCATCCGGACGGCCCCTTAAATATCGATCATGGCGCATCACCGAAGGGCCTACCGCTTCCATGATCGTTTGTTCCTGTAACGTGCTGAGCGATGACGACATCCGCGCCGCCGTCGCCGAGTCCGACGATGCCGTGCGCCATGCCAAGCAGGTCTATGGATGCCTCGGCTGCAGCGCCGAGTGCGGCCGCTGCGCTCGGACGATCAAGACCATCATCGACGAAGCGCTTGGCCCCTGCGCTCAGTCCTGCTGCTCAGGTTGCCCGCATAGCCACACCGTGGCCGCTAATGACGAGACGGTCCAACCAGCCCAGTTCGCCCTCGCGGCCTGCTGAAAGCGCCCCGGCATCGCTGAGCTTTTCCCCGGCTGCGTCTCGGCAGCCGGTTGCCCCCACTCCTAATCTGACTTAGAAGCATTCTAAAGTCTGTTTAGGTCCGATTTGGACTGCAAGAGCTGGAGTGAACCATGCAGGGCGACGCAAAGGTCATCGACTATCTCAACAAGGCGCTGCGTCACGAGCTGACTGCGATCAACCAGTACTGGCTGCACTACCGCTTCCTCGACAATTGGGGCCTCTTGGATATGGCCAAGGTCTGGCGCAAGGAATCCATCGAGGAGATGGAGCATGCCGACAAGCTCACCGCGCGCATCCTGTTCCTCGACGGCTTCCCGAACATGCAGGTGCTCGATCCCCTGCGCATCGGCCAGAACGTCAAGGAGATCATCGAGTGCGATCTCGCCGCCGAGATGAGCGCGCGCGCGCTCTACCAGGAAGCGGCAACCTACTGCCACGGCGCCAAGGACTACGTGACCCGCGACCTGTTCGAGAAGCTGATGAGCGATGAGGAGCACCACATCGACTTCCTCGAAACCCAGCTCGACCTGATCGGCCGCATCGGCCTCGAACTCTACACTCAGAAGCACGTCGGCGGGCTCGAGGGCGAGGGGCACTAAGCTCCGGCGTCAAATTCAGCCGTACATTTGGAAGCCGTCCCGGTCTCGACGGGACGGTTTTTTCGACACCCGCCTATAGCTGCGTCTTGTAACGCTCTTCCACGATCTCCTGGCTCTCCGGCTCGCCGAGGCTGGTCTGGTCGTGGATCACCTGGCTGATGCTCGGCATCACCGAGCGCTGCACCTTTTCGGCTGCCCATAGTTTTGAGCGCATCAGCGCCTTGCCGCAGTGGAAGTAGACTTCGTTGACCGCGATGTTCAGCACTGCGCGCGCCGGCCTGCCGAACTCGACCATCGATGCGAGCAGATCCGGATCGGCTGACAGCGTGCCGCGTCCGCCGACGCGGAGCGTCTCGTCGATGCCGGGCACGAAGAACAACAAATGGACGAAGCCCGAGCCCTCGACGACGTTGCGAAAACTGTCGATGCGGTTGTTGCCGGCACGATCGGGCATCAGGAGCTGGTTGGGGCCGGCGACATGGACGAAGCCGATGCCGCCGCCGCGCGGTGAGGCGTCGACGTTGCCGTCGGTGCCCGACGTTGCAAGCACACAGAACGGCGACATCTCGATGAACTTCTTCGCATGCGCGTCGATCGCGGGCCGCGCTTTCGCGATCACGCGCGGGGTCGGCTTCGCATAGATGGTGGCGAGGTCTTCGGCGCAAAGGTCAGTCAACGGCGTGCCTCCGTATCGGTTCGCTGCGGTGCGGTTTGCAGCAATTGCCGGACCTGCTCGCCGTAGAATTTTGCGTTGCCGGTGGTGCCGTGGCCGCGCGTCTCAGCACTTGCCGGGATGAGATACAGCTTGCCGTTCCTCACCTGCTTCATAGCGGCTTCCGTGACGCCGGTCTCGGGAGGATTGCGCTCGTCATCGGCGGAATTGATCAGCAGCAGCGAGGCCTCGATCGCCTCGAGCTTCTCGGCGGCATTGTAGTCATGCGAGGACTCCCATTGATAAACGTAGTCGTTGGCGTCAGCCGTGATCGGCGTCGCCAGCCGTTCGTCGACGATCTTGTCGGCCTTCGCCGCCGTCGGCGCCTGTTGCTGATAGGCGAGCGTGCCGCCGCTGCTCGCAATGCCGTAGGCGGTGATGGCATATTTCATCATGCGCGGCTGGCTGGTGTAGTTGCCTCCATTGTAGTCGGGATCGTTACGTATCGTGTCGAGCATGATCCGCCGCAGCATCCAGTTGCGCGAGGCCATCTCGGTCGGCTGCGATGCCATCGGCACCAGCGCGTCCATGTCCTTGGGATATTTCTCGCCCCACAGCCAGGTCTGCATGCCGCCCATGGAGTTGCCGATCACGAGCCGCAGATGCTTGACGCCGAGGCCTTCGGTCACGAGGCGATGCTGCGCCTCGACCATGTCGTCGTAGTCGTATTTCGGAAAGCTCGTCTTCATGCTGTCGGACGGCTTTGATGATTTGCCGTGGCCGATCGCGTCGGGAATGATGATGTAATATTTGGCTGCGTCGAGCGGCTGTCCGGCGCCAAACATCTCGCCGGCGAAGGCGGGCGTCAGCATGCTCGCTCCCGAGCCGCCGGTGCCGTGCAGCACCAGCACCGGTTGTCCGCTCGGTTCACCGACGGTGGTGTAGTGCAGCTTCAGGTCTGGTATGACTTCGCCTGTGTGGAACTTGAAATCCTTGGCGACCCAATCGCCCTGTTTCGGCGCCGGATAGTCGGCGGCAAAGACCGATGTCGAGACGGACAGCAGAACGGCCGACAGCGCCGCGCAAGAAGCTTTCATGTTCCTCTCCCCATGCGGCTCATATCCGGCGGCCGCGTTGGCGCGGACCTTAGCAGAAGTGCCCGGAAGGATGTAGGATTTCGGCTCCGCCGATCGTCTTATGGGGAAATCACTGGAGAGACTGCATGTGCCGCAACATCAAGACGTTGTTCAATTTCGAGCCGCCGGCGACGGAGGATGAGATCCATGCCAGCGCGCTCCAGTTCGTGCGAAAACTCTCCGGCTTCAACAAACCGTCGCAGCCCAATGAGGCGGCATTCGAGCGCGCGGTGGTCGAAGTCTCGGAGGCAGCACGGCGGCTGCTGACGTCGCTGCACACCCAGGCGCCGGCGCGCGACCGGGAGGTCGAGGCGGAGAAAGCGAAGGAGCGTTCGCGGCAGCGCTTCGGCTAGCCATTCCGCGAAGCTCGATCGTGATCTGGCGCACGGAAGCGGCGGGGCTGAGCGCGCGATGATCTGCCGGGGTTTGACAACCCGGAGCACGAACCATGAGCCGCCCTCTTCTTCCGCTGAAAGCAGGTGCCATCGTTTTCACGCTGTTGTGGACCGCGTGGATGATGTGGTGGAGCGGCTCGTTCTCGAGCGCGAACGTGGTGATCCTCGCCTTTTGCGGCGCGGCGGTCGGCTATCTCTGGTACCGCGCCATGCGCTGGCAGTTCGAGCGCATGGGGATGCTGCCGCGGCGTGAGGATCAGGCGAAGTAGACGCGCCTGCTAGTCCTTGCCCTACTTCTTCTTTTTCTTCTTTTTCTTGCGCTCGTCGCCTTCGCCGTCATCGCTCTCGCCACCTCCGTCGGAGGACGCATCGTCAGTCTCGTGCACGGCGGCTTCGAGTGCGGCGCGCTCGGCGGCCTCCTGCTCGCGCTGGCGGCGGCGCTCGTCCCAGGCATCGAACAGCTGCTCCAGCCAGGGCAGCACCTGCTCGATCGACGGCAACTGGCCGGGCGGTCCAGCCTCGCCGCGCGGGCCTTGAGGACCGGCTGGGCCTTGCGGACCGGCGGCTCCCCGCGGACCGGCTTCGCCTGGCTTGCCGGGCGGACCGGCCTTGCCTTGCGGTCCGGCCTTTCCGGCCGGTCCCGGCTTGCCCTGCGGTCCCGGCTTGCCGCGTGCGCCGTCGGGGCCCCGCTTGCCCGGATGACCTTGCGGTCCTGGCCATCCCGGCTCGCCCTGCCGCCCACGCGGGCCCTGAGGTCCCGGCCGTCCCTGATCGTCTGCCACGCCGCTCCTCCTTCTGCGCACGCAAGCTACTTAGCGGCGTTTGATGATAGCAGCAATTCCGCCCGCGCATCCTGCCGGGCTTGATCAACATCAATCGGCGGGACGGCGCGCGGCCTTGCGCGTCAATCGTGATGCGCAGGCACCTCGATGCCGGAGGCGGCGTAGAGCCTGATCTTGTTGCGCAGCGTGCGCACCGACAGGCCGAGCACGCGCGAGGCACGCGTGCGGTTGCCGTGGCAGCGCGCGAGCGTCTGGAGCACGAGCTCGCGCTCGACCTCGTCGACGGTCGCACCGATCAACAGCGGAACGATCTCGTTGGGGGCAAGGAATTGCGCGCCCTGCTCGGGCGCCGCGACATGAACAGTGGTCATCAATACACTCCCCGATCAACGCCCGCTTCCATCGTCGGAAGCGGATCGAGAACAAACGACCCCCAAGCCGTGGATCTACGGTGGGCGGGTTTGGTTAATGAAAAGTTAATCGCGAGCCCTCGCACGAATTGACCTTGGGAATGCCGCCGCGTTGCCGCGATTGGCACGAGATGCATAGCGATGCGGACCGATCCCGCTCACACCGTGCGATATCCACCATCGACCATCACGATCGTTCCGGTGACATAGGATGACAGGTCCGAGGCGAGGAAGATCGCGGGGCCGACGATGTCCTCGGGCTTGCCGGTGCGCGCCAGCGGGGTGTGGTCGACGAATGCCTGCACCAGTGCAGGATTGGTGGCACGCACATTGGCGTTGAGGTTGGTCTCGATGAAACCCGGCCCGATCGCGTTGACGCACACGCCTTCCTTGCCGAGTTCGACCGCGAGCGCCTTTGTGAAGCCGAGCACGCCGTGTTTTGAAGTGGTATACGCCGCCGAGCTCGGCGTGCGCAGATGCACGAAGGACTGGATCGAGCCGATATTGACGATGCGGCCTTTGCTTGCGCGCAACGGCGCGAGGAAGGCTTGGGTGACGTTGAAGACGCCATTGAGGTTGAGCGAGATGATGTCATTCCAGTCCTTCGCCACCGTCTCGGTCTCCGCGGTGAAGGCGTTGCGGCGGGTGATGCCGGCATTGTTGACGAGGATCGAGACCTGCCCGACCCTGTCGGCGATCTGCTTCGCTAGCGCGAAGCAGTCCTCGCGCCTGGTGACGTCGAGCGCAAAGCTCTCGGCCTTGCCGCCGGCCCCGCGGATCTCCTGGGCGGCGTCCGCGACTGTGTCAGCATTGACGTCGAGCAGCACGACTTGCGCACCCTCGCGGGCGTAGCCGGCGGCGATCGCCCGGCCGATGCCGGAACCGGCGCCCGTGACGACAGCGATGTGGTTTGCGAGCAATGCCATGACAATTTCCTCCCGGATTCGTTTCTAAGTTTCATGAAAGGCTAACTCGAAATTAAGGGGTCGGAAACGGCCGGCTTGGCATACTCATCTCCATTGCTAAACGTTGCGCGCATGATGGAACGACTGGAATCCTGGAAATTGGCGCTCGAGCGCCTGCGGTCGGCCGACGACGCCGATTGGGCCGAGGCCGGCCGGCTGGTGGCCGAGATCGTGCGGACGAGCA
Organism: Bradyrhizobium diazoefficiens; assembly: GCF_016599855.1. NCBI lineage: Bacteria > Pseudomonadati > Pseudomonadota > Alphaproteobacteria > Hyphomicrobiales > Nitrobacteraceae > Bradyrhizobium > Bradyrhizobium diazoefficiens. Next base: position 5,831,640 of record NZ_CP067041.1, on the reverse strand, counting down.
CTGATACGATGTTGCGGCAGGCGGCCGAGCAGGCGCTGCCCGTGCTGCGCCAGGCCGCAGACAATGACGATGACGGCGTAACGCTGGCCGCCCGGCGCCGCGTCGGCGTGATCCTCGATGTCGTCCATGACCTGACCGCGCCGCGCTTTGGCCGCCGCAACGCGGCGCCGAAAAAGCTGTCCCGCGAGGACCGCGCCCGCAAGGTGCTCGGCCTGCCGCTCGCGGTGCAGCTCACTTGCGAGGACATCAACCAGGCCTACCGCCGCGCCGCCAAGGGCATGCACCCCGACCGGGGCGGCAGCGCGCAGGCCTTCATCGACCTCTCCGCCGCGCGTGACATTTTGATTCATCCCGGCGCACACAAGGACGCGTAAGAGCCCTCGAGCGTGCCCGCCACGGGCCGGTGCAAAAGGAAAGGGCGGGCTGCTCGCGCAACCCGCCCTCGAGAATTGAACTGCCTGACCGGCTCAGAGCGTGCAGCGGCGCTCGGCGCGCATCTTGATCTGGAGCTCGGAAGCCTGTGTGAAGGTCGGCAGCGGCTTGCTGACGACCTTGTAGGTCGACACGCCCCACTGCAACGGCTTGTAGCGGAGATCCTCGTTCCAGACCTGGCAGATGCCGGTGTTGTCCCAACGGATCACGTAATAGCCGGTCTTTGCGGACGCGGGCATGGCGAAGGCGGAGCTGGCAATGCCGGCAACGGCACAAAGGGCGAGAACGCGACGCATGAAAAATCTCCTGATGGGAATGTGACCGGAGACTGGTGCGGCAAAATGGTGCGGCTTGCAAGCCGCAGCGTGACCGATCACGGATATGTCAGGTAGCACGTTGACCGTGACGAGATCGCGCGTGCTCCAACGCAAAACGCGAAAACAACCCCATGCACAGTAGAGATGATTTGAAAAATCGGAATTCGGGAAGACAGAAATAGTGATTGACCCGTCAGGCAAAACAGGGGCAGAATTGGATGATGGCGGTTAGCGTGGGCGGCAGCACCAAGCTCCGCTGTCATGCTCCACCTTGTGCGCAGTCGCGCACTGGGGCGGGGCATCCAGTACGCCGCGGGCTTCTCGGTTCTAGCCGCGCCGCCTCTGGAATACTGGATCGCCCGGTCGAGCCGGGCGAAGACAGTTGAATTTGTGGCTGCACCTCGCGTCTCTGCCCGTTGCCCCATCATGTTGCCGCCGCGATCGATCGGATAGATTGCGGCATCTGATTCGTTCACTCGCAAAAAATAGCCCCCGGAGACGCCCCATGAAGATTGCTTCCACCTTGCGTGCCGCGCTCGTCGCCATTGCTGCGCTCGCCGGCCTCTCGACCGCGGCGCAGGCCGACGGCGGCACCGTGGTGCTGACGATCTACAAGGCGGGCTGGTTCATCGGCGGTTCGGGTGGCTCTGGCGTGCTGAACTTCCGCGGCCGCTCCTATTCGCTCTCCACCGGCGGGCTCGATTACGGCCTCGTCTTCGGCGGCTCAAAGACAGTGCTGCGCGGTCGCGTCTCCAACATCAACCGTCCCTCCGACGTCGCCGGCGTCTATGGTGCCGCCGGTGCCGGCCTCGCCCTCGGCCGCGGCGCCCGCGCCATCGTGCTGACCAACCAGAAGGGCGCGGTGCTGGAGCTGTCGGGCTACCAGACCGGTCTGATGGCGAATGCGGATCTGAGCGGACTCGCGATCACGATGCGGTAGAGAAGGCTGCATCAACGTCGTCATTGCGAGCGAAGCGAAGCAATCCCGAATCCCTCGGTCGATCGATTGAAGGGTGCTCGGCACCAATCGTTCGGCGGATGGATTCGGAGAAGCATTGGCCGTAGCCCCGAGACGGGAAGGTGGGTACACTGATGCCGATCCACTCATCCCGTCGCGAGAGTTGCGCATGCTCGACAGTTTCGTATGGCCCGAGCCGGACGGGGCTCCCGACGAGATGTTGTTCCGCAACGTCCGCGAACACGGCTGCCATCTGATGGGCATCGCCGCTGAGGCGCAGGTCCCGGCCTATGTTTTCTCGATCGGTCTCTACCTCAACTACGCGCACGCCGAGCTCGTCTTGTTCGGACTCGACCCAAACGACGCTTGCGCCGTCATCAACGCTGTTCGCGACCGCGCCGCGGCGGGACGGCGCTACGTCGCCGGCGACGTTTGCGATGACCTTCCGCTCGAGCGCAAGCTCTGCTTCGTCGAGGTGCCGCTCAGGGCCTACGATACCTATCTGGGTACGGCGATCTGGTTCTATGCAAAGCTGCCGCGGCCGTTTCCCTGCCTCCAGATCGTGTGGCCGGACCACGACGGCCGATTTCCGTGGGAAACGGGATGCGATGCGCGGCTGAAGGATTATCAGCCGGTGTTGCGGCCGTTTTCGTGAGAGGCTGATCCTGCGATTGACGGAAAATGTTCCGCTGCGCCTGTCGGATAGCCGTCCGCTCGTTCGTCCTTCGAGCGACGGCGCACGTCGGTGCGTCCGGTCTGACGCAAAGGATATCCGCACATGACCTCCATCACGCCGTTCCTCTGGTTCGACAACAACGTCCCCGCAGCCGTCGCGTTCTACAAATCGGTGTTTCCCAACGCTAGGATCGAGACCGTCAGCGACTTCATGGCGGTGTTCGAGCTCGAAGGCCAGCGCTTCCACGCCCTCAACGGCGGGCCGCAACATCGCTTCAACGAGGCGGTGTCGTTCTTCATCAGCGTGGAGACGCAGGCAGAGGTCGACTATTTCTGGAGCCGGTTGATTGCGGATGGTGGCGAAGAATCCCGCTGCGGCTGGCTCAAGGACAAATTTGGTCTGTCCTGGCAGGTGGTGCCGAAGGCGCTTGGCCGCTACCTCGGCGATTCCGACCGCACCAAAGCGAACCGCGTCATGCAGGCCATGATGGGGATGCGGAAGATCGTGATTGCGGAGTTGGATAGGGCGTATGCGGGGTGAAGGGCTAACGGTGCCGTAGGGTGGGCAAAGGCGCGCTCTTCGCGCGCCGTGCCCACCAATCTGTCGGAATGCACGGAGAGATGGTGGGCACGGCGCAAGGGCGCCTTTGCCCACCCTACGGGACCTGCGATCGGCATCGCCAGTTCGCCTGGGATCGCTATACTGCCGACCATCAGCGGGATGGTGATCTCATGGCAAGAGAATTGGACGGCAAGGTCGCTGCCGTGACCGGGGCCGCATCGGGCATCGGGCTCGCGAGCACTGAAGCAATGCTGGCCGCGGGCGCGCGCGTGGTGATGGTCGACCGCGACGAGGCTGCGCTGACGGCGCTTGGCAACAAGCATGGCGACGCCGTGATCCCGCTGGTCGTCGACCTCCTCGATCCCAAAGACTGCGCAACGTTGCTGCCGCGCGTTCTGGAGAAGGCGGGCCAGCTCGACATCCTGCATGCCAATGCGGGCGCCTATGTCGGCGGCGACCTCGTCGATGCCGAGACGACGGCGATCGACCGGATGCTGAATTTGAACGTCAACGTCGTGATGAAGAACGTGCACGACGTGCTGCCGCACATGATCGCGCGCCGGACCGGCGACATCATCGTCACGAGTTCGCTGGCGGCGCATTTTCCGACGCCCTGGGAGCCGGTCTATGCGTCGTCGAAATGGGCGATCAACTGCTTCGTCCAGACGGTGCGGCGCCAGGTCTTCAAGCACGGCATTCGCGTCGGCTCGATCTCGCCCGGCCCTGTCGTCACCGCGCTGCTCGCGGACTGGCCGCCCGAGAAGCTGCAGGAAGCGAGGAGTTCGGGCAGCCTGCTGGAGGCCAGCGAAGTTGCCGACGTGGTGATGTTCATGCTGACGCGGCCGCGCGGCATGACCATCCGCGACGTAGTCATAATGCCGACCAATTTCGATCTGTAGGCACGCTCTCGTAGGGTGGGCAAAGGCGCGCGTTCTTCGCGTGACGTGCCCACCATTTCTAGCGGTCTCAAAGAGATGGTGGGCACGGCGCTTTGCGCCTTTGCCCACCCTACGACATTGCGTGATAGATTGCTTGTCGTAGGCAAACCCACGGTGTCGTCCTGGCGAAGGCCAGGACCCATACCGCGTGATCTATCGGTTGCGGACGGTCGCAGTATCGAATCACGAGTCTTCGCCAAACTTCTCCCTGGGGTAATGGGTCCTGGCTTTCGCCAGGACGACGGCTGAATGTGGAGCGCTATCGTTCATCCATCTCCGCCGCAATCCACTTCGCGAGCTCCCGCCACGGCCCTATCGTCCAATGTCCGGACGCCGCCCCAGACGGCGAGGGCAGCACAAATATCTCCGGCAAGCTTCCATCGCGCTTCTGCCGCCCCAACAAGATCCCGCTCGACGGCCTGCCATAAAACAAGCTCGCCGCCTTCTTGCTCGTGAACGCAATCGTCTTCGGCCGATACCTCTCGATCTTGTCCCTGAACCCCGGCACGTCGATGGTCTCACGCGCGATCTGGTGATCCATCCCTGCGCCCGACTTGGAAAGATCAGTGAAGCCGATTCCGAGCTCGATCAGCGCCGCGAACTCGCCCGGCTGATACCGCCGCGGCGTGATCCCGGCCTCATGGATCGCGCGCCAGAAGCGGTTGCCGGGATGGGCGTAGTAATGCCCGAGTTCGGCCGAGCGCGTGGAGGCGGCGGTGCCGACGAAGACGAGGCGGAGGTTGAGATGGAAGCTGGTCGGGGAGGCGGTGGGCGATGGGCTCGGGCATCTCCGTGAAACCAATAAGCGCGCTCAAATGGATCGTAGATGGCGCGTTGAAGAGAGCGTTGCGAATTGCATGTTGCCGATTACGATAGTCTCAACATTGTCCTGCAGGAGGTTCACTATGGCGACTAACATGGACAAGATCGACGACGCGGCGCTGGCCTTACTTTATCTGACCTTGCACGATGGTGATCGGGCATGGAAGGGCTTTGACTGGGATGTGCTCGGTCGCCTGCATGACAAGGGGATGATCTACGATCCTGTTGGCAAGGTGAAGTCCGTGGTATTCACTCATGAAGGACTCGAACGAGCGAAGACGCTGTTCAAGGAATTGTTCGGAGAATAGGCCGCACCAAAAAGGCCGGGCATATGCCCGGCCTTACCTGAAATGAAATGCAAGCAGTCGTTGATTCACAACACCCGATTGCTCTCCTTCACCTTCTCCGCATCCAGATACAAGCTCTCGCCCATCTCCTTGAACTTCGCGCTCATCCTGGCCATGCCGTCCTCGGCCGTCCCGCTCATCGACATCCCCACCGCCGCCGGATCATTCAGCGTCGCCGCGTAATCCCGCACGTCCTGGGTGATCTTCATCGAGCAGAACTTTGGGCCGCACATCGAGCAGAAATGGGCGACCTTGTGGGCTTCCTTCGGCAGGGTCTCGTCGTGGAAGTTTTTTGCGGTCTCGGGGTCGAGGCCGAGGTTGAATTGGTCGGTCCAGCGGAAATCAAAACGCGCGCGGGAGAGCGCGTCGTCGCGGAGCTGGGCGGCCGGGTGGCCCTTGGCGAGGTCGCTCGCATGCGCGGCGATCTTGTAGGTGATGACGCCGACCTTGACGTCGTTGCGGTCGGGCAGGCCGAGATGCTCCTTCGGCGTGACGTAGCAGAGCATGGCGCAGCCGAACCAGCCGATCATGGCCGCACCGATGCCCGAGGTGATGTGGTCATAGCCCGGCGCGATGTCGGTGGTCAGGGGTCCAAGCGTGTAGAACGGGGCTTCGCCGCATTCCTTGAGCTGCTTGTCCATGTTGATCTTGATCTTGTGCATCGGCACGTGGCCGGGGCCTTCGATCATGACCTGGCAGCCCTTGGCCCACGCGATCTTGGTCAGCTCGCCGAGCGTCTCCAGCTCCGCGAACTGCGCGCGGTCGTTGGCGTCGGCGATCGAGCCGGGACGCAGACCATCGCCGAGCGAGAACGAGACGTCATATTTGCGCATGAGGTCGCAGATCTCGTCGAAATGCGTGTAGAGGAAGCTTTCCTTGTGATGCGCCAGGCACCACTTCGCCATGATCGAGCCGCCGCGGCTGACGATGCCGGTGACGCGGTTGGCGGTGAGGTGGATGTAGGGCAGGCGCACGCCGGCGTGAATGGTGAAATAGTCGACGCCCTGCTCGCACTGCTCGATCAGCGTGTCCTTGTAGAGCTCCCAGGTCAGCTTGACCGGATCGCCGTCGCACTTCTCCAGCGCCTGATAAATCGGAACGGTGCCGATCGGCACCGGCGCGTTGCGCAGGATCCACTCGCGCGTGGTGTGGATGTTGCGGCCGGTCGAGAGGTCCATCACGGTGTCGGCGCCCCAGCGGATCGCCCACACCATCTTCTCGACCTCTTCCTCGACCGACGAGGTCACGGCGGAGTTGCCGATATTGGCGTTGATCTTGGTGAGGAAGTTGCGGCCGATGATCATCGGCTCGAGCTCGGAGTGGTTGATGTTGCAGGGGATGATGGCGCGGCCGCGCGCGATCTCGCTGCGCACGAACTCCGGCGTGATGAAGGCGGGGACCTCCGCGCCGAAGCTTTCGCCGTCGGCCAGCGCTGCTTCCGCGCGCTCGAGCTGCTGCTTGCGGCCAAGGTTTTCGCGGGCGGCGACGTAGATCATCTCCTTGGTGATGATGCCGGCGCGGGCGAATTCGAGCTGCGTGATCTTGTGGCCGTCGAGGCCGCGCAGCGGCTTGTGATAGGCCGAGAAGGCGCGCGCGGCTTTATCGGCGGAGATGCTGCCATTGTCCTCCGGCTTGATCTGCCGGCCCTCATATTCCTCGACGCCGCCGCGCTCCAGCACCCAGACTTTGCGGCCACGCGCAAGACCGGCGTTGACGTCGATGGTCACGCTTGGGTCGGTATAGGGGCCCGAGGTGTCGTAGACCGGCAGGTTCGGCTCGCCGGCGCCTTCGGACAGGATGATCTCGCGCAAAGGCACGCGCAGCTCGGGCGCGGCATCGGGCGAGGCGAAGATTTTTCGCGAGGAGGGAAGGGGGCCGGTGGTGACGGCGGGGACGGTCTTGTCGGGGTTGGAGCGGATGTTCATGGGATCCTCCTTAATTCAGTTCGTTGGCATCGCTGCGCGAAAGACAAATACCGCTGTCATCCCCGCGAAAGCGGGGATCCAGTATTCCAGAGACTGTCGTGGGATACGGAGAGGCCGCGGCGTACTGGATCGCCCGGTCAAGCCGGGCGATGACGGCGGAGTGTGTGCAAAGAGCGTTCGGATCATGCCGCCTCCACCGCTAGGCCGAGCCATTGCCGCACGCGCGCATCGGGGTCGGCGTTCTGGGTGACGTCGCTGACGACAGCGATGGAATCCGCACCCGCGGCAAAGATCTCCGCGGCGTGCTCGAATTTGATGCCGCCGATCGCGACCAGCGGGATCGAGCCGATGCGCTGCTTCCATTCCGTGATCTTCGGAATGCCCTGCGGCTCGAAGCGCATCGATTTCAGCGTGGTGAAGAAGATCGGGCCGAGCGCGACGTAATCGGGCTTGGCGTCGAGCGCAGTCGCAAGCTCGTCGTCGTCATGGGTGGAGACGCCCAGCGACATGCCGGCCTCGCGGATCGCCTTGAGGTCCGCGTCCACGAGATCCTCCTGGCCGAGATGCAGATATTTTGCGCCGGCGACGATCGCCGCGCGCCAATAGTCGTTCACGACCAGCTTGGCTTGCGTGCCTTTCGTGATCGCCAGCGCATCGGTGACGATCTGCAGCGCCTCGGCGTCGTTGAGGTCTTTCGCGCGCAGCTGAATCGTGCCGACGCCGAGCTTGGCCAGGCGCTCGACCCAGGCGAGGCTGTCGACGACGGGATAGAATCGATCAGGATACGGCATGCCAGAACGGGGTCCCAACGACAGGGGTGGACGGGGAGGCGAAGTCGCGAGCGTTCATCAGCCCGGCTTCGTAAGCGGTGCGGCCGGCCTCGATGCCGAGACGGAAGGCTGTCGCCATGGCGACGGGATCGGCGGCCTTTGCGATCGCAGTGTTGAGCAGCACGGCGTCGTAGCCGAGCTCGAGTGCTTCGGCCGCATGCGAGGGCGCGCCGATACCGGCGTCGACCACCAGCGTGATGTCGGGCAGCCGCTCGCGCAGCAGTTTCAGCGCATCGCGGTTGGTGATGCCCTTGGCGCTGCCGATCGGCGCGGCCCACGGCATCACCACCTTGCAGCCGGCATCGACCAGGCGGTTCGCGACGGAGAGATCCTCGGTGCAATAGGGGAACACCTCAAAACCATCCTTGATCAGGATGGCTGCGGCTTCGACCAGGCCGACCACATCGGGCTGGAGCGTGTCGTTGTCGGCGATGACTTCGAGCTTGATCCATGACGTCGCAAACAATTCGCGCGCGAGCTTTGCGGTCGTCACGGCCTCGCGCACGCTGCGGCAGCCGGCGGTGTTCGGCAGCACGCTGACGTCGAGCTCGCGGATCAGCTTCCAGAACGCATCCCCGGTCTTGCCGCCGGCGGATTCGCGCCGCAGCGACACCGTGACGATGTTCGCGCCCGAGGCCCGGATCGCGCCTTGCATGATCGCAGGCGAGGGATAGAGCGCACTGCCGATCAGGAGGCGGGAGGAGAATTGTTTGCCGTAGAAGGTCACCATGATCTCAATTTCCTTGCAGGCAACTTGCGCAGACCGTCATTCTGAGGTGCGCGCACTTGCGCGCCTCGAAGGATGACAGCGCCGCTTGCGGCCATCCTTCGAGGCGAGCCGAAGACGGCTCGCACCTCAGGATGACGGCGGAATTCGTGGTGGCAGGTCTCATCTCCCTCACCCTCCCTGCCGCGGCGTGATGATCTCGATTTCGTCGCCGGCCTTGAGGCTGGTCTCGGCCCAGCGGCTTTTCGGCACCACGTCGTAGTTCAGCGCGATGGCGAAATGGGTGCCCTCGTAGTCGAGCTCGCTGAGCAGCGCGTCCACGCTGGCCGAACTCACCTCGCGCTGCTCGCCGTTCACGATCACGCGCATCGCATCACCTCATTGTCGATCTGGCCGCGCTCGACATAGCCGAGCGTCAGCTCGGCGAGTGCCGGCGCGAGCAGGAAGCCGTGGCGGTAAAGTCCATTGACCGCGATCCTGTCGCCACGGATGCCGATGCGTGGCAGATTGTCGGGAAAAGCCGGGCGAAGGCCCGAGCCGAATTCGACGATGCGGGCTTCGCCGAAGGCGGGATGCACGGCATAGGCGGCGCCGAGCAGCTCCAGCGCCGAGCGCACGCTGACGCCGGTATCCTCGGCCTCGATCGAGGTCGCCCCCAGCATGAACAGATTGTCCTCGCGCGGGATCACGTAGAGCGGCCAGCGCGGATGGATCAGCCGCACGGGACGCGCCAGCTGCACCTCGCCGGTTTCGATCAGGATCATCTCGCCCTTGACGCTGCGAAGCTCAGACTGTTCATCGCGCGCGGACAGGCCGCGGCAGTCGATCACGATGCCGTCGAGATCCCTCGCGGAAATCTCGCTGGAGAATTTGATGGTGCCGCCGGCAGCAACGATGCGCTCGTGCAGTTGCGGCAGCACGCGGCGCGGCTCGACATGCCCCTCGGTCGGGAAGAACAGCGCATCGCGGAAACGGCCTTCCAGCGAGGGCTCGAGCTGCGCCAGCGCCGCGGCATCGAGCCGGCGATGGCCTTCGGTCATCCGCGCAAAGCGCTCAAAGTCATTGCGCTCGCGCGGATGCGCCACGACCAGCGAGCCGTTGAAGGGCGTATCGGGCAGCTCGCGCCGCCAGATGTCGAGCGAGCGCAGGCCGAGCCTGGAGATGACGGGCTCGGCGACCTCCGCCTCGCAATAGGGCGCGAGCATGCCGCCGGCCCAATGGCTGGTGGCATCGGTCATCCCTGCGTCACCGCGCTCGTGTAACGTCACGGAATGGCCGGCCTGCGCGAACAACAGCGCCTGCCAGGCTCCCGCTATGCCTGCACCGATAACGGATACCGGAGAAATGGATACCGGGGAATCCGGTCGCTTGGTCGTCTGCAACATCCCTGTCCCTTCGCCGGCATGACCCGGATCAGGTTCAAAGGGTCACCGCGGTCCTGGGCCTGCTTGCTGATGTGCAGGCTTGCCCATTTAGCGGTATCTCAGCTCCTCCTCGGAGCACCCCTCGGAACGGCTCTAATGTAGGCTTGTGGGGGCCTGTGTCAACGCGTTTGACTGGAACGGGAACTACCTGAGCGCCTGCGCCCGCGCATTGCGGACGCGCTGGGCCACCTTCTTGTGCGGCACGGTGCCGAACATCGGCTGCGGGTTGCCGTTGGGCTCGAGCCAAGCCTGATCACTCGTCTCGAAGCTGGCCTGTTGCACGGCTTCCTGGCGCTGCCGCTTTGCGGCGTAGTAATAGCCGCCTGCGAAATAACGAATGGCTCGGGCGTGGTCGCCATTGGCGGCGTGATAGGCGCCCGCGAGGTATTTCACCGCATAGGTGAGGTTGGTGTTGGGGTCGCGCAGGCCGGCGGCATCGCCGGTGTAGCCGAGGCCGCGGGCGGTCGCGAGCTTGATCTGCATCAGCCCGATGGTGCCGCCATGGCCGACGAGACCGGGCTGATAGCGGCTCTCGCGCATGATGACGCGATGCACCAGCGCCTCCGGCACGCCGTTGGCGCGCGCATGGGTCGCCACCATCTCGGCATATTCGGCCTCGCCGGCGAAGGCGGCCGGTGACGACACAAATCCGGCCGCGAGCAGCGCGGCGATGCGTAAAATTTTCATCGGATATCCCGGAATGCCTGAATGACCTGCGTCCGGCCGTCGTTAGGCCCCCCGAACGCGGCGATGATGTGGCGAAACGCCGGCAATGACGATTTTGCAGCGCAGAGCCGTCATTCCGACGCAAGGCCGGCATAAAGTGAGATAAAGCCGCCGTTCGCGACAGAAGGCCTGTCTATTCGCGTGCAGGCCACTAAGCGAGTATGAGAGCGGTGCCAATCGGGAGAGGCGCCATGGCAAAAACCAATCTGGCAAAAGCACATATCGCAGACATCCCCAGAGATAACCCCTGTGCCCAATGCGGCACGCCGATCGCGTCTCCGGACTGGATCGAGCCGGGTGAGGGGCGCATCTCCTATCTCTGGAATTGCCCCGACTGCGGCTATCGCTTCGAGGCCATGGCGGTCTTCGGCGTGACCGCCATCGAGCACCCGCCGCTCGCCGCCTGACGCTCGGCTTAAGCCGCCAGCCTCGGCTGCTGCCACACCGGCAATTGCATCCGCACGATCAGCCCGTGCGGCTGGCGGTCGTGCAGTGACAGCTCGCCACCATGGGCGAGCGCGATCGCGCGCGCGATCGACAGGCCGAGGCCGAAGCCGGTGGAATCGTCCATGGTGCGGGCGTCGTCGCCGCGCACGAACGGCTCCAGCATCTCCTGCTTGCGCCCATCCGAAATGCCGGGGCCGTCGTCCTCGACGTCGATGACGAGGTTGGTGCCTGATACATCGAGGCGGATCGTCACCTCGGCGCCGAAGCGCACCGCGTTCTCGACGAGGTTGGTGATGCCGCGATGCAGATCGTCGGGACGCGCGGCGGCGGTCGCGGACAGCGGCCCCTCGTAATGCACGACATGGCCCATGTCGCCGAACTGGTCGGCGATGAGCTGCAGCGTGCTGGCGATATCGACCAGCGTCACCGCTTCGATCTTGCGGTCGTTGCGCAAGAGCGACAATACGCTTTCCAGCATCGAGCGCATCTGGTCGAGATCGATCAGCATGCGCTTGCGGTTGCCCTCGTCCTCGATGAACTCGGCGCGCAGGCGCAGCCGCGTGATCGGGGTACGCAGATCGTGGCTGATCGCCGCCAGCATTTTAGTGCGATCCGACATCAGCCGCGCGATCCGCTCATGCATGCGGTTGAGCGCGCGGGCGACCGAGCGGATCTCCTCCGGGCCGCGCTCGGGCAGCGGCTCGGCTGCGCCGTCCAGGCTGAAATTCTCGGCCGCCTTGGCAAAGGACGACAGCGGCATCGCCAGCGCGCGCGCCGCCCACAGTCCGAGCACGGTGATAGAGATGAAGGCGGTCATTAGCGCGATCAGCCACGGCGCGCCCCAGAACCACGGCCGCGGGCCGTTCTCGACCCAGCCGGCGATCACGGTGCCATCGGGCAATTGCACGCCGACACGGTGCGTGCCGCTGTCGGGGGCGAGCTGCACGACCTTATAGCCGTGGCCGAGATGGCGGCGCATGCCGTGCAGGTGCTGGCTTTCGCGCTCTTCGACGATCGTCGCCGCGCCCGGTGCGAGCGTCTCGATCTCGAGCCTGGGGAAGGCGCGGCTGAGATCGGCCAGGAGACGCGACCGATCGGTCTCGCTCACCGAATTGAGCAGCAGCGCGGCATCGATCAGTTGATGGGCACCGTACGGGGGCGCATCCGGGCGGTCGGGCCGGCCGATCAGGAAAGCGGTGGTGACGACGAGATGGAGGGTGACGGTCGAAGCCAGCACCAGCGCGGCGATCTGCCCGCCGATGCCCTTGAGGTGGAAGAACCTCATCGTCTCAAAGCCCCTCAGTTGCTCGGGGGCGTCGTAACCGCTTCCGTTCTGGGCGTAAACAGATAACCGCCGGAGCGCACCGTCTTGATGATGATGGGATCGGCCGGATTGGGCTCGATCTTGCGGCGGATGCGGCTGACCAGCACGTCGATCGAGCGCTCGAACGAGCCGGTGTTGCGGCCCTGCGTGAGGTCGAGCAGGCTGTCGCGCGATAGCACGCGGCCGGGACGCTCGCAGAACGTCCTGAGCAGGTCGAATTCGGCGCTGGTCACCGCGACGCGCGCACCTTCCGGATTGCGCAGCTCGCGCAGCCGCAGGTCGATGCGCCAGCCTTCGAAGGCGAGGATCGAGGCGCCCTCGATCGAGCTCGCCGCCTGTGCCGAGGCCTGACGCCGCAGCACTGCGTTGATACGGGCGAGCAGCTCGCGCGGGTTGAACGGCTTTGGCAGATAATCATCCGCGCCCATCTCGAGGCCGACGATGCGGTCGACGTCCTCGCCGCGCGCAGTCAGCATGATGATCGGCGTCTGCGCCTCGGAGCGCACCTTGCGGCACAGGCTGAGACCGTCTTCGCCGGGCAGCATGACGTCGAGGATGATGAGATCGACGCGCTGATCGGCCATGGCGCGCGACATCTCGCGGCCGTCGCTTACGGCGGTGACGTTGCAGGAATTGTTGCGCAAATATTTCGCAATCAACGTCCGGGTCTCGCGGTCGTCCTCGACGACGAGGATGTTGGGAGAGGGAATGGCCATGAACCTTGTTTGTCCGGGATTCGGGCCAAAAGGCGAAGATTTTTGTTTCAGTTTGTTTCCGAGTGCATTTTCGCAACACAAGGCAACGACTGCGTCGCCGTAGGGCAAGATCTCGTTAAGCGCGTTAACCCTACCGTAGCGCAGTCGCGTACGAGACCCCGCAAAAAACAAGGTGCCATCATGACCTCGATTTCGGCGGCCTCCGCCGGTAACTATCAGTCGCCGCTGCAGCGGCTGCAGCAGGAACTGCAATCGGAAGTTTCTGGCGGCACGGTCTCGTCGTCGGACCAGTCCGCGCTTACGACCGCGCTGCAAGACATCGACACGGCGCTCCAGCAGAGCCGCTCCAGCGATCAGTCTAGCGGCACCAAGCCGTCCAGGGACGGCCTGAAATCCAAGATCGACGATCTCATCGCTGGCGAGGTCTCGAACGGGACGCTGACGTCGGGCCAGGCCGATGAGCTGAAGGGCGTGTTTCAGTCTGCCTTTGCCAAAGGACCCGGCGGTCCCGGTGGCGCGGGCGGCCCGCCTCCCGGCCCGCCGCCATCAGATGACGGCTCTTCGGACTCGTCGTCGGCGACGGATTCAACGAGCAACAGCTCAACCGATAGCAGCACGGCCAAGATCCTCGAACAGTTTCTCCAGGCGCTGCAGCAGTCGCAGTCCTCGAATGCGTCCTACGGCGCCAATGGCAGCACGACGGGCTCGTCGGGTAGTTCGGATTTTTCTGCGCTGCTGATCGACTACAAGAGCTGACTGAGCGACGAAAGGTCGGCGCGTTCCTCGCCGCGATCGTGCGACATCCCAGGGCGCAAAGATCGTCGGCGGGGAACCGCACATCGCACATCGCACATCGCACATCGTTACTGAGTAGCACAGGAACCTTCGTCGCGATGCAGCGTAGCGCAACGAAATTGCCGCATGCTAGGAACCGCACGTCATCGTGGCTGTTCTCCCCGCACAAGTTTTCTGGTGAAGGAGAGGACAACAATGTTGATGAAATCGATCGCCGCCGGCCTGGCCGGCACGGCCTTGCTTGCGACCGCTGCGTTTGCGCAAACGCCGCCGGCCTCCACCGCGGACAAGGCGCCAACCGCGGCCACGACCACCACAACGAGCGCATCGGGCGAATGGCGCGCCTCGAAGATGGCGGGCGTGAAGGTTTATAATGACGCCAACGAGAATATCGGCTCGATCAACGATCTGCTGATGGACAAGAGCGGCAACGTCAAGATCGCCGTGATCGGCGTCGGCGGCTTCCTCGGCATGGGCGAGCATCTCGTCGCCGTGCCATATGACAAGCTGAAATTCGTCAACGAGGCTGTGGCCTATACCGGCACCAGCGCGAACCCGAACGCCAAGCCCCCCGCCACCACGACGACCGGCGCCGCGACCGGCACCGACAAGACCGCGACGACGACCAGCTCATCCTCGTCGAAGTGGTATCCCGATCACGCCGTGTTCAATGCGACCAAGGACCAGCTGAAGAACATGCCCGAGTTCAAGTACTCGGAGTAATCCGGGTCGCGTGAGTGCCCGAAACGAAGCGCGCCCGGTTTTCACCGGGCGCGCTGTCGTGTGTTTTGTTTGCCGTCATTGCGAGGCGCGAAGCGACGAAGCAATCCAGAGGTATCTCCGCGGATGCATTTCTGGATTGCTTCGCTTCGCTCGCAATGACGAAGGATAGATCGGATCCTACTTCACCAGCGGGCAGCCGCCCTTGTCGAGCGGGCGGAAGGCTTCGTCGCCGGGCACGGTGGCGATCAGCTTGTAGAGGTCCCACTCGCCCTTGGATTCTTCCGGCTTCTTCACTTCGAACAGATACATGTCGTGGACCATGCGGCCGTCGATGCGGATCTTGCCGTTCTTGGCGAAGAAGTCGTTGACCGGCGTCTTGCGCATCTGCTCCATCACCTTCGGCGCCTCATCGGTCTTGATGGCCTCGATCGCCTTCAGATAATGCATAGTCGCCGAATAGAGGCCGGCCTGGATCATGGTCGGCATGTGGCCGACCTTCTCGTTGAAGCGTTTGGAGAAGGCCCGGGTCTCCTCATTGGTGTCCCAATAGAACGCGTCGGTGATGATGAGGCCCTGCGTCGCTTTGGCGCCGAGCGCGTGAACGTCGGTGATCTCCATCAACAGCGCGATCATCTTCTGGCCGCCCTGGGTCAGGCCGAACTCGGCCGCCTGCTTCAACGCGTTGGTGGTGTCGCCGCCGGCATTCGCCAGCGCGACCACCTTGGCCTTGGAGGCCTGGGCCTGCAGCAGGAAGGACGAGAAGTCCGATGAGTTGAGCGGATGGCGGACTTCGCCGAGTACCTTGCCGCCGCTCTCCTTTACGACATTGGCGGCGTCGCGCTCGAGCGCCTGGCCGAAGGCGTAGTCGGCGGTGACAAAGAACCAGGTGTCCTCGCCGCGCTTGACCATCGCCTTGCCGGCGACGTTCGACAGCGCGTAGGTGTCGTAGGTCCAGTGCACGGTGTTGGGCGAGCAGGCGACGCCGGTGATGTCGGAGGAGCCGCCGCCGGAATTGAGGTTGATCTTGTTCTTCTCGCGCGTCAGCGCCGAGATCGGCAGCGCCACCGAAGATGTCGGCACGTCGAGGATCGCGTCCACCTTCTCGTTGTCGTACCAGTTGCGGGCAATGTTGACGCCGACGTCAGGCTTGTTCTGGTGGTCGGCGGAAACGATCTGGATCGGCACCCCCGCGACCTTGCCGCCGTAATCGGCGACCGCCATCTCGACAGCGGCCAGCGAGCCCTTGCCGGTCGCGTCGGCGTAAAGGCTCGACATGTCCGTGAGCACGCCGAGCTTGACGACGTTGTCGGAAATCTGCGCCTGCGCCGCGCCCGATGTGGCGGCGATGGCGAGACCGGCCGCGACCGCGGCGATGAGTTTATGCATGTGTTTTCTCCCTGTGCGTTGTTGTTTGGGTTTTGTTGCGGGGACGGTTCTAGCGACAAACGGTCCCGACCGCAAAGCCGGGATGTGTGAGGTGGGGTGAGAAATGAGTGAGGGAACGTCTCCGTCATTCCGGGGCGCGCACTTTTTTGGGCCGCGAGCCCGGAATCCATTCATCCACCGTCGCTGCGGCACAATGGATTCCGGGCTCGCGCCGCGCGCGCCCCGGAATGACAGTGGGGGCAACTCAGTTGCTGCTGCCCTTCAGCCGTTCGTTGCGCCGGCGCAGGCCTTCGAGGGTGGCGAGGAGGATGACCGAGACTGTCGTCAGGATCACCGCCGCTGCGGTAATGGTCGGGCTGATGTTCTCGCGGATGCCGCTGAACATTTCGCGCGGCAGGGTGCGCTGCTCGGGACCTGCCATGAATAGCACGATCACCACCTCGTCGAAGCTGGTCGCGAACGCGAACAGTGCGCCCGATGCCAGACCGGGCAGGATCAGCGGCAGGATCACGCGTCGGAACGCATAAAGCGGCGAGGCGCCGAGTGAGGCGGCGGCGCGGGCCAGATTGGTGTCGAAGCTTTGCAGCGTCGCGCCGACGGTGATCACCACGAAGGGCGTCGCCAGCGCGGTGTGGGCCAGGATCAGGCCGAGATAGCTGCCGGTCAGTCCGATCGGTGCGAAGAAGAAATAAAGACCGACCGCGGTGATGACGCCAGGCACCACAACCGGCGACAGCACGAACGCCAGCACCAGCGGTTTGAACCGGCTCTTCCACTGCGCAAGCCCCAGCGCGGCCAGCGTGCCAAGCACCATCGACAGCAGCGTCGAGGCGACGCCGATGATCATGCTGTTCTTCAGCGAATTCATCCAGCGCGGCGAGTTGATGAAGTCGTCGTACCAGCGCAGGGAGAGGCCGGGCAGCGGATACGTGAGGTACGAGCCGGAGCTGAAAGACAGGGGCATGATCGCAAGGATCGGCGCGATCAGGAAGATGAACACCAGCGTGGAAATGACGATGGTCGCGGTCCAGGCGATGCGCTGGCTGGGCGTGCGCAGGGAAAGATTGTCGCTCAATTCTTCATCCCTCCCGTGACCTGCTGGCCCTGCACCAGCTTGCCGTAGACGAGCGCGAGCAGAATGGTGGCCAGCAGCAGCACCGCCCCCAACGCCGACGCAAGGCCCCAATTGGCCGTTTCGGTCGTGTAGAGCGCGATGAAGTAGCTGATCATCTGGTCGGCGGCGCCGCCGACAAGGGCCGGTGTGATGTAGTAGCCGAGCGCCAGGATGAACACGAGCAGGCTTCCCGCGCCGATACCGGGCAAGGTCTGCGGCAGGTAGATCCGCAGGAAGGCGGTGAGGGGTGGCGCGCCGAGCGAGGCGGCGGCGCGCATATAGGCAGGCGAGATCGCCTTCATGCTGCTGTACAGCGGCAGGATCATGAACGGCAGCAGGACGTGGGTCATGGCCACGCAGACACCGAAGCGGTTGTAGATCAGGCGCAAGGGCTCGTCGATGATGCCAAGCCAGCGCAGGCTGTCGTTCACGACGCCGTTGCTCTGCAACAGCACGATCCAGGCACAGGTGCGCACCAGGAGCGAGGTCCAGAACGGCAGCAGCACGAAGATCATCAACAGGTTCGACCGGCCGGGCGGCAGCGCCGCCAGCAGATAAGCGACCGGGAAACCAAGGATCAGGCAGAGCAGCGTGACACCGAGACTAATGAGGAAGGTGCGGGCGAAAACGTCGCGGTAGATGGCCTGATCCGGCGGAGCCGCGACAATCGCGCCGTCCGCGTTGCGCGTGAGGTCGAGTGCCGCCAGCAGATAGAAGCCGGTCACCGGGCCACTGGCGTCCTTGATCGTCGTCCAGGTGGTGCGTTCGCGCCAGGCCGGATTGATCTTGTCCAGTGTCTCCTTGGCGGTGCCCGGCGCCGGCACAGTCTTCAGATTGCGTGCGGTACTGGTGAGGATCGAGCGAAAACCGTTCAGGGCGTAGTTAAGCCGCTTGGCCGCGATGGCGAGGGTGCCGGAAGCGCGCGCCGCCTGGATGTCGCTGGCCAGTGCGGCGTAGGCCTTTTCGTCCGGCAGGTCCTTGCCGTCCCAGTTGGCGAGAGCAGCGACGGTTTGAGGCAGAACCTGACGCACTTCGCGGTCGTCAACTGCGCGCCATAACATGCCGGCGATGGGCCCAGCGAAGGTGAAGAGCAGAAATAGCAGGAGCGGCACAACCAGCGCCAGCGCCTTGAGCTGGCGCGCGCGCTCGGCCTGCTTCAGGCGGCGCTTGAGCGGCACCTTGGTCTCGGCATCGGCGCCGGTCAGGAACGCGGCTGTCATGGACTGAGTCTCTTGAACTGGACCGCGCTCGCCATATCAGGTCGGGCAACCGCATATGGCCCTCTGGAAGGGCCCGAGCAAGCGCCTCGTCCTTCGAGACGACCGCTTCGCGGTCTCCTCAGGACGAGGCTTATCGTCATCGTTGCCCGTGAAATGACTGCCGCATACTCCGTCCTCATCCTGAGGAGCCCGCCTAAAGCGGGCGTCTCGAAGGATGGCTGCAACGAAACTGTTCTCAATGCGCGCGGCACGCCGGTGCGTCCGCGCGCTATTTTGCGGCCCATTTGTTGAAGCGCTCGGTCAGGCGATCGATATTCTCGAGCCAGAAAGCAACGTTGATCTCGACCGCGTTCTTGATGTTGTCAGGCGCTGTCGGCAGGTCCTTCAGAACGGCCGGCTGCAGCCGGGCTGCTGCATCCTTGTTCGAGGTGCCGTAAGCAATGTTCTCCGACAGTTTTGACTGGTTCTCCGCCTTGCCTGCGAAGTCCAGGAACTTGTAGGCCGCGTCCTTGTTGGGGCTCCCCTTCAGGATGACCCAGCTGTCGAGGGTGAAGAGCGCGCCATCCCACACTATGCCGAAATTCTTCTTCTCGTTCTTGTTCGCGGCGTCGATGCGGCCATTGTAGACCGACGTCATCGCTACCTCGCCGGAGGCGAGCAATTGCGGCGGTTGGGCGCCGGCCTTCCACCAGACGATGTCGCCCTTGATGGTGTCCAGCTTCTTGAATGCGCGCTCGACGCCCTCGTCGGTCGCCAGCACTTTGTAGACGTCCTTCGGTGCGACGCCGTCGGCCATCAAGGCGATCTCGAGCGTGGTCTTCGGGCCCTGACGCAGGCCGCGCTTGCCGGGAATCTTCTTGGTGTCGAAGAAGTCGGCCCAGCCCTTGGGCGCGTCCTTCAGCTTATCCTTGTCGTAACCGAGCACGAAATCGTAGAGGATGGCGCCGACGCCGCAGGGATTGACCGACGGCGGGATATAGGCGGCCTCGCCGCCGATCTTGGAATAATCCATCTTCTCGAACAGGCCTTCATCGCAGCCGACCGCCAGTTCGTCGCTCTCGACCTGGACGACGTCCCAGGTGGCGGCGCCACCCTGCACCTTGGCGCGCAACACGCCGACGCCGCCGTCCCAGGATTCGTCGTTCATGGGAATGCCTGATAACTTCTTGAACGGCTCGAAATAGGCCTTCTTCTGGGCATCCTGATACGCGCCACCCCACGACACGATTGTGAGGTCACGCGCCTGCACGCTCGTGGCCAGTGCAGCGCTGGCGCAAAACGCCGCGGCGAAACCCAGAGCAATCTTGCCAGTCTTGCGCTTCAGCATGGTCTTTGTTCCTTCTTCATGTGAGTTGCGTTGAGGTTGATCGCTGCGTTGGGATCAGACCGGATCGAGGGCGAGGCAGTCCTCGGGACGGAAGGTGATGAATACGTTGTCGCCATGGGCCAGGCTGCCATGCGCGCCCGGCTGAAGCTTGACCATGAACTCGGCATTCCCCGAGACATCGAGCACGGCCAGCGCATGGTCGCCGAGATAAATCATGTTCTGCACCGTGGCCGGCAGTCGGTTCGGTCCGTCGCTGGAGCTGCCGTCCGGGATAATGGCGACCCGCTCCGGCCGCACCGACAAGGAGGTCGATGCGCCCGCGCCTGATACGTTGACCGCTCGTGCGGTCACGGTCCCGCCCGCCGCCAATGCTACGCGGCAATATGGCTTGTCGACCGTCTCGACGGTGCCGGACAATACGTTGTTCTCGCCGACGAAGTTGGCAACGAAGCTGTTGACCGGATGCTCGTAGAGAGCATCGGGCTTGTCGATCTGCTGCACGATGCCGTCGTTGAACACGGCGATGCGGTCCGACATGGTGAGCGCTTCGCTCTGGTCGTGGGTGACGTAGACGACGGTGATGCCCATGGTCTCGTGCAGTTGCTTGATCTCCAGCTGCATCTGCTCGCGCAGGCGTTTGTCCAGCGCGCCCAGGGGCTCGTCCATCAGCACGAGCTGCGGGTTGAAAACCAGCGCGCGGGCCAGCGCCACGCGCTGCTGCTGGCCGCCGGACAATTGCCCGGGCCGCCGCTGCGCCATTGTTTCCATCTTGATCATGCGCAGCGCCGCTTTGACGCGCGCTTGCGTTTCCGTCTTGTTCGTGTTGCGAACGGAGAGCGGGAAGGCGACGTTCTCCGCGATCGTCAGGTGCGGAAACAGGGCGTAGTTCTGGAACACCATGCCGATATCGCGCTTGTGCGGCGGCATGTTCTTGATCGGCCGGTCCGCGAGATAGATCTCGCCCCGGGTCGGGACCTCGAAGCCGGCCAGCATCATCAGCGTGGTCGTCTTGCCCGAGCCCGACGGGCCGAGCAGGGTGATGAACTCGCCCTTCCTGATGTCGAGGTCGAGGTTCTTCACCACGAGGTGCTCACCATCATAGGTCTTCTGAATGCCGGAAAAGCGCACCAGTGCCGGCGCAGGCGTGACCATGCCGGCTTCCATGTTGTCCTCGCGTGTCCCCTAGAATGCCCTCGGCAACCTCGTTCGAGGTTGCGAACAGCTTAGCACCCTCCGACGAGAATGCCAGCGGCGCAAGCGACGAGATAGCGGGCGGCAGGTGCCGCGAAGATGGGCTACATCCCCGACAACTTGGTCACGTACACGTTCAGTGTGCCGCCGGCTTCCGCGACCACGCGCAGCGTCCTGGAATCGAAGGCGATGTCGGCCAGCGTGAGGCTGCTGATATTGGCCTCGACCTTGACGCCGTCCTCGCTCTTCTGGAAGTCGGCGATCACGGCTGCGATCTTCTCGCGCGCATTGGCGGCGATCGGCTTCAGGTCGAGCGTCGCCTTCTGCACCAGCGCCTGCTGCATCTGCGGCACCACCGCGCGGGCCGCTGCGCCGAGCAGGCCGAAGGCCGCCTCGGATTCGACCGCGAGCTGGATATCGGCGAGCCGCAGCGTCTGCTGCGCCTGGTCGAGCATCGGCCGGCCCCAGATATGCACGGTGGCTTCGGCGCCGAGTCCGAGCCAGCTCTTCTTCTCCTTGGCGCGCACCAGGAGCGAGATCAGCAGCCGCTCGCCGGAGGGGACCACGTTGACGCTCTTTACGGTGACCTCGACCGGACCGGAGCCGTCCTCGGGATAGGTGTGGCCGACCATCTGGGCTGCGATCAGCTTGTTGATCTCGGTGAAGGGCACGTCGATGGGAACGCCGATGTTCACGCCGGTGCCGGTCGGCGGCACGATCGAGATCTTGTCGGGAAACGGGCAGTCCGGCGTGGTCTGCGTCGACGTCACGCGCGTTTCCGCCTCGAGGCCGAGCAGCAGCGTCACGGCTTGCGCGTCGACGCGCGGCTGCGCCGCGATGGCGCGGGTCGGCTTCATCTCGAGCCAGAGCGGCGGCAGCGCCGCCGAGGAACCGCTGCCTTGCAGCGGGATCGAGCGGCAGGCCTTGGCCCATTGCACCTTCGCGTTCTCGCGCAGGCTGGGGTCGTTGCGGATGCGCTCGGCAACGACGTTGAGCTGATCGCCGACCGTCTTGTCGATCAGTGGCTTCACCTGGGCGGGAACGTTGACCTTGGCGCCGGCGAGCGAGAGGTTGGTGTCGCCGAGATTGACCTGCGCGCCGAGATTGGGTTCGAGATGCCAGGCCGCGGCGAGCTTCGGGCGCGAGGTGACGACCACGTTACCCTTGATCTCGGCGCTGGCATTCAAATTCTTGATGTTGACCGCGCCGATCCGTTTCGCCGCGTCACCGCCGAGCACGCTGCCCAGCGCCTCACCGAGCGCGCCGGTGGCTTTGGACGACAATGACCCTGTTACGTTCAGCTTGCCGGTGATCGGCGTCGACAGTGTCAGCACGTCCTTGTCGCCGGTCGCTGCCATCGGTCCGCGGACGGCCGTCCAGCCGATATCGGCGTCTTGCAGGATCTGCGAGATCGGATTCTCGGCCTTGCCGGCGAAATTGCGCGGCGAAGCCTTCTCTGCCTGGTCCCGGATCGCCGACAGCGCGATCGCCACCGGCGCCACCACGATCGAGCTTTTGGAAACCGGCGGCAGCGGCGGCAATTGCGCGACCGGCGGCGCGGGATTGGTGGCGCGCGGCGACAGCAAGTCCATCGCTTTCAAGCTGATGAAAAATGACGCCGCGAGCACCGCAATGGCGATCAGCACAGTCTTCAAATTCAACGTCAGACGCATCAATCCCCCAAGCCGCCCCGGCAGGATTCTACAGGGCGGGCGAGGAGGGCGCTAGAGCGCATCGGTGGGGTGGAATTGCGGCAAACGGCGGCCCGCCGTGCCGTCACCGTCTGCCGGGGCGGCGCACCGCTCTCACTTTGCCGGCGCTGCCGCTGCCGCAAAACAGGCGATCGCCGCCGTCGGATTCCAACCCTGAAACCATCGTCCCTTCAGGTAGATCGAGCTGCTCGAGCACCTTGCCGGTATCTGGATCGATCCGCCTGACGTCGCTGTCCTCACCCTCCCAGGTGCCATGCCAGAGCTCGCCGTCGACCCAGGTCACGCCTGTCACGAAGCGCTTGCTTTCGATGGTGCGGAGAATCTTTCCGCTGTCGGGATCGATCTGATGGATTTTGCGCTCTCGGTACTGTCCGACCCAGAGCGAGCCTTCGGCCCAGGCCAATCCGGAATCGCCACCGCCGCCGGGCGAAGGGATGGTGCCGACGACCGCGCCGGTCGCCGCATCGATCTTCTGGATGCGGTCCTCCGCGATCTGGAATAGATGGCGGCCATCGAACGCCGTTCCCGCATGCGCGGCGACATCGAGTGAGCGCGCGATCTTGCCGTTGGCGGGATCGACGGCATTCAGCTTGTCGCCCGACGCGAACCAGACATGGGTGCCGTCATAGGTGACGCCATGCACGGCCTCGACGCCCGGAAAAGGCCCGTACTCCCTAACGATCTCTGCGGCGGAACGCTTCATGTGCTCGATCCCTGTGATGTAACCAGGCTACGCCTTCAGGAGCGGTCCGGGGAGTAACAAGCCTGTCGGGAACCCAGGGACAGGCGGGGTCATCCAGCGGCGCGCCCGGCCCTGTCCGAACGACTGCACCTTGTTCGATCGTGCCAGCTCCTCGAGGGCCCGCTGCACCGTACGCGCGCTCATGCCGAGCGCGAGCGCGAGCGCCGAGCTCGACCAGGGCTCGCCGTCGGCGAGAATGGCCAGGACGGCAGCATGCTTCTCCTCCACGGGCCGCGCCAGCACGAGGACGTCGCGCGTCTTGCGCGGCGCCAGCTCAAAACCCTGCTTCGTCGCCCTGATGTCGGCCAGCGGCTTGAGCTGGGTGCGGAGCCGTCCGATCTCGACGCGCAATCGCGCGCGATGCGATTCGTCGACATGCTTTGCCCGAAACGCGACCGATATCAACGCCTCCCGCGAGACATCCGCGGGCCATGCCTGTGCCAGCAGACGTGCAAGCGCGAACAGCACCGGCCGCGTTCCGAGCGACACGGCAACGCCTTGCTTGCGCACGACATGATGGAAGGTGTCGACGACGAGCGCTGTCGAGGTCGCCAGTCTTTCGACTTCGCCGAGCAGCAGCGGGTGTTCGCTGCCGCGCGCGATCAGGCGCGCGGCCGGCGTATTCAGGATGAGGTTCGCGCTGTCGACCTCGGCCACCAGCGCCGGGATGTTTGCTTGCCGCGCGGCCTTGCCTGCGCGCTCCAGTGCGGCGCGCGCATCTCTTGATTTCAGGCGCCTGATGGCGATGCCGGCAACCACGAGCTCGCGAACGACCTGAGATGCAGGCGGCAGCGGGGAGACGCTGATCTCGGCCAGTGCGCGCTCGGCGTCATCGATGCGTCCGAGCAGGAGCAGATGGCGCGCCTCGATATGGCCGGCATGGGCGGCATTGGCGAGATCGCCGTGGCTTGCGAGCGTCGCCCGCGCGCCCGCGAGCATGCGCGCTGGCCAGCTCAGGTCACGCAAGACGAGCGCGATCTCGGCCTCGGCGACCACGCATCTTGCGCGCGCCACCGCTTCTCGTGGACCAAACGCGCGCGCGGCGCTTCGCAGCAGCGTCTTCGCTTTCGCGAGATCGCCGAGCTGCGCCATCGCGATGCCGCGCAGCGCCAGAGACGGCGCATCGTTGCGCAGCGCCACGCGGTTCAGCGCACCGAGCGGATCGCCGGCCTCTAACGCACGCGCCGCCGCCGTGATCAGCGACTCCATGAAAATCCCGCCACACTTGTTACTCCCACCGCGCAACCGCTTGGTGCCAGAAATCGTTGACGGCCGACAATGTGCGGTGACGGGCGAGCGGTTCCGCGAGACGCGGAGCGATTGCCCAGACAAGAGGTTCGGAGAGCTATCATGACATCAGCAGACAAAGCAGGACGTAACGGACAGGCCGCCATGCAAACACCGCCGGTGGTGTCGCCGCAGGACTGGGAGGCAGCCCGTCAGCAACTGCTCGTGAAGGAAAAGGCGCACACCCGCGCCCGCGACGCCCTCGCCGCCGAACGCCGGCGCATGCCGTGGATGGCCGTGAACAAGAGCTATGCATTCGAGGCGCCTTCGGGCAAGGTCAGTCTGCTCGATCTGTTCCAGGGCCGGCGACAGCTGATCGTGTACCGGGCCTTCTTCGAGCCCGGCGTGTTCGGCTGGCCGGATCACGCGTGCCGGGGCTGCTCAATGGTGGCCGATCAAGTTGCCCATGTTGCCCATTTGAATGCCCGTGACACCACGCTCGTCTTTGCCTCACGCGCGCCGCAGGCCGATATCGCGCGGCTGAAGCAGCGGATGGGCTGGATCATGCCGTGGGTCACCATCACCGACAGTTTCGATGCCGATTTCGGCGTCGGCGAGTGGCACGGCACTAATGTGTTCTACCGCGACGGCGACCGAATCTTCCGCACCTATTTCGTCAAGAGCCGCGGGGACGAGCAGATGGGCGGCACCTGGAACTACCTCGACATCACGCCGCTCGGCCGTCAGGAGGTCTGGGAGGATTCGCCCAAGGGCTATCCTCAGACGCCGACCTACAAATGGTGGAATTGGCACGACAGCTACGAGCAAGGTGCGGCGCCGGACAAGAGGTGGGTGGAGATTTCGGACGCCGGCGAGAAGGCGTTTCGCGAGGAGGCTGCGGAAGGACGTGACTAGCCCCGTCAGCGCAACTGTCGGCGCCAGCCGCCATAGCGTCACGGTTGCGCGCCACCTCGCCAGTTGGCTCGGCCTTGCAGCCACGCCAACCTTCGCGGTCATGGCCGTGCTGGCGGCCATGCTCGGCGGTCCGGCGGACATGCTCTGCTTCGCCGGGCACGAGTCCCCGCTCGGCGGGATGGTGCCGATGTATCTGCTGATGAGCGCGTTTCATTCAGCCGCGTGGCTGCGGCTGATCGCGGGATGGCGGGGGAGGGGTCAGTGACGTGCAGACCGCCACCACCGAAAACGGAAACGGCTCCGGCATCGCCGGGCCCGTTCGCATCTCGTTTGGCGGTCCAGCGCTAGCGAAGCTCGGCGCGGCGCTCGGTTATCGGCAGCACGATCACCTTGGTGCCGACGTTGACGCGGGAGTAGAGGTCGGAGACGTCGTCATTGGTCAGGCGGATGCAGCCGGAGGAGACGTGCTTGCCGATCGTGTCGGGAGCGTTGGTGCCGTGGATGCGGTAGACGGTGCCGCCGAGATACATGGCGCGGGCCCCTAACGGGTTGCCGGGGCCGCCGGCCATGTGGCGCGGCAGATAGGGCTGGCGCTGGATCATTTCCGGCGGCGGGGTCCAGTCCGGCCACTCGGCCTTCTTGGTCACCGACTGGGTGCCGGACCAGGTGAAGCCGTCGCGGCCGACGCCGATGCCGTAGCGGATCGCCTGGCCGCCTCCGAGCACATAATAGAGATAGGTGTTGGTCGTATCGATGATGATGGTGCCGGGCGCCTCGCGCGTCGCATAGCTCACGGTTTGGCGGCGGAAGCGCGCCGGCGTCTCGACGACGTCCTGATCCTCCGACGGCGCGGCCTGATAAGGCGTGGCCTGATAGGGCTGGTACGGCTGCGGCGCGGTCATGGTCGGCAGCGGCTGGAAGAACGGAAACAGCTGCACGGGTGCCGCTTTGGCCGGGCCGGCGAATGCGATTGCGGTCACGGCCACTGCACCGACAGCAACGGCGCGCGAATAATTCTTGAACGTATCCAGATTGAACATTGGCCGCCCCTGTTTGCGTGGTGTTTCTTGGTCACCCCGGCACCGTTTCGGTGCTCCGTTGGCTAAATCACTAACGACAAAGAGTTTCGGGACGTTTGCGCGGAAAACCGAAAACGGCTTCGTAGCGGCAAGGATTGTTTCATGACAGTTTCGTGGCCTCGCGCGCCTGTTAACCAACAAAACAGCGAGCCGACATTTGTATGACGTCACACGGCTGAAATATCCGTGGTTGATGGTCCTAAGCCGAGAATCATCAAACTCTCGGGATTTCCCCATGCGGGTATTAATCGCGACTGACGCCTGGCATCCGCAGGTCAACGGTGTGGTGCGGACGCTGACCTCGCTCGCCGCTGCCGCCAAGGCCCTGGATGTCGAGATCGATTTCCTGACGCCTGACGGCTTCCGGTCGTGGCCGCTACCGACCTATCCGGGCCTGCGCTTTGCGCTGCCGGGCGGGAAGGAGATCGCGCGGCGGATCGAGAAAGCGGCGCCGGACGCGCTGCACATCGCCACCGAAGGGCCGATCGGCTGGGCTGCGCGCGCCTATTGCCGCCGCAACGGCCTCGCTTTCACCACGTCCTATACGACGCGTTTTCCGGAATATGTCTCGGTGCGGACCGGCATCCCCGATGCCGTCGGCTACGCCGTGCTGCGCCACTTCCACGATGCCGCGGCCATGACCATGGTGGCGACGCCTTCGCTGAGACAGGAGCTCTCCGGGCGCGGTTTCAAACGGCTCGGCTTCTGGGGGCGCGGCGTCAACACCGAGCTGTTCCATCCTGATTCCCCCGCCGAGCTGGACCTGCCGCGACCGATCTTCATGACGATGGGGCGCGTGGCGGTCGAGAAGAATCTCGAGGCCTTCCTCGCGCTCGATCTGCCCGGCACCAAGGTCGTCGTCGGTGACGGTCCGCAGAAGGCGGCGCTCGAGAAGAAATATCCGGATGTTGTCTTCCTCGGCGAGAAGAAGGGCGCGGATCTCACCGCGCATCTCGCCGCCGCCGACGTCTTCGTGTTTCCGAGCCTCACCGACACCTTCGGCGTCGTGCAACTCGAAGCGCTCGCCTGCGGCACGCCGGTTGCGGCGTTTCCGGTGACGGGTCCGAAGGACGTCATCGCCGATCATCCGATCGGCGCGATCGACAACGATCTGCGCGCCGGCTGCCTGCGCGCGCTCACCATGTCGCGCGAGGCTTGCCGCAACTTCGCGCTGGAGCGCTCCTGGGAGAACAGCGCGCGCCAGTTCGTCGGCAATCTCACCTCACTCCAGCCCAGCCGCATCCTGCGCGCTTCGCCCGTTATGGCGCGGCGGCCGGTACGCGGCTGATCCATATTTGACCCACAGCGAGAACCTCATCGATGGCTAAGATCATGAACCTTGACGGCACCCAGCAGCTCGACCTCACCCGCGGTACGGTCGAGCAAGCCTATGATCGCTGGGCGCCGGTCTACGATCTCGTGTTCGGCGGTGTGTTCGCCAAGGGCCGCCAGGCCGCGATCGCAGCCACCAACAAGATCTGCGGACGCGTGCTTGAGGTCGGCGTCGGCACCGGCATCTCGCTGCCGCTCTATGCTCCCAACCTGCGCATCTTCGGCACCGATATTTCGGAAGCGATGCTCGACAAGGCGCGGCGCCGGGTCAGCGAGGGCAATCTGAAGAACGTCGAGGGTCTCGCGGTGATGGACGCCGAGAAGCTCGAATTTCCCGATAATTCGTTCGACGTCGTAATGGCGCAGTACGTCGTCACCGCCGTGCCGAATCCGGAGAAGGCGCTCGACGAGTTCGCCCGCGTGCTGCGTCCGGGCGGCGAGCTGATCATTCTCACCCGCGTCAGCGCCGATACCGGCATGCGCCGCTTCATCGAGCAGAAGCTCCAGCCGGTGGTGCGTCCGCTCGGCTTCCGCACCGCCGAGTTCGCCTGGTCGCGCTACGCTAAGTGGCTGGCGGGCGCGAGCGGCATCGAGCTCGCCGAGCGCCGCTTGATTCCGCCGCTCGGCCATTTCTCCCTGGTGCGCTTCCGCAAGGTCGACGTCGCCAAGGCAGCCTGAGCAGGCTGCGTCAGAGCGGCGGTGTGATCCGCCGCTCACGCGTTCGCGTGCGTCATCGCGTTGCTGCACATTGTCATATGACAAAATGATGATGTCACACGGCGTACATCGAATCCCTGTAAATCCTGAACCCGAAAGCATTTTGGGGGAGAGCATGATCAAGAATTATCTCGAGCAGCTGCGGATCCAGCGCTGGGACGACCATCGCTACTATCACCACAGCCGCATCAATCAGAGCCTGCACTTCGTCAGCGCGCTGAGCTTTCTGTTCGCCTACCTCTGGCTGTTCGTCGATCCCATGATCTCCGCGCTGGTCGGCTGGCTGGTCTCGATGACCTCGCGCCAGGCAGGTCACTTCTTCTTCGAGCCGCATGATTTCGACCACATCAACCAGGCCACGCACGAGTACAAGGAAGACATCAAGGTCGGCTACAACCTTCAGCGCAAGGTGGTGCTGATGGCGATCTGGGCGGCCTCGCCGCTAGTGCTGTTCGCCGATCCGACGTTGTTCGGCCTGTTCACCCCCTGGGCCAGCGCGGCCGACTTCATGCGTCAGGTCGCCAAGATCTGGCTCGTGATCGGCGGCGGCGGTCTCCTGTTCCGCACCGTGCACCTATTCTTCATCCGCGACGTCGAGACCGGCCTCGTCTGGATGACCAAGATCCTGACCGACCCCTTCCACGACCTGATGCTCTATCGCAGCGCTCCGCTCGCTCTGATGCGCGGCGAACTGATGGATCCCGGCCTGCATCTCAATCCCGAGCACACGCTGGGTCTGATCTCCGAGCCAGCGCTCGAAGAGCAGCACGCCTGAGCGCGCTGCCCACACCAAGAACTCCGATGTCTGATGGTTGCGTCATGCCCGGCCTCGTGCCGGGCATCCACGTCTTGGGGGCTGCTTCTTCGCCTCGCCCCGCATGCGCTAATTCAATCGCATATGGTGCATGCTATGCAGCGGCATCGGCAGTGGGCTCCCTCTCCCGCTTGCGGGGGAGGGCTGGGGTGGGAGTATCTCCGCGTCGGGACTGTCGGGGATTACTGAGCATATCCCTGTGTGGCGAGAACCCTCACCCGCCGCGCTCTGCGAGCGCGTCGGCCTCTCCCGCAAGCGGGAGAGGCGGGGCAAGCGCGCGCGGTCTGGCCTCAGCGCCCGAAGCGCTTGGCCAGCATCTCTTTCAGGATCTGCCGCTTGATGTTCTTGTTGGTGAGCACGCCGTCGTGCCACCAGAACCCGTCGGCCTTCATCTTCTCGGCGGCGCGGACGAAGCGGTCGGCGACTTCGCTGAAGTCGGCGTCGGTGTAGTTCAGGCTGAAGATCAGCCGGCCGGTACCGACCCAGCTCAGCGCCAGGCCCTCGGCGCGCAGGTAGTATTGCAGCATCCAGTTGTAGCGGGACGGGGTGGTGTATTTCACGGTCCAGATCGACGAGAGATTGGCGAACCGCACCGGCAGCTTCGCGTCGGTCATCATCTGGTTGAGCTTTTGCGCGCGATCGTTCCAGGTCGCATCCAGCCCGTCATAGATGGCGCGGAAGTTTGGGCTGGCGAGCCGGCTCAGGAACTCGTCCATTGCCGTCATGACATAGGGATGCGAGTTGAAGGTGCCGCGGGCGAAGCAAATGTCGGCGGGACGGTGGTCGCGGAAGCGGCGCATCAGCTCCCGTTGGCCGCAGACCACGCCGACCGGCAGACCGCCGGCGAGGCTCTTGCCGTAGGTCACCATGTCGGCCTTGACGCCAAAATATTCCTGGGCGCCGCCGGCAGCGAGACGGAAGCCGACGAATACCTCGTCGAAGATCAGCACGATGCCGCGTTCGGTACAGACGTCGCGCAGTTTCTTCAGCCACTCGGTGTAAGCCGCGCGATCGAAATTACCACCGCGGGAACTATCCACCAGCGAGGAATCGCCGGGGGCATTGCCGTTTGGATGCAGGCCTTGCAGTGGGTTGACCAGCACGCAGGCAATATCCTTGCGCGTGCGCAGCACGTGAAGGGTCTTCTCGGACATCTCGGCGAGGGTGTAGGTCTCGTGCGCGGGAATCGGATTGCCGACGCCAGGCTGCACGTCGCCCCACCAGCCGTGATAGGCGCCGGCGAAACGGACGAGGTGCGTGCGCTTGGTGTGGTAGCGCGCAAGCCGCACCGCCTGCATCACCGCTTCGGTTCCGGACATGTGGAACGAGACCTCGTCGAGGCCCGAGATCTGGCAGAGCCGCTGCACGTTCTCGAGGATGACGGGATGGTATGGGCCGAGCACCGGGCCGAGCCTGTGCGCCCGCTTCTCGGAACCCTCGATGCACTCCTTGTAGAAATCGTTGCCGAAGATGTTGACGCCGTAGGACCCCGTGAGGTCGTAGGAGGTGTTGCCGTCGACGTCAGTGACGGTGACGCCGCTCGAAGACTCCATGAAGGTCGAGGTGCCCAGATGCTCGCGAACGAGACGCGAGAACTGGAACGGCACGCGGTAGCTCTCGGTGAAGTTGAGGTCGGAGATGGTCTCCGCCGCCTCCTTTGTCATCGCGCGGCCCTTGGGGTAGCGATCGGCATAGATACGCGCGAGACGGAAGAAGGCGTCCTTGCGCTGCATCACGACATTGGCCGGCGCTCCGTCGCAGCCGAAGTAACGATCCCCCTCAAACTCGTAGAACGGGAGCAGCTTTGCCACCCGGCGCGACATCTTGGAGTGTCCGGCGAGCGAGCGATGCTTGGCGCGGGACAATGCGATCCGCGCTTTGATCTTCGGGAGGACGGCCGCAGCGGACGCTGCAGCGGCCACGGAAAATGAGAGAATCGGGAGTGTCGTTTCCATGACAACAAGCGCTAATACTGCGAGCTGACAGATTCATGACAGTCAAAGCCCTCATCGCCTCTTTCACCCAGCAGGAAGACCTCAACTTCCTGCTGACCAACCGCATTCCCCGCGCAGGCCTGACCCGCTTCATGGGCTGGTTCTCCAAGATCGAGAATCCCTTGGTGCGGGATGTCTCGATCGCGCTGTGGAAGCTGTTCTCCGACCTCGACCTGTCGGAGGCGCGCAAGACTCACTTCAAGAGCCTGCATGATTGCTTCACCCGGGAACTGAAGCCGGGGCTGCGGCCGTTTGATCTGGATCCAGCAGTCGTTGCGAGTCCGTCGGACGGCATCGTCGGTGCTCATGGCCGGATCGCCGATACCGAGCTGTTCCAGGTCAAGGGCGCGCCCTATTCACTGCTCGATCTGCTTGGCGATCCCGCGCTGGTCGAGCAGCATCGCAATGGAAGCTTCGTCACGTTGCGGCTGACGTCGAGCATGTATCATCGCTTCCACGCGCCCTATGATGCGCATATCGAGCGCGTCACGCTGATCCATGGCGACGTCTGGAACGTCAACCCGATCGCGCTGAAGCGTGTCGAGCGCCTGTTCTGCAAGAACGAGCGCGCGGTGATCCGCACGCATTTGTCGACCGGTGAGGCCGTGACGCTGGTGCCGGTTGCCGCGATCCTGGTCGCCAGCATCCGGTTGCACTTCCTCGACATGGTGCTGAACGCGCAGACGAAAGGACCCGTCAATTTCCCCTGCGATGTCAACGTGACCAAGGGCGAGGAGCTCGGGTGGTTCGAGCATGGTTCGACCATCATCATCCTCGCGCCGGGTGACTTTTCGTTCTGCGACGGCATTGCCGAGGGGACGCGCATCCGTGCAGGTGAAGCGCTGCTGAGAAGAAAATAGCCTTCAATCCGCCGTCCCCGCCGCCTATATCGTCGCCGGGGACGATTGGACACGGATCTGGTGATGGCGCGAGCGCCTGTGATGGCGGCGGGTGGTATTGTGCTGCGGCGTGGCGCGCCGCCGCTGGTTGCGATCGTGCGCCAGCGCAAGCGCAATGAATGGGTTTTGCCCAAGGGCAAGCTCGATGACGGCGAGACGCCGAAAGAGGCGGCGCACCGCGAGGTGCTGGAAGAGACCGGCCATGACGTCGCCATCCACGAATTTCTGGGCACGCTCGTTTACCAATCCGGCGGCCGTTCCAAGGTCGTGCATTTCTGGCGCATGGAGGCCGAGGGCGGGCCAGTCCGCAAGCTGATGAACGACATCAAAGCGGTCGACTGGCTGACGCTGGAGGACGCGATCGCGCGCCTGTCGCGCGAATATGAGCGCGCCTTCCTGGTGCAGATCGGCCCGATCGCGCTCGCCGCCGCAGGGCTTGCAACCACCGATGCCGAAGTGACACCGTCACTCGCAACCGACGACATCGACGGCGCTATGCAGACGGTGACGGCGGCCGAATCCGCCTCCATCGACGAACTGCGCCACGGCCTCGTACAAAAAGTGAAAGCCTGGCTGCGCGGAGAGGCGTGAGCTCGGGACTACCTGCGCGCTGGTCTTGACTGCGTTCCACATTGACGGTGCGCCCCCTTCCCTTATCGATCGCCGCGAAGCGGCGAGACTGGTGAGCGTCTCTCTTCGCCGGTAAACCTGCGATGAGATTGATGAACAGCCATTCATGGAACGGCGCAGTTTCCAACTCGTTGGTCAGGGTGCTTATCTGAGGAGGACTGAAAATGAAGACAGTGATTATTGCACTTTCTGCCGCCGCCCTCATAGGGACCGCGCCGGCCGTGTTTGCGCATGGCGTATCAAGCAAAACACCGGGCCACGAGATGCAAATCAAGGGGTCCAAGAAAGGACACCCGGGAGCATCGGCTTACGCTCCGGGACATAAGATGCATGCCATGGGATCCAAGAGAGGTCATCCAGGCGCATCCGGTTACGCTCCTGGTCAAACAACTGGTGCGAACACAAAATCTGGTGGTGCGAACACAAAGTCTGGCTACTGATGATCATCTTGAGCCGCCGCGGTCTCGACCCGGCGGCTCTTACTTTTGGCCTGAGCTTGCCGGCAGCGAATATCGGGGCTCGCCGCCTACCGGTTCCGACATTGTAGGGACACCGCCGGTCTAAATCATTGATTTGAATATAGTTTATCGACGGTTCTCCCCCAAGGGAGAAGGAGGTCACCGCCTTTCCTTCTTTTCCTTCGGGGCCGGTGCGGGCTTGCGCGGCGCGACGGGCAAGCGTTGCTGGAAGCCTTGGCGCTGGATGCCGCTTGGCTGTTGGATCGCGGGCGGCTGGCCGGGCTGCATTCCGGTGCGCGGCGCTTGCGGCTGCTGCGCCGTGCCCGGCAGAGTTGGCGTGACCGCTCCACGCTGTGCCGGAGTCTGTCCGTTGCGCGGTGTTTGTGGCGAACTGCCAGGCTGTGCGCCTGGTCCGGTGCGCGGTGCGCCTGATGGACGTCCCGCACCTTGCTGGCCTTGTTGCTGCTGACCTTGACCTGCGCGCGGCGTGCCCGGCTGCACCGCGCCGCCTTGTCCTTGCCGTTGCGGCGCCGGCGAGCCTTGCCGGTTCGGCGCGCCCGGCTGTTGCTGACCCGGACGGTTGTTCTGGCCGGGCTGACCGGGTTGGCCGTTCGGCCGCTGCGGCTGCTGGTTCGGCGCCGTGTTCGGACGCAATTGCTGTTGCTGCGGCGGCTGCGCCGGTCGCGGAATGCGGCTGATTGCGGCCGGATTGGCGCGGCGGAAGGCACGCTGCTCGGTGACGATCTGGCGGCCGGTGGTTTGCGCCGCGTGCACCTGACTGACGAAGCCGCGGTCGCGCGCGATCTGCTGGGGCGGGATCGTGATCGGCACCGCGGCAAAGCGCATGGCGCCCGGACCGGCCGCACCCGGTCGGATGGCAAAGCCGCTCGCGGCCTGCGTCAGCGCGCCGAGTCGTGCACCACTCGTGCGGTCATTGACGTCGATATGGCCGACCCGGCCGTCGGCGTCGGGATAGAGCTTGATGTTGACGTTGCTCGCGCTGCTCGCGGCCGCGTTCTCAGGCACGTCGACGACCCCGGTGGTGCCGCGAATGCCGAGCGTTGCGGTCGGGGTAGCGATTTTCATGTCGCCGGTCTTTGCCACCGCGGCGGCGACGAAGGCGACCGTGCCCTTGCCGATGTCGAAGATCGCCGAATTCTGCTTGCCGCCGTCCTCATAGACATAATTGTCGATGGTGATCTTGGCGCTGGCGGAGAGGTTGAACGTCGTGGCGTCGTTGAAGGTGATGCCGAGCGACGAGTTCGAGGACGTCTGCACGACGTCGTTGAGATAAATGTCGTCCCGCACCTTCAGCGGATAGGAGTTCTTGTCGCGGATCACGGTCGCGATTCCCGTCACGGTGGCGACGTTGCCGATCGGCTCGACACTGGGGGGTTGTGCATCGGCGGCCGGCGCAGGCGAAGCCGATGGTGCGGGTGAGGGGGCCGGCGTCGGCTGTGCCTGCGGCTGCACCTGGGCCAGTTCGACCGCGTCGGACGCGCACGCCGTGTCCGCGCCGGCCAGCGGCAGCGCGAGCAGCGGCAAAGCAAACACGATGCGGCGCCAAGCCACCATCAAAGCCACGAATGAGGTCCCGGTGAGAACGCGAGGGCGAGGTCGGCCGATATCAGCCGGAGATGACTGAATGGCGGATGAACGTCTGTCGCACGGGGCGGGCGAACGTTCAAACGCCGCGTCCCCGTGTTAGGGACGTGGCGCTTCCTTCTCGCTCGTCATTCCGGGACGCGACGAAGTCGCGAACCCGGAATCTCGAAGTTATAGGGCGAGTTCTCGGCCCGATATCCCGGGTTCGATGCTGCGCATCGTCCCGAGATGACGCGCTCCGCGCGTCAGCTCACCCGCTTCCAGGTCTGGCCGCCGCAGAACATGCCGCCGAACGCGCAGCCCTGCACGCGCATCGCGTTCGCACCCTTCATGGCCATCGTCGAATCGTAGTTGCGGCCGGAGTCGGGATCATGGATGCGGCCGCTCCATTTGGCGCCGTCGGACTTCATGTTGATCAGGATCCGCTCATTGGTTTTCTCGGCATAGCCGCAGAGGTTGGTGCCGCACTGTTCGACGCGCACATTGCCCTTGTTCGCTTCGGTCGCCCAGACGCCGATCGGTGTGTTGGCGGCCTGCACGGGCGCGACGGGAGCCGGAGCCGGCGCATAAACGGGCGCAGCAGCCACCGCCGCGGGCGCGGCAACCGGAGCAGGGACTGCGATCGGAGCCGGCGGCGCGGCCGTCTCGACTGACGGCACGGCGGCGACGGTTGCCGGAGCGGCGGCGTCAACGGGCGGCGCTGCCGGAATGGGCGCGGGCACGGACGCCTGCGCTACGGGCTGCTGCTGCACCGGAGCCGGGGCGGGCTGTGCCGTCGTTGTCGACGGCGTGGTGTCGTCGCCGTTCTTGGAGCCGCCAAGGCCGTTGAGATTGATGTTGCTCAGCTTGATCGGGTTGTTCGACAGGCCCGGCGCCACGATGGTGACGCAATCGAGCGAGGTGCAGTTGCGCGGCGTCTCGATGCGGATGCGCTGGCCTTCGATCTGGAACGAGAGCGAGTTGCCGGCATGCGCGACGGCGGTCGAGGCGAGGAAGAGCGCGGTGGCGGCGATGGTGAGCTTGTTCATGACAACCTCCGAGTGGGCGTGGTCCCGAGATGGACTGAAGTCGGCCTTGGACCCGATGTGGTTCGACCCTATGCCGGCCCGCTTCGGCCTTCTGTGATGAACCTCACAACGGCGATGTGGTGAAGGAACGCTTAAACCATCACGTTGAAGAGTCTTTAAGTAAATTCACCGAACGTGTCCGCATGACGCGCGGAGTTCGTTTGTATCTCGTCGGCTCCATCGTCCTTGTTTCGCTTGCGGGTTGCGGACGCGGCTTTTTCCAGGCCGAACGTGAACCGTGGCGAGCCGAGGCGGAAGCGGCGTGCCTGAAATCAGGCGCCGTGAAAGAGAGCGCCGATATCGTCCGGATCGAGCCGATCTCCGGCCCCGGCATGTGCGGCGCCGAGTTTCCGCTGAAAGTCGCCGCAATAGGCGATCCCTCCGGCAGCTATGGTTTCGCCGACGAGGAACTGCGCCCGCCCGGCAGCGTCGGCAACCAGCCGCGCTGGCCGGTGAGCCAGCCGCAATCGAGTTATCCGGCGTCCGGCTATCCGCAGCGGTCGAACTATCCCGAGAGCGCAGTGCGCCAGCCGACCGGCTATTATGGCACGTCCTCCGGCCCGGTCTCGCTCAGCGCGCCCGGCGTCGCGCCGCAGGAAGACGAGATCGACCTGCCGCCCGAGGGCACCGATGCCGCAGGCGCGGCGCGCTATATGAATGCGCCGAGCTATCCGGCGCGGCAGCCCAGTCCGGCGCCGTATTCGCAGGCGCCTGCGCAACAGCCGCTGCCGCGGCTGGGTCCCGTGCAAGGCAATCCCGTCACCGCCGTCGGCCCGGTCGCGGTGAAGCCGACTGCGACGCTGGCCTGTCCGATCGTGTCCGAGCTCGACCGCTGGTTCGCCGACAGCGTGCAGCCATCGGCGATGCGCTGGTTCGGCGCCCGCGTGGTCGAGATCAAGCAGATATCCGCCTATTCCTGTCGCGGCATGAATGGCAATCCGCACGCCCATATCTCCGAGCACGCCTTCGGCAACGCACTCGATGTCGCCGCGTTCGTGCTCGCCGACGGCCGCCGCATCACCGTCAAGGACGGCTGGCACGGCATGCCGGAAGAGCAGGGATTTTTGCGCGATGTCCAATCGGGCGCATGTGCGCATTTCACCACGGTGCTGGCGCCGGGCTCCAACGTCTATCACTACGATCACATCCACGTCGACCTGATGCGCCGCGCCAGCCGCCGCCTGATCTGCCAGCCGGCCGCGGTCTCCGGCGAAGAGGTCGCCGCGCGCGCGCAGCAGCGCAATCCTTATGCAAATAATCGCGATCCCTCCGTCACCGGCGCGCTCGGTGCGCACAAGAGCAAGCGCGAGAAGATCAACGAGGAAGACGAGTTCTCGGACGAGTAGGCGCATTTGGCTTGCGCACAGGGGCGTTGCTCTGCTGCGCTAGAGCGTCATTTTGAAGTCGGCTTCGACCGTGTCGGCGCCAGCCCCATGCAGAGCTGGACCTCGGCCGGAACGTTGTAGGTTCGCATGATGTGGCGGCTGTCGCGCAGGCCCGTCGCCTCGCGTTGCACGACGAACATCCAGAGCGCCTGGCCAGCTGCCATCACCAGCTCGCGCCTAGCCGGCTGCATCGCGGCCGGCGTCTCCGAGAGTGCGCGGGCAGCGTCGAATTCGCGCAATTGCGCGAGCGCCTGTTCGAGTGCGCGGCCCATTCGTCCAAGCGCCGAGGCTTGTTCCTGGACGATCTCATAATGGAGGATATCGACCGGCGGGCGAAGATCACGAGACATGGCCCGCAATATAATGGCGCAGGACCGGCGCGCGCAACGCGCGGCCGCTTGCTTTTACTTCGCCCGGTACGCCGCCAGGAACATCCGCGTCGCGCTGTCGATCACTTCTTTCATACGCGCTTCCGACGGCGGCGGCGCGGCCTGGAAGACGAACGGCAGGAAGAGCGAGGCTTTGCATAGTTCCATGAACTGCGATGCGGCAAGGTCGCAATCGTCGATCGCGAGATCGCCCGAGGCGACATGGGCTTTGAGATAATCGGACAGCCGGTTGATGGTCTTGTCCAGCACGCGCAGATAATAGCGGCGGCCGACGTCGGGCATGCGCTCGGCGATGGCCATCACGGTGCGGATCGCCGATCCGCCGCCGGGCCGGCAAAGCAGATGCAGATAGGCCTGGCCGAAATCCGTCAAAGTCGTCTCGGCGTCGCGCGCGGGGTCGAAGTTGAACACGACCTGGCCGTGAAACAGGGCCTCCTCCTCGAGGATGGCTTCGAACAGCGCGGATTTATCGGCGAAGTAGACATAGAGGGTGCCCTTGGAGACGCCGGCCGCACGCGCGATCTCGCCCATGCTGGCGCCGTCAAAACCCAGATCCATGAATACCTTGTGGGCGCCGGCGAGGATCTGGCGGCGCTTGGAGCTCTCCTCCTCCTGGAGGTGCAGATGTTCGCGGTCGGTTACAACCATTGGTTCAGCGTCTCGGAAGGTTTTCGTATCGGGCTCGCAGCATGAAACCCAAATAGAGGATTCAGGCCGGTAGGTCCTCCGCGGGAATATTATCTATATTGACCGAACCGTTCGGTCAATGATATTTGGGGTGGGCGAGCGGAACTGTGGCCGTGCGACGGCTGCTCCGGATCGCGTTTTTGTTGGGGAGGCCTTTATGGCCACATCGAGAGACCAGGCTGCGCGCGTCCTTCGCCAGGAAGCGGTGGAGACGATTTCGGCGAACGATGAGACTGCGACCGGGACATCCGCGGCCCTCGCCGAACAGTTGCGCTCCGGTGTGGCTGAAGAAACCAAGCGTCGCCCCAGCGAGGCGCCGGAAAAGCCCGCGACCGACCAGCCGGCCCCGAACGCGCCCGGCGCGCCTGCAGCTGCCGCGCCAAAATCCGGCAAGCGCAAATTCGTCATGATGGGGATCGGCCTCGTGCTGGCGCTCGCGGCGGCAAGCTATGCCGGCTACTACACGCTGGTCGGCCGCTTCTTTGTTTCCACCGATGACGCCTATGTCCGCGCCAACAACACCATGCTGGGTGCGCGCGCGGCGGGCCACATCTCCTCGATCCTGGCCCGCGACAACACGCTGGTGCATGCCGGTGACATCATCCTGCGC
Source organism: Bradyrhizobium diazoefficiens (assembly GCF_016599855.1). Classification (NCBI taxonomy): domain Bacteria; kingdom Pseudomonadati; phylum Pseudomonadota; class Alphaproteobacteria; order Hyphomicrobiales; family Nitrobacteraceae; genus Bradyrhizobium; species Bradyrhizobium diazoefficiens. The sequence goes on along the minus strand of NZ_CP067041.1, from coordinate 5,792,452 downwards.
ATCGACGACGGCGACTACAAGATTGCGGTCGACGCCGCCGCGACCCGGATCGCGACCCAGCAGGCCACCATCGATCGCATCGGCCGCCAGATCGCGGCGCTCGACAGTCAGGTCGCGCAGGCGAAGGCGCAGCTCGTCTCGGCGGAAGCGGGCCTCAAGCGCGCCGATCTCGACTATGAGCGCCAGCAGGCGCTGAGCAGCAAGGGCTTTGCCTCGCGCGCCACCTTCGAGACCTCGGAAGCCGGACGCGACCAGGGCGCTGCCGCGGTCAAGGCCGCGCAGGCCGCCTACGACGTCGCGGTTAGCAATGTCGATGTTGCCAAGGCCCAGCAGGCGGAAGCGCAGGCGCAGCTCGCCGAGCTCAAGACCACGCTTGCCAAGGCCGAGCGCGACCTCGCCTTCACGGCAGTGCGCGCGCCGGTCGACGGCATCTTCTCCAACCGTCTCGTCAGCGCCGGCGACTTTGTCGCCGTCGGCCAGCGCCTCGGCAATGTCGTGCCGCTCGACGACGTCTATATCGACGCCAATTTCAAGGAAACGCAGCTTAAGCGCATTCGCGCCGGCCAGCCGGTGACGATCAAGGTCGATGCCTATGGCATGCGCAAGTTCTCCGGCGTCGTCGACAGCATCGCGGCTGGCGCAGGCTCGGTGTTCACGCTGCTGCCGCCTGACAACGCCACCGGCAACTTCACCAAGATCGTGCAGCGCGTGCCGGTGCGCATCCGCGTGCCGAAGTCGGTTGCGAAGCAGCACCTGCTCCGCGCCGGCATGTCTGTCTACGCTACCGTCGACACCAACAAGGGCGCTCCCGACGCCGACAGCGAGATCGATCTCGACGACCCCACCATGATCCATCCGCAGTAAGCGCCACTGAGCGCTACGAGGTCAGACCATGGCGAACGCCACGACCGCTTCACCCGCCATGATGGCGAACGCCGCTTCGGAGCGCATCGCGCCGAAGCGGCTATTCGCATTCATCATCATGGTGTTCGGGATGTTCATGTCGATCCTGGACATCCAGATCGTCTCGGCCTCCTTGAGCGAGATCCAGGCCGGCCTGTCGGCGAGCTCCAGCGAGGTTTCCTGGGTTCAGACCGCCTATCTGATCGCCGAAGTGATCGCGATCCCGCTATCGGGATTTTTATCGCGCGCCTTTGGCACGCGGCTTCTGTTCGCCGTCTCGGCCGCCGGATTTACCCTCTCGAGCCTGCTCTGCGGCTTCGCCACGACGCTTGAGGAGATGATCCTCTGGCGCGCGCTGCAAGGCTTCCTCGGCGCCGGCATGATCCCGACGGTGTTCGCCTCGGCCTACACTGTGTTCCCGCGCTCGAAATTCCATATCGTCGGCCCCATCATCGGGCTCGTTGCGACCCTGGCTCCCACGATCGGACCGACGGTCGGCGGCTACATCACCGATCTGATGTCGTGGAACTGGCTGTTCTTCATCAACGTGGTGCCCGGCATCGGCATCACCCTCGGCGTGCTCGCGCTGGTCGATTTCGACGAGCCGCATTTTGAACTGCTCGACCGGTTCGACTGGTGGGGCCTGCTCTTCATGGCCGGCTTCCTCGGCACGCTGGAATATGTGTTGGAGGAAGGTCCGCAATATGAATGGATGCAGGACACGTCGGTGGCGATCTGCGCCTGGATCGGCGCCGTCTCGGCGGTCGCCTTCTTCTGGCGCGTCTTCACGGCGGCCGAGCCGATCGTCAATCTGCGCACCTTCACCGACCGCAATTTCGCCGTCGGCTCTACACTGCAATTCTGCATCGGCATCGGCCTCTACGGCCTGACCTACATCTATCCGCGCTATCTCGCCGAGGTGCGCGGTTACAGCGCGCTGATGATCGGGGAGACCATGTTCGTCTCCGGCATCACCATGTTCCTGGTCGCGCCGCTGGTCGGCCGGCTGATGGCGAGCCTGGACATGCGCTACATGGTCGCGTTCGGCCTGATCGTGTTCGCGATCGGCTCCTACCAGATGACCTGGATCACGCGCGACTACGATTTCTACGAGCTGCTCGTGCCGCAGATCCTGCGCGGCATCGGCATGATGTTCGCAATGGTGCCGACCAACAACATCGCGCTCGGCACACTGGCGCCCGATCGGGTGAAGAACGCGAGTGGCCTGTTCAACCTGATGCGCAATCTCGGCGGCGCGGTCGGTCTTGCCGTGATCAACACCGTGCTCAACGACCGCACCGATTTGCACATCACGCGCCTCCAGGAGCGCGTAACCTGGGGCAATGCGACCGCGACCGAAACCCTGACCATGCTCCAGCAGAAGTTCCAGGGGCTCGGCGATTCCACGCTGATGGCGATGAAGCAGCTCACCCAGATCGTGCACCGGCAGGCCGTGGTGATGAGCTTTGGCGACGCGTTCTTCATTCTGACGCTGTTTTATCTCGGCCTCAGCCTGCTGGTCACGCTTCTGCACAAGCCGGCTTCGCCGTTCGGCGCCAGCGGTGACGCGCACTAAATTGCAACACTCGTGCGTGATTTCGCGCTGGCCCCGTTGCAAATAGCAAACGATACATCTATAAAGCGCACCTCATTCAATCGAACCGGGGAGAGATTTGCATGATTTCGTCGCATTCGCAGATCGCGTTTCCGCGCTCGATGATGGTCTGGCTCGGTACGTCTTCGGCCCGCTAGAGGCCACTTCCGCCAGCTTCGATTGGGCTTTTTTTCCCGATCGCTCCGCTTCCCAAGTCAAAGTCAGTTTTATGTGACGCCATCTCGGCCCTCGCGGCCGGCTTGCGTCCATCGATGGAGCCGGCCCGCGCCAAAGCGGCCGGATGACGCCATGACCGTTCTTGCAAAAAAGCCCGCGGCGATTCGCGTGGTTCTGCCCTTCGTGTTCCGGCACTGGCTGAAGCAGCCGGGGCGGACGCTCGCCATCGCCATCGGCCTGCTCGGCGCAACCGCCGCCGACCTGTTCATGCCGGTGTTCTCGGGCCATCTGGTCGACGCACTGACACGCGGTCCGTCCGATCCCGATGCGCGCCACGCCGCGCTGGTGGCGCTTAGCGGCATCGTCGGGCTGGGCGCGACCTCGATGGTGTTGCGCCTGACCGGGCTGCAAGTGATCGTGCCGTTCACGCTGAAGATCATGTCCGACGTGGCGCAGGATGCCTTCCTGCGCGTGCAGCGCTTCTCGACCGACTGGCACGCCAACTCTTTCGCCGGGTCCACCGTGCGCAAGGTCACGCGCGGCATGTGGGCGCTCGATCTGTTGAACGACACCATCCTGCTGGCGCTGCTGCCGTCGCTGGTCGTGCTCATCGGATCGATGATCCTGCTCGGCGCGCACTGGGCCTCGCTCGGCGCGGTGATCGCGCTCGGCGCACTGGCCTATATCACGATGACGGTGCTGTTCTCGACGCGCTATATCGCGCCGGCCGCGCGTGTCTCCAATGCCTGGGACACCAAGGTCGGCGGCACGCTTGCGGATGCGCTGACCTGCAATGCCGTGGTGAAATCCTTCGGCGCGGAAGCGCGCGAGGATGCGCGGCTGGCCCGCGTCATCAGGCGCTGGAGCGTGCGGGTGCGGCGGACCTGGTTCCGCTACAACTACACCGCCATGTCGCAGCTCTCGCTGCTACTGTGCCTGCGAGGGTCGGTGATCGGCGGCTCGGTGCTGCTGTGGATGTACGGGCATGCCTCGCCCGGCGACGTCACCTATGTGCTGACGAGCTATTACGTCATCCACGCTTATTTGCGCGATGTCGGCATGCACATCAACAACCTTCAGCGCTCAGTTAATGACATGGAGGAGCTGGTGGCGATCCACGACGAGCCGATCGGAATTGCCGATGCCGCCGACGCGTGGCCGATCGCGATCGAAGGCGGCGAGATCGTGTTCGACGACGTTACGTTCCACTATGGCAGCCATCGCGCGCCGCTCTACGACGGACTGTCGATCAAGATCCGCGCCGGCGAGCGCGTCGGCCTCGTCGGCCGCTCCGGCTCCGGCAAGACGACCTTCGTCAGGCTGGTGCAGCGGCTCTACGACGTCACCGGCGGCCGCGTCCTGATCGACCGGCAGGACATTGCGAAGGCGACGCAGCAATCGCTGCGCAGCCAGATCGCGATCGTGCAGCAGGATCCGATCCTGTTTCACCGCTCGCTGGCCGAGAACATCGCCTATGGCCGGCCCGGTGCCAGCCTGGAGGCGATCGAGCAGGCGGCGCGGCTGGCGAATGCGCACGACTTCATTCTGCGTCTGCCGAAGGGCTACGCGACGCTCGTCGGCGAGCGCGGCGTGAAGCTGTCGGGCGGTGAGCGGCAGCGCGTGGCCCTGGCGCGAGCTTTCCTGGCGGATGCGCCGGTGCTGATCCTGGACGAGGCGACCTCGAGCCTCGATTCGGAATCGGAGGCGCTGATCCAGCAGGCGATGGAGCGGCTGATGAAGGGCCGCACCTCGATCGTGATCGCGCACCGGCTGTCGACGGTGCGCAGCCTCGATCGCATCCTGGTGTTCGACCGCGGCGAGGTCGTCGAGCAGGGCACGCATGCCGTGCTCGCGGCCAAGCCGCGCGGCATTTATCGCAGCCTGTTCGAGCGCCAGGTGGTGGAGCTCGGGCATATCGCAGCAGCGGAATGAGGCGCGCGGCGGCAGGGGGCCGTCACGTCGTCAAGGATGAAGTGAGATGAAAGATCTGACGCGCGGCTCCATCGTAAGCCACATCTTGAGCATGGCGCCACCGATCGTGGTCGGCATGATGACGATCATGATCTGCCAGCTGGTCGACCTGTACTTCGTGTCCGGGCTCGGCGAGGCGGCCGTCGCCGGCGTTGCCGCGGCCGGTAATGCGGGCTTCCTCGTCAACGCGCTGATGCAGATGCTCGGCGTCGGCACGGTGGCGCTGGTCGCGCATGCCGTGGGCCGCAAGGATCGCGACGATGCAAATCTCGTATTCAACCAGGCGGTCGTCCTGTCGGTGCTGTTCGGGCTGTTGACGCTGCTCGCCGGCTTTGTGCTCGCGCGCCCCTATATGTGCGCGATCGCCGCCGATGAAGCTACGATCGAGGCCGGCACCAGCTATTTTCTCTGGTTCATGCCGGCGCTGGCGCTGCAATTCGTCACGCAGGTGATGGCGGCCGCACTGCGGGCGACCGGCATCGTGCGGCCGAGCATGCTGGTGCAGGTGCTCGCCGTGCTCATCAACATCGCGCTGGCGCCGGTCCTGATCACGGGCTGGGGCACCGGATACGCGCTCGGTGTCGCCGGAGCGGGCCTCGCAAGCACGATCGCGGTCTTCATCGGCGTGCTGATGCTGTTTGCCTATTTCCGCAGGCTGGAGCGCTACGTCGCCTTCCATCCGGCGCAATGGCGTCCGCAACTGCGGCAGTGGAGGAGGATCCTCAATGTCGGCCTGCCCGCTGGCGGCGAGTTCGTGATGATCTTCATCTTCATGGCGGCGATCTACTACGTGCTGCGCGATCTTGGCTCGGCGGCGCAGGCGGGATTTGGCATCGGCACGCGCATCGTGGGCTTGATCCAGATGCCGGCCCTTGCGGTCGCTCTCGCGGCGGGGCCGATTGCCGGCCAGAATTTCGGTGCGGGCAATGGCGAGCGGGTGCGGGAGACCTTTATTAAGGCGGCGCTGATCGCGACCGTCGTGATGATCGCGCTCACGATCCTGGTGCAGCTCAAGCCCGGGCTGTTGCTCGCCGGCTTCTCGAACGATCCGGAGACGATGAGGGTCGCGTTGCTGTTTCTGGAGATGATCTCGCTAAACATGGTGGCGCAGGGGCTGATCTTCACCTGCTCAAGCATGTTCCAGGGCCTTGGCAACACCAAGCCGGTGTTGTGGAGCTCGGCGACGCGCGTTCTCACCTATTCCGTGCCGGCGATCTTCCTGTCGACACGGCCAGGGTTTCGGATCGAGTATGTCTGGTATCTGTCGAATGCGGCGACAACGCTGCAGGCCGTCCAGAGCCTGTGGCTGCTGCGCCGCGAGTTCAGGAAACTCGTGGTGCCGCGCCGGCAGGATGCTCCGAACCAGGCGACGCCCGAACTCGTTGCGCCGCCGGTGCGCGAGCCCGCCTAAAATGCGCCGATGCTGTTCCAGACCAGCGTGGCGCCCGACAGAAACAGCAGGCCGAGCACGACGTCGCCGAAATGCTTGTCGCTCAGCGCGTGATAGACGCGCGCGCCCAGCCATGCGCCGATCAACGTGCCCGGGAACGCGACCATCGCGAGCCAGACCACCTTGAATGCGACCAGGCCTGACGCCGTCTGCAACGCCAGCGCGGTCGCAAGCACGGTGAAATTGAATAGCTGGAAAATGCCGCGCCGCTCATGCTTGTTCCAGCCGCGGATGTTGGCCCAGAGAATTGGCAACGGCCCGGACAATCCGGCGAGCCCGCCCAAGATGCCGCCGGCGAAGCCGATCGCGCCGTCGGCGATGCGGCCGCCGAAGGTGATGGCGAACTGCTTCTTGTTCAGATACAGCGCGCTCGAGAACACCAGCAGCAGCACACCGACGCTGAGCTTGAACACTTTTGGATCGGCGGAGGCGACCAGCTTGGTCCCGAGCGGCACGCCGATCAGTCCGCCGATCAGGAACGGCCACACCAGCGAGAGATCGAAGCTTTTCCACATCGAGGGCAGCGTCGAGGTCTGCGCGATCACCGAGCAGATCAGCACCAGCGGCACCGCGAGCGAGGGCGGCAGCACGTAGAGCCAGATGCCGAGCGCCATCAGCGCCGTGCCGAATCCGGCCAGCCCCGAGACGAAGCCGCCGGCCAGCGCGCCGAACAGGATCAGCGCGTAGTTAAGCGTTTCCACCAATGAATCCCTGTCGTGTGCGGCCATCCGGAAGCGTGATCGCCTCATGGCGCATAGCACAGATGCGGCGCCCTCAGCATCAATAGATGTTTGCTAGACGATCTGCCTGGTGTCGGCGGGCTTGTGCAGCGCGCCGACGAGAATGCGCAAGGCTTGCGTCAATTCGGGTCGGTTGCGTGCCGCGCCGAGCGAGACGCGCGCGGCACGTGGCGATGTTCCGTCGACCGTGAAGGCCTCGCCGCTAACGATCGCGAGCCCGTTGCGCAGCAGATGCGCGGCGACGTCCGCTCGCCCCTCCGGCCAGTGCAGCCACAGATGATGCGCGGCGGGCTTTGCCTGGAACTGAAAACACTTCAATGCGCGCTGCGCCAATTGCTGGCGGCCGACGGCTTCGTTGCGGATCGCGGTGATGATGCGGTCGGCGATGCCGCTCTCGGTCCAGTGTGTCACCAGTGCGACCATCAGCGGTGCCGGCATCTGCACGGTCGCCTGCAGGTGGCTGCGCATCTGAAGCTGCGCGCCGCTGTCGGGCGTCAGCAGATAGGCAACGCGCAGCGCTGGCGCGATGCATTTTGACAGCGTGGTCGCGAGATATGTCCGCTCCGGGATCAGGTTTGCGATCGGCGATGCCGAGCGGTCGAGCAGCCCATAGGCATCGTCCTCGATCAACGTTGTATCGGCGTCGCGAACGATCTTGGCAACCGCGCCGCGCCGCTCGGCAGACAACGTCGCCGTGGTCGGATTGTGCAGCGTCGGAATGAGATAGACGGCCTTGGGCTTGTGCGCGCGGCAGGCCTTGGCCAGCGCATCGGGCAGCACGCCGCCGTCATCCATCGCAACGCCGACGAGCTTGACGCCGAGCTGCGCTGCTACGGCTTTGATGCCGGGGAAGGTGAAGGCCTCAGTCAGTATGACGTCGCCCGGCCGCGCGAGATAGGCGAGCAGGTTGAACAGGATGGTCTGCGCACCGGGAAAGATCACGAGCCTGTCGGCATGCGCATGCGGAACGCGGGAGCGCATCCAACGCGCGGCGACCTCGCGCTCATGTGCGCTGCCGCCGGGCGGTTGGTAGTTGAGATGCGCGGTCAGGCCCGACTGCGCACGAATGGCTTCGAGGCCAGCGATGATGCGCTCGTCGAGCTGCGCTTCCAGCGGATGCGGCGGCACATTCATCGAGAGGTCGATCGCGACCGGATGCGGCAGGTCGACGGCGCGGCGTACGCTGGTCTCCGACACGAACGATCCTTGACCGACGCGCGCCTCCATGATGCCACGGCGCCGCGCCTCGGTGTAGGCGCGCGTCACCGTGGTCAGGTCGATGCCGAGCGCCTTGGCCAGTGCGCGCTGCGTCGGCAATTGCTGGCCGCGTACCAGCCGGCCGGCGGCGATGTCGGCTTCCATGGCGTCGACGATGCGCTGATAACGCGGCCCGCTGAGCTCCGAGATTGTAGGAGTCCAATCCATGCAATTTAGGCCTATTTCCTTTGAATGTATGGATACAGGATAGTATTGTATGGATCGTCGAAAAGGAAGAGGTAACAGTCATGGCGACCGGTTCGATCTCTCTGGCAAAGGCAATGTGGCGCGGTTTCCGGGGCAAGTGCCCGAACTGCGGCGAAGGCCATCTGTTCGGCCGTTTCCTGAAGGTGGCCGATAGCTGCGACCATTGCGGCGAGGAACTGTTTCACCACCGCGCCGATGACTTCCCGGCCTATCTGGTGATGGTCGTCGTCGGCCATGTCGTGGTGCCGGCGATCCTCGCGATTGAGACCGCTTATGCTCCTCCAGTCTGGCTGCAATTGTCGGTGTGGCTGCCGGTGACGTTATTTGCCTCGCTGGCGCTGCTGCAACCGACCAAGGGCGCCATCGTCGCCCTGCAATGGCAGATCGGTATGCACGGCTTTGAGGCGAGCAAACTGCGGCGGGAAGCTGGTCATCTTGCGGCGGTGCTCGTGAACGCGCCGCGCGCGGCCTGAGGCGGCGGCGTTTACATCGCGCGGCTGCCCGCTACACTCCATCGCATCAAACAAGAACGATGGAAACGCTCATGGCCGCACGCGCGAAAACCTTCCTGCTTTGTCATGGCGCATGGTCCGGTGGCTGGTCATGGCGGAAGATGCATCCGTTGATGGTACAGGCCGGCCACCGCCTGGTCGCACCGACTTACACCGGGCTCGGCGAACGCTCGCATCTGGCCAGTCCTGCGATCGATCTCGAGACGCATATCCAGGACATCCTCAACGTCATCAAGTTTGAGGACCTCGAAGACATCGTGCTGCTCGGCCACAGTTATGGCGGCATGGTCGCCACCGGCGTCGCCGACCGCGCGCGGGAACGTGTGTCGCAACTGATCTATCTCGACGCATTCGTGCCGCGCAACGGCGAGTCTCTGTTCGACCTCAACGAGGGCGGGCGCGAGCCGATGCGCAAGGCAGCAAGCTCCGGCGACGGCTACCGCATCCCGCCGAACCCGCCGCCGCCGGATACGCCGCAAGCCGATCTCGACTGGCTCAACGCGCGCCGCATCAACATGCCGATCAAATGTTTCGAGACGAAGCTGAAGCTGCAACACGGCGAGCCGGCAATGCCGCGCAGCTATATCTATTGCAAACGCATTCCGCCCGGCGACGTGTTCGGGCAGTTCGCTGGGCGCGCGAAGAGCGAGGAGGGCTGGCGCTATTTCGAGCTCGACGCCAGTCACGCGCCGAATGTGACGGCGCCGGAGGCGTTGATGGGTGTGCTGCAGGAGATCGTGGCTTAAGCCGCCCTCGTCATTCCGGGGCTCGCGAAGCGAGAGCCCGGAATCCATCAGGCGGCAAAGTCAGTGGATGAATGGATTCCGGGTTCGCGACTTCGTCGCGCCCCGGAATGACGGTGGCCAAAATGGTGAGGGGTCCGATGCGCTAACATCGAACCCCTCGTTGCAAGATATCAGCCGGCCTGTAAGCCGGGTTCTGTAGGGCACCGTCCGCTTGCGCGAACGATGCGTGACGGCCATTCCTCTGGGACCATGTTTGCACATGGCCTCGAGCAACCTACCCGGACGGCGGGCCTGACATCGCCCCGCGGCGTTATCGCTCAAAGCGAACAGCCCGCTTAAGCCGTCCCTATTCGGTTTTGCTCCCGGTGGGGTTTACCATGCCGGCTCCGTTGCCGGCGCCGCGGTGCGCTCTTACCGCACCTTTTCACCCTTACTTCCTCCGAGGAGGGAGCGGTTCGTTCTCTGTGGCACTTTCCCTAAGGTCACCCTCGCCGGACGTTATCCGGCACCGCATGTCAAGGGAGCCCGGACTTTCCTCCCCGGCGGCCTTTCGGCCCTTGCCGGAGCGGCCGTCCGGCCGACTGACGGCTTACGCATGGAGCATTTGTGACGGTTCCGTCAAGCCGATATCGCCGCGCACGCCGCCTGCAAATAAATTATCCTGAAGATGTCGTCTGGAGCGTGCCCCGTTCGACTGGATGTCGGCGACGCAGCCGAACAACAGGAGTTAAGCCATGCAGTATCTGCTAATGATCTACCAGAATGAGGTCGAGTACGCGAAGAACGACGCTGCCACAGCCCAGAAGATGATGGCCGAATACCAGGCCTTCACGCAATCCATCATCCAGAGCGGCAACTTCAAGGCCGGCGATCGGCTGCGGCCGACCACGACCGCGACGACCGTGCGGGTGCGCGACGGCAAGACGCTGACGACCGATGGCCCGTTTGCGGAGACGCGCGAGCAGCTCGGTGGCTATTATCTGGTCGAGGCCAAGGATCTGAACGCCGCGATCGAGATCGCAGCGCGCATTCCGAGCGCGCGCATTGGATCGATGGAGGTGAGGCCGATCTGGGTCTACGACAAGTGACGGCCGAACTGCGCATCGACGCATGACGCCCACCGACATCGACAAGATCTTCCGCGACGAGGCGGGCCGGGCGCTGGCCACGCTGATCCGCCTCGTCGGGGATTTCGATCTTGCTGAAGACGCGCTCCAGGACGCTTTCGCGGTCGCGCTGGAGCGCTGGTCTGTGTCCGATGTGCCCGACAATCCGCGCGCCTGGCTGGTCAACGTCGCGCGCAACAAGGCCATCGATCGGGTCCGCCGCCAAGCGGTCTTCCGCTGCAAGCAGCAGGCGTTCGTACACGAGCTCGAGCTCAACGCGCAGGCGCCGGCCGAGCCGCCGGCGATGCTCGACGACGACATGCTGCGGCTGATCTTCACCTGCTGTCATCCCGCATTCGCGCCCGAGGTCCAGGTCGCGCTGACGCTGCGCACCGTCTGCGGGCTTTCCACCGCGCAGGTCGCCCGCGCCTTCCTCGTCGGTGAGGATGCGATGGCGCAGCGCCTCGTCCGCGCCAAGCAGAAGATCAGGCTTGCCGGCATTCCCTATGAAGTGCCCGAACGCGATGCGCTGGCGCCGCGGCTCGAGGGCGTGCTCGCCGTGATCTATCTGGTCTTTACCGAAGGCTATGTCGCGACCTCGGGTGCCGACCTGATGCGACCCGACCTCGCGGTCGAGGCGATCAGGCTCGGCGGGTTGCTCGACCGGCTGATGCCTGACCGCGCCGCGATCAAGGGCCTCCTGGCCTTGATGCTGCTGCACGATGCACGCCGCGCCGGGCGCGAGACCGCGGCCGGTGACATCGTGCTGCTGGAAGAGCAGGACCGCTCGCTGTGGGATCGCGCGCAGATCGAGGAAGGCCTGCGTTTCGTCGACGCCGCGCTGCGCGTGCCCGGCCGGCCGCAGCCTTACGTGGTGCAGGCTGCAATTGCCGCGCTGCATGCCCGCGCGCCGAGCTACGCACAAACCGACTGGCCGCAGATCGCCGGGCTCTACGAGGTGCTGTTGCGCATCAGTCCGTCGCCGGTGGTCGAGCTCAACCACGCCGCGGCCGTGTCGATGGTCGATGGCCCGGCGCGCGCGCTCGATCTCGTCGACGCGATCGCCGCGCGCGGCGGGCTGGATGGCTATGAGATGTTGCCGGCGGTCCGCGCGGATTTGCTGCGGCGGCTGGAGCGGAAGCAGGAAGCGCGCGAGGCTTATGCCGTGGCGACGGAGGCGACGCAGTTGGAGCCGTTGCGGCGGCTTTATGCGCGGCGGGTGAGAGAGATGGACGATTAGCGCCGTTACTTCGACGCGACAGCCGTGCCATCTGCCGGCAGGCTCGCCAGCAGCGCCTGCAAGGTCGAGAGCGTCGAGTGATCGGCAACGCCGTCCAGGCGTGCGGGGCGAAAGTGGCGCTGGAAGGCGGTGACGACTTCCATCGTCGACGCATCGTATTTGCCTGATAGCGGCACGCCATAGCCATAGCGTGCCAGCGCCTGCTGCAGGCTCAGCACCTCGTCGCTGATGGTGCCGAGCATCAGGGTTTCGCCGCGCACGATCGGCGCGGGCGTCACCCAGTGACCGACGCCGGAATTCGCCAGCGAATGCCACGGAAATTTTTCGCCGGGATCCTTCTTGCGTCCGGGCGCGACATCGGAATGACCGAGCACCCGTTGCGGCGCCACCTTGCGGCGGAGCATGATGCCGCGGCATAACGCGATCACGGCCGCTATCTGGCGCAGCGGATATTCCGGATAGCCCCAGTCGTGGCCGCGATTGATGATCTCGATCCCGATCGAGCAGGAGTTGATGTCGTCCTCGCCCGCCCAGGACGAGACGCCGGCGTGCCAGGCGCGCCGGGCCTCGGGCACGCATTGGACGATGCGGCCGTCCTCCAGCACGACGTAATGGGCGGACACGTCGGTGCCGGCGGTGCACAGCCGTGCCAGCGCGCCCTCGACGTCGGGCATGCCGGTGTAGTGCAGCACGATCATGTCGGGCTGCCGACCCTTGTTGCGCTCGCCGTGATTGGGCGAGGGGATGATGTCGGAGACGATCGACGAATCCGGCTCGAACGTCCGCATGTTCGCCGCGGTCTTGGGAACCGGGAGAACGCGCTGACGCTTCGGATCAGTGCCAGATGGCGTGGACGGACCGGACGGCATAAACAACCCAAGTCGGAGAGAGTGTGGGCCAAGCCCCTCTCTTTACTATTCCTTTACCCTCCGTTTCGCGCAATCGCGCGGTGCGGTTAACGGGTGCATTTTGGACCGGTGTGTGGATGAGGCATCACCGCCCCAGGACCTTTTCGACTTGTAACGAGCCGATCAACGCTTTCTTAACGCTAAGGGCCGTTACTGAACATGAAGAGCCGACCCGCATCCGGAGGCGGCCAAAGCGTTTTTGGCTCGAAATCCCATGGTTGCCCGACATATTCCACTGGGAACACCGGGATTGCGACCTGGGGCGACCGGGCTTGGCGCGTATGCTGGAGAGTGGCTTTGTCGTGGAACCGCCGCGACGCGGAATTATTCGAGGCGTGATGGGCTGCTTCGCCTCCGATTTTACCTGCCTGCTCGCCTGCGCATTCGGCAGGCGCGACGCATGAGCGCCGTGCCTCATATTCCCGTGCTTGGCCGCGAGGCGATCGGGCATCTCGCGCCGCGGGAAGGCGGCATCTATGTCGATGCCACCTTCGGCGCCGGCGGCTACAGCCGCGCCATCCTCGACGTACCCGAAACCCGCCTGATCGCGATCGATCGCGACCCTACGGCAATCGCCGGCGGTGGCGAGTTGGTCGCGGGCGCGGCCGGCCGGCTGACGCTGGTTGAAGACCGTTTCTCGAATCTCGCCGAGGTCTGCGCCGCGCAAGGCATCGATGCGGTCGACGGCGTCGTGATGGACGTCGGTGTGTCCTCGATGCAGCTCGACCAGGCCGGTCGCGGCTTCTCGTTCCGCCTCGACGGTCCGCTCGACATGCGGATGGGGCAGGTGGGACCGACGGCCGCGGATGTCGTCGCGCGCGCCTCGGAAAGCGACCTCGCCGACATTATCTATCTCTTCGGCGAGGAGCGGCAGTCGCGCCGCATCGCCCGCGCCATCGTGGCTGACCGGCGGGAAACGCCGTTCACCACGACGCGCGCACTCGCCGATCTCGTCGGCCGGGTGGTGCGCTCGAAGCCCGGCGATATTCATCCGGCGACGCGGACGTTCCAGGCCCTGCGCATCTTCGTCAATGAAGAGCTCGAGGAGCTCCAGACCGCGCTCGTTTCCGCCGAGCGCGTGCTCAAGCCCGGTGGCCGTCTGGTCGTGGTCTCGTTCCACTCGCTGGAAGACCGCATCGTCAAGAATTTCCTCTCCGAGCGTTCGAAGACCGGCGGCGGCTCGCGGCATCTGCCGGAAGTGGCGCAAGGCGCGCCGAGCTTCCAGCTTCTGACGCGGCGGCCGGTGACCGCCGGCGAGACGGAGGTTGCGCACAATCCGCGCGCCCGCTCCGCCAAGCTGCGCGCCGCGGAGCGCACCTCGGTGCCAGCGCATCGTAACGACGAGCCATCGTCCTGGCCAAAACTCTCCGACGTGATGAGGGGCGGCTAGCACATGCGCTTCATCCACCTTCTCGTCATCGGCGCGCTGATCTTCGCGGCCGCCTATGTCTACCGGATCAAGATGGACTCCACCGCCCGCACCGAGAAGGTGCTGCGGCTGCATGCCGAGATCCGCGAGCAGCGCGATGCGATCGCGCAGTTGCGCTCCGAATGGGCGAGGCTCGACGCGCCCCTGCGCCTGCAGGGCCTCGCCGAGCGGCATCTGCCGCTCAAGCCCGTCAATGGCACGCAATATGATTCACTGAAGAACCTGCCGGACCGTCCGCCGCGGATGTTCAGGCCGGGCGAGCCTGATCCGATCGGGTCCATGATCAACACCATCGAAGCCGCGAGCGATCCGGAGAGCGTGACGGGATCCGTGCCTCAGTCCGAGGACAAGCAATGAGCACTGCTCCGGCCAAACTCACCGAGCGGCCAGCCGAGCCCTGGCGGCAGCGTCTGATCCGCAGTCTGCTCTACGGGCGAAACGTCGATCGCGCCGAGAAGGCGCGCGCCCGTGTTGGTCTGGCGATGCTGGCCTTTGCCACCATCTACGCCCTGATCGGCGGCCGCCTGGTGATGTTCGCGATCGGCGCCGACGCCCACAGCGCGCGGCGCGCCGCCTCGCAGGAAGTGGTTGCGACCGCGCGGCCCGACATCGTCGACCGCAACGGCGCGATCCTTGCGACCGACGTCAAGGCCGCCAGCATGTTCGGCGAGCCGCGCCGCATCATCGACAAGGACGAGGCGATCGAGCTTCTGACCGCGACCGTGCCCGATCTCGACGAAGCCGAAGTGCGCGATCGCCTGTCGTCGCGCAAGGGCTTCGTCTGGCTGAAGCGCGAGATCACGGCGAAGCAGCAGCAGGACATCCATAAGCTCGGCCTTCCCGGCATCGGCTTCCTGCGTGAGAACAAGCGCGTCTACCCGACCGGCAACGAGGTCGCCCATCTCATCGGTCTGGTCAACATCGACAACCAGGGCATTGCCGGCATGGAGAAGTGGCTCGACAATCAGGGCCTCGCCGATCTCCACCGCGCCGGCTTTGCCATCGACCGGTTGCAGAAGCCGGTCGAGCTGTCGGTCGATCTGCGCGTCGAGCACGCGCTGCGCGACGAGCTGCTCAAAGCCAAGGAGAAGTTCCACGCCAAGGCGGCCTCCGGCCTCGTCACCAACGTCAACACGGGCGAGATCATCGCGATGGTGTCGTTGCCCGACTTCGACCCCAACAATCCGAAGGAAGTGCACGACCCCGACCGCATCAACCGTCTGACCACCGGCGTCTACGAGATGGGCTCGACCTTCAAGGCGTTCACACTCGCGATGGCGCTCGACACCGGCAAATACGGCCTCGATTCACTGTGGGATGCGCGCGGGCCGCTGCACTACGGCAAGTTCGCAATCCATGACGACGAGCCGAAGGGCCGCTTCCTGAACATGAAAGAGGTGTTCACCTTCTCCTCCAACGTCGGTGCGGCGCGGATCGCGCTGGCGCAAGGCGTGGAAGCGCACAAGGCGTTCCTGCGCAAGATGGGGCAGCTCGACCGGCTGCGCACCGAGCTGCCGGAAAGCGCCTCACCGATCCTGCCGCGGCACTGGAGCGAGCTGAACACCATCACCATCGCATTCGGTCACGGCATGGCGGTCGCGCCGTTGCAGGCCGTCATGGGCGTCAGCGCGCTCGCGAATGGCGGGCTTCTGATTCCCCCGACCTTTCTCAAGCGCTCCGAGGAGGAGGCGCGGGCGATCGCAAAGCGCGTGATCAAGCCCGAGACCTCCGACAAGATGCGCTTCCTGATGCGCCTGAACGCCGAAATCGGTACGGCACGCAAGGCCGACGTGAAGGGCTATTATATCGGCGGCAAGACCGGCACCGCGGAAAAGGTGGTCAACGGCCGCTACGCCAAGAAACGCGTGCTGACTGCGTTCACCGCGATCATGCCGGCGGACAAGCCGAAATACCAGCTTCTGATCATGCTTGACGAGCCGCAGCCGCTCAAGGAAACCTACGGCTTCATCACGTCGGGCTGGAACGCCGTTCCGACCGCCGGCAACGTCATTACCCGTATCGGACCGCTTCTCGGAATCGAGCCCCGCTATGACCTGCCGCCTGCGGACCGCCTTATTCTTGCGGCATCCAGGACAACCCAGTAATCAATCGGGTAGGGCCGTAGCCGCCGCTGAGTCGGGGATTTTCTCTCAGATTCGGCTGTCGGGCACGGCGACTGGAAGACCATGAAGCTGCGTGACCTCTTAGGCAATGATGCCGCAATCGAGCCCGCTCTCGCGGCGCTCGATGTGACCGGCGTCGCGCTCGACAGCCGCGTGGTCAAACCCGGCGATCTCTTTTTCGCGCTCGCCGGCAGCAAGACCGATGGCGCGCGCTTCATCGATGCTGCGATTGCGGCCGGCGCGGCGGCTGTGGTTGGCGACCATGCGCCTGACGGCTGCAAGGTGCCGTTCGTCACGGTCAGCAATCCGCGCCGCGCGTTGGCGCTGGCCGCCGCAAGATTTTTTCCGGCGCAACCGGCGACGATCGCCGCGGTGACCGGAACCAGCGGCAAGACCTCGGTCGCCGCGTTCACGCGCCAGATTTGGGAGCGGCTCGGCCACGCCTCGGCCAGCATCGGCACCATCGGCCTCGTCTCGCCGAAACGCACCGTCTATGGTTCGCTGACGACGCCGGATCCGATCGCGCTGCACCGGCAGCTCGACGAGGTCGCGCGCGAGGGCGTGACGCATCTCGCGTTCGAGGCGTCCTCGCACGGCCTCGACCAATATCGGCTCGATGGCGTGCGCGTCTCCGCCGGCGGCTTCACCAACCTCTCGCGCGACCACATGGATTATCATCCAAGCGTCGCGCACTATCTTTCGGCAAAACTCAGGCTGTTCCGCGAGCTCGTGCTGCCCGGTGGCGCGGCGGTGATCTCGACCGATCATGATTGCTCGGCGGAGGCGATCGACGCCGCGAAGGCGCGCGGTCTGCGCGTGATGGCGGTCGGCCGCAACGGCGACCGGGCAGGCGAGGGCATTCGTCTTGCCGACGCGGTGGTCGAGGGTTTCTCGCAAAAGCTTGCGCTCGAACATCGCGGCAAGCGGTATGCGGTCCGGCTGCCGCTGGTCGGCGAATTCCAGATCGAGAATGCGCTGGTGTCGGCCGGCCTTGCGATCGGCACCGGCAGCGACGCAGCCGACGTGCTTGCGAGCCTCGAACATCTCCAAGGCGCCAAGGGCCGGCTCGAGCGCGTCGGCGAACGCAACGGTGCACCGATCTTCGTTGACTACGCGCACAAGCCCGACGCGCTGGCCAAAGCGTTGCAGGCGCTGCGGCCCTATACCAAGCGCAGGCTGATCGTCGTGTTCGGCGCCGGCGGCGATCGCGACGCCGGCAAGCGGCCGATCATGGGCGAGATCGCGGCGGAGAATGCCGATCGCGTCATCATCACCGACGACAATCCGCGCAGCGAAAAGCCGGAAGCCATTCGCGCCGCGATCCTCGCCACCGCGAAGGGTGCGTGCGAAATCGGCGACCGCGCGGCCGCAATCCGCGCAGCGATCGAGGAGCTGGAAGATGGCGATGCGCTGCTCGTCGCCGGCAAGGGCCACGAGACCGGGCAGATCGTCGGCGGCGAGGTCCTGCCGTTCAGCGATCACGAGGCGGTTGCTGCCGCACTAGCATTGAGGGTCGCATGAGCGGGCCATTATGGACGGTTGCCGAGGTGGCGCGCGCGCTTGGCGCGACCGGATCATTTCCAGACACTGAGATTGACTTCGTCACCCAGGACAGCCGGCTGGTGAAACCGGGCAGCCTGTTCGTGGCGCTGAGCGGCACGCCGAGCGGCGGCTTCATCTCGGCCTTCGCCAGCGCGCGCGACGGTTGGGAGTTCGCCGACAAGGCGGAAGCCTCCGGCGCGGTCGCGATGATCGTGCCGCACGCGATCGCGGGCATTCGTGTTCCGCAGATCGTCGTCAAGGACACGCTGATCGACGGCCTCTGGGGCCTCGCACGCGCCGCACGCGCGCGCTTCACTGGCCCGGTGATCGGTCTCACCGGCAGCGCCGGCAAGACCAGCACCAAGGAATTTCTGGCGGCCTATCCCAATGCCTACGCGAGCCCCGCGAGCTTCAACAATTTCTGGGGCGTGCCGCTGACGCTGTGCAACGCCCGGCCGGATGCCAGCCTCTGGATCGTCGAGATGGGCATGAACCAGCGAGGTGAGATTGCGCGGCTCAGCGAATTGACGCGGCCGACGGTCGCGCTCATCGTCAACGTCCAGCCGGTGCATCTGGAAAAGCTCGGTTCGCTCGACGCGATCCGTCGCGAGAAGGTGTCGATCGCGCTCGGCCTGCCCGAGGGCGGCGTGCTGGTGCTGCCGGCCGGGATCAAGGCGCCCGACTGGAAGGGCAAGGTGGTGCGCTTCGGCGAGAAGGCCGAGGTGCACGAGGTCGCGCACGCCCCGCATGGCGAGAGCTGGCAGGTCGTGGCCGCGATCGGCAAGAAGGAGATCGCCTTCAGCCTCACGCCGGGCGCGCCACACCGCGTGCAGAATGCGCTCGCCGCGCTCGCTTCCATCCATGCCGCCCATCGCGATGTCGCGACGCTCGCGATCAAGCTCGACCGCGTCGGCGCCATGACCGGCCGCGGCGTCGAGCAGGCGGTCGGCGGCGTCACCGTGATCGACGACAGCTTCAACGGCAATCCTGCGAGCGTTGCGGCTGCGCTGCAAAGTCTCCGGGCGCGCAACATGACGGGCGGCCGCCGCATTGCGGTGCTGGGCGACATGCTGGAACTCGGCGACGACGCACCCAGCTACCATACCGCGCTGGCCACACATCTCGAAGGCATCGACGGGATCTATTGCGTCGGCCCACTGATGCGTCACCTCTATGACGCGCTTCCCGCCGGCAAAGGGCTCGGCTGGCACGATGATCCCGCCACGCTGAAGCCGGGCGAGGTCGCGGGCCTGCTGAAGACAGGCGATGTCGTGGTTGTCAAGGGCAGCAAGAAGATGTTCTGGGTCAACAAGTTTGTGCCGGGCCTAGTGGCCGCCTTGCAGGCAAAGGCGTAAACTGCTTGGAAGGCGCTGTTCCCGAATCCCACCGTTTGCGGCCCGAGGCCGGCAGGTTTCTTGTCGTCAAGTTCCTGGAGGTCGCCCGCCCCATGATGAACACCAGCGAATGCGCGTGACGCCAAATCTGTGTCTGAAAAATGCCTGCGTGCGAAAGGCGCCATAGGACCGTCTGAATGTTTTACTGGCTGATCGAGCTCTCCAACACATTTCCGAACTTCGGTGCAGTGCGCACCGTTCTGAACGTCTTTCGCTACATCACCTTCCGCACCGGCGGCGCCGTCGTCACCGGCGCGCTGTTCGTGTTCCTGTTCGGACCCTGGATCATCGATCATCTGCGCATCCGCCAGGGCAAGGGCCAGCCGATCCGTACCGACGGTCCGCAATCGCATCTTGCCAAGAAGGGCACGCCCACTATGGGCGGCCTGATGATCCTGTCCGGCCTCACGGTCGGCACCGTGCTGTGGTGCAATCCGCTCAATCCCTATGTCTGGATCGTGCTCGCGGTGACGCTCGGCTTTGGCTTCGTCGGCTTCTATGACGACTACCTCAAGGTGACCAAGCAGACCACGAGCGGGTTCGGCGGCAAGCTTCGCCTGCTGATCGAGGCGATCATCGCGCTCGCCGCCTGCTATGCGCTGGTGCGGCTGAACCGCGATCCCGCCTCGACCGCGCTGACGATTCCCTTCCTGAAGGACACGGTGCTGCATTTCGGCTGGTTCTTCATCTTCTTCGGCGCCTTCGTCATCGTCGGCGCCGGCAATGCGGTGAACCTTACCGACGGTCTCGATGGCCTCGCCATCGTGCCGGTGATGATCGCCACCGCGAGCTTTGCGATGATCGCCTATCTCGCCGGCAACGCGGTGTTCGCCGACTATCTGCAGATCAAATACGTCGCCGGCACCGGCGAGCTTGCGGTGCTCTGTGGCGCGCTGCTGGGAGCCGGCCTTGGTTTTCTCTGGTTCAATGCGCCACCGGCTTCGATCTTCATGGGCGACACAGGCTCGCTCGCGCTCGGCGGCATGCTGGGTTCGATCGCGGTCGCGGTGAAGCACGAGATCGTGCTTGCGGTGATCGGCGGCCTGTTCGTGCTGGAAGCGGTCTCCGTCATCGTGCAGGTGGTGTCGTTCAAGCTGACGGGAAAGCGCATCTTCCGCATGGCGCCGATCCACCACCATTTCGAGCAGCTCGGCTGGACCGAGCCGCAGATCGTGATCCGGTTCTGGATCATCGCGGTGATGCTGGCGCTCGCCGGGCTGTCCACGCTGAAGCTGCGCTGACGGTACCACGATGATCCCTGTCACATCCTTCGCCGGCAAGACGGTCGCGGTGTTCGGCCTCGGCGGCTCGGGGCTCGCCTCCTGCCATGCGCTGAAGGCCGGCGGCGCCGAGGTGATCGCGGCCGACGACAATGCCGAGAACGTCGCCAAGGCGGTGCAGGCCGGGTTCATCACCGCCGATCTGCGCAATGTTTCATGGTCGAATTTCGCGGCGCTCGTGCTCGCGCCCGGCGTGCCGCTCACGCATCCCGTGCCGCACTGGAGCGTGCTGAAAGCACGCGAGGCGGGCGTCGAGGTGATCGGCGACATCGAGCTGTTCTGCCGCGAGCGGCGGCGGCACGCACCGAACGCGCCGTTCGTCGCCGTCACGGGCACCAACGGCAAATCGACCACGACCGCGCTGATCGCGCATCTGACCAAAGTGGCGGGCTACGACACCCAGATGGGCGGCAATATCGGCACCGCGATCCTGTCGCTGGAGCCGCCCCGCATGGGCCGTGTCCACGTCATCGAGATGTCGTCCTACCAGATCGACCTCACGCCCTCGCTCGATCCCTCGGTCGGTATTTTGCTCAATGTCAGCGAAGACCATATCGATCGACACGGTACGGTCGCGCATTACGCCGCAGTGAAAGAGCACCTCGTCGCCGGCGTGCAGGCAGGCGGCACGTCGATCGTCGGCGTCGACGACGGCTATTGCCGCGACATCGCCGACCGGCTCGACCGCGCCGGCAAGAATGTGGTGCGCGTCTCCGTGAAGAATCCGCTGGCGAGCGGCATCCATGTCGAGCACGGCATCATCGTGCGCACCTCCGGCGGCGCCCGCAGCGAGATCGCCACGCTCGGCGGCATCGGCTCGCTGCGCGGCCTCCACAATGCGCAGAACGCGGCGTGTGCAGCCGCTGCCGCGCTCGCGATGGGCATCAGCCTCGATGTCTTGCAGAACGGCCTGCGCAGCTTTCCGGGGCTGGCGCACCGCATGGAGCAGGTCGGCCGCCGCGGCAACGTGCTGTTCGTCAACGATTCCAAGGGCACCAATGCGGATGCCACCGCGCATGCGCTCTCGTCCTTTGCCGATATCTTCTGGATCACGGGGGGCAAGCCGAAGGCGGGCGGCATCACTGGCCTCACCGGCTTCTTCCCGCGCATCCGCAAGGCCTATCTGATCGGCGAAGCCGCGCAGGAATTTTCCGGCACGCTGGGTATGGTCGCGCATGAGATCAGTCACACGCTCGATGTCGCCGTTGAGCACGCCGCACGCGATGCGGAAGCCTCCGGGCTCACGGACGCCGTCGTGCTGTTGTCGCCGGCCTGCGCCTCCTTCGACCAGTACCGCAACTTCGAAATCCGCGGCACAAGGTTCCGCGAGCTGGTGCAGGCGCTGCCGGGTGTGAAGGCGGTGGTGTGAGCGCTCTCGTATCCCGGACGCGCGTAGCACGAGCCGGGACCCAGAAGCCGCAATGGACCCCGGCTCTGCAGCGCACCACGCCGCGAAGAAGCGGCGCGCTGCGCTGCGTCCGGGGCACGAGACTCTCCACAACTTCATTCATTCTCTTAACCTCCCGGTAACCAACCTCGGCGACCAATGAACGGACCTCTGTCCGAAAGCGGCCGCCCATGCTCTCCCGTGAAGAACGCACCCCCTTTACCGAGTGGTGGTGGACCGTCGACAAGCCGCTGCTCGGGGCCATCCTGGTGCTGATGCTGACCGGGGTCATCCTGTCGCTGGCGGCGAGCCCGCCGGTTGCCACCCGCATCGGGCTCGATCCCTTCCACTTCTTCAGCCGCCACGTGATGTTCCTGGCGCCGTCCTTCATGGTGCTGGTCGGCGTCTCCTTTCTGTCGCCGCGCTCGATCCGGCGAAGCGCGCTGATCATCTTTACGGTCAGCATCATCCTGATCGTCGTGACGCTCGCGATCGGCCCCGAGGTGAAGGGCTCGCGGCGCTGGATCACGCTGCTCGGCGTCAACATCCAGGCCTCCGAAATCGCCAAACCGTCCTTCGTCGTCATTGCGGCCTGGCTGTTCGCGGAATCGACCAAGCGTCCGGAGATGCCCGCGACCTCGATGGCGCTGGTGCTGCTGTTGATGCTGGTCTCGCTGCTGGTGATGGAGCCGGACTTCGGCCAGACCATGCTGATCCTGATGGTGTGGGGCTCGCTGTTCTTCATCGCGGGCATGCGCATGATCTGGGTATTCGGCCTCGCAGGCCTCGGCGCGGCCGGTCTGTTCAGCGCCTACCTGTTCGTCCCGCATGTCGCCGGCCGCATCAAGCGCTTCATGAATCCCGCCTCCGGCGACACCTTCCAGGTCGATACCGCGATGGAAGCCTTCTACAACGGTGGCTGGTTCGGCCTCGGACCGGGCGAGGGCATCGCAAAACGCAGCCTGCCGGACAGCCACACCGACTTCGTGTTCGCGGTCGCCGCCGAAGAGTTCGGCATCATCCTGTGCCTCGCGATGCTGGCGCTGTTCGCCTTCGTCGTGATCCGCACGCTGTCGCGCGCCTATGCCAATGAGGACATGTTCTCGCGCTTCGCGGCCTCGGGTCTTGCGATCCTGTTCGGCGTGCAGGCTGCGATCAACATGTCGGTGAACTTGCAACTCATCCCGGCCAAGGGCATGACGCTGCCGTTCATTTCGTACGGCGGTTCCTCGATCGTGTCGCTGTCTTACGGCGTCGGCATGATGCTGGCCCTGACCCGGCTGCGCCCGCGCACCGAGGTCGAGGCCAGCGGCCATGCCGAGGCGATGCGCAGCTACGCGTGATCGCTCTCGTGTCCCGGACAAGCGCAGCGAAGCGGAGCGCGGAGCCGGGACCCAGAAATGCGGCTG
This sequence comes from Bradyrhizobium diazoefficiens, assembly GCF_016599855.1. Taxonomy (NCBI): domain Bacteria; kingdom Pseudomonadati; phylum Pseudomonadota; class Alphaproteobacteria; order Hyphomicrobiales; family Nitrobacteraceae; genus Bradyrhizobium; species Bradyrhizobium diazoefficiens. The sequence goes on along the minus strand of NZ_CP067041.1, from coordinate 5,769,077 downwards.
GTATGGGCCCCGGTTCAGCAGCGCACCACGCCGCGAGGTGCGGCGCGCTGCGCTGCGCCCGGGGCACGATCGCCCGGCTCGCAATGACCGAAAACTCCCTGTAAAACGCCCGCCATGGACACCTCCCCCTTGATTCTTCTCGCCGCGGGCGGCACCGGCGGCCATCTGTTTCCGGCCGAGGCGCTTGGCGTCGAATTGATCCGGCGCGGCTTTCGCGTGCGCCTCGTCACCGACGAGCGCGCGCTGCGCTACAGCGGGCTGTTCAGCAAGGACATGATCGACGTCGTCGCGAGCGAGACCGCCCGCGGCCGCAATCCGCTTCAGATCGCTTATGCCGGCCTCACGCTCGCCACGGGCACGCTGTCAGCGTATCGCCTGATCAAGCGACTGAAGCCCGCGGCTGTCGTCGGCTTCGGCGGCTATCCGACACTGCCGCCGCTGGTCGCGGCAAAATTCGCTCATGTGCCCGGGATCATCCACGATGCCAACGCGGTGCTCGGCCGCGCCAACCGCTTCCTGTCAGGCCGTGTCCGCGCCATTGCAACGTCGTTGCCAGGCGTACTCGATCGCGATCCTGCGCTGTCAAGAAAGACCACGACGGTCGGCACGCCGATGCGGCCGGCAGTTCTCGCGGCAGCTGCCGTGCCGTATGCCGCGCCCGACGTGAATGGTCCGCTCCGCCTGCTCGTCGTCGGCGGCAGCCAGGGCGCGCGCATCATGGCGGACATCGTGCCGGGTGCGATCGAACGACTCGAGCCCGCGCTGTGGGGACGGCTCATCCTGACCCAGCAGGTCCGCGACGAGGACATGGCTCGCGTGCGTGCGGTCTACGGCAAGCTCAAGATCAAGGCCGAGCTCGCGCCGTTCTTCACGGATTTGCCGGCGCGGCTGGCGTCCAACCATCTCGTGGTGTCGCGCTCCGGCGCCGGCACCGTGGCCGAGCTTGCCGCGATCGGTCGGCCCTCGATCCTGGTGCCGCTGCCGGGCTCGATCGATCAGGACCAGTTCGCCAATGCCGGCGTGCTGGCCAAGGTCGATGGCGCCGTCCGCATTCCGCAGAGTGAGTTTACCTCTGACCGTCTCGCCGCCGAGATCTCCGGCTTTGCGGCCGAGCCGGCGCGGCTTGCCGCCATGGCCGCGGCGGCAAAGGGGGCTGGCCGGCTCGATGCGGCCGAGCGGCTGGCCGACCTCGTGGTCAAAGTTGCGGGAATCTGACGCGAAAAAGCCCTTGTCTTCGCCTTCTAAAGCGGGGCATCCAGTAAGAACGGCGCGGCTGATTTGGCCGTGATCTTCGCCAGGCGCCGTCCTTCAGGCGGCGAGGTCAGGGAACAGAGCATGAGACTGCCGCGCGAGATCGGACCCATCCACTTCGTCGGGATCGGCGGGATCGGCATGAGCGGGATCGCGGAGGTGCTGGCCAATCTCGGCTACGCCGTGCAGGGCTCGGACGCCTCCGACAATTACAATCTCGACCGCCTGCGCAAGAAGGGCGCAAAGGTCTCCGTCGGCCACAAGGCGGAGAATGTCGACGGTGCCGAGGTCGTGGTCGTGTCCACCGCGATCAAGCGCGACAATCCGGAACTGATGGCGGCGCGCGAGCGGCGCATTCCCGTGGTGCGACGTGCCGAGATGCTGGCCGAATTGATGCGGCTGAAGAGCTGCGTCGCGATTGCCGGCACGCACGGCAAGACCACGACGACCACGATGGTCGCAACGCTGCTCGATGCCGGCGGCCTCGATCCCACCGTGATCAACGGCGGCATCATCAACGCCTATGGCTCCAATGCGCGTCTCGGGGCCGGCGAGTGGATGGTGGTGGAGGCCGACGAGAGCGACGGCACGTTCCTGAAGCTGCCCACCGACGTCGCGATCGTCACCAATGTCGACCCCGAGCATCTCGATCACTTCAAGACGTTTGACGCCGTGCAGGACGCGTTTCGGCATTTCGTCGAGAACCTGCCGTTCTACGGCTTTGCGGTGATGTGCATCGATCACCCCGTGGTGCAGACCCTCGTCGGCAAGATCGAGGATCGTCGCATCATCACTTATGGCGAAAATCCGCAGGCCGACGTGCGGCTGCTCGATCTTACGCCGATGGGTGGCGGGTCAAAATTCAAGGTCGCGTTCCGCGATCGCAAGACGGGCGCCGTGCACGAGATCGCCGATCTCATGCTGCCGATGCCGGGCCGTCACAACGCCTCCAACGCCACGGCGGCGATTGTGGTCGCGCGCGAGCTTGGCGTTTCAGATGATGCAATCCGCAAGGCGATCGCCGGCTTCGGCGGCGTCAAGCGGCGCTTCACCAAGACCGGCGAGTGGAACGGGGTCACCGTGATCGACGATTACGGTCACCACCCTGTCGAGATCGCAGCGGTGCTGAAGGCGGCGCGGGAATCCAGCGATGGCAAAATCGTCGCCGTGGTGCAGCCGCATCGCTACACCCGCCTGCAATCGCTGTTCGACGAATTCTGCACCTGCTTCAACGATGCCGATGCGGTTGTTGTCGCCGACGTCTACGCCGCCGGTGAGACGCCGATCGACGGCATCGATCGCGATCATTTCGTCGCGGGCCTGCGCGCACACGGCCATCGCGAAGTGATCCCGTTGCCGGCGGCGAGCGAGCTTGCGGGTATTGTCAAAGGGCTCGCCAAATCGGGCGACCTCGTCGTGTGTCTCGGTGCCGGCAACATCACGCAATGGGCCTACGCGCTGCCGGACGAATTAAAGGCGCTGGGGTAGTTTGCTGATGAGAACCTCACTGCGCGCTACACGGCAAACTGCGCTCCCTCCCCCCTTGTGGGGGAGGGCGGGGGAGAGGGGTAGCCACGAACTCCGATCTCGCTTGGGGCTACCCCCCTCCCTGATCCTCCCCCACAAGGGGGGAGGGAACGGAGAATGCTTGCCCGTCTTAATCGAGGACGCCGCATGAGCTTCCCCGACATCACCCCGGCGCTCAAAGCCGCGATGCCTGACCTTCGCGGCCGGCTGCTTGCGAACCCGTCGCTCGCCGAGCTCACCTGGTTTCGCGTCGGTGGTCCGGCGCAGGTGCTGTTCACGCCCGCGGATGAGGACGATCTCGCTTATTTCCTCGCGCATCTCGCTAGCGACATTCCGGTCTATGTCGTCGGCGTCGGCTCCAACCTCATCGTGCGTGATGGCGGCATTGCGGGCGTAGTGATCCGCCTCGCGCCGCGCGCCTTTGGCGAGGCAACTGCGAGCGGCGATGTCGTCACCGCAGGCGCTGCCACGCTCGACAAGCGCGTGGCGGAGGTCGCGGCCAGCGCCAATATCGGCGGGCTCGAATTCTACTTCGGCATTCCCGGCACGATCGGCGGCGCGCTGCGCATGAACGCGGGCGCCAATGGCGGCGAGACCAAGGACGTGCTGATCGAGGCACGCGGCGTCGGGCGCGACGGAACGAAGCACATCTTCTCCAACGCCGACATGAAATTCGTCTACCGCAACAGCGGGGTCGATCCATCCGTTATCTTCACGTCCGCGCGCTTTCGCGGCGAGATCAGGGATATCGATGCGATCCGCGTGCGGATGGCGGACGTGCAGACCCATCGCGAGAGCGCGCAGCCGATCCGCGAAAAGACCGGCGGTTCGACCTTCAAGAATCCGCCCGGCCATTCCGCCTGGAAGCTGGTCGATGCCGCCGGCTGCCGCGGCTTGCGTGTCGGCGGCGCGCAGGTCTCCGAGATGCACTGCAATTTCCTCATCAACACGGGCGACGCCACCGCGCACGACATCGAGACGCTGGGCGAGACCGTGCGCGAACGCGTGAAGGCCAATTCCGGAATTGAGCTGCACTGGGAAATCAAGCGGGTTGGGGTTTCCAATTGACTGTCATTCCGGGGGCGCGAAGCGCAACCCGGAATCTCGTCATTCCGGGTTCGATGCTGCGCATCGCCCCGGAATGACGAACGGGAGAGATTGCGGACTATGAACATGCGCATCACCATCCTCTTCGGCGGCTCCAACCGCGAGCGTCTGGTTTCGGTCGCCTCGGCCCAGGCGCTGCATCAGGCGCTGCCCGAGGCCGATCTCTGGTTCTGGGATGTCGAGGACAAGCTCCATGTCGTGCAGTCCAAGCAGCTGCTCGAACATGACCGCCCGTTCGAGGACGAGTTCAAGCCCGGGACATCCGGCATCCCGCTGGCGCAGGCGCTCGACCAGGCCAAGGCGGAAGACCGCGTGCTGGTGCTTGGCCTGCATGGCGGGTGCGCCGAGAACGGCGAATTGCAGGTGATGTGTGAAGCGCGCGGCGTGCCGTTCACAGGCTCCGGCTCGGCCTCCTCGCATCTCGCCTTCGACAAGATCGCGGCCAAGCGCTTTGCTGCGCTCGGTGGCGTCACGCCGCCCGCCGGCATCGCGCTCGAGAATATCGACGACGCCTTTGCCGAGTACGGCAGGCTGATCGCCAAGCCCGCCCGCGACGGCTCGAGTTACGGCCTGATCTTCGTCAACGCGAGGCAGGATCTCGTTGCTGTCCGCAACGCGGCCAAGCACGAAGACTACGTGATCGAGCCCTATATCGCCGGCGTCGAGGCAACCTGCGGCGTGCTGGAGCGCACCGATGGGTCGATCATCTCGCTGCCGCCGATCGAGATCATTCCGGGCGAGGGCAATTTTGATTACGCCGCAAAATATCTTTTGAAATCGACCCAGGAGATCTGCCCCGGCCGCTTCACCCCCGAGATCACCGCTGCGCTCAAGGCGCAGGCCATGCTGGCGCATCGCGCGATGTCCTGCACCGGCTATTCCCGCTCCGATTTCATCGTCTCGGAGAAGGGGCTGGTCTATCTCGAAACCAACACGCTGCCCGGGCTGACCAAGTCCTCGCTCTACCCCAAGGCGCTGAAGGCCGAAGGCATCGCATTCGTCGACTTCCTCCGCGACCTGATCGAGCTGGCCGTGCGTCGGGTGCGGAAATAGTTAGGATTGGTTAACGGCAGACCGGGCGGAAATGCCCGGTTTGGCGGCCAAAGCCGGTAAAATGCCGGATATCGTGGCGCAACTGCCTCACTTGCCTGGGCAAAAAGCATTCCGCGTTAACGAACTTTACCTTTTGTTTACCAGGACGTCCGAAGGTTAACGCTGGCGGCGCATATGGCGTTTTGGCTGCCGGTGCGTGAGCCGTTTCGGATGTATCCGACCGTCGAACGCTTTGAGGGGAGCGGTTTCTTCTACCGAAGACCATCACCCGGACCGGCACGTCCGAGACGTCATGTTCGCCAGGACCCGCGCAAGTCGTGGGCAAACTGTTGACGAGCTCGTGCAATGGATGGTGCAGGAAGCCTCACCCGGTCGTTTGTGAGATCGCTGAGGCCCCAAGCTGACCTGAAGGCGGCCGCTATCGGAGCGGTCGTGCTTCTGCGCGAGTGGGTGCAGGACCGGCGTGAGGAGTCGCGCGCCGCCGCCAAGGAAAAGATCAAGCAGAGGATCAAGGCCAAGGCTGTCGTCGAGCGCGAGCCGCCGCCGCGCCTGGTCGCGCTGGTCGAGCGCTATCTGCCGCGCCGGGTCGGGATCACCATGACCCTGCTGCTGCTGATCGGCAGCTGCGGCCTCGGCATCGTCAAGGGCGGTCATCTCCAGGATTTCATCACGGCCGTCAGCGACGCGCGCAATGCGATGGCCAATTCGGCCGGCTTCCGCATCACCTCGGTCGTGATCAACGGCCGCAAGCAGCTCAGCCAGGACGAGATCCTCGCGATCGGCGGCGTCAGCGGGCGCTCCTCATTGCTGTTCCTCGATGCGGACGACGTCCGCGACAAGCTCAAGGCCAATCCCTGGATCGCGGATGCGACCGTGCTGAAGCTCTATCCGGGTCAGCTCTTGATCGAGATCACCGAGCGCAAGCCGTTCGCGCTGTGGCAGGAGGCCGGTCGGCTCTCCGTCATCGCCGACGACGGCGCGCTGCTCGAACCCTATGTCTCGCGCCGGTTCCTGTTGCTGCCGCTCGTGGTCGGCAAGGGCGCCGAGACGCAGGCCCGGGACTTCTTGGCGCTGCTCGCACGCTATCCGCAGGTGAATTCGGTGACGAAAGCCGCGATCTACGTCGGTGAGCGGCGCTGGAACCTGAGGCTGAAGGATGGCCTCGACGTTCGCTTACCGGAGCAGGACGTCGGCAATGCGCTCGCCGCGCTCTCCAAGCTCGACAAGGACGACAGGCTGTTCTCGAAGGATATCGTCGCGATCGATATGCGCCTGTCCGACCGCTTGGTGGTGCAGCTGTCCGACGACGCTGCCAAGGCACGCGAGGATATGTTCAAGGACAAGAAGAAAAAGAAGGCCGGGGACGCCGCATGACCGGTCTTGATCGCACCCAGACGCCGAAGATGCGCCCGATGCCGCACAAGCGCGGCGGTCTCGTCGCCTGCCTCGATATCGGCACCAGCAAGATCGCCTGCATGATCGCGCGGCTGAAGCCGTCGGCGCCGAGCGAAGCCTTGCGCGACCGCACCCATGCAGTCGAACTGATCGGTTACAGCCAGATCCAGTCGCGCGGCATGAAGGCCGGCGCGGTGATCGATCTGGCCGAATGCGAGCAGGCGGTGCGCCAGGCCGTCGGGCTTGCCGAGAAAATGGCCAAGGTCCGGGTCGAATCCGTTTTGCTGTCGGTCTCCGGCGGCCGTCTCGCGGGCCAGCTGGTCGAGGCCGCAGCCGATATCCGCGGCGGCGCGGTGACTCCGGCTGACGTCAGCCGCGTCACCTCCACCGGCATGCGCCACGCCACCGGCGAGGGCCGCACCGTGCTGCACGCGCTGCCGGTCGGCTACACCCTCGACGGAGTCAAGGGCATTCGCGATCCCCGCGGCATGGTCGCGCATCAGTTCGGCGTCGACATGAACGTCGTCACCTGCGACGCCACCGTGGCGCGGAACCTGATGCTGGCGGTGGAACGCTGCCATCTCAACGTCGAAGCCATGGCGGCGAGCCCCTATGTGGCCGGCCTGTCGGTGCTGACCGACGACGAGGCCGATCTCGGCGCCGCCGTTGTCGAGATGGGCGCGGGCACCACCACGATCGCTGTCTATTCCGGCGGCCGCTTCGTGCACGCGGCCGGATTTGCGGTCGGCGGGCAACACATCACGATGGATCTCGCGCGCGGACTCTCGGCGACCATTGCCGATGCCGAGCGAATCAAGACGTTATACGGCACCGTCATCACCGGCGGATCGGACTCGCGTGAGCTGATGTCTGTACCGACGGCCGGTGACGACCAGGATCTGCCGCAGATCGTTTCGCGCGCCACCATCGCCAACATCGTCAAGCACCGTGCCGAGGAAGTCTTCGAAATGGTTCGGGACAAGCTGAAGGATTCGCCCTTCGCGGCAGAGCCCAAGGGCCGCGTCGTGCTCTCGGGCGGCGCCTCGCAGCTCACCGGCCTCGTCGAGCTTGGAACGCAAATTCTTGGCCGGCCCGTGCGGGTCGGACGTCCGCTCGGTTTTGGCCGGCTGCCCCACGAGGCGAAGAACGCCGCGTTCGCGGTGCCGGCCGGACTTCTCGTCTACCCGCAATATGTTCACCACGAGCATGTCGAACCGCGGCATACGCGGCAGCAGGTCAGGACAGGGACCGGCGGTTATTTCGGAAAGGTCGGACGATGGCTACGCGAGGGCTTTTGATGACCGCTTTCCGCAATTGTCGATTTTCACCAACTCCCGCGGCCGCAGGCCGGGGCGAACCCACGCGCGCGTGATCGAGAGGCAAACATGACCATCAGCATCAACGTTCCTGATATTCACGAGTTGAAGCCCCGCATCACCGTGTTCGGCGTCGGCGGCGCCGGTGGCAACGCCGTCAACAACATGATCACGGCGGGCCTCCAGGGCGTCGACTTCGTGGTCGCCAACACCGACGCGCAGGCGCTGACCATGTCGAAGGCGCAGCGGATCGTGCAGATGGGCACCGCAGTGACGCAAGGGTTGGGCGCCGGCTCGCAGCCGAACGTCGGCGCGGCCGCCGCGGAAGAGGTGATCGACGAGCTTCGCGATCATCTGTCGGGCGCCAACATGGTGTTCGTCACCGCCGGCATGGGCGGCGGCACCGGTACCGGTGCGGCTCCTGTGATCGCCAAGACCGCGCGCGACATGGGCATCCTCACCGTCGGCGTCGTCACCAAGCCGTTCCACTTCGAGGGCGGCCGCCGCATGCGCACCGCCGAAGCCGGCATCAACGAGCTGCACAAGGTCGTCGACACGCTCCTCATCATCCCGAACCAGAACCTGTTCCGGGTCGCCAACGAGAAAACCACCTTCGCCGACGCCTTCGCGATGGCCGACCAGGTGCTCTACTCGGGCGTGGCCTGCATCACCGATCTGATGGTCAAGGAAGGCCTGATCAACCTCGACTTCGCCGACGTGAGAGCGGTGATGAGGGAAATGGGCAAGGCGATGATGGGCACGGGCGAAGCCTCCGGCGACAAGCGCGCGCTGACCGCCGCGGAAGCCGCGATCGCCAACCCGCTGATCGACGATAGCTCGATGAAGGGCGCCAAGGGCCTGCTGATCTCGATCACCGGCGGCAAGGACCTGACCCTGTTCGAGGTCGACGAAGCTGCGACTCGCATCCGCGAGGAAGTCGATCAGGACGCCAACATCATCGTCGGCGCGACCTTCGACGAAGCACTCGACGGCCTGATCCGCGTTTCGGTCGTCGCCACCGGCATCGAGCAGGCGGCGATCGCCCGCAACAGCCAGGCGACCAGCGCGCCGGTCGCGAACGCCGCACCGCAGCAGTTGCAGCAGGCTCCCGCGGCTCCGGCCGCCGCTGCCGAGAGCCGTCTCGCCGACCTGACCGCGCGACTCCGCGCCGACAATCAGCGCATGGCCGAGCGCGCCCAAAAGCTGGAAACGCAGATGCCGGCCGCAGCACCGGCCGCGCCCGCCGCGCAGCGTCCCAATGTCGAGCGCGCGGCGCTGGCCGCCATCGCGGCTGCGGTCTCGGAAGTCCCGCAGGCGCCCGCGCCGATGCAGACCTATGGCGACGTCACCGTGCGCCCGATTGCGCAGAAGCCCACGCTGTTTCCGGAGCCCGAGCAGGCGCCGATGACCATGCATGAGCCGATGACGCCGGAAACCTTCATCCCGCCGCAGGCCGAGCGTGCCCCGCAGCGCGCGCCGCGCATGCCGCGCCTCGACGAGCTGCCGATGCCGGCTCAGGCCGAGATTCGTCAGGCCCGCGGCGAGATGGAAGACGAGACCCCGCAGAAGACCCGTCTGTCGCTGCTCCAGCGCCTCGCCAATGTCGGCCTCGGCCGCCGCGACGAGGAGACCGAGGCCCCGATCGCCGCCCGCACCGCCGGCCCCGCCATGCCGGCGCTGCCCGAGCGCAAGCCGCAGCGGACGGTGGCGCAGCAGATCGCAGCCAGCGAACCGGTGTCGGAATATGCCCGCCGGCCCGCGCCGCAGGGTCTGGATGCCCATGGCCGCCCCGCACCTGTTGCGCCGGCGCCACAGGGAGACGACCATCTTGATATCCCGGCCTTCCTGCGGCGCCAGGCGACCTGAGGATCGTTACAATAAGGCAGACGCAGAAAGGCCTCGGCGGGAAGCTTGCCGGGGCCTTTCCTTTGGTCCCGTGCACGCCCGGATTGCGCGTTCAAGCAACTGATTTTAAATCATTAATTACCTGTTCGGTGCTTCTGTAAAGCTGCCGATAACTGTCCCAAGCGTCGGCGCAATTTGGTTAAGCCTTGGCGCGAATACGGCGGGTTTGGGGTAACAATCGGTAAAAAAGCGTGAGTTGGCGCTGTTTAGGGCAGTGATTATGGTTTGCCGTGACTTGGGGATACGGAGATTCGGACGGTCGATCTCGATCGATTAGTCGGGTCTCGTATAAGTCGCGATAGGTCGTAGTGGGGCGGGTTCCTGATGAAATTTAGCCGGCAAACAACGCTTCGTGCGCAAGCCACCGTGGCCGGCGTAGGCGTTCATTCCGGTCTTCCTGTCACCCTTACGCTGGGACCTGCACCTGTCGATGCAGGTTTTATTTTTGTCCGGACCGGCTTTGAGGGAAGTGACCGCGAGATCCAGGCGACCGCGGAGCAGGTGGTCGCGACCGACTTCGCGACTGTCCTCGGCGACCGCAGCGGCCCGCTGGTCTCCACTGCCGAGCACGTGCTTGCTGCACTGCGGGGCATGGGCGTCGACAACGCCAGCATCGAGATCGACGGTCCGGAAGTGCCGATCATGGACGGCAGTGCTGCGGCGTTCGTTGCGGCGATCGATCAGGCCGGCATCGTCAGCCAGCCGGCGCAGCGCCGGTTCATCCAGGTTTTGAAGCCGATCTCGGTCAAGATCGGCGACTCCTTCGGCGAAATCCGGCCCTACGCCAATGGGTTCCGCGCCGAGGTCGAGATCGACTTCACCAACCCCGTCATCGGCCGGCAAAGCTACGCCTTCGACGTCAATCCGGAACGCTTCCGCCGCGACGTCGGTCGCGCCCGGACCTTCGGCCTGATGGGCGATGTTGCCCGGCTCTGGAGCGCGGGCTATGCGCTCGGCGCCTCCTTCGAAAATACCGTCGTGTTCGACGACGAGCGGCTGCTCAACACCGAGGGTCTGCGCTACGCCGACGAATGCGCCCGTCACAAGGTGCTGGATGTAATCGGCGATCTGGCACTGGCCGGCCTGCCGCTGCTCGGCGCCTATCGCTCGGTGCGTGGCGGCCACAAGCTCAACCACGCCGTTCTGACCGCGCTGCTGGCCGACCGCACCGCCTGGCGGGTAGTCGAGGGTGAAGCGGCTCGCCGCACCACGCGTTCCGTTGTCGAGGTCGGCAGCGGGATCATTGGCGGCCGAATCGCTGCGGCCTACGGGCCGGATGTATCCTGAACGTCGGTTGCGGCAGGCAGCCGAGCGGCTCTTTCTCCGGGAAACTCCTGGTAACCATGGTCGGCTAGGATTGCGGCGCTTTCGCCTTAATCCGGGCGGAATGCCTGCCTATCCGATGGGTTAACAATCGTTTTTCGGTTACACCGGCGTGGTCGCACGGCAGGCACCACGGTCACATTTCGCGCCCGTGACGGGGATCATGGGCTGGCGGGCACCGCATCACAGGGCGTCAGGTCTTAAATTCATGTCGGCACAGCGTATGACGCGCGGATATCTCTTGGTCTCTGCAAAGGCTCCGATCGGGACCCGTCGGCTGCTCCAGGCCGCGACTCTCTTCCTGCTCGCGCTGCCGCTGGCCGGCTGCGGCACCGGCGCGCTCTGGGACAAGTTCACCCAGAAGGACGACACCTTCGCCGAGGAGCCTGCCGACAAGATCTACAATGAGGGCTTGTACCTCATGAACGAAAAGAAGGACATGAAGGCGGCGAACAAGAAGTTCGAAGAGGTCGACCGCCAGCATCCCTATTCCGACTGGGCGCGCAAATCGCTGCTGATGTCGGCCTACGCATCCTACCAGGGCGGCGACTACGACAGCTGCATCGGTGCTGCGACCCGCTACGTCACCCTGCATCCCGGCAGCCCGGACGCTGCTTACGCGCAGTATTTGATCGCCGCTTCGCACTACGACCAGATCCCGGACATCAACCGTGACCAGGGCCGTACGGAGAAGGCGATCGCCGCGCTGGAAGAGGTGATCCGCAAATATCCGACGTCCGAATATGCGACCTCCGCCAAGGCCAAGATCGAGGGGGCGCGCGACCAGCTCGCCGGCAAGGAAATGAGTGTCGGCCGCTACTACATGGGGAAGCGCGACTACACGGCCGCGATCAACCGCTACAAGGCCGTGGTGACGCAATATCAGACCACCCGTCACGTCGAGGAGGCGCTCTACCGCCTTACCGAGGCTTATATGGCAATCGGCATCGTCGGCGAGGCGCAGACGGCAGCCGCCGTGCTCGGGCACAATTTTCCCGACAGCCGGTGGTACAAGGACGCCTATAATCTTGTAAAATCCGGCGGTCTCGAGCCGAGCGAGAATCAGGGGTCCTGGATCAGCCGGACCTTCAAGAAGATAGGCCTCTAGGTCTCGGCTAGGAAATTTGGTTCCATGCTGGCGCGTCTGTCGATCCGTGACATCGTCCTGATCGAACGGCTCGATATCGAATTCGCCACCGGACTTGCGGTTTTGACCGGCGAGACCGGTGCGGGCAAATCCATCCTGCTCGATGCTTTTGCGCTGGCGCTCGGTGGCCGCGGCGACGCCGGTCTCGTGCGCCACGGTGCGGAGCAGGGGCAGGTCACCGCCGTCTTCGATATCCCCAAAAATCACCCTGCGACGAACATCCTCGCCGAGAACGGGCTCGACGATACCGGCGAGATGATTCTCCGCCGGGTCCAGCTCGCCGACGGCCGTACCCGCGCCTTCATCAACGACCAGTCGATCAGCGTCCAGACGCTGAAGGCGGTCGGTGCCGCGCTGGTCGAGATCCACGGCCAGCATGACGAGCGCGCGCTGGTCGATGCCGCTACCCATCGCCGCCTGCTCGATGCCTTTGCCGGCCTTGAGAAGGACGTCGCGGCCGTCGAAACCCTGTGGGATGCGCGCCGCACCGCCAATACCGAGCTGGAAGAGCATCGCGCCGGCATGGAGCGCGCCGCGCGCGAGGCCGACTATCTGCGCCACGCCTCTGACGAGCTGAAGCAGCTCGCGCCGAAGGACGGCGAGGAGACCTCGCTCGCCTCGCGCCGCACCACCATGATGCAGGGCGAGAAGATCGCCTCCGATCTGCGCGAGGCGCAGGAGGTCGTCGGCGGCCATAATTCGCCGGTCGCGGCGCTGTCGGCCGCCGTACGCCGTCTGGAGCGCCGCGGCGTCAATTCGCCGGCGCTGATCGAGCCCGCCGTGAAGGCGATCGACATGGCCATCAATGCGCTGGAGGAAGCCGATCAGCATCTCCAGGCCGCGCTCGCCGCGACCGATTTCGACCCGAGCGAGCTCGAACGCATCGAGGAGCGGCTGTTCGCCTTGCGCGCCGCCTCGCGCAAATATTCGACGCCGGTCGACGGCCTGGCGGCGCTTGCTGCTAAATACGCTGCCGACGTCGTGCTGATCGATGCCGGCGCCTCGCGCTTGAAGAAGCTGGAGCAAGCCGCGGTTGAGGCCGATGCGCGCTATGCGGCAGCGGCGAAAAAGCTCTCCGCGGCACGGCAGAAATCGGCCGAGAAGCTCAACAAAGCCGTCAACGCCGAACTCGCGCCGCTGAAGCTCGAACGCGCCAAATTCATGACCCAGGTCGCGACCGATGAGGCCGCACCGGGCCCGCAAGGGTTCGATCGCGTCGAGTTCTGGGTGCAAACCAATCCGGGCACCAAGCCGGGTCCGATGATGAAGGTCGCCTCCGGCGGTGAGCTCTCGCGCTTCCTGCTGGCGCTGAAGGTCGTCCTTTCTGACCGCGGCTCGGCACCGACCCTCGTGTTCGACGAAATCGACACGGGCGTCGGCGGTGCGGTCGCGGATGCCATCGGCGGGCGTCTGGCGCGGCTGGCCGGCAAGGTGCAGGTGATGGCCGTGACCCACGCCCCGCAGGTCGCCGCCCGCGCCGACCAGCATCTCTTGATCTCTAAGGATGCGTTGGATAAGGGCAAGCGCGTCGCCACCCGCGTCAATGCGCTGGCCGCCGACCACCGCCGCGAAGAAATCGCCCGCATGCTTGCCGGCGCCGAGATCACAGCCGAGGCGAGGGCCGCCGCGGAACGGCTGCTCAAGGCGGCGACGGCTTAGTGGTGTATCCCGGAGGCGGCGCGTTGCGCTGCATTCGGGAACAAAGAGCCCAACCCGCCTTTACCCTTCCGCCCGCTCCGTCGTATCCAAGCATGATGGCAAGAGCAGCAAAATCCAAACCGCTTCGTGACGTCACTGACCTCACCAGGGCGCAGGCCAAGATCGAGCACATGCGGCTGTCGCTCGAGATCGAGGGGCACAACGAGCGCTACTATCAAGACGATGCGCCGACCGTTACCGACGCCGAGTACGATGCCCTGCGACAGCGCCTCAACGCGATCGAGAAGCGCTTTCCGGAATTCGTCAGCGCGGAATCGCCGTCGCAGAAGGTCGGCGCCGCACCGTCGGGACGCTTCAGGAAGGTACGGCACTCTGTTCCGATGCTGTCGCTGGACAACGCCTTTGCCGAGGAGGACGTGCGCGACTTTGTCGGCCGCATCGTGCGCTTCCTGAAGCTCGATGACGACAAGATCGATTTCTCGGCCGAACCGAAGATCGACGGCCTCTCGATGTCGCTGCGCTATGAGGGCGGCGAGCTCGTCACCGCGGCGACGCGCGGCGACGGCGCTGTCGGCGAGGACGTCACCGCCAACATCCGTACGCTCGAAGACGTGCCGCAAAAGCTGAAGGGGCGCAACGTCCCTGATATCTGCGAGGTACGCGGCGAGGTCTACATGACCAAGAAGGCCTTCCTCGCGCTCAACGAGCGACAGAAGGCCGCCGGCGACACAGTGTTCGCCAACCCGCGCAATTCGGCGGCAGGCTCCTTGCGGCAGAAGGACCCGACCATCACCGCCTCGCGCCCGCTGGGTTTCTTCGCTTATGCCTGGGGCGAAATGAGCGCGATGCCGGAGGGCACGCAGAGCGATATGATCCATTGGTTCGAGCGCTGCGGCTTCAAGACCAATCCGCTAACAAAACTCTGCCACTCCGTCGAGGAGCTGCTGGCCTTCCATCATTCCATCGAGGAGCAGCGCGCAAAACTCGACTACGATATCGATGGCGTCGTCTACAAGGTCGATCGCATCGACTGGCAGGAGCGTCTCGGCTTCGTCTCCCGCACGCCTCGCTGGGCGATCGCGCACAAATTCCCGGCCGAGCGCGCCATGACCGTGCTCCGCGACATCGAGATCCAGGTCGGCCGCACCGGCTCGTTCACGCCGGTCGGCAAGCTCGAGCCGGTCGGCGTCGGCGGCGTGATCGTGCAGAACGTCACGCTGCACAACGAGGACTACATCAAGGGCATCGGCAACAAGGGCGAGGTGTTGCGCGAGGGCCGCGACATCCGGATCGGCGACACCGTCGTGATCCAGCGCGCCGGCGACGTGATCCCGCAAGTGGTCGACGTCGTCCTCGACAAACGGCCGAATAGCGCCAGGGAATTCCACTTTCCGAAGAAGTGCCCGTGCCCGCTGCACACCGACGTCGTGCGCGGGGCGACGGCCGCCGGCGAAGAGGAGGCCCGGGCGCGCTGCACCGGCGAATTTGCTTGCCCTTACCAGAAGATCGAGCACCTCAAGCTGTTCGTGTCGCGGCGCGCCTTCGATATCGACGGACTCGGGGAGAAGCAGCTCCAATATTTCTTCGATGAGGGATGGGTCAAGGAGCCTGCCGACATCTTCACGCTGGAGAAGCGCAACGCAAAGCTCAAGCTCGAGGAGATCGAGGGCTACGGCGCGACCTCGGTGCGCAATCTTTTCGGTGCGATCGAAAGCCGACGCCAAATCGCGCTGGAGCGCTTCATCTATGCGCTCGGCATGCGCCATGTCGGTGAGACCACGGCCTTGGCGCTCGCACGCGGCTACGGCTCGTGGGAGGCTTTCCACGATGCCTGCCTCAAGGTCGCCAACGGCGACGAGGAGGCGATGGCGGAGATGGACGCGCTGGATCAGATCGGCGACACCGTGATCAAGAGCATCGCCGATTATTTTGGCGAGGACCACAATTGCGGCATCGTCGAGCGGTTGACGAAAGAGGTCGAGATCGCCGACGCCGAGAAGCCGAAGAGCAATTCGGCGGTCGCTGGCAAGAGCGTCGTGTTCACGGGCTCGCTGGAGAAGATGACGCGCGACGAAGCCAAGGCCACTGCCGAGCGGTTAGGCGCCAAGGTCTCGGGCTCGGTGTCGAAGAAGACCGATCTCGTGGTCGCCGGCCCCGGCGCAGGCTCGAAGCTCGCCGAGGCCAACAAGCACGGCGTCAAGGTGCTCACCGAGGACGAGTGGCTGCAGCTGATCGGGGAGTGAAGCCTTCTTCGTCATTGCGAGCGAAGCGAAGCAATCCAGAGTCTTTCCACGGTGACAGTCTGGATTGCTTCGCTTCGCTCGCAATGACGGGGAGAGAGCGCACCGCCCCTCACATCATCCCGCTCTCTTCCTCCTCCGCCTGCTCGATCAGCATCTCGCTCACCACCAACTCGCGGCGGGGGACGACGAAGATCATCGCGCAGGCGCAGAGCAGGGAGATGGCGAGGACGGCCGAGGTCAGCGGCAGCGTGGTTGCGGAATGGCCGCCGAGATAGGCGCCGAATTGCGACATCAGCGCGCCGATGCCCTGTTGCAGAAAGCCCATGGCGCCGGAGGCGGTGCCGGCAGCTTCGGGGCGGATGCTGATGGCGCCGGCTGCGGAATTGGCCATCACGAAGGCGTTGCCGACCATAACGATCATTTGCGTGCCGAACAGCCAGCTAGGTGCTTCGTTCCAGCCGGCAAAACTCCAGAGCAGGTTCAACAGGCTTCCGCAGAGTTGCAGGCCGAGCCCGAACCAGATCAGCTTTTCCAGCGCGTGCCGCGGCGCAAAGCGCACGCAGAGGAGATTGCCGACCAGATAGGCGAATCCCGTCGTGGCGAACCACGCGCCGTATTCGGCGCTGGTCCGGCCCATTTGCGTTACGACGATATAGGGTCCGCCGCCGGCGAAGGTGAAAATGATCTGAGACGCCAGCACCTGGCACATGACATAGCCGATGAAGGCGCGGCTCTTGATCAGCACGCCGACGTCGGCCCGAAGGCCGCCGCTGCCGACCGCGCGGTCGCGACGCGTCTCGGGCAGCGCCAGTGCGATGCCGACGGCGACCGCAAGTGCGCCGACCGTGACGGCGTAGAAGATCGCGCGCCAGCCGAATGCGGTCTCGATCAGACCGCCGGTCAGCGGGGAGACCATCTGGCCGATCATCAGGGCCGCGACGACCAGGCTGATCATGGAGGCGACACGGTCCCGCTCGTAGATGTCGCGGATGATGGCGCGGCTCACCACCATGCCGGAGGCGCCGCCCAAAGCCTGAAAGAAACGGGCCGCGATCAGCTGCGGCAGACTCTCGGCGAAGATGCAGGCGACGCTCGCCGCGACCATCAGCGCAAGGCCTCCGAGCAACACCGGGCGCCGGCCGAACTTGTCCGACAACGGCCCCATGATGAGCTGCGACAGTGCGATGCCGACCATATAGAGCGACACTGTCATCTGCGCGATCGAGATGTCGCGGCCGAACGTCGTTGCCAGCACGGGCAGCGCCGGAACCAGGATGTAGAGCGAGATCGGGGCGATCCCGGTCATGACGACCAGCAGCAGCAACACCAGGCGCGAGGTCGCGAGGTTCTTCGTCGCCAATTCTGGCGGCTTGCTGATGATGCCGTGCATGCTGGACACTAGCCGCTTCGCAATTGCTGCGAATACGGCCGTTTCGTCATGCGGCTATGCGCGATACTGGCGCTGCACGGTTGTGATTGACCGAGGCGCCGCGGCGTACTGGATTCCCCGCCTTCGCGGGGAATGACAGCTGTGGGTGGGAAACAGCTTTGCGCAAAACGCAGAGTGCTATGCGTGGTCCCCGGAATGGCGAGCCTACGGCTTCAGCTCCGCCGTGACTCGATCGAGCCAGGCCTTCGTCGCCTCGTCCAGCGCCGGCCCCACTTCGTTGCGGACGCGTGCGTGGTAGGCGTTGAGCCAGGCGAGCTCGTCGCGGCTCAGCATCGCTGTCTCGATCAGCCGCCGGTCGATCGGCGCCAGGGTCAGCGTCTCGAACGCATTCATCGATTTCTCGGCGCCCTTGATGTCGGCGGCGACCACCAGTTCGAGATTTTCGATGCGGATGCCGAAGCAATCAGTCTTGTAATAGCCCGGCTCGTTGGAGAGGATCATGCCGCGCTTCAGCGCTGTGGTGCCGAGCTTCGAGATCCGCGCCGGTCCTTCGTGCACACTGAGGTAGCTGCCGACGCCGTGGCCGGTGCCATGCTCGAAATCGACGCCGGCGGCCCAGAGATATTGCCGCGCCAACGTGTCGAGCTGCGCGCCGGTGGTGCCGTCGGGGAAAACCGCGCGCGCGATTGCCATATGGCCGCGCAGCACGCGGGTGAAGCGGTCGCGCATCTCATCCGTGGGCTCGCCCACGGCCATGGTGCGGGTCACGTCGGTGGTGCCGTCTTCATATTGCGCGCCGGAATCGATCAGCAAGAGATCGCCAGGCACGATCCGCCGGTTGCTTTTGCGGGTGACGCGGTAGTGCACGATGGCGCCGTTCGGGCCCGTACCTGATATGGTCGGGAACGACACGTCTTTCAGCGCGCCGGTATCGCGGCGGAACGTCTCCAGCGCCTCGACGGCGTCGATCTCGGTGAGTTTGCCCCTTGGAGCCTCGCGATCGATGAAGGCAAGGAAGCGCGCCAACGCAATGGCGTCACGGCGATGGGCCGTCTTCGTGCCGGCGATCTCGGTCGTATTCTTCACGGCCTTCAGCAGCGCGATCGGATCGCTGCCGCGCACTGGCTTGCCTCCGCCACCCGCGATCAGCCGGCTCAAGGCGTCGGCCGCCGTGGCGCTGTCGAGCGCAATCGCAGCGCCGCTTTTGGCGAGCGCCATCAGGGTCGGGGTCAGCGCATCGGGATCGCGCACATCGGCCGATTGCTCGAGATGGTCACGGGTCAGGTTGGAGAGCTTGCGGTGGTCGATAAACACCGTCGCCCGGCCGACCTTGGGCACGAGCGCATAGGACAGCGGCAGCGGCGTATGCGCGACGTCGGCGCCGCGAATGTTGAAGGTCCAGGCGACGGCATGACTGTCGGATAGCACCAGCGCATCAACGCCGAGCTTGTCGATCTCGCTCTTGATTTGCGCCACCTTCTCGGCCTCGGCGATACCGGCATATTGCAGGCCGTGCACCGCGACGGGGGCGATCGGCAGCTGCGGCCGGTCGTGCCAGACTGCATCGACCGGATTGCTGTCGACTGCCACCAGTTCGGCACCGGCCTTGGCGCAGGCGGCGGAGAGGCGCTCGGCTGCCGCAAAAGTGTGCAGCCACGGGTCAAATCCTAGGCGATCACCGGACTTGAGATGCGCCGAGACCCAGCTCTCCGGCGGCGGATCGGTCAGCGATTCCACCGCCCACGCCTTGGCATCGACCTGCTTGGCCGCCTGGATCGTGTAGCGGCCGTCGACGAAGACCGCGGCTTCGTGAGCCAGCACCACGGCGAGCCCCGCCGAGCCGGTAAAGCCGGTCAGCCAGGCAAGCCGTTCTTCGGAAGGCGCCACATATTCATTCTGCTGCTGATCGGCGCGCGGAATGACGAAGCCGGTCAGTTTGCGGCGGGCGAGTTCTTCACGGAGCGCTGCCAGGCGCGCGGTCAATGCGACGCCGGCCTCGGGCTCCTCGAATGTCTGGAAGTGCGCTTCGAACATGATGGGCTCAATCTAGGACCATGAGGATCAGTCCGCAATCCAGGCGCCTTTGCACCGCATCTGGCATGGACTGTGCTTGAAAATGGTCCATTCGAATTGAGTGGAGTACAGGATGCGGCAGTTGCGCTTCGTCCGGATAGCAGGGACATTCGAGCAAGTGGTTCATCTCGACGGGGAGGGGACACACGATGCCAGCGTTCAGCTTTGAGAAGATTACGCCGGTGCGCCGCGCACCCGCGGCAACGACCCCGGAGAAGCCGCGCGGTCTCATCAGCCAGATGATGGATCGCGTCGCCGAACGTCGCGCAAAGCGGGCCTTGCAGGACGAGCGGACGGTGCGAGGGGACGACAAGCCGGCGGAGTAGGGCGGCAGCTCACCCCATCTTCCGCAGCAACAGGCTGCTCCACCCCTCGATCCGCAGATGCCGCAACGGCACGAGACCGCGCGCCCGGTAGGCGGCAATCACGGCGGGAGCCTGGTGAGTCAGCAGGCCGGAGAGGATGACGCGGGCGCCCGGCGCAAGATGCCGGGCCATTGGACCCGCCAATTGCCGTAACGGGTTGGCAAGGATGTTGGCCAGCACTAGGTCGAACGGGCCGCATCTGGCAAAATCCGGCGCGGCGAAGCCGGTGGCGCGGATCACCCGCATATGATGACCGGCTTCGTTCAGCGCCGCGTTCTCGGCGGCGACCCGCACCGAAGGCGGGTCGATGTCGGAGGCCAGCACTGGGTGATGCAGCGCTTTGGCGGCCGCGATCCCCAGCACGCCGGTTCCGGTACCGAGGTCGAGCACGCGCTTCGGGCGCGCATGTTTCAGGACATGGTCAAGCAGCAATAAACAGCCTCGCGTCGTGCCGTGGTGTCCAGTGCCGAAGGCGAGGGCCGCCTCGATCTCGATGGCGAGCTTGTTTGGCGCCACACGGTCCCGGTCGTGACTGCCGTGAACGACGAAGCGTCCGGCCGGCACCGGGACGAGGTCTTCCAGGCTCGCCTTGACCCAGTCCTTGGCCTCGATAGTGTCGAACACCAGCGTCACGGCGATGTCATTTCCTGCTGAAGTCGCAACGAGTTCGCGAAGCATTTCCTGATCCGGCGCCTCGGCAAAATGCAGCGTGACGTCCCATTGTCCATCCGGCCGCTCGAAGGCGGCAACGGCGGTATCGCCCTCGAAAAACATCTCGGTGAGCAGATCGACGACACGTCTGGCTGCCATCTCGTCGGGAAGCGAGAAGCTGGCGCGATGGGTGGGGGCAGGCTGCATTCGATGGTTCCGTCGGGTTCAATTTTTGGGACTTTTGTTCCCAATTTTTCGCATAATTTGCGGCGCCCGCATTTACTTGACCGTAGGTTGTCCTCAGTAGATTTCCGGATGTTGAACCCAACCAACACACCCTGGAATGGAAATGGAGACGAGTCTTGAAGCGCATGGTTTCGAAGTTCTGGTCCGACGAGTCGGGCGCGACCGCAATCGAATACGGCCTGATCGCAGCCGGTATCGCGCTGGCGATCATCACCGTGGTGAACAGCCTTGGCAGCACCATGAACGACAAGTTTGGTTCGATTAGCAGCTCCTTGAAGTAATTTCTGCCTCCCATTTCCCGGCGGGGGCACCTTTCTTCATAGACGGCTTTTTCGACCACCGCCCGCTGAGGAATTGCCCTCCGGCGGGCGAAGTCGTTTTGACAGAGGTGAGAAGGGCCGTAGCCGCTGGCTGCACCCACAGGCTGTCCGCTCCTGGTTCAGCGGTCATCCACCGGTTCATACATGGTTCGTCCGGTCCCTTCTCCACAGGTTGGTCCGGGCTTGTACCGATCCGTCGCGCGGGGCTTTCGCGGCTTCACCACAGCACTGCCAACAGGCCTGTCCACAGCCCGTCCACAGACCTATCCACGGCTTGCGAACAGGCCCCGGTGATCTCTCAGGATCGCCTGCGCTGCGTTGTGGCCGGGGGCGCCGGTGACACCGCCGCCGGGGTGCGCGCCGGAGCCGCAATGGTAGAGGCCCCTCAGGGGTCCGCGATAATCGGCATGGCCCAGCATCGGCCGCGCCGAGAACAGCTGGTTCAGCGTCAGCGCGCCGTGGAAGATGTCGCCACCGAGTAGGCCGAACTGCCGCTCGAGATCGAGCGGCGAGAGGATCTGGCGGCCAAGCACGCTTTTCCCAAAACCCGGCGCGTAGCTGTCCACCGTCGCGATCATGAGATCGGCGACTTCCTCGCGATGGTCGTCCCAGGACTTGCCGTCGGGCAGATCGGGCGCGACGTGCTGGCAGAACAGGCTCGCGACGTGCTGCCCCGCAGGCGCGAGCGTGTCGTCGAGCGTCGAGGGGACCAGCATCTCGACGATCGGCTGACGGCTCCAGCCCTGCGCACGCGCATCGAGATAGGCACTGTCCATGTAGCCGAGGCTCGGCGCCAGGATGATGCCGGAGGTGAGGTGATCGCCGTCACCCGGTAGCGCCATGAATGAGGGCAGGCGGTCCAGCGCCACGTTCATGCGGAAGGTGCCGGAGCCGTTCTTCCAGTGGCGAATGCGGGCAAGGAAATCCTGGGGCAGGGCATCCGCAGCGATCAGCTGCGTGTAGAGCAGCTTTGGATTGACGTTGGCGGCGACATATTTTGCGCGAATGGTCGTGCCGTTCTCCAGCACCACGCCGACCGCGCGATCGCGTTCGACGATCACCTCACGCACGGCGGCATCAAGGTCGATCGTGACGCCGCGGGCCCGCGCGGCGCGCGCCATCGCCTGCGTGATCGCGCCCATGCCGCCGATGGCGTGGCCCCAGACGCCCTTCTTGCCGTTCACCTCGCCAAAGGCGTGATGCAGCATCACATAGGCGGAGCCGGCGGCGTAGGGGCTCGCATAATTGCCGACGATGGCATCGAAGCCGAACAGCGCCTTGACGAGATCGTGCTCGAACCGCTCGTCCAGCATCTCGCCGGCCGAACGGGTGAAGAGATCGAGCAGGCTGCGGCTTTGCTCCAGTGTCAGTCCGCGCAAGATGTTGGCGCTCTGAAACGCGTTCACCGCTTCGCGGATCGCTGCCGTGCCAAAGCCGTCGACGAGGTTCGGCGGTGCGCGCAGCACGAATTGCCGCAGCACGTCCGCGATGTCTTCGAGCTCGCGCGAAAACCCGTCGAGCGCGTCGGCATCGCGCGCGCTGAGCTGCGCGACAGATGCCTTGGTCCGGCCCTCGCCGGTGAGGAGATAGGTGCCGTCAGGCGCAGGCAGGAAATTCTGCGCACGCCGCTCGACCACGCGCAGGCCCTGCTCGGCAAGTCCGAGGTCGCGGACGACCTGCGGGTTGAGCAGGCTGACGGTGTAGGCCGCGACCGAGTTGCGGAAGCCCGGATGAAACTCCTCGGTGACCGCGGCTCCGCCGACCACCTTGCGGCGTTCGACCACATGCACGCGCAACCCCGCCATGGCGAGATAGGCCGCGCAGGTGAGGCCGTTGTGGCCAGCGCCGATGATGACGACGTCGGTTTCGGTCATGAAGGATTCGTGGCCAGTCTACCGTCATTCCGGGGCTCGCGAAGCGAGAACCCCGAATCTCGAGATTCCGGGTTCGATGCTGACGCATCGTCCCGGAATGACATTTCTATATCAGGCATTTCTCGCGGCAACATCACGAGACCATTTATTGCCCGTTCAGGCGCGGTGTGCTCCATTGCGCGCGTCCGGCGCCCGCCGGGGATAAGCCGGAGCTCCCATGGATTCGATCGTGCAACCCGCCACGGAGCAGCCGTCCTCGTCGCGCAACCGGCTGCTGCTGACGGTCTATACCGCCGCGATCTTCGTCAGTGCGCTCCTGCTGTTCTCGGTGCAGCCGCTGTTCACGAAAATGGTGCTGCCGCGGCTCGGCGGCTCGCCGGCGGTGTGGTCGGTGGCGATGGTGTTCTTCCAGTCGCTGCTGCTTGCCGGCTACGCCTACGCGCACCTCCTCATGCAGATCAAAAGCCGCGTGGTGCCGGTCGTGGTGCATCTGGTGCTGCTGATCGCGGCTTTCGTCACGCTGCCGCTCGGCATCGCCAGCGGCTATGGCGAGCCGCCGGCGTCCGGCTATGCGTTCTGGCTGCTCGGCCTGTTCGTGATGTCGATTGGCCTGCCGTTCTTCGCGCTCGCCGCCAACAATCCGCTGTTGCAGGCCTGGTTCGTCCGCACCCGCCATCCCGAAGGCCACGATCCGTACTTCCTCTATGCATCCTCCAACATCGGCAGCTTCCTCGCGCTGTTGTCCTATCCGTTCCTGCTGGAGCCGATGTTCACGCTGCACACGCAGAACCGGCTCTGGACCGGCGGCTATGGCCTTTTGATCCTGCTGATCGCCGCTTGCGGCGTGCTGCTATTGCGCTCGCCGAAACTGGCCGTGGCGGACGCGCGGATCGAGGACGCAAACGCGCCGGCGCCGACCCTGGTGACGCGGCTGCGCTGGATCTTTCTCGCCGCGGTGCCGTCCGGCCTGCTGATCGCGGTCACCGCGCATATCTCGACCGACGTTGCGGCGGCGCCGCTGCTATGGGTGCTGCCGCTGTCGCTATATCTCCTGACCTGGGTGTTGGTGTTCCAGTCGCGGCCGCTGCTGCCGCACAAATGGATGCTAAGGCTTCAGCCGGTCGCGATCGCGGGCGTCATCTTTCTGCTCGCCTTCGGCGGCGAGCAGAATTTGCTGCTCACGCTCGGCGGCCATCAACTCTGCTTCTTCATCATCGCCATAGCCTGCCATGGCGAATTGGCGCGCACCCGCCCGGCCGCAAAATATCTCACCGGGTTCTATGTCGCGCTGTCGTTCGGCGGCATGATCGGCGGCCTTTTTGCCGGCCTCCTCGCGCCCTTCACCTTCTCCTGGATCGCCGAATATCCGATCCTGATCGCGCTCGCGGCGCTATGCCGGCCGTCGGCGAACGAACGTTTTGCTGGGCTCGTGAAATGGTACTGGCTGGCGCTTGCCGTGCTCGCGGCGGCGCTGGTTACACCGTCTTACATGGCGGGGGACGGCTCGACCTGGTTCGAGGATCACCGCGTCTGGGTCGCCGGCGCCGTCGGCGTGGTTGCAGCGCTGCTGGCGCTCGCGTTCAACGCCGGCCGCTGGAAGATCTTTGCCACTGTCGCGCTGGCGCTCGCTTTGACGCGGATCTATCCGGCCGACGAGGGCCGCGTCACCACCGTGCGCAGCTTCTTCGGCGTGCACAAGATCGTGGTGACGCCGGGAGGCTATTTCCACGTGCTGATGCACGGCACCACCATTCACGGCGCCGAGCGCTTCCGCAACAATGACGGCACGCCCGTGACCGGCCGGCCCGAGCCGATCACCTATTATCACAAGGACGGCGGCATCGGTCAGGCCATCACCGCGATCCGCGAGCGCAAGGGTGCGCCGTTGAAGGTCGCGGCGATCGGTGTCGGATCGGGCACGCTCGCCTGTGCCGCCGAGCCCGGCGAGAGCTGGACATTCTTCGAGATCGATCAGTCTATGGTCGATGCCGCACGTGACCCGAAGAATTTCCGTTATATATCGAGCTGCCTGCCGGACCTGAAGCCGGTGATCGGGGACGCGCGCCTCACCTTCGCCAGGGAGCCGGACGGCGTCTACGACCTCATCATCGTCGATGCCTATTCGTCGGATGCGATCCCGATTCATCTGGCGACCGAGGAGGCGATGAAGATTTACAAGGATAAGCTCGCCCCGCATGGCGCCGTGGTGATGCACGTTTCCAACCGGCATCTCGATCTGGAACCCGTCGTGGTCGGTATTGCCGATGCCAACGATCTGAAGAGCTGGGTCTACGACGAGGATTCGGGCCGCGACACCGATTACATCTTCGCGACCGACGTCGTGATCTCCGCGCGCGAGGCGGATGATGTCGGCAAGCTCGCCTCCTCCAAGCAGTGGGAGGAGACCGACGCCGACGAGAAGGTGCGGGTCTGGACCGACGACTATTCCAACATCCTCGGCGCGCTGTACCGGCGCTTGCGATTCGGCGAGCAGTAGCGCTCGTAACCTGAACGGAGGCTCACCGTTCGACGGCGACGCCGCGTTCAAACAGCCTCAATTCTGGTAGTAATAATTGCGCGGCTGATAATACTGCCGGGGTTGCTGCTGCTGCTGGTAGTAGCCCTGCTGCCCATACGCCGGGTCGTAGCCGTAGCTCGGCTGCGGTTGCGGCAGCTGCTGGTAGACCTGCGTGCCATAGGGACGGGCGATCGGGCGCGGCGCCGGATAGCGTGCGCCGGTATCGCTGCCGTCGGCGGGATAGATGTAGTTGTCGTCCTGCGGCATATAGCGGCGCGCGGGCTGCGCCGGCGGCGTCAGACTCACCGGATCGCCTGAGGTCGCGTACTGCTCCTCGGCCGGCTGCTGGGCGCGGGCCACCGTATTGTTGTTGCGGCCGCGCGGGTTGCGGGCCAGCGCGACCTGCGCCGAGCCGGTCAGCGTCACCGTGGTGTTGAGCACACCCTGCTCCTGCACCAGCGCGTAGAGCGTCGAGGCGTTCTGGCGCGACAGCCGCACGCAGCCATGCGAGGCAGGCGTGCCCAGTCGTCCGACCGAGTCGGTGCCGTGGATGGCGTGCCCGATCTTGGTGAAGAAGATCGAGTGCGGCATCGGCGCGTCGTCGAATTCCTTGGAGTAGTGGTCCTCTTCCATGCGGAAGGCGCGGAAGGAGCCGCTCGGCGTTTCGCGCGAGGGAATGCCGGTCGACACCGGCCAGTGGTAGCGCGTGACGCCGTCGACCGCGACAGTCATCTGCTGATTGTTCTTATCGATGGTGATGTCGACCTTGGCCTGCGCGGTGCCCGCGCTCACAAGCATCAGCGTAGTGAAAGCGATAAAAAATGAACGCATCTGACGTCTGGCCTCCGGCCTGTTCACGCAAGGCGCCGCGGCTCTCCGTCCCCCGGCATGCATTATGCCTGCAATCCGGCTTTCGTTCCAGCGGCCTGCCTGCCCCATCGTTAACGTGATGCCGGGCGCAAGCAAGGCCGCTGCGTGCCGCGCATGTCCCGGCGGTGCTGACATTTTCGCGAGCAGAAGCTGCGTTCACAAGGCCGACAATTCGTCACAAAGACGCAACCATTTGGCCGCTTCAGGCGTTGATTGTCGCCCACCTTGCGGCAGCTTTCGCCGCCGCTCACCCGTTTTACTTCTTTGGGATCGAAGATGAACAAAGCCCGTATCGCCGCCGCAGGTCTGCCGGCCGGCTTGCCCGTCCGCCTGCTGTTCGCGGCCGCTGCTGTCCTTGTCGCGTTGTTGTCGTTGCCGCACGCCGGCCACGCCCAAGGTATCGTGCGCGGCGCCCAGGAGGGCTCCTACGAGGGCAACCGGATTGCCGGTCCCGTAGGCGGCGCGGTCGGCGGCGTCGTCGGTGCCGGTGTCGGCGGCGCGGTGGGCGCAGTAGACGGCATCCTGGGCATTCCCTATCACGGCCGCCGCCATTGCCGCGGTTACTATGACGGGTATCGCCACTTCCACTGCTACAGGTAACAGATGATCATTCCGGGGCGCGACAAAGTCGCGATCCTGGAATCCATTCATCCAGCACTTCTGCCGCACGATGGATTTCGGGCTCGCGCAAGGCGCGCCCCGGAATGACGGTCAATTCTTCAGCCGATACCCCGTCCGGAAAATCCACCAGATCAAGGCCAGGCAGATCGCCAGGAACGCCACCGTCATGCCGATGCTAACGGACACGCTGACGTCGGCGATCTCGTAAAAGCTCCAGCGGAAGCCGGAGATCAGGTAGACGACCGGATTGAGCAGCGCGACCGTGCGCCAGGTCGGCGGCAGCATGTCGATGGAATAGAAGCTGCCGCCGAGGAAGGTCAGTGGCGTCACCACCAGCATCGGAATCATCTGCAGCTTCTCGAAGCCATCGGCCCAGATGCCGATGATGAAGCCGAACAGGCTGAACGTCACCGCTGTCAGAACCAGGAAGGCCAGCATCCAGACCGGATGATGGATGTGCAGCGGCACGAACAGGCCGGCGGTGGCGAGGATGATCAGGCCCAAAATGATCGACTTGGTCGCGGCCGCGCCGACATAGCCGAGCACGATCTCGAAATACGAGATCGGCGCCGACAGGATCTCGTAGATCGTGCCGGTGAATTTCGGGAAATAGATGCCGAACGAAGCGTTGGCGATGCTCTGCGTCAGCACTGAGAGCATGATCAGGCCCGGCACGATGAAGGTGCCGTAGCTGACGCCCTCGACCTGGCTGATGCGCGAGCCGATCGCGGCACCGAACACCACGAAATAGAGTGAGGTCGAAACCACCGGCGAGACGATGCTTTGCAGCAGCGTGCGCCAGGTGCGCGCCATTTCGAACAGGTAGATGGCACGAATGGCGCGGTGATTCATGACGTCCTCACGAGGTCGACGAAGATGTCTTCGAGCGACGATTGGATCGTGTCGAGATCGTTGAAGCGGATGCCGGCGGTGCGCAGGTCGCTGAGCAGGCTGGTGATGCCGGTACGATCGCCCTTGGTGTCGTAGTCGTAGACCAGCGTCGCGCCGCTGTCGCAGAGGTCGAGCTTGTAGTGCGCCAGACTTTCCGGCAGCGCGTTCAGTTTGCCCTGCAAATGCAGCGTCAGCCGCTTCTTGCCGAGCTTCTGCATCAAGGTCGCCTTGTCCTCGACCAGCACGATCTCGCCCTTGTTGATGACGCCGATGCGGTCGGCCATCTCCTCGGCTTCCTCGATGTAGTGCGTGGTGAGGATGATGGTGACGCCGGATTGCTGCAACGTGCGCACCACCTCCCACATACCTTTGCGCAGCTCGACGTCGACGCCGGCGGTCGGCTCGTCCAGGAACAGGATCTGCGGCTCGTGCGAGAGTGCCTTGGCGATCATCACGCGGCGCTTCATGCCGCCTGAGAGCGTGATGATCTTGTTGTCCTTCTTGTCCCAGAGCGACAAGTCTTTCAGGACCTTCTCGACGTGGGCAGGGTTCTTCGGCTTGCCGAACAGGCCGCGGGAGAAGCTCACCGTCGCCCACACGCTCTCGAAGGCGTCGGTGTGCAATTCCTGCGGCACAAGGCCGATCAGCGAGCGTACCTTGCGATAAGACCTTTGAATGTCCTCGCCGCCGACGAGGACCTTGCCCTCGCTGGGATTGGCGATGCCGCAGATGATCGAGATCAGCGTGGTCTTGCCGGCGCCATTGGGGCCGAGCAGCGCAAAGATCTCGCCGCGCTTGATATCGAGATTGACGTTCTTGAGCGCCTTGAAGCCGGACCCATAGGTCTTCGACAAATTGGCGACGGAAATGATGGAGGACATGAGGGCCGGTGGGGGTGGGGGAGGGGCGCCGGAACCCGCACCCTGGCGGGCGGGGACCGGCGGTGCCCTGAAATAGGAATGGCGTTGCCCGGTCGCAATTGCCGGGAGAAAAATGGTCTCAAAACAGGCCCTTCAGTGGCAGGTTTCGGGCAAGTGTTGCGCGATGGTCACGGATTGCGGCGAAGATCGCCGTTCACGCGGCTCTTTGTTGCGTCTGCGAGCAGGCCATGGCTACGATTCCGGCCAATCGCGAAGCGTATGTCCCCAGGGAAACAATCGATGAGACCGAACGGCCGTCACACCGCCGGCGCCAGCCAGCTGTCCACCCTCCGCGCGTGGGCGATCTGCCTGCTCCTGCTGTCAACTGTTGCCATGAGCCCGACCACCGCGAAGGCGGCGCCGAGCCAGGCAGCCGCGACGACGCATGTTTACCTGCTCCGCGGCGTGCTCAACATCTTCTCGCTCGGGCTCGATACGATCGGCGCAAGGCTCGAGGCGCAGGGCATTCCGGTGACGGTTGCGAACTTCGTCTCCTGGTCCTCGCTCGCGGATGAAGCCGCCACCGCCTACAAGGCTGGCCGGCTCAAGACCATCGTGCTGGTCGGTCACTCCTCGGGCGCGACCGCGCTGCCGGACATGATCGCCAAGCTCAACCGTCTCGGCGTGCCGGTGAAGCTCGCCATCGGGCTCGACTCCGTGTTCAAGACCAAACTCTCGACCGGCGCCGAGCGCTACATCAACATTTATATCGGCGATGGTCCGGGCGAGCCGGTGCGGGCCGCGGCCGGCTTCCGCGGCAAGCTCGACAACGTCGACGTGCGCGGCAGCGGCGTCGGCCACATCACCATCGACAAGAACGAGGCGATCCAGCGCCGCGTCATCGCCGAGATCGATGCCGCGATCGCCCGCTCGCGCGCACCGGCAGCCCCGGTCGCCCAACCCGGCGCTGCACCGCGGGGTGCGCGTTCGGCGGCGGCTATAGCGCCGACGAGGAATTAAGCCGCCAAATCAGCTTGAGATATCTTCCGCGCCGCCGCCGACCTCAGGTCGGCGGCGTTGTTTTATGCCTCGTTCTCGCTGCCCGGCGCTTCCGGCTTCAGATAGACGATCAGGCAGCAGCAACACATCACAAGTCCGGCCAAGGGGAATCTCAAGGCCACGCCGGCTGCGATCGCGAAGATCACGAGCGTGATGATCGAGCGGGTGCGCATGATCCTGCGTTCTCGCAGTGGGATGTCGCCGTCCGGCGCCCGTCCGACCAGATCCCAGATCAAGGCGACATAGGTCGCGTTCACCAGGAAGAACACCGCGGCGTAGAAGGCGACTGGCTGCGGTGCGAGCTCGCTCACGGCCATCCAAGCGGTGGAGAGCGGCAGCAGCGATACCGAGAACAAATGCGCGAAGTTGAACCACATCAGCCGCGGCGTCGCTTCGCTGGCATAGCGCATCAGATGGTGATGGTTGGCCCAGACGATCGCGATGAAGACATAGCTCACCGCGTAGGAGAGCCAGGTCGGCCACAGCGCCAGCAATGCCGCCAAGGTCGGGATTTCAGGCGGCCGAAGCTCCAGCACAAGTACCGTGATCAGGACGGCGAACACGCCGTCCGAGAATGCGCTGAGCCGTTCCGGAGTCCGTCTCGCGAGGGCCATGGCCGCCCCTCCATCACGCCGATTTCACCTCGAGCTTGCCGAGGAAATCGCGGATGCTGTCCGCGATCTCCCGCGCATGCGTTTCCAGCGCGAAGTGACCCGTGTCGAAGAACTGCACCACGGCGTTGGGATTGTCGCGCTTGAACGCCTCGGCGCCGGGCGGAATGAAGAACGGATCGTTCTTGCCCCAGACCGCGAGGAACGGTGGCCTGTGGGTGCGGAAATAGTCCTGGAATGAGGGATAGAGCGCGACATTGCTCTTGTAGTCGCCGAACAGGTCGAGCTGCACGTCGTGCGAGCCGGGGCGCGCGAGATAGAAATTGTCGAGGTTCTGGCCGTCCGGCGATACCCTCGTCGGATCGGGCGCGCCATGGGTGTACTGCCAGCGCGTCGTCTCCGGCGTGAGCAAGCCGCGCAGCCCCTCGCGGTTGGCGGGCGAGGGATCCTGCCAATAGGCCTTGATCGGAGTCCAGCCGTCGCTGAGGCCGTCCTCATAGGCGTTGCCGTTCTGCGAGATGAGCGCCGTGACCCGCTCGGGATGGCGCAGCGCCAGCCGGAAGCCGGTCGGCGCGCCGTAGTCGAAAACGTAGACCGCAAAGCGGTCGAAGCCGATCACTTCGGTGAAGCGCTCGATCACCTGCGCGATATTGTCGAACGTGTAGCGGAAGCTGTCCCGTGAAGGCATGTCGGACTGGCCGAAGCCGGGCAGGTCCGGGGCCACGATGTGAAACCTGTCTGCAAGCAGCGGGATCAGGTCACGGAACATATGGCCCGCGCTCGGGAAGCCGTGCAGCAGCAAAAGCTTTGGTGCGTCGGTGGGGCCGGCCTCGCGATAGAACACCTTGAAGCCGTCGGCGTCGGCCGTGCGATATCTGGTGGAGGTCATGGCAGTCTCCATTGTTGGGAATCGATGTGGTTGGCTTGAGTGCGCTCAAGGAACGCCCGACGCGCTAATGATCGCTCACGGCGTGGACTGCGTCGCGAATGATGTCCGCAACAGCCGCTGGCGCAGTGACGCTGGGCGTGTGATCGACGGCGAGCGTGCGGATGTTCGCTTTCATGCGGTCCGCCATGAAACGCTGCGTCTCCGGCACGATCATGCGATCCTGCTCGGCAATCAGGTACCAGCTCGGAATATCCTTCCAGAGCGGACGTCCGGCCGGCACGGTGATGCAGTCGAGCGAAATCGACCGCTGCACGGCTGCGAGTACGGTGTGATCCTCCGCTGAGGCGTTCGGCGCAAATGCCGCTGCAAAGGCATCCTCAGGCAACCAGATCAGGCCATTGTGATCGGGGGCCAGGTTCGGCGCCAGCGGATGCGGGGGCAGGCGGTAAAACACATCCGCAACCTTCTCACCCTCATTGGCCGCGAGGGCTGCGACATAGACCAGCGCCTTCACGCGGTCAGAACGCGCAAGCGCAATGACGGCGCCGGCATAGGCGTGTCCGGCAAGCACGACCGGCCCTTCGGTACGATCGAGGCTGCGGTTGAGAGCTGCGACATCGTCGGCGAGCGAGGTCAACGGCAGCGGTGCCGCTCGCGTCTTGATCCCCCGGTCTTCGAGCGCCGTGATGACACGCGCCCAACTCGACCCATCCGCCCACGCGCTGTGGACAAGGACTACGGTCAAACCGCTCTTGGCCATTGCCGCCTCCTAGGTAACCTGTTTAAAGCCTAAAAGTAGGTTACGCACGTGCCTGTAACTTGTCAAGAGATGATTTGCAGGTTATGTACATGACGTTTTCTGGCCGGGAGACGTACGTGCCAAACAGACCGCCAGCTATGTTCGTCGCCGATTCGCTCGGCCTCGATTTCCTCAACTCGATCGCGACGCCGGCCGATACGCCCGTCGATTGGATCAATGATGGCGATGGCCTGATCGACTGGCTGGCCCAAGCGAAGCTCGTTCCGCCTGACGAGCTTGACGCGATGAAAGCGCGCGCCTTGCCGGGCGAGCTCGATAAGGTCGCGGATCAGGCCCGCACCTTGCGCGAATGGTTTCGCGGTTTCGTCGTGGAGCATGCAGGGCGGCCGCTCAGCCCGAACGCGCTGCACGAGCTCGGTCCGCTGAACAGCCTTCTGAAACGCGATGAGGCCTTCCGTCAGATCGTGCCACGGCACGGCGAGGGCGGTGACGGCCTCGCGCTGCAAAGGATGCGGCGCTGGCGGTCTCCCGAATCCCTGCTGCTGCCGGTCGGTGAAGCGCTGGCGAAATTCGTCTGCGACGAGGACTTTTCGTGTGTGAAGGCATGCGAGGGACATAACTGCACAATGCTGTTCGCCGATCACACCCGCAGGCGCGCGCGGCGATGGTGCGCCATGGCGATCTGCGGCAACCGCGCCAAGCAGGCCGCGCATCGCAGCAGACTCAAGAGCAGGCTGTGACGGCGACCAGCAGGCGTGGAGATGCTGTTGGCAGTCACCGGCAAGTTCCATGCCCCAAAAACCACCAAATCGGCGGTCACTAAGCGGCGTGGAGGAGGTCCGTACCTCCTGTGGTGGGACTGTTGAACTGATGATCGATTTGAGGCGGCTAGTCGTGCTGGCAGCGATCGCGCTGCTCGCCTTGAATCCCGTCATGGCCGCGGCCTCGCCTGCCAAGCCGAAGCCCGCTGCGACTCGGGCCGTCGCGCCGCCGCCTCCCGCGCCGCCTGCTGAGCCACTGCCGCCGCCGAAGATCTACCTGTTCCGCGGCGCCATGGGGCCGATCTTCTCGACCGGGATGGATCGGCTCGCCGAGAAGCTGACGGCGGCGGGCTTCTCCGCCGACGTCTATGAGTTCACTTTGTGCCGGCTGATCGGCAACCGCGCCATCTCCAGCTACAAGGAGAGCCCGGCGCCGATCGTGCTGATCGGCCATTCCATGGGCGGGCTGTGCTCGGTTCTCATCTCCGAGATGGCGGCCAAGGAGAACGTCCCGATCAGCCTCGTCATTACCATCGATCCCGCCCATGCGACCGATGACGTGCCGCTCAATGTCGAGCGCTTCATCAACATCTTCCTGTCCGACAGCGTGCTCGGCGGCGGCAACGTCGTGGCGGTGCCCGGCTATCGCGGCCACTATGCGAGCTACGACCTCAAGGAAAATGGCCGCGTCTCGCACATCAACATCGAGAAATCGGACGACATCCACCGCCAGATCGTCGACATGGTGACGCAGTTGCCGCGCATCCAGGCGGCGCAGACCGAGGCCGATGCGGTGCCGCTGCGCTATCTGGTTCCCGGAGACACGCTGGTCGAATTGTGGGACAGTGGCGTGCGCATGCCGGTCCGCCGCGGCGACACCATGGAGAGCATCGCCGCTGCCAACCGGGTGCCGCTGTGGTCGCTCGCGCAGAGCAACTCGCTGCCGGAGAACGCGACGCTCACGCCCGGCCAGTCCATCGTCGTCCCGCGCCACCTGACGCCGCCGGACGCCGCGGCAGCCGCCGTGATGGCAATGCCGCCGGCGGCGGCACCTTCGGGGCGGAAGAGGTAGGTTTCTCTCAGACGTTCGAGCCGTGGATCGCGTCGATCACCGCGTCGGTGACCTCTTTCGTCGTCGCCTTGCCGCCCACATCGGGCGTCAGCACGCCTGCGGCGCAGACCTGCTCGACGGCCTTCATCAGCCGCACGGCGGCATCCTTCTCGCCGAGATGCTCCAGCATCTGCGCGCCGGTCCAGAAGGTCGCGACCGGATTGGCGATGCCCTTGCCGGCGATATCGAAGGCCGAGCCGTGGATCGGCTCGAACATCGAGGGGAAGCGGCGCTGTGGATCGATGTTGCCGGTCGGCGCGACGCCGAGGCTTCCCGCCAGCGCACCGGCGAGGTCAGAGAGAATGTCGGCGTGGAGGTTGGTCGCAACGATGGTGTCGAGGCTCTTCGGATGCAGAGTCATGCGCACCGTCATGGCGTCGACCAACATCTTGTCCCAGGTCACGTCAGGGAATTCGCCCGCGACCTCGGCGGCGATCTCGTCCCACATCACCATGCCATGGCGCTGCGCGTTCGACTTCGTCACCACGGTCAGCAATTTGCGCGGGCGCGACTCCGCGAGCTGGAACGCATAGCGCATGATGCGGGTGACGCCGACACGAGTGAAGACCGCCACTTCCGTGCCAACCTCTTCCGGCAGGCCCCTATGCGCGCGGCCGCCCATGCCGGCATATTCGCCTTCCGAATTCTCGCGCACGATCACCCAGTCGAGATCGCCGACGCCGACATTGCGCAACGGCGAGGCGACGCCTGGCAGGATCTTGGTCGGCCGCACATTGGCGTATTGGTCAAAGCCCTGGCAGATCGGCAGGCGTAGGCCCCACAGCGTGATGTGGTCGGGCACATCAGGCGCGCCGACCGCACCGAAATAGATCGCGTCGAATTTCTTCAGTTCAGTGAGGCCGCCGGCCGGCATCATCACTCCGTGCTTCTTGTAATAGTCAGAGCCCCAGTCGAATGTCCTGACGTTGAAGGCGAGATCGCCGCTGCGTTTTGCCAGCGCCTGCAGCACGCGGACGCCAGCCGAGATCACCTCGGGGCCGATGCCGTCGGCGGGAATGGCTGCGATCGAATGAGTGCGCATGAGAAAGCTCCGTATCGGTGGGAGTGCGGCGGCGGATGACGGCGCAGGCCGCAGCGGTCTTGGCGGGGGTCGGCAAGGCGAGCTCAATTCGCACTGGCTTATACAGAAAACGATGCGCTATGACATCAATTTGGCCAGAAAGTGGGATGCGATGATCGAACATATGGCTTCGAGCGATTTGCGGGTGGCCGTCGCGGGATTGGGATCAATCGGCACCAAGATCGCCACCGCGCTCGATCAGGGTATCGAGGGACTGACGCTGTCGGCCGTCGCGGTGCGTGATCCAGCAAAGCATCAGGCGTTTCTCGGCAGCCTCCTTCATCCGCCATCCGTATTGCCAATCGACCAGCTCGGCGACGCCGCCGACATCGTGGTCGAGTGTGCGCCGAGCAGCCAGTTGCGGGCGATCGTCGAGCCCGCGTTGAAGCGCGGCAGGTCCGCGGTCGTCGTCAGCGTCGGCGCGCTGCTCGACAATTATGATCTGGTCGATCTCGCCCGTACCAAGGGCGGTCGCATCCTCGTGCCGACCGGCGCGCTGATCGGGCTCGATGCGGTCAACGCCGCCGCGCTCGGCACCATTCATTCGGTGAAGATGGTCACGCGCAAGCCGATCGACGGGCTGAAGGGCGCACCGTTCGTCGTCGAGAACAACATCAACATCGACAATCTGCGCGAGCCGCTCAAGCTGTTCGAGGGCAGCGCGCGTGAAGCGGCGAAGGGCTTTCCCGCCAACGTCAATGTCGCCGTTGCGCTGTCGCTGGCGGGCATCGGCCCCGATCGCACCCAGATGCAGGTCTGGGCCGACCCCACCGTGACGCGCAATGTTCATCGCATCGAGGTCGAAGCGGATTCGGCGCGGTTCTCGATGGCCATCGAGAACATCCCGTCCGAAAACCCCAAGACCGGGATGATCACCGCATTGTCCGTGATCGCGCTGCTGCGCAAGCAGCGCGCCACGTTGTGTGTGGGCACCTAACCCCTTACGCGCCCGTCACGCGCCAGATCACGTTGCCGACGTCGTCGGCCATCAGCAGCGATTTCTTGTCGGGGCCGATCACGACGCCGACCGGACGGCCGTAGGATTCCTTTTCGTCGGGCGACAGGAAGCCCGACAGGATGTCGCGACCGGGGCCGGACGGTTTTCCGTGCTCGAACGGGACGAACACCAGCTTGTAGCCGGACAGCGTGCTGCGATTCCACGAGCCGTGCTGGCCGATCACCATGCCGTCGGGGAAACCGGGCAGCGTGCCTGTGGGCATCCAGCACAGGCCGAGTGAAGCGGTGTGGCCCCCGAGCGCGTAGTCCGGCGTCAGCGCCTTGGCGACCATCGCCGGATCCTGCGGCACGCGGTCGTCAACGGTCTTGCCCCAATAGCAATAGGGCCAGCCATAGAAGCCGCCATCGCGCACCGAGGTCAGATAGTCTGGCGGCGTCTCGTCGCCGAGCCCGTCGCGCTCGTTGACGACGGTCCAGAGCACGCCCGTCGTCGGCTCCCAGGCCAGACCGACAGGATTGCGGAGGCCCGCGGCAAAAATGCGATGCGTGCCGGCAACGAGATCGAGCTCGTAGACCGCGGCGCGGCCTTGCTCGACCTCCATGCCCATTTCGGCGATGTTGCTGAGCGAGCCGACGCCGGCATAGAGCTTCTTGCCGTCGGGGCTTGCGAGCAGGCTGCGCGTCCAGTGGCCGCTCGGCTTGAAATGGGTGAGCCGCTTGCCCGGCGCGGTGATGTTGTCTGCGCCCGCGACATAGGGGAAGGCCATCACGCCGTCAGTATTGCCGACATAGAAGGTGTCGCCGACCAGTGCCATGCCGAATGGCTGGTTGAGATTCTCCATGAAGGCGCCGCGATGTTCGGCAACGCCGTCGCCGTCCTTGTCGCGCAGGAGCGTGATGCGGTTGGCGGACACGCCGAGCGCCGCGGCGCGCCGCATCGTCGCCTGCATCGCATAGTGGAACACGCTGCGCGGGGGTCCTGCGATCTGCGTTGCCTCCGCAATCAGCACGTCGCCATTGGGCAGCACCTCGATCCAGCGCGGATGATCGAGACCGGTCGCAAACGCGTTGGCCTTGAGCCCGGGCGCGACCGTCGGCTTCTGGCCTTCGCTCCAGCCGCGCGCGCTTGGCATCTTCAAGGTCGGGATGGCGCCTTGCGGCTTCGCCTCGGGAATGGCCGGCGCCTGGCCCCAGGCGGGCGCCGGCTCGGTGCCAGACAGTTTTCGCCATTGCAGCGCAATCCCGCCGAGCAATGCAACGAACTGCGCAAAGATGCTGGAAAAAGTCATGAGAAGCCCCTGTCGAACTTGCGGCACCGTCGAACGCCGGATCGCCCGAAACCCCGTGCGGGCTCAGGCCTGATCGTCGATCTCTCCGGATCCACGATGAATGTCGTCGTGCCTCGTTGCGCGCGCATCCAACTGGGTCGCGCTCAAAAGGTCAACCGGGCCGGAACTCGCTCGACGTCTATTCCCGCGGAATGGCTGCTGATCGAATTTGCATAGGGACGGGGATCAATGCCGGACCTGCCGCTCCAGCCGTCGCGCGGCGCGAAAATCATCGATGTGATGGACGTTCGGGGTGAGCGCGGCTTCCTTGGACAGCAGGTGATAGACGCGCGCGACCGTGCGCTGTTTCAGCTTGGGCCGCCCGGGCGGCAGCGCCCGCGCCTTGCGGACGGCGGCAACCGCGTGCGCGCGAAAATAATCGTAGGCGTCGGACATGGCTCAATGCTCTGCGGTCGTTGCAGATATCGCAGGGCTAACGGGCCAGCCGAGGGGCGGTTCCTTAGTGCGTCGGATCGCGCGCTCGTGCCCCGGACGCAGCGCAGCGCGTCTTCGCGGTGCGCTGCACAGCCGGAGCCCATCTCACTGCCCATGCACTGCGTCGCTGTCTGGGTCCCGGCTCTGCGCAGCAGCGTTGCACGCTGCAGCGCGTCCGGGACACGAGGGGAAGGCGAACTGCTACTTCCTCATCGCGGCGACAGGAACGGAACGATCATCGGCACGCGGCGGCAATAGGCGCCGTAGGCGTCCTCGCCGAGCTCTTTCGACAAGAACACCTCTTCCATCCGGCCCTTCTGCCACATGCCGAGCGAGATCAGGATGGCGCCGAGCATCGCCGTGACGGTGCCGACGGCGATGCCGGTCACCAGCATGCCAGCGATCAGCCCGGTGTAGATCGGATGACGCACGATGCCGTACGGGCCGGTGTCGACGACGCGGTGGTCTTCCTTGTGCGTGATCGTGTTGGACCAGAACTTTCCGAGATGCAGCCGGCCCCACCAGGTGAACGAGATGCCGGCGAGCACGATCAGCGCGGCGCCATAGACAGCCGTATTGCTGAATACCCAGAGCGGCTTCTCGCCAAGGATCTCGGCGGTCCACGGCGTGAACAGGATCCCGCCGACCAGGATCGGGATGCGATAACGGCCGGACTCCAGCGTCATCACCTGCTTCTGGGTGCGGCCTTGCCAGAACGAGGCGCCGACCCAGCTGGCAAGCCAGGCGAGCCAGATCAGGGCGAGCAGTTGTGTCGGCCAGGTGGTGGTCCAGCCGCCCCAGGCGACGGAGAGAAGCTTGCTGAAATCGAAGGACATGCGGAAAGGTTCTTTGGTTGGGCGGAGAGATCAGCTCGCGCGCGACGAGAGCGCGTGATGCTCGATGGTGCCGGAGGACTGCTGACCGCCGCGGGCGAGCAGATGGGTGATGGTTTCGCGCAGCACCGGCTCGATCGGGCGCGGGGCATAGCCGAGCTCGGTGCGCGCCTTGCTGATCGAGAGGTCGCTCGCGGCGAGCGCGATGCGCACGCCCTCGGCGGTGCCGTTCGGCGGACGGCGCGTGATGTGATTGGAGATCGATTCGAGCATGATGGCGGAGAGCTCGGCAATCTTGCCGGGAACGACGATCGGAAACTGCCGCCGGCCGCTCATCGCCGACATCATCCGCAGGATCTGGCCGAGCCTGACGCAATCGCCGCCCAGGATATAGCGCTGTCCGATGCGGCCGCGCTCCATCGTCAGCACCAGGCCCATGGCGACGTCACGAACGTCGACCAGGTTGACCAGGAAGTCGAGATGCGGCTGCACCTTCTTCTGCAGGAAGTACCACAGCATCGCAGTTGGCGGCGTCAGATTGTGGTCGGCCGCACCGATCGGCATGGTCGGCGTGCCGATGACGAGCGGGAAGCCCGCGGCCGCGGCCTTGGCGGCGTGATGCTCGGCGAGCGATTTCGATCGCGTATAGGCGCCGGGCATCGCGTCGGCCGGCTGCAGCGCCTCCTCGGCGGCGACACCGTTGAGGTTGGCGTAGGGGAACAGGATCGATTCCGTCGAGCAGTGCAGGAAGCGCGACACACCACGCTTCATCGCAGCCCCAAGCACGACCTCGGTGCCGCGGAAATTGACGTCGTGAAAATCCTGCTTGTTGGCGACCCACATCCCGGGCAGGCCGGCGAGGTGATAGACCTGATCTATACCCGAAAGCGCAGCATCGACCGTGGCACTGTCCAGCACCGAGCCGCGCACATACTCGACGTCGGCGTTCGCCGTGGCCGGGGGCCGGACGTCGAACACGCGTACCCGCTGCCCACGGGCGCGGAGCGCTTCGACAAGATGCTGTCCGATGAAACCGCTGCCACCGGTAACCAGTACTGGAGTCATGAAGAGGTTTTGCTGTTCCGCTTCGAGAAAGCTATCGGGTTGAAAGGGAATTGGTCGGAAGAGGCGCGAGAATCGCGGCAAGGTCGCGACGAAAACCCAGTGCAATGAATAATTTTGCCATGACAAACATCGGTCCAAGCAG
Source organism: Bradyrhizobium diazoefficiens (assembly GCF_016599855.1). NCBI lineage: Bacteria > Pseudomonadati > Pseudomonadota > Alphaproteobacteria > Hyphomicrobiales > Nitrobacteraceae > Bradyrhizobium > Bradyrhizobium diazoefficiens. Next base: position 5,729,440 of record NZ_CP067041.1, on the reverse strand, counting down.
GAAATGCGTGGGGTGGTCGACCATCGACGGCTGCCGCTCCTCGAACACCCTGTGGCCGACGATCTGCGATGCGACGCCGAGCACGATCAGCACCGCAAAAATCGACCACATCATGGCGGTCGAGACCTGATTGCCGATCGCGGTTGCAACCGAAAGCAGCACAATCATGCACACGAGGATGCCGAGCCCGACTCCGGCGTCCAGCATCAGCCAGTATACCAGGACGGGCAGCGCCAAAATCACCGCTAGGCTCACCTCGACCCCGAACATCGGAAAAGCGAGCCGCGTCAGCGGCAGCGTTGCGCCGGTGAAGAGCAGGAGAATGCCGACCACATGCATCGCGCAATTCCAGGGATCGCGATGGTATTCGACATAATCGGCTAGTTGGCGTTGAAAATAGCCAGCCATCTCGGTCTCGTGCGGCACGGGGGCGGGAAGGGCGAAAACAGCCTATAGCACCTGATAGGGCAGTGCACAAACCGCCGCTATTGTCGCGCAGGACCGTGTTGTCGCGCTGTGAGACAGGTCACAAAATAGACAAAACTTCAACGGGTTCCGCCGGGCGCGAAGGCCGGGCGCTCAATGCTTCCTGGCGGGCTTTTTCGCCGCAGGTGCGGGCGCTGCTGCGGGGCGCGCCGGTGCATCCTCGGGCACTTTGGCAAAGGTCAGGATCTGCAACTGGCCATTGACTGCCGAGGTCGGCTTGGCGCGGTCGAGGAACTGCTCCTCGCCGAGGCCGATCGGCTGGAGCCGCTTGGTCGAAATCTTGAACGTATTCACCAGCACATCGCGGATCGCGTCCGCCCGGCGCTGGCTCAGGATGGCGTTGGCCTCCCGCGTTTTCGAATTGGATTCGACGTGGCCGACGATCAGGAACGTGTAGGGCAGCAGCGAAGCGTGAAGCAGTGCGTCGGCGATCCGGCCGACGGTCTGGTAAGACTCCGGCTGGATGATCGGCGTGTCGGCGTCGAACTGGATCTGGGCGTTGAAGGCCGGCAGCTTGGCGAGATCAGGCGCGATCAGCGGCCGGTTCACCGGACCCGGATCGTTCTTGATCCTGGCCCTGGCGCGCTCCATCACCTGCTGCTTCAGCGCGGGGACGTCGACCTCGGCGGCCTCCTCGAAATGGTTGAGCTTGCCGACGATATCGTCACGGGTCGGCGCCGTCTGCGCGCCCGCCACGCTGGCGAGCAAAGCCAACCCCAATGCAATACCGATCGCGGCGGTGACGTGCCCGATTGCGCGCATCAGCGATACCCCGCGTCGTCGACAGCCTTCAGGCAGTTGTTGCTGATGCCCTTGGGGGTCGAGATCAGGCAGGGGATCGACTTGCTGGTCTCCTTAGTCGAGCCGCCGCAGACCTTGACGATCTCGCGCTGGCAGGCGTTCGCGACCGTGACACGGGCGGCGATCCGCTTCTGGATGGCGTCGAACGCCGCAAGATAATCGCTCGCGCACTGCTGGGAGAGCACGTCGCGGTTGCGGGACAGGCACTCCTTCAGACGGGTGGAGTCCGGATTGACGCCGCGGCAATTGGCGACGATTTCGGCCCCGCAACTCTTGGCCAGGAGCCCGAGCGAATCGCCAAAGCTCATGGTCTCCGCCGCGCTGAGCGACGGCATTCCCAATGCAAGCACGATCAGTGTGATGGAACCCCGGACCATGGGTTTATCTGATACGGGGAAGTTCGCGGCGGTCAAGGGGCGCTAGGGCCAGAACCGTCGACGGCCCGACGAGTGCGGCCAACAATCCTCAGTCCGTCGCGTCGGCGAGGGGCGGCCATTCGATCAGGACAGCCGTATGGTTCCGGAGGTCGTCGGTAAATTCCGGATCGGCCTTGAGCTCGTCCAGCGTCCTCGGCCGGGGAAGCTGACGGCCATCCGCGATCAGCTCCTGTGCATAGAATTCGAATGCCTCGGGCGCATTCTCCAGGGCCTCGTCGATGTCGTCACCACCGGAGATGCAACCGGGCAGGTCCGGAAACCATACGCCAACCGCGTCGTCCGGGCCGGCATCCTCGATGATGGCAACGTACTGAGGCATGTCGGGCCTCACGCCCGCTGCACGAAGCTGTCCACGACCTTCTTCTCGCCGGCCTTGTCGAAGGCGATGGTGAGCTTGTTGCCGTCAATCCTGGTGACGCGGCCGTAGCCGAACTTCTGGTGGAAGACGCGGTCGGAGAGCGAGAATTCCGACATCGTGCCGGTCGATTTGGCGACCAGCTCGCCTTCGATCGTCATTGGCCCGCGGCGGCGCGAGGAGAAGCTGCCGAAATCGGGGCCGGATGACGAGGAGGATGAGAATGTGGAGGCTTCTTCCTCGAAGCCGCCGCGCCCGCCGCCACGATTGCGGTTCGCCTGGGCGCGCTGCCAGCCCGGCGTCGTGTAACTCGACCCGAAAGCCTCCATATCGTCGAAGCGCGAGGCGCCGTAGCCGCCGGTACCGCCCCAGGCCGAGCCGCCCTTGGATTCCGTGATCTCGACATTGGCCGCCGGCAATTCGTCGAGGAAGCGCGACGGGATTGTGGTCGACCAGGTGCCGTGGATCCGGCGGTTGGTCGCAAAATAGATTTTCGCGCGCCGTCTCGCACGCGTGAGGCCGACATGGCCGAGCCGGCGCTCTTCTTCCAAACCGGCGCGGCCCTGCTCGTCCAGCGTGCGCTGGCTCGGGAACAGGCCTTCCTCCCAGCCGGGCAGGAACACGTTGTCGAATTCGAGACCCTTGGCCGAGTGCAGCGTCATCAGCGACACCGCGTCGTCCTCGGCGCCGCCGTCGCGGTCCATCACCAGCGAGATGTGCTCCAAAAAACCCTGCAGGTTCTCGAACTCCTCCATCGAGCGCACCAGCTCTTTCAGGTTCTCCAGCCGGCCCGCGGCGTCGGCCGAGCGGTCCTTCTGCCACATCTCGGTGTAGCCGCTCTCGTCGAGCACGATCTGGGCGAGATCCGTGTGCGCGGTGACCTCCCGCTGGGCGCGCCAGCGGTCGAACTGGGCGACGACGTCGCGCAGACTTCCGCGCGCCTTCGGCTTCAGCTCGTCGGTCTCGACCACCGCGCGCGCCGCCTCGAACAGCGGAATGCGGCGCTTGCGGGCATGGTCGTGCAGCATCTGCACGGTGGCATCGCCAAGCCCGCGCTTGGGCACGTTGACGATGCGCTCGAAGGCGAGGTCGTCGGCCGGCGAATTGATGACACGTAAGTAAGCCAGCGCATCGCGGATTTCGGCGCGCTCGTAAAAGCGCGGGCCGCCGATGACGCGATAGGGCAGGCCGAGCGTGACGAAACGGTCTTCGAATTCGCGCATCTGGTAGGAGGCGCGCACGAGAATGGCGATCTCGTTGAGCTTCTCGCCCTGCCGCTGGAGCTGCTCGATCTCCTCGCCGATGCCGCGGGCTTCCTCTTCGGAATCCCACGAGCCTGTCACCGTGACCTTCTCGCCGTCCTGGTCCTCGGTGCGTAGCGTCTTGCCGAGTCGGCCTTCGTTGTGCGCGATCAGGTGCGAGGCGGCGGCGAGGATGTGGCCGGTCGAGCGGTAGTTGCGCTCGAGGCGGATGACCTTGGCGCCGGGAAAATCGTGGTCGAAGCGCAGGATGTTGTCGACCTCGGCGCCGCGCCAGCCATAGATCGACTGGTCGTCGTCGCCGACGCAGCAGATGTTTTTGGTCCTCTCCCTCTCCCCGTCCTTCACGGGGAGAGGGTCGGGGTGAGGGGCTGCCTCCGCGAGCGCGACTCGTGGAGAGTCCCCCTTACCCGCCGCGCTTTGCGCGTCGGCCTCTCCCCGCAAGCGGGGAGAGGCGAAGGAAGAAGGCGCCTGCGACAGCAGCCGCAGCCACAGATATTGCGCGACGTTGGTGTCCTGATATTCGTCGACCAGGATGAATTTGAAGCGCAACTGGTACTGCCGCAGGATATCCGGGTGCTCGCGGAAGATGCGGATGTTCTCCAGCAAGAGATCGCCGAAATCGGCGGCGTTCAGGATCTTCAGCCGCTCCTGATAGCTCGCATAGAGCTTGCCGCCCTTGCCGTTGGCGAAGACGGCGGCTTCGCCTGACGGCACCTGCGACGGCGTCAGGCCGCGGTTCTTCCAGCCGTCGATCAGGCCGGCCAGCATTCGCGCCGGCCAGCGCTTGTCGTCGATATTCTCGGCCTGCAGCAGCTGCTTCAAAAGCCGCACCTGGTCGTCGACATCGAGCACGGTGAAATTCGACTTTAACTGCGCCAGCTCGGCATGAACGCGCAGGATGCGGCCGCCGATGGAGTGGAAGGTGCCGAGCCACGGCATGCCCTCGACGGCGTGGCCGAGCATCTGGCCGAGCCGATGCTTCATCTCGCGCGCGGCCTTGTTGGTGAAGGTCACCGACAGGATCTCGGCGGGACGGGCGCGGCCCTGGCTCAGGATGTGGGCGATGCGCGTGGTCAGCACGCGGGTCTTGCCGGTGCCGGCGCCGGCCAGCACCAGCACCGGGCCGTCCAGCGTCTCCACCGCCTCGCGCTGCTCCGGATTGAGCCCGGACAGATATTTCGGGCCCACAGAGGCGCGCGCACGCGCGGCGATGCCGCCGGCTGCAGGCTGGTGGTCGGGTACGCTCGGAGAGGTGATCTTGCTCGGCTCGGTCATGCGAATCATTGGCCCACGATGGCACCGCGCCGTCGCGGAAGGGAGCCTTCATAACAGGGATTGGTACCTATATGGGGCGGCCGGAACGTGTTTTCCACGTACGCGGCCGGCCGATTTGTTCCTGCGGGCGGCGCGAATTTCCCCGCTCCGCGGGTCGGAACCTTCGTTCCCACGTCGAGATTGTCTGGGCAAGTGGAGCGCGGTCAGCGGCGCTGATCGCGGACAGAGATCAACACAGAGGTTTTGCCATGCTTGGCTGGGTTGTGACGTTTCTGGTTATCGCACTGATCGCCGGCATCCTGGGTTTCGGCGGCATCGCCGGCGCCTCGGTCGAAATCGCCAAGATCATCTTCTTCATCGCGGTCGTGCTGTTCCTGGTCTCGGCGGTGGTGGGCCTCGCCCGCGGCCGCACCAGGATTTAGCGGGCCTTACCGCTTCGAGGGCATTGCCACGCGTCGGCCGATGCCCTCGGGCCGCGGCAGGGCGCTGTGGGCCTTGGTGACCTCGGCGATGCGCTGCTGGATGTCGGGCGGAAACGGCGCAACGCGGCGCGCCTTCATGTCCATGTGCAGCGACATGTTCTCGGAGGTCGCCGACAGCCACCCCTCGGCAGCGTGCCGCAACTCCTCGAACGTGTGCAGCCGCTTGTTGTCGGCTTCCAGCAGCCAGACCGAGATCTGCACGGGATCGCCAAGATGAATCTCGCGCAGATACCGCACGTGGCATTCTGCGGTGAAGGTCGAGCCGCCTCGCTCCTTCATGTAGGTGGGCCCAATCCCGAGCCGCAGCCACATCTGGTCGATCGCCCGGTCGAACATCACGTTGTAGTAGGCCATATTGAGATGGCCGTTGTAGTCGATCCATTGCGGGTCGATCTGCATGATCGAGGAGCGGAACGGCTGGACGTCGGGCGCTGATGCGGCGGTCTCCGGCATGTGTGTTCCCTGCTATGCGTCCGGTCGCTTGACTTGACCGGTGAGATGTCCTTTGCCACGGTTTCTTCTGTCGGGAGGAGTGTCCGTGGGTACGACCATCACTAATAATCCGCCCAGGCCAGCGCCGAAAGCCCTTGCGAGCGCGTTGGAGCAGCTTGCCGCACGCTTCGGCAACCGCCTCATCACCTCGCAGGCCGTCCGCGAGCAGCACGGCCACACCACGACATGGATCGTCAACCAGCCGCCGGATGGCGTGGTGATGGCGCAGGAGATCGCCGACATCCAGGACGTGGTGCGCATCTGCGCGAAAAACGGCGTCCCCGTCATTCCCTTCGGCACCGGCACCTCGCTAGAGGGCCAGGTCAACGCGCCCGCCGGCGGCATCTCGGTCGATCTCCGCGACATGAACAAGGTGCTTGCAGTGCATGCCGAGGATCTCGACTGCGTGATCCAGCCCGGTGTCACCCGCAAGGCGCTCAACGAGCATCTGCGCGACCAAGGCCTGTTCTTTCCGATCGATCCCGGCGCGGACGCCTCTCTCGGCGGCATGGCCTCGACGCGCGCCTCCGGCACCAATGCGGTGCGCTACGGCACCATGCGCGACAGCGTGCTGGCGCTGAAGGTGGTGCGCGGCGACGGCGAGATCATCACCACGGGCACGCGCGCCAAGAAGTCCTCCGCCGGCTACGACCTGACGCATCTGTTCGTCGGCGCCGAAGGCACGCTCGGCATCATCTCCGAGCTGACCATTCGCCTGCGCGGCATTCCCGACACCATCGCGGCTGGCGCGGTGTCGTTCGAGACCGTGCACGGGGCCTGTCAGGCCGTCATCCTCGCTATTCAGACGGGCATCCCGGTGGCGCGCATCGAGTTGCTCAATGCCGCGCAAGTCAGGGCTTGCAATGCTTATTCGAAGCTGACGCTGCCGGAGACGCCGCTGCTCTTGATGGAATTTCACGGCAGCGAGATCGAGGTGGCCGAACAGTCCAAGGCGTTCGGTGAGATCGCCAGGGAATGCGGCGGTGGCGATTTTTCCTGGACCACCAAGCCCGAGGACCGCACGAAACTGTGGCAGGCTCGGCACGATGCCTATTGGTCGGTGAAGGCGCTGCGGCCCGGCGACAGCATCGGCGTAGTCGCCACCGACGTCTGTGTGCCGATCTCGCGGCTTGCCGATTGCGTCAGCGAGACCGAGGAAGATCTCAAGCGGCTCAATTTGTTGTCGCCGATCGTCGGCCATGTCGGCGACGGCAATTTCCATTGCTCGCTGGTCTGTGACACCAACGATGCCGGCGAGATGGCGCGCGGCGAGGAGTTCATGCACCGCCTGGTCGAGCGCGCACAGGCGATGGACGGAACCTGCACCGGCGAGCACGGCATCGGCCAGGGCAAGCAGAAATACCTGAAGGCGGAACTCGGCCCCGAGGCGCTGGATGCAATGCGTGCGCTGAAAAAGGCGCTCGATCCGCAAAACATCTTCAATCCCGGCAAGATCGTGCCGGAGGCGTAGCGCGCGGCGTCGCCTTTCGTTTATGCTCGCGCCGTCACGGCGGAGCGAGGCAATGCAGTGGTTCGCGCGCAAGACGCGAAAAGACATCTGGGACGAGGCGATCGAGTGGCCGCTCGGCGACATCGAAGCCGCCGCGCGCATCCGCGCCATCTGTGACGCTGCGGCCCAGAGCGCCGCAGGCTCTGCGCGAAACGACAAAAGCGACAGCGCGCGCTATGAGCGCGCCGCGAAGGTCGCGATGGAAATCGCGATGAAGATCTCCGACAGCCTGATGCGCGATGACGCGGTGCATCGCATCATCGACCTCTGCATGACCGCGAATGACGTCAAGACGGCGCAAATCCTGTTCCGCGCGATCCACGCCAGCTGGATCCGCGAAACCGCGCAGCGGGATCATCCGGCGCTGGTGCAGTGACGGTTGCCGCATTAAAGGTGCGCTCCCTCTCCCGCTTGCGGGAGAGGGCTGGGGAGAGGGTTTCTCCGCAACGGGACAATCCCCAAGCGGAGAAAGCCCTCACCCGCCACGCTCTTGCGAGCGTGTCGACCTCTCCCGCAAGCGGGAGAGGTTGCAGCGAGATCGCGGCACGGCTGGTGCGCCCCGAACCTATTCTGCCTTCGCCAGCTTCCGCACGGCCTCATCCACGCTGAGGAAGACGTGCTCCTTCGGCAGCACATCGAACAATTTGAAGCGCTCGAACGCCTCGTGCGCGCGCACCGATTCCAGCCGTGCCAGCGCCACCGTGACGCCTTGCGCGTTGCACGCCTTGAAGATTTCGAGCAGGATCTGCGCGGCGGTGAAGTCGATCTCGACCATGCCGCTCGCCTCCAGCACGAGCAATTGCAGCGTCGCCGTGCCGAGAACCTTGGTTACATCGGTGCGGAAACCCGGCGCGTTGAGGAAGGACAACGGCGCCTGCAGCCCGATCACGGCGACCCCGGCGATGCGCTCGCCCGAGATGTGCGGATGCGCCGGCCACCAGATCGTGGTGCCCGGCACGCGCTCGAACTCGACGAGCCGCGCGCGCGTCGTGCTCCAGATGCCGTGCAGAAGCGACGACACGATTCCGAGGAACGCGCCCTGCTCGATCGGCAGCACGATGATCAGCGCCGCGGTGGCAACGATCAGCAGGAATTCGCCGAAGGACTGGCGGTAGATCGTGACGATCTGCGTCACACGGATGATCCGCAACGCCACGAACAGCAGGATGCCGCCGAGCGCCGCGTCCGGCACGTGGCGCAGTAATCCCGTTCCGAACGCGAGCAGCAACAGCACGATCACCGCTGCTGAAAGGCCTGCGAGTTGCGATTGCCCGCCGGTCTCGGCGACGATACCCGTGCGCGGCGGGCTGGCATTGACCGGGAACGCGCCGAACAGGCCTGACAGCACACTGCCGGCGCCGGCGCCGAGGAAGTCGCGATCGACATCGGCAGGCTTGTCGGGATCGGACGGGAAGGACCGCGTCGTCGCCGCGGTCTGCACCATGACGACCACGGTGACCACGAAGGCGAGCGGCACTAGCCGCACCCAGAGCTCTGGCGCAAGCACGGGCAGGGTCGGCCGCGGCAGCGTGCCCGGCACCACGCCGACAACGTTAACACCCTTGCTCTCGAGACCGAGCGCGATCGTGGCCAGCGTCGCCGCGACGAGTCCGATCAGCGCGCCGGGAATTTTTGCGCTGATCTTCTCGGAGATGAAGACCACCGCCAGCACGCCGAAGCCGATGCAAAATGTAATGGGATTGGCGTGGCCGAGCTCGCTTGCGAGCACGCCGATGCGATCGAGCGTCGGGCCACCAGGCGATTCCAGCCCCAACACGCCCGGCAATTGCGACACGATGATATGCACGGAGATGCCGGCGAGGAAGCCGACCATCACCGGCATCGACAGCAGGTTGGCGATGCCGCCGAGTCGAAACGCACCGCCGGCGAGCATCATCGCGCCGACCATCAGGGCCAGCGCGATCGCGAGGCCCTGATATTCGGGCGAGCCGACGGCGGCCATCGCCGCAAGCCCGCCGGCAAAGATCGGTGTGATCGTGGAATCGGCGCCGCAGGACAGGAAGCGGTTGCCGCCGAGCAGCGCAAAGCCGAGCGAGCCGGCCATGAAGGCGAAGAAGCCGATCTGCGGCGCAAAGCCGCCGAGCCGCGCGGTCGCCATCTGCTCGGGGATCGCGATGGCTGCAAGCGTCAGTCCCGCCATGAGATCGCCGGGCAGGGAATAGGACGCGAGTGAGCGAAATACCGGCCAAGCGTGTTTCGATGATCCCTTGTGAGCGTCATGCGGCATTGATGTCGAATCCCCGAAAGCGCGTGTCCGTTGATCAGACTACAGCATTTCCGAAGGGAGGGCAGAATGTCGAATATCCGTGAACTCTCGTGTCCCGGACGCGCTGCAACGCGTTAGCGTTGCTGCGCAGAGCCGGGACCCAGAAGGCCACAGTCGAAGCAAGAATGGGCCCCGGCTCTGCAGCGCAGCGCACCGGACGATGCTTCGCATCGCCGGGAGCGCTGCGCTGCGTCCGGGGCACGAGAGGCGGGCGAGCGGCAGCCTCAGTACCGGCCGCGCTCGTTGTGATACTCGCCGCCACGGCCTCCGCCGCCCATGCCCATGCCGATTCCAATCCCGATGCCGATGCCTTGCATCACCGCGCCGGGCGGCGGGCCGGGAGGTGGTGCGCGCTCGGCGACTACCTCATCAGGCGGCGGCCGGCGCTTCGGGGGCGTGTTGACGACCTTGCGCTTTGGCGGCCTGTCGTCGACGCGCTTCTTGATGATTGGCGCAACCGTCGGATTGATCGGCGTCACCGGCGGCGCTGGTGTCGAGCAGGGACAGGTCGGCGCCATGGCGACGGCGACCGGCACCGCTGCGGCCGCGACCGGCAGGGCATAATTGCGGTTCTGGACGCGCAGCAGCAGCCGGCGTGCGGTCGCAGCGAGATCGCTGTTGTCCCAATTCGCGAGATAGGCCTCAAAGGAGGCACGGGTATTGATCGCCACCGCGCGGTCCCACGCCAGCATCTGGCGCCGGCGCTCCAGCACCGTGCGCAGGCGTGGCGTTCGGACGTCTTGTGCATACAGCTCGATGTAGGCCTGATACGCCGGCACCGTGTCGTCGGCGATCACGAGATCATACGCGACCCTGGCGTCCTTGCCCTGCAAATCCTTGCGCCAGTCCTCGACACTGCGCGTGGTGCTGGCGAGCGCCATCGCGTTCGCACCCGGAGCAGGGGGCTGGCCGCTGCTGTCGCCGAAGAATTTGAAGTCGCTCGTCAGTGACGAGCTTTCCCAGGGGATCTGCCGCCCGTCGGTCGATTGCGCCACCGCAATGCGGATGCGCTTGAAAACTTCTTCGATCGGGATGTTCGGTTGCTTGGCGACGGTCAGTGCTGCCGCGGTGTACGGGCTGTCGGCGCCGGAGCCGTCCTCGGCTTCCGCGCCGGGCGAAGTCGAGTAGGAGATGAAAGAACCGGGCGCTCCGGCGTTGGTATCGACGATGGCAAGCCCGTGGCCGGCGCCGCTCAGCGCCGGGAATGGATTGTTGCGGCAGGCATCGAGCATGAAGATGCGCGCCCGCGTCGGCAGCGCGCCGAGCGTATTGAGCAAATCGTTCAGCCGCACGCCCTGGAGCGGGATATCGGCCTCGCGCTTGGGATCGAGATCAACAGGCACCAGATAATTCTCGCCCTCGATCTGGAGGCCGTGGCCGGCATAGAATACGAGGGCAACGGTATCGGCGCCGCTGGCGCTGACCTTACCGGCGAAATCCGAGATCGCCTGGCGCATCTCGTTCTGCGCGAGGTTTGGCGCCGCGGTGACGGTGAAGCCGGCGTTGCCGAGCAGCTCGGCCATGCCCTTGGCGTCATTGGCGGCGTTGGGCAGCTCGGGCACCGTGCGATAGGCGGACTGGCCGATCACCAGCGCAAGCCGCGCTTCGGCCGCGGCCTGTGTCGGCATCATCAATTGGGCGAGTACAAACAGACCGGAAGCAAGAACTAAATGACTGAGGATTGGACGGCGCATGGTGTCACCTCCATCGGCAATGGCGCGAGCATGTCACTTTTTCTAGTCGTCCGCCATCGCTCTGTCTGTGCGCCATCTCACGCATGTGGGGCGGCAGAATGGGGCAGGGGCTTTGCCGGAGCTGACGCGCCGAACGATGTCAGGACAGTCCGCGGTCCCAGGGTGTAACAGGCGCGAAGCGCGCGGCGAGGAAATCGATGAAGGCGCGCACCTTGGCCGGCGGCCTTCGATCGGGTAGGTAGACCGCGTGGACCGCGGAGGATTGGATCTCCGGCTGGTCGAGCGGCAGCGCGACCAGCGTGCCGGCGCGTAAGTCGTCGGCGATGATGAAGGTCGGCTGCCGGGCAAGACCAAGGCCGGCCAGCGTCGCCGCGCGCAGCGCATCGCCATTGTTGGCGCGCAGATTTCCGGACACCTGGACGCGGATCTCGCCGTCCGCGCCGAACAGCCATTCAGCGGCGCTTGCCTGCTGCGAAAGCGTGTAGCCGAGACAATTATGCGCGGCGAGATCGGCGACGCTGCGCGGCGTGCCGTGCTTGGCGAGGTAGGACGGGGCGGCACAGACGACGAGCCGGTTCGGCGCCAGCTTTCGCGCCACCAGGCTGGAATCGCGCAGTTTGCCGATCCGGATCGCGAGGTCCCAGCCTTCCTCCGCAAGATCGACGACGCGATCGTTAAGGCCGAGTTCGACAGTGACCTCTGGATGGCGTTCCGAGAACTCCGCGATGAGCGGGGCGATCTGCCTTGTGCCGAACACGACGGGCACATTGACCCGCAACAGCCCGCGCGGCTCGACCCGTTCGCGTGCGACCGCGGCGTCGGCGGTCTCCATGTCGGCGAGGATGCGTTCGGAGGATTCCAGATAGAGACGTCCGGCCTCGGTGATCGACAGCCGCCTTGTGGTGCGGTGGAACAGCTTGATCCCGAGCCGCATCTCCAGCGACGCCACATGCTTGGTCACCATGGTCTGCGACAGGCCCATGGTCCGGGCCGCGCCGGACAGGCTGCCCACCGCCGCTACCTTGGCGAAGACCTCCAGGCTGGTCAGCCGGTCGAGCAAATGATCTCACTCTATAGGTGTGAAGTATATTTCCATAATAGCTGATTATCGTTCGATTGAGAATAGGTCATTGGTCTGCCCAACAATGGAGACCGCCATGATCGATTCCCGTACCGCTCCCTACGCCGCGCTGGTGTTGCGCGTGACCTTGGGCGCGCTGTTCCTGGCTCATGCCGGCCTGAAGCTGTTCGTTTTCACCCCGGCCGGCACGGCAAAATTCTTCGGCAGCCTCGGCTTCCCGCCCGAGCTCGCCTACCTCGTGATATCAGTGGAGGTGCTGAGCGGCATCGCCCTGATCCTCGGCATCTGGACCCGCTACGCGGCGCTCGCCGGCATTCCGATCCTGCTCGGCGCGATCTTCACCGTGCATGGGGCCGCCGGCTTCTTCTTCACCAATCCGAAGGGCGGCTGGGAATTCCCCGCGTTGTGGGCGATCGCGCTGGTGGCTCAGACCCTGCTCGGCGATGGCGCCTTCGCGCTGCGGCCCTCGCGCGATGTCGAGGCGGCGAGCGGACAGCTGAGCGCGGCGCCGACACGCTAATCTCATCTATCGCTAGAATGAGGAAGCTGCGGGATCCCGGTCCCGCAGCTTTTTGCTGCATACCCATCCATCTGTGTTCGGCATTGATCCATGCCTGAATTGGATCGATCTGCGTCAATCTTGCCCGGCCTATCGTTCGGTCGCGATGCGGCATGATCGAAAATACCGGCGAACATAGACGTTCCGCTGCGGTTTCCTTCGTCGCAGCATGCGCGCACGCCAACGCAGCGGCGCCGGCCGCAACTCTTGCCTGCTCCGTCGCTTTGGCCATACAGTCCGCGCAACAGACCGTGGCTCTGCCGCGGCCGCAAACAAAAATATCGGGGAGAGACGCCATGACTATCGTGCCCGTCAGCCGTCGCACGTTCATCAAGTCGTCGACGGCGGTGACCGCCGGCCTCGTGCTCTCTCCCGCCATCATCGGCCGCGCCGAAGCCGCGACGCTGAAGTTGAAGTGCTCCTCGTCGCTGCCGAACGATCCCAAATTCGCCAACGGCCGCGTCTATTACGACAACCTCGTCAAGAGTCTGAAGGGCAACGGGCTCGGCGAGCAGGTCGAGGTCGCCTTCTTCCCCGACAACCAGCTGGGGCAGGAGATCGACGTCATCAATTCAGTGAAGCTCGGCGTCATCGACCTCATGGTGTCGGGATCGTCGATCTCGGCCAACCTGGTGCCGCTGGTCGGCACCTACGACCTCGGCTTTCTGTTCTCGAGCTTTCCACAGCAGACCAAGGCATTCGACGCCGGCGCCGCCAAGCCGATCGAGGACGCGCTGCTCAAGGGCAGCAACATCCGCATCATCGCCTGGGCCTACAATTTCGGCGCGCGCAGCGTATTTGCCAAGAAGCCGGTGAAGACGCCGGAGGATCTCGCCGGCCTCAAGATCCGCACCCTGCCCAATCCCGTCATCACCGAATGCCTGCGGCTGATGGGCGCTGCCGCGACGCCGCTGGCGTTCGGCGAAATCTACACGGCGCTGCAGGCCGGCGTGCTCGACGGCCTCGAGCACGATCCGCCGACGATCCTCGCCAGCAAGTTCTTCGAAACCGCGAAGTTCTATGCGCTGACGCAGCACAATTTCTCGCCGCTCGCGATCTACTTCAGCGACATGACTTTCAACCGCATGGATCCGAAGCTGCGCGAAGGTTTTCTCGACGCCGCCAAGAAGGCCGCGGTCGACACCCGCGCCCACGGGCTTGCGGTCGAGAAGGAGGCGCTCGCGGCCTTGACTGAGAAGGGCGTGACCGTGGCCGAATGCGATCGCGAGGCCTTCAAGAAGCGCGTGGCGCCGCAGACCGAAAATTTCATCAAGGCGCGGCCGGAGTCCAAGCCTGTCATCGACATTATTCGTTCGACGCAAGCTTGAGATGACGATGACAGGCGCAGTGTCTCTCTCGGGAGAGCGCCGCGGGGGCATTGCACTGCTGCTTCGATGCAGCGATACGATCGCGGCCATCTTGCTGGCCGCCGATCTCGCGGTCGTCTGCGGGTCCGTGCTGCTGCGCTTCTTCTTCAACGCGCCGGTCGAATGGTCGGATGACGTCGCGCGCGGATTGATGGTCGGATCGGCCTTCTTCGGCGCAGCTAGCGCGCTTGCGCGCGGCGAGAATGTCGGCGTGTCCTTCTTCCGCGATCTGCTGCCACAACGACTGCGTACGCTGGTCGATGCCGCGAGTGCCGTGCTCGTCGTGCTGATCTCCGGCTACGTCGCCTACAACGCGATCAAGCTGGGCTCGCTGACATCAGGACAGACTACCGGCTCGGGCCTGCCCCTGGAATTGACCTTCTACCCGATGGGTATCGGCGCGCTGTTCATGACAGTGTTCGCGATCGACCATCTCTGCACTCGGCCGCTGCCTGATATGGCCAAGGGCCTCGCCGCCGTCGCCGTGGTGAGCGGCCTCTATCTCGCTTGGGATTATCTGTCGCCGTCCTCGGTGCCATCGGCGGGAACGCTGATGCTGATCGGTTTCTTCGCGACGCTGTTCGGGGGATTGCCGATCGGCTTTGCGCTGGCGCTGGCCGCGCTGATCTTCATCTGGGTCGAGGGCGCGCTGCCCGGCGTCATCTTCGCCCAGCAGATGGCACGCGGCATCGACAATTTCGTGCTGCTCGCAATCCCGTTCTTCATCCTCGTCGGCTACCTCATGGAAGCCAACGGCATGTCGGTGCGGCTGATCGAACTGCTGCAGCGCGCGGTCGGGCGCATGCGCGGCGGCCTGAACGTCGTGATGGTGGCCTCGATGGTGCTGTTTTCCGGCATCTCGGGCTCGAAGATGGCCGATGTCGCAGCCGTCGGCTCCGTGCTGATTCCGGCGGCGCGCCGCTCGAGGCAGAATGCGGGCAGCGCGGTGGCGCTGCTCGCGGCGTCCGCGGTGATGGCGGAGACCATTCCGCCCTGTATCAATTTGATCATCCTCGGCTTCGTCGCGAACCTCTCGATTGGCGGGCTGTTCATGGCAGGGCTGCTGCCGGCGGCGCTGATGGCGGCGGTGCTAATCGCGTTCTCCATCATCTCCGGTAAGAAGCCTGTTGACGCCGAGGAAGTCGAGCCGCAGGTCCCGGTCTCCGGCTTGTGGAGCGGCGCGATCGCCTCGTTCGGCCTAATCTTCATGATCTTTTTCGGCTTCAAGAGCGGCTTTGCGACTGCGACCGAAATCTCGGCTTTCGCCGTGGCCTATGCGCTCGGCGTCGGGAGTGTCGTGTTCCGCGAGCTCAGCCTCAAATCGGCTGCGCATAGTTTTATCCAGGCAGCGACGCGCGCGGGGCTGGTGCTGTTCATCGTCGCCGCGGCCCAATCGCTCGCGTTCACGCTGACCTTGCAGCAGGTGCCGCACGCGGTCGGCGACTTCATGCTGGGACTGTCCAAGACCTCAGGCACCTGGCTGTTCATCCTGCTCGCGATCGCCGTCTTGATCGTGATGGGTTCTGTGCTGGAAGGCGCGGCCGCGCTGATCATCTTCGGGCCGCTGCTGCTGCCGGTCGCCGTGCAGCTCGGCGTCGATCCCCTGCATTTCGGGGTCGTGCTCGTCATCGCGATGGGCATCGGCCTGTTCGCGCCGCCGCTCGGGCTCGGGCTCTACGGCGCCTGCCTGATCGGCAACGTGCCGATCGAGCAGACGGTGAAGCCGATCATGGGCTATCTCGGCCTGTTGTTTCTCTGCCTGCTCGTCATCGCCTTCGTGCCATGGCTCTCGACCGCGTTGCCGCGCGCGTTCGGCTATTGAAGGAGTGCTTGCCATGAGAGTCCTGCTGGCCCACACGCCGGAGATGCGCCGGAATTATTACGGCGACCGCAGCCTGAACGGCCTGCGTGCAATCGCGGACGTGATCCTGCATGAGGGCGATCAGGCACTCGATGCGGCGAGCCTCGTGAATGCGGCGAAGGATGCCGACATCATCGTCGCCGATCGCATGACCGAAGGCCGGCGAGATCTTTGCGCAGCTGCCGCGCTTGTGCGCTTTCGTCCGCTGCGCCGTCGACATCCGCAATGTCGACGTCGATGCTGCCTCGCAGGCCGGCGTGCTCGTGACCCGCGCCGGTCCCGGCTTCGTGCAGGCGGTTGCGGAGCTCGCGGTCGGCTTCATGGTCGACCTGTCGCGCTGCGTGTCGCGGGCGACGGCGGATTATCGGGCCGGTCGCAAGCCGGAGGCGCGGATGGGACGGCAGCTTGCCGGCAGCACAATCGGCATCATCGGCTATGGCAGCATCGGGCGTTACCTCGCCGAAATCGCCAAGGTGATGCGCATGGAGGTGCTGGTCGCCGATCCCTTCGCTGATGTCAGCGACAGTGCGATCAGGCACGTCACGCTCGATGAGCTCCTGGCCGCATCGGATTACGTCGTCTGCCTCGCCATTGCCAACGAGCAGACCGAGAAGCTGATCGGGGAGGCGGCGCTGGCGCGCATGCAGAAGCATGCCGTCTTTATCAACCTCTCGCGCGGCAATCTCGTCGACGAGGCGGCTCTTGCGAAGGCGCTGCTGGAGAACCGCATTGCTGGTGCTGCGATGGATGTCGGCCGTGCGCCCGACCAGATGCCGACGCCGGAGCTGGCGAAACTTCCCAACGTCGTCGCCACGCCGCATGTCGGAGGGCTGACGCCGCAGGCGATCGAATACCAGTCGCTGGAAACGGTGCGGCAAGTGGCGGCTATCATCAAGGGCGAGGCCCCGCAAGGTGCCGTCAACGCGGAGCACTGGACGCGGCGGCCGTAGCATAAGGCCGAAGCGCATTCGCAAATCGAGCGGTATTCATGAAATCGCTTGACCCCGGCGCCCCCGGATGGTCCGAAGAACCGTCCAGGGATGAAACACAGAAAATGCGGCTTCCGTTCTTCTACGGCTGGGTCGTGGTTGCGGTGACGTTTGTCACCATGGCCATCGGCGTCAACGCGCGCACCTCCTTTTCGCTGTTCTTTCCGCCGATCCTCTCCGAATTCGGCTGGGAGCGCGGCGTCACCGCGGGTGCCTTCTCCTTCGGCTTCGTCGCCTCGGGCGTGGCCAGCCCGTTGATCGGCCGGCTGATGGATCGCGCGGGGCCGCGGGCGGTGATGGAGCTCGGCGTCGCGCTGATGGCCGGCGGGCTGCTGCTCGCGCCACTCACCAGCCAGCCCTGGCATCTCTATCTGACGATCGGTGTCATGGTCGGTGCCGGCTCGGTGTGTCTCGGCTATTCCGGCCAGTCGCTGTTCCTGCCGAACTGGTTCATCCGCAAGCGCGGCTTTGCCATCGGCATTGCCTTTGCCGGCGTCGGCATCGGTTCGATGACGCTGCTGCCATGGGTGCAGCACATGATCGAGCAGACCGGCTGGCGCACTGCCTGCACCGCGATGGGCCTGATGATCCTGATCGTGCTCGCGCCGATCAACCTGCTCCTGCACAAGCGCCCCGAAGACATCGGCCTCCAGCCGGACGGCGATGCTGCGCCGGCCGCGGGCACGGCGAAGCCGGTCTCCAACATCGTCGATCCCGTCTGGGCCGCCACCGACTGGACGCTGAGGCGGGCGGTTGCGACCGCGCGCTTCTGGTGGATCGCGCTCGGCTATTTCTGCGGCCTGTACATCTGGTACGCGGTGCAGGTGCACCAGACCAAATTCCTGCTCGACATCGGCTTCGGCCCGAGTGTCGCGGTGTGGGCACTCGGTGCCGTCAGCATGCTCGGCATTCCCGGGCAGATTTTCCTCGGTCATATCTCCGACCGGATCGGGCGGGAATGGGTCTGGGCGATCAGCTGCGCCGGCTTTGCGATCTGCTTTGCGGCGCTGATCGCGCTGAAGTACCAGCCCGCGTTCTGGCTGGTCTGGCTGATGGTGTTGACGCAAGGGGCGCTCGGCTATGGCCTCACTTCGATCATGGGCGCAGTGGTGTTCGAGATTTTCCAGGGCCGCCACCAGGGCAGCATCTTCGGCATGATCATGCTCGCGGCGCTGGCGGGCGGGGCGGCCGGCCCTTGGGTGACAGGCCTGCTCTATGATCGCGCCGGCGATTACACGCTCGCCTTTGCCATCGCCATCATCGTAAGCCTCATCTCGGCGCTGTCGGTCTGGCAGGCCTCGCCGAGCAAGGTCCGCGCCGTGGCCGGCCGGCTGCACAAGGCTGAAGCCGCTGTGAAATAGGTTCCTTCTGCACCGTATTACCTCCACTTTCTTCGCGGAATGTTAAGCATGTCGCGGCTTGGCGGAACGCGAGCCGGTCGCAAAAAGGTCTTGGACACCATCGAAGCTTTAGCTTGGGGCCGCTTGCCGTATCTTCGATGCTGCCGGGTCCAACGATGTCTGCCTCCGACGCCCCAGTGACAGAAATGCCGGACGTGCTGCGCGCGGCGCTCGAATGCGCCGACGACGGCATCGTCATTGTCGACGGCGCACATCGCATCACCCATTTCAACGCCGGCGCGGAGCGGGTGTGGAAGCTCGCGCGCGCGGACGTACTCGGCCGCGACGCCGCAATTCTCACCGTCAAATGCCTTCAAGCCGATCCGGTCGCGGACTTTCGCGACGAGATCAGCCTGGTGCGGCGCGACGGCAGCCGGATCAAGGCACAGATTGCGCTCTCGTCCGCGGCGGTTGACGGCGCGACCCATCACATCGTGTTCGCGCGCGACGTCACCGCCGAGGCCGAGCGTCGCGCCAGGATCGGATTGCTCGACACCGTTGCGGATCAGACCAACCGTGCGGTGATCATCACCGATGTCGAACAGAACATCGTCTACGTCAATTCGTCCTTTACCACGCTGTTCGGGTACACCAGCGAGGAAGCCGAGGGGCGGCGCGCCGGCGACCTTATCGCCGGTTGCCACACAAATCGCACTGCGATTGCAAAGCTGGTCAAGCGCCTTCTCGACGGCGGTCGCCGCGGCGAAGTCGAAACGCTCGTCTACGACAAGAACGGCGAAGAGATCTGGGTGTGCGCCCGGATCAACGCCTTCCGCGACACCAAGGGCCGGGTCAGGCACATCTTCGCGCTGATCGAGGACATCACCGAGACCAAGCAGCTGCGCTCGCTCCAGCAGCTCATCATGAGCGCGCTTGCCGACGAGGTGCCGATCACCGAGATCGCCGACCGGCTGTGCCGCCGTGTCGAGGAGATCGCGCCCGATGTCGTTTGCTCGCTGTTGCATGTTGATTCCGCCGGGTTGGTCCATCCGCTCGGTGGGCCAAGCCTGCCGGACGACTATTCCCGCGCGCTGGACGGCATAGCGATCGGTCCCGATGTGGGTTCGTGCGGTACCGCTGCCTTCTACGGCGAGCCGGTCCTGGCCGAAGATATCGACACCGATCCGCGCTGGCAGCCCTACAAGACACGGCCGCTCGAAGTCGGCTTGCGTGCCTGCTGGTCGACGCCGATCAAGGCCAAGGACGGCCGGGTCATTGCCACCTTCGCCTTCTATTTCCGCGAGCCGCGCGCGCCGAGCAACTGGCACAGGCGCATTGTCGAGGCCTGCGTCGACCTCGGTGCCTTCGCGATCGAGCGCAAGGAGGCGCGCGCCGAGATCGCTCGGCTCGCCTATCACGACATCCTCACCGGCCTGCCCAACCGCGCGCAGTTGCGGCATTTGATCACGACCGCGATCGACGCCTGTCCGACCGGCGGCCATGTCGCGCTGGCCTTTCTCGACGTCGACCATTTCAAGGACGTCAACGACACGCTGGGTCACGCCGCCGGCGATGAGCTCCTGATCCAGCTGGCGCAGCGCCTGCGCGAGCAGATCGGGCCCGAAGACATGCTGGGCCGGCTCGGCGGCGACGAATTCGTCATCCTGCTGCCGCACCGCAATGCCGAAAGCGCCGAGCGCATTGCGGCCGGCATCACCCAAGGGCTGGCCGCGCCCTTGCGGCTCGGATCGAAGCTGATGCCGATGTCGGCCAGCATCGGCATCAGCCTCTATCCCGACCACGCCACCGACATCGACACGCTGATGCAGCAGGCCGATGCCGCCATGTACATGGCCAAGCAGGCGGGCCGCTCGACCCATCGCATGTTCAGCGTCGAGATGAACGGGCTCGCCGAGCAGCGGCTGACGCTGATCGCGGCGCTGCGCCGCGCCATCGCCGAGGACGCGCTCACGCTCAGCTATCAGCCGCAGATCCGCAGTTGTGACGGTGCCGTCCACGGCATCGAGGCGCTGGCGCGCTGGCACGATGCCGCGCTCGGCGACGTCTCGCCGGCAAAATTCATTCCGCTCGCCGAGGAATGCGGCCTGATCGAGCAGATCGGCCTGTGGTCGGTGCGCGAAGCCTGCCGACAGATGGCGAGCTGGCGCCGCGCGGGCGTCAATATCCCCTCCGTCTCGGTGAATCTGTCGCCGCTCAATTTCCGCAACGTCACTCTGGCCGCGCGACTCAAAGATATCCTCGCCGAACACGCACTGCCGCCGGACGCGCTGATGCTGGAGATCACCGAAGGCACCTTCATGCAGGACGGCGCAACGGCGCTGGAGACCATGCATGCGATCCGCAAGCTCGGCGTCGGGCTCTCGGTCGACGATTTCGGCACCGGCTATTCGAGCCTCAGCCGGCTTGCTCATCTGCCGATCCGCGAATTGAAGATCGACCGCAGCTTCATGCGCGACATCGAGCGTGACGCAGGCGCGCTCGCAATCGCCACCGCGGTGGTGCGCGTCGGCCAGGGCCTCGGCATGACCGTCGTCGCCGAAGGCGTCGAAACCGAGGGACAACGCAGGACGCTGGCCGAGCTCGGCTGCGACATCGTCCAAGGCTTCCTCTACGCGCCTGCGCTTCCGCCGGTCGCCTTCGAGCGCTGGCTGATCGAGCACTGCGCCGAGCAGGCGAGGGCAATGCTGGGGCGGCTCGCGCCCGTCGACGCAATCGCGGTGAAGCGCTCGGCTTAACGCCGATTCCGCAAGTGAGCAGCTTCATTCGATCACCTCATCGGCCCGCGCGATCAGCGAGAGCGGCACATCGATGCCGATCGCCGCTGCCGTCTTCAGGTTGACGATCAGCCGGACTTTGGTCGCCTGCTGCACCGGCAAGCCGGCGGGATTTTCGCCTTTCAAGATGCGGCCCATGTAGACGCCGGCAAGGCGGTTTGCCTCTGCGAAGTCGCCGCCATAGTCCATAATACCGCCGGCCGCGGCGAAGGTACCGCCCTGAAAAATGGCAGGAAGTGAATGCCCCAACGCCATCGCCGCGAGCCTGTTGCTGTTCCCCGTGAACAGGATATCTCCGCCGATCACCAATCCACCGGATTGCAATTGGCCTGCGCGAGCGAAGACCGCATCAAAATCGTCCTCGGTGCTCGCATGCAGGACATGGAGCTGCAGGCCGAGTGCATCCGCGGCGGCCTGCATCTCTTTCGATTGCCTTTCCGTGGTGGGACTGTTCGGGTTCAGCAACAGCGCAATGGCTTTCGACGCCGGCAGGAGTTCGTGCATCAGCTCCAGGCGCTTCGGTCCGACCTCCACATTCAAGGAGGTCACGCCGGTGACGTTTCCGGCCGGCCGGCCGAGACTGGACACCAGGCCTATCTGCACGGGATCGCCGATGGTGGTGAAAACGATGGGGATTGCCGCGGTCGTCTTCTTTGCGGCGAGCGCCGCCGGCGTCGTGAAGGCGGCGATCGCGGATGGCCGGTGCTTGACCAAATCGGCAGCCAATGCGGGCAGGCGATCGTACCGACCTTCGGCCCAGCGGTATTCCATCGTCAGGTTCTGGCCCTCGACATAGCCGATCTCGCCGAGACCGCGGCGAAACGCAGCCGTAAGCGGTGCCCACCCCTCCGCGCTCCCGCTGCCGAGAACGCCGAGCACTGGCACTGGTGCAGCCTGTTGTGCTCGCGCGATGCCCGGCCAAAGTGCAGCCGCACCGGCCGTCAGCATGAAGTCGCGACGCCTCATATCCACCGCTCCAAGGATCGACCCCATCGATAGTATCTGTTCATTTCCGTCCGGCAAGGCGCGGCACCAGGAGACTTGGCTCAAGGCCTCTTCGGGCAAAACTCAGTCCTCGGAAAATCGGCCAGCAACTTCCGATTTGTGCTGACGAGCCGGCAATTCAGGACCCGTCCGGGCTTCGCTCGCAGCGATTTGCCGGCATGGCCTGCTATTCGATCACCTCGTCGGCGCGCGCGATCAGCACCGCTGGAATTTCGAGCCCGAGCGCCTTTGCGGTCTTCAGATTGATGACCATCTCAAACTTAACAGGTTGTTCGACCGGGATGTCGGCGGGCTTCGCGCCTCCGATGATTTTTGCAACGTAACCGGCCGATCGGCGGTACATGTCTGGAAAGCTCGGACCATACGATAGCAGCCCTCCCTCTCTGACGAAGGCAGCACCATACCAAATCGATGCCAATCGATAGCGTCCCGCCAACTCGATCAGTCGCTTGCGATTAAAGTTCAGGAACGGAGATGCCATCGCGACAAGCGCATCCGCGCCCTGTTCCATTGCGTGGGCGAACGCACCGTCAAATTCACTGGGATCGGCCGCCTGTATAGTCAGTGGCTCAAGCTTGAGCGCACGCGCCGTCGCCTGTACTTCAGCTATCCCCGACTGCCCGACCTTCGGGTCATGCAGGACCATGATCCTTTTCGCTGCCGGTACGGCCTCCTTCAGCACTTCCACGCGTTTGGCTTCGAGATCCGTGCCAGACATCGCCAAACCGGTGACATTGCCGCCGGGTCGGCTGAGGCTCTTGACAACTCCCGTCGCAATCGGATCGCTGATGATTGCAAATACGATGGGCGTTTTGGTTCCAGTGGCCATGAGCGCCAGTGTCGCCTGCGAGCCGGCAGTGACGATGACATCGACATCGCGCCGTCCGAGCACTGCCGCCAGTTCTTTGATGCGGTTTGGATCGCCTTCGCCCCACAGATATTCAACCTCGATCGTTCTGCCCTCTACGAGGCCGTTCTCGCGCAGACCTTGTTCGAACGCTTCGATCTGCCGGGGATTGAAGGCGCTCTTGCTCCCGACACCCAGGTAGGCGATGCGAGCGATATGATCGTTCTTCGATTGAGCGCACACTGGCAAAGGCAACGCTGCGGCGCCAAGGCCGGTCATGAAATCGCGTCGTCTCATGTTAACCCCGCTGAAAGAAAGGCCTCGCGAAATGCCTATCGCAGCGGCGGTGCGGGGGCAACTATGGTGCTCCCTGTTCAATCACCTCGTCGGCAGTCGCCAGCAGTGAGGGCGGCGCGGCGAGGCCGAGGGCCTTGGCGGTCTTCATGTTCAGGACCAACTTGAAGCGCGTGGGCTGTTCGACCGGGATATCGGCAGGCTTCGCGCCTCTCAGTATCTTGTCAATTTCGGCCGCTGCGCGGCGGAAAAAATCGGGGAAATCCTGTCCGTACGACAGCAGAAGACCGTGCGGGACCATCTCTGCGATGTACGACAGCGTCGGCAGCCTATGTGCCAGAGCCGATGAACCAATACGCGCCCGCTCATTGAATAGCATCGATCCGGCTCCCAGGATGACGCCGTCGGCGCGGCCTCGAGCAATCTTGGAGAATACAGGCTCGATGTCATCGGGCGCCGATACCTCCGCGGGCCACAACGAAATTCCAAGCACTTCGGCCGCAGCCTGATTGGCCTTGACCGCGCGCTGCGCGAACTGATCGGTCTTATCCACCAGGAGTGCTACACGCGACAGGTGCGGAACCGCCTCCTTCAACAACGCCAGACGTTTCCCGCTGAGGTCGATCGACATGAGTGAGAGACCCGTGGCATTGCCTCCAGGTCGCGCAAGACTCTCGACAAGACCGCCACCGACCGGATCGGATACAATGACAAACACGATCGGAATGGTGCTTGTGGCCTGCTTGGCCTCTTTTGCGCCCAACGCAGTCACCGCGACGATTGCGTCGACTTTGTCCGCGGCTAGCTCGCGTGCAAGCGTGCGAAACCGTTCCGGCTGTTCGGCGGGGAATCGATGGAGAAACTCGATGTTCTTGCCTTCGACATAGCCGAGGTCGTTGAACGCCTTCGTGAGGACATCCAGATAGACCTTCTCTTCATCCGCAGTGCTGGCGTGCCAGAGGACTCCAACCCTGTTGATCTTTGCGGTCGCCACATTCTGCTGCGCGCGCGCTGCCACCAGAGGCCAGGCAGCCCCGGCTGCCGCAATCCCGAGAAATGTCCGGCGTTCCATATCAGCCCCCGAGTCTGGTGATGTCTTAGCATCCGTCATGGGAGGCAGGAAAGGCTACGGACGTCCGCTCCGGGTCAAAAACCGAAATGACGGAGAGGGCACGCCCCCGGCTGCGACGTCGTTCAAGGCTTTCTCTACGCGCCCGCGCTTCCGCCGGTCGCCTTCGAGCACTGGCTGATCGAGCATTGCGCCGAGCAGGCGAGGGCGATGCCGGGGCGACTCGCGCCCGTCGATGCAATCGCGGTCAAGCGCTCGGCTTAGGGCGCGACGGCCCGAGCTGGGGGCTCAGGCATCCGGTTGCAGAAACGCGCCGTATTGCTTGCTGGTGGCGACCTCCGCGGCGGCCTGTCCAATCACACGCATCGCTGCCATCATCGGCCACGGTCCGAGGCTTACCCGCCGGACGCCGACGCGGGCGAGATCCGGGATTGCGGGAACGCCCTGCGTCACCATGATATTCACCGGCAGCGGTGTGAGTTGAACAAACCTCTCGATGAGCGCGAGGTCGGTGAGGCCGGGGACAAATATTCCATCGGCGCCGGCGTCGGCATAGACCCTCGCACGCCTCGCCGCTTCATTCAGGCACTCATCCTGCGATCCGAATTTCAGCAGGAACGGATCGATTCTCGCATTGATGAACAGACGAATGCCGGCTTGTCGCGCGGCGTCCCGCACCGCCTTGATCTTCGCTGCGTGCT
This sequence comes from Bradyrhizobium diazoefficiens, assembly GCF_016599855.1. Lineage (NCBI taxonomy): Bacteria > Pseudomonadati > Pseudomonadota > Alphaproteobacteria > Hyphomicrobiales > Nitrobacteraceae > Bradyrhizobium > Bradyrhizobium diazoefficiens. Next base: position 5,704,451 of record NZ_CP067041.1, on the reverse strand, counting down.
GTTCGGGACTGACGAGCTGCCGCTTTCTTCCGGCTAGTCCGTCCTCGATGTTGATCCCGACCGCGCCGGCTTGCAGAATCTTGGCGGCCGCCGCCGAGGCGGCGTCCGGTGTGTCGCCATAGCCTGCCTCCAGATCGATCGAGACCGGAACCGACACAGACGCGGTGATCCGCGACACCAGGCCTGCCACCATCTCGAGCGGGACATTTTCTCCGTCCGCATATCCAAGCGCGGCGGCGACGGCGCCGCTGCTAGTCGCGATCGCCGGGGATGTCTTCGCGACCGCTTTGGCGGTGGCGGCATCCCAGGCGTTGAACAGGACAAGCGGATCTGACGTCCTGTGAAGACCGTGAAAAATTTCGGCGTATTGCTGCTGCGTCTTGGCGTCCATTGCGCGTACTCCCGGTCAGAGAATTCCGAAGATCAATCGGGCGGCGCCGTCCGGCATCCGCGGTCTGCGTTCAATCGGGCGCGTGCGTCTTGAACCAGTCCATGATCAGGCCGGTGACTTCCGCCTCGCGCTCGAGGTGCGGGAAGTGCCCGACATCCGGTAGGACGACGCGCTTGTGCGGCCCCTTGAACAGCGGCTCTTCTTTCATCGAATATTTCGCTGTCGGATCGTTGCTGCCATAGATCGTCAGCGTCGGCGTCTGCATGTCACTGATCGGCAGCCGGCCCATGCGTCCCGCCTCGGTCAGGCCTCCGTAATACCTAAGCGCCGCGGCCATGGTGCCGGGAGAGCTGAGCGTCTCCTTGATCGAACGGATGTGTTCGGCATCGTTGAATGCCGGCGACCACAGCTTCCAGAGATAGTCGACGAAGGGCAGTCCCTCGGTGTTGACCGCCGACTCGGCGCCAGGCAGCTGGAAGAAATAGACGTGGAAGATGGATCGAACGATTTCCGGATCCCGCCTGATGCTCGAGAACGTGATCGGATGGGCCGTGTTCATCACTACCGCGGCCTTGATCGCCGATGGCGCCGTCGCCAGCGCCTGAAAGGTCGACGTGCCGCCCCAATCCATGCCGACGACGCGGGCCTGTCCGTCCTCGCTCAGCGCCGCGATCAGCGCTTCGAGATCCTTGCCCAGTGCGATTGGATCGAAAATGCCGTCCGCCGGGATCTCGGTCGGCGCATAGCCGCGCAGGAACGGCGAGACCGCGCGATAGCCCGCATCCGCGAAGACTTGCAGCTGCTTTCGGTAGGACCAGGCGTTGTCGGGAAAGCCGTGCAGGAAGATCACAAGGGGACCGTGCCCCTGTTCGAGGTAGGCGAACCGCACGCCATTGGCCTGCACGTATTTCAGGACAGGTTCACTACCGGCGGCTGTCGGCGTCGATAAGGCTGCGCTCCGGATATTCATCGTCATCCTCCATGTCATCGTCGCTCTTGGGATCTGATATGTGCGCAGCGCACATATCAGGTCAAGTTGTTTTTTGTGCGCAGCGCACATATTATCCATGGCATGGATACTGGAATCGCAAATTTGCTGGGAGCGCTCTCGCTCGCGGTCATGGACCGTATCGAGCAAGGCGCGCGCGAGGTCATCGGCCGCGGCGGCGAGACGCCGGCGGCCCTCGTCGTCATTGGCTACGGCCAGGGCATGACCAACGACAAGCTGCGGCGGATCCTCGGCCTGTCGCATTCCGGAACGGTCCGGCTGGTGGACCGTCTGGTGTCGGACCGGCTGGTCGAACGCCGACCCGGAAAGGACGGCCGCGAGGTCGCTCTGCACCTGACGGCCACGGGCGCCGCGACCCGCACCGAGCTGATGACGTCTCGGATCTCCGCCGTTGCGTCATTTCTGGATGTTCTGTCGCCGGCTGAGACGAAGCGGCTCGAAGCGTTGATCCATGAGCTGCTGGCACGGCAGGACACGTCCGAGCTGGATCGCTTCACGATCTGCCGGATGTGCGACGACCGCCTCTGCACGAATTGCCCATTGCCGACAAGCAAGGGCAGACACAATCGCTAGCCGGCCGCGAACGCGGGCCAAGTCCGCGCGTCGTCGGGAGTGGACGTGGGCAGATGGCGCTAACAAGTCAGCCAAGGGCCACAAACGGTCCATGAGACACAGTCGCAGTCGCCGATGGTCAGCCGTGGGCCAACAACCGACGTGTCGGAAGTCACTTGATCCCGCTCTTAATCAGAGCGCGGCCAATCGAGCGTCCCGGCTCGCTACTTAGCACGAGAGAGGTGGTCACTGCACCAAAGCCCGCTATGCGATCGACGATCGTTTCTAAATCCTCAGGTGCGGGAACAAGTACTTTTAGTACAAAGCAATCCTCGCCGGTGACGCGGTTCACTTCGACGATGTGAGGGATCTCCGCGAATTTCTTGAGGCACGTCTTGATGTGTTCGTGCGTCGTCCGTAGCCGAACGATCGCGGTCAATCCAAGCCCTAGCGCACGCGGATTGATCTTGGCGGCATAGCCCTCAATCACCCCAGCTTCCTCCAGCCGCTTCACACGCTCTGAAACCGCGGGCTGCGACAGGCCAATTGTTCGGCCCAGTTCCGACAATGGGACACGGGCATTTGCTTGTAGGCTTTCAAGGATGTCCAAGTCCTTGCTGTCGATGCTTCGTGCGCGATCCAATGCAGACCCTCCATTTTTCCTTGAAATTATCGGCACTCTGACGAGGTCGCCGATGACTTGCTATTTCAGCCGACCAGAGTTGCCATCAGAATACGTTCCTGTCCTTCAAATATCACGAGCAAGACATGAGATACATGATTACGTTGCCTGGCATCGGAGGCTCAGGGGAAGACCACTGGCAGTCCCTGTGGGAAAAGGCGGAGCCGCAGTTCGTGCGATTTAGGCCGACAAGCTGGGACCAGCCCGAGCTAGGGGATTGGATTCAATCTCTTGAGAGAGCCGTTAGCAATTGCAAGCAGCCGCCTGTGCTCGTCGCGCACAGCCTTGCTTGCCTCCTGGTTGTTCAGTGGGCGATGCAATCAAGTTTGAGCATTGCTGGTGCATTCTTGGTTTGTGTACCGGACCCCGACGGACCCGAATTCCCGTCGGCAGCGGCATCATTCCGGCCTGTTCCCAAGAAGTCATTGCCGTTCCCGTCGCTGGTCGTCGCCAGCACCAATGATCCCTATGGGGCTCTTGCTTACCAGCGTCTATGCTCCGCCCAATGGCAAGCCGGACTGATTATTGCTGGCGCTCTCGGCCATATCAACGCCTCAAGTGGATTGATGGATTGGCCCCAGGGGCGCGGCCTGCTTGAAGCATTTTGCGCCGGGTTACCCAGGCCCGGCTAGGGTCAAAAGACGAAGCGACGAAGACGTAGGATTGCTTCATCCTGGAAGCGGACAGCGCGCGTGCATGACACCGCGCCTCAGTCGCTTTCACTCCGACGCCAATCCCGTCCTCCGCCGCAAACCCGTGATCGCGCGTAAAAAGCTGTCGGCCGGCGTCGTCTCCGGGTCGATCAGACGGTGCAGGCGAAAGCCGTCTTCCAGCGCCAGCACGACGGCGGCCATCCATGGCGGATTCAGCGCATCGCGCTTCGCGTTGCTCTTCAATGTCGCCTCGATGATGTCGGCAACCAGCTTGCGCCGCGCGCGCAGGCGTTTGGCGAGCTCGGGACGGCGCTTCTCGGCGCGCGCGACGAACAGGATCATCTCCATGTGCAGGAGCGGGGAGCGGCCGAGCGGATCCTGCCTTGTGCGGTCCATCGCCTTCAGCGCCGCGATGAAATCGTCGAGATTGTCGTGCTGCGCGAGGATATCCATGTTACGGCGGATCGACTGCTCGACATGGTCCTCGAGCATGGCGATGATCAGCTCGTCCTTGCTTTTGAAGTTGGAATAGAACGCGCCGCGGGTGAAGCCGGCGGCAGCTGCAATCGCCTCGATGCTGGCGCCGCCGATGCCGTCCGCCTCGAACACGCGGGCGGCCGCCTCGAACAACTTGTCGCGTGTGTCGTCCCTGGTCGGCCTGGTTCTCACCGTTGACATCGCGCCAGTTTAGGGCAGAATGCAACTCGATACAATAATGTATCGAGTAAAAAAACGTCAGGGATGGTTACGCCGGGCAATGGGGCCGCCTTGCGTATTCGTGTCATGCGGCAACCGATGTGAGGTCACCATGAACGAGCAAGTGCAACCTGCCGGCGGCGATCCACTGTTCAATCCGCTGTCGCCGGACTTCATCCGCAATCCCTACCCGCACTATGACCGGCTGCGCACGGTCGATCCGATCCATGTGACGCCGTTCGGCCAGTTCGTGACCAGCCGCCATGCCGAGGTCAGCCACGTGCTGCGCGACAAACGCTTCGGTAAGGATTTTGTCGAGCGCACCATGCGCCGCTACGGCGAGAAGATCATGCAGGAGCCGGTGTTCCGCAGCATGAGCCACTGGATGCTGCAAGCCGATCCGCCCGATCACACCCGCCTGCGTAGTCTCGTCGTGAAGGCCTTCACCGCGCGCCGTGTCGAGGACATGCGCCCTCGCATTCAGGAGATCGTCGATCAGGCCATCGATGCCGTGATCGATCGCGGCCACATGGACCTGATCGAAGACTTTGCTTTTCGCCTGCCTGTGACTGTCATCTGCGACATGCTCGGCATCCCCGAGAACAATCGGGAGGTCTTCTACACCAGCTCGCGCGACGGCGGACGCCTGCTGGATCCCGTGCCCCTCACGCCCGAGGAGATCGCAAAGGGCAACGCCGGCAACATGATGGCGCAGATGTATTTCCAGCAGCTGTTCGAGCTGCGCCGCCGCAATCCCGGCGACGACCTCATCACCCAGCTGGTGCAGGCCGAGGAAGACGGCAACAAGCTCACCAACGAGGAGCTGACCGCCAACATCATCCTGCTGTTCGGCGCCGGCCACGAGACCACCGTCAATCTGATCGGCAACGGCCTCCTGGCGCTGCATCGCAATCCGGACCAGCTTGCGCTTCTGAAGGCGCGGCCGGACCTGATCACCAACGCGATCGAGGAATTCCTGCGCTACGACTCATCGGTGCAGATGACCGGCCGCGTTGCCCTGGAGGACATCGACGATCTCGGCGGCAGGAAAATCCCCAAGGGCGAGACCGTGCTCTGCCTGCTCGGCTCGGCCAACCGCGATCCCGCGGTCTATCCCGATCGCCCCGATCGGCTCGATATCACCCGTCCGAACGTCAAGCCGCTGTCGTTCGGCGGCGGCATCCATTTCTGCCTGGGTGCCCAATTGGCGCGCATCGAGGCCGAGATCGCCATCGCCACGCTGCTCAGGCGGTTGCCGGATTTGCGCATCGACGACGTCGAGAACCCGGAATGGCGGTCGACCTTCGTGCTGCGCGGCCTGAAGAGGCTGCCGGCGAGCTGGTAGGGCCGGGCGCGTTAACCTCCGCGCGCAACAGTCGCTGTGACTTCGCCACACTTCCCCTTATATAGGGGGAAGTTCCGGCGCGCCTGAAGCTTGGTTGTAGGCTTGGGTTTGACCCGGGTGCCGGCTTGGCCGAGGGGAGACCCGTGCAGACGACGCTGCTCGGATTGGCGATTGCCTTCATCTTAGCGCTGCTGGCCGCGCTGATCGGGCCTCATTTCGTGGACTGGAACCAGTTCCGGCCCCAGTTCGAGGCGGAGGCGACCAGGATCATCGGTGTGCCGGTGCGCGTAGCGGGCGAGCTCGATGCGCGGCTGTTGCCGACGCCGACGCTGCGGCTGCGCTCGGTCACCTTCGGCGGCAACAACGATCTCGGCCGGCTGCGCGCCGACAAGCTCGACGTCGAGTTCAGCCTGGGCTCGCTGATGCGGGGCGAATGGCGCGCCACCGAGCTTTCGGTCGGCGGCATGGCGGTGGATCTCGGCCTCGACGCCAAAGGGCGGGTCGACCTGCCATCCACCGTGAGCGGCACCTTCAACCTGGCGTCGCTCGCGATCGAGCGGCTGAACCTCACCGGCCGCATCGCCTTGCATGACGCCGCGAGCCATTCAACGCTGGAGCTCAACGATATCGCCTTCTCCGGCGACGTTCGCTCGCTCGCAGGTTCGGTGCGAGGCGACGGCAATTTCACCGTCGCCGGCACCCGCTATCCGTTCCGCATCTCCTCCGGCCCAAGCCCCGACGGCAGTGCCACCCGTCTCCACCTCAATATCGATCCCGGCGGGCGCCCCATCCAGGCCGACCTCGAAGGCGTGCTTGCCTTCGACAACCGCCTGCCGAAATTCGACGGCGCGCTCACGCTGGCGGTGCCGCCGACCAAGAAACCGGGCGAGCCGGGACCGGTGCCGTGGAAGCTCACCGCAAAACTCAAGGCCGATCCGGCCGGCGCCAAGTTCGACCAGATCGACGCAAGCTTTGGCGCGGAAGACGCCGCGCTCAAGGTCGGCGGTGTCGGCGACCTCAGGTTCGGCGCCTCGCCGCTGCTCCGCGCGGCGCTGTCGGCGCGGCAGGTCGACGCCGACAAGCTCGCCGGCCGCGACGATGCCGAGCCGCTGCGCATCTTGCCGGCATTGCGCGCCGGCCTTGCGGCGATTCCGCAGGCGCCGATCCCGGCGCAGATCGAGTTCAACTCCGACCAGATCATGCTGGGCGGCCGTCCGCTCCAGAACATCACGACCGAGCTTCAGACCGACGGCCGGTCCTGGACCTTCCAGCGGCTCGAGCTGCGCGCGCCCGGCATGACGCAGCTTTCGCTCAATGGGGCCACGCCCGGCGCCGACAGTTTTAGCGGCCGCCTCAGCGTGCAGTCCTCCGATCCCGATACGCTGGTGGCCTGGCTCCAGGGCCGCAGCGAGGTGATCAGGCGCAGCACCCGGCCGCTGCGGCTTGACGGCGACGTGACGATCGCCGCCAACCATCTCGCCATCGACAGGATGAAAGCCGAGATCGAGGGCGGTGCGGTCGAGGGCCGCATTGCCTTCGTGCAGACCGGCGCCAGCAAAGGCTCGCGGATCGATGCCGACCTGAGGGCGGACCGTCTCGACCTCGATGCTGCCGCGAGTTTTCTCCGCGCGCTCGCCGGCCCGCAGGGCGAATGGCCGGAGGAGGCAAAGCTATCGCTCGACATTGGTCGCGCGATCTCGGCGGGACAGGAGTTGCGGCCGTTCGCGGCCAAGCTCGATTACGGTCCGACCTCACTGTCGCTGGAGCAGTTGCGGTTCGGCCAGGCCAGCGGCGTGATCACGGAGGCGAGCGGCAGTTTTGATCGCACCAGGGCCACCGGCAAGCTCGCGCTGAAATCGTCGGCCAATTCGCTGCGCGATCTCACTGCGCTGCTCGAGCCGATTGCGCCTGCGGTGCGGGCACGCTTCGATGCGATCGCGCCGCTGCCCGGCGCGACGCGATTGAGGCTCGACCTCAGCCTCGACAAGAACGCCGAACATGCCGATCGCAGCGACGCGCGCGTCGTGATCGAGCTCGATGCGCCGCAGCTCAAGGCCACCGCGACGCTCGCCGCGCAGACGCCGGTGGCGGCCATCAACGGCATCGACATCGAACGTTTGCGCAACAGCGACTTCACGCTGGAGTCGAAAATATCGACGCCGCAAGCCGCTTCGCTGACGGCGCTGCTCGGGCTCGATCGCATGGTCGCTGCAGGCGACGGGGCCTCGCAGATCGAGGGTAAGCTGAGCGGCGCGGGGCGACGGCCTTTGCAACTGAACGCAAAGCTCAGCGGCGGCGGGCTGGATGCGGATGCCAACGGCAGCGTCGACTTGTCGGCGCCGGAGCCGAAGGCCAACGTGAATCTGCGCGTGCGCAACGCCAATCTGGCGCCGCTGTTCGGGACCAGCCCGGCCGATAAATCGGCGCAGAATGTCAGCCTGTCCTCCCGCCTCACGCTATCAGGCAATCGCCTGACCTTCGACGATCTCGACGGCACCGCCTCTAGCTCGCATCTGCGCGGCCATGTCGCCGTGACGCTGGATCAGGAGAGGAGCGTTGACGGCGAAGTCGGGCTCGACACGCTCGATCTGATGCCCGCGCTCGCGCTTGCAATTGGCGCCGCCGGGCGTGACAGCGGTGAGCCGCTCGGTGCAGGACTTATCAGTGGCTGGCGCGGCCGCATCGTGTTCCAGGCCTTGCGCGGCAGCCTGCCTGACGGAATCGAGATGCGTCCCTTCAGCGGCACGATCAGGAGCGACGGCCAGTCGCTCGCGCTCGATGCGCTCAAGGGCGGCGTTGGCGGCGGCGAGATGAGCGCAAGCCTCGATGCGCGCGACGGCGCCAACGGTCTGGCGCTGAACGCGCATCTCGATCTCACCAATGTCGATACGGCATCGCTGCATTACCGTGATCTCGCCGTCCGGAAGGGACGCGCCTCGATGCAGATGACGCTGACGAGCCAGGGCCGCAGCGTCTCGGCCCTGACCGGTGCGCTCGCCGGCAACGGCACGGTGACGCTGGACTCGGCTGAGATCTCAGGCCTCAATCCGCGCGCCTTCGAGATCGCCATCCGCGCCAGCGACGCCGGGCAGGTCAGCGACGACAACCGGCTGCGTCAGTTAGTCGAGCCCGCGCTGTCGGCCGGCCCTATCGCGGTCGCCTCCGCGCAAATCGCGTTCACGATCCGCGACGGCCGCCTGCGCGTCGGTGCGACTCCGCTGGAGGCGAAGAACGCCCGCGCCATCGTCTCCGGCGGTTACGACATTCCGGCCGATCAGGCCGATATCCGCGCCAGCCTGACGCCGATCATGACCGGCCTCTCCGGCGCGCCGCCGGAGATCCAGCTGTTTGCGGCAGGTCCCCCCGACAAGCTCAGCCGTACCGTCGACGTCACGCCGCTGTCGTCGTGGCTTGCGGTGCGCACGATCGATCGCGAGACGCGAAGGCTCGACGCCATCGAGCGCGGCGAGCCGCCGCCGGCGACTACCGCGCTGCCGACCCTGGTCTCGCCTGAGCCCGTGCCGGAGCCGGCGCTGACCGACGTGCCGATGCCCGGCCGCGATCCGCGCCGCGCGCCGCCGAAGGTCAGGGTTGAGCCCAAGGCCGCGCCGACACCGAAGGCGCCGCTTGCCGCCCCCGCGGTGCCGAGCCCGCCGCTTGCAAGCCAGCAAGCCGCGCCCCTGCCGCCGCCGATCGACGTGCGGCCGGCCCCGGGCCCACCGCCGGCAAGGCCCCGGCCGAAGCCGCCGCTGGTCCTGACGCCGTCGAATCCGTAAGGGCGAACTTGTCTTGGTGAGATCGAGCCGCGGGCTCCTCTTACCTCTCCCGCTTGCTTGCGGGAGAGGTCGGCGCGGAGCGCCGGGTTAGGGTTCTCTCCTCTGGGGGGATTGTCCAGTTGTGGAGACACCCTCTCCCCGACCCTCTCCCGCAAGCGCAGGGCGATCGCATATGGCATGTTTGATAGCCTGAGCGCGCGCCTCGTCCTTCGAGACGACCGCTTCCGCGGTCTCCTCAGGACGAGGCTAAGCGGCATCTTTGCCTGCTGAAACTGCTGCCGCGTACTCTGTCCTCATCCTGAGGGCCCGCTAAAGGCGGGCGTCTCGAAGGATAGCCGCAGGGAAGCCGCTTCCATATGCGATAGCCCTGCCCGCAAGCGGGGGAGGGAGCGCACCTTCCGCATTGCGCGCTGGTAACCACATTCGCTCGCATTTGAACGAATTCTCGTCGGCAAAACTGAACTGCCGACTTTACTGGTTTCTCGCGTTTGATCTCTAGGGTTGTTCGAAGAGGAATTCGGCGTCTTGCCCGCACAAGCAGGATGGCTCGCCAAGAACTTGGATTCCAAGAACTGGGGTTATCGAGATGAACGGGGCGAAAACGCTTCTACAGGATCTGGACGACGCAATCGCGCGCGGCACGGACGAAAGCCGGGCGAAGGCATTGTGGCATGCGACCGATCTCCTGATCACAGGCCGTTACGTCGACGACGAGATCAGCATGTTCGGCGAGGTCATCGGCCGGCTTGCCGCCGAGATCGAGGTCGCCGCGCGGGCGCAGCTCTCCGAATTGATGGCGGGCTGCGATCACGCTCCGCTCAACGTGATCGAGAAGCTCGCTCTGGACGACGAGATCGAGGTCGCGGGCCCCGTGCTGCGCGACTCGACCCGGATCGACGAGAAGGTGCTGGTCGAGAGCGCCATGACCAAGGGCCAGGCGCACCTGCTCGCGATCTCCCAGCGTGAGGCGATCGGCGAGGCCGTGACTGACGTGCTCGTCAAGCGTGGTAACCAGGAGGTTGTCACCGCGGTCGCCAGGAACGAGGGCGCGCGATTCTCCGGCTCGGGCCTGCTGCACATGGTCCGGCGCGCCGAGGGCGATTCGATCCTCGCGGAGCAGCTCGGCCTGCGCAAGGACGTGCCGCGTCATATCTTCCAGCAGCTCATCTCCAAGGCGTCGGAAGACGTCCGCCGCCGGCTCGAGACCGAGCGTCCGGAGATGATGTCTCAGATCCAGAGCTCGGTGACCGGGGTCACCGGCGATCTTCAATCCAAGTTCGGCCCGTCGTCGCGCAGCTATTTCGTCGCCAAGCGCGTGGTGACGACGCAGTACCGGCAGGGCAACCTCAACCAGGTCTCGATCTCGAACTATGCGCGTCAGCACCGCTTCGACGAGGTGCAGATCGGCCTGTCGCTGTTGTCCTCGCTGCCGGTCGACGTGATCGAGCGCGCGCTGATGGACCGCAACCGCGAGATGATCCTGGTGCTGTGCAAGGCGCTCGACTTCTCCTGGGAGACGACGATGTCGCTGTTGTTCCTCGGTGCCAAGGATCATCTGATCACGGGGCGCGAGCTCCACGACAACGAGCGCGACTTCGGCCGGCTCAACATCGAGACCTCACGCAGCATCTTGAAATTCTACCAGTCGCGCAAGAACAGCGCCGGCACCGATCCCGCGACGGGTCGTCAGCCCGAGCTCCAGGTTCACTGACGGGAAATCGAGGGAGTATTCGCAATGTTACCTCAATTCGGCACCGCAATTCGCAAGAACAAGAGCCTCCACAAGAACCTCGCCGTCGAGACTGGATCGGCTCCGGAGAAGGCGACGGTCGACGCCGCGTGGCTCGTGCTGGAAGCCGCCAACGATCTCGGCGACCACGCCGCGATCGAAGCCTGCCGCCGCGTCATCGACGCCGAGCTGAACGGCACGGTCGCCGCCAATGCGGATACCGATCTCGTGCTGGGGTACTTCAGGTAAGAGCAATCCTTACAGGCTGCGCGTTCGCGCAGCTGGCCTTCCTCCTCGGAAGCAGCTTCCTGCGGCTATCCTTCGAGACGCCCGCCTTTAGCGGGCCCTCAGGATGAGGATGGAATCCGCGGCAGCAGTTTCAGCACACAAGGATGCCGCTTAGCCTCATCCTGAGGGAGCGCGGAGCGGTCGGCTCGAAGGACGAGGCGCGCGCTCAGGTCGTTAACATGCATATTCGATTGCCCTGCCATCGGGAGCGGTAGAAGCGCGCTCAGCCGCAATTCCAGATCGCGCCGATCGGCGTCCGCGTCCAGCACGGACCGAAGCTGCCGCCATTGTAGCGGGAGCCGCCGAAGCCGGGCCGGCCGAAATAGTGCCATTCGCCGTCCCAGTAGCGGTAATAGACTGGCACGCGATCGATATACCAGAGGCGCTGGTTTTCGCGCGCGTAGCGCCGAAAGCCGTTTTTCTGCGCGTAGAGCGGCTGGCTGTTGCTCAGCGGCTGGCGATAGCCCGGCAGGAAGCCGTAGCCATGCCAGCTTTGCCTTGGCTTTTTTGCGACGGATGCAGCCGGCGCGACGACTGGCAGCAGCGAGAGGATGACAGCAACAAGAAGACATAGCAGGCGCGACATGAGCAGACCATAGACAGCCGATTGCGGGAACGCCATTTAAATCCGAGTGGAAGCAAATTTGCAGGTCCGATCGCGCATGGCGGCGTGGCCCGGCGAAGATTATAAATAAAGCAGCTTACAAGTCTCGGGTCGACGAAAGGGGGCTCCATGGTTGAACGTCCCGACGGCAAGGCAGGCGCTCAACAGGCAGGCTTTGCCGGTGTTACCCGTAAGGTTCTCGAACGTCTTCCGATGCCCGGCAATCACGAGCTCATGGTCGTCGAGGTCACCTATCCGCCCGGCGGCGTCGCTCCGCTTCACCGCCATCCCGTCGCGGGCGCGGTCTACATCGTCGAAGGCGTTGCCGAGTCGGCCTATGGCAGCGACGAGCCGAGACAATATCGCGCGGGCGAGACGTTACAGGACCGGGCGGATCTTCCCCACACGCTGTTTCGCAATTGCGACCCGGAGCGTCCACTCCGCTTCCTGACTATCTATGTGCTCGAACCAGGGCGCTCCTATACCATGGAGCCTTGAGGTGGAGCGCTCTCACTGCCGGATACGATTAGATCACGACGTCCTCGCCGTGATGTCTGGTGCTCTTCTCGAGGACGTAGTTCGATTTCTCCAGGACGCGGCGCGATGCGCCATGTGCGACAAAAATCAGGCCGATCAGGGACGGGAATTTCAGCCGTGACAGCCCGATATCCGTCAGCGCAGTCGCGATCTCACTCCCAAGTCCCTGGCCCCAGAACTCGCGCTTGGACGTATAGGCGATCTCGATCTCGTCCACCCGTCCAGCAGGATGTGCCGGATTCCGGCGCGCCCGGCGAACGCGCCGTCTCCGTGACCTCGGCCGATCGCACGCCGCGAGATAACGAGAGACCTCGGCATCGAGATGCAGTGCGACGATGTCGGCGAGGTGATCTTCGCGCAGTATCTCGGCCGTCAATCTGTCGGTGCTGAAGTGATCCATGGCGACAGGTAGCCGATCTCGATGCGTGTGGTCGATCGATATCGCGATCCGAAACCGCGCGGAATCAGCAACGGCTGGATCGTTTGGACCCCGTGTCGAGCCCGAGGTCAGACTTCACCGCGCTGAGCGCCGCGGCTAGCTCGTCGATATGATAGGGCTTCGGCAAAATCCGGATACCGGCCAGTTCGGCGTCGTGAATTGCGGCCTCGGAGTAGCCGCTGGTCAGAAGAATGGGGATGTCGCTCCGTCTTCTTTTGATTTCACGCGCCAACTCGACCCCATTCATGCCGCCGGGCATCATGATGTCGGAAAAGATGAGATCGACAGCACGGCCATCGGCCAGGGCACCGAGCGCGGCGGCGGCGCTCGCCGCGCGGGTGACCTCGTAGCCGAGCTGTCCCAGCATCTCGCTCACCAGCGACGCAACCTCGTCATCGTCCTCCACCAGAAGGATTCTGCCGTGGTTGTCCTTTTTCGGCCGCACCATGTTGAGCTCGACGAGGTGCCGCTCCTTCGGCGGAACGCTATGAGATCGCGGCAGGTAAAGCTCCATGCTGGTGCCTTGGCCGACTTCCGATCGAATGCGAACCGTCCCCCGTGACTGCGTGGCAAATCCGTGGACCTGGGCAAGCCCGAGTCCCGAGCCCTTGCCGACCTCCTTCGTCGTAAAAAACGGCTCGAAAACGCGCGACAGGATCTCCGGCCTGATGCCGACGCCGGTATCGACGACGGACAGGCGCACGTAGTCGCCAACGATCTGCTCGTCGTTCAAATCGGGGAGATTTTCTCCTCGCACGATAATCGTGCCGCCATTCGGCATTGCGTCCCTGGCATTGACCGCGAGGTTGAGAATCACGAGCTCGAGCTCGCCGGGATCGACCTCCACCGGCCAGAGCGTGTCCGGAAAATCGAACTCGACGTGAACGTCGCCGCGCAGGCTTCGGTCGAGCAGTTCGCGCATGCCGCCCATCTGCGAGGCGACATCGACGGGCTCTGGCCGCAGCGTCTGCCGCCGAGAGAACGCAAGAAGCTGCCTGGTCAGGCTGGCTCCGCGCTGTGCGGCCTGAATCATCCCGTCCATCAGGCGGCGACGGCGGTTTGGGTCAGACTGACGGTCGAGCATGTCGAGGCCGCCGGAGATGACCATCAGCAGATTGTTGAAGTCGTGCGCCACGCCGCCGGTCAACTGGCCGATGGCTTCGATCTTCTGGGCCTGGCGGAGCGTCTCCTCGACCCGGGCGCGTTCGTTCATTTCGAGGCGAAGCTGCTCGTTGGCTTCCTTCAGCGCCCGCGTCCGCTCGATCACCAGCTTCTCGAGCTCCTGCGCGGTCTGCTCGCGCGCCTCGAGCAGGGCCCGGATCTCGTATTGGCGCCGCCGTGCCCGCATCGCCGACTGGATGGCGCTGGTCAGGGTGATCGGTTGCACCGGCCGTTCGAGCAGCGAAACATTGCGGAGAAGCTCGACGATGCTGCGCCGCCACGCGACGACCGCCGGCTGCTCGCGATGACTGGTGAGAATGACGAAAGGGAGATCGGACCATGGCGGCTGGTCCGCGATCCATTGTGCCAGCGGCCCCGTGTCTTTCCCGAACAGTCCTTCTTCGGCAAAGAGAACCGCGCCGACCCCCGTGATCATCTCGGTGACAAGTTCCGGAAGACTTCGGCAGTTGATCGCATCGAGATTCGAGCTGCGGAAGAGCTCGGCGGCGGCCGCTCCGTCGCGACCAATGGGGGCGAAAATGAGGACGCGGCCATCCAGGTCAGTGCTCATTCGGTCGTACCTTCCGGGAGCACTGTGCCCGTATAGCGCGGATTGCCGGAAAAGATGCCGCTGAACTCCTGAAGGGGCGGCCCGAGCCTGAGGCCGGTGCTGCCGAGCCGAAACTCGCGGATGCTATGCTCGTGATTGCCGCTGCGCTTCTTGACGACGGACAAGGCGCGCCGCACCGTTCCGGCGAACTCGAAGTAGCGCAACATCAGCACTGCGTCGCTCAGATAGCTGATGTCGAGCGGCGTTTCCATTGGGCCGACGAGCCCGTGCTGGGCGAGAACCAGGATGGTGAGCACGCCCTGCTGTGCGAGGTAGCTCAGGAGCTCGTGCATCTGCAGGATCAGAAATCGCTCGTCCGGCATCGCATTCAGGTAACCGTTCAGGCTATCGATAACGATCAGGCGGGCGTCGTCGACTTCGACGCTGCGGCGGAGAGTCGCCGCGAACTCACCGGGCGACAATTCGGCGGGATCGATCTGCTGGTATCGGATTCCTCCGGAATCGAGATGCTTTTGCAGAGGCAGACCGAGCGTCCGGGCTCGTGCTTCGACCGTTCCGCGCCCTTCATCGAATGCGAAGAGCACGGCGTGCTCACCACGCTCGGCCGCCGCGATCGCATAGGTCAGCGCAACCGACGATTTGCCGACGCCGGCGGAGCCGAGCAGAAGCGCGTTGGTGCCACGCTCGAGGCCGCCGCCCAGGAGCTGGTCGAGCTCGGCGATGCCTCCGGATACGAGCTCACCGGCAAAGGACTTGTGATGTTCGGCGGCGACGAGCCGGGGGAATATCCGCAAGCCTCCTTCCGAGATCGTAAAATCGTGGAAGCCGCCGCGGAACCGGATGCCCCGCATCTTGATCACGCGAAGCCGGCGCCGCTCTGCGCCATAGTCGAGGGCGAGCTGTTCGAGCATCACCACGCCGTGCGCGATCGAATGGAGTTGCAGATCGTCCTGGGACGATGACAGATCGTCGAGCAGGACGACCGTGCAATTGCGGTTGGTGAAGAAGTGTTTCAACGCCAATACCTGCCGTCTGTAGCGCAGCGGGTTCTGTGCAAGCAGGCGCAGTTCGGACAAGCTGTCGAGCACCACACGGGTGGGATTGATCCGTTCGACCTCCTTGAAGATCAGATTGGTGGTTTCGCTCAGCTCCATTTCCGCGGGATGGAAGACCGTGAGCTCGCGATCTGGATCGAGCGTCGTCTCCGGCGGGACCAGCTCGAAGATGTCCACGCCGTCCAGCGACCAGCCGTGCCGGCGCGCGACGACGCTCAGCTCTCGTTTGGTCTCGGAGAGGGAGATATAGAGGACTCGTTCGCCCTCACGCGCCCCCCTGAGGAGGAATTGCAGCGCTATGGTGGTCTTGCCGGTGCCGGGCCGCCCCTCGTAGAGATACATGCGGTTGGCATCGAGGCCGCCACCCAGGATGTCATCGAGCCCATCGCTGCCTGTCGAAATCCTTGGCAAATCCTTGGGTTCGCCGTGTTCAGCAGTGCTGGGTTTACTGATCATCGAACGTCCTGACGCTTTCACCCCGAACAGGGCGTCATCGGTGGTAAGGTCCCGCGACTGGCGGCTAAGGCCCCGGTCGATAAGGGATGCTGGTAAGGAACTCGGAGGAAGGCGCCGGGTTCCGTAGAAGACGGCCGCTACGGAATTTCCGATGATGCCATTCTGCCGGTGTTTTGCCCGACGGGTCAAGCGGCGGAGAGCGCGTCGCACGTAGTCCGGATGGAGCGCAGCGCAATCCGGGACCTTCCCCATCTACTGTGCATGGGGTTGTTTTCGCAGTTTTGGTTTTGAGTGAGGCTACCCGGCCCCGAGCGCGACCGCGACATTGTACGTCAACAGGCTCGCCGCATAAGCCAGTACCAGCATGTAGCCGAACGTCGCCGCCATCCAGCCCCAGCTTCCGGTCTCGCGGCGGATCACGGCGAGAGTCGAGGCGCATTGCGGGGCGAAGATGTACCAAGCGAGCATCGACAGCGCGGTTGCAAGCGACCATTTCGTCGCCAGCACCTGACCGATCTGCTCGGCCGCTTCCTTGCCGCCTTCGATCGCATAGACGGTGCCGAGCGCCGCGACCGCGACCTCGCGCGCCGCCATGCCCGGGATCAGCGCAACCGCGATCTGCCAGTTGAAGCCGACGGGATGAAGCAGCGGTTCGATCGTCTTGCCGATGATGGCAGCAAGGCTGAAGTCGATGGCGGGCTCGGTCGCGCCCGCGGGCGGCTGCGGGAATGAGGCCAAAAACCAGATCAGCACCATCATCGAGAAGATCGTGGTGCCGGCGCGTTGCAGGAACATTTTTGCGCGGGTGTAGATGCCGATCGCGATCGATTTCAACCTGGGCATCTTGTAGTCCGGCAGCTCGAGCATGAACGGCGCCGGCGCATAGTCGCGCAGCATGAAGAATTTGATCAGGAACGAGACCGCAAGCGCGCTGGCGATGCCGGCGGCGTAGAGGCCGAACATCACGAGGCCTTGCAGGTTGATGAAGCCCCAGACGTCCCTCGCCGGAATGAAGGCCGAGATGATCAGCGTGTAGACGGGAATGCGCGCCGAGCAGGTCATCAGCGGCGCGATCAGGATCGTGGTCAGCCGGTCGCGCTTGTTGTCGATCACGCGCGTCGCCATAATGCCGGGAATAGCGCAGGCAAAGCTCGACAGCAGCGGAATGAACGCGCGGCCGTGCAGTCCCGCGCCGCCCATGATGCGGTCCATCAGGAACGCGGCGCGCGCCATGTAGCCGAAATCTTCCAGCAGCAGGATGAAGAGGAAGATGAGGACGATCTGCGGCAGGAACACGATGACGCTGCCGACGCCGGCGATCACGCCGTTCTGCAGGAAGCTCTGCAACAGGCCGTCGGGGAGGCTGGCCTGCACCAGTCCGCCGAGTGCGTCAAAGCCGGACTTGAGCAAATCCATCAGCGGCTGTGCCCAGGCGAACACTGCCTGGAACATCACGAACAGGATGGCCGCCAGCACGATCAGGCCGCCGACGGGGTGCAGCACGATCGCATCGATCCGCGCGGTCCAGGTGTCGGGGCTAGCAGGCAGGCTGACGCAGTCGGCGATGATGCGGTCGGCCTCGCGCTGGGCGGCGCGCAATTCACTGACGCTGAGCGCGCGCCACTTGTTCTCCTGCGGCTCGGCAGCGAGCTTGGCCGAGATCTCGTCGGTCAGGTTCAACAAATCGGCCGTGCCGCCCTTGCGCACTGCGATCGAGGTGACCACGGGCACGCCAAGCTCCTTGGCGAGCCGTTCGACGTCGACCGAAATGCCGCGGCGGCTCGCGATATCGAACATGTTGAGCACGAGGATCATCGGCCGTCCGGTGCGCTTCAGCTCCAGCAGCAGGCGGATGGTCAGGCGCAGATTGGTGGAATCGGCAACGCACAGCACGAGGTCGGGAACGGTCTCGCCGGTGGCCTTGCCGAGCACGAAGTCGCGGGTGATCTCCTCGTCCGGGCTGCGCCCGCGCAGCGAATAAGTGCCGGGCAGGTCGACCACCGAGACCTGGCGGCCCTGGGGGGTGACGAAAAAACCTTCCTTGCGCTCGACGGTGACGCCGGGATAGTTCGCGACCTTCTGCCGGCTGCCGGTCAGCGCGTTGAACAGCGAGGTCTTGCCGCTGTTTGGCGTGCCGACCAGGGCGAGATGCAGCAGGGGTAATTCCATGGAATCAAATATCCGGTCGCGATCTCTAGGCGACGATGATGGCCATGGCCTCGCGGCGGCGCACTGCGATTGTGATGTTGTCGACCCGCACGGCAATCGGGTCGCGCCCGACCAGCCCCTCGTGCAGGACCTCGACCCGGGCGCCCTCGACGAAGCCGAGCTCGATCAGCCGGCTCTCGAGTTCGATGTCGGAGAGGGCCGAGCCCGCGTCGCTGGCGGACAGGTGCTGAATGACGCCGGTATAGCCGCGCTGGGCCAGGCCCAGCGGCATCTCGCGGCGCGTATCACGGGTTTCGGTCATGTCCTGTATTTTCAACGCAGGGCATGGAGGTCAAGCGCGCTCGCCCGCCGAAACTGCACCTTAGAGGGATTTTAAAGTGCAGATCACGAAGCCGTGGGCAGCGCGCCTCGCCACTACTGGGCGGGGGCCTTTTCAGACTGGATGGCCGCCATGGCGCGGGTCTTGAAGTAATCGAGCACGAACAGGCGGATCGCCGAGGACAGATTGCCCTGCTGGCGGGCGCTGTCGATCT
Organism: Bradyrhizobium diazoefficiens; assembly: GCF_016599855.1. Taxonomy (NCBI): domain Bacteria; kingdom Pseudomonadati; phylum Pseudomonadota; class Alphaproteobacteria; order Hyphomicrobiales; family Nitrobacteraceae; genus Bradyrhizobium; species Bradyrhizobium diazoefficiens. The sequence goes on along the minus strand of NZ_CP067041.1, from coordinate 5,685,805 downwards.
CGCCGACGAGCTCGGATAGCGTCATGTTGCGCAGGCTCGAGATCTCCTTCATGCCATTCCAGAACGCCTCTTCCAGGCTGACGCTGGTCTTGTGGCCGGCGACCACGATCGAACGCTTCACGACGGGCGACTTCATGGCTGCTCCTCGCGATCGATCCGATGCTGGTCCAGATGCGCCTTCGCCTGGTCCGCCTGCTTCTCCTCCGCCGATTGCTCGGCCTTCGTGCGGCCGAATTTCGTTCGGTTGGCGTTCGCCTGCTTCGCCGAGGCTTCCCGCTCGGCGCGCTTCCTGAAACGATTCAGGTTGATGACGTTCCCCATGCCGCGTCTCCATCATCCTATCCTTTCCAGGCAGGATGAAACATTCAGAAACCGGGTGCCGCGCTGCATCCCACAAGACTTGATCGTCATTCGCTCGTCCTCGTCAATCGGCGTCACGGGCCATCAAACGATGAATTCGCCCCGTCAAGGGCATGGAGGCTTTGCCTAGCATGTGCCTCCGCCGCCACATTGACGGTAATCAAATCCTGTCCTTTAAGCCTTATAATTATGAGCTTTGGGGCTCCGTATCATTACGGATGACTATCGGAATTCGGAATTCATCCAGGCCGCGTCATCTTCTCCGGCTGCACCAGACGGTCGAATTCATCGGCTGAGACGAAGCCAAGCCGCAGCGCCTCTTCCTTCAGCGTGGTACCGTTGGCATGCGCGGTCTTGGCCACCTTGGCGGCATTGTCGTAGCCGATCTTCGGCGCGAGCGCGGTCACCAGCATCAGCGAACGCTCCATCAACTCCTTGATGTGCTTCTGGTCGGCGCGGATGCCGCTGACGCAATGCTCGGTGAAGGAGCGCGCGGCATCGGTTAGCAGGCGGATCGAGTGCAGCATGTTATAGGCGAGAACAGGCTTGTAGACGTTCAGCTCGAAATGGCCCTGGCTGCCGGCGATCGTGATGGTGGTGTGATTGCCGAACACCTGACAGCACACCATGGTCATCGCCTCGCACTGCGTCGGATTGACCTTCCCCGGCATGATCGACGAGCCCGGCTCGTTCTCAGGCAGGATCAATTCGCCGAGGCCCGAACGCGGACCCGATCCGAGCAGGCGGATGTCGTTGGCGATCTTGAAAAGGCCTGTCGCGACGGAATTGATGGCACCGTGCGCCAGCACATAGGCGTCGTTGGAGGCGAGCGCCTCGAATTTGTTGGCGGCGCTGGTGAAGGGCAGTTTGGTGATCTTGGCGACGTGCTTTGCGAACAGCTTTGCGAAGCGCGGCTTGGAGTTGAGGCCTGTGCCAACGGCGGTGCCGCCCTGTGCGAGGGGATAGAGATCCTTCACCGCGACCTTGAGCCGCGCGATGCCGCTTTCGACCTGCGCGGCATAGCCTGAAAATTCCTGGCCTAGCGTCAGCGGCGTCGCATCCTGGGTGTGGGTGCGGCCGATCTTCACGATCTTCGCAAACTCCTTCTCCTTCTTGCGCAGTGCGCGGTGCAGCTCGGTCAGCGCAGGGACGAGATCGGCTGTGATACGGCTTGCCGCCGCGATGTGCATCGCAGTCGGAAAGGAATCGTTCGATGACTGACTCATGTTGACGTGGTCGTTGGGATGCACCGGCTTCTTGGCGCCGAGCTCACCGCCGAGCAGCTCGTTGGCGCGGTTGGCGATCACCTCGTTGAGGTTCATGTTGCTCTGGGTGCCAGAGCCGGTCTGCCACACCACCAGCGGGAAATGATCGTCGAGCTTGCCCTCGACCACCTCGCGCGCGGCGCGGATGATGGCATTGGCATGGCGCTGGTCGAGCAGGCCCAGCTCGAGATTGGACTGAGCGGCCGCAAGCTTGACGATGCCGAGTGCATGCACGAGCGAGATCGGCATGCGATCGATGCCGATGCGAAAATTCTGGCGCGAGCGTTCGGTCTGCGCGCCCCAATAGCGATCGGAGGGGACCTCGATGGGACCAAAACTGTCGGTCTCGATGCGGGTCGCGGGGCGGGCGGTGGTCGCGCGGGCAGCTTTGGCCATGAGCACATCCATTCTGCCGCGCGAACGCCGCGCAGCCTGTTCCTGTGCTCATCTATATAGGGAAGTTGGCCGGGCGCGACGGTCTCGCGGCCAACCTGAATCATTTCTTGCGGAAACGATCGAGCCTAACGACTTCGGCGCCGCCCTGGTTCGGCGGGGTCGGCTCTTCCGCGGTCTCCGCCGTTTCAGTGGCCGTCGTGGGCGCCGCAACGGCAGACGCGGCAGGGGGGGCCGGCAAATTCTCCGGCACCTCGGCGACATCGGAGGTGTCGAACTGGAGGCCGAATTTCACCGACGGGTCGAGGAAGCTTTTGATGGCGCTGAACGGCACGATCAGCCGTTCGGGAATGCCGCCGAAGGACAGGCCGACCTCGAACCGTTCCTCGAGCACGGTCAGGTCCCAGAACTGGTGCTGGAGGATGATCGTCATCTCTTCCGGATATTGCGCCAACAGTCGCGGCGAGATCTTCACACCCTCGGCCTTCGATACGAAGGTGATGAAGAAATGATGCTCGCCCGGCAGGCCATGGGTCGCGGCATCGGTCAGCACCTTGCGCAGCACGCCGCGCAGCGCGTCGCGGGCCAGCACATCGTATCGAATATGATCGGTCGCCATGGTGGTCCTGTTGCATTCCAGGGAGGGGCCCTGCCGGCCCGACTCGCCAAGCCGCAATAGTACCGCGCCTGACGGGTCAGCAGGAGTCCCCGCCGGAAAGGAAATAAGAGGTAAGTGGAGGCTTCTGTTGCCAGGTGCCTCCGAACCCCGCCTAACGGAGCTTAACCCGTTAGGACTTTAAGATGGTCTTTCAAACTGCGTTACGCAGCCTGAGCAACCGGAGCAAAGTTGTCGTTGGCAACTATTGCAGTAGCCCGATAACGGCGGAACAATACCGGGAAAAAGTTCGCCCTTTACGCCCTCGTCGATCCTATTTCGCCCCCGCCAAAACCCGCTTCTCTGCAGGCAGAAGCCCGTCAATCGGTGGGCTTTGGTGGAGGCGCCGGGTACCGCCCCCGGGTCCGAATGGTTTATTGCGACGACCGTTTATTTCCATAGCCGGCGAACCGGCACCTCCAATATAGGGGGCAAAGGTTTCAAAAAACAGGGGTTTCGAGCGACAATCCCGTGGTTCCTTTGGATAGGTTCCTGACCGCCTTTGCCGCGCCGCGTCAATCCGTCGATGGTGTTCGGCTCGCGGCTGTGCGGCATTGCCGCTTTCACCGGGCTGTTGCTGCCGCCGACACTGATCATGATCGTGCTCGCGATCACCTACGCCCGTTTCGGCGATGTCGATGTCCTGCGCCGCGGTTGCCGCTCCAGGCGGTGCTGCCGGTCGCAATCCCGGTGAGCATCAGCGTGGCCTTCGTGCTGCGACGGAAAGTAGCAGCATGAGCAGCGAGAGCCCGATCTGGGCGCTCATTTCCACCTTTGGCCCAGTCCACCGATCGCACCATTGCTGCGCTGCTTCTGACTGCAACGGTTGCCGTGATCGCCTCAGTCTCGCGCGTCAATCCGCGGTGGGTTCTGCTCGCAGGCGGGCTGTTGGGTTTTGCTGGCATTGTGTGATGAAAATCGCTAGGCAATAATCTGGGCGGGGGATCTTTTCCAGCCGATTAGAACAACAGTGCTCGCGACTTACGGGTCGCGGAGGAGACATGCATGGCCGATACAATGGGCCACTCGGCGACAGCCACCAGAAACAGTTCGGTGGCGCTCAGCTTCTGTCTGCTGGCGCTCGCACCGCAGATCTTCGAACTCATCTGGTCGATCGGGACGATCTTTGGCTGGGGCGCCGGGCGCGGTCCATTGCAGGTCATGGCCGCACATGCGACAGCGCTGGTGGCGGGCGCTCCCGCTGCATTGTTCGGAGCAGTCGGCGGTGACATCAAGAAGGCGTCGCCGGACGTGCTGCTGGCGCTGATGTATTCCTATCCGCTGTTCGCGGTGGCGATCCTCACGCTGTTCATGACAATCAGGTCCGCACAGGATTATGTCGGCGGCATCGTCCTGATGGCGCTCGCCTTGTTCGCGCTGTGGGCCTCCAGCGATTTGCAGGGGATGCGCGGCTTCTCCTTTGGCGCAGGCACGGCGCCGCGGATGTTTGGCGGGCTTCTCGTCGGGCTCGGGGCGGGCATCGCATTGACGGGACTGTTGTCCGACGGACCGGCGATGGCCCATTATTCCTGGCGCGGGCCGCTGTTCGTGATGGCCGCGATTGTCTTCTTCGCCCTCGCGATCCGTCCGCTTGGCGTCGTGGTTTCGGCCTTCGTCAGCTTCCTGATTGCTGCGATGGGTACGCATGAGACGCGCTGGATTGAAACGATCATCGTCGGCGCCTGCCTGACGCTCGGTTGCGCGCTTCTATTCCCTTACGTGCTCGGGTTGCCGATGCCGATGCTCCCGCGTTTCCTGGCTCAGTGAGGGTCTGATGGACCTCTTTGCCAACCTCGCTCACGGTTTTGTCGTCGCGTTCTCTCCGATCAACCTGCTGATGTGCCTGATCGGCGCGCTCGTCGGCACGCTGGTCGGCGTGCTGCCGGGCATCGGCACCATCGCAACGGTCGCGATGCTGCTGCCGATCACCTTCGGACTGCCGCCGGTCGGCGCGCTGATCATGCTCGCCGGCATCTATTACGGCGCCCAGTATGGCGGCTCGACCACGTCGATCCTGGTCAACATTCCCGGTGAAGCGACATCGGTCGTCACCGCCATCGATGGCCACCAGATGGCAAAGCAGGGCCGCGCCGGCCCGGCGCTGGCGATCGCCGCGATCGGCTCGTTCTTCGCCGGCTGCGTCGCGACCGTGCTGATCGCCGTACTCGGCGCGCCCTTGACCAAGCTCGCGCTGGCGTTCGGTCCGGCCGAATATTTTTCGCTAATGGTCCTCGGCCTGATCTTTGCGGTGGTGCTGGCGAAAGGCTCGGTGCTGAAAGCGATCGCGATGATTGTGTTCGGCCTGTTGCTGTCGATGGTCGGCTCGGACATCGAGACCGGCGCCTCGCGCATGGCCTTCAACATTCCGGAACTTGCCGACGGTCTCGGCTTCGCGACGGTCGCGATGGGCGTGTTTGGCTTTGCCGAAATCATCCGCAATCTCGACGCCGGCGCCGACATGAACCGCGATCTCGTGCAGCAGAAGATCACCGGCTTGATGCCGACCAGGAAGGACCTGATCGACTCGACGCCTGCGATCCTGCGCGGCACCGCGCTCGGCTCGATCCTCGGCATCTTGCCGGGCGGCGGCGCGGTGATCGCGTCGTTCGCGGCCTACACGCTTGAGAAGAAGCTCGCCAAGGATCCGAAGCGGTTCGGCCGCGGCGCCATCGAGGGCGTGGCGGCGCCGGAGAGCGCCAACAACGCCGCCGCGCAGACCTCTTTCATCCCGCTGTTGACGCTCGGTATCCCGCCGAACGCGGTGATGGCGCTTATGGTGGGTGCGATGACGATCCACGGTATCGTGCCGGGTCCGCAGGTGATGCAGAAGCAGCCCGACCTCGTCTGGGGCATGATCGCCTCGATGTGGATCGGCAATCTGATGCTGATCATCATTAACCTGCCACTGGTCGGCATCTGGGTCCGCCTGCTGCGCGTGCCGTACCGGCTGATGTTCCCCTCGATCGTGATCTTCTGCGCGATCGGCATCTACTCGGTGAACAACGCGCCGGTCGACGTCATCCTCGCAGGTGTATTCGGTCTGGTCGGCTATTGGCTGATCAAGCACGATTTCGAGCCGGCGCCGCTGCTGCTCGGCATGGTGCTCGGACCGCTGATGGAAGAGAACCTGCGCCGTGCGCTCTTGATCTCGCGCGGCGACTGGAGCGTGTTCCTGACGCGTCCGCTCTCGGCCGTGCTGCTTGCGATCGCCGCGTTCCTGCTGGTGCTCACGCTGCTGCCAATGCTGCGGTCCAAGCGCGACGAGGTGTTCACCGAATCCGAGAACTGATGCCGGCGTCTGCCGACTTGGCCGGTATTAACAAGAGGTTAGATTGGGGGCGGGACGCAAGTTCCGTCCCTTGTCGTTTGAGCCGGGAATGCTCATTTTTCGGGGTATAATTGGTACCGACAGCGAATCGCCGCTGTCGCAGCGCGGGGGCGGCCGTTACTTTCGCCGCCTTCCGAAAGGCTTATTGGCACATGCACCAATATCAGGACCTGCTCGAGCGGATTCTTTCAGACGGCGCCGAGAAGACCGACCGGACCGGCACCGGCACGCTGTCGGTGTTCGGCCATCAGATGCGCTTCAATCTGTCCGCCGGCTTCCCGATGTTGACCACCAAGCGGCTGCCGCTGAAGGCGATCGTGCATGAGCTGTTGTGGTTCCTGAAGGGCGACACCAACGTCCAATATCTGCGCGATAACGGCGTCACCATCTGGGACGAGTGGGCGGACGCCAACGGCGATCTCGGCCCTGTTTATGGTCATCAGTGGCGCTCCTGGCCCGCGCCGGACGGCCGCAGCATCGACCAGATCGCTGACGTCGTCGACATGATCAAGCGCAATCCGGACTCGCGCCGCCTGATCGTCTCGGCCTGGAATCCGGCCGAGGTCGACAAGATGGCGCTGCCGCCGTGCCATTGCCTGTTCCAATTCTATGTCGCGAACGGCAAGCTGTCGTGCCAGCTCTATCAGCGCTCGGCCGACGTGTTCCTCGGCGTGCCCTTCAACATCGCCTCCTACGCGCTGCTCACCATGATGGTGGCGCAGGTCACCGGGCTGAAGCCCGGCGACTTCGTGCATTCGTTCGGCGACACCCATCTGTATTCCAACCATCTGGCGCAGGCGCGGCTCCAGCTCACCCGTGCGCCGCGTGCGCTGCCGGTGATGCGGATCAATCCTGACGTGAAGGACATCTTCTCTTTCCGCTTCGAGGATTTCGAGCTCGTCGGCTACGATCCGCATCCGCACATCAAGGCGGAAGTCGCGGTCTAGCGCCGATGTCCGTCAACATCCGCCGTGCGCGCGCGAGCGAGGCTGGGCTCGTTCTTGATTTCGTCCGCGAGCTCGCCGAATACGAAAAGCTCTCGCATGAGGTCGAGGCGACCGAAGCGATGATTGCCGACGCCTTGTTCGGCAGCGATCCGCGGCTGTTTTGTGCGATTGCCGAGTGGAACGGCGAGCCGGTCGGCTTTGCGGTGTGGTTCCTGAATTTCTCCACGTTCAGCGGCCGCCACGGCATTTACCTTGAAGATTTGTATGTGCGGCCGTCGCATCGGGGCAGGGGCCTCGGCAAGGCGCTGCTGATCCATCTGGCGAAAGAATGCGTCGATAACGGCTGGTCGCGCCTGCAATGGGCGCTGCTCGACTGGAATGGGCCGTCGATCGCATTCTACAAATCGCTCGGCGCCGTGATGCTGGACGACTGGACGCTGTGCCGAGTCAGTGGTTCTGCGCTGACGCGGCTTGCGGGGAGTGCGTCCTGATGGCGATTGTCTTCGTCGTTGCGATCGCGGAGAACGGCGTTATCGGCGCCGGCAATGCGATCCCATGGCGGTTGAAATCCGACATGGCGCGCTTCAAGGCGCTTACCATCGGCAAGCCCGTGATCATGGGCCGCAAGACCTTTGAATCCTTACCCGGGCGCCGGCCGCTGCCCGGCCGCACCAACATCGTGATCACGCGCGATGCGGACTACCGCGCCGCCGGCGCCGTGGTCACGACATCGGCGGCGTACGCCGGTGCGGTTGCGCTTGGCGATGCTCTACGGCGTTCAGCCGTTGAAATCGCCGTGATCGGCGGCGCCGAAATCTTCCGGCAATGGCTCGATTGCGCCGATCGCCTTGAGATCACGGAAGTCCATGCGCGGCCCGACGGCGACACGCTTTTCACGATCGACAAGGCGCAATGGGACGAAACAAGCCGCGTCCGTCATCCCGCGGGACCCGACGACAGCGCCGACTTCTCCTATGTGACATATCGTCGGCGGCCGTCCCGTTAACTGCATTCGCCAATGTTTACATTGACTTTTCCGCCCCCGAGCATAGCTCGTGAGACGGTCAGGCTTGCGTTGTAAGGGCCCTTTCGGTCCCCTATAAAGCCGGACCGGACATTGCGGGCCGGATCAGTTCTAGTCCCGGTCTGCCGAGGAGAGCGTCGAATGCCGTGGAAGAATCAGGGCGGTGGCCCGTGGGGCTCGGGTCCGAAGGGACCGTGGGGCTCAGGCCCGCAACCGGTCGGGCCGAGGCCGCCGGATCTGGAGGACCTTCTGCGGCGCGGCCAGGACCGGCTCCAGCAGATCATGCCGGGCGGTTTTTTCTCCGGCATGGGCATCACGCTGATTTTGCTCATCATCGTCGCGCTCTGGCTGCTGTCGGGCTTCTTCCGCGTGCAGTCCGAAGAGCAAGGCGTCGTGCTGCGCTTCGGCAAGCACGTTCGCACGGTGGACCCGGGCCTGAACTATCATCTGCCCTATCCGATCGAGACCGTGCTGCTGCCGAAGGCGCTGCGCGTGTCTACCATTTCCATCGGGATGACGCTGATCGAGGATCCGGCCCGGCGCGGCCGCTCCATCCGTGACGTGCCGGAAGAGAGCCTCATGCTGACCGGCGACGAGAACATCGTCGATGTCGACTTCACCGTGCTCTGGCGCATCAAGCCTAATGGCGTCGGCAACTTCCTGTTCAACATCCAGAACCCCGAGGGCACCGTGAAGGCGGTCGCCGAAAGCGCGATGCGCGAGGTGATCGGCCGTTCCGACATCCAGCCGATCCTGACCGGAGCGCGGACGCAGACCGAAACCACCGTGCAGGATCTGATGCAGAAGACGCTCGACGGCTATGGCGCCGGCATCCAGATCACCCAGGTGCAGATGCAGAAGGTCGACCCGCCGGCGCAGGTGATCGATGCCTTCCGTGACGTGCAGGCGGCGCGCGCCAACCTGGAGCAGCTGCAGAACGAAGCGCAGACCTATGCCAACAAGGTCGTGCCGGAAGCGCGCGGCCAAGCGGCCAAGATCCTGCAGGGCGCCGAAGGCTATAAGGAGCAGGCGGTCGCCGAGGCCAAAGGCCAGAGCTCACGCTTCCTGAAAGTGTACGAGGAATACAAGAAGGCACCCGACGTGACGCGTGAACGGATCTATCTGGAGACCATGGAGCGCGTGCTCGGCGGATCGGACAAGCTCATCTACGACGGGGGCTCCTCGGGCCAGGGCGTCGTGCCCTATCTGCCGCTGAATGAATTGTCGGCCAAGAGGCCGACGACGACAGGCCAGCAGCCGAGCGGAGGCACAAGATGAGGTCTCCCGTTACAGGCATCGTCGCGCTGCTTGCGGCGCTTCTGGTCGTGATCGTCGGCTATATGTCGCTGTTCACGGTGCAGCAGACCGAGCAGACCATCGTGCTGCAATTCGGCAAGCCGGTGGACGTCGTTACCGACCCCGGGCTGCACTTCAAGGCCCCCTGGAACTCCGTGATCAACATCGACAAGCGGATCTTGGACCTCGAGAACCCCTCCCAAGAGGTCATTGCCGCCGACCAGAAGCGGCTCGTGGTCGACGCCTTCGCGCGCTACCGCATCAAGGACGCGCTGCGGTTCTATCAGAGCGTCGGCTCGATCCAGGCGGCCAACCTCCAGCTCACTTCGCTCTTGAACGCGGCGTTGCGCCGCGTTCTGGGTGAGGTCAACTTCATCACGGTGGTGCGCGACGAGCGCGAGAAGCTGATGGGGCGCATCCGCGATCAACTGGATCGTGAGGCCGGCGGTTACGGCATCGAGGTCGTCGACGTCCGGATCCGTCGCGCCGATCTGCCGGAACAGAACAGCCAGGCGGTGTACGACCGGATGAAATCTGAGCGCCAGCGCGAAGCAGCCGAATTCCGCGCGCAAGGCGGCCAGAAGGCGCAGGAAATCCGCTCCAAGGCCGACCGCGATGTCACCGTGATCATTGCCGAAGCGAACTCGCAGGCCGAGCAGACGCGCGGTGTGGGTGACGCCGAGCGCAACCGTCTCTTTGCCGAAGCCTATGGCAAGGATGCTGACTTCTTCGCGTTCTACCGGTCGATGACCGCGTACGAAAGCGGGCTGAAGCCGAATGACACCCGCTTCCTGCTGCGGCCGGACTCGGATTTCTTCCGGTATTTTGGTAACCCGTCCGGCAAGACGGCGACCGAGACGCCGGCAAAACCGTAAGCTAGACATCGGCGGCAGGTTTGGCCGCCCTTTGTCCAAACAAGAACAGCACCACGGGAGGTTCCAATCCGATGAGGTCCATTGCGTTCGCCGACTTCCTCATCGGCTTAGGTATCCTGTTCGTGCTGGAAGGTTTGATGTTCGCGGCCAGTCCGAATTGGATGCGCAAGGCCATGAAGAGCGCCATCGCCACGCCGGACAATATCCTGCGGGCGGTCGGGATCGGTTCCGCCGTGGCCGGCCTGATCCTGATCTGGGTGATGCGACGCCCCGTCTGAGCGACGCGCCAACGCCAAAGTGAAGGCGAGGGGCGGGTTTTCGCCGTATTATGCGGGTCTTGAGGCCCGTTAAGCTCCGCGCTTGCGCCGTGTCCCCGTTCGAGCGCAGTCTTGAGGCCGAATCCTTTTCTCTGGAGATCACAATGACCGCTGCCACCATTGCCCCGACCCGCTTGCGACCAATCCGCTTGCGACTTGGGCTGGCTGCGCTCGCCATCGGCGCCTTCAGCGCGTTCAGCCCGCCGTCTTATGCTCGCGGACCGGAGGGCATTGCCGACGTCGCCGAAAAGGTGATCGACGCGGTCGTCAACATCTCGACCTCGCAGACCGTCGAGGCCAAGGGCGGCGGCAGCAATACCATGCCGCAATTGCCGCCCGGCTCGCCCTTCGAGGAATTCTTCGATGACTTCTTCAAGAACCGCAAAGGCCCCGGCGGCGGCAAGGGTGGCGACAACGGCAGCGGCCCGCCGCACAAGACTAACTCGCTCGGAAGCGGCTTCATCATCGACACGTCGGGCGTCGTCGTCACCAACAACCACGTCATCGCCGACGCCGACGAGATCAATGTCATCCTCAACGACGGCACCAAGATCAAGGCCGAGCTGGTCGGTGTCGACAAGAAGACCGACCTCGCCGTCCTGAAGTTCAAGCCGCCGAAGCCGCTGGTCGCGGTGAAGTTCGGCGACTCCGACAAGCTGCGCCTCGGCGACTGGGTGGTCGCGATCGGCAATCCGTTCAGCCTCGGCGGCACGGTGACCGCGGGCATCGTCTCGGCCAAGAACCGCGACATCTCCTCCGGTCCCTATGACAGCTACATCCAGACTGACGCCGCCATCAATCGCGGCAATTCGGGCGGTCCGCTGTTCAACCTCGAAGGCGACGTCATCGGCGTCAACACCCTGATCATCTCGCCCTCCGGCGGCTCGATCGGCATCGGATTTGCCGTGCCGTCGAAGACGGTCGCGGGCGTCGTCGACCAGCTCCGCCAGTTCGGCGAATTGCGTCGCGGCTGGCTCGGCGTGCGCATCCAGAGCGTCACCGACGAGATTGCCGAGAGCCTCAACGTCAAGCCGGCGCGCGGCGCGCTGGTCGCCGGCGTCGACGACAAGGGGCCGGCGAAGCCCGCCGGCATCGAGCCGGGCGACGTCGTCGTCAAGTTCGACGGCAAGGACGTCAAGGACCCGAAGGACCTGTCCCGTGTTGTCGCCGACACCGCGGTCGGCAAGGAAGTCGACGTCGTCGTCATCCGCAAGGGCGAGGAGCAGACCAAGAAGGTCACGCTCGGCCGCCTGCAGGATCCGGAGAAGGTGCAGGCCGCAGTGAAGACCGACGAGCCTCCGCCGGAGAAGCTGGTGACGCAAAAGGCGCTCGGCCTCGATCTCGCCGTGCTGAACAAGGATCTGCGCACGCGCTACAAGATCAAGGACAGCGTCAAAGGTGTGGTCGTCACCAATGTCGACGCTAATTCGGACGCCGCCGAGAAGCGGCTCTCCGCCGGCGACGTCATCGTCGAAGTCGCGCAGGAAGCGGTTTCGAGCGGTGCGGACATCCAGAAGCGCGTCGAGCAGCTCAAGAAGGATGGCAAGAAGTCCGCATTGCTGCTGGTCTCGAACGGCGACGGCGAATTGCGCTTCGTGGCGCTGAGCGTGCAGTAATTCATTCGGCCATTCCGGGCGATGCGCAGCATCGAACCCGGAATCTCGAGGTTCCCCGGTGCGCAGTTGCGCACCTGAGGTCTGGTGCTTGCGCACCATCCCGGAACGACTCGCGTCTACGCTTCCACGAACTGGTCCCGCCGATACCCCTGCGCATAAAGCAATGCAGTGAGATCGCCGTGATCGATCCGTGCCGCTGCCGCAGCCGCGACCGCCGGCTTGGCGTGATACGCTACACCCAGCCCCGCCGCCTGGATCATCGCCAGATCGTTGGCGCCGTCGCCGACGACGACCGAGTCGATGTCGTCGAGATCGAACGATTCCATCAAATCCACCAGCGTGGCGAGCTTGGCGGCACGGCCCAGGATCGGCTCCTTCACCTCGCCGGTGAATTTGCCGTCGCGCACGACGAGCTCGTTGGCGCGGTTCTCCTGGAAGCCGAGCTTGGCGGCAACCGCGCGCGTGAACAGCGTGAAACCGCCGGAGACGAGGCAGGTATAGGCGCCGTGGGCGCGCATGGTTGCGACCACCTCTCGGCCGCCCGGGGTCAGTGTGATGCGCTCAGCCAGCACCTTGTCGACGACACTGGCGGGGAGATCCTTAAGCAGTGCGACGCGCTCGCGCAGTGCCGGCTCGAACTCGATCTCGCCGCGCATCGCGCGTTCGGTGATGGCGGCGACGTGGGCCTTGAGCCCGGCAAAATCGGCGAGCTCGTCGATGCATTCCTGGCCGATCATGGTCGAATCCATGTCGGCGAGAAAAAGTTTCTTGCGCCGGAAGCCGACCGGCTGCACGACGATGTCGATGGGCAGGTCGCCGCGAAGCTCACGCAGCCGCTCTTCGATAGCGTGACGGTCGCCTTCGAGGTTACTGTCGGCGCCAAAGGGGATGTCGACCGCAACCCCGTCGAACAGCCAGTGCGCCGGCTGGGCCTGCGGCAGCACGGCGCGGGCGCCGTCGACAATGGTGGAGTCGAGCGCGGGATTGTTTGGGTTGCAGATCAGCGTGGCGACGAGGGACATTTGAGGTTTTCGTGAGCGAGAGGCAAGTCAGAAGGCATGTTGGCAAGGCCGTGCTTATCGCAGGCCCGACCGCCAGCGGCAAGTCGGCGCTGGCGCTGGAGCTTGCTCTCAGCGCAGGCGGCGTCGTCATCAATGCCGATTCCATGCAGGTCTATCGCGATCTCCGTATCATCACGGCCCGTCCCACGCAGGATGAGGAGGCGCGTGTCCCGCACCGCCTCTACGGCCATGTCGATGCGGCCGTGAACTTTTCGGCCGGCGCGTGGGTAGCTGATGCCGCGAAGACGCTGGAAGAAGCGCAGACCGAGGGCCGTCTGCCGATCTTCATCGGCGGCACCGGATTGTATTTCAAGGCGCTGACAGCGGGCCTCTCCTTGGTGCCGCCGATCCCCGCGGAGATCCGCGAGGACGTGCGCGCGCGGCTGGAGCGGAACGGCATCGAGACGCTGCATGCTGAACTTGCACGCCGTGATCCGCGCGCGGCCGAGCGATTGAACCGGCGCGACCGCACCCGGATCGCGCGCGCGCTCGAAGTATTCGAGGCGACCGGCCGCTCGCTGCTCGATTGGCACCATGACGGCCAGCCGCCGCTGTTGCCGAAGGATAGCTTTCGCGCGGCGTTTCTCGCGCCCGAACGCGACGAGCTCTATGCCCGCATCGATGCCCGTTTCGACGTGATGCTGGGCGCCGGCGTCCTCAACGAGGTCGAGCGGCTCGCCACTCGTGGTCTCGATCCCCTGCTGCCGGCCATGAAGGCCCACGGCGTCCCCGCCCTGATCCGGCACCTGCGTGGTGAACTCAGCCTGGAGGAGGCCGCTACGATCGGCCGGGCCGACACCCGCCACTATGCCAAGCGGCAGTTCACCTGGTTCCGGCACCAATTGCCCGAATTCGAATGGGTCAAACCGGAGGCGGCGCGGGGATGGCTGGCGGCCGCCGCCGTCGCCGCCCAAGCTTCTGGGTGACGCTTTTGTGCCCGGGTTCCGTCATTTCCCTCTCGCCGGACCCCGGGAACGCCGCTACACTGCCAAAATCGCGCGGGGACGGCCGCATTGCCTTGACATCCGGGCTTTGGCCGCTATGTTTCGCGCAACCTTTGGGAAGCCGAGCGCCTGCCATGCGTAACATTATTACCGAACTCCTTATCGCCGTCGTACCCAGGCACACCGCCGCGGGTGGCTAGCTGCCATCCACATGACAGGCGGTGTGCGGGTCCCTCTTCGGGGCCTTTTTTATTTCCCGAACCCGACACGAACGAAGCCGCTGACAACAGCGCATCCGGAGCAAGCCAATGAGCGACAAGAGCCACGATCCGAACCAGATGACCGGCGCCGCGATGATCGTTCGCGCGCTGTTTGATCACGGCGTGACCGACATTTTCGGCTATCCCGGCGGCGCCGTGCTTCCGATCTACGACGAAATTTTCCAGCAGAGCGAGGTCCAGCACATCCTGGTTCGCCACGAGCAGGGCGCGGGCCACGCCGCCGAGGGCTACGCCCGCTCGACCGGCAAGCCCGGTGTCGCGCTGGTGACCTCCGGTCCCGGGGCCACCAACATGGTGACGCCGTTGACCGACGCGCTGATGGACTCGATCCCGCTGGTCTGCATCTCCGGCCAGGTGCCGACGCATCTGATCGGCAATGACGCGTTCCAGGAATGCGACACCGTCGGCATCACGCGTCCCTGCACCAAGCACAATTGGCTGGTGCGTGACGTCAACGATCTCGCCAAAGTCCTGCACGAAGCCTTCTACGTTGCGACCACGGGCCGTCCGGGCCCGGTGCTGGTCGACGTTCCCAAGGATGTGCAGTTCGCGACTGGCACCTATCATCCGCCGCGCAAGTCCGACGTGCACCGCTCCTACGCGCCGCGCGTGAAGGGCGATGCGACGCAGATCCGTAAAGCGGTCTCGCTGCTCGCCCATGCCAAGCGTCCGGTGATCTACAGCGGGGGCGGCGTCATCAATTCGGGCCCTGAAGCCACCAAGCTGCTGCGCGAACTGGTCGAGATCACCGGCTTTCCGATCACCTCGACGCTGATGGGTCTCGGTGCCTACCCTGCGTCGGGCAAGAACTGGCTCGGCATGCTGGGCATGCACGGCACCTACGAAGCCAACATGTCGATGCACGATTGCGACGTCATGCTGTGCGTCGGCGCGCGCTTCGACGACCGCATCACCGGCCGTGTCGATGCGTTCTCGCCACACTCGAAGAAGATCCACATCGACATCGATCCGTCCTCGATCAACAAGAACATCCGCGTCGATGTGCCGATCATCGGCGATTGCGGCAACATCCTGGGCGACATTCTCCAGGTGTTCAAGGCCGAGGCGAAGAAGCCCGACATCAAGACCTGGTGGCAGCAGATCGCGCAGTGGCGCGCCCGCAACTCGCTCTATTACAAGAAGAGCAACGACGTCATCCTGCCGCAGCACGCGATCCAGAGCCTGTTCGAGGCGACGCGCGGCAAGGACACCTACATCACGACCGAAGTCGGCCAGCACCAGATGTGGGCGGCGCAATTCTACGGCTTCGAGGAGCCGCATCGCTGGATGACGTCGGGCGGTCTCGGCACCATGGGCTACGGCCTGCCGGCCGCGATAGGGGTGCAGGTCGCCCATCCCGACAGCCTCGTCATCGACATCGCGGGCGATGCCTCAGTGCAGATGACGATGCAGGAGATGTCGACGGCGGTGCAGTACGAGCTGCCGATCAAGATTTTCATCCTGAACAACCAATACATGGGCATGGTGCGGCAGTGGCAGCAACTGCTCCACGGCAACCGGCTGTCGCATTCCTACTCCGAGGCGCTGCCGGATTTCGTCAAGCTGGCGGAAGCCTATGGCGGCGTCGGCCTCCAGGTCACTAAGCCAGCCGATCTCGACGGCGCCATCAAGGAGATGATCTCGGTCAAGCGCCCCGTGCTGTTCGATTGCCGGGTTGCGGCGCTGGAAAACTGCTTCCCGATGATCCCATCCGGCAAGGCGCACAACGAAATGCTGCTGCCCGAGCAGGCCAACGATGAGGCCACCGCAAAAGCGTTCGCCGGCGGCAAGGCGCTGGTGTGAGCGCTTAAGACATTTGAGGGGGACGACAATGAACCAGCCTGCATCCGCCTATTTCATCGAGGACCGTCACGATCCGAACGAGACGCACACGCTGTCGGTGCTCGTGCAGAACGAGCCCGGCGTGCTCGCGCGCGTCATCGGCCTGTTCTCCGGGCGCGGCTACAACATCGAGAGCCTCACGGTCTCCGAAACGGAGAGCCAGAAGCATCTGTCGCGCATCACCATCGTCACCACGGGCACACCGATGGTGATCGAGCAGATCAAGCACCAGCTCGATCGGATGATTCCGGTCTATCGCGTCGTTGACATGACCCAGACCAAGCGCTCGATCGAGCGCGAGCTAGCTATGGTCAAGGTACGGGGAGAGGGCGAGCACCGTGTCGAGGCGCTGCGGCTGGCGGATGCCTTCCGCGCCCGCGTGATCGATGCCACCACCGAGAGCTTTGTGTTCGAGATCACAGGCAATACGGACAAGATCAACCAGTTTGTCGACCTGATGCGCCCGCTCGGCCTTGTCGAGGTGTCGCGCACCGGTGTTGCCGCGATCGGTCGCGGGCCTGAAGGAATGTGACCCATGCTGGCGCGCGACTGGTACTATAACGAGCGGAACCGGATGGGCATCGGGCCCGCGGTGGCGTCGATCTACGATGCCCACGACGATGCCGATCTGCGGGCGCGCGCCGCGCTGAAAATGCTGGGAGTGCAGCGCGGCTGGCGGATCGCCGACATCGGCTGCGGCAACGGCGTTCTCGCCACCGAGGCCGCGCTGATGGGCGCCGAGGTCGACGCCATCGACATCTCGCCAGCGATGCTGGCACTGGCCGAAATCTACGCTCGTGATCACAAGGCAAAGGTCGCGACCCAGTCCGCCGGCCTGCTCAGCTTCGCCTATCGGCCGGAATCCTACGACCTCATCGTCAGTGAATTCACGCTGCATCATTTGCCGGATTTTTGGAAGGCGGTGGCGATGTCGCGGATCTTTCGCGCACTCAAGCCCGGGGCGAGCTTTTATTTGCGTGATATCGTCTACGCCTCGATGCCCGATGCGATCGAGCGTGACGTCGAGCAATGGGCCGATTACCATATCAAGAACCACGATTTTACGCGCGAAAGCGTCGTCACGCATATGCGCGACGAATATTCCACCTTCGGCTGGGTGATGGAGCGAATGCTGGCCGATGTCGGTTTCACGCTGGTCTCGGCCGACTACCACGCACCGATGCACGGCACTTATCTCTTACGCAAACCGAAAGCCGGCGAGCAAGGCTAGACCAGAACAACAAACAGGGCTGCCCGACAGGGCAGAACCGGAAACAACAATGAAGCCGGCCGACATTCTCATCGCCCTCCTGGTGGCGATCATCTGGGGGCTTGCCTTTGTGGCGAGCCGAATCGCGCTCGACGAGTTTTCGCCGGAGTTGATGACGGCGATGCGCTTTTCCATTGCCGCGGTGCCGTGCCTGTTCATTCCCAAGCCGAAGGTCGCCTGGTCGCTCCTGATCGCGATCAGTTTTACGCTTTTTCTCGGGCAGTTCCTGAGCCAGGCCTACGGCATCGCCCATGGCGTGCCGGTGGGGCTGACCTCTGTCGTCGTGCAAAGCCAGGCGCTGTTTACGATCGGCTTCGCGGCGATCGCATTCGGCGAGCGTCCAACGCCGGTGCAGACGCTCGGCATCGTCATCGCGGCCGTCGGGCTGCTGATGATCTGCGGCACCGTGGGTTATGATTTCAGCGTCGTCGCTTTCGCGGTGCTGATGATTGCCCCGATCTGCTTTGCCGTCGGCAATCTCCTGCTGCGCGGCGCCCGCGGTGCGCCGATGTTCGATCTGTTCGCCTGGCTGTGCCTCACGGCCGCGGTGCCGCTGTTCGCGCTGGCGCTCGTCGTCAACGGGCCGGTGCCGACCTTCCACTCGCTGATCCACATGTCGCTGACCGGCCTCGTCTGCCTGCTGATGGTCGGCGCGATTTCCACCAGCATAGCCTATTGGCTGTGGGGCCGGCTGCTGCGTGACTATCCCGCGGCGCAAATTGTGCCGTTCGCGCTGCTGGTGCCGTTCGTCGGCTCAGCGGCCTCCAGCATCGTGTTTGGCGAGCGGTTCGGGCCGCTGCGTCTTGCCGGCATGCTGACCGTGATTGGTGGTATTGCGGTGATGGTGCTGGCAAAGCGCCCGCAAATCGTGCCGAAGACCGCGTGAGGTGAATATGGCCTACTCGCTGTTCTACGCCTTCCTCGCCTTCATGGTGGTGATGTACTTCACGCCCGGACCGAACAACATCATGCTGTTGTCCTCCGGCCTGACCTATGGCTTCCGCCGCACCATTCCGCACATCGTCGGCATTGTGCTCGGCTTTGCTTTCATGGTCGGCACCGTTGGCCTTGGGCTCGGCACCGTCTTCCTGGCCTATCCGATCCTCCAGACCATCCTGAAATATGCAGGCGCAGCGTACCTGATTTATCTCGCTGCAATGATCGCCTTCTCCGGCCCGACCAAACCGGGCGAGGCGGACGGCCGCGGTCCGATGACCTTCTGGGGCGCGGCGATGTTCCAGTGGATCAACGCCAAGGGTTGGGTGATCGTGATCGGCACCATCACCGCCTATGCCGCCATTGCTCAGTTCCCCCTGAACATCGCAATCCAGACTCTGATCAGCCTGCTTGTCGGCACCGCCTCGACGGTGGTCTGGGCCTTCTTTGGCACTGCACTACGACCGGTGCTGACCTCGGAGCGCCTGGTCCGCGCCTTCAATATCCTGATGGCGCTCCTGCTGCTCGCCTCCCTCTACCCCGTTTTCATGGATGCATGATGTCGCGGATTTCCATGCAGAAACGGGTTTCCCTAAGGGCTGAAAATGCTCTAGACAGCCCCCGAAATCCGCAAATTTCACCCTTCGGACACTGACTATCGGCCGATTCTGGCCCTGAACGAGGAAACGACTATGCGTGTTTATTACGATCGCGACGCCGACCTGAACCTGATCAAGGGCAAGAAGGTCGCCATCGTCGGCTATGGCAGCCAGGGTCACGCCCATGCGCTCAACCTGAAGGACTCCGGCGTCAAGGAAGTCGCCATTGCGCTGCGCAAGGACTCGGGCTCGGTCAAGAAGGCGGAAGCCGCTGGCTTCAAGGTGATGGAAGTCGCCGAAGCCGCCAAATGGGCCGACCTGGTCATGATGCTGACCCCGGACGAGCTCCAGGGCGACATCTATCGCGAGCACCTGCACGACAACATGAAGAAGGGCGCCGCCCTCGTTTTCGCGCACGGCCTCAACGTCCACTTCAACCTGCTCGATCCGCGCGCCGATCTCGACGTGCTGATGATTGCGCCAAAGGGTCCCGGCCACACGGTGCGCTCGGAATACCAGCGCGGCGGCGGCGTGCCCTGCCTGATCGCGATCGCCAAGGATGTCTCGGGCAATGCCCATGATCTCGGCCTGTCCTACGCCTCCGCTGTTGGTGGCGGCCGCGCCGGCATCATCGAGACCACCTTCAAGGAAGAGTGCGAGACCGATCTGTTCGGCGAGCAGGTCGTGCTCTGCGGCGGCCTGGTCGAGCTGATCAAGGGCGGCTACGAAACCCTGGTTGAAGCAGGCTACGCTCCGGAGATGGCCTATTTCGAGTGTCTGCACGAAGTGAAGCTGATCGTCGACCTGATCTATGAAGGCGGCATCGCCAACATGAACTACTCGATCTCGAACACGGCTGAGTACGGCGAGTACGTCACTGGGCCGCGCATCGTGACCGCCGAGACCAAGGCCGAGATGAAGCGCGTTCTCGCCGACATCCAGGGCGGCAAATTCGCCCGCGACTGGATGCTCGAGAACAAGGTCAACCAGACCTCGTTCAAGGCGACCCGCGCCAAGCTCGCTGCGCATCCGATCGAGGAAGTGGGCGCGAAGCTGCGTGACATGATGCCCTGGATCAAGAAGGGCGCGCTGGTCGACAAGTCGAAGAACTGACGGCTACGCCGTCATTCCGGGGGGCGCGAAGCGCAACCCGGAATCTCGACCGATGATCTCTGGATTCCGGGTTCGTGACTTCGTCGCGCCCCGGAATGACGAATGAAGCAAAAGATTCACGCGCCAAACCAAATCTTAAATCTTCGCGACTATATCTGAGCGAGGTCGCAAACAGCGGTCTCGCTCTTTTCATATCGTCCATATCGCGTGAAGCATTGCTGCTTCATTCAAATTCTGCGCGAGTTGAAGTGCTCGCACAGAGCCAAGAACTGACGCTTAAACCATATTCTTGGGCTCGCGTCGTTTTTCAGAACTTTTTCAGAAGTCGCAATCACCAAAAGCCCTGTGTCTTCAGAGTCTAGGATTCGGCTCTTCATCCGCGCTTTCAAGGCGCAATCAATCGCATTCCGCGGCGTCCGTACGCCCCCTCATCTTGAGAACCGACATCCGATGCGCCTTCTTGCGGCACGGCACAGCCTTGAAAAAAGTCGCCGCTGCGCGGCTTGAGAACCTGGGGGCATTGCGGTGGAGGCGCCTTCTCCTACATGATCGCCGGGCCATAAGAGGGGGAAGGGTCATGCGATCTGTCGTCGTCACCGGCGCGTCCACCGGCATTGGCTGGGCCATTGCGAAATTTCTGGTCGGACGCGGCTATCGCGTCTTCGGCAGCGTCCGCAAGCAGGCCGATGCCGACCGGCTCACGAGCGAGTTCCGCGCGAACTTCACGCCGCTGCTGTTCGACGTCACCGACGAGGCTGCCGTGCTGGCCGCCGCGCGCCAGGTGCGCGAAGGGCTGGGCGGCGAGACGCTGGCGGGCCTCGTCAACAATGCCGGGATCGCCGTCGCCGGTCCCGTGCTCGAATTGTCGGCCGATGATTTCCGCCGTCAGATGGACATTAATGTCATCGGCCCTGTCATCGCGACGCAGGCGTTCGGGCCGCTGCTTGGCGCTGATCCCTCGCTGAAGGGGCCGAAGGGCCGGATCGTGATGATCAGCTCGGTCGCAGGCAAGAATGGCAATCCGCTGTCAGCGCCGTATTGCACCTCCAAGCACGCGATAGAGGGCCTGTCAGAGAGCCTGCGCCGCGAGCTGATGCTGTTCGGCATCGACGTCATCATCGTCGCACCCGGCGCGGTGAAGACGCCGATCTGGAGCAAGGCCGAACAGATCGATCTCTCGATCTATAAGAACTCGCCCTATCTGCCGGCGCTCAAGAAGGTCATGGCCTTCATGATGGAGCTCGGCGCCAACGGACTGCCCGCCGAGCGGATTGCCGAGATCGTGTTCGAGGCGCTGACCGCCGCAAGCCCCAAGGTGCGCTACCAGATCACGCCGGACCGACTGCGCCATCTGATCGGCGTCGTGCTGCCGAAACGGACATTCGACCGCATCATCGCCAAACGGCTCGGGCTACTGCCGCAGGGCTGATGGAGGTTCAGCCCGCTTCAGCCGTCCGTTGGGGTTGGTTGGCGGCTATCGCGATCATGCGCAGCATCATCACGGCGAGGAGCGGAATCACGAAGGCGGCGTAGAGCGGCATCACCGGCACGCGCTTGCCGAATGACACCATGAACTGGAACCAGAACATGCTGCACTGCAAGGGCATCAGCTACGGCTGCAAGGACGGGGCCGAGGCGCGGCGGCTGAACCGGCAGCCGATCGATGCCGGAAGATTCGCGGCCTTTAGCGTTGCTGCCTTGGCGACTTTCAGTGTCGCTGCAAATATATCGCATTACGATATGTTAATTTTCGAGGCGCGAGCTTTTTCAAACTAAAGTCTGAGCCGAAAAAGCCTGAAATCACCGACTTGTAATTGGCAAGGCGCCTCGCCTCCCAAACTTTGTCACGATTGCTCCCATGATCCGACACGCCGCCACAATCGTCATCCGGCGGCGTGTTGCCCATCCCTGATCCCCCTTTCTTGCAGGAGAAAATCCATGCGAGCGCTTGATGTTGCGCGCCTTGCATTCGCCCTCATGCTGCTGAGTCCAGCTGCTTATGCCGCCGAAACGGCGCATGACATCAAGGGCCTCTATCTCATGACCGACTATCCGGCGGTCACGGTGCGTCCCGGCACGACCAGCAACATCTCTCTGCGCCTGCAAAATTATGGTCTGTCGCCGCAGCGCTACCAGCTTTCGGTCGCGAACGTGCCGAGCGGCTGGACTGCAACGCTGCTCGGTGGTGGCCAGCCCGTCGGAGCGGCGATGCCGGCGCCCGACGGCAGCGTCGCGCTCCAGCTCAGGCTCGATATTCCCGCCGGCACCGACCTTAGCGCGCATACACTCACGGTGAAAGCCGAGGGGCAGGGCAGCAGCGCCGAGCTTCCCATCGCCGTGTCGCTCGCCAAGGATCTGCCTGCGAAACTCACGGTGAAGTCGACCCTGCCATCGCTGCGTGGCAGCCCGAAATCCAATTTCGACTACACGCTCTCGATCAAGAACGATTCTGGCCGTAACCTCACCGTCAGCCTCGCCGCCGAAGCACCGGCCAATTTCGAGACTTCGTTCACCGAGGCCTACGGCACGCAGGAGCTGTCCTCGATTCCGATCGAGGCCGGTCAGTCCAAGGACGTCAAGCTGAAAGTGCGTCCCCCGACCACCCTCGATGCCGGCCATTTTCCGGTGAAGGTGACCGTGAAGGCAGAGGATGCTTCCGCCTCGACCGAGCTCGCCCTCGACGTGGTCGGCGAGCCGCAGCTCCAGATCTCCGGTCGCGATGGCCTCTTGAGCGCGCGTGCGGTCGCGGGCAAGCAAAGCTCGATTCCGATCATCGTGACCAACACCGGCACGGCGCCCGCCGAGAACATCGCGCTGGCGGGGACCGCGCCGAGCGGGTGGAAGGTGACGTTCGAGCCGGCCACGATCGACCGCCTCGTTCCCGGCAAGGACAGCGAGGTGCAGGCGCTGCTCACGCCGAGCGACAAATCGCTGGCCGGCGACTACCAGGCGACCATCCGCGCCACCTCGCGTGGCGAAAGCGCCTCGAGCCAGTTCCGGATCACCGTCGCGACCTCGACGGTATGGGGCGTGGCAGGCGCGGGCGTCATCGGCGTCGCATTGTTGTTGATGCTTGGTGCAGTCGCGAGGTTCGGACGGCGATGAGCAAGCAACAGACCGAGACCAATAGCGCGCCGGGCGATCTCGTCATCAGCGCACGCGGCCTGACCAGGCGCTATGGAAAATCGGCCGCCGTCGATTCCATCGACTTTGGCATCGCCCGCGGTGAGGTGTTCGGCCTGCTCGGCCCGAACGGCGCCGGCAAGACCACCACCATCCTGATGATGCTCGGCCTGACCGAGATATCGTCGGGCGAGGTCAGCGTGCTCGGCTTCAATCCGGCGCGCGAGCCGCTCAAGGTCAAGCAGCGGGTCGGCTATCTGCCGGACGCGGTCGGCTTCTACGATCAGCTTACGGCCACGGAGAATCTCGCCTACACCGCCAAGCTGATGGGGCTGGCCCGCGCCGAGCGGGCAGCGCGGATTGAGGCCGCGCTCGCCCGCGTCGGTCTTGCCGAGGTCGCCGAGAAGCGTGTGGCAACGTTCTCACGCGGCATGCGGCAGCGACTGGGTCTGGCCGAGATCATCGTGAAGCGCGCCGAGATCGCGATCCTCGACGAGCCGACCTCTGGACTCGATCCGCAGGCAACGCAGGAGTTCCTCGGATTGATCGGGGAGTTGAAAGCCGAAGGCGTCACCGTGCTGCTGTCGTCTCATATGCTCGACCAGGTGCAGCGCGTCTGCGACCGCGTCGCGCTGTTCCGCGGAGGCCGGATCGTGCTCATGGGTGCGGTGCCGGAGCTTGCCGTCAAGGTGCTCGGGGCGGGCTTCGTCGTGGAGGTCGAGGCGGAAGGGCCAGGCATCGCCCGGCGGCTCGCGATGATCCCGGGGGTGACCCAGGTGGAGACCCTTGCGGCCGATCGTTTCCGCATGACGGCCGAGCGCGACGTGCGGCCGGATGCGGCCCGCGCCGTTGTTGCCGGTGACGGCGCGCTGCGAAAATTGTCGGTCGACGAGCCGAGCCTCGAAACGATCTATGCGCACTATTTCCGGGCGCAGCCCATGGGAGACGTTCGTCATGCGGCGTGAAGGATCACCGTTTCAGGGATTGTCGACGGTGTTCGTCAAGGAGCTCTCCGACCACGTCTCCAGCATCCGGATGCTGATGCTGGAGCTGCTGATCGTCTCCACGGCACTTGCCGCGCTCTATGAAGCGATCAGCAGCCTCAGGCAGAACACGGCCGAAGATCCGTTTCTCCTGCTGCGGTTGTTCACGATCGACCAGGCGCCTTTGCCGTCCTTTGTCGCGATCCTCGGCTTTCTCATTCCGCTGATGGCGATTGGGCTCGGCTTCGACGCGGTCAATAGCGAGCACAACAGGCGAACGATGTCGCGCATCCTGGCGCAGCCGATCTATCGCGATGCGCTGCTGATGGGCAAGTTCCTTGCCGCCCTTGCCACGATCGGGATCAGCCTCGCCGCCTTGTGGCTGCTGGTGATCGGCCTCGGACTGATCTTCCTCGGCGTGCCGCCCGGGGGCGAGGAGATCGCGCGATCGGCGGTATTCCTGATCGTGGCGATCTTCTACGCTGGCGTCTGGTTGTCGCTGGCGATGCTGCTCTCCACTGTGTTCCGGTCGGCTGCCACCGCGGCGCTGGTCGCGCTGGGCATCTGGCTGTTCCTGACAGTGCTCTGGCCGATGTTGGCCCCGGCCCTGGCGCAGGTGATCGTGCCGGCCGATCCGCGCTACGCGCTGCTCGGCCTGAACGATCCGGCCACCGCGGTCTGGACGCAGGAGCTGCTCCGACTGTCGCCGAACGACCTGTTCGGAGAAGCGATGCTGGCCGTGCTGTCGCCGACGACCCGCACGCTTGGACCGGTGTTCCTCGATCAGCTCCGCGGCGCCGTCATGGGCGCGCCGCTGCCGTTCGGCGAAAGCATCATGATTGCATGGCCGCAGACCGTCGGCCTCGTCGCCGGTACCATTATTCTGTTCGCGTTCAGCTATGTGCTGTTCCAGCGGCAGGAGGTGAGGGCGTGAACTGATCGTGCTTTGCCCTCTCGTCCTCCAGAGATGGGCAGGAGGGGGTGGCTGATGTCCCCTGCGGCCACCCCCTCAACTCCATCTACGGTCGCCCGATCTTCTGCCACAGCCACTTCGCCACCGCATCCGGCGACGAGTTCGCATCGTTGCCACTGGCGCGCAGGTTCGCTTCGCGCATGGTGGTGATATCGATCTTACCGAGGAGCGGGCTCATGGCCGACTTGAGCCGCTCGTCGCCGGCGCGCTTGGGGGCGAGCAGCAGGATCGCATCGTAGGGCGGGATCGCGTGCTTGGGATCGTCGAGCGCGACGAGATCGTATTTTGCGATCAGGCCGTCACTGGTGTAGCCGGCGATCACGTCGACCTCGCCGCTCGCAACTGCTGCATACATGAAATCCGGCTGCATCTGACGCTGCGCGCGGAACTGGAGGCCATAGGCCTGTTGCAGCGCCGCCCATTCCGGCCGCGAGAAAAATTCGTAGTCGCCGGCGATGGACATCGTCGATGCGTGTGCGACGAGATCGGCGACGGTGCGGATATGAAGCTCCTCGGCTCGCTTCTTCGGCATCACCAGCGCATAGGCATTCTCGAAGCCGAGCTCGCCAAGCAGGGTGATGTTGTCCTTGGCGAGTGCCGTCTTCAGCTCCGCCACCAACTCCGCGCGCGGCTTGATGTCAGTGCGGTGCAGCTGGTTGGCCCAGAGCGTGCCCGAATAGTCGACATAGAGATCGATGTCGCCGGCCTTTAGCGCCCCGAAGATCACGCTGGAGCCGAGACCGGACCGTGCGGTGGCGGAGAGACCCGCCGCCTGGAGGCGGTCTCTGAGCAGGGCCGAGAGCACGTATTGCTCGGCGAAGGTTTTTGCACCGACCACATAGCCGGAGGACGAACGTCCCATCGTCGGCACCAGGGTTGCGGCAACCAGCGCCGCGATCCCGATCGCGCCGAGCCCGGCGCGGAGGCGGCCGCGCTGGCGCAGCCCGCTCTCGACCAAGCCGAGCAGCTGATCGACGGCGAGCGTGAGCAGGGCCGACGCAAAGCAGCCGAACAGCACGAAGACCCAGTTCTGGGTCTGGAGTCCTGCAAAAATATAGTTGCCGAGACTGGTTTGCCCGATCGGCGTCGACAGCGTCGCGGTACCGATCACCCACACTGCGGCGGTGCGGACACCCGCCATCATCACCGGCAGCGCCAGCGGCAGCTCGACCATCACAAGCGACTGCCGCGCGGTCATGCCGACGCCCTTGGCGGCTTCGAGCAGCGCCGGGTCGATGCCGTTGAGCCCGGTGATGCCGTTGCGCAGCACCGGGAGCATCGAATAGAGCGCCAGCGCCAGCATGGCCGGGAGGAAGCCGAACGCGGAGAAAGAGACGCCGAACCAGGCAAGCGTCACAGAGGCGGCGAGCAGCAGCAGCGGATAGAACAACGCGAGCAGTGCCAGCCCTGGCACAGTCTGCACGATGCTGGCGAGGGCGAGCAGGATGGCGCGCGGGGCGGGACGGTTGCGTGTCAGGATCGCCAGCGGTAGGCTGACAACGAGGCCAAGTGCGAGCGCGGCAAGGCTCACCCGCACATGGTTGCCGAGATAGTCGGGCAAATGCGACAGCGCCTCGCCCCAGCGCGGATCTGCCATCATGCGGCACCGCTCTCTAGCAGCAGCGCGTTCAGCCGTTCGACCTGGCGCCGTGGCGTGCGCAGTAGCTCGAGCACATAGGCGTCCCTGCTATTCGAGAGCTCCGACGGCGTGCCTTGCGCGAGCAGCTTTCCGCCGCGCATCACGGCGATGCGGTCGGCGAGCAAAATCGCTTCCGTCATGTCGTGTGTGATCATGACCGTGGTCAGCCCGAGGCGGCGATGCAGTGAACGATAATCGTCGCCGAGCGCATCGCGGGTGAGGGGATCGAGCGCACCGAACGGTTCGTCCATCAGCACGATGCGCGGTTTTGCCGCCAGCGCCCGCGCCACGCCGACGCGCTGGCGTTGCCCGCCGGAGAGCGTCTCCGGAAGACGGTCGCGGTGGGAGATTCGGTCGAGCTGCACGAGCTCGATCAGCTCGTCGACGCGCGCAGCGATCTCGGCTGGGGGCGCGCCGAGCAGCCTTGGGGTGATCCCGATATTGTCGGCGACGCTGAGATGCGGAAACAGCCCGCCGCTTTGGAAGACGTAGCCGATCCGGCGCCGCAGCGCGACCGGATCGACATTTCCCACATCCTCGCCCTCGACCGTGATGGTGCCGCCATCGGCCTCGATCAGCCGGTTGGCGAGCCGCAGCAGCGTGGTCTTGCCCGAGCCTGAGCCGCCCACGACGGCCACAAACTCGCCCTCGGCGATTTCCAGCGAGACGTCGTCGACCGCCTTGAGAGGGCCGAAGCTCTTGGTGACATGGCGGTAGCTGATCGTCGGCTGGGAAAGCATCGGACGGGGCTCACTCTTGCTTACCCCCAGGGAGGGTGAACGGCGTGGCGAGGCCTATGCGTAGCACGCTTGTCCGGTTGATTGAACTTGGACGCACGAGAGGCTATGGCATCGAACCGGGTCCGGAGGAAACACATGACAACGCCCACGGCAGTGGCGCTGCAAGATGCCAAGGTTGCGTTCCGGCTGGGGGACGGGCGGGTCTACACGGCGGTGGAAAAGGCCCATCTCGCAGTCGCGCAAGGCGAGTTCGTCGCCATCGTCGGCCCGACCGGCTGCGGGAAATCCACGCTGCTTAACGTCGCGGCCGGCCTGCTCAAGCCGGCGGCCGGCAGCGTCAAGATCTTCGACCGGCCGCTCGCGGGGCTGAATCGGGATGCCGGCTACCTGTTCCAGGCCGACGCGTTATTCCCTTGGAAGACCGCGCTCGACAATGTCGCGATCGGGCTCGAGATCAAGGGTACGCCGCGGGCGGAGGCGCTGCCGCAGGCGCAGAAATGGCTCACCTCCGTCGGCCTCGGCGCCTTTGCGGCCCGCTATCCGCACATGCTCTCCGGCGGCCAGCGCAAGCGCATCGCGCTGGCGCAGGTCCTGATCCGCGACCCCAGGATCCTCCTGATGGACGAGCCGTTCGGGCCGCTTGATGCGCAGACCCGACAGGTGATGGGCAATCTGCTACTCGATCTCTGGAATGCCGACCGCAAGGCCCTGCTCTTCGTGACCCACGACCTCGAAGAGGCGATCGCGCTCGCCGACCGCGTCGTGATCATGTCGGCCGGGCCGTCCTCGCGCATCATCGGCGACTGGCGCGTGCAGCTCGCCCGCCCGCGCGATATCTTTGAGGTGCGGATGGACAAGGAGTTCCACGCACTGCACCGCGAGATCTGGAGCGTGCTCAAGGACGAGGTGATGAAGGGCTACGCGCAATCTACCCACGCGGCGGAGGCGGTCTGATGTCGCGCGTCACGCTGCTTGCGCTGCAAGTCCTGGTCGCGATCGTCAGCATCGCACTATGGCAATTCTTTTCGAGCGTCCCGGTATTCGGAAAAGTCCTGCTGCCGCCGTTCTTCTTCTCAAATCCCGTCGATGTGTTCAGCCACATCGTGAAGTGGTTTGCCTCCGGTGTGATCTGGAAGCATCTGGCAATTACGCTCTGGGAATCCATCCTCGCCTTCGTGATCGGCTCGGTTGGCGGCGTACTGGTCGGCTTCTGGTTTGCGCGGCAGCCGCTGGTCGCCGCGGTATTCGACCCTTACGTGAAGATGGCCAACGCATTGCCGCGCGTCGTACTGGCGCCGATCTTCGCGCTGTGGCTGGGGCTCGGCATCTGGTCAAAAGTCGCGCTCGGCGTGACGCTGGTGTTCTTCATCGTGTTCTTCAACGTCTACCAGGGCGTCAAGGAGGTCAGCCGCACCGTGCTCGACAACGGCCGCATGCTCGGCATGAATGAGGGGCAGTTGATGCGGCACGTCTATTGGCCGTCGGCGCTGTCGTGGATGTTCTCTTCGCTGCACACCTCGGTCGGATTCGCCGTGGTCGGAGCCGTCGTGGGCGAATATCTGGGATCGGCGGCGGGGCTCGGTTATCTCATTCAGCAGGCCGAAGGCATATTCGATGTCGCCGGCGTGTTCGCCGGCATGTTCGTGCTGTCGGCCTTCGTCATCCTGATCGACTTTGGCGTCACGCTGGTGGAGCGGCGCCTGCTGGTCTGGCGGCCGACGGCTGCAGACGGCAGAGGGTAAGGTGCATTCGTAAGTCGCCTTCTCAAGCCCGTTCCGCTGCACTATGGTGCCGCCAGCCGAACGGAGGAAACCAATGAAGAACACGATTGCCAGGCTTGCCGGCGCGCTGCTCGCGCTGACGCTCACCACAGGTCTTGCCGCAGCGCAAAGCAAGGTGACCATCGCGGTCGGTGGCGGCGCCTGCCTCTGCTATTTGCCCACCGTGCTGGCCAAGCAGCTCGGCGAATACGAGAAGGCCGGCCTCAATGTCGATCTCGTGGACCTCAAGGGCGGCTCGGACGCGCTCAAGGCCGTGCTCGGCGGCAGCGCGGACGTGGTGTCCGGCTATTTCGACCATTGCGTCAATCTGGCGGCCAAGAAGCAGGAGCTGCAGGCATTCGTGGTCTATGACCGATACCCCGGCCTCGTGCTGGTGGTCGCGCCATCGCACACGGCGGATATCAAGTCGGTCAAGGATCTCGCTGGCAAGAAGGTCGGTGTCAGCGCGCCCGGCTCCTCCACCGACTTCTTCCTGAAATATCTCCTGAAGAAGAACGGGCTCGATCCCGCCGGCACCGCCGTGATCGGTGTCGGCCTTGGCGCCACGGCCGTGGCCGCAATGGAGCAGGGGCAGATCGACGCCGCGGTGATGCTCGATCCCTCCGTCACCGTGCTCCAGGGCAGCCACAAGGATCTGCGCATCCTCAGCGACACCCGTACGCAGAAGGACACGCTTG
Organism: Bradyrhizobium diazoefficiens; assembly: GCF_016599855.1. Lineage (NCBI taxonomy): Bacteria > Pseudomonadati > Pseudomonadota > Alphaproteobacteria > Hyphomicrobiales > Nitrobacteraceae > Bradyrhizobium > Bradyrhizobium diazoefficiens. Next base: position 5,655,767 of record NZ_CP067041.1, on the reverse strand, counting down.
AGACCTTCGGCGGCGAATACCCGGGCGGCGCCCTGTATTCGACCGTGGCCTGGATCAACAGCCACGAGAAGGAAACCCAGGCGCTGACCAACGCGATGCTTGCCACGATCGCCTGGATCCATTCGCATTCGCCCGAGGAGATCATGGCGAAGATGCCTGACGAGATGGTCGGCAAGAACAAGGACCTTTATCTCGCCGCACTCAAGAACACGATCCCGATGTTCTCCGAGACCGGCAAGATGGATCCGAAGGGCGCGGACGCCGTGCTCGCGGTGTTCAGCGTCGGCTCGCCCGAGGTGGCGAACGCCAAGATCGACGTCAGCAAGACCTTTACCAACAAGTTCGTCGACGAGGCCAAGAAGATCACGGGGAGCGCCAAATAACTGACGCGAAGGTTTGGTAGTCAGGCGTCATGACCTCACCAATCATTCATCGCGTCACGACGCTTGAACTTGCCGTGCGCCCCGTCGTGTGGCCGTTTGCCGAGGAGCGGCGCGCTGAGATCGAGGCGCATTTCGCCGAGCAGCAGCGTGCGCGGCCAAGTCTCTGGAACGGTCGTATCCTGCTCGGGCGCGATCCCGTCTTCACCGATGGCCGTCTCGCCGCGACCTATTTCGAGACGGATTTCGCGAGCTTCCTGGCCTGGCGCGATTGGGGCTTTCCCGATCCGACCGTGTTCAACGGATTCGGCATGGGGGCGCTGCGCGCCTCCGACGGCGCCTTCGTGATGGGAGAGATGGCGCACCACACGGCCAATCCAGGGCGTATTTATTTCGCGTCGGGTACGCCCGATCTCGACGACGTCAAAGGCAGCACGCTCGACATTCCCGGCAGCGTCGTCCGCGAACTCGAGGAGGAAACCGGCCTGCTCCCCGCCGATTATTCCGCGGACGCGGACTGGCACTGTGTCGTCACTGGCAGCGCACTTGCAATGATACAGATCCTCAACCTGGATATGCCGGGTGAGGCGGTTCGCGCGCGGATAGAAGCCAATCTCGCCTGTCAGGACGAGCCGGAGCTGTCGGCCATCCATCTGGTACGCGGGATGGATGATCTCGCCCCAACCATGCCGCGATTCGTCACGGCCTTCATCGCGCAGCAGTTCGCCGCGCGCTGAAGCACAAGGCTTGACATCGCACGGCCCAGCCCATGTGATGGCCGAAAAAGCAAAGCAAAAAATTGCAATGCACAATCGTCCAGGGAGGATTAGATGCGCCTGCGCATGGCTGCCCGCTTGGTACGTGGGCTGTTGACCGCGATTGCAGCGATGCATTTGCCCGCTTGGGTACCCAAGGAAGCGAGCTAGCGGAGCAGGGCGGTGCTGGAGGTCAGCGGGCTGGTGAAGCGGTTCGGCGGCTTCATCGCCGTTAACAACGTGTCGTTTCGGGTCGATCAGGGCGAGATCGTCGGTCTGATCGGACCCAATGGCTCGGGCAAGAGTACGATCTTCAACATGCTCTCGGGCACGCTGGTGCCAAGTTCCGGATCGATCCGGTTCGATGGCTCGGAGATCGCCGGCCTTCCGCCACACCGGATCATCAACCGCGGTATCGGCCGTACCTTCCAGATCCCGCGGCCGTTCCGCCGTCTCTCCATTTTCGAGAACGTCGCGCTCGCTGGCTTCTACGGCCAGGGTTGTCACAGCCGTGTCAAGGCCGAGGAGGCGGCCGAGCGCTCACTCGCGTTGGTGGGTTTGCCGACCGATCGCCACGCCGGCGTCGACGGCCTGGGAGCGGCTGGGCTCAAGAAACTGGAGCTCGCGAAAGCACTCGCGACCGCACCCAAACTTCTTCTCGCCGACGAAAGCCTCGGCGGCCTCGACGAGACCGAGATGGACCAGGCCGCCGACATGCTGCGCAACATCCGCGACGAGCTCGGCATCACCATCATCTGGGTCGAGCACATCATGGGCGTCCTGATGCGCGTCGTCGATCGCGTCATGGTGCTCGATCATGGCGAGAAGATCTCGGAAGGGTTGCCGAGCGCGGTTGCCGGCGATCCGCGCGTCATCGAGGTCTATCTCGGCACGGATGCCGAGACCACGCAGGCTGCGGCCGCGGAAGCGCGCCGCCGCGCCGGAGGCTAGGCGATGCTGGAACTGCGATCCGTCAACGCCGGCTATGGCACCTTCCAGGCGCTGTTCGACGTCGATCTCGACGTCAAAGCCGGGGAGGCCGTCGGCGTCATCGGTCCGAACGGCGCCGGCAAGACCACACTGATGCGCGTCATCTCCGGCCTGATCCGTCCCTCGCGCGGGTCGATCGCCATGGAAGGCGTCGACGTCCTGGCGACGCCGGCGCACAGGATCGTCAGCCTCGGGATTGCGCATGTGCCGGAGAACCGGCGGCTGTTTCCGCAGCTCACGGTCGACGACAATTTGAAAATGGGCGCCTTCATGAAGGAGGCGCGCGGCCATTATGCCGAGCGGCTCGAGGTCGTGTTCGACCTGTTTCCGCGACTGAAGGAACGTCGCCGCCAGATGGCTGGCACGATGTCCGGCGGCGAGCAGCAGATGTGCGCGATCGGTCGCGCGCTGATGTCGAATCCAAAACTTCTGCTGCTCGACGAGCCCTCGGCGGGGCTGGCGCCGGTCGTGGTGCAACAGGTCTTCGAACTCGTGAAGCGGATCCGCGCGAGGGGGCTGACGGTGCTGATCGTCGAGCAGAATGTGCAGCAGGTGCTGCGCGTGGTCGACCGCGCCTATCTGATCGAGGCCGGCACGATCCGCGCATCAGGCACCTCGGCCGAGATGATGTTGAGCAGCACGGTCAAGGAAGCTTATCTCGGGGTGTGAGGGCATGCAGGCGTTTCTGGACATTTTCGACATCTATCTGCTGGAGGCCGTGATCAACGGCATCCTGCTCGGCGGCGTGCTGGCGCTGCTCGCGCTCGGACTGAACCTGATCTTCGGCGTCATCGACGTGACCTGGATCTGCTACGCCGAGCTCGTGATGATCGGCATGTATGCCATGTATTTCATGGTGCAGTATTACGGCATCAGCTATTTCATCGCCGCGCCCCTGACCATCCTGCTCGTCGCGCTCCTCGGCGCGCTACTGCATTATCTGGTGATCGCGCCGCTATTGACAGCGCCGCCGATCAACCAGCTGCTGGCGACCGGCGGCGTGCTGTTCGTGCTTCAGAGTTTTGCCACCGTCGCCTTCGGCGTCGACTTCCGCAACCTCGGCATCCGCCTGCCGGTGCTCGCTTTCGGCGACATGAACTTTAGCTACGCGCGCCTTCTGTCGTTCCTGGCCGCGTTGGTCGGCATGGTCGCGGTCTATCTGTTCATGACGCGCACCTTCACCGGGACCGCGATCCGCGCCATCTCGCAGGACCGGCAGATCATGGCGCTGATGGGCGTCGACACCAAACGCATCTACCTCATTACGTCCGCGATCGGCGGCGGGCTCGCCGGGCTCGCCGCTTGCCTCCTGGTGCTGCAATATGATGTGCATCCCTTCGTCGGCCTCTCCTTCGGGCCGATCACCTTCCTGATCTGCGTGCTCGGGGGTCTGGGCAATTTCATCGGCGGCTTTATCGCGGCCTTCGTGTTCGCCGAGATCATCTCGCTTGGCGGCCTATTCTCCGATCTCGAATGGGGCTACGTGCTCGCCTTCGCCTTTTTCATCGCCATGATGTTCATCCGGCCCGCGGGCCTGCTCGCGAGGCGCCGATGACGAGGCGGGGCTGGCTTGCGGCGTGGGGGATAGGATTGGCGGCGCTGGTCGCGCTGCCCTTTGTCTACCGCGATCCCTATCATCTGCACATTCTCGTGCTGATCCTGATCTGGTCGTTTGCCTATACATCGTGGTCGATGATGGGGCGGTTCGGCCTGGTCTCGCTCGGGCATGGCGGTTTCATGGGGATCGGCGCCTATGTCCCCGCGCTGCTCTGGAATCATCTCGGCCTCTCGCCTTGGATCGGCATCCCCGTCAGCATGGTCGCGGCCGGCGTGCTGGCGCTGATCGTCGGTTACCCCTGTTTCCGCTTCCGCATCACCGGGCACTATTTCGTGCTGGTGACGCTCGCGCTCTCCGGCATCGTGCTCCAGGTCATCACCGCGACGCGCGACTATACCGGCGGGTCGCTCGGCTACACGCCGAACCGCGCCTCAGGCAACAAGCTGCTGGCGCTGCAATTCGACGACAAGAGCACCTGGTATCTGATCGCGCTTGCCGTGTGGCTCGCCGGCATCGTTGTCTGGCACTTGATCGACCGCAGCATGAGCCGCCATGCACTCGAGGCGATCTCCGAGGACGAGGACGCGGCGGCCGCTGCCGGCGTGAACGTCACTGCGGAGAAACTCAAGATCACGCTGATCAGCGCTGTGATGACGGCGCTGGCAGGCGCAATCTACTGCCAGTATCAGATGTTCACTACGCCCGACACGGTGTCCGGCATCGCCGTGTCGCTGCAGATGGTGTTCGCGGCCATCGTCGGCGGCCTCTTCGTCTCGCTCGGTCCGACCATCGGTGCCGTCATCACCATCCTGCTCGCCGAGACCTTGCGCGTCGGCTTCGGCACCAGGGCGGTGGGCTGGGACAGCCTCGTCTATGGTGTGTTGCTGGTGCTTTTCATCATATTCCTTCCCAAGGGCATCCTTGGTAGCCTGCTCGACCGATTGAAGCCGCAACGCAAGGTGCCCCGCGCTCATGAGCAAAAAGCCGTCCAAATCGCTCGCCCATGAACTTGACCGCTACATCACACCATTTCGGCACGATGGGTCCGGCAAGTTTCACCTGAAAGATTACAAGACCAACGAGAAGGGCGATCTGGACAAGGAGACGGCGCAGGAAATCCTGGAGGCCAACAAGAAGCGGCTGATCGCGTTCCAGGAGAAACTCTACGCCCAGGATCGCTGGTCGGTGCTGATCGTATTCCAAGCCATGGACGCCGGCGGCAAGGACAGTGCGATCAAGGCGATCTTCGAGGGCATCAATCCGCAGGGCTGCGAAGTTTCCTCTTTCAAGGCGCCGAGCAGCAGGGAGCTCAATCACGATTTCCTCTGGCGCCACGTGGTCGCGTTGCCGGAGCGTGGCCATATCGGCATCTTCAACCGCTCCCATTACGAGGAATGCCTGGTGACGCGCGTGCACCCGGAGATACTCGCCAAGGAGATGCTGCCGCCAAAGCTCGTTACCAAGAACATCTGGAAGGAGCGGTTCGAGGACATCTCCGCCTTCGAGCGCTATCTCTGCCGCAACGGCACCCTTGTGCTGAAGTTCTTCCTCAACGTCTCCAAGGAAGAGCAGCGCGAGCGCTTTCTCGCTCGGCTGGAGGAGCCGGCCAAGCAGTGGAAGTTCTCGATGGACGACGTCAAGGAGCGCGCGCTGTGGCCGCGCTACCAGGCGGTCTACCAGGACATCGTGCGCCACACCGCGACGCCCCACGCGCCCTGGTATGTCGTGCCCGCCGACCACAAATGGTTCGCCCGCGTGGTGATCGGCTCGGTGATCAATGCTGCGCTCGAGAAGCTCGACTTGCGATTCCCCCGCGCTGACAACGCGTCGCTGGCGGAGTTCGGCGAAGTGCGGAAGGCGCTGAAGAAGGAGGGGAAGGGCGGCAAGACGAAAAAGTCGCGAAAACAACCCCATGCACAGTAGCCAGGCATAGCGAAATCAATGGCTTGCAGGCTGCGTTCTGTCTGTTGCTGATTTTGCGAAGTCGAGTTGACTCGTCGGGCAAAACAGGCGCATGATGTCATCATCCCCGCTGATACTGAATACCCGAAGCATACCACGATATGATCTTTTTGCGCGAACGCTGAGCCGGCTGCGAGAACGGCCGGCGCAAAATGGAACGGCAGGGAACGCGTTCTCAAATGTTGATTTCAAAACCCTTGATCCCGCTTGACAGTTCTATGTCACGGGAGGAGCATACTGATGGTCGCAAACAAGCGACGCGCAACGTCCACCTCATGAGCAAGGGGAGGTCTATGACGCCACCTCCGCAAATCCAGCCGCGTTAAGTGCGATGGAGCTCGTTCGGACTATCGCATAGCGGCAAAAACCGCGAACGGCACGCCGGGTACAGGTTTAGAGGGCTGCATCAGTAAGGCAGAGCCCCTACCTGCCCGGCGCTGTGCGTTTTGGCACATTCACTGCATTGCAGGAAATGCCAAGAGATTGTCGCCTCATCGGCAAACTTCCGACACAGGACACGGGCGAATAGCGGCATCCGACATGACGCATGCGCTTCGGCGACGACGATTCCGATTCCGCCGGCGCATTCATTTTTCAGGGAATCCGCGTGTCGCATAAGTTGGTCCCGGCGCTTCTCGCCGCCCTCTTCCTCGCCATCTCCTCTCAGTCCACTGCCTGCGCCGAGCCGGCCGGGCCTATCACCAGCAATGCTGCCGTGCTGTCGCCTGATGAAGCCAGGCGCGCGCTGGAGACGCTCCAGGACGAGAAGAAGCGCGCGCAGATGATCGACACGTTGCGCGCGATTGCGAATGCGTCGAGCCAGCAGCAGCCCGCGTCGCCAGCGCCTGAATCGAAATCGCCGATCCCGCTGTCGGCCGACGGCCTCGGCGCACAACTTCTGCTCACGGTGTCCGAGGAGATCGGTGAGATCTCACGCGAGGTCGCCGATATGGCGCGAACCCTCACGCACTTCCCGGCGTTCTATTACTGGATCGTGCGGACCGCGAACGATCCCGCCGCTTACAATCTCTTGATCGAAATCGCCTGGAAGCTTGCGGTGGTGTTCGGCTGCGCCTTGGCGGCGGAATGGGTGATCTTCCGCCTGATCCGGCGTCCCGTTGCCTTCCTCGAAGGACGTGTGCCACAAACGGCTCGCCTGCCGGCGCAGGTGTTTCCGGTTGCCGATCCACCGTCATCGGTTGCCGATGTCACCCCCGAGCCGGAATTGCACAAGCGCCGGCACAGCCTCGCCCGCGTCTGGCAATCGTTGCTGCGGCTGCCCTTCGTGCTTGGGCGACTCCTGCTTGAGCTGCTGCCGGTAGTCGTTTTCGTCAGCCTCGCGACCGCACTGCTCGGAACGGAAATCGGCGAGCCCGCCACCGTTCGCCTCGTGATCCTTGCTGTCGTCAATGCCTATGCGTTCTCGCGCGGACTCATTTGCGTCGTCCGCGCGCTGGCAGGACCGTTCGGCCTGTTTCCGGCGCGCGCCGAGACCGCGGCCTATATCGAGATCTGGGCGCGCCGCATCGTCGGCGTCGCCGTATCAGGCATTGCGTTTGCCAATGTGGCGCTGCTGCTCGGCCTGCACCGCGCCGGCTATGCCGCGCTCGTACGCATGGTGATGCTGGTCGTGCACCTCTTCGTGGTCGTCATCATCCTGCAATGCCGCCGCCAGGTCGCAGACGCCATCCGGGCGCCGGCGGATCGGCAGGGGATCGCGGCGCGCCTGCGCAACCGCGTCGCCGGCGGCTGGCATTATCTCGCCATCGCACTCGATCTGGCGCTGTGGGCGGTCTGGGCGCTGAACATCCGCAACGGCTACTCGCTGCTGCTGCAGTATTTTATTGGCACCATCGCGGTGGTGCTGATCACGCGGGTCGCCATTATGGTGACGCTGAGCCTGATCGACCGCGGCTTCCGCATCCAGCCGGAAATTCTCCAGCGCTTTCCGGGACTGGAAATCCGCGCCAACCGCTATCTGCCGCTGCTGCGCAAGATCGTCTCCGGCGTCATTGCCTTCATCGGCTTCGTCGCCGTGCTCGAGGTCTGGGGCGTCGACGCCATCGTCTGGTTTTACGGCGGCCAGATCGGCAGCCGGCTGATCTCGGCGGTGGCGACGATCGGCATCGCGGTCGTCATCGCTGCGGCGATCTGGGAAGCCAGCAATGCGCTGCTGGACCGGCAAATCAACACGCTGTCGCGCGACGGACATTATGCCCGCGCGGCGCGCCTGCGCACCTTCCAGCCGATGCTGCGCACCGCGCTGTTGTGCCTGATCGCCACCGTGGTCGGCCTCACCGCGCTGAGCGAAATCGGCGTCAATGTCGCCCCGCTGCTCGCAGGCGCCGGCATCGTCGGCATCGCCATCGGCTTCGGCTCGCAAAAGCTGGTGCAGGATCTCATCACCGGCCTGTTCCTGCTGCTGGAGAACACGGTCCAGGTCGGCGACACCGTTAGCGTGTCGGGGCTGTCAGGCGTGGTCGAGAATGTCTCGATCCGCACCATCCGCTTGCGCGCCGGCGACGGCGCCGTGCACATCGTGCCGTTCAGCGCGGTGACGACCATCACCAACGCCAGCCGCGGCGCCGGCAATGCTTCCGTCAGCGTCAACGTCGCCTTTAAGGAAGACACAGATCGCGCCGGCCAGATCCTCAAGGACATTGTCGAGGAGATGCGCCGCGAGAGCGAATTCCGTCCCTTGATCCGCGGCGACCTCGAGCTCTGGGGCATCGACAAGGTCGACGGCGCGATGGTGTCGATCGTCGGCCAGATCCGCTGCACCGAGGCCGGCCGCTGGCCGGTCCAGCGCGAATTCAATCGCCGCATGAAGCAGCGCTTCCAGCAGCACGGCATCGAGGTGGCATCCGCGACCCAGACCATCTTGATGCATGTGGCGCCGCCGGCTGATGTCGCCGCGAGCCTGACGCCGCGGCGCGCGGCGGGATAAATTTCCGGCTTGCCTCAGTTCTTCCGGCAGCGTTCAATCGCCCTCCAGTCCGCTGGTGACATATTTCAACGCGCCGACACGTGGGTGTCGGGCTGGTGTCGGAAGGAGCGTGGAGGATGACACGGGACGAGTTGGAGCCTGAAGATCGGGTGAAGCTAGCGACGTGGTATCACCTGACGACCTTGCTGGACGATTACCACTTGCTCGCTTTTGATCCGATGTATCAGCGAGGTCTAAAGCCCTTCGCATCCGCAGAGGATCGCGAGATGCGCGAAGGCAAGCTCAAGGCGCTCCTGAGTAGTCGCGCGCGTTTAGTCGCTAAGTGGGAAAAGGAACTTGGGCCGAAATGGCGAGATGCGCTTCTTCAACAGGATTAGGGAATCGAACGGGCGGGCCTAGCCGTCGCACCGCCACAACAGCACCCACTTCGGCACGATCGCCCGACCGGGCTTCTCCGGGGTTATCGGCTGCAGGCTGACGTGCCGACCGACGATGGCCTCCAGCTCCCGTTGCCACTGATCACTGAGAGCATAAAAATTGCCGAGCGCCCAGTCATGATCGCCGATCGGCGGCGCGAGGCCGAGGCCGATGTCAACGTCACTCTCCGGTCTCGAAGTCCCATCGGCCCGACTGCCGAACAACCACATTTCGCGAACACTGTCGTTCTTGCTCGCCCAAGCGGCTAGATCGCGGAGCCACTCGTCCTTCATGTCCATGGCGGTGCCTCTTCCTCTCTAGCCGCTGAGCAGCGCGATCAACTCGTCGCCGGGGATGCGCACCACCGTGGTGTTCGCCTTCCACCTCCGCGCCAGCAACTCGTCCGCGACTCTGCGCACGGCGTCGGCGTTCGCCTTCAGGATCTCGTCGGCGAGTCGATAGCCGGCAGCTCGTGCGGCGCGACGCTCGGCGTCGGGTAGGCGCGCCAGCAGCGCACGCATAAGTCGGAAGTCGCCGATCTTGGTCCTCCTCAATGAGCGGGCATCAAGCAGATGCTCGGCCCTACAGCCGGCGACACAGACCGCGAGGTTCTTGATCTGGTCGTCGTCGAACGTGCGGGATCGAGACCCTCCGTTGCCGGTCGCTAAGTCGATCTCGACGAACACGATCTCCGCGCCGAGCGCTCGCGCGACGACGGTGTGGCCGGCCTCGTGGACCGTGAGCGCAAGGTCCATGGCTTCGAGGTAATCGATCAGCTCTGTGTCGTCATCTTCATCGCCTTCAATCACTTCGAGACGTCACCAAAGGCTTCGTTTATGATCTTGAACAGCTTCTCGGCTTTCCCTGCCGCGCCGCTTGGCAAGTTCGCAACCTTCTTCCAACCATCGAAGCGACGCAGGATTTCAGCCATGACGCGCCGCTTGTCGAGTTCCTTATGGCCGTAACGCTGAACCAAGATGTTTTCGACCCGCTTCGAGATCATATCCGAGCCGTCGATCGGCAGGTCCTGCATCTTTATCGCCACACCGAAGGCGACGTTTACGCAATCGAGGTAGAACTCGTCATCAAATAGGTCCTCTATGGCGGCATCGGTCTTTTTTATGCCAGCCGCTTTCCCGAGCATGATAACTCGGAATCGAGCCTGCTGCTCTTTCGCCAACTCCTTGAGCACCAACTGGTCTATCTTCTTCTTCGCCGCATGGCCTTCCGGGTCGGTGTCTAGTAGCACGCCTGAATCCCAACCTTGGCCGACCGCGAATGCCGCATACATGGGTGTCTTTGGTGCACCCCGAGCAGGCCAAAGATAGATTCTATCGGACAAGTGCGGCTTCCCCTCATCGCGCAGAATCCCTGAGAGTTTGTGCAGAATGAGCGCGTCGTCGCCCCCCTCAACAATGAGAGTCTGACGAGTACCAAGAAGGCCGCTCATATCGCCCGTGAGACCGAGCGCAAGCTCGATCACAGCCATTGGCGCACTTTGGCTGCTCACAACCCCCTTCTTGACAGTAGTGTGGTTGCCTTTCGACTCGACGATGCGAACACGCTCGGGATAGGCCGGATCGACCATTGAAGCGAGATGCGTTGTGTATAAGACGGTGTTGTTTGAGCCAGCAAGCCGCTGCAATACTTCGAGCAAATCGCGCTGGCCGGAATAATGCAAGTGAATGCCCGGTTCTTCAAGAAGCAGGATGCAACCACGGTATTGGCCTCGGCTTGCGTGCGTGAACTTCCAAGCGAACGAGACATGCCAACGAAAACCTGCCGATCTCCGGTGCAAGCGCACCGGCATACCGACCGCATCATCCTCGGCGAAGATATTGAGGGCCGTCCCATCGATCTCGATGTGGAAATTGACCTTCTTTTGAGTCCAAAGTTCGCGGAACTGTTTGCTCAAGTAAGATGACGCAGCACGTTTATCGAAGGACCTAGTGGTGCGCCCTTCCGGAGTGCCGCCCTTCGCGAGGAAATCATCAATGTTCACCTGAGCGAGATCGAGAACGATCTTGATCGTCTGCTCCTCGTTTGTCAGCTGGTGCCATGGCACGTTCTTGCAGCGCTCCGCAAGCTGATTGAGTTCAATCCGCGTGCCACTCATCCCGTAATCTTGAATCAAGACAAACTTTGGCGCGTGCGCTTTGGCCCACGCATCTACCTTGGCAGCGTCGAAATCACTCGCGCGATTGCCTGCGACCGCGAAGGTCGGCCCAGCGTTGTAAGAGCGGGAGCCAATGAGGCTCAGTTCGGAAGGAAGATCAGGAACGGGGGCAGCTTGCTGATCCGCCTCCTCCTGACCATCTGATGCGACTTCGGCCGGTTTCGGCTGGACTATGGCAGCTTCAAACAATTCGTGAATTTCGCCCTTGCTGAGAGCAAATTCGGCCTCGCATACTAACGCGGATGAGTCCTTGTTGCCCCAGTCATCGACGGGCCAGTCTTCGTCGATATTGTAGGATTCATTCGGCGCGAAGGGATTGATCCTATAGAGCGCTTCAAAAAGGTTGCTCTTACCCGCTTCGTTCTGCCCGACAAATGCGGTCATATTGTTGTTTATGTCGATCCACCCCGAGTCCGCCACGTTCCGATATTTCGTCACCTTGAACTGCGTGAGCTGCATAGACCCCCCAACCCAAATTCTTCCACTTCGCTTCCGGCTACGTGCGAGTTACCTGCGCGAAGTCAAGAAGCATATATGCTTCCAGTTGTGTAGAAAACAGACAATGATCTGTTCTTTCGACTAGGAGCGCCGAGCCTCGCGCGCGTCGCTGTCATTTGCGCCTCGCCTCGCATCGATCGCGGCCTGCGGCTCCGCCTGCAGTCGGCGGCCTGAGTACCAGCCACTAAAATCGCGATGGCCCGGTGAGTTACGCTTCTCCATGTAGGCCGGCGCTGAACCGTCGAGATTTTCAAAGATGCCGACCACGTGGAGACGAGGCGGGGCTGCCTGGCCAGTACATCTCCTATTGGCACGGCATCTGGGCACCGAAGAACACGCCGAAGGAGATCGTCACAAAGCTCAACGCGGCCATCCTCGCGGCGCTTGCCGATCCCGGCGTCAAGCGGCGCTTTGCCGAGCTGGGTCAGGAAATACCGCCAGCCGACCAGCAATTGCCTGCGGCGCTTGGCGCCTTCCAGAGGGGAGAGATCGAGAAATGGTGGCCGGTCGTGAAGGCCGCGGATATCAAGCCGTAATAGCACTGTTGCGGCATGTTACTCCCTCATCCTGAGGATTTCTCGTCATTCCGGGGCGCGCGTCAGCGCGAGCTACGGTGCGCAATTGCGCACCCGAGCATCCATTGCGCGGCGGTAGCTGCGGCTCGATGGATTCCGGGCTCGCGACTTCGTCGCGCCCCGGAATGACGAGGGGAGAGAGCAACCTGCGGATCGTTTGCGAAAACCTCGCTGCGGTGCGAGATCACAATCGTTGCGTGAGAAGCAACGTCCTTGATCTCGATGGAACGGTGGCCGACAATGTTTGTCCTTCAATAAGAAAATCCCTGGGGGAATTCGTGAATAGACCTGCTCGAGTCGGCGCCCATTCGACACCATCCGAATCTGCGCAGGGCATGACGCTGCTGCGCGATCCCCTGCTCAACAGGGGCACCGCTTTCACGGAAGCGGAGCGCGACGCGCTCGGCCTGCGCGGCCTGCTGCCGCCTTGCGTGCTGACGATGGAGACCCAGGTCGAACGTGTGCTCACCAATTTGCGCATGCTGCCGACCGATCTTGAAAAATTTGTCGCGCTGAACGCACTGCATGACCGCAATGAGGCGCTGTTCTTCCGCGTCATCGTCGACAACATCGACGAGATCCAGCCGATCATCTATACGCCGACGGTCGGGCTCGCCTGCCAGAAGTTCGGCCTGATCTACCAGCGGCCACGCGGCATGTTCATCTCCTCGCGCGATCGCGGCCAGATCGCAGATATTCTGAAGAACTGGCCTAATCCCGCAAAGCTCATCGTCGTGACCGACGGCGAGCGCATCCTTGGTCTCGGCGATCTCGGCGCCAACGGAATGGGCATTCCAGTCGGAAAGCTCTCGCTCTATTCGGCCTGCGCCGGCGTGCATCCCGAACATTGTCTGCCTATTGTGCTCGACGTCGGAACCAACAATGAAGAGCTGCTCAACGATCCCTATTATCTCGGCCTGCGCGAGCGGCGCCTCACCGGCGAGGCCTATGACAGCTTCGTCGACGAGTTCATGACGGCGGCGCGGAAGACCTTTCCGGGCGTTCTGGTTCAATTCGAGGACTTCGCCAATCACACCGCGTTCAAGCTGCTGCACAAATACCGGGATGAGGCTTGCGTCTTCAACGACGACATCCAGGGCACCGCGGCGGTCGCGCTCGCGGGCCTGTTCTCGGCGCTGCGGGTGAGCGGCGGCAAGCTCGGGGATCAGCGTATCCTGTTCCTCGGTGCAGGCGAGGCGGCGACCGGCATCGCCGATCTCGTCGTGTCTGCCATGATGGCGGAGGGCGCAACGGAAGCCGAGGCGCTTCGGCGCAACTGGCTGGTGGATTCCCGCGGCCTCGTCGTCGGCGGTCGCGCCGGCCTTTCCGGCCACAAGCTCCGTTATGCGCATAAGGACCAGGCGCCGATCGCGGACTTCCTGACTGCGATCAAGACGCTGAAGCCGACGGCGATCATCGGCGTCGCCGCGGTCGGCGGCGCTTTCACGCCCGACGTGCTCAAGGCGATGGCCGAGCTCAACGCGCGGCCCATCGTGTTCGCGTTGTCCAACCCGACCTCGAAGGCCGAGTGCTCGGCGGAGGATGCCTATCGCTACACCGAGGGCCGTGCGCTGTTCGCCTGCGGCAGTCCCTATGATCCGGTCACGCTCAATGGCCGCACCTTCGTGCCGCGCCAGGGCAACAATTCCTACATCTTCCCCGGCGTTGGTCTCGGCGTCATCGCAAGCTGCTCGCGGCTCGTGACCGATGAGATGTTCATGGCAGCTGCCCATACGCTGGCCAATTGCGTCGGCAAGGAAGACCTGGATCAGGGGAGCCTCTATCCGGCACTGCCGCGCATCCGCGAAGTGTCAGCGCGCATTGCGGCTGCCGTCGCAGACGTCGCCTATCAGCGGGGCCTTGCCGATGGACCCGCGCCCAATGACGTCAAGGCCCTGGTCCGATCGCAGATGTACGAGCCGAAGTACTGAGTCAGGCCAAGGCTATCGCTTATGACGGTTGGAGACTTGCCGGGAGCTCGGCCTGCATGGTTCGAAACGCCCGCTTTGGCGGGCTCCTCACCATGAGGCTCTGGCATCTCGCAGCAAACGCGACCTCATCCTGAGGGCCCGCCGCAGGCGGGCGCCTCGAAGGAACGTCATATCGGGCTGATTTTTCCCTATCCTGTGTCGATTCAGAACAGATAACTGTGGTGGATTCGTCACAGCCGGCGCGAAACGACGGTGGCCGCAAGGCCGCTTTTGTTCAGACAAGGTTCTGCCCTCATTGCCCACCGAAACTTGGGGTTGTTCGGAGGGGCGTATCATGTCTCGCTTTGCACGTGCCGAAAGTGCCCGAATTTCGCCGACAAATTTGAGCCGCTTGCTGCTCGCCATCATCAGTGCCGCATCGCTGGCTGCTTGCGCGCAATCACCGGTAGGCCGCCAGAAGGCCGATCTGGCCGCTACCGGCCGGCAGGCGGCGATCGAGCGGCCGCAGCGTGTGGCGGCGCTCCACCCGCATCCCGTCAGCCGGGTGCGTGTCCCCGGTGAGACCGCCGACGCAAAGCCGAGCGCGGCACATGGCCTTGCCAGCTTCTATTCGGATACGGAGACGGCGAGCGGCGAGAAGTTCGACAAGAACGAATTGACCGCAGCTCACCCGACGCTGCCGTTCGGCACCAGGCTGCGTGTCACCGATGTCTCCTCCGGCCGCTTCGTGACCGTCCGGGTCAACGATCGCGGGCCGTTCGTTCGCGGACGTGTGGTCGACATCTCGCCGTCCGCGGCCGAGGCGCTCGGCATGGTCGATAAGGGCGTCGCCAATGTCCGGCTCGATGTCGTTCAATAAGGCCGTTCATCGAGATCGACACGCCGCGCTTAACCGGCTGTTAGTCGCTCTCGCTCACCATGGCTGCCCGGCAAATCGGGGCTTTGGGGGAGACGGCGCTTGAACACGATTCAGCATCTCGAAGATCAGGCTGCGCGCGCCGAGCGACTTGCCAAACGGATCACGGACAGGCTGACGATCGAAAAGCTCCTGTCCTTCGCCGGCGAACGCCGCCGCGAGATCGAGGTCATCGCCGGCCGGCGGCGCGGCTAACGCCCGTAATGCGTCGTGAAGACGACACGCGATCAGCTGTGGCTCTCGACGAAATCGCTGAGGTAGTCGGGCAGCGTCACGCCATCGATGTCGCAGCGCGCCTGGATCTCATCGGCAACATCGGTCGAGATGTCCTTCATCCAGTGCTCGAGTGTGTTGAACGAGATCACCTTGATGGGGTCGTTGAAACAACCCGCGACAAGCTCGCTGATCGCGGTGTCGAGATCGCTTCGCTCGACGCGAATTTCAGTTGCCTCGTCGAGGCGATCGATCACGACGAACAGGGTCTGGTCTGCGCCATACGGCACGACCGGAGATGCTACGCCAGCTTCAAGCATGTGAGAGACTCACGTCTTGCGCTTCCGATCCCTGTCAACGGGAAAAACCGGAAGAAGGTTCCTGCCGGTCTAGCGGAAGCAAGTCAGACGTTTGTCGGGCGCGTGTAGCGGCGGCGCTCGCCCGCCATCAGAGAAATTCTCTCAGCCGCGACAGCTCGGCGACGTGTTCGGGCGAGAGGATGTCCGTGACCAGTGGCGGCTGCGGCGCCGTGCGGATCTCATAGAGATGCCGGGTCGGCGCGGGCTTCTCCATGAAAGCGGAGATGCACTCGTCCAGCGTGCCTTCGCTTACCTGATAGGGCGTGCGGTCCGGCCTGCGCTGATTTCCAAGCGATGGCCACTTCTGCAGCACTGCGAACGCGCCGAAATCGACCTTTGACTCCGAAACAGATGCATCCCTCATCGTCCCCGCCTCACACGAAAAAAGAACCCCAGCACGCAAACCTTGCGTGCCGGGGCTCATACCCATCGCTGCATCTCAATGCCACGCTTCGACAACGCGGCAGCCGGAAAAAGGTTCCCGGCCGATGGCGGCCTAACTTGCGGCCGCTGCGATTTTGTGCCCCGGGCTGGCATGGCCGTGACCGGCCTCGTCGCCGCTTTTGACCGCCGGCGGAAGCCCGGCGAAGCGCCGCAAGGCTTCGGCCATCCGCAGCCGGCCCTGGACCCCGGTGATCACCACGTCGACCATCATAAGGGACGAATGGAAATGGCCGCGCGCCCTGAGCTGCTCGACCGGGACGCCGGCAGCGGCCATCGCGTCCGCATAGGCGATGCCCTCGTCGCGCAACGGATCGAACTCGCAGGTCACGACCAAGGCCGGCGGCAGCCCTGAGACCTTGCCGCGCAGCGGCGAGACACGCGGATCGGTGCGGTCGGCCGGCGAGCAGTAGAGGTCCCAGAACCAGTACATCAGTGAGCGCGTCAGGAAGTAGCCGATTGCATTGTCGTTGTAGGAGGGACGGTCGAAGTCGCAATCGGTGACCGGACATACCAGCAACTGGCCCGCGATGTCAGGGCCGCCGCGATCGCGTGCGAGCTGGCAGGTGACGGTCGCGATGTTGCCGCCGGCGCTCCAGCCGGCGACGAGCACCGGTCCCGGCTTGCCGCCGAGCTCGGCCAGATGCTCGGCGATCCAGCGTGTCGCCGCATAGCCGTCCTCGGCCGCCGCCGGGAAGCGATGCTCGGGCGCGTGGCGATAGCCGACGCTGACGAAGATCATGCCGGTCCGCCGCACCATGTCGCGGCAGAACGGCTCGTCCGACTGCTCGTCGCCGAGCACCCAGCCGCCGCCGTGGAAATAGACCACGACCTGATGCGGCCCCGGCGTTGCCGGTTTGTAGAGGCGATAGGACAGCGGCCCGTCGGCGCCGGGCAGGGTGCCGTCCACGATGCCGCCGATCGGCCGTCCCGCAGGCCGGCCCTTGTTGAACTCGTTGACGAAGGCGCGTGCGCCGATGGCGCCCATCGACTCGATCGGCGGCAGGTTCAGCGACGCAAGCAGGTTTAGCACCAGCCGCACGTCCGGTTGCAGCCGCACCACCTCGCCGTCGTTGCATTGCACAGTGCCATCGGGGCCGGTGAGCTTGAAACCGAGCATGCCGCGGCTGACGACCTCGTCGCAGATGCTGCGATAGGGGCCGACGCCGCCGGTATAGGGCATCAGGCCCTGCACCTTGCCGGGTACATTGGCGCCCGTGTACCAGGTGTTGGCGAGCCGGTGCAGCGTCAGCATCGAGCAGTCGGCCATGTGCCGGCCCCAGCCGGCCTGCGCCGTCTCGGTCGGCTCGATCGTGGTGAAGCCGGTATCGCGTAGCGCAGCGAGGCGGTCGACGACCCAGTCGACATGCTGCTCGATCGACACCGCCATGTTCGACAGCACCGACGGACTGCCGGGACCCGTGATCATGAAGAAGTTCGGGAAGCCCTCGACCGTCAGCCCGAGATAGCTCTGCGGTCCCTGCGCCCAGACATCGCTGAGCGACCTGCCGTTGCGCCCTGTGATCGGATGCACGGCGCGGATCGCGCCGGTCATGGCGTCGAAGCCGGTCGCGAACACGATGACGTCGACATCGAAGTTGCGCTTGCCCGTGGTGATACCGCCCGCCGCGATCTCCTTGATCGGCTCCTGCCGCAGATTGACCAGCGTGACGTTCGGCCGGTTGTAGGTCGCATAGTAATTGGTCTCGAGGCAGGGACGCTTGGCGCCGAACGGATGATCTTGCGGTGTGAGGGCCGCGGCTGTTTCCGGATCCTTCACTGCGGCGCGGATTTTTTCGCGGATCAGGTCCGAGACGATGTTATTGCCGTCGAGGTCAACGCCCTGATCGGCCCAGAGCTGACTCAGGATGTGGACGAGATCGCCTGCGGCCCAGGCGCGCTCGAAACGTTCCCGCCGCTCGGCATCGCTCAACTGCCAGCTCACCGCCGTCTGCTGCGGATAGGGTACGCCGGCCATCGAGCGGCGCGCTTGCTCGCGATAGGCGGCGCGGTCGCTCTGGAACAGATCCATACGATCGGACGGCGAGGCGCCGTTATGCGCAGGCAGCGCGAAATTCGGCGTGCGCTGGAACACGGTCAGGTGCGCGGTCTGCTCGGCGATCAGCGGGATCGACTGGATGCCCGACGAGCCGGTGCCGATCACGGCGACACGCTTGCCGGCGAGATTGACGCCGTCATGCGGCCAGCGTCCGGTGAAATAGACCTCGCCCTTGAAATCCTCGACGCCGTCGATCTCCGGCGGCTTCGGCGCGGAGAGGCAGCCGGTCGCCATGATGTAGTGGCGGCAGGAGACCGGCGCGCCGTTGTCGGTGGTGAGCTGCCAGCGCTCGGCCGTCTCGTCCCATTTGGCTTCGGTGACCTTGGTCTTGAAGCGGATGTCGCGCCTGAGATCATACCGGTCGGCGACGAAGCCGAGATAACGCAGGATCTCGGGCTGGGTCGCGTATTTCTCCGACCAGGTCCAGGCCTTGTCGAGGTCCGGATCGAACGTGTAGCTATAATCGATGGTCTGGATGTCGCAGCGCGCGCCGGGATAGCGGTTCCAGTACCAGGTGCCACCGACATCGCCGGCCTCTTCGACGCCGACGGCCGACAGGCCGGCCTTGCGCAGGCGATGGAGAAGATAGAGGCCGGCAAATCCGGCGCCGACCACGGCAACATCGACTTGTTGGACGGTTCCAATCGCCGCTTTGGTGTCACGTGCGGTGACCATCGCATCAGGCATGGTAGTCCTCCCGTGTATTTTGTTTTGCCGGCAGGCTAGCGCTGCAGGCTCGGCTTGTCATCAGAGCAAGTGCAATCTTCGGTGGTCCTATTTGCGGCATCATCGTGGTTGGGCGAACCCTGCTTCAATGCATGCATCGCGATGCACAATGGCCGTGATTACCCGGACTAATCATGCCCAATCCGCATGTGTATGCTTGCGGCTACAAGCCACGCGTAGCCAGGGCGTCATGATTGAGTTGAGTGAGCGAACCAAAGCCAACATGGACGTCGTCCTGGAGGAGACGTGCCGTCAGTTGCCGCACGGCGGCGATCACGACAGCCGCAGGTTCATCGCCGAGCGCCTGATCGAGGCGGCGCAGTCTGGCCACTCCACGCTCGGCGAGCTCGGCATCATCGCGCGACGTGCGCTGGCGGAGATCGTTGCCAAGGGCGGCTAGCTTGGCATCGCGGACCTTGCTTCGCCGCGGGGCGCGGACGTAACCTGCCGGGGAACATTTCCGCGCATCGAGATCACCTGAAGATGCGGTCCCTGCTTGCGCTCCTTGCAGTCTTTGCGTTGCTCGGCACCGGTAGGGCCGTCGCGCAGGCGGTCGGACAATATCCGTTTGCGTTGACGCGCGAAGGCCAGATGCTCGGCGCGGTCGAAGGCGAGGTGGCGTCGTTCAAGGGGCTCGCCTATGCAGCGCCGCCGGTGGGCAGCCTGCGCTGGCGTCCGCCCCAGGCCTTGCCCGAGAGCTCGGAGATGAGCACCGCCTACGAATACGGCGCGCCCTGTCTCCAGCCATCGATGCCGGCCGCGCGCGAGGATTGCCTCACGCTCAACGTGTTTCGCCCCTTCGGCGTCGACGGACCGCTGCCGGTGATGGTGTTCATCCATGGCGGCGGTTTCGTCGCGGGCACCGCCGACGATCCGCTGTTCAATGGGGCAAGGTTCGCGCAGGCCGGCCTGATCGTCGTGACCGTGAATTATCGTCTCGGCGCGCTCGGCTGGCTCACGCATCCCGCGCTGTCGGATGGCGGCTCCGGCAATTTTGGCCTGATGGACCAGATCGCCGCGCTGCACTGGGTGCACGACAACATCGCGGCCTTCGGCGGCGATGCGAACAACGTCACGCTATTCGGCAACGGCGCCGGCGCGACATCGATCGCGCTGCTGATGCTGTGCGCCCAATCGCGCGATCTCTTCCAAAAGGCCATTCTGCAATCGGTGCCCGGCCGCGCGCGCCTGCCTTCGCCACAGCAGGCTGCGGCTGCAGGGCGGCAGTTTGTCGCCGCGCTGGGACAGGGGGTGGATTTGCGCTCGGTCGCCCCGGCGCGGCTGCTCGCCGCTGAAAAGCGTCTGCTGGACAAAATACCGCGCAGCTTTGCGCCGGCGATCGATGGAAATCTGGTGACGGAAGACATCGCGGACGGATTTGCGGCCAGGCATGAGAGCCGCATTCCCCTGATCATCGGCTCGAACGACGATGAGACCCGCTTCGACGGCGAGCTGGAGGTCAAGGAGGCGCTGTCATCGTCGGGCGAGAGCATCGATGAGCTGCGCCAGCTCTATCCTGATGCCACGAGGCCGTCCGAGGTTGCGGCGAGCTTCTACACCGACAAGGTCTTTTCCGAGCCGGTGCGCCTGCTTGCCCGGCTTCATGCCGCGACCGGCGCGCTGACCTTCCGCTATCGCTTTGCCTATGTGCCGGAAGCCCGGGGCGGCGATCCCGACGAAGGCCACGGGCGCGAATTGCAGTTCATCTTCGGCGTGGAGGGCGTGCCAGGCGCGGGCATCTTTTCACGACGAGATCGCGAGATCGCAAACCGCTTGCGGGCTTACTGGATCAATTTCGCCAGGAGTGGTGATCCCAATGGCGCGGAGCTGCCGCATTGGGATGCGGCCGCGAACCACGATCGGCTGCTGCTGATCGCGAATGATCGCATCGCGAGCGGCGACGACCCCTGGGTAGAGCGTCTGGACCGGATCGCGCGCGAGAGCAAGAAGTGAGTTGGAGCTAGGCCGCGAGTTCGACGCGGGGCGCCGGGCTCAGGCGCGCTTCTTCCAGATAGTCCATCGCGCCGTCCTTCTCGACGGCGTAGAACTGCTGGCCGTCCTTCGACCGGTAGGCGGCGCGAACCACGCCGCGGCGGCCCTTGTCACTGTTGACGACGTCCCCCAGCGCAAACTTCTTCATCTCACGTCTCGCTTGTGTTCAAGCCGAATGCTTCGGCTACGGCTGGATTTTGGGCGGCAAATCGTTAACGGCTTGCTAACCATGACGGTTTGCCTATGCTCGCCACCGGCCGCGCGGGCAATTTGCACGCGCTGTTGTCAACGAGACGAGCCGGCATCCATGACGCGATTTTCGACGGCGCAGCAGCTCTTCATGATGCCGGAGGTCGCCCAGCTGGAGGCCGCCTTTGGCCGCCATGGCCTCGATGCGTCCAAGACTATCGTGCTCTACAGCATCGGCACCATGATGTGGTCGACGCGGTTCTGGTGGATGCTGCGCTCGCTTGGCGTCGATGCCCAGGTGCTCGACGGCGGCTTTGACAAATGGAAGACCGATGGGCGGCCGGTTGAGACCGGTGTGCCGAAGGGCTATCCGGCGACGGCCTTCAAGGCCGCACCGCGCGCCGGCTTCTTCGTCGACAAGAATGTCGTGATGGCGCGGATCGGCGATCCCTCGACCGTGATCGTCAACGCGCTCGGGCCGCAGTTCCATCAAGGCCTCGAGCCGAGCCGTTACGGCCGGCCGGGCCGCGTGCCCGGCAGTGTCAACGTGCCGGCTGCGACGCTTGTGAATCCCGACAAGACCCTGACCTCGCTTGCCGATGCCGAAGCCAAATTCACCGCCCAGGGCGTCACGCGCGACAAGACCGTGATCCTCTATTGCGGCGGCGGCATCTCGGCGACGATCGACCTGCTCATGCTGACGCAACTCGGCTACGACAAGCTGACGCTGTACGACGCCTCCATGGGCGAATGGGCGAGGGACCCGGCGCTGCCGATCGAGACGGACTAGGGGCGCGGTCCTACCATCCCGCTCCAGGGGCACCTCCAAGGGAGAGTAAGAAAGTCGGGAACCTTTTTCTCTGGCGTGCATCCAATGTCCGGAATGAAGCGAAACAAGCAGGTGACCGCCATGCAACGGACCGCAGCCGACCTGGCCCCCGGCGCCAAGACATCCGAAATGCGGAGATCGGAAGCCGATCTGATCGAGCGCGCGCGCGGCCGTGACGAGGCCGCGTTGCGGGAGATCATGCAGGCCAATAACCGCAGGCTCTACCGTCTCGCTCGCGGCATCCTGCGCAGCGACAGCGAGGCCGAGGATGTGGTGCAGGAGACCTATGTCCGCGCCTTCACCCATCTCGACGGCTTCCGCGGCGAGTCCGGGCTGTCGACTTGGCTGTCGCGGATTGCCATCAACGAGGCGCTTGGCCGGGCGCGCAACGCCAAGCCGCATGTCGAGCTCGGCGCGGTGGGCGAAGCCGCGCTCGAGGCGCAGATCATCAAGTTTCCCGTTTCTCCTCCAGGCGATCCGGAAAGGACCATGGCCCAACGTGAAATCCAGCGCGTCGTCGAACGCGCCATCGACGAGTTGCCGGATGTTTTTCGCATGGTCTTCGTCGCGCGGGTCATGGAGGGCATGAACATCGAGGAGACCGCCGATCTGCTCGGCGTGAAGCCGGAGACCGTGAAGACGCGGCTGCACCGCGCCCGCACCATGCTGCGCGAGAACGTCGAGAAGGAGATCGGCCCGGTGATGATGGATGCGTTCCCGTTCGCCGGCTGGCGCTGCGAGCGCCTGACCGTGTCAGTGCTGAAGCGGCTCGGAATCGGCGGCTGAAATTTGTCGGGAACGTTTGCGCGAAACTTCCATCCAATTCCTGTGAAGCAACGCCGGCGAACGTCCGGCAGCACAGGAGTGTCACACCATGTTCGTTCGTTGGAGCGCGGCGATCGCCGCAGCCGTTCTGTTGTCCAGCCCTGCGCTGCTGCAAGGCGCGAGGGCCGCGGACAAGCTCACCGATCCGCAGATCGCCCACATCGCCTACACCGCAGGCGTCATCGACATCAACGCAGCCAAGCAGGCGCAGAAGAAAGCCAAGAACAAGGACGTCAAGGCGTTTGCCGACGAC
This sequence comes from Bradyrhizobium diazoefficiens, assembly GCF_016599855.1. Taxonomy (NCBI): domain Bacteria; kingdom Pseudomonadati; phylum Pseudomonadota; class Alphaproteobacteria; order Hyphomicrobiales; family Nitrobacteraceae; genus Bradyrhizobium; species Bradyrhizobium diazoefficiens. Next base: position 5,632,776 of record NZ_CP067041.1, on the reverse strand, counting down.
ATGGTGCGCGACCACGAGGCGGTCAACAAGCAGGCACTGGCGCTGGTCAAGAAGCTGAACGTCACCCCTGAAGACAACGACACCAGCAAGGCGCTGTCGAAGCAGGCGAGTGAGAAACTGGCCGAGCTCGACAAGCTGAGCGGTGCGGCGTTCGACAAGGCCTATGTCGCGAACGAGGTCGCCTACCACAAGACGGTCAACGGCGCGCTCGAGACCCAGCTCATTCCGTCCGCCAGTAATGCCGAGCTGAAGAGCCTGTTGCAGACCGGCCTGAAGATTTTTCAGGGCCATCAGCAGCACGCCGAGCACGTCGCGGCCGAGCTGAAGTAAGGAGCGCATGATGATGTCGGGACGGCTGTCGTCGATCGCTATAGCGCTTGTTTTCGCGGCGATTGCTGTCCCGGCGCACGCGGCAATCATCGAGATCACGATGGAGAATCTCGTGATCTCACCGGCTGAAGTGTCGGCAAAGGTCGGGGACACCATCGCATGGATCAACAAGGACGTCTTCGCCCACACAGCCACCGCGCAGAACGGCGATTTCGACGTCACGCTGCCGCCGAACAAGTCGGCGACGTTAGTTCTTAAGAAAGCCGGAACGGTCGAGTACTACTGCCGCTATCATCCCAACATGAAAGCGACGCTCAAGATCGCGCCGTGATGAATGGTCCCGCGCGTGCGGCGGGGATTTTCGGCAGTTCTTACTGTCTTGCGAGGCTGACCGAGAATTCGCCGTTGCGGATGCGCGCCGGAAAACCCTCGACGAATTTCGCCACCGCGTCCTCGCCATAGGTGCCGACGAGTTCGGCGAGCGCGGCAAATAGGCTCGCTTGGGCCAGGCAGTCGCCATCGACGCCGTCATGACGCGCTTCGGCCCAGGCCTCGTTCAGGTAGCTCAGTGCGGCCTGTTTCTGCTCGTGATCGGGCAGCGGCGCGCGGGCGGGGGCGTAGGAAATCGGCTGGCTCATGAAACTCGATCAAGGCTGGGGCGCGATCCATGGCGATGCGCTGCACGAAGAGGTGTAGCACGCGTATTAACGCCCGCTAGGCCACATCTTTAAGAAGGGTTAACGGCTGTGCACAAAGGCGATGAGAGAGTTCCAGATCGCGCTCGCGTCGCCTCTCTCTGTCATTCCGGGGCGCGCCGAGCGCGAACCCGATCCATCGCGCCACCGACTCTGCTGCCTGATGGATTCTCAGATGCGCAATTGCGCATCGTAGTTCGCGACTTTGTCGCGCGCCGGAATGACGAGAAACCTAGTTCGCGTAACGCGCCGTCAAATCCCGCGAGATCTTCGAGCCTTCCTCGATATAACGGCGGATCGCCACCGTCGCCGCCGGCGTGCAGCTCCGGTAGGTCTGCTGAAAGCCGTTATAGCCGCGGTTGAAGGCCGCGATCATACGGGTGCGGCGCTCGCCGGAGGGAGTTTCGGCATCGATCAACGCCTGCATCTCGCTGCGCCATTTGTTGCCCTCGTTGGCCCCGCAGATGCCGCGCAGATAGTGCAGCCCGCCGAGGATCTCGGCCAGCCGCTGCAAATCGGCATCAAACGGCGCCGCCACGTCCTGGGCCCGGGCGGGCGCGGAAGCGCAGGCGAGAATCAAGGCAAAAATGGCCAGAAATCGCGTCGACATCGGCGGGCTGTATGCCCCCTCGGGGCGGAGGACGCAAGGCGGGGCGGTCAGGCACCAATCAGGCGCGCGGCCGACTGGATGATCTCCTCCAGGCCCCCGGTCAGCTTGAGGTCGCCGAGGCTGCCCAGCGCGTCCGGGGCGATCCAGCGGTAATCGTCGAGCTCGTTGTTCAAAGCCGGTTCTCTGGCCACCCAGCGGGCGGCGAAGGACATGATGAGATAGTGGCCGGCGCCGGGTGCGGCTGGCAGCACCTCACGCCAGCCGGCCAGGCCGACGATCTCGATATCGAGCCCGGTCTCCTCGTCCACCTCGCGGCTCAGCGCTTGGTGCAGCGATTCGCCGAACTCGATCCGGCCGCCGGGCAGCGAATAGAATCCTTTGGCGGGCGAACGGGCGCGGCGGGTCAGAAGCACCTTGCCATCGCGGAAAATCGCGACACTGACCGCGATCTGGGGATGGGTAGGCTGGGTGACGGACACCATGCCTCAATTCGCCATGATGGTGTCGACGTCGGCTTCCGCGCCGCCATTGATGATGCCGCCGCAGGCCGCGATCAGCGGCTTGACCCAGGCCGTCGCCTGCTCGGCCAGGCGAACGCGGGTCGTGTCCTTGTCGACCTCGCGCATGGCTGTGCCCACCGCTGTCAGGATAGAGGTCATGGTGTCGGTGATGTGGTCGAACTGGGTCCGCACGGATGGGTCGGCCTTCTCATAGGCTTCGATCGCCAGATCCCGTGCCTTGAAGTTCGACGCCGTAAAATGCTCGGCATAGGATAGCGGCGACCAGGTCAAAAAGTCCTCGGCGCATTCCGGCATGTCGGGGACCATTTCCAGAAGCATTACGGCTTCATTGAAATGGTTGAGATAGTCGGTGGCAAGCCCGGTCCGCGGGTTGATGTTGGCCACGCGCAGCCGTTCCGCCCAGGCCGCGGCTTCAGGGCCCGTCTGTGCTTGCGTTCGCGCGGGTTGGGAGGCCATTGAGCTCATCGGCCGCAGTGTTAACGTTCGGGGTTAAAAGGACCTGAACGGACCCTATATAGTGGCGCAAGGATGTGTGGACGCTTCGTCATTACTTCGGCCCCCGAGGCTTTGCGGCAATTGTTCGGCTACATCGAGCAGCCGAATTTTCCGTCCCGGTACAATGTCGCGCCGACGCAACCGATTCCGGTCGTCCTGGTCGAGAATGGCGCCCGCCATTTCCGACTGATGCGCTGGGGCCTGTTGCCGGCCTGGGTCAAGGACCCCCGGGGCTTTACGTTGCTGATCAACGCCCGCTCGGAGACGGTACTGGAGAAGCCGGCGTTCAAGAAAGCTATACGCCGGCGGCGCGGGCTGATCCCGGCCGATGGCTATTACGAATGGAAGGCGGTCGACGGCCGCAAGCAGCCGTTCTTCATTCGTCGCGCCGATGGCGCGCCGCTCGGCTTTGCCGCGGTGTTCGAGACCTGGATCGGGCCGAACGGCGAGGAACTCGACACGGTCGCGATCGTCACGGCGGCGGCAGGCGGGGACCTCGCCGCGCTGCATGACCGCGTGCCCGTCACCATCAGCCCGCGCGATTTCGAGCGCTGGCTCGATTCTCGCAGCGACGAGGTCGATGCGATCCTGCCGCTGATCACCGCCCCGCGCATCGGCGAATTCGCCTGGCACCCGGTCTCCACCCGCGTCAACCGCGTCGCCAATGACGATGAGCAGCTGCTCTTGCCGATCAGCGCGGAAGAGATGGAGGCGGAAGCGCCGAAGTCGAAGAAGGTCGCGCGGAAGGTTGCAGGCGCGGCGGCGGATGACGGGCAGGGGACGTTGTTCTAGCCAACTGGCGCTACTTGCTCCGCTGTCGTCCCGGCCGAAAGCCAGGACGACACCAAGTTCTTGGCTGCATTTTCGCTTATTCCGGCCATCAGGACAGGACCGTCGTAGGTCAGTCTCCCTGACCATCTTTTGGCGTTGCGGTCGCTGCCATTTCTCGTTTAGAAACGACGCATCGAGCCTCCCGGCAACGAACCGTCAACGGTTTTGACCGAGGATTTGTGGCTCAAGGGTCTGGCAATGCTCATTCGCGGCCAAATCGATGGGATTTCGGGGGAGGTGGCTCTGGCCGCCGCCACGATCCCGGCCGCGCTGCTGCCCACCCTCCTGATTGGCGGGCTTCTTCTTACTTGCCCCTGAGGGCCGGCTGGGCGCCACGCGCCTGGGCGCTCAGGGGTTGGTCGAGATCACCGGACACTCTCAAGCGCCCAGCAGACTGACGGCGCAAAAGCTCAAAAGGAAATTTGATAATGGCCCCCGCGAACAAGTCCGACAAGGACCGCGTTATCGTTTTCGACACCACGCTGCGCGACGGCGAGCAGTGTCCCGGCGCCACCATGACCTTCGAGGAGAAGCTCGAGGTCGCCGAGCTGCTGGATGATATGGGCGTCGACGTCATCGAGGCCGGTTTCCCCATCACCTCCGAAGGCGACTTCCAGGCTGTGAGCGAGATAGCCCGCCGCTCCAAGAACGCCGTGATCGCCGGCCTGTCGCGTGCGCACCCGGCCGACATCGACCGCTGCGCTGAAGCGGTGAAATTTGCAAAACGCGGCCGCGTCCACACCGTGATCGCGACTTCGCCGCTGCACATGCGGGTGAAGCTGAACAAGACGCCGGAGCAGGTGATCGAGACCTCGGTTGCTATGGTCGCGCGCGCGCGAAACCAGATCGACGACGTCGAATGGTCGGCCGAGGACGGCACCCGCAGCGAGATGGACTATCTGTGCCGTATCGTCGAAGCCGTCATCAAGGCCGGCGCCACCACGGTGAACATCCCCGACACCGTCGGCTACACGGTGCCGGAGGAATACACCCACTTCATGAAGACGCTGATCGAGCGCGTGCCGAACTCCGACAAGGCGGTGTTCTCCGTGCACTGCCATAACGATCTCGGCATGGCGGTGGCGAATTCGCTCGCCGGCGTCGTCGGCGGCGCGCGCCAGGTCGAGTGCACCATCAACGGTATCGGCGAGCGCGCCGGCAACGCCGCGCTCGAAGAGATCGTGATGGCGATCAACGTGCGCAACGACAAATTCCCGTACTGGAACAAGATCGACACCACGCAGCTCACCCGCGCCTCGAAGCTGGTGTCGGCGGCGACCTCGTTCCCGGTGCAATACAACAAGGCCATCGTCGGCCGGAATGCCTTTGCACATGAGAGCGGCATCCATCAGGACGGCGTGCTGAAGGACGCTTCCACCTACGAGATCATGCGGCCCGAAATGGTCGGCCTGAAGCAGTCCTCGCTGGTGCTCGGCAAGCATTCGGGACGTCATGCCTTCGTGCACAAGCTGGAGGAGATGGGCTACAAGCTCGGCCCGAACCAGCTGGAAGACGCGTTCACGCGGATGAAGGCGCTCGCCGACCGCAAGAAGGACATCTACGACGAGGACATCGAGGCGCTGGTCGACGAGGAGATGGCGGCCTCGCACGACCGCATCAAGCTGACCTCGCTGACCGTGATCGCCGGCACCCACGGCCCGCAGCGCGCGACCATGAAGCTCGACGTCGACGGCCAGATCAAGATCGAGGAAGCGGAGGGCAACGGTCCTGTCGATGCGGTGTTCAACTGCATCAAGCGCCTGGTGCCGCACGAGGCCAAGCTCGAGCTGTATCAGGTCCACGCTGTCACCGAAGGCACCGACGCGCAGGCGGAAGTGTCGGTGCGGCTGTCGCAGGAGGGACGCGCGATGACGGCCCGCGCGGCGGATCCGGATACGCTGGTGGCGTCCGCAAAGGCCTATCTCGGCGCACTCAACAAGATCGTCATGAAGCGCCAGCGCGACACCGTCACGACGGCTGCGGCGAGCTGAGACGCGAGGCTGCGAGTTGCCTTCGCCTCTCCCGCTTGCGGGAGAGGCCGACGCGTCCCGGGCGATGCGAGCATCGTCCCACGCGGAAATACCCTCTCCCCAACCCTCTCCCGCAAGCGGGAGAGGGGGCGCAGTGGCATCTGCGGCGAATAGCTGCTCTGCTAACGGCCAATATAGCGGCTCAATGCGCGAGCCGCTATTGATGCTCCCGGCTTGAGGATAGGCGCCCACATCGGGCAGCCCAAGAGAACAACAAGGGAGACATCATGCGCACCTTCGCGGCCGTCGCGTCCATCTTGGGACTGGCACTTGGCTTGGCTGGGCCGGCGTCGGCTCAATCACCGATCATCATCAAATTCAGCCACGTCGTCGCGGCCGATACGCCGAAGGGCAAGGCGTCCGAGAAGTTCAAGGAGCTCGCCGAGAAATACACGAACGGCAAGGTCAAGATCGAGGTTTACCCGAACTCCTCGCTCTACAAGGACAAGGAGGAGCTCGAGGCGCTGCAGCTCGGCAGCGTGCAGATGCTGGCGCCGTCCAACTCGAAATTCGGCCCGCTCGGCATCCGCGAGTTCGAGGTGTTCGATCTGCCCTACATCCTTCCCGACCTGAAGACGTTGCGGAAGGTGACGGAAGGCCCGCTCGGCGCAAAGCTGCTCAAGCTGCTCGAGCCGAAGGGCATCACCGGCCTTGCCTATTGGGACAACGGCTTCAAGCAGATGAGCGCCAACAAGAAGCTGGTGGCACCGAGCGATTATCAGGGTGTCAAATTCCGCATCCAGTCCTCGCGCGTGCTGCAGGCCCAGTTCAAGGCACTCGGCTCGCTGCCGCAGGTGATGGCGTTCTCGGAAGTCTACCAAGCGCTGCAGACCGGCGTGGTCGACGGCCAGGAGAACACCTGGTCGAACATCTACACCCAGAAGATGCACGAGGTGCAGAAGTACATCACCGAGACCAACCACGGCTACATCGGCTACGTCGTGATCGTGAACAAGAAGTTCTGGGAAGATCTGCCGGCCGACATCCGCGACCAGCTGTCCAAGGCGATGAAGGAGGCGACCGACTTCAACAACGCGCAGTCGCAAAAGGAAAACGACGCCGCGCTAGCCGAGATCAAGAAGAGCAGCAAGAGCGAAATCGTCAAGCTTACGCCGGAGCAGGATGACGCAATGCGCAAGGCGATGGAGCCGGTCTACAAGGAAGCGGCAAGCCGCATCGGTCAGCCGTTGATAGACGAATTCCAGAAGGAAGCCAGGAGCACGACCAATTAGGACAGTACAACGAACAGATTTGACCGAACGGTGAATGAGAGGGCTTCCGTGCCGGCTGCATGGAGCCCTCTGTTGCAAATGATTACCGATCCCGGCTGAACGGATATTCAGGGGAGTTACATCTCGGTTAGAACGCGCTTCCTGTCCAAGTTGTAAGTTGCGCGCGAGCCCCGCGGCCCTCATCTTCAGGAGCACCCTTCCAGAAGAGGTTCGCATGAGAAAGTTCACCATCGCCGCCATCGCCGTGCTCAGCATCGCCGGCTCGGGCGCGGTCTATGCCCAATATCATCACCCGTGGATGGAGCACTTCCGCCACATCCGCATGAACCCGGAGGACCGCGCCGCCTTCGTCGACGCGCGGATCGCCGCCGTCCATGCCGGGCTGAAGCTCAATGCCGATCAGGAGAAGCTGTGGCCGCCGGTCGAGGCCGCCGTGCGCGACTTCGCCAAGCTGCGCATCGACCGCGCCAATGCGCGGATGAACCCCGCCCCCGGCAATGACGATACGCCGGATGATCCGGTCGCCCGCCTGCGCCAGCGCGCCGACGACATGGGTGCGAGCTCGGCGGCCCTGAAGAAGATCGCGGACGCCGCCGATCCCCTCTACAAGACCTTGGACGAGGGCCAGAAGCGACGCCTCGCCCTGCTGACCCGCCACCGCGGCCCGTTCGGCGGCGGCGAAGACGGCCCGCGCCACCACTTCATGGACCGCATGATGGAGCGTGGCATGGACCACTTCCGCGGCGGCGACCGCGACGACGGTCCGGATCGGGAAGGGCGTCTTTGAGCGCCCCGGGGATTCCCCGGGTATTAACCTCTGAGAAGCCGCTGGAATCCAGCGGCTTTTCGCATTTCCGCCGCTGTGGAAGAACCTTGGAAAACATGCGCCGCATCGCTTGCCAGAGGCGGATCGCTTTGCTAAACGACCGGCCTCGCAAGGTATTGACCGCCTTTCGGGCGCATAGCTCAGTTGGTAGAGCAGCTGACTCTTAATCAGCGGGTCCCAGGTTCGAGCCCTGGTGCGCCCACCATCGCAAGCTCCTGAACGACAGGAGCTTTTTTAATTCTTCGAACCACTTTCGTATCCAAACAGAATGCGCATGGCACTGATTTGGCACCGCCAAATGGGCGCTGTAGTGCGCCAAAATATTTGCTGCTTGCGTCAATGGTCTCGTTTTGTCTGGGGCGGATGAGGACGGGCTGGAATGCGCTCATTCGAGCGGACATCGACAACGGCGCCGGCATATCGGCAGCGGAAGGAAATGTTCGATCTCCACGGCGCGGGTAACAGCACGAGTTCTGTGAAGAGTTGTCGGGCCGGTCCCACAGCGCGTCAACGTCGGTTTGCATTCGCGTTAGTCCGATGGCGGACGAGAAAGACGATTTGCTGTGATGGAACATTCTGGCTGTTGTCATGCGCCGGCCATAGAAATTGTTCCAGAGTGTTGACACAATTTTAACGTTTGTTGCTGGTTCCGTCGAGAATGTTGCCTGCCTCGGTTGGAGATGTGGATTCGGGGCTTGCGTGCCTTGTTCTGCTGTTGCGTTTTTTGGGCATCGCTGCCGATGCCGATCAGCTTCGCCATCGATTGGGTGGCGCCGCTTGCGGCGTGACGGGGATTTTGCGCTGCGCGAAGGAGGTTGGGCTCAAGGCGCGTGTTGTCGCAAAGAATTGGCCACAACTCGAAAAGGCTGTCCTGCCGGCAATTGCCGAAAACAAGGACGGCTCGTTCTCGATTCTGGCCAAGGTCGCCGAAGGCAAGGCGCTGGTGCATGATCCTGTCAGCGGGCGGCCAATCCTGACGACGAGAGAAGAGTTTGAGGCCACATGGAGCGGCCGTCTTGTGCTGATGACGCGCCGGGCGTCGCTGGGGGAGTTGGTCAGCAAGTTCGACGTCAGTTGGTTCTTGCAGGCCATGCACAAACATCGTGGCCTGCTGACTGAGGTGTTCGTCGCCTCTTTCTGCCTACAGATCTATGCGCTGATCACACCCTTGTTCTTCGCATAGCCTCGTCGCGCGCGAAGACGGCGGCTCGAAGATGACCGCCAGAGGCGCCTTGTCTTGGAATTGATGGAAGCGCGCGTTGGCGCCGAGCAGGCGATGGAGACGGTGCTGGCCGAGAAAGTCGAAGGGGCCGGTGCAACCGCCGCGGCAGCCCGCCGAGCGGGCGAAGCATCGGCGCGAGCGTCGTGAGCGTCGGCGGGGGAGGCGCGAACGCGCACGGGCGAACGCTTCCTGGTCTGCATGGCAGCGCCCGTTTAGAAGAGGGCTGCCAAATCCAGGTCGAAGCAGGATGAGGGATAGCAGTAGTCCCAGGCCGCAGACGATCGCGATGGACTTGAACTCGTTGACGTCGGCGTTCGAGCGGACCGCAGGGGTTAGCGTCCTTGCCTCTGCGTCCATCTTCTCGATCCTTTCAGGATGAGCGGGCACGGGCATTGTAGCAAACCTCGCTGGCGACGCGTGGATCTCGCGTCGTTCGCCGGCGCGTAGGTCCGTGGCGCGGCGACATCGCCGATGCGGAGTGGATCCCGTCACCCGCAGCGGCTCGCGCTCCGCAGAGGTCGTCGACCTTCGGCCATCCGAACCGCTGTTGCAGTGCAGCTACGCGTCGCGATCGAGTCGCCGAGCCGAACTCCGCCTGCGTGCGCATCGGCTGTCGCATCGCCAGGATCCCCAAACTACATTTGCTCAGAACGAGGACGCCCTTTGCGAGCATCGTCCCGTAGATCGGAATGCTGAGGCTCTCGATGGCGGCCTGCTGCTGCGCCTGAAAACCTCCCAATCGTCCGCCGACGCAGAGATGTTCGGCCGGTCGATCGACATCTTGATGGCGTTGCAAAGAGGTGCCCACGCCCCGCTCGCGGGGCACGCTCAGAAGTTTAGCAATATTGCAGCTCGAGAAGGTTGGAGTGCAGCGCAGCTTCATAGTTGTCGGCCGACGTGAAGATGATATCGAATGTCAGGGTTGATTGTAAGCGCTGTTCCGGACACACGGGTCCGAGATGTTAGCGGATCTCTATGTGTTTCGTTTCTGGAGGGCTGCGAGCCGTTTCGCCTCAGCTAACGCTGCAGCTTTGGTTTTAAATGGACCAACGTCGTGTTCTTGCCTGTCGGGAAGCCAAACAGGCAAGAACCACCAACCGCCCGGGCGGTAACTCTTGCTGTTCCTTATCGATCCAACGTGTTCGGCTGTAAACCAACCGGGATCAATCCCGTCCTGTTGCCATAAGATATTCTGGTCGGTCACTGGCACGCCTCACGAACGTTGGTTCGTCGATTTGCTTCGCTCAGGCTGGATTCTAGCCGCGTCGATAGGCCCATGGCAACAAACCGTCGAGCTGGCGGTTCGGGTGACCGCCGACGATCCTGGTGAGAACATCGGTAATGTAGGCCAGCGGGTCGACATGATTCAGCTTGCAGGTTTCGATCAGGGAGGCGATGACAGCCCAGTGCTGGGCACCGCCGTCAGAACCTGCGAACAATGCGTTTTTCCTGTTGAGCGTAATCGGACGAATCGAACGTTCCACGACATTGTTGTCTAGCTCGATACGGCCGTCATCGATGAAGCGCGTCAGGCCCTCCCAGCGTGAGAGACCATAGCGGATTGCGTCGGCCAGCTTGCCCTTTTGGCTGATCAAGCCGAGTTTGGTTCGCAGCCATTTCTGTAGTGCATCGGCGAGTGGCCGAACTTTTTTGTATCGAACGAGACGACGCTCCTCGGCGCTGCGGCCGCGGATGTCCTTCTCGATCGCATAGAACTCGGCGATATGCTTGAGCGCCTCGCTTGCAATGGGCGCGGGACCAGGTGTGGCAAGTTCGTAGAAGTTACGCCGCATATGCGACCAGCAGAATGCAAGCTGAACGTCGCCACGCTCGGCGAGCTTGCCATAGCCGGCATAGCCATCGACCTGCAGGATCCCCTTGAAGCCTGCGAGATGAGCGATCGGTCGATCGGCTTTGCGATCGGGGGCATAGACATAGGCGACGCCCGGCGGATCGGCGCTGCCCCATGGCCGGTCGTCCGCGGCATAGGCCCAGAGCTGACCGGTCTTGGTGCGCCCGCGGCCGGGATCGAGCACCGGCATCGTCGTCTCGTCGGCGAACAGCTTCGTCCGTTGCCTGAGCTTGCCAAGGAGGCGCTCATGCAATGGGCGCAGGTGGAAGGCTGCCTGCCCCACCCAGTCCGCCAACGTCGAACGATCGAGTTCAATGCCCTGGCGGGCGTAAATCTGCGCCTGCCGGTAGAGCGGCAGGTGATCGGCATATTTTGAGACCAGGACCTGAGCGACGGTGGCCTCGGTCGGCAATCCGCCCTCGATCAGCCTGGCCGGCGCCGGCACCTGCATGACGCCGTCCTCGCAGGCCCGGCAGGCGTATTTGGGACGCCGGGTCACGAGGATCCGGAACTGCGCCGGGACCAGGTCCAACCGCTCGCTCTTATCCTCGCCGATCCGGTGCAACTCGCCCTGGCAGCAGGGACAGGTCTTGTCCTCTATGTCGACGACGACCTCGATCCGCGGCAGGTGCGTCGGCAAGGCACCACGGTTGCCGCGGCGCTTGCGAGCCCGCGCCTCACGGCCTTCAGGTATGCTAATGTCTTGCGCCGTCTCGCTGTACGCCGCGACCTGCTCGACGTCTTCTAGACCCAGCAGCATCTGATCTTCAGGCAGCGTCTCCGCCCGCCGGCCAAACCGATGCCGCTGCAATTCCTTGATGATCTGACGCAGCCGTTCGCTCTCGCACCGCTCGGCGAGCAGCATCGCTTTCAGCGTCTCGGGATCGTCAGGCAGGGCGTCACTCACACCCAATTCAGAGCATATTCGCCGCCATCTGGCGACGCGTCCGACGCTCCTGATTCATTTCGCCGCACCGCTGCCAACAACTATCCAGCTTGCTTTGGCGCCGGCGTCTCCCGTGCCTCATGCACAAGCCGCCAGTCGAGGCCTTCCAGCAGCGCCGACAATTGCGCCGCCGACAGACGCATCACACCGTCCTCGATCTTCGGCCAGCGGAAGATCCCATCTTCGAGCCTCTTGGCGAACAGACACAAACCCGTTCCGTCCCAGAACACCAGCTTGATCCGGTCCGCCCGCTTGGCCCGGAACACATAGACAGCTCCCGAGAATGGATCTGCCCGCATGTTCTCACGCACCAGGGTCGCAAGCCCCTCCATGCCCTTGCGGAAGTCTACCGGTTTGGTCGCCACCATCACCCGGACCGCACCCGACGGACCGATCACCGGTTCGCCTTCAGCGCCTGGACGATCGACGCAATCATCGTCGGATCCGCACCACGACCGGCCCGGATCGTAATGCCGTCAACTTCGATCTCGATGATCCCGGAATCCGCCTTGGCCTTGCAGCGCAGCGCTTTGCGCTCCCGGTCAACAGCAGGCGCGGGCATCACGGCATCCACCACCGCTGGCACAAACTGTACTTCTTCCGCTTCGGAATGACCGCCCGCTGCTTCTCGCAACTGACGTCGCCAGCCAAACAACTGCTGCGGCGACAATCCATGCCGTCGTGCTACCGAACAGACCGAGTCGCCGCTCGCAACGATCTCAGCAACAATCTGCGCTTTGTCCTCGTCGCTCCACTTCCGTCGACGACCGGCTCCGGTGAAGACCTCAAGCCGCCGCACTGGCTCCGTGATAGCAGTATGCACTGTGTCCATTCTAAGCCTAACGGTTCAAACAAACCGCAGACTCGCAGATCACCCCGTCATCCGGTAGGTGGCCCTTGAACAGCGCTTACGGTTGATTCCTGCGTCCTTACTGCGGATCACGGCCGCCATGTCAAGCAGGCGGCTCGATTTGAGTAGCACACGGCTGGCGGTGCATCGGCGATCAGCGATAGTGTGCGATCATCGAGATTGCCGGCGTAGGCCCAAGGTCCGTTGCCTCCTCAACGAAGCACCTCATCAATTCCGCAGCAAATAACGAGAGAAATCTTAAGAGCGCATCTGGGCTAAACCTGGAGTGCTACGCCCTTGTTTTTCCAGCTCCAAGAAGGAAGAGGCGAGGGCTTCATTCCGTTGGCAGTGCTCACCGCGCTTCAGATCGCTCGTCAACGTCCTTGCAATTCGCAGAAGTCGATCTGCTCCGCTACTTGTCTCAGGCCGGTGCGCCACATTTATCCGAGTCATTTGCAAGCCTTTAAGGCTCTCGTTGATACGCTTTTCGTTATCCACGTCCAAATGGGCCGTGCCTTCGTCCAGAAACAGAATGCTAGGCTGTCGATAAAGCGCTCGCGCGAGCATTAGTCGTTGTTTCTGCCCACCTGATAATGAGCTACCCATGTCTCCGATTAGGCTGTTGTAGGTCATGGCCATCGCCATGATCTCTTCGTGGATACCCGCCAGGTTCGCACATTTAATCATCCGCTCTTCGTCGAAAGACGCATCAAAAAAGCAAATATTGTCGGCAATAGAGCCTGAGAGTAGTTGGTCCTCCTGCATCACTGCGGCCACGTGCTCACGATAGGCTCTTCCACCAATCGTCGAGAGAGGGACATCGTCAATCAATACTTCCCCGTTTGTCGGTTCCAGCAACCCGAGCATGACCTTGACGAGGGTCGTTTTGCCTCCCCCTGAAGGACCCATAATCGTGATGAATTCCCCAGGTTCAATGATAAAGCTGATGTCTTCAAGTACAAAAGGATCCGTCTCAGCATATCGGAAAGAGACCCTTCGCAATTCGATACGGCCGTGAACGCGCGGGGTATAGGCCAGCGGCCGATCATGGCCCCGCTCAAGGGGGCTCAGGGCAATATCAGCCAAACGCTCGAGGTGCAGTTCAATAATTCGGAAATCAAGAATTTTTTCGATGAACTGAACAGCCTTCTCGATAAACTGCTGTTTATAGCTAATGAAGGCGAAGATCATGCCGATGGTTAGGTGATTGCCTAGAGCCAGTTGGACGGCGAGGTAAATGGTGAGAATGTTCTCAAGGCCAAACAGCGCCTCGTTGATGCCTGTAAAAGTTATTTTGATGTGGCCCAGCCGAACGTTGGCGCTTACTACATCCGCATAACGGTTAAGCCACTGGGTCTCGCGGTCAGTCTCACGATTGAAAATCTTCAAGCTTTGGATCGCGCGCAGGGTCTCGATGAACGTCGAGTTTTCATGGGCTTTAGCTTCTATCACGGCTAAGTTGCGCTCTCGCAGCAAACGATAGAGACTTAGACGCACGGCCGCATAAAGTGCAAATGTAATAAGCACTACCACTGCGAGTTGGGTGCTATAGACAAAAATCATTGCCAACGTTGCAATCGCCATTACCCCGTCAATCGCGGCAGTTATCATGCCTTCTGCGAGTGCCGTGCGAATTGGTTCAATGGACGTAAAACGCGAGAGGACATCGCCGATGTGCCGCTTCTCGAAATAGGCGATCGGCAATCGGATCAGGTGGTGAAACAGACGGGCGCCGATTTGGAAGTGCAACGCGTTCTGGACAACCAGAATAATCGAGGAGCGAATAATGGTGGAAACAACCTTGATAGCGGTTAGGAGAGCAAATCCAAGGGCCAGCACCGTCATCAGATCGGCATCGCCCCTGGCGCTGACCTCATCGACACTGAGCTGGAGGTAGAAAGGGCTTGCAATCACAAATGCTTCAAGAGCTATTGAAAGCACCAAAACCTGAGCCAGTGCATGTGTGTTACCGCGCAGCTGTCTCCAGAAGGTTGAAAATGGGAGGCTGGCTCTCTCGTCTTTGGGAAGAAATGCCTCGGTTGGGGATAGCTCAAGAGCAACGCCCGTCAGATGCTTGGAGGCTTCGACAGTCGGAAAGAACCTCTCTCCCAAAGCCGGGTCATGCACCACAATACCTCGCCTCGTGGTCGACTTCAGGACTACGAAATGGTTCATGTCCCAGTGCAGGATCGCGGGCAGGTGCAGGTCCCTGATCTTATCAAGCTCGTAGCGCAAAGGGCGACTAGCTAGTTGCATCTGGCTGGCCACCTGAATTACGGCTCTTAGCGTCACACCCTTTAGCGACACGGGATGGCGTCGCCGCAGCGTGTTCAGATCGATTTGGTGGCCATGATAAGAACTTATCATAGCAATGCACGCTAGACCGCATTCCGCTGCTTCTGTTTGTCGGATTACCGGTAGGTGATACCTACGGTTTAGTACATGCACCATAATCGCATCCTGACATTGACATTCTGACGCTGAGCAATGGATCGATCAACCATCTGATCAGAGATCGTCTTTCAAGAATTATGTCTGCTTTCAAAAGCATGTCGGCCTGAAGCCGTATGCGCTTGCCATACGCGTCAATGTCCGGGCGATCGAGTCTCACCGTGACCCTGTAAGCAGGCTCCTTGAGCTCAATGGGTGCGGAGGTCTCAGCGCGCGTTAACATCGTCTGTGAGACTTCACTTACGCGCCCGCGATATGTGCCGAACTGCTGATAGGGGAACGACTCGTATAGTATTCTGACGTCCTGCCCTGGCTGAACAAAGCCTATGGCCTTGGCCGGAACAAACAGGTTTGCTTGCAGCTCACTGCGGTCAGGGACGATCTGCATTTGCTGTCTTTGCGGATCTGCGAATTGACCAACAGTTGCTTGCAGAATTGAGATGCGTCCCGCCGCTGGCGCTCGCACCTCGTACGCGCGGCGTCCACTAATTTCGGCTATGCGCTGTTCTGTCGTGGCAAGTGAGCTGCGCAGGTTCTGGATCTTTCCTGCCGTGATGGTCGGCAATTGTTCGAGGGAAGAACGGGCTTCGGTAAGCTCATTCTGCCGAGCGGCCCCCTGCTGCTTCAGGGAGTCGAGCTTTTGCCTCTGTTCGAGCGCGGCGATTTCCCGCTTTTTATATTCCACGTCTGAGACTATGCCTCTAGCCGCCAGACTCGTTACAGACGAAACGAGTTCGCTGGACAGCCGAATTTGTTCGCGCTGATTTTCTATCTGAGCGTCGAACCGGGATACTTCAGTTTCGAGACTTGCAATTTTGGCTGATAGGCGCGCTTCCTCGGAGTTCATGCGGTCCTGTTCCGCGCAGATTTGATTTCTTAGTGATACTTGCTCCGCCCCCAATGTGCCGAGCATCACATCGTTCACGTCCTGCCCATTTGCCGCAATCTGAGTAGTTTCGATGGTTAAAAGCCTCTGCCCTGTTCTGACCTCCTGACCCTCTTTGACATCAACCTCTTTGATTGTGCCCGACTTTGAGGCGAAAATTTTCGCCGTGCCGGCGATCGGCGTCAGGTACCCCGCCACCGTCTCCTTTCGAGCATATTGTCCGACAAACAGGAAGGCGGCCGTAAGTGCGACTACCGACGCAATCAGCCAGCTCATAACCTTCGTCGATCTCGTCTGGAGCAACGCGACCCGGCCCCACTGCCGATGATCGTGTTGGAACTCAATTGCCTCCCGGCGAAATAGCAGAAGCTGCGATGACACGGCTCCAGTACCCAGTTCCTATGTACTTTGTGACACTTCTCTGTGCATCAGAGGCTATGTTGGTGGACTGAAAACCCACTACCTGCTGGGCTCGCCGATCGACATAGCGTCAATGATGGTCCTGTTATTCGCTATTACATCGAGTTGACTCCCACCAGTTTGGGTGATGGTTTGATCTGACGATCTCACAACAATCGCGATGTGGATGCTCCGACCAGCAGAGACCATGTCGATGTCCCGATCGTTCAAGTCATAGAGCGCGCGCTTTAAAGCCATTTGGATTCTCCTGTTGAAGAGCCCGCTCCTCCGCAAGTCAGGCCGGGAGGAGCGGGCAATCACTTACGCGTACTGAACACCAGTATTGTTGTTGTTCGATTGGTAGATTGTGGTGTCCCAACTCTTGTTCACCACAGCAACGTTTTTCTGGAAGGCATAAATGTCTCCCGTTCTGAAGCCCCACCCTCCTCCACACACTGCATCCAGTTCCTTATCGGCCAACTCACGCATTTCATTGTTGCTAGTCATGGTCATTGCAGCCTCCTCTTTCAGTCGGTCTGACGCAATAGATTGCCCGTGTCGGCAGTCTGCTTGCGAAACAAACCGTACGTAGATTTCAGTGTTGCGCAACGCTGCATGAGGTGTACGACATCTGAGTGTCCGATGACCAACATCGCCGCGTACGACCGTAGCCCCGAGAACGGCGATATACGACCTTCGACCTAAAACGATTTTCCTTTCGTTGCGATGCGCGATCGGGTGATGACCCTCCGACAAATTGCACGCTGGGCGCCGCGCTGCCGCATCGTACGGTTCGATGGCTCCGTTGCACACCGACCTGCACGCATTCGCCGCTCGCTGGTCTTATACGTGACCTGATTGGCCTGACATGCGGTCTGAAGGTGCGTCTCGCTTGGTGGCTGCCGTCACCATTCGATGGACGGGAGCTTCATATGCGTTGAGAGCTTCATGTCCCATCCCCTCTGAGGTGATCGCCTCTACCCATTTTGAAGGAGATTGCGGGACTCGGGCCAATTGAGCTATCTGGAGTATTAGTCGCAATGTAAGTGTGTGGGGCGCGGACGCATGAGTTGCGGAATGTCTATCGCTCACGGGAAACCGATAGTTGCGATTATTGATTCAAAAAGCCTGCGACGCGCGAGCTTGATAAGCTTCTTTCAGCATTGGGCAAACTCGGAAGATCTGAGGTTGACATCTTTCGATGTCGATCAGGCCTGCGAAGCACTTCACGCACAAACAGACATTCGGATGCTGATTGTCAACGTGGGCGGCGACTCCATCGCTGAGCCGAGAAACTTGCAAACATTCATGATGCTGCGTGGGCAATCAGGTGATGTACCTTTAATCATTATCTCGGATAGAGATGATCCTCAAGAGATCGAGGCCGCAGTCGCCGCTGAGATAACAGGCTTTGTCCCTACCGGTATAGACGCCAACCTCGCATGCGAGGCATTGTCATTTATCCTACATGGCGGTTCGTATTTTCCACAAGCCGCTATTCGTCAACTTCAGCGGCAATCAGCGCAAAACCAATCACAGGAAGAGAAACCGCGATCACACTACTGCAATGCTGGCTTGAAGTCCGATCAGAGCGGGCGCAGGAGGAAAAACAAGCTGACGGGACGAGAAGGAGAGGTGCTTGAGCGTGTCCGCTTCGGAGACTCTAACAAGATGATCGCGCGGGAGCTCGGGATGACGGAAGCAACTGTGAAGGTATACCTAGGCCAATTGATGAGGAAATTTGGTGCCGCAAACAGGACGCAACTGGCTCTTGTTGGAAATCAGGGTATTGCGCTTGAATGTACTGGGTTGACCGAAGTCCAGGTCGTAGAAGAGTGTGCTAACTCCGCTGACATCGAAGAACGGAGTGTCGAACCAACATTGCGTTTTGACAGCATCCCGACGAGGTAGACGAAACGAGCTGATCGACGAGCGACAGGCTGTGGTCGATATCGCATTCGAGCAGCTTCCTCACTGTCTAGCCGCAACGCGCGAGCGACGCCAAGAAGAGCGGTCGACGTGGTCTAAGTGGACGCAACAAGGTACGTTTTGCGCACGAAGCAGCGCCGCTGTTCTGTGTTGGGTCAGGGGGTGCTGCAGGGCTAAGATGACTGTGCCTTCATTCGGACTCTGACGTTCGACGCGGGCAAGCCGATCGTTCGCCTCGTTGAAGCGGACGCGAGCTCCTGTTGGGGCAACACAACGCCTAGGCAGCTTCTCTAAGCTGGTGTCGCGTTGTCGACAATCATTCGCTATTAGGGACTTTTGAGCGGATCGCTCGCGATCTCCGGGTAATGTGCGTGATCGAGTAGGTCCCGCCCTGAGCCGTCCCGAACCACTCAATCGCCAACGGAGCCATCCCGCCTCAACGGTCGGCATGCACGACCCTAACCCAAAAGGATAAACAGGGTCGGCCATCCGAGGAATAGAAAAGGGAGTGCTGCCCGTCCTCCATGCGAGGAATGGCGGCGAAAAGGTGCGAAGAGTATCGTTACGCATCGCAGTAGGGGCGGTTCGCCATGCGGAAGTTGAGTTCGTATGCTCCGGGACAGGAGCAGAATGATCTTCTTAAAGACGCAAACGCTTGCGCAACATCGCGTGACCCCGCCGAGCCACCTATTGTTTTTGCACAACCACCGGCGCGCCAGCGTTTTCCTCATGGGCGAGCGGTTATCCTCATTGCTGTAAGCGTCCTAGCGGCCACATCAGGGGCGGAAACGCGCGCGTCTTCGGAGGCCCCGCAGGTACAACGGCCCGTCTCCCCCGGTTCCCTCATCGCGGGTGCGCGATCGTCCAATGTCGGCAACGCTTCGGCCCGGCTTACGCAAGCGGCGGCAAACACTTCAATCTCGCGGCAGGCGCCGGAAGAACATCACGGGGCGGAGCTCCTGCCGCCCGAGTTCGGAACCGCAAAGGACTCTTATCTCTCCAGTCGGCACAGCAGCGAAAAATCAATGCATATTTCGCAGGCGGCCGTCAGCGATATAGGACAATCTCCGGAACACGGCTCGGCGGAGAGACGGTCCTGCGAACTCACCGTTGGAACGCGCGCTCTCGGATTGCTGCAACCTCTCGAGCCGAAGGATCATCGGGCTGATCTGCTGAACCAGGAGTTCACCGGAAATCGGCGCGAACATGAGGCCCAAACAGCACTAGCAGCCAAGGGGGAGGAGGGTGCGGCGCCACCGCACGTCGCGGACAGCGGCGCGGCCGAGTTGCGAAAATTGCTGCAGCAGGAACGCGAACGAGCGTCGCAGCTCGAGCAGGATCTTGCATCGGCCAAGCGTGATGTCGAGACGCAAGCGGCCTTGGCAACTAAGGCAAGCGAGAAAACCAGCCGACTGAAGCAGGCTGCAGAGAGTGACGCGACGCAGTTGAAGCGATCGCTGCAGCAGGAGCATGACAAATCGGAGGCGCTGGTAAAGGAGCTTTCAAGCGCGCGCGCCCGGACGTACGCATACGAGGCGCAGGCACGTAAAACCGACGAGCAAGTGGAAGACCTCAAGAAGAGGGCATCGGACACTGGCGCGGCCGAGTTGCGAGCATCCCTGCAGCAGGAACGCGAACGAGCGTCAAAGCTCGAACAGGATCTGGCATCGGCCAAGCGCGATGTCGAGACGCAAGCGACCTTGGCAACTAAGGCAAGCGAGGAAACCAGCCGACTGAAGCAGGCCGCAGAGAGCGACGCGACGGAGTTGAAGCGATCACTACAGCAGGAGCATGATAAGGCGGAGGCGTTGGCAAGGGAGCTTTCAACCGCGCGCACCCAGACATACGCCTACGAGGCGCAGGCACGTAAAACCGATGAGCAATTAGAAGACCTCAAGAAGAGGGCAGCGGACACTGGCGCCCCCCAGTTGCGGGCATCCCTGCAGCAGGAGCGCGAACGGGCCTCGCGGCTCGAACAGGAGCTGGCATCGGCTAAGCGCGAGGTCGAGACGCAAACCGCCCTGGTAACTAAGGCACAAGACGAAACCAGCCGACTGAAGCAGGCGGCAGAGAGTGACGCGACGCAGTTGAAGCGATCGCTACAGCAGGAGCATGATAAGGCGGAGGCGCTGGCGAAAGAGTTCCAGGCGGCACACGCCACGAGAGATGAGTACGAGGCTCGGGCTCGCAATGAGAGCGGGCAAATTGAGCAAAAGCAAGTGGCCGAGACGGACGCTACGGAGCCGCGCAAGTCGCTGCAACGAGAACAGGCAAGCGCGAAGCAAGTCGATCCCGCGTCCGAGCGCAGAAACAAGCAGGCGTTTACAGCCGCAGTGGTAGCAAACGCGCGTCCGATTGCGAGCGCTAACAACGAACCTGAGGCGGACAGGGCAAAACCCCTCCAAGCCGATCAGATCAAGTCAGCACGTGTTGGAGACGAGCGGCCTGACAGTGTCGATGAGGGTGCGGCCGCGAGAAGATTAGTCCCACGTGCGAGGATATTACTTGAGCAGGGCGATATAGGCGCCGCTCGGATTGTGCTTGAGCGCGCGGCCGAAAGAGGCAGCGCACAGGCAGTCTTCGCACTAGCGGAGACCTACGACCCCCACGTTCTTCCCAAATGGTCAACAGTTGGCACGCTTGGGGACGTGACAAAGGCGCGAGAGCTTTACGCAAGGGCGGAGGCAGTCGGCAACACGCAAGCGAAACAGCGATTGGAAGCGCTTCGGTAGAGGAGCTGTGGCGCTGCGATAAACGGAGCGTTCTCACACGAAGAAAAGGACAACCAAATGCAAAGGTTTTTTCGACCGCAACTGTTGCTCGCCGCACTGACTCCTTTGTTGCTGCTGCAGCCCTCCGGTGTGGATGCGCAGACAAAAGGTGCCAAGATGAACACCGCTGCATCAGCGAAGGCAACCGTTCACCCGGAACCGAGAGTGACGATGAATGCCTGGACTGTCGGCCTTGCCGGAGGCCTCCTCGAAGGCGCGCCTATTCGTCTTGCCGCAGAGATCGCGCGTGTTGCTGACGATGGCGACAATCTACATGTATTGCCTGTCGTGACGCGCGGAGCCGCCGAAAACGTCAACTCACTGCTCTATTTGCATGGCATCGATGCAGCCATCATCAATGCCGACGTGCTCGACGAGTACAAGAGGCAAGTGCCGGACATTCAGCGTCGCCTAGCCTACGTGCTGAATCTCTTTCCCTCCGAATTGCATATTTTCGTTCGGCCGGAGATTCACAGTCTGACAGACCTGGTCGGGAAGAAGGTAAATTTCAACAACCAGGGTACGGCCGCAGCCTATTCTGGGCCGCTGATCTTCAGCCGTCTCGGACTTGACGTGCAGCAGACCTTCATTCCGCATCAGGTCGCGTTGGAACAAATGCGGAAGGGAGACATCGCTGCGGTCGTGTTCATCACGTCCAAGCCGGTCGAGCCCTTCGTGCGTGGACGCTGGGATCCTGGATTCAAGTTCCTGCCGGTACCGTACGAAAGCAGGCTGGAAGATTACTATCTCCCTGCATCTCTCGAAGCATCCGATTATCCCGGCCTTATTAAAGAAGGCGAACACGTCGACACGATCGCCGTGCCGACCGCGTTGGTCGCCTACAATTGGCGAAATAACACGTCTCGCTATGAGCGCGTCGCTCGCTTTGTTGATCATCTATTCTCCCGCATCAACAGACTGCAGGAGCCCGGATTTGATCGAAAATGGAAATCGATCAATCTAGGTGCGACGGTGCCCGGGCTTACCCGCTTTCCAGCGGCGCAGGCGTGGCTGGATAACCATTCTCGCGCTACGCAGGCATCGAAATGAATCGCGCGATCTTTACCGCGGCTTCCGCGCTCGCTTTCGTTACAGGAATGGCACCCGTGCAGAGCGCCGAGAATCCGCTGGCGCAACTTCGTACCTGTAGTCTGATGCAGCGCGAGGAGCGGATCGAATGTCTGGACAAGCTCGCGCGAAGCATCGGGCCGCCGGCCGGGCCCACAGTGGCGGTAAGCGAGTGGGTCGTCAGTCAGACGACTTCGCCCGTGGATTACGCGCCCATCGCCACCGCGGTGACCTCGTCGCGCGAGGTCGCAGGCGGCTCACCGCTGCAGCTGACCATGCGTTGCCGGGGTGAACGGAGCGAACTCGCTGTCTCCGGCCCCGCGATCTCCGGACGGGCTGAGGATTACGTCGTCTCCTACAGCACCAAGGGTGGCCAGCCCGTCCAAATCGCTGCGACCACTCCCGCATTCGGAACCGGTATCGCGTTCAAGGCTGATCCGCGCGCCCTATTTCAGTCGCTTCCAAGCCATGGCGAACTGGTCGTGTACATTGCTTCCCGCCTGGGGGCCGCTCAACAAGGAACGTTCTCTTTGGTTGGACTTGAGGCGGTGCGCACCAAGATAGCCACGGCATGCAAATGGCCTGCCGCCATTGCAAAGCCGAACAGCTGATATTGGCACAAGACAAGCTAATGGGAGGTGGTTGAGCATGTTACGGCAAATTGCGCTAAAGGGAACAACAAGCCTGGCTATGCTTCTTGTGGCGATATCCTTGTCTACGGGGCAGGAAGCTGCGCGACCGATCGACCGGACGCCGGAGACTCTTCTGCGAAAACAAAAAGCGGTAATTGCGACGAAAAAAAACCTGCGCCGCTTATCCAGCTCAGAGAGTCGATCCACGGCTAAGAACAAAGAACATCGCCTCATCTTGCAGGTGAATAGCAACGATGCGGCAGCGATGAATCTGACCCTGAACAACGCTACAAACGTGGTGCAACACTATAAAGACGTGGGCGAGGAGGTTAAGATCGAAGTGATCACCTTCGGGCCCGGCTTGCATATGCTCCGCGCCGATACCTCACCCGTGAAGGACAGAATTGAAACAATGTCGGTGAGCACGCCGGAGGTAATGTTCAAAGCGTGCGGCAACACGCGGGAGAACATGCGAAAGCATGAGAATAAGGAGATACAACTCATTCCAGAGGCTCAAGTCGTCAACTCCGGCGTCGTACGCATCATGGAGCGGGAGGAGCAGGGCTGGACTTACGTCAAGCCCTGAGCGTGTTACCGATAAGGCTTCGTGAGTCCCGGCTGCGTGCATACATACAATTGAAGGTCGCAAGGACCCGAATATGGTCCAACAACGTACAAAATCGGCGCGGGTGCTGCCGAGACGCGGTCAACCGGGTTGGCGATTTTGTTCGGAGCTGCTTAGGGATGCTCTCGCGGGGTGGATCATCTTAGCGTTGCCTCGCAACTCCGTTGCGACAGCCTCATGCATACGTCAGGGGTAGCAGTCGCCGATATGTCGTTCGGATGATCCCGTAGCACTCGCAACTAGCATTTTCGAGTCCCGAACGGTCCAGCACTCGAATTCTCCCGTAGGATGTCTCGATCAGCCCATCGTTTTGAAGCTTCTTGAGAGCCAATGACACGGTGGGTCGGACCGTACCAAGCATTTCTCCCAGGAATTCGTGCGTGAGATGGACAACGTCATCCTCAGCTCGGTCGAGGCCCATAAGGATCCAGCGCGCGCATCGCGACAGCACATCATGGACTGCATTACACGCAACTTGCTGCAGAATGTGTGCGACGAAGGCCTGTTGAAAGCGACCGACGAGCATACGGATTCCTTCGCTTTCGGAAACGGCCTTCTTCATCCGATTGAGTTTGACCACGGAACAACGTCCCGGAATCTGCACGATCGACCGCGTTAGAGCAATGCCATCGCCAAAAATCGCAAAAGACCCAACAACTCCTTCACAACCGATTGTACCCGTTTCGATCATCCCGCCCTCTTTCAGGTGGGTCAAAAGCGATACAAGCGCTGTATGAGGAAAGTAGATCCGGTCCACGTGACCATGCCAGTCGAAGAGGACATCGCCGCGCGAGAACTCGGCTTCCTCCGGTCGGAGAAGCTGAACGTCGGCTGGCGACATGGCGGCAAGCATTCTATTCTTAGCCAGCTGCCTTATCATCGTAAGTCTATCCTAGAAAAACACATAGAATATCAGTATTGCCATTCGCCGCTGATAAGAACGATCACGAATACATCGCGACCAAGCGCTCGGCTCGCGCGAGCTTTGAGCAGCGACCGCATCCGCGCAAGTATATCCTTTGGACTACCCATATCGGCGATTCTAGCCTCGTTGAAGAGGTCGATTGTGGCCGTGCAAGGCCGACCTACTGTACCGGGACAATTGATTTGATCTGCACCGCGCCACCCAAATCCTCCCTATTTCGAACCGCCCAGGAGCTTGCCGCCGATTTCGGCTCCACTTGAGTTCATCGCGAAATTAGATGGTAAACTGTATTGAGCAATACAGACTCTCACAGATCTTTATGCGACTGCCTCTGCAGTAGTGCTGCGTGTAGCGGTGTTCAGCCGACAATGTGGTCGCGCGACGCTACATGAGCGCAGTGCTGCGGGCCTAAGCTGGGCGATTTCCCGGCTTCATCGGTAGCTTGCCGGCAATGGCGTTTCTCTATCGTAGGCAAAGGAGCCTCCGATTCGCGAGATGCGGGTTCAGCCAGGTCGCCTGGAGTATATTTATACCAATAGTGCCGCCCACAGGCATCCTGTCGATGCGAGATTTGAGTTCCATCCAGAGTGCAGGAGATTAATTATGAGCAGGACATCGATCAGAAGGAAGCGCTCTCTATCGACCATAGTCATTGGAGGAAACAGCTTACGAAAAGACGCTCTTACTGAATTCCTGCGCTCTGCGAATTTTGGCGCGGTGAGTTCAGTGACATGTGCCGATCAATTATGTGCAACTAAATTCGAATGGGGCCAAAGGCTGTTTGTCCTTGTACATACAGGCGACGACTTCCAGCTTGCCCGCGAGCAAATCGAGCCTCTCAGAAGCGGTCACCCAGATGCGCGCGTAGTTGTGGTTGCCGATCGATACCGGCCAGATGAAGTGGCTGCAACATTTCAGGCCGGCGCCAATGGTTATTTCGTTGACGTCATGAGCCGTGACGTATTCATCAAATCGATCGAACTCGTGATCATGGGCGAAACAGTGTTTCCTCCGGCATTCCTGCCCTTGGCTCTCGATCTCAAGAATGGACATAATGACCGCGCAACCGCGAGCACGGACCTGACAGTCAGGCCAGACCAACGCAGTGCACACCTTTCTCCGCGGCAAAAGGCGATTTTGCGCTGCGTGGTTGAAGGCGATTCGAACAAATGCATTGCGCGGAGGATCGCCATCGCGGAGTCGACCGTTAAGGTCCATGTAAAGGCGATCCTTCGCAAAATCGGCGTGCACAACCGGACGCAAGCCGCCATTTGGGGCATTAACAACGAGCTTAGCTAGGGCGTGGACTCATAAGCGCGGAGCTATAGCGCTGATTGAAGCGAGCTGGAGAAGGCTAGGTAGTTGGCAGCAAGCTTATCGTAGCGCATTGCCACTCGACGACATTGCTTGATCCGATTGAAGAAGCGCTCGACCCTATTATGGGCACGGTAGAGACAAGGGCTGAAGCAGATCGGATCGTTGCGATTGATTTTGGCGGGATGTTGGCCCACGCGCTTTGTTTATCGCGAGTTCTCTGATCCAATCGGCGTCATGACCACGGTCGGCAAGCAGCATTGATCCGGACCTCAGACGAGGGAGGAGCTTGCCATCAAGCCGATTGTCGTGAGCCTGACCGGCGCCCAGAGCCCGTATCGGAAGGGCAGCCGACGAAACCGACGAAGGCGCCGATCGACAGATCGAGGTCGTTGCCCGTAATGATGAACATCTGCGCGACCGTCGCCAGTGCGATTGGGATCGCCAGATGTAGGATCAGGGTGAAGCCGAAATAGCTGATCGCGCGCTTGTTCAGCCAGGCGATGGCGAGTAGCACCAGCACCAGCGACAGAGCCGGGAGCAACGTGCGCAGCAGCCGCGGTGAATCCACCCTACCGAAAGCCATGAATGCTGGCTGGACCGCGGCGGTCGGCTTGGCGCTCATCTCGGGTCTGCCCCGATGAAGGAGGACTGGATCACCTTTTCCTCGGTCAGCTCATGGCGGGCGAGGTCGGCGACGATAGCGCCGTTGCGAAACACGTAGACATGGTCGCATTTCTTCAATTCGTCGGTCTCCATCGTGTACCAGATGAAGGTCCGCCCGCCGCGCGCCTCCTCGCGAATGAGATCATAGACTTCGAGCTTGGTGCCGATGTCGACGCCGCGCATCGGGTCGTCCATCAGCACGATGCGCGCCTCCGACCCGAGCGCGCGCGCAAACAGCGCCTTCTGCTGGTTGCCGCCTGAGTGACAGGATGTTGTTGTGGATATCGGGGGTGCGAATCTTGATCCTGTCGCGCCAGAAACTGGCCAGCGCGTCCTCCCGCCGGCGCGAAATCAAAGCTCCCTGGCGCAGCTTGCGCAACGAGCATGCGCTGATATTTTCCGCGATCGACCATAGCGGGAAAATGCCGTCGGCCTAGCGGCCGCCGGCCACCAGAGCAACCCTTGCGTTTACCGCGATGCCCGGGCGCGGGCTCATCGCGGCCGCGAAAATCGCCAGCAGCAACGAATGTCCGGGAACATCTCGAAGGGCCTTTGTCCAGCCCGTCGACCTCGACGATCTCCTGGCCGGGACCCGGGTCCTGCAGCATGCAGGGATGCGATGAACGGCTGAATCCGATGTAGTACGGCCCGCCGACGGCGTTTCGGCTTAGTGGCTCGCGCTGACGGCGGCTTATGTCGAATGACCGGTCGAGCGCTTGGGGCGGGCTGCGGGTAATGGGGATTGACTGGCGCTCTCTCCGCCGCCTCGATCTCGTGTTGCTTCCCTTCGACCCCCAATTCCAACGATGTCGACGCGGGCGAATTTGAGATCAATTTCGGCGGGTGTATCTTTGAGTTTGTCTAAGCCGCCGCTCTTTAGCTCAAGTTAGCCCAAACTGGCCCATGATGGACTGAACCGATTCATAAGCAATAGAGGAACTCTGAGTTTTCAACGCGCTCAGCCTCAGATCGCTCGTTGCTCAATGTGAGCAACGGGTCGGACCAGACCTGCTTCCCAGCGGAAATGGTGTTCCGGGGCGCACGCCCGGCGCGCGCCTCTCGTCCAGGTCGGCCCAAACGGTGGCTCGCAATTTACATATCGGATGTAGCCTGTTGATCGATATAGCCCTGTCCGACGTGTCTTAAGTCTTTGAATCATATTGAAGAGCACGAGACTCTTAATCAGCGGGTCCCAGGTTCGAGCCCTGGTGCGCCCACCATTCGAAAACCCTTATTTTCCAAGCCGTTCGCGGAGAAAGTCGCCGAGTACAAAATAGGTCTCGTGCGACGTTTTTGTGGAAGGACGTGGCGCGGCCAGATTGCTGTGCGACTTTCCCCTTGTCTCTAGGACATTTGGGGCGAGCAAAACGGACTGTCTGAGAGTGGAGTGAAGCCAGTTGCTGCCATGGAAATAGCTGGCCTATCGCTACAGAGCCTTTCTCGTCGCATGCTTCACAACTTCAGCTCAACGCGTGGCCGGCCAATCCGTAGACCCACGGCTCGTTATCTTGTCGATTCAGGAACCGCCGTCCCTTGGACATGGTTATGACGGTGTCGTTCATCCCGAGGCGGTTCTGCTGAAGAAAGTCTGCAAAGAGACCTGTCTGCTCTCGCGTATCGACGCGGACGAACCGTCCCGTGAGCTCCTTAAGATGCGCGGCCGTGAGATGGATCGCGTCACAATCATTGCTTGCTACGATCGGACCGATCACATGGCCGCGCCCGAACTCGCGATTCATGGAGTAGCCGACGGTCTCGCCGCCACGGCTCAGAACGCAGATCGATGCGCCTTCTGAAAGCAATGCAAGCAGCTTCTGACGGCTTGTTCCGAACGCGCGCTCATCCAGTGCTGCGATCTCTTGAACATTCTCGGCTGACAGCGACCTCAACTCGCCGTCCAGCACCGGCGCCAGTGGGAGTGGTGACACGACATCTCCCTGCCACTGATAGACGACCGCTTCCTTCCTGAAGCCCAGTGAAAGATAAAGATGATAGGCGGCATCGGTCGAGTTCAGGCTCAGATTCCGATCGCCACACCGCTCGAACACCTGCTCCATGAGCCAGCGGCCGGTACCCTGAGCCTGGGTGCGGGGCGATGTGATCACTACGCCGACAGTGGCAAAGTCGCGTCCATGCGGAAACCACATCGCGCTTCCGAAAACGCGCCCGATGCCATCGACAGCAACGATGCCCTGACCGGCGCGGCGCAGGAAATCCCAGTCCTTGGGCCGATGCGGCCAGCCAACCGCGATCGAAAGAGCGTGGAGCAGCTTCACGTCAACTTCGTGAATGTCGCGCGCGACCAATTCGAAAGACTTCAGGCGTACCGATCGTCCCATTTCAGCTCATCCGTTCCTTCGGGAAGTCTCTGGCATTTCCTGCTTTTTGTCCTCCGGACACAATACGACAGCAAACCTGTTTCTCCGCAGTATCGCACGGAAGCCCAGCAGGTTTCGCCTGTTTGGGGCATCTTTTCGAAATCTTCAGCCCATAGCGCAACGCAATTCGGCAGGGAAATTTCCTGCTTGCAGCTACGCTCCCGGCACTCGAGCCGGAATAGGGCCGAGCCTTCTCGCTCCGAAGAATGAGCGAGGATCTCGGTGCGCGACTTTCCGCGTGACCGGAGGGGTGCATCGATGGCATTTCTTTTCAATTCCGATACTGCGAGGGCGGCAATTTTCCGCCAGATCTTCGCGCGTGAACTCCCCGATCTCGAATTCTACCATTGTAGCGAACGTATCGACCCCGAAAAGGTACGCTACCTGCTGACCTGGAATGTGCCGGACGATGTCTCGCGCTTTCGTAACCTGGAAGTGCTCTTTTCCCTCGGTGCGGGGGTTGATCAGTTCAGGCCGGAAACCATACCCGACCGCGTGAAACTCGTGCGCATGGTCGAGGACGGCATCATCAGCATGATGCAGGAGTACGTCGTCCTTGGCGTGCTGACGCTCCATCGCGAGATTCTTGCATATCGGGAGCAGCAGGGAAGGGGCATGTGGCAAGCTCTTGCAACATCCCAAGCGACCGATCGGCGTGTGGGCTTCCTGGGCCTTGGCATGCTGGCGCAAGCTGCAATCGATCGCTTGAAGCCGTTTCGATTTCCCCTTGCTGCCTGGAGCCGCAGCAAAAAGGTGGTCGAAGGGGTCGCCTGCTTTCACGGCGACGACCAACTTGGCGATTTCCTGAGAGGAACGGATATTCTGGTGTGTCTCCTGCCCCTGACGGAGCAAACACGGGGAATCCTGAACGGAAAGCTCTTCTCGCTTTTGCCGGTGGGAGCGAGGTTGCTGCATGTTGGCCGCGGTCCGCAGCTTGACCAAGCCGCACTCGTCGAGGCGCTCGACAGCGGCCGCCTGGCAGCAGCCATGCTCGATGTGACCGATCCCGAGCCGCTGCCGGAAGGCCATGCGCTCTGGTCCCATCCGAAGGTGATCATCACACCGCATATCGCGTCCGTGACGCAGCCGCATACGGCAGCGCAATCCATCATAGAAAACATCCGGCGCCACCGCGCCGGAAAAAATCCGGTCGGCCTCGTCGATCGAACACTCGGCTACTAACAGGAAAGATGCCATGTCACTTCTGATCACCATCGACACCGATCCGGACTTCGCACCAAAGAACGCTTTGCCTGCTCCGGAACGGCTCATTTCGGGCAATCCATCGTTCAAGACCTGGGCGCAGGATGCCTCGAAAGGCGAGAAGGTGCTGACCGGCGTTTGGGAAGCAACCCCCGGCGAGACCCATTCCATCAAGGGCACCACTTTCGAGTTCTGCCACATCATTTCTGGTCTTATCGAAATTGAGGAAAAGGGCGGTGAGACGAAGAAATACCGCGCCGGCGACAGCTTTGTGATGAAGCCGGGCTTTGTCGGCGTCTGGCGCACGATCGAGACCGTGCGAAAGATCTACGTCTGCCACTATGATTGAGCCCGGCGCTCAGCATGGCCGTCAATAGGCGGCCGTCAGAACATTCGACTTTCCAGGCCGCGCCCGACCAGGTTCTCGCAAATCAGGCAGCGTTGGCGGGGTTGGACCCTCATTCCAAAGGAACAAGTAGATGGGTGCATTAAAGGACAGAGATCTGTTTCGCCAGCAAGCGCTAATTGGCGGCAGCTGGCGGGATGCGAGTACGAAAGCCGCCGTTGATGTCTTCAATCCTGCCAGTCAGGAGGTTCTTGGCACCATTCCTGACATGGGATGCGAGGAGACAAGGGCAGCCATCAACGCCGCGGCCGACGCGTTCAAGTCTTGGAAGAGGAAGGCCCATGCCGAGCGCGCAGCGCTGCTGGAGCGTTGGTATGAGCTCATGCGGCATCATGAGCAGGATTTGGCGCTTTTACTGACGCTGGAGCAAGGCAAGCCGCTTGCCGAATCGCTCGGAGAAATCCGCTACGGGGCCTCGTTCGTCAAATGGTTTGCGGAAGAGGCACGGCGGATCAATGGATCGACGATCCCTTCACCCAGCGTCGATCGCCGCATTCTGGTGCTGAAAGAGCCGGTCGGTGTCTGCGGGATCATCACGCCCTGGAATTTTCCGAACGCGATGATCACGCGCAAGGTCGCGCCTGCGCTTGCCGCGGGCTGCACTGTTGTCATCAAGCCGTCTGAATTTACGCCTTTCTCGGCCCTCGCAATCGGCGTTCTGGCGGAACGGGCAGGAATTCCAGCAGGCGTGATCAATATCGTGACGGGCATGCCGGCGGAAATCGGCAAGGAGCTGATGGCCAATGAAGTCGTCCGCAAAATCTCGTTTACCGGTTCGACTCGCGTTGGCGCGTTGCTGATGAAAGGCGCCGCCGCCAACATCAAGAATCTCAGTCTCGAGCTCGGCGGCAACGCGCCGTTCATCGTCTTTGACGATGCGGACGTGGACCGGGCCGTCGAGGGGGCGATTGCCTCGAAGTTCCGCAACGGAGGACAGACGTGCGTCTGCTGCAATCGCATTCTCGTGCAATCGGGCATTTACGACGCCTTTGCAGAGAAGCTGGCCGGCCGGGTCGCGAAAATGAAGGTCGGTGCCGGTACAGAAGAGGGGGTCGCAATCGGACCGATGATCAATGGCGCGGCGATTGAAAAGATCAAGCGGCACGTCACGGACGCCCTCGATAAGGGCGCAAGGATCATCTCGCAGAGTGAAACGATGCCGGAAGGTCGGCAATATGCCCGCCCTGTCGTGCTCGGTGGCGCGACGACTGAAATGCTCTTGGCTTCGGAAGAGACTTTCGGGCCGGTCGCACCGCTTTTCCGCTTCGAGACCGAGGACGAGGCGATTGCGATCGCAAACGGCACTCCATTCGGCCTTGCTGCCTATTTCTACACGGAAAACCTCAGGCGCTCATGGCGTGTTGCCGAAGCGCTGGAATTCGGCATGGTCGGCTTGAATACCGGCCTGATCTCGACTGAGGTTGCGCCGTTCGGCGGTGTCAAGCAGTCGGGACTGGGACGTGAAGGATCCCAGCTCGGGATAGAAGAATATCTCGAGATCAAAGCGCTCCATGTCGGCGGGTTGGCGTGAATGGTCCTTCGGATGAGTAGCTGAAACACGAAAAGGGGGCGGATGAACCGCCCTTTTTCCTTCACAACGCATCGATCGCTATTGACGTTTTCGAAGCTGAAGTGCCGCGAAGAACCCGAAATGGATGCGCATTCACGCGCTTTTGCGAAGGGGCTCCAAGCCGACTGCGGCGGCGAGCCCGCCGACATCAGCGACCTCGGTGTATTCATAGAAGGGGTTCGCGGGCTCATGACCGCGGTTCACCCATACCTTGCTCTTGATGCCGAGGTCGTAGGCGGTCATCAGGTCGTAGCGGAAGGAGGAGGAGACGTGGGTGATATCTTCCGGGCCGCAGCCCAGCTTGTCCAGCATATACTCGAAGC
The DNA here is from genome assembly GCF_016599855.1 of Bradyrhizobium diazoefficiens. NCBI lineage: Bacteria > Pseudomonadati > Pseudomonadota > Alphaproteobacteria > Hyphomicrobiales > Nitrobacteraceae > Bradyrhizobium > Bradyrhizobium diazoefficiens. Next base: position 5,600,790 of record NZ_CP067041.1, on the reverse strand, counting down.
CTCTCATCTGCGGCTTGTAGGCGCCGGTCTCCTCGGCCGTGATGACCATGTGGAAGGGAGCGCCGAGCTTCTCCACGTTCGACATGATGAGGCTCTTCATCGAATTCGACAGGATAACCAGCGGAATCTCCCTGGCAACTTTGGCCAGACCTGCTGGAACGTCGGCATGTGGACTCCATGTGTGGACCTCTTCGTTGATGCGCTGAGCATCCTCCGGCCGAAATGCGATACTGTTGCGCTTGCACGCGCGCTCGAGCGCATTGTGCACGACCTCGAAATACGGCTTCCAGGCGCCGAGAACCTCGTCCAGGCGATAGGCTGAGAAATCCTTGATGAGGCTCGCCAATGCCGCGGACGAAAGCTCCGAGCCATAGACCCGCGTCGCCGCGCCGGCCATGTCGAAGTTCGTCAGCGTGCCGTAGCAGTCGAAGGTGATGTATTTGGGTCTAAACGTCGTCATGGCTCGAATCCCTCCAATCCTCGCGGTACCGCGTGCCGGTACGACAAGCACCTTAACGAGCAGCCTACGAGATAAGGCGCCGCTGTCGCGGGCGTCGGGAGCAGATTGTGTGGTATCGGATTGGCGTTTTGGCAGAGAGTTGCGAGAAAGGGATTTTCGAGTTTGAGCGTCAACACCGTGCGTCTCTCAACCCCGGCATAAGATGCGGCGTCGATCGTCAATGAAAGTCGAAACGCCCTCCATCCGTAGGCTGCCTAGGAGCAACTGCTGTCTTCGGCGTCCTATTTTGAGCCAAAGGCATTGAGGCGGCCGCACGAGCACTGCGGTTGATCTGGAGGAGAACATGTTGAGCAATTCGTTGATTGAACTCGACCGCGCGCATCTGATTCATCCGGTCGCATCCTATCGCAGCCATGAAGCTTCGGGCGTGCGCGTGCTGAAATCAGCCGAGGGCGCGACGCTGACCGACGTCTCGGGCCGTCAATTGCTCGATGGCTTCGCGGGTCTGTGGTGTGTCAATGCCGGCTATGGACAGGACAGCATCGTTGATGCGGCCACGAGGCAGCTGCGCGAGCTTCCCTATGCGACTGGCTATTTCGGGATGGGCTCCGACCCGGCTATCCGGCTGGCCGCTAGGCTCGCTGAATTGGCACCCGGTGATCTGAACCATGTCTACTTCACGTTAGGTGGCTCCGATGCGGTCGACAGCACGATCCGGTTCATTCGGTATTACTATCATGCCAGGGGTACGCCACAGAAGGACCAGTTCATTTCGGTCGAATATGGGTATCATGGCTCCTCGACTGCAGGATCTGGTCTGACTGCGATCGCAGCCTTCCATGCAGGTTTCGGGGTGCCTTACGACTGGCAGCACAAGGTCCCGTCGCATTATGTCTATCGCAATCCGGTCGGCTCCAACCCCCGGGCCATTATCGACGCCTCGATCGCGGCTCTGCGGGCCAAGATCGCCGAGTTGGGCGCAGATCGCGTTGCCGCCTTCTATGTCGAGCCGATACAGGGCTCGGGAGGCGTCCTCGTTCCGCCGCCGTCCTGGCTGAAGGCCATGCACGCCGTTTGCAAGGAGCACGATGTTCTGTTCGTTGCCGATGAGGTCATCACCGGCTTTGGTCGTGTCGGTCCGCTCTTCGCCTGTGAGGAGGACGACGTGGTGCCGGATCTCATGACCACGGCAAAAGGGCTGACGTCGGGCTATGTGCCGATGGGGGCGGTTCTCATGTCCGACCGCGTCTACAATACGATTGCCGATGGCGCCGGCAAGACGGCCGTCGGCCATGGCTACACCTATTCCGCACATCCCGTCAGTGCGGCCGTCGGGCTGGCGTGCCTTGAGCTTTACGAAAACGGCTTGCTGGAAAATGGCCGGAAAGCCGGGCACCGCCTGATGGAGGGTCTTCGCTCCCTTGCCGATCATCCGCTTGTCGGCGATGTCCGTGGTCGAGGCATGCTGGGGGCAATCGAGCTTGTCACCGACAAGGAGCGCAAGACGCCCCTGCCGACGGAAGCCGACGCGGCGAAGCGCATTTTCGACCGCGCATGGGAGAATGGCCTCGTCGTTCGCGCGTTTGCGCAGGGCGTTGTTGGTTATGCGCCGCCGCTCTGCTGTACGGACGCGGACATCGATGGGATCATCGAACGGACAAGGATCACGCTCGACCAAACGCTCGAAGACAGGGACGTCCGCGCAGCGATGAAAGGATGATCGTTGCGCCTGCCGATCGGGGGGCGGGTGCAGCCTGTGCCGTTCCGTATCCTCAACAAGGTAGAGGATTGTGCATCAGCTATTGAATATGCTTTCGAGCGGCAGATGGGATTTCACGATCGGGGACTTCAGCACGACGAAGCTGAAGTATTTGTCGATGCCGATATCCATTTCGACGAGACGTTCCATGACCGCCTGGTATTCGCTGATCCCTGCGGTGATGAACTTGACGAGATAGTCGTACCCGCCCGAAACCAGATGGCATTCAACGACGGAATCGATCTTTTCGATCGTCGTGAGAAAGCGAGCGAAATCGATCTGCCGGTGATTCTTCAAGGTGATTTCGGCGAAGACAGTCAGCGTTTGTCCGAGCTTGGCAACGTCAATCTGCGCGGAATAGCCGGTGATGAAGCCCTCTGTCTGCAGCCTCTTGACGCGCATCAGGCACGGGCTCGGGGAAAGGTTTATCAGCTCTGCGAGCTCGACGTTGGAAATCCGCCCATTCTTCTGCAGTTCGCATAAAATCCTGATGTCGATCTTATCGAGCTTCATAGCGTTGCCATGAGGTGGGTGCCAACGGTGTCAAGGCTTTGAGGCTTCAGCGTCATAGCAGTGTCATAGCATCAACCGGCATCTATTCCCACTGGGGGTGGAAGCTGCTCCTAGAACTCGGCGACCTTGCCCCAGGCGCCCATCTTTAGACGCTCCGGCCGGTAGGGTCGCGGGTCGACGATCGGGGCACAACCGGTGATCATATCGGCGATTAAATGTCCCGCGCCGGGGCCAATCCCGAAGCCGTGGCCGCTAAACCCCGCCGCAAGGATGAAGCCTGGGATCGATTCAACTTCGCCGATAGCCGGAACACCATCGGGCGTACTATCGATGTAGCCGGCCCAGACGTTCGAAATGGGGACGCGTCGGAGCTCCGGCAGCAATTCGCAGGCTCGACGATGCGTGAGCCGTATCTGCCTCATGTCGGGACGTGGATCGAGTGTCCGATTCAGCTCCATCGGGGTCACCTGATCCAGCGTCCATTTTGCCAGGGATTCATGGCCGTGCTGAAAGCCCTCGAACGCTCCCGGGGCAAGACTTCGCCAGCGGCGGGCGAACATCGGCAGGAATTCGCGGGCGAACCTGAATTGCTGCGGAGTGGGATCGACTCGCGCGCGCCCGCTAATGGCCAGCGTGTATCCGCCGTTGCTGCGCCGCGTGAGCGACACGAGCGCGGTATGCAGGGCATCAGGCAGGCCTGCCGCCCCAGGGGCCACAGCGAGAATGGACTGACGCACGGAGGCCTGCGGGAAACGAATTCCAAGCTGGTTGCAGAAAGAAGAGGCCCACGCGCCCCCAGCCATAACCGCCGTCTTCGTCCGGATCGTGCCGGCTTCCGTTACCACTCCGCTGACCCGGCCCGCAGTAAGCTCTACGCCGCGCGCCGCGCAATGCTGGTGCACAGTGCCACCCGCCGCCATGATCGCACGTGCGGCGACGGGCACGGCCTTCGAAGGATCTGCCGTCCCATCGGTTGGAGAGAAGACGCCGCCTTTCCACTTCCGGCCGGTCGCCTTGCCTCTCTCGTTCGCCTCTTCCGCGCTCAACATGTGCGTTGTGACGCCGACGGACCTGGCGAACTCTCGCCACTTTGCCCAGCCCGCCAGCTCATTTTCGTCGTTCGACAAATACAGCAGGCCGCAGCGGCGAAAGCCCGCATCTTCACCGGTCTCCTGGGCAACTCGCTCCCAGAGGTGGAGGCTCTTGGTTGCAATTGGCAGCTCGCGCGCATCACGGTTCTGCTGGCGGCACCATCCCCAGTTGCGGCTGGACTGCTCGGCGGCAATGCGGCCCTTTTCGAGCAACGCGACGTTGAGACCGCGGCGGGCGAGATAATAACTCGTGAACACGCCCACCACTCCGCCGCCGATGACGACGACGTCGGCCTCTTGAGGCAGGGATGGACTGGATTCGATATGCATGAGCGGCGCGCTCATTTCGGCGGGACCTCCGGTGGCTGCCGCATCCTAAGCGCGGAATTGCGGCAGGCCCCCGCCGAGTTTCGTGATTGGACGGAATATCCTGCGGTTTGCTGCCTTCGGCGCAGGCAATTATTGCGAGGATAGTTCGCTTGTACCGCGTCTCGCAGGTGTGGAGAGCCGCACGCTTTGCGCAATCGCGTCATCCGCTGCGCGTCGGGCACTGATCCAGCACGCATCGTCAGGCTTGGCGCACAGACTGAAATGCCAAATCGGACTTCGTTTTCAGAAGTTCGTGCTGCTCGAATGCCGCGTTTCGACGACTCCAGGATGACGCAACTCGTCAAGATCGGCAGAACATACGCAATCTCGATCGATAGGTCGAAGTCCGTGGAGGCGAACTGCATGAGCCTTGTCCAGGAAGTGACCTTCTCGGAAGAGATCAAGCCATGACAGCGGCGCAATGCCAGCTTCGCCTCGATGAAGGCGGCCGATTTGGGCGCTGCGCGCTCCGAGCAGCTCTTGCTTATTGGCCAAGAAAGCCTGAATCATGCCGGAGCTTCCAATGAGCGAATGGCAGGTTGGGCCGCGAGTTGTCGAGTTGTCCAAGGAGCGTCGGGACGTAAGGGACCGAAGACTCGGCCCGCAGCAGCATCACCGGACTCCGTCGAAAGGGGAGGATAGTCTCATGGCGTCTGACGTGCAGGCTGCAGCTCCCGCGGATGTTGCGCTCTCGGTGCGCGACCTGAGCGTAAGTCTGCCGGGAGGAATGGAGCGGGCCTATGCCGTCGAGAGCATCTCCTTCGATCTGAAGCGCGGTCAGATCCTGTGCATCATCGGGGAATCCGGATCGGGCAAGTCGGTTACGGCCAATGCGATCATGGGGCTTCTGCCAAGGGTGATCCGCGTCTCTTCGGGTGCGATTCACCTGAATGGGATGAACATCGTAGGCCTCTCGTCCGATCAGCTCCGCAGCCTGCGCGGCCGCGTCGTGTCGATGATCTTTCAAGACCCTCTTTCGGCACTTAACCCGCTGATGACCGTGGGTGCGCAGATCGAGGAAGTGATGGCGGCGCACGACGTGGGAACGCCGAAATCGCGTCGCAGCCGGGCCATAGACTTGTTGGTTGAAGTGGGTCTGCCCGACCCGCAGCTCATGTACCACCAATATCCATTTCGGCTTTCGGGCGGGCAGCGGCAGCGGGTGATGATCGCCATGGCTCTGGCTCTTGAGCCCGCAATCCTGATCGCAGACGAGCCGACCACCGCACTGGACGTGACCACCCAGGCGCAGATCCTGCGATTGATCCGCGACATTCAGCGCCGCAAGGGAATGAGCGTCATGTTCATCACCCATGACTTCGGGGTTGTGGCGGAGATCGCCGATTCCGTTGTGGTCATGGAGAAGGGCCGTTGCGTCGAGCAGGGCAGTGCCGAGCAGGTGCTGAAGTCCCCCAGCCACCTGTATACCCGGCGCCTGATCGCGGCCGTGCCGCGCCTCACCGGCGAAGACCGCATTGCTCTGGAAGCCGCGCCCACGGCGTCCGTCCTGAAGGTCGAGTGTCTGGTGAAGACCTATCGCAGCGGCAGCGCGCTTTTCGGTACGCAGCGCATCGTGCCTGCGGTCAGCGGAGTCTCGTTCGACCTCACGTCGGGCCGTACGCTTGGCGTTGTCGGAGAAAGCGGTTCGGGCAAATCGTCGCTCGGCCGCCTGCTGATCAAGCTAATGGAGTGCGACGGCGGCTCGATTCTGTTCGAAGGTCGCGACGTCGCCCAACTTTCCGAAGCCGAGTTTCGGTCTCTGCGGCCAAAAATCCAGATGATCTTCCAGGATCCTTTTGCGTCGCTCAATCCGCGATCGACGGTCGGACACATTCTCACGGTCGGGCCGGTCGCGCATGGGATGTCCTACGGCGAGGCTTGCCAACGGGCGCGGGAGCTTCTGTCTCATGTCGGCCTGGATCCAGGAGCCTTTGACCGCTATCCGCACGAGTTCTCCGGCGGGCAGCGCCAGCGCATCGGTATCGCCCGGGGGCTGATGTTCAAACCAAAATTGCTGATCGCCGACGAGGCGGTCTCTGCACTTGACGTATCGATCCAGGCCCAGATCTTGAAGCTGCTGGACCAGATTCAGCGGGAGACGGGTGTCTCGATGATTTTCATCACGCATGATCTGCGCGTCGCAAGCCAGATCTGCGATGAAATCGCAGTCATGCATCGAGGACAAATCGTGGAACGCGGACCGCCGTCCCAGATCTTCCTCGACCCGAAGTCCACCTATACGCGAGAACTGGTGGCAGCGATCCCGGGGGAGCAGCCCGGAAGTATGCCGCAAGATGAACGCTACGGACACCACAAGGGAGGAGAGATGTTATGACCAAGCGTCCCGCGACTACATCGAACTACTCGCGACGCGATGCTCTGCGAATGATGGCGATCGGCGGAGCTGCCGGCGTCATCGCACCCAATCTATTGGGCGAGCCTGTCCTCGCGCGCACCGCTCCGGCAAAACCAACCGGCCGCGTGATCGTCGGACTTGGACAAGAGCCGACCGTCTTCAATCCGCTGATGGTACACATTGAAGTCGACGACGGCGTGCATTTTTCGGTGTTCGACGCGCTCTTCCGTATCGATCCCCAAGGGGTTATCCAGCCCAATCTTGCCGTGGAAGTGCCGAACCAAAAGAATGGCGGGATTTCGGAGGACGGTCTCAAATGGCGCCTTCGTTTACGTGACGATGTCCGCTGGCACGATGGAAAGCCCTTCAGCGCCGAGGACGTGAAGTTCACTCTCGAACTGATCACGAACCCCAACTTCCGGAGTTGGCGCACGGCCGGCCACGCCCTCGTGCGTGACATCACGGTGATCTCGCCCACGGAGATCTCGTGGCGAATGGAAGAGGCCTTTGCACCGTATTTGTCGTTCCTGACCGAAACTTTCATCGTGCCAAAGCACATCCTCGAGAAGGAGGCCAATCCTAACAACGCCGCCTTTAATCAGGCTCCGGTCGGCACTGGTCCGTTCAAATGGGGCCAGCGAGTCGCCGGCGATCATCTCGAGCTCGTGGCAAACCCGGATTATTTCGGTGAAGGCCCTCACATCGAGAAGCTGGTCTTCAAATACATTCCAGATCTCACCGTGCTCTATACTCAGTTCAAGAGCGGCGACGTGGATCTCGTGGGTCAACCCTACATCACTCCGGACCACTACGGAGAAGCCAAGACCCTGCCGAACCGCGTGGTGACGCTGGTCCCAAGGACCGCATTCGAATCCTTTTACCTGAATCTCGAGCGTCCGCAGTTCAAGGACCTTGCAGTCCGCGAGGCCCTCTATGCCGCGATCGACAAGGAAGCAATCATCCAAGGTCTCTACTACGGAGTGCCGTCTCCGACAGAGACCTTCATGCCAAGACAGTCCTTCTACTTTGATCCCAATCTGCCGCTGCACGAATTCAACTTGAACCGTGCGGGCCAGATTCTCGACAAGGCCGGCTGGACGCTGGGATCCGACGGCATTCGTACCAGGAACGGCGTTCGTCTGTCTTTTACCAATTCGACCACGTCAGGCGATCCCCTTCGCGAACAGGTGCAACAGTTCCTGCAACAGACGTTTGCGCAATTGGGCGTCGAGATGAAGATATCGAACCTGCCCGCCGCGGTGATGTGGGGCGAGTTTTGGATGCAATCGCAGTTCGATTCCGTCATCGTCGGCAGCACGTATCTGATCGGCGCTGACCCGGATGTCACCAATCGCCTGCATTCGCGTTCGATTGCAGCGAAGGGCGGTCGTGGCTCGAACAATGCGCAGTATGCAAATCCGGAGGTCGATGCCTTGCTCGACAAGGGCGCGCGCACCTTCGATCCGGAGGCCCGGCGCGCCATCTACTATCGCGTCCAGGAACTTGTCCGTCGCGACCTGCCCTTCCTTCCGCTGTACCAGAGCAATGCGGTCGAAGGTCTCAAGAAGGGGATCAACGGATTCGTTCCGAACGGCAACACGCGCACGGAATCCTGGAACGCGCTGGCTTGGTACTGGGCGAGCTGATGTCCTGCCGCCGGACCTGCAAGGACGGCGGCGGATGGTCTTGTCACGCTAATGGAGGGCTCGAATGCCCGGGTTCCTGCTCAATCGTCTTTCGCAGAGCATCCTGCTGCTGGTGATCGTCTCGATCATCGGCTTCACGGTTCTTAACCTCATGCCGGGCGGTCCTCTCGCCCAATACGGGCTCGATCCCGGCATGACTCAGAAAGACGTCCAGCGACTCTCGGAGCAACTGGGGCTGAACCGGCCGCTGTGGATTCAGTATCTCGACTGGGCCTGGCGGCTGGTTCAGGGCGACTGGGGACACTCCTACCGTGATGGCTCTTCGGTGCTGGAGGTAATTAGCCGACATCTCCTGGCGACCCTGCTGCTGATGGGCACGTCCACGGCGTTGGCGATCGGGATTGGTTCCTGGATCGGAATTCGCGGTGCCACCCACCGCTATTCCCTCTTCGACTACTGCGCGACGGTGGGCGCCATGGTCGCACTATCGGTGCCGACTTTCTGGTTTGGGCTCATCGGCATCTACATCTTCACGCTGAAGCTCGGGTGGGTTCCAGCAGGAAACATGTACGCGATCGGCGACGGCTCGGTGCTGGACTATCTGCATCACCTGATTTTGCCGAGCCTGGTGCTATCGCTGGTTCATGTCGCGATCTGGAGCCGCTACATGCGCACGGCGACGCTCGATGCGCTAACCCAGGATTTCGTCAAGACGGCTCGCGCCAAGGGCGTCAGCGAGCGCCGCATCCTGCTGAAGCATGTCGTCGGCAATGCGCTGTTGCCGATGATCACGCTGGCAGGGGTGCAGCTGCCCAGCCTTCTGACGGGAGCATTGGTCACCGAGACCGTCTTTACCTGGCCGGGAATGGGTCGGTTGTTCCTCGACAGCCTCGGTTACAGTGACTATCCGGTCGTGATGGGGCTGTTGATATTCTCGGCCATCCTGGTCGTGCTGGGCAACCTGATCGCAGACATCGTTGTCGCTGTCGTCGATCCGCGCATTCGCCTGAGCTGAAGACGCAGGTTCGTGCCGTTAACAGGAGCCGCATTATGACCGTCATCGCCGCGAACCTAACCCCGTCCCGCTGGTGGCAAAGCCGTGCGGTGAACCGCTTCACGCGCCATCATCTGGCGCTCGCGGGAATCGCGATGATTACCCTGCTTGTGCTGGCGTGCGTCGTCGGCCCCTATGCGTTGCCTTACGACTCCCTCCACATCGATCTGCGCGCCCGCTTTGCTCCGCCTCTCAGTGGTCACCACTATCTCGGCACCGACCCGTTGGGGCGTGATCTGGCCGCGCGGCTATTGATGGCCGGGCGCGTCTCACTTCTGGTGGGATTCTCCGCGATGTTGCTGTCGACGCTGATCGGAACGCTGGTCGGCGTGACGGCAGGCTATCGGGGCGGCCTGGTCGGGGCGTCGCTGATGCGCATGGTGGACGGCTTCCTATCCTATCCCTCGATCTTCCTCGTGTTGGCGCTGGCCGCAACGCTGCGGCCCAGTCCGGTGATGATCACCGTCATCATTGCCGTCACGAGTTGGATGGAAACTGCCAGAATTGTCGAGGCCGAGGTTCGCTCGCTGCGCGAGCGCGAGTTTGTCCAGGCTGCACGTATGGTGGGGCTTAGCCGGAGCCATATCATGTTCCGCGAGATCCTGCCCAATGCCATGGGTCCGATCATCGTCGCCGCAAGCCTGGCCGTCGCCCGTGCGATTCTTCTGGAAGCCTATATCAGCTTTCTCGGCTACGGGATCCAGCCGCCGCTGCCCAGCTGGGGCAACATGCTGAACGGCGCCCAGCAGTACCTGGCGAGCGCTCCATGGCTCGCCATCATTCCCGGTGCTGCAATTACGATTGCGGTGACGAGTTTCAACTTCATCGGCGACGGACTGCGAGATGCTCTCGACGTGCGAAACGACCACATTTGAGCATTGAACGAAGCCACGGCTGAACATAGCAGACATAAGAGAAGCAAAGGCCATGCACGCGCCCAGAGTTGACGAGAAGGCGACGCCCTACTGGTGGGAAGCCGCGCCGCCCAAGCCGCTGCCTCAACAGCCATTGCCCAAGACGCTCGACGTGCTGATTGTGGGCGCGGGCTATGCCGGACTTTCGGCCGGTCTGGTGCTGGCGCGCGAGGGACGCTCGGTCGCGGCTTTTGACGCAATGGATCCGGGTGAGGGCGCTTCGACGCGCAACGGCGGAATCACCAGCGGTAGCATCCGGCCTGACTACGCGACGCTCACGCGGCGCTTCGGCGAAGAGAGGGCGCTGGCAATCGAGGCGGAAGGCAAGACCGCACGCGAATTCCTGTATGATTTCATCAGGACGGAAGGGCTCGCCTGCGACTTCCAGCCGGTCGGACAGTTCAAAGGCGCGTTCGGATACGAACAATACGAAGCCACGGCGCGTACCGCCGAGAGGCTCGCGAAGAAGCTGGGGATCGAGGCTTATGCCGTTTCCTACGCCGAGCAGCGCAAGTACATCGGCACGGATGTCTATCGCGGCGGCGCGGTGCGGATGGATATCGGCGGGCTGCACCCGGCGAAGTTTCACTCCGAACTTCTTCGCGTGGCGCTCGCTTCGGGCTTGGCAGTCCACGGACGGACGCCGGTCATCTCGATAGAGAAGGATGGCTCCGGATTCCGCGTCGTGACCGCGGCCAGCTCGATCCAGGCGCGTCAGGTGCTGGTTTGTACCAACGGTTATACCGATGCCGCCGTGCCCTTTCTCCGGCGCAGGCTGGTCCCGGTTCGCAGCCGGATCATTGCGACCGAAGAGCTCGCGCCAGATCTCATGGCGCGGCTGATGCCGAAGCGCATGACCATCACCGAGAACCGAGAGGTCGGCTTCTACTACCGACCTTCGCCCGATGGCAAACGCATTCTGCTCGGCGGCCGCGACAGCTCCCGCGTCGGCGATCCCGTGGCTCCGAAGCTGCTTCTGCGCAAGGGCCTCGTCCATTTGTTTCCGGAACTGGAGGCCGTTCGCCTGTCGCACAGTTGGTTCGGTAATGTGGCCATGAACCGCGACATGATTCCCCGCATCTTCGAGAAGGACGGTGTCGTCTATGCCACCGGCTTCTGCGGTTCGGGCGTGGTCTGGGCGCCGTGGGTAGGTATGCATGCGGCCCACAAGCTGATGGGACATGAGGAGCGGGCACGCACCGCCTTTGACTTCCGGCCGCCGGCTTTCATCCCGTTCTATCGAGGTAATCCCTGGTTCATGCCTGCCTTCATTCAGGGCTATCGGATGCGTGACCGGATCGCGCTGTGGCGCGCCAGCCGCTGACAGCAGATTGGCGGTCCGACCGCACCATCAATGAAATTCTATGCCGAACTTTGCTGCAGTCCGTTTGCGTAATGCTATCGCGCGCAACCTACGCTGCACACGATGCGGGGATCATCAACGGCCCTCGTTCCTTCACGCAGTGGCGATTAGGCCGGCACCGCGACCAAGAGATGTCGAACCATGATGACCACCGCAGCTTACCAGGCCGGAGAACGCGACAATGAGGCCGCGGACATGGTTCCTTTCGCCAGAGTGTATCTGGAAGGCGCGCTGAAGCTCTCGCAGGAGATGTCCTGGCCCTATCGGATCGAAGATTGGGATGTCGCGCTGCAGTTGGGCCATGGCTTTGTTCTGCAGCGCGCCGGTGATGTGATCGGGACTGCGGCGTGGTGGCCGTATGGCGAAGCTCATGCTTCCGCCGGGATGATCATCGTCGCGAAGGCTGCTCAGGGCCGCGGCTATGGGGCTCGGCTCATCGATGCGTTGCTCGCGGCGGCGTATCCGCGGACCATCGTGCTGAATTCGACGGCGGAAGGCCAAGCGCTTTACCAGCGCCGTGGCTTCGTCCCGATCGGCGTCATCCACCAGCATCAGGGAATCCCCAGAGAGCGGTATGAGCCGCCACCTTCGGGCCTCGTCAGGGCAATGGCTGGATCGGATTTCGAGGCGATCACCCGCCTGGATCGGCAGGCCGCCGGTTGGGAGAGGCGACGGCTGCTGGATCGGCTTGTCCAGAGCGGTGATGGCTGTGTCCTGCAGCGTGACGGCACAGCCCGCGGCTACGCCATCGCGCGCCTTTTCGGGCGCGGGCATGTCATCGGTCCTGTCGTCGCCGAAAACCCGACCGATGCACGCGTGCTGATCGAGGCCGTGCTCGCGCGCCTCGGCCGCGTTTTCGTCCGGATCGACACCTCCGCTTCATCGCAACTCGGGGATTGGCTCGAAGGCATCGGCCTGCAGCAGGTCGGCGACGCCACCACCATGATCTTAGGGACACCGGCTCCATCAACCGGGCTGGCGCGCACCTTCGCGATCGCGAACCAGTCGTTCGGCTAGAAGGACATCAAAGTGCTACGCCAGGACACGCGCGGAACGAATATCCAGAACGGCGAGACGGCCACGACAGTCGGCGCGTTGGCAACACCGGCGCTCCTGCTGGACAGGGATCGGCTGGATCGCAATCTCGCCCGTTTGTCCTCTCGCAGGGCCCCGGGAGGTGTCGTGCTGCGTCCCCATATGAAAACCGCGAAATCCATTGATGTCGCCCGACGTGCCTATCCGTCCGAGCCGGGGCCGATCACCGTCTCCACCTTGGAGGAGGCGGAGTACTTTGCGCACCACGGTTTCAAGGACATGACTTATGCCGTGGGTCTGGCACTGCACACCGCCGAGAGAGCAATGCGTCTGCGGAAAGCAGGCATCGATCTCAAGGTGCTGCTCGATTCGCCTGAACAGGCGACGATGCTCGGCGCGGCCGGCCGCGCCGTCGGTGTGACGCCGTCCGCCTTCATCGAGATCGACTGCGACGGTCACCGTGGCGGGCTGAGCCCGACCGATCCCAAGCTCATCGGCGTCGCGGCCGCCATGGCCGAGGCCGGCGTCAAGCTCGCCGGCATTCTCACCCATGCCGGCGAATCCTATAGCCTCCGCACGCCCGAGGCGCTTGTCGCAGCTGCGGAGAACGAGCGTGCCGTGGCTGTCGCCGCCGCAGAGACGTTGCGGGCGGCGGGGCATGAATGCCCCGTCGTGAGTGTCGGTTCGACGCCGACCGCGCATTTCGCCGAAGACCTGACCGGCGTTACGGAGATGCGGGCCGGCGTCTACATGTTTTTCGATCTGGTGATGCACGGCGCCGGTGTCTGCACGACTGATGACATCGCGATCTCGGTGCTCGCTACCGTGATCGGCACGAAGCCGGAGAAGGGCTGGATTTTGGTCGATGCGGGCTGGATGGCCCTGTCGCGAGATCGCGGCACTGCGGCGCAGCGGGTCGACCAGGGCTACGGCCTCGTCTGCGATCTCTCCGGCAAGATCTATCCCGACCTGATCGTCGCGCAGGCGAGCCAGGAGCACGGCATCCTCGCTGTCAGATCCGGATCGGCGCACGCTTTGCCGGATATTTCGATCGGCGCGAAGGTCAGGATCCTGCCCAATCACGCCTGCGCAACGGCCTCGCAACACGAGCTGTACAATGTCGTCTCCGCCGGGAGCGACGCTATCGAGGCGCAATGGCCGCGGATGCGCGGCTGGTAGGCTCTCAGGGTCGCCCGTGATGTGCGGACGCCCAGCATTCATTAGGCGAGAATTCGGGGCCGAGGTATGAAGCTTACATCCTATTGGCTGGACACATCGGAGCCGTTCACGAGCGCCGCTGCAGGACCGATGCAGGGCAACTGCGACGTCGCAGTGATTGGCGGCGGCCTAACCGGCTCCTCTGCCGCTCTGGCTCTCGCCAAGAAGGGCGCGCGCGTCGTGCTGCTTGAAGCCGAGACGATCGGGCACGCAGCGTCCGGCCGGAACGGCGGAATGTGCAACAACGGATTCGCTCAGGACTACGGCACGCTCTCGGCCAAGCTCGGCAAGGAGGTCGCCGACCGGCTCTATCGGGCCTTCGACGCCGGGGTCGATACGGTCGAGCGTCTGGTGGCCGAGGAGAAGATTGACTGCAGCTTCGCGCGCGTCGGCAAGATCAAGCTTGCGGCAAAGCCCGAGCACTACGACAAGCTGGCGCGCAGCCAGGAATTGCTGGCCGCCAATGTCGATCCCGACACGACGATGGTGAGCCGTGCTGATCTCGCGGGCGAGGTGGGATCGCAGCGCTATTACGGCGGACTCATCTACCGCAAGAGCGCCGGCATGCACGTCGGACGCTTCGTCCGCGGTCTTGCGGAAGCCGCAGTGCGGCGCGGCGTCGAGATTCACGAGCATACGCCGATGACGGCCCTGCGACTCGCCGCCGGCGGAGGCCACGAGATCGAGACCCCAAAAGGCAGGCTTCGCGCGTCGCAGGTTCTTTTGGCGAGCGGCATCTCGCATACGGGACCGCTGGGTTGGATTCGACGCCGGATCGTGCCGGTCGGCGCTTTCCTGATCGTGACCGAACCCTTGCCGATCGCGACCCTCGACCGGCTTCTGCCACGCCGCCGAATGGCGGTCGATACGAAGAACCTCGTCAACTACTTCCGAACAACACCCGACAACCGACTGCTGTTCGGTGGCCGCGCGCGCTTCGCTATCTCCAACCCGGCGTCAGACGAAAAGAGCGGCGCCATCCTGCAGGCTGCGCTCCACGACGTCTTTCCCGAGCTTCGCAGCGTACGCATCGACTATTGCTGGGGCGGAATGGTCGACATGACGCGCGACCGGCTGCCACGCGCCGGCGAACGCAACGGCATCTACTATTCCATGGGCTACAGCGGCCACGGCACCCAAATGTCGACTCTGATGGGGACGATCATGGCTGATGTCATGGATGGGCGCACCGAGCTCAATCCCTGGAAAGACTTCGTCTGGCCGGCCATTCCGGGCCATCTCGGTCGTCCCTGGTTCTTGCCGCTGGTCGGCGCCTATTACCAGATCAAGGATCGTTTTCAATGACATCGCCCGTTCGACATCTGACGGAAGCCGGCTTCCTCGGCAGGTTCTACATCGACGGAGAATGGCGGAAGCCGATCGGAACGGCCACGGCGAGTGTCGTCAACCCTGCCACCGAGCAGCCGATCGCCGAAGTGGCGCTCGGCGATGACAAGGATGTGGACTGCGCGGTCGCGGCCGCCAAACGAGCCTTCGCCAGCTGGTCCATTACGCCACCTGCTGAGAGGGCGGCGCTGCTCGACCGAGTCCATGGTTTGCTCCTGGAGCGGCTGGAGCTGTTTGCGCAGGCCCTCACCTGCGAGATGGGAGCCGCCATCACCTACGCGCGCCGCGCCCAGGTGCCGCTGGCCGCCGAACATATCCGGGTGGCGCGCGACAATCTCGCGACCTATCCGTTCATCGCCGCGCGCGGCAGCACCGCGATCAAGCGCGAGGCGATCGGCGTCTGTGGGCTCATCACTCCATGGAATTGGCCACTGTACCAGATCACCGCCAAGGTCGGACCGGCGCTCGCGGCGGGCTGCACGATGGTGTTGAAGCCGAGCGAATTGTCGCCGCTGAGTGCCGTGCTATTCGCTGAGGTAATGGACGATGCCGGTTGTCCGCCCGGCGTATTCAATCTCGTCAACGGGACAGGTCCAATCGTCGGCGCCGCTCTGGCGACTCATCCGCAGGTGGACATGATCTCGATCACCGGCTCGACTCGCGCAGGAGTTCTCGTCGCGCAGGCGGCGGCACCTACTGTCAAGCGCGTCGCCCAGGAGCTCGGCGGCAAGTCGCCGAACATCATTTTGCCGGATGCCGATCTGAGCCGGGCTGTTCCGCTCGGAGTCGGCGCCGCCTTCCGTAATCTCGGCCAGTCCTGCAGCGCGCCTACGCGCATGCTTGTATTCCGATCACAGATGGAGGAGGTCGAGATCCTGGCGGCAGCGGCCGCTTCTGAACTGGTGGTCGGCGATCCCCTTGCGGAAAGCACGACCCATGGTCCGATTGCCAACCGGCCGCAGTTCGAGCGCGTCCAGACCATGATCGGCGTCGGCCTGGAGGAAGGCGCCAAGCTTGTCATCGGCGGGCCAGGGCGGCCGGACGATCTTCAGATCGGCCTCTATGCGCGACCGACGATTTTCTCAAACGTCCGTCGCGACATGAGGATCGCGCAGGAGGAGATCTTCGGCCCGGTGCTGTCGATCATTCCCTACGACAGCGTGGAGGAGGCGATCGAGATCGCCAACGACACCGTCTACGGCCTCGGCGCTCATGTGCAGGGCACGGATATGCAGACGGTGCGGGCGGTCGCCGGGCAGATCCAGTCGGGTCAAGTCCATCTCAACTATCCCGACTGGGACCCCAACGCACCTTTTGGTGGATACAAGCGTTCCGGCAACGGCCGGGAATACGGCCGCGAGGGCATCGAGGAATATCTGGAGACCAAAGCCGTTCTCGGATTTTATCGCTGAAACGCCACCTCTGGAACGAACCCTGCTAACCAGGTTGCCGGCTTTCGGCGAGCCGTTCGCGCAGTTCCTGCGACATGATGGCTGGGCGCAAGTCGGCCTTGCGCCGAGGCCCGTCCCCGCCGTTGACTCAACGACAAACGCCCGCGGGGTGGCTGAAGATCTCGAAATCGCTTCCGCGTGCGATGCCGATCAACGTCACTCCGCTGGCCTCGGCCGTCCGTATCGCAAGCGCGGTCGGCGCGGAAACTGCGACGACAATGCCGGCGCCGATCGCGGCGGCCTTCTGCACCATCTCGACCGAGATCCGGCTCGTGAGGATGACGGCGCCGGTGCAGCCTGAAATTCCTTGCAAGGCCAGTGCGCCGGCGAGCTTGTCAAGTGCGTTGTGACGTCCGACGTCCTCGCGCGAGATCATGTCATCGTGGCCAGGCCGGAACAGGCCGGCGGCATGGGTGGCGCGCGTCGCATGGTTGAGGCGTTGCGTCTCGCCGAGGCGCTCGATCGAGGCGCGGATTTGTTCCGGCGTGAGACTGATCTGCCGTTCCACGGAACGATTCATCCGGCTGGCTTCGGCCAGGCTTTCGATGCCGCACAGGCCGCAGCCGGTCGGGCCAACCAGTCGCCGCCGCCGATCCTTCAGGAGGCGTCCGGCCCTTGGCCGCAGCCAGATCCGCAGCTCGATGCCGTCGGCAGCGGGGATGACCGACAATTCCTCGATCTCGCCTGCATCCTCGATGAGTCCCTCGGTCAGGCTGAAGCCGAGGGCGAGATCGGTCAGATCGCAAGGTGTCGCCATGAGAACGGCCATGGTCGTTCCGTCAAAGACCAGCGCCACGGGACATTCCTCGGCAACCACGCGCTCGTCCTGCGTCCCACGCGAGGTCAGCCGGGGCATCTTGATCGAAGCTGTCAGCGCAGACACGCGATCGCGTCTGGCGGAGCGAGAGCCGTGCATGGTGTTGGTCCTGCGACCAAGTATCGACGCGCCAGTGCGCGCAATGTTCCGAATGCGGAGGAACCAGCGATCCCGCCTTCCGTTTTGCGTACGGGGCTTGCAATCGAAGGGCCCGCCATGCGGCAAAAAGCAAAAGTCGATACCTATGATGCGCCGGCCGGTGGCTGGGGCTCGCTCAATGCTGTCATGCACATCCTCACGCAGGAAGAGGTGGCGATTCTCGGCAGCGAGATCCTGCTGAAGCAGAACAAGCCCGGCGGTTACATGTGCGTGAGCTGCTCCTGGGCCAAGCCCGCACACCCGCATCCCTTCGAATTCTGCGAGAATGGTGCCAAGGCAACCGCTTGGGAAATAACGGGCAAGACGGTCACGCCGGAGTTTTTCGCCCAGCACACGCTATCCGAGTTGCGAAGCTGGTCCGATCATCAACTGGAAGAGCAAGGGCGCCTGACCCACCCGATGCGCTACGATCCGGCCAGCGAGAAATATGTGGCGGTCGATTGGAGCGAGGCGTTCCGCGAGATCGGCAGCGAGCTGAACCGGCTCGATCCCCGCTCGGTCATTATGTATACGTCCGGCCGCGCATCGCTGGAAGCGAGCTACATGTACCAGCTGTTTGGCCGGATGTACGGTACCAACAATTTTCCTGACAGCTCCAACATGTGCCACGAGACGACATCGGTGGCGCTGCCGCAGGTGATCGGCGTTCCCGTCGGCACCGTGCTGCTTGGAGATTTCGACCACACCGACTGCATCTTCTTCTTCGGCCACAACACCACCACCAACGCGCCGCGCATGTTGCATCCGCTGCAGGAGGCGGCCCAGCGCGGCGTGCCGATCGTGACCTTCAACCCGCTCAGGGAACGGGGGCTGGAGCGCTTCGTCAATCCGCAAAATCCCGTCCAGATGATTGCAGGCGGGACGCGCATCAGTTCGCAATACCATCAGGTTCGCCTCGGCGGCGACGCCGCGGCGATCGTCGGAATCTGCAAATGGGTGATCGAGGCAGACGACCGTGCCATAAAGTATGGCGAACCACGCGCGGTCGATGCCGACTTCATTGCGCAGCATACCTCTGGCTTCGACGAGTTCGCGGCGTTCTGCCGAAATCAGGAATGGAGCGAGATCGAGCGGGCATCGGGCCTCAGGCGGTCGGCGATGCTTGAGGCGGCGAACACATATATGGCGGCCAATGCGGTGATCGCAAATTACGGCATGGGCGTGACCCAGCACAAGCACGGTGTCGAAACTACCAAGATGATCGTCAACCTGCTGCTGCTGCGCGGCAATATCGGCAAGCCCGGTGCCGGCATCTCGCCGATCCGCGGTCACTCCAATGTGCAGGGCCAGCGCACGGTCGGCATCTCCGAGAAGACGAAGCTCGTGCCGCTCGACAAGCTCGCCGAGCTCTACGGCTTCGGGCCGCCGCGATGGGACGGCCTTTCGACCGTGGATGCCTGCGAAGGCATCTTGAAGGGCGATGTGCGCGGCTTCGTCAGTCTCGGCGGCAATTTTGTGCGCGCTATTCCGGAGCGATCATTGATGGAGCCCGCCTGGTCCGGCCTGCGCCTGTCGGTGCAGATCGCGACGAAGCTCAACCGCAGCCATATCGTGCCGGGCGAGGTGACTTATCTGCTGCCGTGCCTCGGCCGGATCGAGATCGACGAGCAGGCAAGCGGCGCGCAAGCGGTATCGATGGAGGATTCCACCGCGTGTATTCATGGCTCGCGCGGCCAGCGCCGCCCGGTGGCCAAGGATGCTCTGTCTGAGCCGGCGATTATTGCAGGGCTCGCCAAAGCGACACTGAAGCCAAATCCAAAGGTCGACTGGGACGCCTGGACCGGCGATTACTCGAAAGTTCGGGACGCGATCGAACGCACCTATCCTGACCAGTTCGAGGATTTCAACAAGCGCATGTTCGAGCCCGGCGGCTTTCCGCGGCCGCTCGCCGCGCGCGAGCGCAAGTGGAAGACGTCGAACGGCAAGGCGAATTTCACAGTGCCCAAATCGGCCTTCGCGCCGCCGCAGGAGAGCGACGGCGTCTACGAGCTGATGACGATGCGCGCGGACGGGCAGTTCAATACGACGATCTACACTGAGGACGACCGTTTCCGCGGCATCCAGGGCAGCCGCTACGTGGTCTTGATGAATCCCGCTGACATGGAAGCGGATGGTCTCAAGCCGGGTGA
The DNA here is from genome assembly GCF_016599855.1 of Bradyrhizobium diazoefficiens. Lineage (NCBI taxonomy): Bacteria > Pseudomonadati > Pseudomonadota > Alphaproteobacteria > Hyphomicrobiales > Nitrobacteraceae > Bradyrhizobium > Bradyrhizobium diazoefficiens. The sequence goes on along the minus strand of NZ_CP067041.1, from coordinate 5,581,109 downwards.
TACCGTCACGCTGGTCACCGAGGCAGGTGATGGCATCGAGCGCAGCCTGAGCGAGCTCCAGGTCGTGTCCTACGACATCCCGCGCCGGACAATCGCAGGGTACTATCCCGAGTGCAATGGCTTGATCCCGTTATGGCACTACGCGGAGGGCAGCAAGGTTCCCGCGGCGAAATCGGTCCCGGTACGGCTGTTCAAGGATGTCATCCCCGAGATTCTCGAAGGTGGCGAGATTCCGATCTCAACCGGCTGAACCCCGCGATTGGACGCAACATGTATGCATTGTTCGAAGGAGAGCGGCAGATCGGCAAGCCCTTTGCGACGGAAAAGGAAGTTTGGGAGGCCGCTTTGATCGAAGGCCTGGTGACGGATGTTCCTGTCGCGGACGAAGAAGGGGGCCATCTCCTTCCGGCCGGTTATCACGTTCAACAGGTGGATGACAGGTCGCCCGGCTCCAACCAAAGCCAAGATCGGTCTTAGGAACCGGCCTGCGCTGGGTTCGTTGGCGGACAGCTCATTGGACATGCCCATGCGGCGACGTACCTTTCTGGTTTCGCTGGCGACGTGGCTCGTTGGCACGACATCGCTCACACGCGCCCGCATGATCCATGGTCATGCGCCATGGTCGCCTTATCCCAACTCGGCACCTGAGCTTGTGCGGCCGGGGCCTTGGCAGTTTTTCACCCTGGACGAGGCCCGCGCCATGGAGGCGATCGTCGACCGGATCATTCCGCCTGATCCGGAGACGCCGGGCGGCAAGGATGCGGGTTGTGCTGTCTTCATCGATCGTCAGCTCAAAGGACCTTATGGCGCAAGCCAGAATCTATACACGCTTGGCCCCTTCACAAAGGGTACAAAAGAGCAGGGCCCGCAATCGGAGCTCACGCCCGGCGAGCTCTATCGCAAGGGATTGGCGGCCCTCAACAAGCACTGCACGTCGACGCACGGCGGCAAATCCTTTGTGGAGCTCAGTCCCACCGAGCAGGACGATGTGTTGCGAAAGATCGAAGCGGGCGAGATCAAATTCGAAGGCGTCGATGCCCAGGGCTTCTTCTCGGCGCTCCTGAAAGACGTCCCGGAGGGCTTTTTCTCCGACCCGATCCACGGCGGCAATCGCGACATGGTCGGGTGGAAGATGATCGGCTTTCCAGGCATCCGCTACGACTATCGCGACTGGGTCAGTCGCCACAACGAGCGCTATCCGCTTCCGCCCGTCAGCATCGCCGGGCGGTCCGATTGGACTCCGGCAAAATCGTGAGCGTCAGACATGGTCCGCAAGCTTCCGCGAAAAGACGTTGTCATCATCGGGCTCGGCTGGACCGGTTCGATCATGGCCTACGAGCTCGCTGACGCCGGCCTCGATGTGATCGCGATCGAGCGCGGTCCTTGGCGCAACACGGCCACGGATTACCCGCCCGGCTACGCGGCGGACGAGCTGCGCTATCGCATTCGCCACGAGCTGTTCCTGAGCCCGAGCCAGACCACGTTCACCTTCCGCAACAAGATGAGCCAGACGGCTCTTCCGATCAGGAGCTGGGGCGCGTTCATGCCACCGAACGGCGTCGGCGGGGGCGGGGTGCACTGGAATGCGGAGACCTGGCGCTTCCTCCCGTCGGATTTCGTATTGAAGACGCACCTGACCGAACGCTACGGCGCAAGCTTCCTGCCTGAGGATATGACCATCCAGGATTGGGGCGTGACTTACGACGAGCTCGAACCGCACTATGACCGGTTCGAATATCTCTGCGGAACCTCCGGTCAGGCCGGCAACATCAAGGGCACGATCATGGAGGGCGGCAACCCCTTTGAAGGACCGCGATCGCGTCCCTATCCCAATCCGCCGCAGGATCAGCCGTTCAGCCACACGCTGTTCGGCAAAGCTGCACGCGACCTCGGCTACAAGCCGTTTCCCCAGCCCTCCGGGAATATGTCGCGCCCGTACCAAAATCCTTTGGGTGTTCGCCTCGGCCCGTGCACCTATTGCGGCTTCTGCGAGTGGTTTGGCTGCGGCAACTATTCAAAGGCCTCGCCGCAGACCACGATCTTGCCGGTGTTGGTCCGCAAGCCAAACTTTTCGGCGCGCGACAACAGCGAGGTCGTGCGCATCGACCTCGACAGTTCCGGCAAACGCGCCGCCGGCGTCACTTTCGTGGATGCCGCAGGCGAAGAATGGGAGCAGCCGGCCGACCTCGTCGTATTGTCCGCCTATACGATCTTTAATGTCCAGCTCCTGCTGCTGTCCGGTATCGGCAAGGCTTATGACCCGGCGGCCAATACCGGCGTGATCGGCCGTAACTTTACCCACCAAACCACCTCTGATGTCGTCAGCTTCTTTGATCCCGCAAAATTCGTCTTCAACCCCTTCATCGCCTCCGGCGCGATCGGGATGTGCATCGACGAATTCAACGGCGACAATTTCGATCACGGCCCGCATGGCTTCGTCGGCGGCGGCTATGTGGGGCAGGTCCAGACCAATGGCCGCCCGATCGAAACCACTCCGGTGCCGGAGGGAACGCCGTTGTGGGGCGCGCAGTGGAAGAAGGCGGTCAAGGAGAACTATCAGAGCGCGCTGAAGCCAGGCACGGGCGTCCACGGCAGCATGTACAGCTACCGCGACGTCTATGTCGATCTCGATCCGACCTACAAAGACCGCTTCAACCGCCCACTGGCACGGATCACGATGGATTTCCATGACAACGAGATCAAGCAGAACAAATTCCTGACCGACAAGTTCGCCGAGATCTTCCAGGCGATGGGCGCAAAGCACGTTCAGAAGGAATATCGCAAGGCGCCGTACGACATCACCAAATATCAGACCACGCATCTTTGCGGCGGTGCGATCATGGGCAGCGATCCCAACACGAGCGCGCTCAATCGCTACCTGCAGAGCTGGGACGTGCCAAATCTGTTCGTCATGGGCGCCAGCGCGTTTCCCCAGAATGCCGGCTACAACCCGACCGGAACGGTCGCGGCGCTCGCCTATTGGGCTGCGGACGCAATCCGTTCGAAATACCTCAAGAACCCCGGGCAGTTGATCAATGCGTAGGTCGGCAAAGCTCGCGTTGGCTGCACTCACGCTTGCCGCCGGAGTCGGCGAGGCGACCAGCGCGGGCTTGCAGGACTTTGCCGCCGTTGAGCGCGGACGTTACCTCGCCAACGCGGCGGATTGTGGAAGTTGCCACACCGTTCCCGGCAGTGATCATCCCTTCAGTGGCGGCAGGCCGATCGAGACGCCATTCGGCGTGCTGGTCTCGCCTAATATCACGCCGGATCGTGAGACCGGGATTGGCGCCTGGAGCGACGAGGAGTTCGAGGCCGCCGTACGCAATGGGCGCCGGCGTGATGGCAAACGCCTGTATCCGGCGATGCCGTTTCCTTACTTCGCGCGGATGACGCCGCAAGACGTGAAGGATGTCCGCGCCTACCTGTCCACGATCGAGCCGCTGCGCAATCCCGTGAGCGCGAACCACCTGCCGTTCCCGCTGAACGAGCGCATGGCGATGGCGGTCTGGGACAAGCTTTATTTCGCGCCCGGCACATTCAAGGAGGAGCCGTCCAAGTCGAAGCAATGGAATCGGGGCGCCTATCTGGTCCAGGGGGCCGGTCATTGCGGTGCCTGTCACACGCCCAAGACCTTCCTGGGCGGCGACGAGACGTCAGAGCCCTTGCAAGGCTATACGCTCCAGGGCTGGGTCGCGCCCGACATCACCAGCGGGCAGGGACCGCTCGCGCAGTGGTCCGCCGAAGATCTCGCACAATATCTCAAAGCTGGGCATAACCGCTTTGCTGCCGCGGCAGGCCTTATGAGCGAGGTGGTCGAGCTCTCGACATCGAAACTGAGCGACGACGATGTCAAGGCGATGGCTGTCTACCTGAAGGATGTATCAGGACCGAAGTCTGCGGCCGACAGCTCAGCCGACGCCAGGGTGCTGACAGCGGGCGGCGCGATCTACCAGGATCTCTGTTCGGCCTGCCACAAGCCGGACGGCACGGGCGTGCCTAACCTGATTCCGGACCTCACCCAGGCCGCAACCGTCAACACCGGCGATCCCACAACGGTATTGCGCGTGATCCTCCAGGGCGCGCAGAGCGTCGCAACCGACCGGGAGCCGACCGGCCCCGCGATGCCCGCCTTCGGCTGGCAGTTGAACGATGCGCAAGTCGCTGCGGTGGCTACCTACGTCCGTAACCATTGGGGCAAGGCGCCGCCGGTCAGCGAGGACGCGGTCAGGAAGCAGCGCGCGGCGCTCGATGCCAGAACCAACTGAGCCTCATGTCCGCGTCATGAAATCCATCAGCCCTAGCCAGAGCAGGATGCCCAGCCAAAACAGCCCGGCGCCGGCAAAGACGAGTGTAAGGCCGCTGCGGTGCCGCAACTCCATGAAGATGGCGGCGACGAGCCCTGCCTTTACGGTGCCGATGCTCAGGGCCACGACAGCGTTACCAGCACCGAGCGGTACATAAGCGATCGTGACGGTCAGTGCCAGCAAGCCCAGCAGAGCGAGCCAGGTGCCGATCAGAGAAAGAGGTGGTCGCCATTGCGTCATGAGGAGGCCCGCCCCGGCAGGTAGATCAGCGCAAACAGGAAGATCCAGACCACGTCGACGAAGTGCCAGTAAAGAGCCGCGCTGTGCAGCGCCGTGTGATGGCGCGTCGTGGGCGAGCTTCGGCTGATGGTCGCAAGCGTAAGCAACAGGCCGATCCCGATCAGCATGTGCACGGCGTGGATCGCAGTGGCGACGAAATAGAAGATGAAGAACAGCTGGACGCCATTGGCGAGCGAACCCCCAAACTGAAAGTCGATGCCCGGGACCAGATGCTCGTCGTACTCGCGGCTGTACTCGATGCCCTTGAGCGCGATGAAGGCGAGGCCAAGGCAACTTGCTCCCACGAGCAGCCACGCGACGATTCTGGTGGTAGCAGGCGAGAATATCTCGACTGCCCAGGCCACCAGGAAGCTCGATGTCAGGAGAACGGCCGTGTTAATCGTTCCGATCAGGATGTCGGTATGCCGGCTGCCCTCCGCGAAGGCGTGGGGGAACAGGTGGCGATAGACGAAATAGGCCAGGATGAGGCCGCCAAACAGCAACGCTTCGGTGGCGATAAACACCCACATGCCAAGCTCGGCGGTGTGGTCGCGATGCGGGATCGAAACATATTGGGATGCGAAGGCAGGCGGCTCAGGCATTCTGCGGCTCCGCCTCAAACGCCTCGTTGTATTGATAAGGCTCGCGCGTCACCACCGGCTGTGTCGTGAAATTCTCCTCAGGCGGCGGCGAAGACGTCTGCCATTCGAGCCCGGGAGCGTTCCACGGATTCGCCGGCGACCGAGCGCCGAAGAAGGCGGAGTATCCGAGATAGAACAGCGGCATCAGATAGGCGACTGCGAGGATCACGGCGCCTCCGGATGACAGCACATTCCAGACCTGAAATTCAGGCGGATAGACATGGTAACGCCGTGGCATCCCTTCCGCCCCGAGGATGAACTGCGGAAAGAACGTCAGGTTGAAGCCGAAGAAGATCAGAACGGCGGCGGTGCGCGCCCAGTATTCGGAGTAAAGCCGGCCCGTGATCTTCGGCCACCAATAATGCAGGCCTCCGAAATAGGCGGTCACCATGCCGCCGACCATGATGTAGTGGAAATGCGCCACGACGAAATAGGTGTCGGTCGCGTGTACGTCGAAGGCGAGGCAGGCCAGGAACAGGCCGGTGAGGCCGCCGGTCGTGAACAGGCCGATGAATCCCAGTGCGTACAGCATCGGCGCATCGAAACGCAGTGACCCCTTGTGGAGTGTCGCGGTCCAGTTGAACACCTTGATCGCGGACGGCACCGCGACCATGAAGCTCATGAAAGAAAACACCAGGCTTGCGATCAGCGATTGGCCGCTGACGAACATGTGATGACCCCAGACCAGGAATCCGACCGCGGCGATCGCAAGGCTCGCCCACGCCACGAATTTGTAGCCGAACACCGGTTTTCGCGAGAAGCAGGAGACGAGCTCGTTGATCACGCCCATGCCGGGCAGGATCATGATGTAGACCGCGGGATGCGAGTAGAACCAGAACAGATGCTGGAACAGCAGCGGGTCGCCACCGATCCTGGGGTCGAAAATGCCGACGCCGAAGAAGCGCTCCGTTGCCATCAGCAGCAGCGTGATGGCGAGCACCGGTGTCGCCAGCACCAGGATGACGGAGGTCGCATAGAGCGACCACAGGAACAGCGGAAGCCGATACCACGTCAATCCGGGCGCACGGAGGCGGTGGATGGTGACGATGAAGTTGAGGCCGGTCAGGATCGACGAGAAGCCGGCGATGAAGACGCCCGCGGCCGCGACGATCACGTAGCTGTTCGAATAGAGAGTCGAGAACGGCGTGTAGAAGGTCCAGCCGGTGTCGATGCCGCCGGCGAAGATGGCAAACAGCGTAATGCAGCCGCCCAGCATGAAGATGTACCAGCTCATCAGATTGAGCCGGGGGAAGGCGAGGTCGCGCGCGCCGATCATTAACGGGACGACGAAATTACCGAGCGTGTTGGGAATGGACGGAATCAGAAAGAACCACACCATGATGATGCCATGCATGGTGAAGAGGCGATTGTAGGTATCCGAGCTGACAAAGTCGGCTTGCGGCGTCGCGAGCTCGATCCGGATCGCGGTGGCGGCGGCGCCGCCGATGAAGAAAAAGAAGATCAGGCTCGCGAAATAGAGAATCGCGACCCGTTTGTGGTCCGTCGTAAGAAACCAGGATTTCAGCGTGTAGTCCGTGGTCAGGTAGTTGGTCTCGCTCATGATGGATTCCCCGAGAGCGATTTGATGTAGATGACGAGCCGCAGCAGCTGGTCCTCGGTGACCTTACCCGCAAAGGAAGGCATTAAGGGCTCGTAGCTGGCCACGACCTGGCTGCGCGGCAGCAGGATCGAATCCCGGATATATTTGTCGTCCGCGACCACGCTGCTGCCGTCGGAGAGCGGCACGGGCTTGCCGTACAGCCCTTCGAGCGGGGGGGCGCGGACCTTGCTGCCATTGCCGTGGCAGCCGCTGCAACCGAGCTGGCGAAACAGCGCGCCGCCTTCGTCCGCGAGCGGACTTGATGGCGCCTGCTGCGTCAGCCAGTGCGAAAAATCGGCGGGCTCCATCGCCACGATCTCGCCGATCATGCCGGAGTGGTCGGTGCCGCAATATTCCGCGCAGAACAGGTGATAGCTGCCCGGCCTGTCAATCTCGAGTTCGATGTCCTGATAGCGTCCCGGCACGACGTCGTGCTTGAGCCTCAGGGCCGGAATGAAGAAGCTGTGAATGACGTCCTGAGAAGCCATGACAAGCCGAACCGGCCGCCTGACCGGAACATGGAGCGCGTCGATTTCGGACTGGCCGCCCGGATGCTGCGTCTTCCACATCCATTGCTTGGCGACCACGAAGACAACCAGCTCGTCCGTCGGCGTCTTGTACATCTCGAAATAGACGCTTGCGCCCCAGACGAACAGACCGAGAAAGCAAACGAACGATGCGGCGGTCCAGCTGACCTCCCAATGCCAGCTCTTGGATGTGCGGTGGCCCCGATCGATCTGATTGCTCGCGCGATAGCGTACGCAAAAGAGCGCGAGCAGGAAGAACAGCAGCCCGAGCACGAAGGCGCTCGCAATGAGCAGACCAGCAAACAGCAGATCGACGTCGCCGCTCTGCGGCGAAAGCCCCGGCCGCCAGAACGGGATCCACTGGCGCCACATCTAGGCCAATCTCCGTCGACGTGAGCTCATGGCGACGGCCACCCTGGCAGGCCCCTGTGCAGAAGGAGGTCGACTGCGCGGTCAACGGGAATGCGGACGATGCCCCGCTGGCGATCGACCCAGCCGTAGCTGCTCGTAAACTGTGCGCCGCCCCGTTGCGATCTCCGAAGACTGTCGCGTGGGTCGACCTCGAGCGGCGGCGCATTTGAACTCAAGGCGGGTCGGCTCGCCGGCGTGGTCCGCTGCATCGACGGCGGAAATATCCACGGCAGAACAAGCGGGACGATCAGGACGAAGGCCGCGAGGCTTCCCGCAAGCCACCCGACAAGGCGAATCTGGACGTCCGACCGCTCGTAGTCGAACCGCTTGCTGTCCGCCATGCTGCTGCCCTCGATCGTGGCATGATAATGCGCGTCCGGAGATCACGTTCCTATTTAGGAACCAATAGACACCCCTTGGGATTGCCGACGGATATCTCGCCATCGGGTCGCGCCGAAGAATGGTCCAGATTTTCTCCCCTGTGGCGGACACCTGGTTGCGCCTGTTTCTGATCGGCGCGCTGTCGCTGGCCGGCGGCAGCACGGTGGCGGTCGTCGGTTTCGCGCGCTCGGCGTACATGACTGACACCGACATCCGGCCGCGCCAGCCGGTGCCGTTCAGCCATCGTCATCATGCGGGGGAACTAGGTATCGACTGCCGCTATTGCCACAGCAATGTCGAGGCGGGCCCGCAAGCCGGCCTCCCGCCGACCGAGACCTGCATGACGTGTCATTCGGAAATCTGGACCAACGCGGCCATGCTGGAGCCGGTGCGGAAAAGCCTTGCCCGCGACACCCCGATCCAGTGGACGCGGGTCGCAAAGCTCCCTGACTATGTGTTCTTCCGTCACGATATCCACATTGCCAAAGGCGTCGGCTGCGAAAGCTGCCACGGCCGCATCGATCAGATGGCACTGACCTACCGGGCGAAGGCATTCACGATGGATTTTTGCATCGGTTGCCACCGCGATCCCGCGCCCCATCTGCGACCGCCGGATCACATCACCGACATGGCCTGGAATCCGCCCGCGAATGCGCGCAAGCAGGGCGAGGAGATCGCTGCCCATGAGGGCATTCGCTTCGGCGAATTGACTCATTGTTACGTGTGTCACCGATGAAGCGCCGCATGGGCGACCAATCTCCAATGATGAGCGGGCCGCGACTTTGGGCGGGCATCGAGGAACTCTCGGACGATCCGAAGTTTCAGGCGTTCGTCGATGCGGAATTTCCGGCCGTGCAGGAATTCTCGAAGACGGCACGCCGCCAGTTCCTGAAGCTGATGGGCGCGTCCTTCGCGCTGGCGGGACTGACAGGATGCGAGAAGAGCTCGTTCGTTGCGGCGCTGCCTTATGTCGACCAGCCGGAGAGCGAAACAATAGGTCTGCCACGTTACTATGCGACCGCGGTCTTGCTCGATGGCTACGCGCAGCCCGTCATCGCTACGGCCCATGCAGGACGGCCGACCAAACTCGACGGCAATCCGGATCATCCGGTCACGCAGGGCCGCAGCGACGTCTTCATGCAAAGCGCGGTCTTGCAGCTCTATGATCCCGATCGCGCGAATGCACCGAGCCGGCATGGTGAGCCCGTGAGCTGGGTGGATGTGGAAGCGGCCATTGGATCCATGCGCGAGGGATGGCGAGCCGATCAGGGCGAGGGGGTTCGTCTGTTGCTCGGCCCCACCACGTCGCCGACGCTGTTGCGGCAGATTGATGCCTTCCTGAAGCAGTTTCCGAAAGCGCGTGTTCACACGCATACGGCAACCGGCCTTGACGCAAGGCGGAGAATCACGGCCGCGGTCTATGGGCGGGCTGTCGATCTGCACTACGAGCTCGCCAACTGCGACGTCGTCGTTGGTCTGGATGAGGATTTTCTGGGCCCGGGACCCGACCAGGTGCGCAATGCGCTGGGTTGGTCGCAATCGCGCCGGCGGTTCAGTGACCGGCCGGGCAATCGGCTGTTCATGGCCGAAAGCGTTCCCTCGGCAACGGGCGCATTGGCAAATCACCGCCTGATTGCCGATGCCGGGCGGATGCCAGCCCTGGCCGAAGCGCTGGCGAACGCGCTCGGCGTAGCCGGTGCATCCAGACCAGGCCTGGCGGAGATCGAAGCGGGCTGGATTGGGCGCGTCGTTGCGGCTTGCAAAGAGCATGCAGGGCGCTCGCTATTCACGTCGGGGCTGAGCAGCGGAGCCGCCTCGGCGCTCTGGATCGCACGAATCAACCAGCAGCTCGGCAATACCGGCCAGACGCTAAAACTGACCGATCCGATCGCGGGGCCCGCGGGCGCGGGGACATTGGCCGAGCTCGTCTCAGACATCAGTGCGGGGCACGTCACCTCACTGCTGGTGATCGATTGCAATCCAGCTTACAGCGCGTCGGGAGAGCTCGCACTTGGCCAAGCCGTTAAGCGTGTCCGCTCGTCGCTGCATGTTGGCCTGCAGCGCGATGAGACCGGTGAGGCCTGCGAATGGCAGCTTCCCTTGGCGCATGCGTTGGAAAGCTGGAGCGACGCGCGCGCCGTCGATGGGACCGCGACGATCATTCAGCCGGTGATTTCACCGTTCTACGACGTGCGAACGGCACATCAAATCCTTGGATTGCTGCTTGGCGAGGTTGATCCGGCTGCCGATGCCGCCGTCCGCGAGGCCTGGCAGCAAAGTTTTGGCGACGCATTCGAGGCGCGTTGGAAGCAGGCGTTGCATGATGGCTTCGTCGAGGGGGCGGCTTCGTTCGTCACGGTGTCGCCCGTGGCTGATGCGGTGGCACCGCCGAGCGCTGGCGGTGACCTCGATATCGTGTTCCGGCCGGATCCGACGGTCTGGGATGGCCGGTTCGCCAATGTCGGCTGGCTTCAGGAGCTTCCCAAGACGTTGACGACCGTGACATGGAGCAATGTGATCGCGGTGAGCCCCGCTCTGGCGGAGCGCTTCGGAGCGGCCAATGGCGATCATGTCGAAGTCACTGTCGCCACACGTCGCATCAGCGGGCCGCTCTGGATCATGCCGGGCCAGGCTGACAACACGGTCGCGCTCTATCTCGGTTATGGCAGGATCCGTGCAGGACGAGTGGGCGATCATCTCGGCTACGACGCCTATCAGCTACGGCCCGATGCCGAACCCTGGCTGACACAGGGAACTCTGCGCAAGCTCGACACGCGGGAGGATCTCGCCGTCACCCAGCTGCATCATCGCATGGAGGGCTTCGACCTCGCCCGCGAAGTCAGCCCGGGTCACGTCGAGCGGCCAGCGACGGATCAAGCCAGCCTCTATGCGGCCTGGCCGTCGGCGGAGAACGCGTGGGGCATGGTCATCGATCTCGATAGCTGTATCGGCTGCAATGCCTGTGTCGCGGCGTGCACGGCCGAGAACAACGTTCCGGTGGTCGGGCCGGACCAGGTCAGGGCCGGCCGCGAAATGCATTGGCTGCGCATTGCGCGCTACTACACCGGCGACATCGCCAAGCCGCACAGCCTCTTCCAGCCCGTGCCCTGCATGCACTGCGAGGATGCGCCCTGCGAGATGGGGTGTCCGGTGCATGCCACCACACACAGCCCCGAGGGCGTGAACCAGATGGTCTATAACCGCTGCATCGGGACGCGCACTTGTTCCAGCTACTGTCCCTACAAGGTGCGGCGCTTCAATTTTTACGACTATCGCGCTCCGCCGGAATCGCCCGAGCATGCTGCGCATAATCCGGATGTCACCGTGCGCTCGCGCGGAGTCATGGAGAAATGTACATACTGTACGCAGCGGATCGAGGCGGCCCACGTCGCGGCGGACAAGGAGAACCGCTCCATACACGACGGCGAGGTGGTCACCGCTTGCCAGCAGGCTTGTCCCACCAAGGCGATCGTGTTCGGCGACATCAACGATCCGAACTCGGAAGTCGCGCGTCTGAAGCGCAATGGACGGCACTATGTGCTGCTCGAGGAGCAGGGCACGCGGCCGCGCACGACCTATCTGGCGCGCTGGCGCGAGGACGACACGGAATCGAGGCAGGGATGAGCGAGCCATCCGACATCCTGCCGACGCGCCAGAGCATGGGCGGCATCGCCGACCAGCTCACCGGCATTCCCCTGCATTTCCCGGCGGAGCGACGCTGGCTGATCGCGATGCTGTTCGCGAGCGCGCTCCTGCTGTTGCTGCTGGTTTCGGCGGTCGAGCTGTTCACCCGCGGCGTCGGCATCTGGGGCATCAACATCCCCGTGAATTGGGCATTTGCGATCCACAACTACGTCTGGTGGCTCGGCATCGGCCACGCAGGCACGTTGATCTCGGCGCTTCTGCTCCTGACCGGCAGCGAGTGGCGCAATTCGCTCAACCGGTTCGCCGAGACGATGACCTTGTTCGCCGTCATCTGCGCCGGGATCTATCCGATCCTGCATCTCGGGCGGCCCTGGTACGTCTATTGGATGTTTCCCTATCCCGCGACCATGGGTGTGTGGCCGCAATTTCGCAGCCCCTTGGAGTGGGACATCTGGGCGGTGATGACCTACCTGACGGTCTCGCTCGCTTTTTGGTACACGGGCCTGATCCCCGATCTTGCGGCGGCGCGCGATCGGGCGACTCGGCGCGGCTGGCAGATTTTCTTCGGCATCACCGCGCTCGGATGGCGCGGCTCGGCCAGGCATTGGCTGCGCTGGTCGCAGGCGTATCGGCTGATGGCCGGACTTGCGGTGCCGCTTGTCGTGTCGGTCCATAGTGAGGTCTCGCTGCTGTTCGCCGCGGGACAGATCCCGGGCTGGCATTCGACGATCTTCCCGCCGTATTTCGTCCTTGGGGCCGCGTTCTCCGGCTTCGCCGTCGTCTCCATCATCGCCGTGGCGCTGCGCTCCTGGTTCGGGCTGCAAAACCTCGTGACCGACGATCATCTCGATCTGCTCGGAAAGGTCCTGCTCGCGACCGGGCTGATGACGGCCTATGGCTACGTCTTTGAAGTGTTCGACGCGCTCTATTCAGGTGAGGACCATGAGCTTCAGACGCTGGCCGACCGCTTCGCCGGCGCCTACGCGTGGACCTATTGGGGCGCGGTCATCTTCAATTTCATTCCGCTCCAGGCGCTGTGGTGGCGCGTCGTGCGGCGGACTGGATGGACGCTGCTGCTGGTCTCCGTATCGGTCGCGATCGGGATGTGGCTGGAGCGCTACATGATCCTGGTCACCAGTCTCTATCGCGACTTCCTGGTCTCATCCTGGAGCCATTTCACCCCCAGCTTCTGGGACTGGTCGACTTATTTTGGAACGATCGGGCTCTTTCTCGTGCCTTTCCTCATCGCCATCCGTCTGATCCCCATGATCTCGATTTTCGAGAGCAAGGAGCTTCTCCACGAAGAAAAGGAGGAGCAACATGGCTGAGCAGCTCTACGGCGTACTCGCGGAGTTTGAAAGTCCTGAAGACCTGCTGGCGGCAACGCGTCAGGCGAGAGAGGCGGGCTACCGCGATCTTGACGCCTTTACGCCGTTTCCAGTCGAGGGGCTCGACCGTGTCCTTCGCCTTCCACGGGCCACGGTTTCCTTCGTTGGCCTCGGCGGAGCAATCGCCGGTGCCGGCGCCGCGCTTTTCATGCAATTCTACGTCAATTACGATTATCCCCTCAATGTCGGTGGGCGTCCGATCTACGCGATCTCGGCTTTCGCGGTCGTGACGTTCGAGCTCACCATCCTGTTCTCTGCGCTCGCCATGCTGGTCGCGATGCTCTGGCAGAATGGGCTTCCGCGGCTCAACTATCCCGTGTTCGGTGCCCGGCGATTTCACCGCGCCAGCAGGGACCGGTTCTTCCTCTGCGTGAACGCGCAGGACGCGCTGTTCGACGAACGAGATACGCGCGCGTTCCTGACGGAGGCAGGCGCGCTTTCGGTCGAGCTTATCCCGAGATGACCAGGTTCGCGATCATCATTGCATTCGCCGGCTTGCTGGCCGCTTGCGACCAGAACATGGACGAGCAGCCACGCTACAGTGAATATTCAAGAGCGCCACTGTTCCGCGGCAGCGTGCTGCGCCGGCCGCCAGCTAACACAATTGCCCGAGACGATCTCGAACGGGAGAAGGCCGCTGCCACCAGACCGCGGCTCACGCCCGAGCTGCTGGCGAGAGGACGGCAGCGTTTTGGCATCTTCTGTTCGCCATGCCATGGTGCCGGTGGCGACGGCACCGGTATCGTCGTGCAACGCGGCATGCCGCGCCCGACGAGCTATCACGACGAGCGGCTGCTTGCCGCCGACGATCAGCACTTCTTCGACGTCATCACCAATGGCTATGGTGCGATGTATTCCTACGCTGCACGCGTGCCGCCGGCGGATCGCTGGGCGATCGTGGCCTATATCCGCGCGCTTCAGCTCAGCCGCCACGCCTCGCTCGACGACGTTCCTGCGGATGAGCGGGCCAGGCTGGAGAGCTCGCCGTGAAAGCTCACAGTCAGGCAAAGATGGGGATGGCGGCAATCTCAGGCCTTGTCCTGATCGCCGGCTTTGTCGTCGACGCCCGATCGACCGTTGCGGCCTATCTCGTGGCCTGGATCGCCTGGGGCGCAATTCCGATCGGAGCGCTCATTCTCTTCATGACCAGCTATCTGGTGCGGCGCCGCTGGACCGAAGCATTGCACCCGATCTTCGTCGCCGCGACCGGGCTTCTGCCCGTCGTCGCGCTGACATTCGTTCCAGTCCTGCTCTTTATGAAGGATATCTATCCCGCTATCGCGGTTTCGGCGTCATTGCCGCCGTTTAGAGCGCACTGGTTCGTGCCGTGGTTCTTCGTGCTGCGGACCGTGATCTACTTCTCGCTCTGGATCGCGCTCGCGGAATGGCTCCGGCGATCCTGGCGAAATGACGAGGCGATGGTACGTGCGGCATCGGTTGGGTCGATCCTCTGGACCCTGCTGGTGTCGTTCGCCGGCGTCGACTGGATGGAGTCGCTGGAGCCCGACTTTCACTCGTCGATCTATGGCCTGATCTTTCTCAGCTTCACGCTAATGAACGGGACAGCCTTCGTCATCGGTGCCGGCTTGCTGTCGCGACAGAGTATCGGCCCCAGCCGCGGCTATAGCGGCCTGCTGCTCTCGGTGCTGCTGCTGTGGTGCTACCTCCACGCCATGCAATATATCGTCATCTGGTCGGGCAATGTCCCAAAGGAGGTCACCTGGTATATTGCGCGATCGGAGAACGGCTGGCAATTCGCGCTGGCGGTGCTTTCTTTCGGACAGTTCGTATTCCCGTTCTGCGCGATGCTCAGCACCAGGGTGCGATCCGATCCGCGCTGGCTGCTGGCCCTGTGCGCATTGACGCTGGCGATGCGGGGGCTGGAATCGGCGATCCTTATCCTTCCAGCCATTCACGGGCTATCCTCCGCAACGACCGCCGTCATGCTGATTGCCGCCGGGCTCTTCCTCGGTTTGGCGCTGTGGCTGGCGTTCGACGCGGCCTTGGCGAGGGTACGAGAGGAGACGGTGCCGATCACTGCTGCCTGGCCGCGAGCTCGCGACGAAAGAGAAGCCCGATCAGCAGGGCAAGGACAATGACGGTTATCGAAGTGCCGGCAAGCAGCAGCCGGCGCGCCGCCAGCGTATAGGCGCCGCTTGCGGGGTCGAAGCCATAACAGAGCAGGTGAACCTGATCGGTCCAGCGTCCGACGCGCCCCTGGCCCGCCTCAACCAGCGCAAGACGCAGGCTCGCGGCATCGACCGACAGAGCGGAGAGGGCCCGCGAAATCCTCCCCTCAGGCGTGACGACGAAGGCGGCCGCGGGGTGCGCGAACTGGTCATGCTCGCGATCATAGACCGTCCGAACTCCGAACGCGTCGATCAGCGTGCTCAAATCGCCGGCGTCTGCACGCAGAAAATAGCTCTGCTCGGGCAGGCCGCCCCTTGGGCTCACCTGCTCGCTTTTCATCGCCAGTGCCTGAGCCGAGCCGTCCTTGGGATCGAAGCCGACGACGATCAGCCGGAAGTCCTGACCGGCGCTCAAGCCGGTGTCGGCCAGCGCGTTGGAAGCAATCGAAATCGCCGGTCCGCAGAGTGTTTCGCAGGTGTAATCGGCCAGGATCCAGATCGTGGGGACGCCTCCAAGCCAGCTTTGCAACGGCGCGGTGCGATCGCTCACGTCGGTCATCGGGAGCTGCAAAGGAAGCAGCTCATTGACGCGTGGAACGAGGCCGACTTGATCAAGCGCCGATGCGGGGACGGCAGCGCGCGCCGGCAATGAGATCGCCAGGCAGGCGCAAAGTGTAATGATCCACCCCCAGAGCTGCCTGCAGGTTCGCCTCCCGGATGTTTCGATCGAGCACTGGATCGGCAAAATGCGCCCCTGGATCCCGGGTCATCCCTGCAACGAACATGCACAACCGACGATGGTTCCAAATGGGCCCGCGCGGGCGAGCACAATAGATGGCTCCAGCTCGGGCAAAGCTGGAGCCAAGATGCCCATATCGGATATCTCCTTCCGCAATGGCGGGTTTGGAACGCCTCGTCATTGCGCATGTTCCTAGTGCTGGATGCGAAAACGCGCGCACAAGGTGCGGCCGCCGACGGTGGAGGACGATGAGCGACAAAAAATCGGATGTTGCCGAAATCCGGGACGCAGTCCATCTCTGCATCGATATGCAAAACATCTTCGCTCCCGGCGGTCTCTGGCAAACGCCCTGGATGGAGCGGGTGCTGCCGACGATCGTCGAGATGGTCTCGCGCCATCAGCCGCGGACGATCTTCACGCGCTTCATTACGCCAAAAACCCCGGAAGACCGTCCCGGTCAGTGGCAACACTATTTTCGGCGTTGGCATCAGGCGACCCGCGATCATCTTCCGCCGTCCGCGCTTGAGCTCGTGCCGGCGCTGGCACGTTACGTGCCTCCGCTGCGTATCATCGACAAGCCGGCCTACTCGGCGTTCAGCAATCCCGCCTTGGCAAGCCTGCTGGTTGAGCTCGGCATTGGGACGGTGGTGATATCAGGCGCGGAGACGGACGTTTGCGTGCTCTCGACGGTGCTGAGCGCCGTCGATCTCGGCTTCAGGGTCGTCCTTGTGGAGGACGCGGTGTGCAGCTCGTCGGATGTCGGTCACGATGCACTGATGACGATGTACCGAACGCGCTTCCACGGTCAGGTGGATCTGGTGACGTCGGAGGAATTGGCCGAGCGTTGGCGCGAATAGCTTGCGCAGCGCAAACGCGAGACCCTTCTGTCAGGAACCGGACGAGAAATCCCGGGTTGGTGGGATTGCACCCACTGATGAGGACCCAGCATGACGGAACCCGACGTTCGCAAGGGGATGCCGCCGGTCAAGCTGTCGCGTGCTGAATTCGAACGCCGTTATAGAAGCGAGTTCGTTGATCCCGCCTTCGCGCAGCTCCAGCGCGAGCTCGACGCGATCATCGGCGCCGCCTGGGACGCCTACAGCAATTCACGCAAAGCACCGTTGACGCGGAAGGCGGGCGCCGGCTTCGCCGACCCGGATTACGATCTGGCCGTCGATTGGCTGGACGCCCGCGCTGCGGTGTTGGATGCGCAGCGGCGGCACGACGATGCCAACGCGACCCCGCGCATTCTCATCGTCAACGGCTCCGCCCGCAGCGAGCACACCTGTCCCGGGGAGATGTCCAAGACCTGGCGCATGGTCAAGCTGGCCGAGCCTGTGTTCATCGAAATGGGATTTGCCGTCGACATCCTTGACCTCTCGCGCCTCACGTCCGAATTTGGAAAGACTATTCATCCCTGCAAATCGTGCGTCGCCACCGCGATGCCGCTCTGCCACTGGCCGTGCAGCTGCTATCCGAACTACTCGCTCGGCCAGACCAGCGACTGGATGAACGAGATCTATCCGCTCTGGGTCGCAGCTCACGGCATCCTGATCGTGACGCCGGTGAACTGGTATCACGTCCCGGGCGGCCTCAAAGCGATGATGGACCGCCTGGTCTGCGCCGACGGGGGCAACCCGGACCCGACATCGACCCACGGCAAGAAGGCGGCTGAAGCCAAGGCGATCGAGTTGAAAGGTTGGTCGTACCCGCGTCATCTCGCTGGCCGGCATTTCGGGCTGATCGTTCACGGCGACAGCGTCGGAGCCGAGGGTGTGCGCCGGGCTCTGTCCGATTGGCTGACCGACATGCACCTGATCTCGGCGGGCCGCTTCGGCGAGCTCGACAGCTACGTCGGCTACATGGAGCCATACGCGACCTCTCATCGCGAACTCGATGAAGACAGCAAGTTTCAGCGGGAAGTATTGAATGTGGCGCGTGCGCTCGGCAAGGCCGTCCGGCTCGCCCGGAGCGGACAGCTGCAGGAACCGGATGCTGGCCTTCAAGAACCGATTCCCAAATGACGCGTTCGATCGACCAGAAAGCCTGGAACGAAGCGTGCCTCCTCGTTTTGACGGTGAGAAGGCGACAGCCATTGGAGGACGAAAATGGCGTACACCGAAGACATGACCCGCTGCATCGAGCTCTGCATGAGCTGCTACCGGACTTGCCTCGGCACGGCGATGAACCACTGTCTTGAGACCGGCGGCAAACATGTCGAGGCCAAACATTTTCGTTTGATGATGGCCTGCGCCGAAATGTGTCGGACATCCGCGCACTTCATGCTGATCAACACCCCGCATCATAAGCACACCTGCGGCGAATGTGCCGAGATTTGCACGGAATGCTCACAGGATTGCGAGCGCATCGGAGGCATGGATGAATGCGTCGCCATATGTCGCTCGTGCGCCGAATCCTGCCGCGCCGTGGCTGCCTGAGGATACGCTGATGCTGGAGGAGAAGCTCAAGGAAGCCATTATCGGCGAACTCAAGCGTCAGGCAGCCAACCGGCCGCAATTGCTGAAGGTCGAAGGCTCCCCGGAGGAGTTGGTCGTCAATGGCAAGATCGACCTTGCCGATCTTGTCATGGTGATCGCAGGCTCGGTCGCCGGCGGGCCCTAGCCTCGCGCGCTAGAGCAGCGCCTTCAGCTTTAGCGCGTCGGCGGGGGCCGCGCTTTTCTGGTCGTTGTCGAAATAGACATAGACGTCGCAGCCTTGCCGCTTCCACGATTTGATGCGCCGCGCCCATTGTGTCAGCGTCGGCCGGGTATAATGGCCGTGATACCGCCCGCTCGGACCGTGTCCGCGCACATAGACGAAGTCCGCCGTGCGTTTCCACGGGGCCGGCGCATCGTGGTGGTCCGACAGGCAGAGCGAGATGTTTTCGTCAGCCAGCATCCGCAGGATGCGGGGTTGATACCAGCTCGGATGACGAAACTCGAAACTGTAGCGGCGTTTGCTCGAAAGCAGCTTGAAGAAGGAGGCGAGCCTGTCGGCGTTGGCCTCGAATTGAGGTGGCAGCTGGAACAGGATGGGCCCTCCCTTTCCGCGCAGGACTGAAAAGCGATCCTCCAGCAGCTCGAGGCTGTTTTGAGAACGGTCGGTCAGCCGTTTCCAATGCGTGATGAATTTGGACGCCTTCCAGGCGAAGACGAAATCGCCGCCGGTCTGTTCTCGCCATGCCTCGACCGCTTCCGGTGTCGGCGTCCGATAGAACACACCGTTCAGCTCGGTGGTCTCGAACTGACTGGCGTAGTAGCGAAGCTGCTGCTTCAGCGGCAGACCTTCAGGAAAGAAAGGACCGCGCCAGGAATCGTAATGCCAGCCCGACGTGCCAATCAGAACGCGCGCCATTTTCGGAAGCCATCCTTGGTCGCGGTCACATGCGGAGCCCGGCCTCGCGGTGGGAAGCCGGGCTCGCTCGGTCAGCGCCGCCCCTTCGTCGCGCGCGTCTTGGCCGCCCGCCGGTTATAGGGCGATCGATTGACCGGCTTCAGCGAGATGCCTTCGCGCTGCGCCTTGCTGCGGATCGCCGCGATCGGACGTTGAAGCTTGATGCTCATGACGCCGGTGGGCGTATTGCCCTTCGCCAGCTGCCGCAGCATCCTGACATCTGCTGTCGACCACGGCTGACGCGAACGGCGCATGTATGACGGGTTGGCTTTGCGGGGTCCCTTCTTGCCGATCGGCGAGCCGGGCCGCTTCCATGCTGTACGTGCCATGTTGATTCTCCTGGAATCTTCAAAGCACGAATCAGCCCCTTGGTTCCGTTTGGACGGTGCGTCGTCTAGCTGCCGAGAATGCGGCGGCAGGCGTCGACGAACACCTGCGCGCCGGTGACAATGTCGGCGTCGGCGGTGTTTTCGGTCCAGTGATGGCTGATGCCGCCGATCGAGGGCACGAACAGCATGCCCGCTGGCATGATGGTGGCGAGCATCTGCGCGTCGTGACCGGCGCCGCTCGGTATGCGGATGGATCGTCCGCCGGCAAGCGCCTGGCTGGCGGCGTCGATCGCATCCTGAAAGCTCGTGTTCATCATGGCGGGGGCGCCGGTGCGAATCTTCTCCACGGTGACGGAGCAGGGGCCCTTCGCGGTGGCCTCGGTAGCCATCGTTTGCAGCAACTCCTCCAGCCGCGCGATCACCGAAGGATCGTCATCGCGGATCTGGAACAGCATCTCCGCGCCACCTGGAATGATGCTCGGCGCCCCCGGATCGAGAGTGATGTGGCCGGTGGTCCAGACCGTGCGTGGCCCGCATGCGGCCGGAAAGCGCTCGTCGATCGCGACGCAGAATTTGGCGAGCGCGAGGCCGGCATCCTTGCGCACGGCCATGCGCGTGGTGCCGGCGTGGTTCTGCTCCCCGGTGAAATTGATGCGGTATTGCCAGATGCCGACGATGGAGGTCACGACGCCGATTGCGAGCTTGCCGCTCTCGAGCGTGTCGCCCTGTTCGATATGAGCCTCGAGATAGCCGACGTGCCGCCCCGGCTCGGACGTGACGCGTGCACGCCCCGCAAGCCCGACGTCGGCGAGCGCATCGCGCATGCTGCGGCCGTTGCTGCGGTCGCGCGCGGCGTCGATCTCGACTTCGGACACCTGCCCGACATAAGAGCGCGAGCCGAGAAAGCTGCCGAAATGGCCTTCCTCGTCACACCACGCGGCGACTTCGACCGCCCCCTTCACGGTGGGATCGGCATTGAGCACGCGCGCGGCCTCGAGTGCATAGACGACACCGAGCGGGCCATCGAGCCAGCCGGCATAGTTCTGGCTTTCCAGGTGCGATCCGGCGAGCAATTTTGGTCCGGGCTTCGCGCTGGTGCCGAAGACGTTGCCGATGCCGTCGATTGTGCCGGCAAGGCTGGCCTCCGGCAGCTTCTGCACCAGCCAGTCCAGCGACTGCTTGTGTGGCTCGGAGAAGGTCGGCCTGTGTACGCCGGTCTTGTAGGCGCCGAGTGCGCGCAGCGCATTGAGGTCGGCGAGGACGCGCATTCCATCGGCGCACGGTCGTGCGTCAGGCATGTTCGGCAACCTTCAGCGCCTCGGTGCGGATTTCCTCGACCAGCCGTTCCTTCAACTGAACGAATTCGGGCGTGGTTTTGATCTTGTAGGAACGCGGATGCGGCAGGTCCACAGCGATCTCGGCCTTGATGCGGCCGGGACGCGCGCTCATGACGATGACGCGGCTGCCGAGAAAGATGGCCTCCTCGATATCGTGAGTCACGAACAGCACGGTCTTCTGATCGCGCTCCCAGATGCCGAGCAGCATTTCCTGCATCAGGGCGCGGGTCTGGTTGTCCAGTGCGCCGAAGGGCTCGTCGAGCAGCAGGATCTTTGGATCGTTGGCGAGCGCACGCGCAATCGCGGTGCGCTGCTGCATGCCGCCGGAAAGCTGTTTCGGCCAGTGGTTCTCGAAGCCGGACAATCCGACCTGGCGGATGAAGGCGTCGGCGACGTTGTGGCGTTCCGCCTCAGAGACGCGGCGCTCGCGCAGGCCGAAGGCGATATTCTCGCGCACGGTGAGCCAGGGAAACAGCGTATAGGACTGGAACACCATGCCGCGATCGGCGCCGGGGCCCGTCACTTCGCGGCCGTCGAGCGTGACGCGCCCGCTGGTCGGCCGGTCGAGGCCGGCGACGATACGCAGCAGCGTGGACTTGCCGCAGCCGGATGGGCCGAGGATGGTGACGAAGTCGTTGTTGCCGATGGTGAGATCGATCGGCTCCAGCGCTCTGGTTGGCGCATTGCCGTGGCGAGCGGGGAAGGTACGTGAGACCTGCTCGATCTTCAGCGTCGTCATGCGAGCCTCCACGGAAACAGCCAAGCGTTGAACGCCTTGAACATGAAATCCGAGAGCAGGCCGATCAGCCCGATCACGATGATGCCGAAGATGATCTGGCCGGTGTTGAGCAGCGCCTGGCTGTCGGTGATCATGTGGCCGATGCCCGAGGACGAGCCGATCAGCTCGGCGACGATGACGTAAGTCCAGGCCCAGCCCAGCACCAGCCGAAGGATCTCCGCGATCTCGGGCGCGGAGGAGGGCAGCAGCACGCGGCGGATGATGCCGCGGTCGCTGGCCCCCAGGGTGTAAGCCGCCTCGACCAGATCGCGCCGCGTGGCGCCGACGGTCACGGCGACCATCAGGATGACCTGGAATACCGAGCCGATGAAGATGACCAGCAGCTTCTGCAGCTCGCCGATGCCAGCCCACAGAATCAACAGCGGAATGAAAGCCGAGGCGGGCAGATAGCGCGCAAAGGAGACGAACGGCTCGAGGAACGCCTCGATCGGCTTGTACGCGCCCATCGACACGCCGAGCGGCACTGCGATGATCGCGGCGAGCGCAAAGCCGCCGACGACGCGCCAGATCGTCATGCCGATGTCGAACAGGAAGCCCTGCTTGGCGAGCAGGTCGACGCCTTCCTGCACCATCGTCAGCGGGTTGGCGAGAAACACTTTTGATACATGGCCGCCGAAGGTCGCCCAGGACCAGAGGGCAACGAACACCATAAAGAACGCAAGGCCGTAGGCCACGCGCTGCTTTGACGTCACAGGATCGAGGGGACGCATCAACAGTCTATCCGGGTGGTGAATAAAGTTTGCCGGCCCGCCGCGAGACGGGGCCGGCAGCGCGTGAAAGGCCTACTTGATGAAGCTCGCGTCGTAGAGGTCCTCGACCTTCGGCACGGCCTTGATGATACCGATTTCGAGAAGCAACTCGGCGGCGTCCTTGTTGAAGGCGAGGAAGTCGCCGGCGAAGAACTTCTGGTTTGCGGCCTTGTCCTGCCAGCGCAGGTACTTTGCCGAGTTGCCGAACTGCTCGCCGGTCTGCTTCACGTCGGCACCCATGATATCATAGGACTTGGCCTGGTCCTTGGCGATCGTGTCGAGCGCTTCGAAATAGCTGTTGGCCAGCGCCTGCGCCGCCTTCGGGTTCTCGTTGAGGAATTTTGGCGTGCAGCCGAAGGTGTCCATCACGATCGGATAGTCCAGCGTGGTGGCGATGATCTTGCCCTTGTCGGGTGCGGCACGAACCGTCGACAAATACGGCTCATAGGTCATCGCGGCATCGTTCTGGCCGGACACGAAGGCTTGCGCAGCTGCAGCAGGCTCGAGGTTCACGACGGTGACGTCCTTCACCGACAGGCCGTTCTTCTTCAACATCCAGGCCAGTGCGAAATAGGGCGAGGTGCCCGGCGCGGAGGCCGCAACGGTCTTGCCCTTCAGCTCCTTGATCGAGGTGACGTCGTTGCGCACGGCCATGCCGTCGGCGCCATAGCTTTTGTCGAGTTGGAAGATCTGCTTGGTGGCGACGCCGTTGGCGTTCCAGGAGATCCAGGTCTCGACCGTCGTTGCCGCGCACTGGACGTCGCCGGAGGCGATGGCGAGGTGACGGTCCTTCTGCGGAATCTTCTTGATGGTGACGTCGAGGCCGTTCTTCTTGAAGATGCCGGCTTCCTTCGCCAGCGTCAGCGGCGCGAAGCCGGTCCAGCCGGAGATGCCGATGCCGACCTTGACGTCGTCGGCAAGCACCGGAGTGGTGGCCGCAAGCGCAATGATTGTCGCAAAAACTGTCGAACTACGCATGATTGTCGTCCTCTTGCCGATCGATGGATTGACGTCCTGTTGATCTCTGTCGGCCCGTGGGGGCCATTGCCCGAAGCGCTGCACGATTTGTGTCGCCATCGTTCTCTCAGCCTCCCTTGAATCGCGCGACAAGGCGGTGAGAGTGACCGGGATAGAGCAGGCGCACCGCGGTGATCGTGCGTGCGCTGCGCCAGGTGTAGCGATCGATCACGAGGCAGGGCGCGCCGATGGCGATGTCGAGCGCTTCCGCCGTGCGATCATCCGCGACGATGGCGCTGATCGTATGCTCGGCCTCCGTCCATGGGACATGGTGAAGCAGCCACGAGCCGGGCGGCTCGCGCGAGAAATCCGCGGTTGCAGCATTCGGCACCGACCCCAGATCGATTAGCCGGTCCTCGACCGCGAACGGCACGTTGTCGGCGCTGTGACGGCAGGAGATCGCGACCACCTTGCCGGCCTTCTTGACGCCGAGACGCTCGCGATCGGCAGTGGTCGCAGCGCGAAGCTTGCGGCCGATCAGCTCGTAGCCGTAAGCGCGGCCGAGCGCGGTTATCTCGGCACGGATGTCGGCGATCTTGAGCACCGCCGACTGATGTTGCGGCCGGCGCACGAAGGAGCCGGCGCGCCGCCGACGCTCGATCAGATCGGCTTGCGCCAACTCCGACAGCGCCTTGTTCACCGTCATGCGCGAGCAGCCGTAGCGGGCGACCAGCTCGTGCTCGAAGGGAATGCGGTGGCCGGGCGGCCATTCGCCAGTCAAGATGCGCTTCTCGATGTCGGCGCGGATGCGCTTGTAGAGCGTCGGCTTGTCGGCTGCGCCGGTGGCGAGGCTCATGCAACGAGCCTCCGCATCGCCGCGTTGAAATGCTCGCGCGCGCTCTGGCGCAATTTATGCTGGCCGCCTTCGACGACCTTGCTGCCGCCGGCCCAGACGCAATCGATCGGCCCGTTGCCCGCCGCAAAGATCCAGCCGTCAATCACTGCGTCGCGTGCACGTCCTGCCAGCGAGGGATGCGCAGCGTCGAGCGTAACAATATCGGCGCGTGCGCCGGGCGCGAGGCCGACCGTCGGCTGTGCCAGCGCTCGCGCGCCGCCGGCGAGTGCATGATCGAACAGCGTGCGTCCCGTCGAGCGGCCCGCGCCGCTCGAGAGCACGTTACGCTCGCGATGCTTGAGCCGTTGGCCGTATTCGAGCTGGCGCAATTCGTCCGCGACGCCGATCAACACATTGGAATCGGTGCCGACACCGAACGCGCCGCCCGCATTAAGAAACTCGCGCGCCGGAAAGATGCCGTCGCCGAGGCTCGCCTCAGTGATGGGACAGAGGCCGGCCACCGCACCGGCCCGCGCGAATGCGCTGACTTCCTCATCCGTTGTGTGAGTCGCATGAATGAGGCACCAGCGCTGGTCCAGCGGCGCATGCTCCAGCAGCCATTGCACCGGTCGCCGGCCCGACCAGGCCAGGCAATCCTCGACCTCTTTCACTTGCTCCGCTGCATGGATGTGCACCGGCCCGCCCTCCGCGAGCGGAATGATCGCCGCGAGCTCGTCCGGCGCCGCCGCGCGCAGACTGTGCGGCGCAATGCCGATATTGGCGTCCGGCAATGTTGCGATCGCCTTGCGCGAGGCAACCATCAGTTTAGCGAATTGATCGACCGAGCAGATGAAGCGCCGCTGGCCATCATGCGGCGCCGCGCCGCCAAAAGAGCCGTGCGCATAAAAGCTCGGCAGCAGCGTGAGGCCAATATTCGAGACTTCGGCAGCCTGCGCAATGCGCGTGGCCATCTCGGCGGGATCGGAATAGTGCGAGCCGTCGCGATCGTGATGCAGATAGTGGAATTCACCGACGCGGGTAAAACCCTGCTCCAGCATCTCGACATAAAGCAGCGTTGCAACGGCGGTAACGTCATCCGGCGTCATTGCGAGGGCGAAACGATACATCGTCTCGCGCCAAGTCCAGAACGTATCGGTGGAGTCGCCGCGCAATTCGGCGAGCCCCGCCATGCCGCGCTGGAAGGCGTGGCTGTGCAGGCTCGCAAGTCCCGGCAGCGCGATGGCGTGGCGCTCGTCGCCGGTGGCCGGTGCGACTCCGGGTGTCGCCTCCGCGATCGCGCCGGCGGTGATCACCACCTGCACGTCATGGGCCCAGCCCGAGGGCAGGAGCGCGGAGGCGAAATGCAGTCGGGACATGATGACACGCCGGCTGGACAGAACCGCCTTACGATTATATGTCTAGACATATAAGTCAAGCATCCCACGAAGGGACCGTCGCATGGCAGAGCGCTTCGACCGGATCTGGCATAAGGCCCGGCTTGCCACGATGCCGGCCGACCGTCCCGATCTCGGCGAGATCGATCATGGCGTGATCGCCGCGCGTAGCGGCCGTATCGTCTATGCCGGCCCGCAAGCGGACTTTCCGGCGGATGCGGATGCCGTCGCGCGGATCGATTGCGAGGAGCGCTGGATCACGCCGGGCCTCGTCGATTGCCACACCCATCTCGTCTATGGCGGCAATCGCGCGCACGAATTCGAGCTGCGCCTGAAAGGCGCGAGCTACGAGGAAATCGCGCGCGCCGGCGGCGGCATCGTTTCGACTGTCGCTGCAACGCGCAAGGCGAGCGAGGCCGATCTCGTCGCCTGCGCGCTGCCGCGGCTCGATGCGCTGATCGGCGAGGGCGCCACCACGGTCGAGATCAAGTCCGGCTATGGTCTCGACACCGAGACCGAGATGCGGCAACTCGCAGCCGCGCGCTGCATCGGTCGCCGGCGGCCGGTTGCGATCCGCACCTCGTTTCTCGGCGCGCATGCGCTCCCGGTGGAAGCCGATGGCGACAAGGATCGTTATATCGATCTCGTCTGTATTGAGATGCTGCCGGCGGTGGCAAAGGCTGGTCTTGCCGATGCCGTTGATGCCTTCATGGAGGGGATCGCGTTCTCCGCCGAGCAGACGGCGCGGGTGTTCGGGGCGGCGAAGGCGCTTGGTTTGCCCGTGAAGCTGCACGCGGATCAGCTCTCGAATCTCGGCGGTGCGGCGCTCGCCGCAAAATTCTCGGCGCTCTCGGCCGATCATCTTGAGCATACCGACGAAGCCGGCGCCGCCGCGATGGCGAAGGCCGGGACAGTCGCCGTGCTGCTGCCCGGCGCGTTCTACTTCATCCGCGAGACGCAAAAGCCGCCTGTGGAAGCGTTCCGCAAGCACGGCGTCGCCATGGCGCTCGCGACCGACTGCAATCCCGGCAGCTCGCCGCTAACCTCGCTGCTGCTCACGATGAACATGGGCGCGACGTTGTTCCGGATGAACGTCGCCGAGTGCCTCGCCGGCGTCACCCGTGAAGGCGCGCGGGCGCTCGGCGTGCTCGGCGAGACCGGCACGCTGGAAGCCGGCAAATGGTGCGACCTCGCGATCTGGGACATCGAGCGCCCTGCGGAGCTGGTCTATCGCATCGGCTTCAATCCGCTGCACGTCCGGGTGTGGAGGGGCCAGTGAGCGCGCCGAACGCAGCAATCGTCGTCAAGCCGGGAACGGTGACCCTCGACGATCTCGCGCGGGTGCTCGACGGCGCGCCCGTCGTGCTCGATGCCGCCTTTTGGCCGCGCGTCGAGTCGGCCGCGGAAATCGTCGCCAAAGCTGCTCAGGCTGCTGCTCCCGTCTATGGCATCAATACCGGCTTCGGAAAGCTGGCGTCGAAGCGGATTCCGCCGGACCAGACCGCGCTGCTCCAGCGCAACCTCATCGTCTCGCATTGCTGCGGCGTCGGCCCGGACACGCCCGAGCCGATCGTGCGGCTGATGATGGCGCTCAAAATCGTCTCGCTCGGACGCGGCGCCTCCGGTGTCCGCCGCGGGGTGATCGAGCAGCTTCAGCAGATGCTGGCGCGGAACGTCTATCCGCTCGTACCGCAGCAGGGGTCGGTCGGCGCGTCAGGCGATCTCGCGCCGCTCGCGCACATGACGGCGGTGATGATCGGTGAAGGACAGGCGATGGTCGACGGCAAGATCGTGCCGGGCGGCGAAGCGCTCGCCGCAGCCGGCCTTGCGCCGCTGACGCTGGGTCCCAAGGAGGGGCTCGCACTGATCAATGGCACGCAGTTCTCGACCGCCTACGCCATCGCCGGCGTGCTGCGTGCATTTCGTCTGCTGCGCGCCGCGCTTGTCACCGGCGCGCTGTCGGTCGATGCCGCGATGGCTTCCACAGCGCCGTTCCGCCCCGAGATCCAGGCGATGCGTGGTCAACCCGGGCAGGTTGCCGCAGCTGCGACGCTGACCGCGTTGCTCGACGGCAGCGATATCCGTCTGTCGCACCTCGAAGGCGACGAGCGCGTGCAGGATCCCTATTGTCTGCGTTGCCAGCCGCAGGTCGCCGGCGCCGCGCTCGACTTGATCACCCAGGCCGCGCGCACGCTGATCGTTGAGGCGAATGCCGTCACGGACAACCCGCTGGTTCTGGTGGAGACCGGCGAGATTGTCTCCGGCGGAAACTTCCACGCCGAGCCGGTGGCCTTTGCCGCCGACACGATCGCGCTGGCACTGTCCGAGATCGGCGCGATCAGCGAACGTCGCATCGCGACGCTGGTCGATCCCGCGCTCAATTTCGGCCTGCCGCCGTTCCTCACCCCCGATCCCGGCATCAATTCCGGCTTCATGATCGCCGAGGTGACGGCGGCCGCGCTTTATGCCGAGAACAAGCAGCGGGCAGCTGCCTGCTCGATCGATTCGACGCCGACCAGCGCCAACCAGGAAGACCACGTTTCGATGGCCGCGCATGCCGCACGGCGGCTATCCGACATGGCCGATAATCTCGCCGCGATCCTCGGCATCGAGCTTCTGGTTGCTGCCCAAGGCATCACGCTGCGTGCACCGCATGCGACGAGCGCTCCGCTCGTCGCCGTCATCGCAGCGCTTCGCGAACAGGTGCCTGCGCTCGGCGCCGATCGCTACATGGCGGGCGATCTCGCCAGGGCCACTGCATTGGTCGAAGCCGGTGCGCTGCCAGCCACGGCGATCGCTTCGCTTGCATCCGATCCGTTTCCAAGACTCGACTGAAGAGGTCTTCATGAACCGCCGACTGGACAACGACCGCACCATTCGCGCCCCGCGCGGCAGCGAAATCAGTGCCAAGAGCTGGCTGACGGAAGCACCGCTCCGCATGCTCATGAACAATCTCGATCCTGATGTCGCGGAACGCCCGAGCGAGCTCGTCGTCTATGGCGGCATCGGCCGCGCCGCGCGCGACTGGGAGAGCTTTGATCGGATCACGGCGGCCTTGAGCAAGCTCGAGAACGACCAGACCTTGCTGGTCCAATCCGGCAAGCCGGTCGGCGTCTTCCGCACCCATGCCGATGCCCCGCGCGTGCTGATCGCCAACTCGAACCTCGTGCCGCATTGGGCGACGCTCGATCATTTCAACGAGCTCGATCGGCAGGGCCTGATGATGTACGGCCAGATGACGGCGGGCTCGTGGATCTATATCGGCAGCCAGGGCATCGTGCAGGGCACCTACGAGACCTTCGTCGAGATCGGCCGTCGCCATTATGGCGGCAGCCTCGCCGGCAAATGGATTCTGACCGCCGGCCTCGGCGGCATGGGCGGCGCGCAGCCGCTGGCCGCGACCATGGCCGGTGCTTCGATGCTCGCGGTCGAATGCCAGCCAAGCCGCATCGAGATGCGGCTGCGCACCGGCTATCTCGATCGCCAGGCCGCAACGCTCGACGAAGCGCTCGCCATCATGGCGGAGGCCGCAAAGACGAAGAAGGCGGTCTCGGTCGGCCTGCTCGGCAATGCCGCGGAGATTTTCCCGGAGCTGGTGCGCCGCGGCGTCAAGCCCGACATCGTCACCGACCAGACCAGTGCGCATGATCCGATCAACGGCTATCTGCCGAAGGGCTGGACGCTGGCCGATTGGGAGACCAAGCGCGCCTCCGATCCGAAGGCGGTCGAGCGCGCCTCAAAGACCTCGATGGTCGAGCATGTCCAGGCCATGCTGGATTTCCATGCGCAAGGAATCCCCACGCTCGACTATGGCAACAACATCCGCCAGATGGCGCAGGACATGGGCCTGAACAACGCCTTCGATTTCCCGGGGTTCGTTCCGGCCTACATTCGTCCGTTGTTCTGCCGCGGGGTCGGCCCGTTCCGCTGGGCCGCACTCTCAGGCGATCCCGAGGACATCTTCAGGACCGACGCTAAGGTCAAGGAGCTGATGCCCGAAGACAAGCATCTGCACAATTGGCTCGACATGGCCAGGGAGCGTATCAAGTTTCAGGGCCTGCCGGCACGGATCTGCTGGGTCGGGCTCGGCGATCGCGATCGCCTGGGCCTTGCCTTCAACGAGATGGTGGCGCGCGGCGAGTTGAAAGCGCCGATCGTGATCGGCCGCGATCATCTCGACAGCGGCTCGGTGGCAAGCCCGAACCGCGAAACCGAGGCGATGAAGGATGGATCGGATGCAGTGTCCGACTGGCCCTTGCTCAACGCGCTGCTCAATTGCGCCAGCGGCGCGACCTGGGTCTCGCTGCATCATGGCGGCGGCGTCGGCATCGGCTATTCCCAGCACGCCGGCATGGTGATCGTCGCCGACGGAACGCCGGAGGCCGCAAGGCGGATCGAGCGCGTGCTCTGGAACGACCCAGCCAGCGGCGTCATGCGCCACGCGGACGCGGGCTACGACATCGCGATCGATTGCGCCCGTGACAAGGGGCTCGATCTGCCGAGCCTATCGAAGTAGCGCTGCGTCAGGCGGCGACCCTGGCCCTGCGCACCGCGTCCTTGAAAGATCAGGCGAGGGCGGCCTGGCGTTCCCGCACCGGCTCGCGGGTGCGTTCGGCACCGCGCGGCTCGGCGAGCCGGGTAAAGCTGCGCTGGCTCGCTAGCACGGGCGCTTCGATGATGACGCCTTCGCAGACGATCTGGCGACCGAGCATCCTGAATTCGAGCTTGTCGTAGCGTGGCATCGTCTCGCCGGGCTCGGGCGGCAGCAGCTCGATGCGGCCCTGGATGTTCAGCGTCGCATCGCCAGTGCCGTGAAGCCGCGGATTCCACATCCTGATCCCGGTCTCCGCCCAGCGTTGCCGGATCAGCGTGGCCCGATCGGCGGGCTCCACGATTTTTGCGCGGGCCTTCAGCGCGCGGGGGCTCTTCGGGGCGGGCGACGCAGGAGCCGGCTCGACGTGCGCGGAGATTTCGTCGATCGCGGTAGCGGGCGTCTCGCCGACGGCGGCCGGTTCGATCTCCACTGAAACGGGCGTGGCGGGTTCGTCTTCAATGACGAGCTCGGAGGCCTCGACCGGCGTCGTCTCCGTCTCGTCAGGCGCGATGAAGATCTGCTCGGCGACAACAGGCTCGACATCGGCCGGAAGCTCCGGAGAGGGATCGCTGCTGACGACGGCCTCAGGAGTCCTGATCGCCCCGTTCTGTATCTCGATCTCGACAGACGAGACCGGGACCTCCTCCACAACGTCAGGTTCGACATTCGCCAGGAGTTCCGCAGGCGGATCGCTGCTGATGAGCCGAGCCGCGACTTCGACGTCGCGATGCTGCGGTTCTACGCTGATGCTGTCGAGTGCCGGAGCAGCTTCCGCGATGACGGCTGGCGACTCATCGGCGATCGGCGTCACGTCGATGCTGCCGCCATGCGGCAGGGGCCGAAGCCGGGTGACCGCCCATTTCACCGCGGGGATGCGGCTCAGCAACGATATCAGTCTCGAAAGCACCAGGAGTTGTCCAAGAGGTACGCAGGCCGTAGGCAATCGCTGATTCGCCAGCAATGTGAAAAACTGCCCGGCTGTCACACCGCTGTCAATTGAGGCGGGACCAATTGCAGAACATCTGCACAGCCGCGCCGCAGCTTTCATTCGAAATGCATCGACGCGAGTGGATCTTCGTCGCGATCGGGCAAGCGCATCGGAGCAAGCACCATGACAGCGTGGTCTGCTTTGCGGATGTGCGCATGCGCAGCTCCGTGCTTGCGGACGAGCGCTATGGTGAGCGCCTCGCATTTCGTTGGTTCACCGCCCCAGGCGCAGTCGACGGCAGACGACTGTCCGGGCCAGGCCTGCGCCGGGCCGCCGATTGCAAGCGACAGGATCACGCGCAGGGCGTTGTCTTCGTCATGGGACGCTCCAAACCGTTTCATCGCATGAATCGATCGGAACGTGCGATATTCCGCCGCCGCGTGATCACGCGGCAGCTCACGCGGGGTTCAACCGCCGTGACGCTGCGTGAGACGTGTTCCGTCCCGATCGTCATGACACCGCCGCGCCTCGCTGCGGTCTAACGTCGGGGTTCCCGCCGGCATGGCCAGCGGCTATTCAGGGCTGTCATTGTTTGTTCGGGGACGACACATGAGGAAGATTGCCGCCATCGGAGCGCTCCTGCTCTGGTCTACCATCGCGTTCGCGCAGGATCGCACCATCACCGTGGCCTCGACGACGTCGACGGAACAGTCCGGCCTGTTCGGCTATCTGCTGCCGCTGTTCTCGAAAGCCCAGGGCATCGGAGTGAAGGTCGTCGCCGTCGGCACCGGCCAGGCGCTGGACATCGGGCGGCGCGGTGATGCCGATGTGGTGTTCGTCCATGACAGGCCGGCCGAAGACAAGTTCATGTCCGAAGGACAGGGCGTGAAGCGCTTCGACGTCATGTACAATGATTTCATCATCGTCGGTCCGAAGAGCGACCCCGCGAAGATCGCCGGCGGCAAGGACGTCGCGGATGCCTTGCGCAAGATCGCCGCGGCCAAGGCGCCGTTCATCTCGCGCGGCGACAAGTCCGGCACGCATGCCGCCGAGCTGAGATTGTGGAAGCAGGCCGGTGTCGATATCGCTGATGGCAAGGGCAGCTGGTATCGCGAGATCGGCCAGGGCATGGGTCCGGCGCTGAACATGGCCTCGTCGTCGAACGCGTATCTGCTGTCGGACCGCGGCACCTGGCTGTCGTTCAAGAACAGAGGCGAGCTCGCGATCCTGACCGAAGGCGACAAGCGGCTGTTCAACCAGTACGGCGTGATGCTGGTCAATCCGACAAAGCATCCGAATGTGAAAGCCAAGGATGGGCAGGCCTTCATCGACTGGTTGATCTCGCCGAAGGGACAGGATGCCATCGCCGGCTACAAGGTCGGCGGCGAGCAGCTATTTTTCCCCAACGCGTCCCACTAGCAGGAAGGCGACGGTCGAGACGGCGACACTGAGCGCGAGCAGGATCAGCCCGAGCCCCAGCGCCAGCGGGAGGTCGCCCTTGCTGGTCTCCAGCGCGATCGCTGTCGTCATCGTGCGCGTGAAGCCGCTTATGTTGCCGCCGACGATGATGATGGCACCGACTTCGGCGATGGCGCGCCCGAACGCGGCGAGAAAGGCCGTCAGCAGCGAGGTCCGGCCAAGCGCGAACAGCAGGCCGATGCTGCGCAGTGTCGATAGTCCGTCGATCCGCGCGAGGTCGCCATATTCCGCCCACAGCAGGCTCGCCGGCCGGTGCACCAACGCGACCACGATCGGGGTCGCCAGCAGCGTCTGCGCGATCACCATGGCCGTGGGTGTGAACAGCAGACCGGCCGCGCCGAGCGGGCCGGAGCGTGACAGCACAAGATAGAGCGCGAGCCCGACCACGACCGGCGGCAGACCGAGCAGCGCATTGGTCAGCACGATGACGACCTGCCGCCCGCGAAACCGGGTGATCGCCAGCAGGGCCCCGAACGGGGCGCCGATCAGCAATGCGACGACGCCGGCAGTCAGGCTGACGCGCACCGACAGCGCGACGATGCCGATGAGCTCGGGATCGGCTTTGCCAATCAGCGCGAACGCCGCGACGATGGATCGTGCGAAGTCGTTCATCCGGCCTGACGCCTCAGGGGCGGGCAGAATGTCCTGAAATGGCCGATGTCGAGGCTGCGAAGTCGCTTCACACTAGTCCCTGCCGTTCGTGCCGCGATTCAGAGAATACAAGGGACGAGCGGTTTGGACACTCTATTCATTCGCAAGCAAATGCCGCGTCTGTTTCAGGCTGGCTCTTGGGAGGCTATTGGTGTGGCGCTCCGCTTCATGGAGGCTCCGGCCCACAGCCAGCTTGCAAGGGGAATGGCGAGGATCGCTCCGATGAGCTGCGCGGCAATGAAGGCCGGCACGCCGTGCGGAGCGATGCCTGCGAAAGTATCCGACAGCGATCGGGCGATGGTGACGGCGGGATTGGCAAACGACGTCGAGGCCGTGAACCAATAGGCTGATGTGATGTACAGGCCGACGGCGTAGGGAACGGCGGCTGCGGCTCGGGATGCGACGCCGAAGATCGTCAGCAGCAGACCGAAGCTCGCCACGGCCTCAGCGAGCCATTGTCCGGCCCCGCTGCGTTCTGTCAGCGACATCTGCAGGACGGGAAGCCCGAACATCAGATGCGCGATCCACACCCCGATAATCCCACCGGCGATCTGCGCAGCGATGTAGATCGCAGCTTCCGTCCAGGCCGTCTCCCAGCGCAAGGCGAAGGCCAGCGTCACCGCCGGATTGAAATGGGCGCCCGACACGGGAGCAAACATCAGGATCAGCACGACGAGAATGGCGCCCGTAGCGATCGTGTTGCAGAGGAGCGCCAGCGCGACGTTTCCGCCCGCGAGCCTTTGGGCCATGATCCCCGAGCCAACCACCGCGGCTAGCAGGAACGCCGTTCCGAGCCATTCGGCAACGGCGCGCTGAGCAAGTGCCGGCATCATGCGCCGCGATCGAGCCGGACGCGCTCGCCGTCTTCCTTGACGAATTCGCCCTGTTGCGCGGGGATAAGATCCAGCACCAGCTCGGAAGGACGACAGAGTTTTGCACCCTTCGGCGTGACCACGATCGGCCGGTTGATCAGGATCGGATGTGCCATCATGGCATCAAGCAACTGGTCGTCGGTCAGGGCCGCGTTGCCGAGGCCAAGCTCGGCGTACGGCGTGCCCTTCTCGCGCAGCAGCTCACGCACGGAAAGACCCATGCGTGCGGCTAGCTGCTGCAACAGGGTGCGTGATGGCGGCGTCTTGAGATATTCGACCACGTGCGGCTCGATGCCGGCGTGCCGGATCATGGCGAGCGTGTTGCGCGAGGTGCCGCAGGCGGGATTGTGGTAGATGATCGCGTCCATCGCCGGCACCTTCAGCAGCAGGCCTGGGACGGTTTTGGTGCGGCTTGCGGTGCACAGCAGTCCGAGGGCTGCTCATGTGCAACCCGCGCGCGGTTCTCGCCGCTGCCGTCACCGTAATCGGTGCTCTCGCCGGTGGTGTGGAACGTTTCCCAGGCGATGCCGGCGGGATCGTCGATCCAGGACTTTTCCGACTTGGCGTAGCAGCAGGCCGTCTGCCCCTGTTCGATGATATCGCCGCCGGCCTGGCGCAGCCGCGCATAGACCTCCTGCAACTCGTCACCGGTCTCGACTTGGATGCCGAGATGGTCGAGGCCCGGTGTGCGCCCGCGCGTCGAGATCGCGAAATTCACCCGGGGATCTTCGAGCATCCATTTGGCGTAATCGGGCTTCAGCACCGAGGGCTCGCTTGCGAACAGGGCGGAATAGAACCCGACGGAACGCGAGAGATCCTCGACGGACACGTGAACGTGCAGGCGCTTCATGCTCTGTCCTTTCAGGTCAAAACTCTACTGCGCTTTCGCGCGGGTTTCGGTGAGCCCGGCGTGCATGACACGCCGCCACAGCAATTTTCAGTCAGGAAGCCGACCAGCGCATTCATAGTCTCGAACCGCGCCGCATAGATCATCGAGCGTCCCTCGCGCCGGACCGTGGCAAGGCCGGCCATTCGCAATCGATCGAAGTGAAACGTCAGTGTGTTGGGGGCAAGGTCCAGCGCTTCCGCGATCGCACCTGCGGCCATGCCGTCGGGGCCGGCCTGCACCAGCAGGCGGAACACATCGAGGCGATTGTCCTGCGCAAGGGCTGCGAGCGCCGTGACAGCATCTGTCGTTTCCATATTTCCACGATTATTGAAATGATGGAGGCACGTCAACTTAAATCTCCACTGTCCCGACGGGCAACACACCTGCCGTCAGTTACGGCCTGTACGTCGCGGTGCAGCTTCTTATTGCGCTACACACGCACAGCGAACCGCGGGTGCCAGCCGGCGCCCGGCCTTCCCTGCGCCCTCGGCATTTCAGGGGGCGGAACGAGCCGCAAAACTTGGGCCGATCAGGCCGCGAGACCGAGAAATCATGCCCTTTGCGGACCGAAAGGCGCCTTTATTCTCGCCACGGATGGGTTAAGGAAGAGCCTGGATGCGGCGCAGCACTATTGGCAGCCGCGGTTCGAAATTCAGGTCAAACCGGGCACGCTGCCGCTCAAGGCGGGCCCGCTCAACGAGAAGGACGTCATTCCATGATCAATACCGTTGGCATCATCGGAGCAGGGACCATGGGCAACGGCATCGCCCAAATCTGTGCCGCGGCCGGGCTTTCGGTCGTGATGGTCGACATCTCGGATGCAGCGGTGAACCGCGGCATTTCGACCGTCGGCGGCAGCCTCGAGCGCCTGGTCAAAAAGGAGAAGATCTCGGCGGCCGATCGCGAGGCGACGCTCAAGCGCATCACCGGTACCACCGATCGCGCAAAACTGTCCGATTGCGATCTCGTCATCGAGGCCGCCACCGAGAACGAGGAGTTGAAGGTCAAGATCCTGAAGGACCTCTGCGCCACGCTGTCGCCGCGCACGCTGGTTGCGACCAACACCTCCTCGATCTCGATCACCAAACTTGCCGCCGCGACCGATCGCCCCGATCGCTTCATCGGCATGCACTTCTTCAACCCGGTTCCGGTGATGGCGCTGCTGGAACTCATCCGTGGCTTACAAACCTCGGACGACACCCAGGCCAAGGCGCTCGATTTCGCCCAGCGCGTCGGCAAGGTGGCGATCACGGCGAAGAACAGCCCGGGCTTTGCCGTCAACCGCATCCTGTGCCCGATGATCAACGAGGCGATCTTCGCGCTCCACGAGGGGATTGCGACCGCCGAGGAGATTGATGCCGGCATGAAGCTCGGCTGCAATCATCCGATCGGGCCGCTGGCGCTGGCCGATCTCGTCGGCCTCGACACCATGTTGTCGGTGATGGAGGTCTTTTATAAAGGCTTCAACGATCCTAAATACCGTCCGGCCCCCTTGCTCAAGGAAATGGTCGATGCCGGCCATCTCGGCCGCAAGACCGGGCAGGGCTTTTACACCTACGGCGCCTGATCACGGAGCGGACGGCGGGCGCTTGAGCGTCGGCCGCTCCATCCCGCAATTTGCGCTGCGACAAAGATGTCCCGCGCAATTGGCCCGACAATGTCGAACGGGTGGCTCGCGGGAACAACGAACGGAAAACGAAGGACATGTCGGATCGACTGAAGGCCGAGCGCGAGGCGGCGGCCACGCGGCGGAACCTGCTGACCCAGGATGCGATCGAGCGCACCGGGATCACCGAGGAGATGATCGGGGAGCTTGTCACCCGCTTCTATGGACGCGTGCGCGAGGACGCGCTGCTCGGGCCGGTGTTCGCCATCGTGCAGAATTGGGACGAGCATCTCGAGAAGCTCAGGGGATTTTGGTCGTCGGTCGTGCTGATGAGCGGGCGGTATCGTGGCTCGCCGATGCGGGCACACATGCCGCTGAGCTTGGTCGGGGATCATTTCGATCGCTGGCTCGATTTGTTCGAGCAGACTGCGCGCGAGGTCTGCCCGCCACCGGCGGCTGCACTCTTGATCGATAAGGCGCGTCGCATCGCCGACAGTTTTGAGATGGCGTCGGTAACCATCGCCGGCTGCATCACAGCGCCGCGACACGTGCTCAGGTCCTGAACACGACGGATCTGCCTCCAAAACGTGCAGTTGAGCTTCGCGGTTGTGCAGCGCAGTTCAGCAGCGTTGCACCAATTCCCGCATCATCGGTCTGATCTGCAAAATCATCATGCCGATCGCGCGGCATGACGTTGAAGTGGCAAAAAACGCGTTTGAATACGCGCCGTCACGCTCAATCAAGCGAGCAAAGCCATATTGATGCACTGCGGCGCCAATTCTTCGCCTTCATTTCGGCAGAGTTCCAGCGCCTGCTAGCATGCATGTCGCGCACATCACGGCGCGCCGCGGCGGATCGCCGCGTTGCCGCTGGCGCTCGCTGACGGCTCGCTCAGCGTCGCGGCCGGCTTCATCGGAAAGGTAGGTGGCGCGCAGCCGGGATGATGGACGGTGCGGGCTGTGCCCGCGTCACGAGAGGCCGCATCCGCCGAGGGGTGGATTTCGGGACGAGCGACAAGAATTCAAAACAGGAAACTCCGGCATCATGGGCATGCCGATGTCCTATCAGATCGACGGCACGCAATACATCGCGATCCAGTCAGGCTGGGGCGTGGACGCGCAGCGCATCCAAGACGCACTCGCGACCAACAATATCGGCATCGAATCCAACGTGCCGCAAGGCGGGGTGATCTGGGTGTTTGCGCTGAAGAAATAAGCTCCGCAGGCGGATCGAGAGAAGCGGAGCGTCACGGGGGCAAATGCGGCGGACGGCAACGTCCGCCGCATTTTGCGCGAGTGACCTCAGCTCACTTCCCCTCGCGCTCGACCTTGTCCTTCTCCGCTTGATTCATCTGCCGAACCTTCGGATCGGTGTTGCTCTGCCCGGTGGTCTGGTTGGTCGAGGCGGGCGGGGCGCTGGCGTTGGGAAGCGAGTTCTGGTCCGGCGCGGTTGGACGCGTCGCGGTGGTCGGTGGCGCGGCCGTGCTGCTCTGGGCGAACGCGGCCGCGGTGGTCAAAAGAAAGGCGCTCGACAGCAGCGAGACTGCGAGCGCCCTTGGGATGTCTGTCATCGATCTGCTCCTGTCAGATCGATGGAAACGGCGCGAGGCCGCCTGATGTTCCGCGCCTCAGGCTTCCAATTGTTTGCCGATCGGCAGTGCGCGGATGCGCTTGCCGGTCGCCGCGAAGATGGCGTTCATCAGTGCCGGTGCGAATGGCGGCACCCCCGGCTCGCCGACGCCGCTCGGCGGCGTATCGGGTCCGGGCGGCACGATGTGGACGTTGGTCACCAGCGGAGATTCGTCGATCCTGACGACTTGGAAATCGTCAAAATTCTTCTGCTCCACCTTGCCGTCCTTGAAGGTGACCGCGCCGTATTTGGCGAGGCTCAGCCCCATGATCGCCGCACCCTCGATCTGCGATTGAATGCGCTCCGGATTGACGTAGGTGCCGCAATCGATCGCGGTGTCGACCCGCGGTACCGTGAGCTTGCCCTTCTCGTCGACGGCCACCTCGACGATGGTCGCGATGTAGCTGACGAAGCTACGGTGCACGGCGATGCCGAGGCCGTGGCCCTTTGGCACCTGACGCCCCCATTCGCCCTTCTCGGCGACAAGCTCGACCACCTTGCGCAGGCGCGCGGTGTCGATCGGATAGCTGTCATATGGCTCGCCGTAGTTCCAGAGGTCCTTCACGTTGGGCTTGACGATCCGCGGCGTACCGATCAGCGCGAGCAGCGTCTCTTTCTGGTCGCGGCCGGTCGCATTCGCGATCTCGCCGACCATCGACTGCACCGCGAAGGCGCACGGGATGTTCGAGACCGAACGGAACCAGCCGATGCGGGTAAACGCCGCAGCTTCCGGGTTCTCGCACGAGATGTTGGCGATCTCGAATGGCATGTCGACGAGCCCCATGCCGAGTTCGAACGGCGCTGCATGCTTGACACCTGCTGCGAAGGTCGAGGCGATGCTCGGCGCCACGCTGCGGTGGCGCCATGCGATCACCTTGCCGTCCTTGTCCAGTCCCGCCTCGATCCGCTCCACCGAAACGGTGTGCAGGAAATCATGATGGAGGTCGTCCTCACGCGTCCATTGCACCTTCACGGGCGCACCGAGCTCCTTGGAGAGGAGCGCAGCCTCGAGCACGAAATCGCATTTCGACTTGCGGCCGAAGCCGCCGCCGAGCAGCGTGACGTTGACAGTAACATTGTCCTCGGGAATGCCGAGCGTCTTGGCGACGTCCTCGCGGGTGCCGCCGGGGCTCTGCACCGGCGCCCAGATCTCCGCCTTGTTCCCCTTGACGTCGGCGACCGCGACCGGCGGCTCCATGCTGACATGGGCGAGGTGCGGCAGATAATATTCGCCGATCACGACCTTGTCGGCGGCTTTCAGCGCGGCATCCGCGTCGCCCTCCTGGCGTACGACGAGACCCGGCTTGCGCGCGGCCTCTTCGAGGTCCTTGCGGTAGGCGACCGAGTCGTATTTGCCGTTGGCGCCGTCCTCCCAGGTAAGCTTCAGTGCGTCGCGGCCCTTGATCGCGGCGCCGGTGTTGCGGGCGATCACCGCGACGCCGCCGAGCGGCTGGAATTTCGACGGCCACGGCCAGCCGCGCACCTGCATCACCTTCTCGACGCCGGGAATCTTCAGTGCATCGTCCGGCTCGAACTTGACCAGCTTGCCGCCGGTCACCGGCGGGCGCGCGATAACGGCATATTTCATGCCGGGGAGGCGCACGTCGGCGCCGTAACGCGCCTTGCCCGTGGTGATGTCGTGGAGATCGACGATGCCGACTTGGCCCTTGCCGAGATAGCGGAAATCCTTGGGGTCTTTCAGCTTGAGCCCTTCAATGCTCGGCACCGATTCCTTGGCGGCGTCGACTGCGAGTTCGCCGAAGCCGAGCTTGCGTCCGCTCGCGCTGTGGACGACCTCGTGGTTGACCGCCTTCACCTCGGTTGCCGGCACGCCCCAGCGCTTGGACGCGGCCTGCTCCAGCATGGTGCGGGCAGAGGCGCCGATCTGGCGCATCGGGATCAGATAGTGCCGTGTGCTGCGCGAGCCGTCGGTGTCCTGGTTGCCGAATTTGACCTCATCGCCATGGGCCTGCTCCACCTTGACCTTGGACCAGTCCGCCTCCATCTCCTCGGCCACGATCAGCGGCAGGCTGGTGCGCACGCCGGTGCCCATTTCGGCACGATGGGCGAGGATGGTGATGGTGCCGTCGGGCGCGACCGCAACGAACACGCGCGGATCGACCACGACGCCATACGGCATTTTATCGGCGCCGGTCTCATAGGCAAAAGCCTGGCGCGTCATCACAGGTGCGGCGAGTACGAAGCCGCCGGTCACGCCGAGCCCCTTCAGGATGCTGCGACGCGAGACCTTCTCGACCTTCAGATGCTTTTCGAAGCCACGAAGCTTCCGGGGATTGTCGATGAAATTCATGTCACACCCCCGTCGATGCAAGATGGACCGCGTTCTCGATGCGCTGGTAGCAGCCGCAGCGGCAGATGTTGCCGGACATCGCCTCGCGGATCTGGTCGTGCGATGGTTTTGGATTGTCCATCAGGAGCGCTGCGGCCTGCATGATCTGGCCGGATTGGCAGAAGCCGCATTGGGGAACGTTGACCTGGCGCCAGGCCTTCTGAACCGGATGATCGCCATCGGGATGCAGCCCCTCGATCGTGGTGACCTCGCGTCCGGCGACGTCGTTGATCGACGTGATGCAAGAGCGCACGGCCTCCTTATCGATGATGACGGTGCAGGCGCCGCACAGCGCCTGACCACAGCCGAACTTGGTGCCGGTCAGCCCGGCCTCGTCGCGCAGGAACCAGAGTAGCGGGAGATCCGGGTCGCCGTCCCAGCTCTGTTCCTGGCCGTTGATCTTCACCTTGATCATGATCGTCCCTCGCTCTTCATAAGCATGTCAAATTCAAAGTGGCCGATATGAGCCGGCGTCCTGACGTCGTCTCGCCGCATCCCTGCCCTCATCTCGCGCGGGCAAATCCCGGAAGGAGGCAGGAACGCCAATGGCGATGTCTGGATGTCCTCGATACCTCCCCGTGTTGTTCTTGCTTATTTGAACTCGCGCGGCATCGTGATGGCGCAAGCCTAGCAGAGATCGCGCCGGCTCGGCGTTCACAGCCGAGTGTTCTCACCGGGAAAAGATTGCATCGGCGATTTGTCAAAAGCAGGGCGCGCCAATGCGCCGCCCGTTGAGCGACGCAAAATCAAAATGAAAGCGCGGTGAAAAAAAGCTTCGTCCGCCAGAGGGACTGCGCGGACGAAGCAGTAGTCCTCAGTCGAGGGAGGGAGAATCGCAGGGACGCTGACTTCAAGAAGGAACAGAGCGGCACTGCGCAGTCATTCAGAGACCAGGACTGAGGCAGCGGAACGCGCTCGCATACGCAAAGTACACAGGCGGCAGCCGCGCCCGTCCGGCTCGCCGACCAGCGAGCGGACGGGCAATGTCGGGCGGCCTTGCTCAGGCGGCCTTGGCCTTCGCTACGTGGGTCGCAATCGCATCCATCAGCGCCGGCGACAGGCAATCATAGGGCTCGAGGCCGATTTCCTTCAGGCGCGACCGGATGCCGGCCATCTGCTCGGGCTTCACGCCCGATTCGATCACCGAGGAGACGAAGGCGGCGAATTGCGGCGCCTGCGAGCCTTGCTCCTGGAACAGTTCCGGATGGATGAAATCGAGACCGTAGAACGGATGGTTTTTGTTCTCGATGCGACCGAACATGTGGGTGCCGCAGGCCTTGCAGGCGTGCCGCTGGATCACCGCGGAGGCGTCGACGATCTGGAGCTTGTCGCCGTTCTCGAGCACGGTGACGTTCTGGCGCGGCACGACCGCGACGACCGAGAAGGTCGCGCCCGGCGGCTTCCAGCACTTGGTGCAGCCGCAGGCGTGGTTGTGCGCCACGTCGCCCTTGACGCCGACCTTGACCGGATGGTCCTTGCATTTGCAGACCAGCGTGCCGCCGGCAAAATGGCCTGTGCCCTGTTTGATACCGTTGTCGATCGAGGGATGGAGTGCAACAGTCATGGGTCGATCCTCCTTGGGTGTGACTTGAGCTAGAACACGACGACTGAACGAATCGATTTGCCCTCATGCATCAGGTCGAAGCCCTTGTTGATGTCTTCGAGCTTCAGCGTGTGGGTGATCATCGGGTCGATCTGGATCTTTCCGTTCATGTACCAATCGACGATCTTCGGCACGTCGGTGCGGCCGCGGGCGCCGCCGAAGGCGGTGCCGCGCCAGTTACGGCCGGTGACGAGCTGGAACGGACGGGTGGCGATCTCCTTGCCAGCTTCGGCGACACCGATGATGATCGAGGTGCCCCAGCCGCGATGGCAGGCTTCCAACGCCTGGCGCATCACATTGGTGTTGCCGGTGCAGTCGAAGGTGTAGTCGGCGCCGCCATCGGTGAGGGTGACGAGGTGCGGAACAATGTCGCCCGTGATCTTCTTGGGGTTGACGAAGTCGGTCATGCCGAACCGGCGGCCCCATTCCTCCTTGGAGTCGTTGATGTCGACGCCGATGATCTTGTCGGCGCCGGCCATCTTGGCGCCCTGGATCACGTTGAGGCCGATACCGCCGAGGCCGAACACCACGACGTTGGAGCCTGGTGTGACCTTCGCGGTGTTGACGACGGCGCCGACGCCGGTGGTAACGCCGCAGCCGATGTAGCAGCTTTTGTCGAAGGGGGCGTCCTCGCGGATCTTCGCTACTGCGATCTCCGGCAGCACGGTGAAATTGGAGAAGGTCGAGCAGCCCATGTAGTGGTAGATCGGCTTGCCCTGGTAGGAGAAGCGGCTGGTGCCGTCGGGCATCACGCCCTTGCCCTGCGTCGCGCGGATCGCGGTGCAGAGATTGGTCTTCTGGCTCAGGCAGCTTTTGCACTGCCGGCATTCCGGCGTGTAGAGCGGAATGACG
Organism: Bradyrhizobium diazoefficiens; assembly: GCF_016599855.1. Taxonomy (NCBI): domain Bacteria; kingdom Pseudomonadati; phylum Pseudomonadota; class Alphaproteobacteria; order Hyphomicrobiales; family Nitrobacteraceae; genus Bradyrhizobium; species Bradyrhizobium diazoefficiens. The sequence goes on along the minus strand of NZ_CP067041.1, from coordinate 5,537,819 downwards.
TGATCGCCCGGCTTCACCGAGGTCACGCCCGCGCCAATCTCGCGGATGATGCCGGCGCCCTCATGGCCGAGGATCGACGGGAAGATTCCTTCGCTGTCGAAACCGTCGAGCGTGTAGGCGTCGGTATGGCAGATGCCCGTCGCCTTGATCTCGACCAGGACTTCGCCGGTCTTCGGTCCTTCCAGATCGACCTCGACAATCTCGAGCGGCTTCTTGGCTTCGAAAGCAACGGCGGCACGTGTCTTCATCGCTAACTCCTCAGATTCTCATGGAGACGCCAAGAGTTGAGTCTCGGCCGGGCTCCAAACGTTCACTTTTTGCCCATGCAAGAATCTTCCGCCGCTGCATAGGCTTCAGTTTTGTCGTCGTGCTTGGCAGGGCGGGCGCGACCCCAAGCCTCGTTGGAGCGGGCGCGCAGATACACGTAGAGATCGTCCATGTAGCAGGCGACGTTCGGATTATCGCCGAATGCGGGCATGACGTTCTCGGCGGCAGTGGAGATGTTCTTGCGGCCAGAGGCGACGACGCCGAGAAAGTCGGCATAGCTCATGGTCTTCAGCGAATCCTTCAGAGCCGGTGCGTAGGTCGATCCCATTCCGTCGGGGCCATGGCAGACATGGCACTCGGAGTGGTAGCGGCGGTATCCGGAATAAGTGTACCAGTCCACGTTTCCGTCAGACGATATCTTGTAGGTCGGGTTTCCTTCCTTATCGAGCCATTCGCCGTTCTCGTTCTGCTTGACGGCGGTCGGATCACCCGAGCCATCCGCGAGTGCAATTCCTCCGGACGCAACGAAGATCATGGCGGCAACAACAGCGCGGATTTTACGCAAGTGATTTTCCTCTGGAGGCGTTCATGGAGGCTAGCCGGCGCGTGGGGTTTGATCCACGCGCCGGAACCACACGGGTTGAGACTAGTTCGGCAGCGAGAACACGGTCAGCGTGCCACCCAGCGCCGTGTAGTTGCTGAGTGCCGCGTAGCCGCCGACTGCGCCGAGGCCAGCGGTCGGATCGGTCAGGCCTGCTGCCAGACCGATGCCGGCCCAGCCGCCCACGCCGGAGAGCACCGCGACGTACTGTTTGCCGCCGTTCTCATATGTGGTGACGTTGCCGATGATACCGGAAGGAGTCTTGAACTTGTAGAGCTCCTTGCCGGTCTTGGCGTCCACCGCCTTCAGGTAGCCTTCGAGCGTGCCGTAGAACACCACGCCGCCGGCAGTTGCGAGCGCACCCGACCAGACCGAGAACTGCTCCTTGTTCGACCAGACGATCTTGCCGGTCTTGCCGTCCCAGGCGATGAAGTTACCCATGTTGCTATCGCCCGGCGGCGGATACATCGAGAGCGTCGCGCCCACATAGGGCTGGCCCGCGGTGTAGCTCACCTTGAACGGTTCGTAGTCCATGCAGACGTGGTTCGTCGGAACGTAGAACAGCTGCGTGTCCGGCGAGTAGGCCGCCGGCTGCTCGTCCTTGGTGCCGAGCGCGGCCGGGCAGATGCCCTTCACGTTGTGGTCCTCGCCCGCCTTGTCGGTCGAAGCGGCATCGAGCACCTTCGGACGACCATAGGTGGCCGAGTTCTTCTCCATGTCGACGCCGGAGGTCCAGTTCACCTTCGGATCGTACTTTTCGGCGACCAGCAGTTCGCCGTTGGTGCGATCGAGCGTGTAGCCGAGACCGTTACGATCGAAATGCGTCAGCAGCTTGCGCGGCTGGCCATTGATCGACTGGTCCGAGAGGATCATCTCGTTGACGCCGTCATAGTCCCATTCGTCATGGGGCGTCATTTGATAGACCCACTTGGCGACACCAGTGTCCGGGTTACGTGCCCAGATCGTCATCGACCATTTGTTGTCGCCGGGCCGCTGCTTCGGATTCCAGGTCGAGGGATTGCCTGATCCATAGTAGATCAGGTTCAGCTCGGGATCGTAGGAGATCCAGCCCCAAGTGGCGCCGCCGCCGATCTTCCACTGATCGCCTTGCCAGGTCTTGAGGCTCGAATCCTTGCCGATCGGCTTGCCAAGTGCGGTGGTCTTGTCGTCGACCAGGAGCTCCTCATCCGGACCTTCCGAATAGCCGCGCCAGGCCAGCTTGCCGGTCTTGATGTCGTAGGCGCTCATATGGGCCTGAACGCCGAACTCGCCACCGGAGATGCCGATCAGGACCTTGTCCTTGACGACCATCGGTGCCGAGGTGCCGGTCTCACCCTTGCTGGGATCGCCGTTCTTCGCGGTCCATGCAACCTGGCCGGTCTTGGCGTCGAGCGCGACGAGGGTCGTGTCGGCCTGATGCAGGAAGATCTTGCCGTCGCCGTAGGCGAGGCCGCGGTTAACAGTATCGCAGCACATTACCGGGATGACGTTCGGATCCTGCTTCGGCTCGTACTTCCAGACGATCTTGTTCTCCTGCGAAAGGTCAATCGCGTAGACCTTATTCGGGAACGGGGTGTGGACGTACATCATGTTGCCGATGATCAGCGGACCGCCTTCGTGGCCGCGCAGCACGCCTGTCGAGAAGGTCCAGGCGACCTGGAGCTTGCCGACATTTTGTGCGTTGATCTGGTTCAGCTTGGAATAGCGGGTATTGGCGTAGTCGCCTGTCGGCATCACCCAGTCTTTCGGGTTCTGCGACATCTTGTTCAGCTCGTCATTGGCTGACGCGCTCCCGACGGCGAGAGCCGCCGCGGAGCCAAGAAAGGTCGCCAGTAGCACCTTGCGCATAGTCATTCCTCCGTTGGTCTCGTTTATTGTTTCCGAAGCATTGCTTAATCGCCGGGCTTCTCGTCCGGCGTCTGCTCGTGCAGGGCGGTCACATTGGGGACCAGAAACGATGCTGTGCTGTTTCCTCCTCCTGATGAGAGCTACGGGTCCACGTGCAGGAGCAGCCCGTTCTTTTTGTTCCTGCTGCAATCCCTAACGACTTCGCCAACGGGAAACTTGCCCAAGAGTGAACCCGCTTTGCTCGACAGCGCACGGAGGTGAAGTTTTTGATTTTGCAGCAGCGAATTCAGCGGCTTCGGCGCGGCTTGGCGCGGCGCTCGACAATCAGGTTCCGCTTGACGGCGCTGCAACTAAGGCGGAGGATTGACCTTCAAGGACGGCAATGAAGCGATGGCGCTCGTTTCAAAGACCGGCCAAATTTGAGGTAAACGTCGCGCAATCACGGCTGAGGGCTCCGACAGCGCTGGTCGCGATTCGCGTCGAATTCCGGAACGGATCGGTGGCTGGATTGATGTCCGACACAATTCATACGCTCTCGACGACCGGACTGACGCCGAAGCGGCAGATCCAGAGTTGGATCGATGGGTTGACGAGTCTGTGTGGTCACTTCGATGTCGATCCGCTCGAGGCGTCCTCGCTCGAAGGGCGCATCGACTACACCTCCGTCTCGCGCCTGAAGCTCTGCCAGATCGAGGTCAGCCAGCACCGCATCGCGCACACGCTGGCACGCGCCAAGGCCAACGAACACCCGTACATCAAGATTCACTTCCAGACCTACGGGGTGTCCTACTTCGAGCAGGAAGGCCGCCACATCGAATTGAACCCGGGGGACATCATTGCCTATGACGTTTCCTGCCCGCATTCGATCATCAGCCCTGCTTTCACGCGCCACGACGTGGTGATCGTGCCGAAAGCACTGCTGCGCGATCGCGGCTTCCCGTCCCAGCGCATGCCGGCCTGCAAGCTGTCGGCCAAGACGGGGACGGGGCGGATCGCCCATGATTTCGTCCATGCCACGTTTGACGAGGCGGCGAAGCTGTCGGCCAACAGCGCGGTTGGCGTTGCCGATTCGCTGATCGACCTGTTGCTGCTGCCGCTGCGCGAAGCCGACACGATGTTCGATCGGGTCGGGCCCGAGGCAATGTATGTGCGTGCCCAATTTTTCGTTCGGGAGCACCTGCGCGATCCCGATCTGTGCATCGACCAGATCTCCGCCGAGCTCGGCTGCTCCAAGCGCTATCTGCACATGCTGTTCTCGGAGCGCGGCACCACAGTGAGCGACTACATCTGGCAGGCGCGCCTGCAGAATTGTCGCCAGGAGCTCGAGGCCCACGCGGGCAAGACCATTACCGACGTGGCATTCTCCTGGGGCTTCTCGAGCTCATCGCATTTCAGCCGCGTGTTCCGGAAATATTTCGGCGTGGTGCCGTCCTCGATCCACAAGGCGCAGCAGGGCGCCGTCGCCGCGGACGAGCATTAGGCGGCAGGGGTTGCTTGCTGCGCAATCCCAGCACGCAACCACCTCACCGCTGAATGATCTCCCTCCACACGTCCCCGAGGATCGCAGGCTCGCGCGGCGGCAGATAGGTGAGGCCGGCCCGCTTGCCGAATTCTGCGATCTTGCCTTCGGCTGTGAGCTCTCCGAGCGCGTTGTTGATGGCCTCGATCAATGCAGGATCGCTGGCGAGCCCGACATAGCCGCGATTGGCGCCGATCGGATAATAGTAGCCAGACGCGGTGATCGCCGTATCGGGATGCGCGACGCGGTGCGCGTCGAAGCGGGCGAGGTCGATCAGCGTCGCATCGTATTCGCTTCGCTCCAGCGCGCCCAGGAGATCGTCGCGGCCGGGGACGAGGTGGGTGACGTTGTCGATCAGCCGTCCCTTGTCGAACGTCATCAGGATGGCATCGCCCAGTGATCCGCTTTCGATCGCGAGGCGGAGGCCGGCGAGATCGCCAATGTTGCCGATCTTGCGCTCGCGCGCCTTCGGCCCGAGCACGATGGTGATCGGCGAATAGACGTAAGGCCGGCTCGGCGCGAGCACGCCGAGTGTGACGCGGCGGCGACGGTCGTCGCGGGTAGCCCCGGTGAAATCCGGCAAGCGTGCCGTCTTCATGCCGGGGACGACGAGTGAATCTCTGGTCAGTGCGTAGCCGCCGACTAGGGAGCAGCGGCCGTCGGAGAGCAGCGCATTGGCCTCAAGCTGCGGGCTTGAATCCTCGTCGAGCTTGCTCTCGAACCACTGGATCCTCAGCGGCCGCCCCATCCGCTCCGCGATTGCCTGTGCCAGCAGCACGTCGAAGCCCGAGTCCGGCTTGCCTTTATGATGTGCCGAGAGCGGTGGGCGGTCCTCGTCAAGGCAGATGCTGAGGGGATCAGCCGCCCAAGCCGCGGTTGCCGGAGCAGTGAGGATCGCGGCGAGACCGAGTGCTCCCAGCCGACGATTCATGGCTTCCTCCGGCTCGAAATGAAGGCCCAGAGATTGCCGATCTCGTCGTCACTCAAAACATCACCCCAGGGCGGCATCTTGTTGTTCTTGCCGTTCTTCACCGTGGTGACAAAGCGCGTCTTGTCGTCGGGGAAGGTGCGCAGGTCCGGCGTGATAGTGCCGGAGTTCATCAGATTGGGGCCGTGGCAGTGCGAGCATTTCGAAGCATAGGTCGACTTGCCATGGTCGATCTGCGCCTGCACGGGATTGCCAGTTGCCTCGTCGGCGGTACCGACGGTCGCCGCAAGCGCGACCGTCAGCACCAGGGCGGTGGCGGAGATCGCCACCGTCTTGTGAGATACTTCTCTTAGCATCGCGGGGTTATTGCTTGACCGCAAAGACCCACAGCGAGCCGCCGGCCGGCACGCTCGCAAGCCGTTCGTCACCTGAGAAGATCGAGTAGACGCCGCCATAGCCGCTGGTCACGGCGACATATTGTACACCGTCCTGCTGCCATGTGATCGGTTGTCCCTCGATGCCCGAGCCGGTCTGGAACTGCCAGAGCTTCTTGCCGCTGTCGGCGTCGAACGCTTCGAACTCTCCGGTCAGCGCGCCGGTGAACACGACGCCGCCTGCGGTCGACAGCACGCCGGAGAAGCGCGGGATGTCGACGGGCGCCTCCCACTTGGCCTTGCCGGTCATGGGATCGATGGCCTTGAGATGGCCGCGCGGTCCGGTGCCCCATTCCCAAAGGTCAGTCAGGTCCATGCCGAGATACCATTCGCCTGCTTTGTAGGCCGCTGGCTCCGTCTTGTAGTGACCGCCGAACGCCAGCGTGTTGGCGTAGGCGAGCCCGGTCTGCGGGTTGAAGGACATCGGCTCCCAGTTCTTGCCGCCGAGCAGCGATGGGAAGACGACGACCTTCTTGCCCTCCCGCGCATCCTTGCTGACGTCAGTCTCCATCGGACGTCCGCTCTTCATATCGATGCCGGTTGCCCAGTTCACCTTCACGTAAGGATTGGCCGCGAGCAGCTTTCCATTGGTGCGGTCGAGCACGTAGAAGAAGCCGTTGCGGTTGGCATCCATCAGCACCTTGGTCGGCTTGCCCTCGACGTTCATGTCGGCGAGGACCATCTCGGCCACCGCGTCATAATCGAACGGATTGTTCGGCGAGAACTGGTAGTGCCACTTGATCTTGCCGGTCTTGGGATCCATCGCCAGCACGGAGCAGGTGTAGAGATTGTCGCCCGGGCGCACGGCCGCATTGAACGGGCCGGGATTGCCGATGCCCCAATAGACCGTGTTCAACTCGGGATCATAGGAGCCCGTGATCCAGGTCGAGCCGCCGCCGAGCTTCCAGGTGTCGCCCTTCCAGGTGTCGCCGCCGGGCTCGTCCGGTGAGGGGACCGAATGGGTGCGCCAAAGATGCTTACCTGTCGCCGGATCCCAGCCGTCGATGAAGCCGCGGGTGCCGAACTCGGCGCCGGAGATGCCGGTGATGACGACCCCGTCGGCGACCAGCGGCGCCACCGTCATCGAATAGCCTTCCTTGATATCGGCCGCCTTCTGCCGCCACAGCTCCTTGCCGTTCTTGGCGTCAAGCGCGATCACGTTGGCGTCGAGTGTGGTCCGGAACAACTTGCCGTCGAACAGCGCGGCGCCGCGGTTGATGATGCCGCAGCAGACGATGCGCGGCGTCTCGGCGGGATATTCGATCTTGGATTTCCAGATCTGCTTGCCGGTCTTGGCGTCGACCGCCATGGTCGCGTTGTGAGAGGTCACGTAGATCACGCCCTGGTACACCAGCGGCTGCGATTCCTCGCTGCGATCGTCGTTGAAGGAATAATTCCAGACCGGGACGAGATTCTTGATGGTATCCTTGTTGATCTGGTTCAGCGTCGAGAAGCGCTGGAGATTGTAGCCCATCCCGTAGTTCAGAACGTTCGACGTATCGGTTGCGCCCTTGACCAGCTGATCGGTCGTCTGTGCGCTCGCAACCGAGCATGCGGATATGACGAGGCTCGCGGCCATCGCAAAACGTTTCATCCGTTCCTCCCAATATGCGCGCCTTTTGGCGCTGCAGGAACAACACTCCGTCGGAAAACAAAACGCGTCAATACGAAAGTCGAAACGGTTGTGCCGATATGTTGGACGCTGCATGCCAGTCACCTGACGGAAACCTGACAATCCGTTCTCACTTGCGCGCAGGCGCTGAAAAAATTCCGCGGCATGATTCAGGCCGGCGATCGGCTGTGGCGCGCGGGCCCGGCCGGGATCGGCGAATTGTGCGGTGCGCAAGCTGCACTTCCGGACTTGAAACCGGGACCTGCTTGGGGATTTATGTCATTCGATCCCCGTTCGAATCGGGGCAGTTGGTCAGGGAGGCCTCAAATGATATCGCGTCGCTCAGTTGCGCTTGCGCTCACGATTGCGTTGCTGGCGGGGCCGGCCTGGTCGGCCTCCGGAAGCGCCGTCAAGATGTTCGACACCGACAACGACGGCACGCTCGATCTTGCCGAAGTGAAGAAGGCGGCAGCTGCATTGTTTGCAAAGCTCGATCCTGACCATGACGGCACATTGGACGCGCGCGAATTGCGCGGACGATTGACGGCGAAAGAACTCGCCGCTGTGGACCCTGATCACGACGGAACGTTGACGCTCGACGAATATCTTGCGGTGGTGGAGCAGCGCTTCAACGCGGCGAATCCTGACAAGGACGGAACGCTGGATGCGAAGGAGCTGAATTCGCGGGCGGGGCGGGCACTGCTGCGGCTGCTGCGATAAGCTGGCTGCCACGAGCGGCACGGGAATTCTGCGCGGAAATTCGGAACATCGGCCAATTCGACCTATTCTCCTCAACATCCCGGCGCTGGGTCGCGCGACGGGAAGGATAAGGAGACGAGGAGATGAAACGATCCATTCTTATTGGGTGCGCAATCCTGACATTGAGCGCCAGCACAGCCTTCGCGGGTCCATGCAACTCCGGCAGGGCCGCCAGCGACAAAGATGCTGGCTCTGGTCCCGTTACGGTGGGCTCGGCGCAGTCCCATTCACCCGACGCGGCAGGCAACACCGCCGAGCACCCGCCGACCAGCACGATGAATCGCGCGAGCGGCGAAACACCGGCATCGTCCGAGGACGCGCAGCGTCAGATGCAAAGCCAGCCGACGGCGGCCCAGCGCGCCGAAGGCGCCAAGCCGAATGAGATGGCAGCCGACAAGGGCTGCTGACGGCGTCGCGGCATCGCGCGCAAAGATGCTTCCCGCAGGTCGCGTTTGACCAAGAGAGAACTGGCTTTGCCCGAGAGAGAAATGCAGCCGCGAAGATTCGGCGCGCACTCGCTCGGCGTTCGAATCGAGGCTTGAACTGTATAGGGCGCAGCCCTAGCTTTTGCCCGGCGCGATGTCGCGCTCAATACTTGGGAGACCCGAATGGCCTGGAAAGCTCCGAAGATCGTGGAAGTGCCGGTCGGCATGGAAATCAACATGTACGCCTGCGCTGCGCGCAAGTAAGACCGACGACCTGCCGCGGCTTCGATAGCAGATGCCATCGAAGCCGCGGCAGTGTTTTGGCGTCAGCGCCGTTCATTTGGCTTCCTAATGTCGTGCCACGATGGCCAATCGAGCAACGCCCGAAATCTCAACTGCCAGCTTGTGCGTTGTCGTGCGCCGCCTGCCCGGCGTTGCTGCCGTTTCTTAGCAACCCGGTTGAGGCCGCAACGCGGATGTGCGTTCACTCAGCGCGAACCTTGAAATGCGCGTAGCGAAGCGCAAGTGTGGGCAGGACCAGCAGACTAAGTGCCATCGAGGTCATGAGGCCTCCAAGGATGACGATCGCCATCGGGCCCTCGATTTCACGACCTGGCTCGCCTGCGCCGATGGCGAGCGGCAGCAATCCTAAGCCGGTCACGAGAGACGTCATCAGGATCGGGACAAGACGATCCGCCGCACCCTCGATCGCAGTTTCGGGTCCCCATACACGACCATCGATGAGGACGAGGTGTTCGTAGTGGGAAACCATAAGGATCGAGTTCCGCAGCGTGATTCCGAACAGCGTGACGAAGCCGACCATCGATCCGAGCGAAAGCAGACCGCCCGTCAATGCGAGTGCGAGCACGCCACCGACCAATGCAAACGGTAGATTGATCATCACCAGCAACAGATTTCGCCAATGGCCGGTAACCATCGAGAGCAGAACGATGATGCCCGTCCCTGCCAGCAAAGCATTGACGATGAGATCGCGCCGCGACCGGGCTTGAGCCTCGGCCGCTCCCGCAAATTCAACGTGCGTGCCGGGTGGAAGTTTGACTTCGCGGGCAAGCTTACGCTTGGCGGCGGCCACGAAGGATTCGAGATCGCGTCCACTGACGTTCGCCGTTACCGTCTGTACGCGCTGCGCATTCTGGTGCTGGATCTGATAGCGGCCCGACGTTTCATAGACGTCTGCGATCTGCTTGAGCAGAATGTAGGCGCCGCTCGGTGTGCGCACCGGCAGGTCGCCGATCTGGGTGAGCCGGGCGCGGGCAGGTGCATCGAGGATCACGATGATGTTGAAGACGGCATTCCCTTCATACCCCTGGCCGACGATGTCGCCCTGATAGGCGGTGCGCACCAGCTCAAGCACTTCGACCGCATCGAGTCCCCAGCGCTGCAGATCGGCCGGCCGAAGCGTCACATCGACCTGCGGCATACCGGGTGGCGTGCGTCGCTGCACGTCAGCGGCGCCCCCGACTTCGTCGAGCTCTCGCGCGACATCGCGTGCAGCGCGGTCGAGTGAATCGAGATCGGGCCCGTAGATGTTGACGACCACCGCCGCGGTGAAGCCGGAGACGGTTTCCTCTACGCGCTCCGTCAGATAGGTCTTGCTGGAGAAGGAAACCCCAGCGAACTTGGCGAGGGCGTCCCTGATGAGCGCTTCTGCTTCGGATTGGGCCTGACCCGAGAGCCCTGGCTCCAAATCGACCTCGAACTCGCTGGAATGCGGACCGACCGTGTCGATGCCGGCCTCGGCCCGGCCTGCATGCTGCGCTACCCTGCGGACACCCTGGATATGTCGGAGCGCCTCTGTAATCAGCTTGCCGATACGAAGAGATTCGTCGAGCGAGGTGCCGGGGATTGCCGAGACGTGCAGAATCAAATGGCCTTCCCGCAGATCGGGCAGGAAAGTTCCGCCAAAGAAAGGCAGCATCGCCGCGCCGGCGATCGTGACGGTTGCGGCCACCGTCATCACCAGCTTCGGGAAGTGGCCGATACGACGCAGCAGGGCCTGATAGTAGCGGCGGGACCAGCGCGCTGCCAGCGGTTCATGCAGGCGTTGTTCGCCGGTTCTCCCGACGAGTAGCAGCATGGAAAGCGCCGGCGTCACCGTCAGAGCGACCGCAAGCGATGCGACTACGGCCAAGATGTAGGCGACGCCCAAGGGGCCGAACAGACGGCCGGCAATGCCGGAAAGCGCGAGGACCGGAAAGAACACCAGCAGCACCGCGAACGTCGCATAGGCAACTGCGGTACGCACCTCGAGGAAAGCCTCCAGAACGACGAGAGCTTCGGCTTTCGGCGCCGTCGTTCGGCGATTTTCGCGCAGCCGGCGTACGAGGTTCTCGACGCCGATCACGGCGTCATCGACGACTTCGCCGATCGCGATTGCGAGGCCTCCCAGAGTCATCGTGTTGAGAGTTTCACCCATCCATTGCAGTGCGAGCACGGCCACTATCAACGACAGGGGAATTGCTGTGCAACTGATGATCGAGGTGCGCCAGTCGAACAGAAATAGAAAGAGAACGACGACCACGAGCGCTCCGCCAATCAACAGGGCGTTGAGGACGTTGTCGGTCGCCGCATCGATGAAATTGGCCGGGCGAAATATGTCTGCATGAAGCTTGACTCCGTCGGCCTCGAGGCCAGGCCGCAGCTCTTGCAGTGCGGCTTCCGCGCGTGTGGTGACCTCTCGCGTATTCGCGCCATATTGCTGGCTGATCATGAGCATGATGCCAGGCACGCCCTCGATGAGAGCGGCCCCGATCGGCGGCTCGGGGGCGGCTGCGACCGTGGCGACGTCGCCGAGAACCACGCTTGCGCCGCCTTCGTGCAGAAGCACGGTGCGGGCCAGTTGGTCAGGCGTTAGCGACTGGCCCTGGGTTTGCAGCGTGATGCGCTGATTGGCGGTATCGATGAAGCCGGCGCCGCGCACGCCGGTGGCCTTGCGCGCGGCGGCCAGCACGTCATTCAAGCCGACCCGGAAGCGGATCAGATCGTCCGGGCGGACCTGCACTTGCAGAGACCTGACATCTTTGCCGTAAGTCGAGACTTGTGCCACGCCCTGCACGGCGAGAAGCCGTCTTGCCACGGTCCAGTCCGCAATGGTGCGCAAATCCATCAGCGAACGCTGGTCGGACGTGAGGCCAATGACCAGCACCGTGCCGGCCAGTGGGGTCAATGGCGTCATCGACGGCGGCTGAACGCCTTGCGGTAGCCGCGCGGCCACGACCGCTAGACGTTCGGTCACCAATTGGCGCGCCCGATAGATATCGCTGCGCGACTGGAAGACGACGGTTACGACCGAGAGGCCCTGGATCGATGACGAGCGCAGACTCTCGACGCCGGCCAGGCCGTTGATCGACGTTTCGATCGGTTGCGTGACCAGGATCTCGACATGCTCCGGGCTGAGGCCGGGTGCTTCCGTCTGGATCGTGACCTGCGGCGGTGCGAATTCGGGAAAGACCCCGTATTTGGCGTCGCCAAGTGCGAACAGGCCGTAGCCCAGCAGGGCAACCGAAAGCGCGAACACGATGCCGCGGAAGCGGATGGCGAACGCGACGAGAGCGGCTTGCGGCCCTGACCTACCGGAGCCGGTGTCATCAATCGTCATCGCCGCCCCGAAGCTCGCTCTTGGCTTCCTCGGACAACAAGACTTGCGCGCCCCGCATGACGATTTCGGATCCGGATGGGATGTCCCGGACGACGTAGTCGTCGTCGGAGACCGGCTGATCCATGCTGATCGGATGCCGTCGGAAGCTGTCGGGGCTTACACGCAGGTAGATCCACGATCGGCCCTGCCACCGCACGATTGCCGTGTCCTCGACGAACACGCCCTCGTAGGTGTTACCCGACGGCACATAGACTGTGGTGTTCATGCCGGGCAGTAGGCCGCTATCGCCCGGGACCGAGAAGAAATAGCTCAACCCCTGAATACGAGGGTCGGTGCGCGTTGCAGGAGAGATGTACTGCAGATCGATATTCGCATTCCGCGTCGGCGCCTGCGCCAGCGCCGTTCCCGGAGTGCCGGTGACAGTCGAGCCGGCCGGCAGCGTCACCTGAACCAGAAGCTGATCGCGTTCGATCAGCCCGACAATGGCAGGCGAGCGCTCGACGATTCCCAGGCCGATGACCGGCCCCCATTCCTGCTTTGCTGTTGCGGCGAGAGTCCTGAGCTGTGATTCCGCCGCGGTCAGCGCGGCCTTGCCGACCCGTAACGTTCCCTCTGCGGTCTCGGCTTCCTTCTTCGGGAGGGCGGCGGAGTCGACGAGATTCTTGGTCCGGTCGTATGCGCTCTTCGCGACTTCGACTTTGGCCTGCGCGGTCTGGAGTTGGGCTTGCGCATTGGCGTAGCTGTTTGTGAGCTCCGTAATGCGGGAGATATCGAGCACGGCGCCATAGGCGCGGAATTTCTCGGGATGCGGAGCTGCTTCAAGTGCCGCGGTTTCGAGCCCGACCTGCGCCTGCTGGCTCGGCGTCAGCTTGACCAACGGCTGGTCGCTGTCTGCGGTGCGGGAAGGCTCAGTGCGGCCCGAATTCGATTTGTCCGGCTGCGTCTCCGCCGCCGCAGCTCGTCGGGCGCAACCCGTGACAACCCAAGTGCTGGCGATGAGCACCAGCACGCAGACTGCGGCCGCGACGCCGCGCCGGGAGTTTTCCGTAAGAGCCATCAGCCTGTTAGCAGTTTTCGGGAACCAGCTTATTGACGAAATCAGCGGGCGGCAAGGCGCCGGTTGCACGTCCGTCACTTCTGTGATCGTCGGTACGCTTGGGCGCGAAGCCGTGACCACTCCCGCATGGCTCACGCCCGTTTGAAACTTCCGGCTGCCTCAGGCGTAGGTTTTTATGCTAATTTCTCGGCGATCCCTGAAGGATTCCCGGCATGAACCCGATCGACCTGGTGGTGACTGTATGTGCGGTGCTCTCACCTGCGACCTGCGAGGAGCAGCATTTGGTGTTCGACTTTGGCGGCTCGCCGGCGCAATGCTCCATGGCCGCGCCGCCCTACATCGCGCAATGGGTCGGTGAGCATCCGAAATGGCAGGCGGTGCGCTGGCACTGCGAATATCCGCATCCGAATGACAAAGCCTGACGCGCTACTTTGTGCAGTCCTTCAGGTCCTTGTCGGCGATCGAGAACACCGTGTCCGCCTTGATCTCGATGTCGCGGACCACGCATTGCCGTGAATTGGGGTAGGTGACCTTGGCGTCGTAGCGGCCGGGCTCGATGCCGGTGATGCGGAGCCGCTCGTCGTGGTCGACCTCCTTGTCCTTGTCGTTCAGGCACTGGTTCGGGCCCCAGTCGGTCTTGCCGGCCGGTGCCAGCTGGAAGCCGGAGATCGTCTCGCTCGTGAGGTTCCAGAGCCGGATGCCTTTGCCTTTGGTCTGCGCGAGCGTTGCGCCCGCTATCGTAACCGACAAGATGCCGAGCGCAATCAGCTGACGGCGCATGGTGACCTCCCTCGACAATCTCATTGGGTCCAGTTGACCACGAGTTCTCATTTCGATTCAAGCAGCAAGGCTGCGAGCTCTGCCCTGATCCTGGCAAGATCAGCCTCATTGCGCTCGGCGCGCGGAATCGGGATCGGCACCTCCGCCACGATGCGCGCCGGGCGCGGCGACAGGAATAACAGGCGGTCGCCGAGACGAATAGCGTCGTCAAGGCTGTGGGTGACGAGCAGCGTCATCACGGAGCGGCTCGCCACCAGCGTCGCGATCTCGTCGCGGAGGCGGCTGGCGAGCGCGTCGTCGAGAGAGGCGAGTGGCTCGTCGAGCACGAGCAGGTCGGGCTCGACCGCAAACGCCCGAGCCAGCGCGACGCGGCGGGCAAGGCCCAGCGACAATTCGCCGGGAAAATGGCTGCGATGTGCGTCGAGCTCCAAAATCCTGAACAGCTCGGCAAGCTTTGCGTCCGAGATGTCGGGCGCTGCCAACCGGACATTCTGTTCGACTGAGCGCCACGGCAACAGCCGCGGCTCCTGGAAGACCATGCCGATCCGCGCCTCTGGCGGGCGCGCGACATGGCCGTCGAAATCGCGATCGAGCCCGAGGATGATGCGCAGCATCGTGCTCTTGCCGCAGCCGGACGGGCCGATCAGCACGCCAACCTCGCCAGCTTGCAGCGCGAACTTGACCCGCGCCAGCACCTCGTGCGTCTCGCCCGCAGCGCTCCTGTAGGTCTTGCCTGCGATTTCGACCTCAAGCCGCACGGGGCCGCCACCGCGTTGCGCGAGCCTCGAACGGCTGCACCAGCGCCGTCTCGATCACGAGCACGACCGCGGCGAATGTCAGGGAATAGGCGAGCAGGCGCGGCGTGTCGAACAGCTGGAAGGCAACCCCAATCTCGAAGCCGACGCCGTTCGGCCGTCCCAGCAGCTCGGCAACCAGCACGATTTTCCAGACCAGCGACAGGCCGGCGCGGGCGGAGGCGGCGATATAGGGCGCAAGCTGCGGCAGCACGACGTGGCGGAACGCGCGCCAGCGCGGCATCGCGAATACGGTGGCCATCTCGTCGAGCGAGCGGTCGAGCGCGCGCGTGCCCTCGCGCAAGGTGACGACGGCCGTCGGCAGCTTGTTGATGGCGATGGCGGCGATGGCGGCGGCCTCCGTCAATCCCGCCCAGATATAGGCCAGCACGATCACCACCAGCGCCGGCAGGTTCAAGAGCAGGATCAGCCAGGGGTCGGCGAGCCGGTCGGCAAGCTTCACTCGCCCCATCATATAGCCGATCGCACTCCCGACCGACATCGCCAGTACGAAGGCGAGCGTGACGCGCGCCAGGGTGGCGCCGAGATGCAGGAACAGCGCGCCGCTTGCACCTTCCGCGATGATGACATCGAGGACGGCGGGTGGGGAGGGCAGCTTTGCGCCGCCGACGAACAGCGCGGCGATCCACCAGATCGCGAGAAACAGGACGGACGAGAGAAGGCGCAGCACCTCAATCTCCGGGGACTGCGTGATAGAAGGTGCCGGGATCGAGCTCGGCCGCGGGCCCGACCAGGTCGCGACCGCCGATCTCGGCGAGCACGCGATAGAGCACGCGCCCATCCGCTTCCTCGTCGTTGATGTTCCGGTGTGGAATGCCATCACGATAGCGGTCGCGGTAGGTCTTGAGCATGGCTGGATCGCTCGCACCGGTGAGCGGGGCGATCTTGTCCCAGGCCGCATCCGAGGTGACCAGCAGCTGCTTGGCCTTGCGGGTCATGGCGATGAAGCGCGCCAGGGCGTCGCGATGGCTCGCGGCCCAGCTCTCGTCAAAGACATAGCCGACCGCGGACACCGCGCCCTTGGCGCCGAGCTTGGGCAAAATCTCCTGGATGCCGGCAAGGCGCCGAAAACCCTTGGCCTCGAGCTGGGCGCAGAAATTCCAGAAATTGAGGCTCGCATCCATCTCGCCGTCGAGCGCCTTGGCGGCGATCAGAGGCGGCGCGCCATAAACGATGGTCGCATCCGACTTCAGGTCGATGCCGTCCTGCTTCATCCGCGCCTGCAGCAGCAGCCAGTTCTTGTCAATCGGACCGCCGCCGACGGCAAGCTTGCGGCCCTTCAGATCGGCAAGCGTCTTGATCGGCGACGCCGCGGGCACCATCACCGCGCCGAGCGCGCTGGAATAGGGGTAGAAGGTCAGCCTGGCGCCGAGCGCGCGCTCGCGCGACACCCACAGCCAGTCCGACAGCATGATATCGGCATTGCCGGCGCGTAGCGCGATCTTGCCGGCCTCGGGGCTGGCAAGCTCGGTAACCTCCAGCGCCAAATTGGCCTCCTTGTCCAGCCCCGCTTCGCGGATCGTCGCCAGTTCCCAGGAGAATGTTCCGGTCTTCTGCACCGCCAGGCGGATCGTGTCCGCAGCATGGGCCGCCGTGGCCAGCGCCAGCATCATCGCGAGCACCAATGTCCGTGCCAAAACTCTCGTCACGTGTGAGCCATTTCCTCGAAGGGAGCGCTTTTCAGGACAATAGGCATAGCATAGCTTTCATCGCAACCGGCGGGAGGACGCTCATGAGTTTTGCGGGACAGGTACGACCGATTGTCGCCGCTGTGGTCGTGCTCGCGGCAATGATCACCGCGGCGCGGGCTGAGGAGGCCAATGACTATCCGACGTCGGCGCGGGCGGAATATGTCTACGGCTGCATGCAAGCCAATGGCGAGACGCGGCAGGCAATCGAGCAATGCTCCTGCTCGATCGACGTGGTCGCATCAATCGTGCCCTATGAACGATATGTCACGGCAGAAACTGCACTCAGCCTGTCCCAGGTCCGCGGCAATCTCGGCACCCAGTTCAGGACGTCGGAGCAGGCGAATTCAGCCGTGAATGATTTGAGGCGGGCCCAGGCCGAGGCCGAGGTGAGGTGTTTCTGATGTGGCTCGTCATTCCGCGGCGATGCGAAGCATCGAACCCGGAATCTCGAGATTCCGGGTTCGGTCCCGCGGAGCGCCCCGGAATGACAGAGTGAAAGGAGAGGCTTTAAGTCCCCGGCTTCTCCACGTCCCACTCATTGCGGAACACGTGTCCGTCCGTGTCCTTGGCTTCCGCGCGGAATCGCTTCGCGCCGTTGGACACATAGGTGAAGCGCAAATTGGGATCTTCGGAGATCGAGATGCCGCCTTCCATCGACAGTACGGGACTGTCGTCCTGGGTCAGCTTCAGCTGGTTGATGAAGAAGGCGGGAATATAGAGCTGCGTGACCTGGTCCATCTGCAGGCCGGAATTGTTCGGATGGCCGATCATGATCTGCGCTTCGCGGATGCGGCTCGCCGGCACGTCCTCGTGCGTGAATTGCCGGTAGCGCATCTGGCCAAGATGATTCTTGGCCTCCTCGGCGTTCTTCCCCGCGGGCGCCGAGCAGCCGCCGGAGGCTTTCACATAGGTCTTGGAGACGTAGAGCTGGCCGTCGCTGAGCTCGGCGACGGCATGCACGTCGGTGTAATTGTTGACGCGCACGCGCGTGGAGATCTCGGTGACGTTGGCATCCGCGCCAAGCTCGAACTTAGCCGCCATCGGCGCCGGGTTGCGATCGATCACCAGCGTGATCGAGCGGATACGGCGGGCATCCCCCGGCGACAATTTGCTGCGCAGGGTCACCGGCACGATTGCCGCGTCCTCGGCGCGATAGGGCATTTCGATCGCGATGACATCGTTGCCGTCGTTCATCGGACGGTTGCTGAAAATATCCTGCACCAGGCCCGGCCAAGGATCGTAGGCTTCTTCGGCGCTCGCCGGCAGCGCGAAGGCGATGCCAAGCAATGCGGCGATCAAGAGCAGACGGCGTGTGCATCCCATCATGATCAAGACCTGTACGGACGACGCAGCTATCTGACCACGGTAGCGCGCCCGCTACTCCCATTCAATTTCAGAAAATGCTGCGGTTGCGTTGCGGGCGTTGTAATCGTCGAACAGTTCCCAGTGCGAGCGCTCCGTCGTGGCTGCCTTCTCGGCTGCGGTCCGGATCGGCTCGCCCTTTTTGTTCGAGGCACGGACGTCCGACAGCAGTGTCGAAAGATAACGCCGCTCATCGGCCAAAGCCGCTGGCCAATCGCTCACGGGTCCGTGACCGGGAACGACGCGTTGCGCTGGTATGGCCTCCAGGTCCTTGAGCAGGGCAAGCCAGCCGCGAATGCTGCCATCCATCACCGGAATGTGGCGGAGAAAAACCAGATCGCCGGCGAACAGGGTCTTGGTCGTCTCGTCGAACACCGTCAAATCGCTGTCGCTGTGCGCGGCCGGCCATGCCCGCAAGGTCAGCTGGCGTGATCCGAGGTCGAGCGTCATGATCTCCTTGACGAGCACGGTGGGCGGCACGATCTTGACGGGATCGATCAATTCGCTGCCCATGATGCGCCGGAAATTGTCGAGATAATACGGCCCGCGCGTCGCCAGCGCCTGCGGCAGCCTGCTGTGACCGACGAAGCTGGTTCCGTCCGCCGCAAAGGCCGCATTGCCGAAGATATGGTCGGGATGGCCGTGAGTGTTGATCACGTAGCGGATCGGCTTGTTGGTGCGGGCCCGCACCGCGGCGAGCAGTTGCTCGCCTTCGCGGAGACTGCCCCCGGTATCGATCACAGCCACCGCATCCGCGCCGATGATGAAGCCGACATTGGCAATATCGCCCTCGTTCTCGCGGGTCATCAGGGCGATGGTCCCGGAATGCACGAAGATTCCCGGTGCGACTTCGCTCACAGGCAATTCGACCGCTCCGGCGCGTGCTACCGTGGTGAGGCCGAGCAGGGTCAGGGCTGCGATCTTTGACGCGAGATGAGACACTTTTTCGCCTCAGTTCAGAATTGTCGCTTTGCACTGCAGCACAACAAGCCCACGCGAAGCTTGGCAGAACATGGTGCGTCCTGCATCGCATGGATAGCATTCGGACGAAATGAGGAGGAAGCACGATGACGGAGGCCGGACGACATCGTCGCTGGTTGTTTTCACTGTGTGTGATGGCGGCGTCTTGCGTGATTGGAGACGCTGCCCTCGCGCAGACGACTGATGGTGGCGATCTCTCATTCGAGCTGGTCGACCCCAAGGTGCTGCGCGTTTGCGCCGACCCGCGCAATCTGCCGTTCTCCAACGAGAAGGGTGAGGGATTCGAGAACAAGCTCGCCGAGCTGTTCGCGGGCAAGCTGCAGAAGAAGCTCGACTACGTTTTCTTCCCGCAGGCCACGGGATTCGTGCGGATGACGCTGGGTGCGCATCGCTGCGACGTCATCATGGGCTTTCCGCAGGGCGACGAACTCGTGCAAGGCACCAATCCCTATTACCGCACGACCTATGCGCTAGTCGCCAAGGCCGGCAGCGGGCTCGAGGATGTCGACACACTCGAGGATCCCCGACTGAAGGGCAAGCATGTCGGCATCATCGCCGGCACGCCGCCGGCGACCAACATGGCGATTGCCGGGCTGATGAGCGACGCCAAGCCCTATCCGCTGATGATCGATACGCGCTACGACAACTCCGCACAGGCGATGATCGATGATCTCACGGCCGGCAAGATCGACGCCGGCGTGCTGTGGGGACCCATGGCAGGGTTTTATGCGAAGAAAGCCGGCGCGCTGCACGTGACGCCGCTGGTGAAGGAAACCACCGGGCCAAAGCTGGTCTATCGGATCGGCATGGGCGTGCGCGCCGCCGACCAGAACTGGAAGCGGCAGCTCAACAAGCTGATCCAGGAGAACCAGGGCGAGATCAACAAGATCCTGACCGAGTTCGGCGTCCCGCTCCTTGATGAAAACGACCGGCCGCTCGGTGCGGACACGGCCAAGAAGACGCCATGAGGCGACGTCTTGCTGCTGTGCTCGTGGCCGCCACGCTGGCGGTCCCGGCCTTGGCGCAGCAGCAGGACCCGTTCGAGCCTGAGGGCTATCGCACCGACAATTACCGTGCGCCGGTGCCGACGACGCTGGAAGGCGCGCGCGTACTCACGACGGCCGAAGCCGAGGCGATCTGGCGCGCGAAGAGTGGTGCCTTTATCGATGTGCTGCCGCGCCCGCCGAAGCCGAAGAACCTGCCCGCGGGCACGGTGTGGCGAGATGCGCCGCGCAAAGACATTCCGGGCAGTATCTGGCTGCCGGACACGGGTTACGGGGCGCTGCCGCAGGCGATGGATGACTATTTCCAGCACGGTCTCGCGCGCGCCTCGCATGACGATAAGTCCGCGCTGCTCGTGATCTATTGCCTCGCCGATTGCTGGATGTCCTGGAATGCCGCCAAGCGCGCGCTGGCTTACGGCTATTTCAACGTCGCCTGGTACCCCGACGGCACCGACGGCTGGGAGCACGCGAAGCTTCCCACCGAGGAGGCGCAGCCAGAGCCGCGGCCGGAGCAGTAGACGAGATGCTTTCATGCTCGGGCTTGTCCCGGGCATAACCCCATGTCGCACGCGGGGAGAGGCGTAGCCCCTACTGCTTCTGCAACTTTGTCAGCGTGCCGGAACCATCCGTGTCGGTTGCGGCGTACGTCACCCGATCGCCGGCATGGACGGCATCCAGCATCGCGGCGTCCTTGGCCTTGTATTGCTGGAGCGCGCCAGCGCCGCCGGCACTGCCGCCGACCGTGCCCTTCTGCGTCTGCCGGATCGAGATCGTGTTATTGAGCCGATCGATCCTGGTGACCATTCCGGTCATGTCGTCAGCGAAGGCGCTGGGCGCGAGCATGGTGATGGCTGCAGCGCTTGCGAGGATAAATTTTGCTGTTCCCATCGAGGCCTCCCGGCGTTGGAGATTCACATCGACAAGCTATCCTAGATCGATTTGGTTCCGGCAGATAGCGCAGCATGAATGGATGCGTTGATATGGCGGGAACTTTTATGAAAGTTGTCAGCAGGGCTGACGCTATTCCATTTCCTGCTGGATGACGCGGCCGAGCGCGAACAGGCGCTGGTCGATCGTGGTCGGAACCTCACAGACGAAGCGCACCACCTTGCGGCGGTCCTCGAAGATGCGGGTCTCCCACATCAGCTGGTTGCTCATGGCCTCGACCTTGGCGTCGTCGCGCGGTGTCGCGTCCTGGAGCGCCTGGAGCTGGATGGTATCCTCGCGGATCTTGTCGGCTGCCTCGCGCTGCTTGCGGCTGACGCGTTCGAGGCCGCGCATGACCTGCGAGCGTTGAGCGTTGAGGGTGTCGAACAGACCGGCGAACAGCAGCTTTGCGTTGGTGGTCTTGTCGGCGGCAGAACTGGCCAGAAACTCCTTCACCGACTTTTCCGCCTCATCCAGCGGCGTCTTGCGAGCCGCCAGCTTCGCGACCAGCGCGCTCACTTTGCTGTCGTCTTTCCACTTGCTCTCGGCGTCGCCGAGTGCGGGGCCGGCCCAGACGGCGGCGAGCGAGATCTCCGGCACCTTCGCCTGCGCACAGGGCCAGTCGGGATAGCGCGGATCGGCCGCGCGTGCGGCGGCGACCGAAACCGCGAACGCAAGGGCCGCAATGGCGAATGTCCGAACCATCATCCTTCGGCTCCCGCAGGCCCGCGCCGTGCCAGCCCGCGTGAGGGATCATAGGCATAGATCGCGGCGATCATGAAGACGATTGTGCAAGCTCCGACCACAGCCAGCGAGATCCAGTTGATCTGCCCATACAGTGCGAAGCGGATCAGCTCGACCGCATGGGTGAACGGATTGGCCTCGCAGACATAGTACAGATAAGGGCTGCCCTCCTGCACCCGCCACAGCGGGTAGAGCGCCGAGGACGCGAAGAACATCGGGAAAATGACAAAATTCATGACGCCGGCAAAATTCTCGAGCTGCTTGATGCCGGAGGAGATCAGCATGCCGAGCGAGCCCAGCATCAGCCCGGACAGGATCAGCGCCGGCAGCACAGTGAGATAGCCAATCGGCGGCGGCGTGATGTCCCAGAACCAGGCGATGATCAGGAACGCATAGACCTGGAGCAGCGACACCGCGGTGCCCGCCAGCAGCTTGCAGAACAGCAGGAAGCCGCGCGGCAATGGGCTGACCAGCAGCGTCCGCATATTGCCCATCTCGCGGTCGTAGACCATCGAGAGCGAAGACTGCATGCCATTGAACAGTTGGATCATCGCCATCAATCCCGGCGCGATGAAGACCTCGTAGAGAATGTAAGTCTCGTAAGGCGGGATGATGGAGATGCCCAGCACCTGGCGGAAGCCGGCGGCGAAGATGAACAGCCACACCAGCGGCCGCACCAGCGCCGAGACGAAGCGCTCGCGCTGATGAAGGAAGCGCAGGCCCTCGCGCCAGACGATGCCGGTGAGGCAGGTCATGTATTCGGAGGCCGAGAAGCCCCGTGGCCTATCGTGCGCGGTGATGCTGCTCATGCGCCGCCTCCCGGCATCACTTGCGCACCCGTCAGGCGCATGAAGGCGGTGTTGACGTCCTGCGCGCCAGCCTGGGTAATGACGTGGCTCATCGGACCCTGCGCGAGGACTTTGCCCTGATGCAGCACCACGAGGCCGTCACTGGGCATGATCTCGTCGAACAGATGCGTGGCCCAGAGCACGCTGGTCCCTTGCTCGGTGACGAGCTGGCGGACATGGCTGATGATCTCGGCGCGCGCCTTGACGTCGAGACCGACCGTCGGCTCGTCCAGCAGCAGCAGCCGCGGCCGGTGCAAGAGTGCGCGGGCGATCTCCAGCCGCCGCATCTGACCGCCGGAGAGATCGCGCACCTTGCTGCCGGCGCGCTCAGTGAGGCCGATGCGTGCGAGCAGCTCGGCGCTGCGTGCGGCCGCTTCGCGCCGGCTGATGCCGTGGAGCGCCGCGTGATAGAGCAGGTTCTGTGTCAGCGACAGATCGAGATCGAGCGTGCGTGGCTGGAATACGACGCCGAGCAGTCGCAGCGCCTCGCCGGGCGAGCGGCTGATGTCGTGGCCGAAGATGCTGACGCGGCCGGTCTGGATGCCGAACAGCCGTGTAGTCAGCGAGAACAGCGTGCTCTTGCCGGCGCCGTTGAGCCCAAGCAGCGCCGTGAAGCTTGCGGGCTGCACATTGAAGGAGACATCGATCAACGCGCGCCGCGGCCCATAAGAATGACTGACGCCGTCAATCGACAGCGCCGGCACCGTGGCCGGATCAGGCTTCGGCGCAGCCTCGCATGGCCCGGCGATGGGGGCGGGGCTGGTCATGGCGCGATCGTGATGCCCCAGGGCAGCTCGCCTACCTGAATGGTCTTGATCACCTTTTGCGCGGCGACGTCGATGACCGAAACATCGTTGGAAAGGCCGTTGGTGGTGAGCAGATATTTTTCGTCCGGCGTGAACGCCATGTGCCAGACGCGCTGCCCGACCAGCAGATATTTCGTTACCTTGCGCGTGGCGGTGTCGACCACGGCGACGCGATTGGCGGGGCCGAGCGCGACGAACGCAGTCTTGTCGTCCTTGGCCATGCCGATACCGACCGGCTGGATTGCCTCTTTCCGTAGACCCGGAATCTCGAAATTGACCTTGCCGATCACCTCGTGCTTTTGGGGATCGATGATCGACACGGTTCCGCCGATCTCGGAGGACACCCATAATTCGGACGCGTCGTGCTTGAACGCGGCAAAGCGCGGCCGCGCATCGACCAGCACGTTGGCGACGATCTGGCGCGAGGCGGTGTCGATGAAATGCGCCATGTTGGTCGTTTCGGACGTGTTGATCAGAATCTTGCCGTCGGGGCTGATGGTCATGCCCTCGGGCTCGACGCCAACCTGGATGTCGCCAAGGCGGGCGCGGTTCTCCAGATCGATCACGGTGACGGTGTTGTCGTTCTCGTTGGCGACATAGAGCGTCTTGCCGGCGGCATCCTGGGTGAACAGCTCGGGGTCGGGGCCGGAGGGCAGCGTGTCAACGACGGCTTGGGTCCTGGCGTCAATCACCTGGATGGTGTCGTCGTCGCCGACCGCGACCATGATGAACTTTCCGTCGCGCGTGAACTCGATGCCGCGCGGGCGCTGGCCGACCTTGATGGTCTTGGTCACCGTCCAGCTCTCGGTGTCGATCACCGAGACGGTATTGCTCTTCTCGTTCGAGACATAGGCGATGAACGCATGGGCGGGCGTGGCGGCGAGCACCAATCCGGACAGCAGCCCCACACGCAACATATTTGTCCTCATTTCAGCTTGCATTTGCTCTCCGGGCGATCATAGCCGAGCGTGTCGAGCTCGGAGACCTGGTGCAGAAACCCCTCCTGCGGCGACACCGAAACCACCATGCGGCCGTCGACCAGCAGGATCGGCTGGCGCAATTGGAGATTCCAGTCGCGCAGCGTCAGCTTGGTGCCCTTGAAGGCGGCGACTGAGAAATCCGGGCCCTTGATGTAGTCGGTGACCTTCTTGATGTCACCGGAATTGGTGCGCGACGTCGCCTCGCCGATAATCCGCACCGCGGTCCAGGCCTGCATGTCGAGCGCGGTCATCCGCCGCGCGTTGAGCTTCATGAAGCGATTCTGCATCTGCGTCGCGCCCCACTGGTCCTGGGCGGCGTCCCAGCTGCGCGGCACGAGGCCGGCCGAACCCGCGACGGGCCGCGGATCCCAGGTGCGATAGGGCAAATAGGCCGCGAAGACCTCGCTCTCGTCGGCGGCGACCAGCACGTCGTAAGCTGGCGCCTGTTGTGTGAAGACCGGCATCTGGCGCTGGATCAGCGTCACGCCGCTATCGGTGCGGCGTGCGCCGCCTTTATCCTCGAACGTTCGTTCCTGGACGATCTTGGCACCGAACCGCGTCGCGGCGCGCCTCAGTGCATCGGCGTAGAGCTTGTCCTCGTCATGCGAGCCGACCACCAGCAGCCAGCGCGGCCATCGCTTCCACACCAGGTACTGGCCGAGCGCATCGGCCAGCATCGAGCGCGTCGGCGCGGAGTGGATGACATTGGCGCGGCAATCGGCTTCGCGCAGCCGCTCGTCGATGGCGCCGGCGTTGAACAGCAGCGTGCCGCGGTCTCGCAAGGCGTCGGAGACCTTCAGCAGCGCATCGGCGGGCAGATCGGCGATGATGAAGCCGTTCTTCTCGGCGAGTGCGGTCGCGGCCTGGACCGCGTCCTCGCCTTCCCTAATGCGGCGCTCCTCAAGCGTGAAATGCTGGCCCGTGAATTTTCCCGTGGTGTTGTTATCCTCGATCGCGAGCTTGGCGCCGGCGACGCCGTCATTCGCGGCCGGCTGCTCGACCAGCGACAACGTCGATCTGGTGCCGGCGACGGCGAGATAGCCGACACCGATCTCGATGGGGTCAGCCGCCACGGCCTGCGTTGCCGCAAGCGCGAGGCCCAGCAGGCCGACCAGCCATCGGATCATGTTTCCTCCAAAAATCCTCCCGGCTTGACCGCCGGTGGCGAATTGTTTCTGCTGGAAGCATGACGGATTTGGCAAGGCTTGCAACCCCGCATTTCGTCCTCGCGCGCACGGGCGCTGGAATCACGATCGTGCGAGCGCTGCTGTGTTTCGTCGCATTGCTGTTGACGGGATCGGCCGCGTTCGCCGATCCGCCGAAACTCGCCGTGTTCGATTTCGAGCTGATCGACACCAGCCTGCCCGGCGAGTTCTACGGCTCGAAGCCCGAGGAAGCGCGCCTTGATCGCATCAGTGAGCAGCTGCGCAAGGAACTGGCTGACTCAGGCAAGTTCCAGGTGCTCGACATCGCGCCTGTCAGGGATGCCGCTCATCACAGCAATCTGCAGGCCTGCGGCGGCTGCGACCTCACGCTTGCCGCGCAGCTCGGTGCCGACATCGAGATCACCGGCATGGTGCAGAAGGTCTCGAACCTGATCATAAATCTCAACATCTATCTGCGCGACGTGAAGACCGGCAACATGATCACCGCGGCGAGCGCCGACATGCGCGGCAACACCGACGAATCTTGGTCGCGCACGATGAGCTATTTGATCCGCAACCGCCTGCTCGCGCCGAACTACGGTAAGCCGGAGTAGCGCTTTATCACTCCCTCAATCTCTCCTCATGCCAATGCAGATGATCGCTCATGAACGTCGAGATAAAATAATAGCTGTGGTCATAGCCCGGTTGCCGCCGCAGCGTCAGCGGGATGTTGGCCTTCGTGCAGGCGGCCTCGAGCAGCTCCGGCTTCAGCTGTTCTTTCAGGAAATTGTCGGCCTCGCCGATATCGACGAGAAAGCCCGAATATTTCGTGCCGTCCTCGATCAGCGCCACCGTGTCATAGCTGCGCCAGGCGTCCTTGTTCGGCCCGAGATAGCCGGTCAGAGCCTTGATGCCCCAGGGCACCTGGGACGGTGCCACGATAGGGGCGAAGGCGCTGGCGGCGCGATAGCGGTGCGGGTTGCGTAGCGCCACGGTCAGTGCGCCGTGGCCGCCCATGGAATGGCCCGTGATCGATTGCCGCTTGGCATCGACGGGAAAATTTTCCGCCACGAGTTTGGGCAGCTCGTCGGTGACATAGCTCCACATGCGGTAGTTGCGCGCGAACGGTGTTTGCGTCGCATCGACATAGAAGCCGGCCCCCAAGCCGAAATCATAGGCGTCGTTGGCATCGCCCGGCACGTCTGGCCCGCGCGGTGAAGTGTCGGGCGCGACGAAGATCAGGCCAAGCTCGGCGCAGGCTTTGCGGAATTCGCCCTTTTCGGTGACGTTGGCATGGGTACAGGTGAGGCCGGAGAGATACCAGACTACGGGCAGTCTGGAGCCGGCGGCATGCGGGGGAACATAGACCGAGAACACCATGTCGGTTCCGGTCGCCTGGCTCGCATGGCGATACACGCCCTGCAAGCCGCCATAGGATCTATTGGTCGAGACAGTCTGAATTGTCATGCCGTTTTGCTCCGTGGCATCTCACCAAATCAAGAATGCAATGGTTGTGTGACCGAAATTTGTGGCGCGCGCCAAGTCTAACGCAAGATCAGGCTACGCCGCTGTCGATCGCCAGCCGCACCAGCTCGACCGAAGTCTTCACCCCGAGCTTCTGGCGCATGATCGAAGAGGTATTGGCGACCGTCTTGTAGGACGATTGCACCAGCCAGGCGATCTCGGACAGGCTTTTTCCCGCGCTGAGCAGCCGCAAAATCTCCATCTCGCGCGCGTTGAGCTTCGACAGCGGGCTCTGCGCCAGCGCAGGCCCAGCGAAGGCGATGCTGCGCGCGATTGCGCTCGGCAAATAGGTGCCGCCGCCACCGACGGTGCGGATCGCCTCGACGAGATCGTCGGGATCGCCGGTCTTGGACACATAGCCCTTGGCGCCGCACTCGATGGCGCGCGCGGCGAAAGCCGGGTCGTCGTTCATGCTGAACATGATGATGCGGGCCTCCGGCGCGCGCTCGAGGATGCGGCGCGCGAGCTCGAAGCCGGAGACGGTCGGCAGGTTGATGTCGATGACGCAGAGATCGGGGCGCTCGACGATAAAGATGCTCTCGCCGTCTTCGGCGTCGGCGGCTTCCAAGATCTCGATCTCGCCTTCGTCGGCCAGCACGGCACGGCAGCCGGAGGCGACAATGGGGTGATCGTCGACGATCAGAATGCGCATAGGCGTTCCCCGTGACAGCGCCGGCCTCCATTTTCACGCCGTATGATGCCGGACGGGACAACGCTCGTGTCTCATGTCGGGTCATGCAGCCCGGCCGGGATTACTGTACGCTTCCGATTAGATATCGGGCGCTTCGCCCCTGTCAACGCTATCCGACAGGTGCGAGCGATCCTTGCTGGGGCGCGGGCGAAGCAATGTGGCAAAATCTATCCTTGCGCGGGCGCATCAACCTCCTGCTGGCGCTGCTGCTTGCGCTTGGGCTTGCCGTCAACATCGCCCGCCAGGTCGCCGAGGCAGGTCCCCGCGTGCAGGCGGAGGACCAGAGCGTGATCCGGCTGGCACGCGAGTTCATCGAGATGATCGTTGCCGATCTCAACGAGGCGCCGGATCCCGATGCCAGGCTGAACCGGATCGCGCGCGATCTGAACCGCCTGCGCCACGTCAGCATCGCACTTCAGGACGCCAGCGGGAACCCGCTGACGCCGCCGCGGCCCGATGCCGAGACGCCCGGGCCGCCGGTCTGGTTCGTCAGCCTGGTTCATCCCGAGCAGACCGCCGTCAGCGTGCCGGTCTTGGTCCATGGCAAGCCCGGCTCGCTCGTCATCACCTCGCATCCCAACGACGAGATCGCCGAAATCTGGGACGCGATCGTCACGCAACTCGAGGTCGGTTCAGTCATTGCGCTGGTGCTGTTCCTGGTGATGATGACAGTGGTCGGTCGGGCGCTGGCCCCGCTCGAGTCGTTGGCGCAGACCATGTCCGCGCTCGAGGGCGGCCGCTACGATGCGCGCGTGGCGCCGGGCGGCGCGCCCGAGCTCGCCGCGATCTGCACCAAGCTCAATCATCTCGGGGCGACCTTAGGCGAGGCAGTGGAGGACAAGCGGCGGCTTGCCGAGCGTGCGGTGTCGCTCCAGGACGTCGAGCGCAAGGAGATCGCGCGCGAGCTGCATGACGAGTTCGGGCCTTATCTGTTCTCGCTGCGTGCGCATGCCAGCGCGCTGGCAAAGCTGGCCGACGGGCGTGCCCCGAGTGCGGACGCCGTGCGAAAACACGGCAGCGCCCTGCTCGAGCAGATCAACGCGCTGCAGCAGTTCACCCGTCGCGTGCTGGAGCGCCTCCGGCCCGTCGGCCTTGCCGAGCTTGGCCTCGGCCAGGCGCTGGAATCGCTGTCGCGGTTATGGCGGGAATCGCATCCTGACGTGACGATCGAGACAACGATCTCGCCGGCACTTGGGGTTGTCGGCGAGACTGCCGACCTCACCATCTACCGCGTCGTGCAAGAGGCGCTCACCAACGCATTCCGCCACGCCGGCGCGACCGCGATCAACGTGGTGATCGAGTCGGCGGAGCAGCCGGGCCGCGACGGGCGCCGATGCGCCCGGGTGGTGGTCAGCGACAACGGCTGCGGCATGGAGCCGGGGCAAAAACTCGGCTTCGGCCTCGTCGGCATGCGCGAGCGCATTCTGGCGCTGGGCGGCACGCTCAACGTGGCGTCGGGCGAGGGCGGGGTAAAAGTAGAGGCGCTAGTCCCGACCGCGGCGGCTTGATTGAGCTGGTTTGATCGGGGAGAATTCCCGATCGGGAAAAGTTCCCGATTGGATCGGGAAAATGGGCGCGGATCATGGCCGACCTTTTGTGGCTAGTGTGTCCGTGAGAGCCGACTACACTTCTCCATGCAATCGGCGACATTCAGAACAGCCGAGCTTGGGAATGGACGGCAGGGCATGGGCGCGCGAAGGTTTTTGATCGCCTCGATATCGACGGGGCTGGTGCTTTGGGTCGACGCGGCTATGGCCGCGCAGGAGGAGGACACTAACGTCCAGAATTTGCCCGCGATCGAGGTAGTAGCGCCGCAGCCGAGCGTGCGGCGCAGCGCCCGGCGAGCGCCGGCACGTATCGTGAATTCCGGCAAACCCAAGAACCGCATCTACGTCTACCCGACGGCTCCGGGCAATGCGACGGGCCTCGACATCGACAGGGTTCCTTCCAGCATCAATGCGGTCGACGCCAACCAGATCAAGCGCACCGGCTCGATGAACGTCACCGATGCGTTGCGTGACAATGTCGCGGGCGTCAACATCACCGAGGTGAGCGGCAATCCGTTCCAGCCGAATGTCGAATTTCGCGGCTTCGTCGCCTCGCCGATCGTCGGCACCCCGCAAGGGCTCGCCGTCTACCAGAACGGCGTGCGGATGAACGAGGCGTTTGCCGACAGCGTCAATTGGGACCTGATCCCGACCGCCGCGATCCGGTCGGTCACCGTGGTGACCAATAATCCCGCCTTCGGACTCAATGCGCTCGGCG
Source organism: Bradyrhizobium diazoefficiens (assembly GCF_016599855.1). NCBI lineage: Bacteria > Pseudomonadati > Pseudomonadota > Alphaproteobacteria > Hyphomicrobiales > Nitrobacteraceae > Bradyrhizobium > Bradyrhizobium diazoefficiens. The sequence continues at coordinate 5,508,187 of NZ_CP067041.1, read as the reverse complement.
GCGCGGTCAATTTGCAAATGAAGGACGGTTTTACCTACCAGGGCGCCGAGATCGATACGATGGGCGGTTCATTCGGCCGCATCCAGAGCTCGGCGCAGTGGGGCAAGCAGGTCGACACCAACTACGCCGTTTACGCCGCGCTCGAAGGCCTGCACGACAACGGCTTCCGCATCTCCTCGCAATCCGACATACGCCGCTTCTACGGCGACATCGGCTACAAGGGCGGGGACAGCGAATTCCATGTCAATATGGGGCTCGCCAACAACAATTTTGGCGCATCCGCCACCGTTCCGGCCGAGCTGTTGCAGCAATATTGGGGTGCGATTTATACCAACCCGCAGACCACCAAGAACCGCGTCGGCTATGTCAACCTGACCGGCAAGGCCGAGGCCACGCCGGCCTGGACCTTCGAAGCGACCGCGCATGCGCGCGTGTTCGAGCAGCGCGTGGTCGACGGCAACCCCACCAGCGTGCAGGAATGCGCCGCTGCGGGCTTGCTCTGCTTTGGCGACAACACGACGCCGGCGAACGGCCTCAACGGTGAGCAGCTCGCTAATCCTTTCCCGACCGGAACGCTGCTCGGCGAACTCGACCGGACGACGACGCGATCGACCACCTTCGGCGTCTCCGGGCACGCGACCAACACGGAAAAGCTGTTCGATCATGAGAACCGTTTCGTGGTCGGCGCCAGCTTCGATGCCAGCGTCACGCGATTCAACGCCACGGCCGAGCTCGGGACCATCGGCACGAATTACGCCGTCACCGGCAGCGGGATTTTTCTGGGCAAATCCGGCACGCCGGCGACCGGCGAAATGGGGCCGGTGTCGCTACGATCCGTCAATCAGTATACCGGCCTCTATGCGCTCGACACCTTCAACGTGACCGATGTCTTCGCCATCACCGGCGGTGGCCGCTTCAACCACGCCGGTGTCATGCTGGAAGACCAGCTCGGCATCGATCTCAATGGTGATCACACCTACGACCGCTTCAATCCGATCATCGGCGGCACCTACAAGATCACGCCGGAGCTCACGGCCTATGCCGACTATTCGGAAGCCAACCGCGTGCCGACGCCACTTGAGCTCGGCTGCGCCGATCCGAACAATCCGTGCCTGATCGCGTCGTTTCTGGTCTCCGATCCGCCGCTCAAGCAGGTCGTGTCCAGGACAATCGAAGCAGGGCTGCGCGGCACCAGGGAGCTGAACATCGGCACGCTCGGCTGGAAGATCGGCGGCTTCCGCGCCACCAATACTGACGACATCATGGGCCTGCCCGTGGCCGGACGGCAGGGCTTCGGTTTCTTCCAGAACGTCGGCGCGACACGCCGGCAGGGGCTCGAGGCCGAGGTCAACCTCAAATCGGAAGCGCTGCAATTCCACGCCAGCTATGCCTTCGTCGACGCGCGCTTCCTCGACGCACTCGAGCTGTCGTCCAACAGTCCGTTTGCCGATCCGACCACCGGGACCATTCAGGTCGTGCCCGGCAACCAGATCCCCGCGGTGCCGCGCCACCGCGTCAAGGCCGGCATCGAATATGCCGTCACCGACGCCTGGAAGGTCGGTGGCGATGCGCTGTGGGTTTCGAGCCAGTATCTGGTCGGCGACGAGTCCAACCAGGCTTCAAAGCTGCCGTCCTATGCGGTGTTCAACCTCCATACCTCCTACCAGGTCACCAGGAACGTTCAGCTCTACGGCAGGGTCGATAATGTCTTCGACAACCGCTACGCGACCTACGGCACCTTCTTCGATACCACCGCGGTGCCCAATTTCGGCAATGGCGGAAACCTCTTTACCGACCCGCGCTCGCTGAGCCCGGCCAGGCCGCGCGCATTCTACGCGGGGATGCGGGTGGCGTTCTAGGCGCGAGCACGGACGGCCGTATCAGCTGTGCAACCAAGATCGCTGTTGTGACGTTGTCCTTGGAGTGTGGTGCTCCTGCACAAGCAACAGGCTTTTGATCTCCGACTGGCAACGCAAATGTCCTCCTCCGATGCTGCAAGTGCGACCAGCGACGCAGCCCGCCGGCGACGGAGAAGAAGCAACACCTTACTGCTGGTGTTGGCGGTTGGATTTGCTGTTTTCGTCGGCGCGGCAGGGGGGTTGTACTATCTTTTGCAGCCCGTCGCCCTGCGGATTGCCGTCGGACCGGCGGGAAGCGAAGATCACAAATTGATCGAGGCGGCTGCTGCGGCCTTCGCCAGCGAAAGCAGGACAGTCAGGCTGTCGCTGATCACCACCGACGGCGCGGTCGAAGCTCTTGCCCAGCTTCGTGCTGGCAAGGCCCAGCTTGCGGTCGGTCGTGGCGATCTGGAGATGCCGCCCGACGCGCAGACCGTCGCCGTGCTGCGAAAGAACGTCGTGGTGCTGTGGTCACTTCCCGTACTTGCGGGCAAAAGCCCGAAAAGAAAGCCAGCGGCAAAAATCAAGGAGATCGCCGATCTCGCGGGACACCGGGTGGGTGTGATTGGCCGGACGCCTGCGAATGTCGCGTTGCTGCGCGTCATCCTGACCGCCTCGGGGGCGGAGCCGGACAAGGTGTCGGTCACGCATTTTGGTACGGACCAAATCGAAGAGATGGCCCGCGACCCAACCCTGGATGCGTTCATGGCGGTCGGTCCGCTCGACAGCAAGATCACTTCCGACGCGATCGCGGCGACGGCGCGGGGGCGCGGTGAGCCGAAGTTTCTCGCAATCGATGCATCGGAAGCTATCGCCGTGAAGCATCCGCGCTATGAGTCCGAGGAAATTCCACCGAGCGTCTTCAATGCGAAACCGGCCTGGCCGGATGACAAGGTCGAAACGGTCGGCGTCAACCATCTGATCGTGGCGCAGAAGGCCTTGTCTGAAACGACCGTCGCGACCTTTTTCCGACAGCTGTTCGCGGTTCGCCAGGTAATTGCCAAGCGGGTACCTGGCGTTGCGCATATCACCAAGCCGGACACCGAGAAAGATGCCGAGTTGCCGGTGCATCGCGGAGCGGCAGCGGTCATCGACGGCACCGAACGCACCTTCCTCGACAGGTACGGCGACTACTTCTGGTTTGCGCTCCTGCTTCTCTCCGGCATCGGTTCCGCCGGCGCCTGGTTACGTCACTATTTGAATCGGAATGAAAGGGAGGAAAATACCAGCCATCGCAACAGAATCCTGGCTATTGTTTCCGGGGTACGCACCGCTGAGTCCAATCAGAATCTCCTTGCGATGCAACGCGAGGTCGACGCCATCATAAGTGAAACGCTCGAATGCTACGACGACGGCGCCATCGAGGAGGAGGAATTAGCGGCGTTTGGCCTCGTGCTTGAACTGTTCAATCACGCCATGGTGGAAAGGCGCGCGGCGTTGCAAGCGGGTGCGTTCGAACAGGTTCGCGGAGCTACGGGGGCCCGCAGCCTCACGTCTCCCCGATGACTTGCCCGGCACGGCGGCCCGTTTACCGATCAGAAACCATGGCAAATGATCCGAAAAATGTAACGAAACGATTTAGCCTTCTCTGCGTCGGTTTGTCGGGAGGGCCCCTCTGATGACAGAGCACCAGTTGAGAGAGCAGGAATTCCGGATTGCGCGTTATCGGCATTTGGAGCGGGAGGTGACTGACCCTCTGGCTGCGTGTCTGCTTCACAGCATTATCCAGGACCTTGAAGCCGAGCTGCGACGGGATCATCCGGATTGGCACGGGTCGTGCGATTAACCATTTTCTTACCGCCAATCGTGCGGACTATTCGCGTGAGGGCTATCAGGGAGACTGCTCCCATGCTGAAGGACGGCACCTACGCGGCGTGGTACAACACGCCGCTCGACCAGGGTACCGGCATCGTCCATGTCGCAGACGGCCAGATTTGGGGCCGCGACAGCCTGATGACCTATCACGGCTCTTGCAAGATCGATGGAGATCGCTTCTCCGCCACCGTGTCGACGAAGCGCCACACCGGTGGACGCGCAACGGTCTTCGGGGTCGACGACGAGCTCACGCTGGACATCGAGGGAAACTGTCCCGGCAAGATCGCGACTTACACCGCGACAGCAGTACAAGTGCCGGGCATGGTCCTCCATGGTACGCTCATTCTGACTGAACAGCAGCGGCCGGCACCTGAACAAACCGGGCAGATCCCCGCGTTCAATCCCGACAAGCTTCCAAAGCTGCCGAAGCACTCGCGTTGATCGCGACGCCGGCGGGACCGGTCGGCTATATCCACATGCCGCGTTCTCGGACATGGGCAATTCTGCATCCTCAAACTTGGGTGCCGACGCTTCTCAAACCGCCTGTGACCCGTCATTGTGCCGCGGCCAAACTGCAGAAGCGGAGCATCATCAATGTCGGACAAGGTCTCGCGTCGCCAGTTCGCGAAAATCGCGGGGTTGTCCGCAGCCGGAATTGCAAGCCCCATTGAAATCGCGGACGCTAAGCAGGCAGCGACGCCAGCCAGCACTGGCGGCCTTCCGGCAGGCTTTGTCTGGGGCACCGCGACCTCGTCCTATCAGATCGAGGGCGCGGTCAACGAGGACGGGCGAGGGGCTTCCATCTGGGACAAATTCGTGCGCATCCCCGGCAAGATCGAGGACGGCACCAATGGCGACCGCGCGAACGAGCATTATCACCGCTACAAGGAGGATATCGCGCTCATTAAGGAGCTCGGCTGCAAGGCCTATCGCTTCTCGGTGGCCTGGCCGCGGGTGTTTCCCGATGGCGACGGCAAGCCCAACCCGAAGGGACTCGACTTCTACAATCGGCTTATCGACGAGCTCTTGAAGAACGGCATCGAGCCCTGGCTCACGCTCTATCACTGGGACCTGCCGCAATCGCTGCAGGACCGCTTCGGCGGCTGGCGCTCGACGGAGACCTGCAAGATCTTTGGTGACTACGCGGCCTATATCGCCGAGTACTTGACCGATCGCGTCAAGAACGTGTTCACACTGAACGAGAGTGGCCGCTTCGTCTATTTCGGCTACGGCATCGGCATCGATGCGCCGGGCCTGACATTGCCGCAAGCCGAAGTGAACCAGATCAGGCACAACAGCGCGCTCGCGCACGGGCTCGCGGTGCAGGCGGTGCGTGCGCACGGCCACGGCGGCACGCGGGTGGGGCCGGCCGAGAACATCGATGCCTGCATTCCCGCGATCGATACGCCCGAGAACGTCCGCGCCGCCGAGATCGCGCTGCGCGAGTTGAACGGCGGCTATCTCAACGTCATCATGACCGGCGGATACACGGATGCATTCCTGAAATATGCCGGCGCCAACGCGCCGAAGTACACCGAGGCGGAACTGAAGATCATCTCCTCGCCGGTTGATTTCCTCGGGCTCAACATCTACGCGCCGCAGCACTACATCATCGCCTCCGACCAGGGCGCGGGCTTCATGCCGCTGCCGATCCCGAAAGCGTTTCCGCACATGAATTCGGACTGGCTCCGCGTCGGTCCCGAGACGATCTACTGGGTGCCGAAGCTGGCTGCAAAAATCTGGAAGACCAATGCGATCTATATCAGCGAGAACGGTACCTCCGGTGACGACCAGGTGACGCAAGACGGCAAGATCTACGACACCGACCGCATCATGTATCTGCGCAATTATCTCGCCCAGCTCCAGCGCGCCACCGCCGAGGGCGCCCCCGTGCGCGGCTATTTCCTCTGGAGCCTGATGGACAATTTTGAATGGGTGTTCGGGCTCAACAAGCGCTTCGGGCTCTATCACGTCAATTTCGACACGCAGGTTCGTACGCCGAAACTCAGCGCCAGCTTCTACCGCAACGTGATCGCAAACAACGCCGCGGGGGCGTGATGTTTCCCCAGGTCGTCGTGCCCGGGCTTTGAGCGCATCTAGCCTTGTTTTTCAGGGTGAATCGCGCCCCTCCTCGGGCAAAGAGGCTGGCCGTCGCTTGTCGAAAGCGGCGAATCAGCTTTAGCAAGGCTGCGTGCGGGCCTTTGAAACAAGGTAAAATTCGCTGCCCGAGGCTTCTCCTGCTCCGGAAGTAGCTAAAAAGCAGGGTTTTTTGCCACAGGTGGCCAAAAAAGCCCGTAAAACAGCGACAAAACTGTGCAGAAGGCTATAGGCCTTCGCCGGTTGGTCTAATATGCAACCGGCAACGAATCAGAGGAGACACGATGCCAACCCAAATGTCCAAATCGCAGTTGATTGAAAAGATTGCGACCGCCACCGAGCTTTCCAAGCGCGACGTCAAGAACGTCATGGAGACGCTGACCGACGTCGGCCACAAGGAGCTGAAGAAGAACGGCCTGTTCCTGGTGCCGGGCTTCGCCAAGTTCGTGGTCATCAAGAAGCCCGCGACCAAGGCACGCAAGGGCACCAACCCGTTCACGGGCGAAGAGATGATGTTCAAGGCCAAGCCGGCCCGGAAGATCGTCCGCGCCCGCCCGGTCAAGGCCGCCAAGGACGCCGTGGGCTAACAACGCAAAGACCCCCTCGGGTCAGAGGGAGCCTTCTATTTGGGGCAGCCGCGAGGGCCTGAGACGGAGGGCTCAACCCTTGCGGCGCTTCACCCGGACCGGAACAGGCTGAAGCTTCGGCTCCGGTGCCGCAAGTGCATCGCGAACGCCGCCGATGGCGCGATCGAGCAGCTGGCGCAGCCGCTGCATTGTCGGCGATCTCTTTGCCCTTTCCAGCAGCTTCTTCATCGCATCACTCCGCCGCTTCGACCTTGGCCTCGACCGGCTCGAGCGCCGCCGCGATGACCTCGTCGACGCGCTCCAGCCAGATGAATTCGAGGTCGTCCCGCGCGCTCTTCGGGATGTCGTCGTAGTCCCGCTTGTTGCGCGCCGGCACCATCACCCGCTTCAAGCCGGCGGCGGCTGCGGCCACCACCTTCTCCTTGATGCCGCCGACCGGCAGCACCAGGCCGCGCAGCGAGATCTCGCCGGTCATGGCGGTGTCGCTGCGCACGGTGCGATTGGTGAGCAGTGACGTCAGCGCGGTGAACATCGCAACGCCCGCGCTCGGTCCGTCCTTCGGGGTTGCGCCCGCCGGAACGTGAACGTGGATGTCGCTCTTTTCGAACAGCTGGGGATCGATGCCGAGCTGGGTGGCTCGGCTCTTCACCAGCGTCAGCGCCGCCTGCACGCTCTCGCGCATGACGTCGCCGAGCTGACCGGTCAGGATCAAGCTGCCTTTGCCGGCCACACGCGTTGCCTCGATAAACAGGATGTCGCCGCCGACCGGCGTCCAGGCCAGGCCCGTGGCCACGCCAGGAACGCTGGTGCGCTGCGCGATCTCGCCTTCGAAGCGCGGCTGGCCGAGCACGGTGGCGATGTCCTTCGGGGTCACTACGACCTTCGCGGCCGTGCCTTCGGCGACCTGCACGGCGGCATGCCGGAACAGCTTGCCGATCTCGCGCTCGAGGTTACGCACGCCGGCCTCGCGGGTGTAGCCCTTGACGATCAGCTTCAGCGCCTCCGGCTCGATCTCGGCCTGCTCGGCCGAGAGGCCGTTGGCCTCCAGCTGCCGGCGCACCAGGTAACGCCGCGCGATCTCCAGCTTCTCGTCCTCGGTGTAGCCGGCGAGGCTGATCAGCTCCATGCGGTCCAACAGCGGGCCCGGAATCTGGTCCAGCATGTTGGCGGTCGCGATGAAGACCACGCGCGACAGGTCGAAGGGTACGCCCAGATAATTGTCCCGGAACGTCCCGTTCTGCTCGGGGTCAAGCACCTCCAGCATGGCGGCCGAGGGATCGCCCTGCACGCCACGGCCCATCTTGTCGATCTCGTCCAGCATCATGACGCAGTTCCGGCTGCCTGCCTTCTTGATGCCCTGGATGATGTTGCCGGGCAGCGCGCCGATATAGGTGCGCCGATGGCCGCGGATCTCGGCCTCGTCATGCACGCCGCCTAAGCTCACGCGCACGAAGGGGCGATCCATCGCGCGTGCGATGGATTGTCCCAGCGAGGTCTTGCCGACGCCGGGCGGGCCGACGAAGCATAGGATCGGCGCCTTGCCATGCGGAGCCAGCTTGCGCACCGCCAGATATTCGATGATCCGGCTCTTGATCTTCTCTAGGCCGAAGTGATCGGCATCGAGGATGCGCCGCGCCTCCTTGATGTCGATCGGCTTCTCCTCGGGCAGCGCCCAGGGCAGTTCGATCAGCCAGTCCAGATAGCTGCGGACCATGCCGGCTTCGCCGGCGGCTTCCGGCATGCGCTCGTAGCGGCGCAGCTCCTTCCTGGCGTGCGCGTCCGCTTCCGGCGGCATGTTGGCCTTGGCGATCGCAGCCGTCAGCTCGGCGACCTCGGCCGCCTTGCCGTCGCCTTCGCCGAGCTGGCGCTGAATGGTCGCCATCTGCTCGCGCAGGATCGCCTCGCGCTGCCGCTCGTCGAAAGACGCCTTGGTCTTCTGGCCGATCTCGTTGCTGATGCGCAGCACTTCCAGCCGCTCGGCCAGGTGCTTCGACACCTTCTCCACCCGCAAGACAAGGTCGATGGTCTCCAGCACCTCCTGCTTGTCCTGCGGCTTGATGTCCATGAACGAGGTTGCCAGATCGGCCAGCGCGCCGGGCGCAGTGGTGCTCTGGAACATCGCGACCAGTTCGGGCGGCGCCTGCGGCAGCAGCTCGATCGCCTCGATGGCCTGGCGCTGCAGGTTCAGCGCCCGCGCCTCGATTTCCGGCGAGGACGTGGTCGGCTCGGGAATCTGCTGGATGCGCGCAGCCGGGAACGGCGCTCCCGGCAGGAAGTCGAGAATGCGCATGCGCTGCACGCCCTGGCAGACGATGTGATGGGTGCCGTCGGGCGCGGTGATGTAGCGGACGATGTTGGCGATCGTCGCGACCCGATACAGGTCGTCCGGGCCGGGCTCCTCGGTCTCCGGGCTGCGCTGCAGGACGATGCCGACCGGCCGCTGCTCGCGCAGGGCCTGCTGCGCGGCGGCGATGGACTTTGGCCGGCCGATCGCGATCGGCGCGATGGCGCCGGGAAACAGCACCATCTCGCGCACGGGGATGATGATCAGCGCGTCTTCCGGAATCTTCACGTCAGAATTGGTCTGTTCGTTGTTCTTCGGTTCGGTGGCCATGATCGACCTCAGGATTTGGCGAGGCGCAGTGCGACGCAGCCGTCCATCACGAAGCGGCTGATGGCGTAGCGGCCAAGGGGCAATGCAATGCGGCGCTCAAAACGCCCCTGCGGCAGCTCGAGCCGATGGATGCGGGCGTTGCGAAGCTCCGGCGGCAGCGTGCGCTGGCCGGAAATGACCAGCACGCCGTCATGGATCACCGTCTCGACATTGTCCGGATTGACGCCGGGAAGCGCGACCAGGATGAGGAGCTCATGCTCGGTCTCAAGCACGTCGATCGGCGGCTCCCAGCAGGCTTCCTGACGGCCGAACTGCTGGCGCAGCCGTTCGCCGCGGGTCAGCTGGTCGAGGGCTTCGGACAGCATCCAGTCGAAGGGATTTTTGGGTTGCATGGCAAACTCGGGGGAAGGCGCCGCGGTTGGAAGACGAGGATATGGGGATGGTTCCCGCAAATTCCAGCGTCGCGCGTTCCGAGCATGCCAGGCCCCCGAAGGAGAGGCAGGCCCTTGCAATCACACACTTCGGCGCCGCAGGGATGTTCTGCGGCGCCGAAGGCAACAATGGGACGAGGCGCGCGGATCAGGCCGCGGCGCGGTACTCCTCTTCCGCTTCGAGGTTGATGACGGAGGTCGCGAGCTCGGACAGCGCGTGATCAGTCGCCTCTTCCTCGTCCAGCGTCTCCTGAAGCAGCCTTGCTGCGTCCTGCATGCCGAGCTCCTCGGCCCAGGTGCGCAGCGTGCCGTAGCGGGAGATCTCGTAGTGCTCGACGGCCTGCGCTGAGGCGAGCAGGCCGGCGTCAAGGGCAGGGGCGTTCTTGAACTCCTTCATGATCTCGGCGCCCTCGTCGGTGATGCCGTTGATCGCTTCGCACGGCTTGCCGCGCGCCGGCTTGCCCAGCATCTTGAAGATCTGGTCGAGCCGTTTGACCTGGCCCTGGGTCTCGCGCAGATGCTTGTTGAAGGCGGCCGCAAGGTCCTTCGAATGAGCGGCCTTGGCCATCTTGGGCAGCGTCTTGATGATCTTGTTCTCGGCGAAATAGATGTCCTTCAGCGTTTCCAGAAAGAGGTCGCTCAGCATCTTGGGCGCCTGACGCGGGCGGCGCGCCGCGGTCTTTTTCTTGCTTGCACGTTTCTTTGCTTGTTTAGCCATAGATCCTCCTCATGAGGCGACACGGGAAGGCATGCCCTTCCTCAATCCTCACGCGATCAAGAGCCGGGATCAGCAAATGTTCCTCGCGAAGGTCTGTGCGAGCCGCTATGGCTGGCCGCCAGAACCATGCTCGTGCGGGACCCCTGACCCATGATCGACTTCGCCCTGTCCGCCTTCGTGACGTTGCTGCTTGTGGTCGATCCCGTCGGCCTCGCGCCGGCGTTTCTGGCCGCGACCGGGGGCATGCCGGACAAGATCAAGCGGACGGTGGCGCTACGCGCTCCGTTCATCGCGGCCTCGATCCTCGTCGTGATCGCGCTGGTCGGAAACTGGCTGCTGCGCCAGCTCGGGATCGGCATTCCGGCGTTCCAGATCGCCGGCGGGCTATTGCTGTTCGGCGTGTCCTACCAGATGATCTTCGGCGACCGCCCGCATCGCGAGGCGCGGGAAGCCGACAAGGCGACTGCGGAGCATGCCTCCGACGTCGCCGTGTTTCCGCTTGCCATTCCCATGATGGCCGGCCCCGGCGCGATTGCGACCACGCTGCTGCTGACGGGCAATGCCGGCTATGGGGCGAAGCTCGCCATCATCATCGCGGTGGTCCTTGCGGTCTGCCTGCTCTGCATGCTCTGCTTTGTCTCCGCCAACCTGATCGCGCGGACGCTGGGGCGCACCGGCAATGCCGTGCTCTCGCGCGTACTCGGCATGCTGCTCGCGGCCTATTCGGTCCAGTTCGTGATCAACGGTATTGCTGCCGTACGGGCGAGCCTGTCATAGGGCCGCGGCAATCTGTTAATCTCTTGATTTTACGATCTAATTCGCAGCGTGGCGAACCCGTCGGCAAGGCGGCGCTCGAGCGGGTCCGCTTTCGCTTGCGCTGCCATGTTGCTTTGACGTACTTCCGGTCTCACAAACGCTCATCGCCAGGAAGGTCGAAATGAAATCGAGGTGTCGATGACAGCGGACGAACTCGCCACGAGACAGGCCATCATCGGCGCCTGCCGCCGCATGAACGCGCTCGGCATCAACCAGGGCACATCAGGCAATATCAGCGTGCGATTCGGCGGTGGGCTCCTGATCACGCCAACCAGCGTGCCCTATGACGCCATGACGCCGGACCAGATCGTCTTCATGGCGATGGACGGCTCGCATGCCCCCGACCAGAAGCCGTCCAGCGAGTGGCGCTTCCATCTGGACATCCTGAGGGCGCGGGCCGACGTCAACGCCGTCGTGCACGCCCATCCGACCTATGGCACCATTCTGGCGATCATGGGCATGGATATCCCGCCCGTGCACTACATGATTGCGGCCGCCGGCGGCGACAGCATCCGCTGCGCGCCCTATGCCACTTTCGGGACGGTGGAACTGTCCGGGCATGCGGTGCGCGCGCTGGACGGCCGGCTCGCCTGCCTGCTCGACCATCACGGCATGATCGCGCTCGGCAAGACACTGGACAAGGCGATGTGGCTTGCCGTCGAGGTCGAGACGCTGGCGCGGCAATATCACGGCTGTCTCCAGATCGGCCAACCGCCGCTGCTCTCCAGCGCCGAGATCGAACGGGTCCGTCAGCGCATGGCCGGCTACGGCCTGTCGGAAGTGTAGGGCTCGCAAGCGGTGTTCGCGCGGATCAGATATTTCGTCGACGGCAAGGGGACGAACCGCACCATGGTTCGGCTGCGCGCGCTCCTGCGCAGCAACGAGTTTTACCTGATTCCGCTGGCGCTCGTGATCGGCACGCTGGCCGGCGCCATTGTGACGCTGATGGCCGAAATCGCGCAGATCGCCCATGTCGTGATCTACGGTATTCCCATCGACGTGCGTCTCTCGGCCAACGCCTATATCAGTCCCTGGGCAGCGATGATCGCGCCCGCGCTTGGCGGCCTGGTGCTCGGCGTCATGGAATGGTGGCGGCGGCGGCTGAAGCTCTCGAGCGCGGTCGACCCGATCGAGGCCAACGCGCTCCGCGGCGGCAATCTGTCGATGCGCGACAGCGTCGTGGTGTCGAGCCAGACCCTGATCTCCAACGGCTGCGGCGCCTCTGTCGGTTTAGAGGCCGGCTACACCCAGATCGGCTCGGGCATTGCATCGCTGCTCGGGAAATTCTTCAATCTCCGCCGCAACGACCTCCGTCTGATGGTCGGCTGCGGCGCTGCGGCGGCGATTGCGGCAGCCTTCGGCGCACCGATTACTGGTGCGTTCTACGCCTGCGAACTGATCGTCGGCGTCTATTCGGTCGGCAGCGCCGCGCCGATCCTGGCGGCCTCGCTGGCGGGCGCGCTGACGGCGCAATGGCTCGGCGGCGCGCCTTATTCGCTCGAAATTCCCAAGGTCAGCGCCGTCGGCGTCGAGCAATATCTGGCGCTGATCGGGCTCGCGCTCGTCACCAGCGGCGTGGGTATCGCCGTGATGCGCTCGTCCTCGATGTTCGAGCGGCTGTTCAAATGGCTCCCGGTCTGGCTGCGTCCGGTGATCGGCGGCTTCATCGTCGGCGCTTTTGCGCTCGTGACGCCGCAAGTGCTCGCGGCCGGCCACGGCGCCATGGTACTCGATCTCTTCCATGACATGGCGATTGGCCTGATTGCCATCATCATTGCGCTGAAGGTGACGGCCTGCCTGATCTCGCTGGCGTCAGGCTTTCGTGGCGGACTTTTCTTTGCCTCGCTGTTTGTCGGTAGCCTGATCGGGAAATTCTTCGCCGCGGTGCTGCTGCTGATCAGCCCGCACTTTGCGATCGATCCGCTGGTGGCGATGCTGACCGGCATGGCGACGCTGGGCGTCGCCATCGTCGGCGGTCCCTTGACCATGTCGTTTCTTGTCCTCGAGATGACCCGCAATGTCGACGTCACCGCCGTGGTGCTGGCCGGCTGCATCGTCACCTCGATCTGCGTCCGATTCATGTTCGGCCACTCCTTCTCGACCTGGCGTCTGCATCTGCGCGGCGAGACCATCCGCAGCGCCAACGACGTCGGCTGGCTGCGTAACCTCACCGTCGAGCGGCTGATGCGCTCGGACGTCGGCAAGGTGCCGTCGACCACCACCATCGCCGCGACACGGCGGGAATTCGTGCTGGGATCGCGGCCTGGAATCGTTATCGTCAACAATGCTGACGAATATGTCGGCCTCGTCCTGCTGCCCGACTTGTTCTCCAGCGACCTCGACACAATCGCCGACGAGATCCAGGTGATCGAGCTCGCGCGCCTGACCGATATCGTGCTGATCCCGGAAATGAACGTGAAGAGCGCGATGGCGGTGTTCGACGAGGCCGAGGCCGAGATGCTGGCGGTGGTCGATTCCACCGACAGCCGCAAGGTGGTCGGCTTCCTGACCGAGACCTTCGCCCGCCGCCGCTATGTCGAAGAGATCGACAAGGCCACGCGCGGCGTGCTGGGGGCGTTATCGTGAAGCGCGCGCTGCCGGGCAAGTTGATGCTGGCACGTGCAGCGGACTTGCCAGATCGTTCACAACCTCTAGGCTAGGGCGAACGGCCGGGCTGCCGCCAAGGCCGCGCTCCTTGACGAGGACGTGCGATGTCGGAGACGCTTCGGGCTTACAATCGTTCAAAGCGCGGCAGATTGCCGCGATGACGAAACCATTTCGGTCATTTGTGCATTGCGTCTTGTTACCATATCTCCACTTGGCGAGAACAGAGGACGTTGAGATGAGTGACAGGTCCGTGAATTCGAAAGTGACGCGCAGCACTGCGCTGGCTGTAACAGCCAGTCTTGCCCTGGTCGTGGCGTCCATGTCGCCTTCGGCTGCCGCGTCGCCGATGCCGGCCAAGGCAGCGGCCGCGACGGCCGCCGTGGCAGGACAGGGCTCATCCAGCGCGACCGATTTCAGCGCCGCGCGACGTCATCACTATTACCGGCATTACCGGCGCGGACCGAGCGCTGCGGGCCTTGCCTTCATGGGTGCCGCGGCCGGTCTGATCGGAGGTGCAATCGCCGAGAGCCGGCGCCAGGAATACTACGACAACTATTATGGCGGCCCGCGTTATTATGGGCCCGGCTACGGTTACTACGGCGGCCCGCGATATTATTACGATCCGTACTGACGGTCGCCTGACTGGTAAAACACCCGCAAGAGCTGTCAAGACGCGCCTGGAAAAATATTCTACTTTACCGAAATTCGGAAGTGGCTATGTGTCGCTGATCCCGGCTCATCCTTGAGATCGATCGTACGTCATCACTGATCGCGAGCCGGGCTTGCGGTGGACGCGGCAGCGTCGGTGCGACGGGTGCGGGCAGGGCGGGTAGTCCCTGTGAGCCCGAAACTGCGTGCGGATGAGCGGCGCTGTCAAGTTGGTCTCGCCAACATTCTTGCGGTGCGTGTGCACACTGCCGCAAGACCCTGTGGCGACAGGCGAACGCGCGTACGGCAAAACCGTGTGGTCCTGGCCGTCGTCGCTACGGTCAAGCTTTTCGCGGAGATGTGGAGCGCCCAACCGGGTCAACCACACCGTCAATTCGCGAGGCGAGGGAGGCCAGAAGGAATTCGGCTCCCGGGAGAGCGCGGCATAAGCCGTCAAACCATCGCGCAGGGAAGGCCGAGTGATTGGCGCCACCTGTATGCTGCTGTGCGGTTTTCCTGCGTGTGCTTTTCGCGCAGCGGACCGCGGGTGCGAGGTCAGCACCTGGCCTTCCCTGCGCCCTCTTGGACAAGACGGTGAAGAGATCAGGCAAAGCTCGGGCGAATTGCGCCGCGAGGACGCGAATGTGTGTCTGCGTCCACACACTCGCTGTCATCGCTTGGCTTGACCGGGCCCGCACGCGGAACTCAAGGAAACTCCTGCGCCGGCCACAGACCCGAGCCGGATTGCGGCGGAGCACCCGTTCCGCTGGTCTTATGACCGCAGGTAGGGGCCCGGCGCCACTTGCGCGAAACCTGCTGGAGTGCTCTTTGCTTGCAAATTCCCCGGGGGACCGTCGGCCCCGATCCAGAGAGACGAGATGAGCAAACTGGCTATCCGCGCGGGCGATTTCACCTTCGATGCCCGCTTCGAGGAGCAGGCGGCGCCCAAGACCGTTGCGGCGTTCCGCAAGGTGCTGCCGTTCGAGAGCCACATCATCCATGTGCGCTGGAGCGGCGAAGGCGTGTGGATGCCGCTCGGCGATCTCGACTTCGGCGTCGGCTACGAGAATCCCACCAGCTATCCCGCGCCCGGGCAGATCATCCTCTATCCCGGCGGCATCAGCGAGACCGAGATCCTGCTCGCCTATGGCGGCGTTCGCTTCGCGAGCAAGATGGGCCAGCTCGCCGGCAATCACTTCATCACGCTGACCTCGGGCCTTGAGAATCTGGCGCCGCTGGGCAAGAGCGTGCTCTGGAAAGGCGCGCTGCCGATCCGCTTAGAGGAGGTCTGAGTGACCGCTACAAGCTATCCGCGCGATCTCCGCGGTTACGGCCGCAACCCGCCGCATCCAGAGTGGCCCGGCAACGCACGGGTCGCAGTGCAGTTCGTCGTCAATTTCGAAGAAGGCGGCGAGAACAACATCCTGCACGGCGACCGCGCGTCGGAAGCGTTCCTGTCCGACGTGCTCGGTGCGCAGCCCTGGCCCGGCCAGCGCCACGCCAACATCGAATCCATGTTCGAATATGGCTCACGTGCTGGCTTCTGGCGGCTGTGGCGGATATTCAATGAGCGGAAGTGGCCGACCACCGTGTTCGGTGTCGCAACCGCGCTGAAGCGCAATCCGGAAATCGTCGCCGCGATCACGGAGTCCGGCTGGGACATCGCGAGCCACAGCCTGAAATGGATCGAGCACAAGGACATGACGGAAGCGCAGGAGCGCGCCGAGATTGCCGAGGCGATCCGCGTCCATACCGAGGCCACCGGCGCGCGGCCGCTCGGCTGGTACACCGGGCGCTCCTCGATCAACACCAACCGTCTTCTGATGGAGGAAGGCGGCTTCCTCTATCTCTGCGATTCCTACGCTGACGATCTGCCTTATTGGGTCAAGGGCGCGAACGGCAAGCAGCTCATCATTCCCTATACGCTCGATGCCAACGACATGCGCTTCATCAACCCGCAAGGATTTGCCGAAGGCGAACAATTCTACACCTATCTGAAGGACGCCTTCGATGTGCTCTATGCCGAAGGCGAGGTCGCGCCGAAGATGATGTCGGTGGGCCTGCACTGCCGCCTCGCAGGCCGACCCGGCCGCACCGCGGGCCTGATTCGCTTCCTCGACTATATCGGCAAGCACGAGCGCGTCTGGGTGCCGACGCGGCTGCAGATCGCGCAGCATTGGCACGACAAGCACGCGCATCTTGCTGCCGACGCGTTCGAGATCGGTTGAGGCGATGCCGCAGATCCCGCTCGCCGATCTGAACGCTGCAAGTAAGGCCGATTTCGTCGCCGCGCTCGCCAATGTCGTTGAATATTCGCCTGAAATCGCTGAGCAGCTCGCGGCGCAGCGGCCGTTTGCCGGCATCCACCAGCTGCATGCCGCGCTGATGGCGGTGATCCAAAGCACCGAACCCGATGTGCAGCTGGCGCTGATCCGGGCGCATCCCGATCTTGCCAACAAGACCCAGCGCGCAGCGGGCCTGACGGCGGAATCGACCGAGGAACAGAACAGCGCCGGCCTCGACCGGTTGTCGGAGGCTGAATACGCCGCGTTCGAACGCGCCAACAGCGCCTATCGTGACAAGTTTGGCTTCCCCTTTATCGTCTGCGTGCGGCGTCACACCAGGGATTCCATCCTGCGCGACTTCGAGACGCGCTTGCGCAATCTTGCGAAGACCGAGACGCGTCGGGCGATCGAGGAGATCGGCCGCATCTCGGCGCTGCGGCTCGATCAGCTCGTCATCGCCGACGACGGGCTGAAAGTGCACGGCCGGCTCTCGACCCACGTGCTGGACAACCACGCTGGCAAGCCCGCGTTTGGAATTGCGGTGGAGCTGGTCGAGCTCGCGAGTCTCGGCGAGAGCCGCGTGATCGCGCGGGCGGTCACCAACGCCGACGGCCGCACCGACCAGCCGCTGATCGGAGGCCGTCCGTTGCCGATCGGCCGCTATGAGCTACGGTTCAACGTCGGAAAATATTACGCCGAGCGCAACGTGCAGCTCCCCGATCCGCCGTTCCTCGACGAGATCCCGCTGCGGTTTGCGATCAGCGAGCCGGAAGGTCACTACCACGTGCCGCTGCTGGTGACGCCCTGGAGCTATTCGACCTATCGCGGGAGCTAGCCGCCGAACTTGTCGTGCAGGGCCGGAAACAGCCGGTCCGGCTTGAACGGCGGTGCGGTGAAGCGGATGCCGGTGGCATCGGCGATCGCGTTGCCGAGCGCGGCAGCGACCGGATTGTATGGACTCTCGCTCATCGACTTCGCCCCGAGCGGTCCGATCGTGTCCGAGGTCTCGGCGAAGAACACCTGGGTGCGCGGCACGTCTGCGAAGGTCGGCAGATGGTAGTCGCGGAATTTGGCATTGGTGACGCGGCCGTCCGCATCGATCACCATCTCCTCGTAGAGCGCAGCACCGAGCGCCTGCGCGACACCGCCTTCGACCTGGCCGCGGCACTGCATGAGATTGGCGACGACGCCGGCGTCCGCCGCATGCACGCTCCTGAGAATCCTGAGCTCACCAGTGCCCTTGTTCACGGCGACGCGAAAGCCCTGCACGTTGAAGCCCACCGAGCGCGGCGTTCCCTTGGAGTTGCCGTGCGCCGCGAGCGGACGGCCGGACTCGCGCCCGAGCTTCGCCAGCTCAGCGAAGAACATCCGCCGCACGCCGCTGACGACGGACTCGTCTTCGAGCGTGCAAGTCCCGACATCGCAAAGCCACGCGCCGGCGGCGATGGTCTTCAACTCAGTCGCCAGCTGTATCGCGGCTGCTTGCGTCGCCTTACCGGCCACGAAGGTGCCGGTGCTGCCGTAGGCACCGGTGTCGTGGCCGCCATGGGCGGTGTCGGATTGGCGCAGGTGGATCCTGTCGACCGTGGTCGCGAGTACAGTCGCGGCGATCTGACGGTGCACGGTGCTGGTGCCGTTGCCGAATTCGGCGGTGCCGACGGTGAGATCGAAGCTGCGATCGTCGTTAAGCGCGATCATGGCGTCCGCGATGTGGCCGGCGGGCGGCACCGTGTCGATCATGGTCAGCGCGATGCCGTCGCCGGTCAGCCATTCGGGCGACAATTCGGGCTGCGGTTGATCCGCCTGCATGGCGCGCTCGACGAGATCGATGCATTGGTCGAGCCCGTAGGAGCCGTAGAGCACGTCGTGATAGTCGGAGGGCGGCGGCGACAGCATGGGGTCGCCGTCCCTGATGATGTTGCGACGGCGCATGTCATAAGGACTGATGCCAAGTTGCCTGGCCAGCTCGTCGATTGCGGCTTCCACCGCGATCACGGTCTGCGGTAGGCCATAGCCGCGGAACGCGCCAGCGGGCACCGTGTTGGTGTAGACGACGAATCCGTCGACGCGCTTGTTCGGGCAGTTGTAGACGGCAATGGACTCCGATAGCGCGTGGAACATCACGGAGGGGCCGTGATTGCCGTAGGCGCCGGTGTTGGAGAGCACGTCGAGCTGGAGTGCGGTGAGCTTGCCCTGGGCATCGGCGCCAGCCTTGACGTGGACGCGCATCGGATGCCGCGTCGAGGTCGCGATGAACTGTTCCTCGCGGGTGAGCTCGAGCTTGACCGGTCGCCCGGTCTTCAGCGAGGCGAGGGCCAGAATATCCTCGACGAACATCTCCTGCTTGCCGCCAAAACCGCCGCCGACGCGCTCGCAGAACACGCGGACCTTGTCCATGGGAAGTCCAAAGATGTCCGAAAGCGCACGCCGGGTCAGGAACGGCACCTGAGTCGAGGTGCGGACATTGAGCACGCCTGTACCATCGAGCCAGGCGAGGCCGCCATGGGTCTCCAGCGCCGCGTGCTGCACACGGTGGCTGTGGAAGGTGGCCTCGTAAGTGACCGCGGATGTGGCGAGTGCCGAGGCGACATCGCCGAACTCACCATGCGTCTCGGCGACGAGATTGCGCTGCGCGTCGGCAATGCGGTTTGCGCTGGTCCGATCAGGATGAACGAGCGGAGCCCCCGGTGCCATCGCCTTCTCAGGATCGGTCAGCGCGGGCAAGATCTCGTAATCGATCTTCAGCCGGCGGCAGGCCTCCTCGGCAGCGCCTTCGCTCTCGGCAACCACGGCCGCGACCTTCTGGCCGATGAAGCGGGCGGTGTCGTCGAGGATGCGGGTATCCTCGGGGTCCATCCAGTCCTTCTCGTGCCGCGCCGTCGAGAACAGCACCGACGGCGCATCCTCGTGCGTCAGGATCGCGTGCACGCCGGCCACGGCCATTGCCGCCGATCTGTCGATCGCGACGATCCTGGCATGCGCGTGCGGCGAGCGCAGCAGCTTGATATGCAGCAGACCTTCGATTTCGGTGTCGAACGTGTAGCGCGCCGTGCCGCGGACGATGTCCGGGCCCGCGGGCGCCGGCAGGCTGCGGCCGAACGCGGCTCCGGCCTCGACGCTCCGCTCGACACTGGTCTTGCCGTCGATCGCATCCTCAATCGCGCGGTAGCCAGTACAGCGGCAGATGTTACCCTTCAGCGCAGTGCCGAGATCGGTGCGCTGGGCCTGGTTCAGTGCGGCGCAGGTGAGGATCATGCCGGCGGTGCAGAAGCCGCATTGGAATCCCTGTGCGTCCAGGAAGGCCTGTTGCATCGGGTGCACACCGCCGCCACCGGAAAATCCTTCGATCGTGGTGATGGCGCGCCCCTCCGCGCGAAAAGCCGGGATCAGGCAGCTGTGCACGGGCTCGCCATCGAGCAGCACCGTGCAGGCGCCGCAATCGCCGGCGTCGCAGCCTTTTTTCACCCCGAATTGACCGAGCTCGCGCAAAAACGTGCGCAGGCATTGCCCGGGGCGTGGCGCTTGCGGAAATGTCGTGCCGTTGACCTCGAAGCTCATGACGACGTCACACCCAGGAGCTCGGTGCGGATCTCCTCGGCGAGCCGCAGCGTCATATGCTTGCGCCAGAGCGGCTTGCCATGAATGTCGGTGTGATAGAGATCATCCGTAATCTCCTCGATGATCGTCGTGCGAAGCGCGCTCGCGTCGGGCGGCTCTGGAAACGACAACAGGATTGGACGCACGGTCGACGCCGTCACAGTCAGCTTCAGCGCGCCATCGTCATCGAGGCGTCCGATCAGAAGCGCTGCGGAGCGGCCGACCGGCGCCAGCGAGATCTGGCGAAACGCGGCGCGGCGCTTGAGTACAGCAAGCGGAATGTCAATCTGCCGCAGCAGATCGCCCGGCGACAGCCGGTTGCGCTGGTTGCCCGTGACGAAGTCGGCGACGGGCATCCTCTGCTCGCCGCCGCCGACCTTCCAGATGGTGCAGATGCCGTCAAGCGCCGCGGTAAGCGAGATCATCGGCCCTGCCGGCAGCGACATGCAGAGGTTGCCGCCGACCGTCGCCGTCTTCCAGATCTTGAACGAGGCGAGAAAAGCGCGGCAGCATTGGCTGATCAGCGGTGCTGCAAGCCAGTCGGTCGGGCAAGCGAGCGCATCGAGTTGCGAGATCGTGCAGGTGGCGGCGATGCTGAGGTGACTCCCGGTGATCGTCAACGCCGGCCAGTTCAGATCGGTGAGATCGATCAGCCGCGTGAGATGGACTTGCGGCTCCGAGAACAGCCAGGTGCCGCCCGCGAGCCAGGCATCACCTGGCGTCCAAACGAGCAAGTCTGCGCGCGTTTGCGGATGGCTGACTGCTGTGATGGTATTCAAGTCCATGGCTGGGCCAACCCGCGCCGAGTGATTTGCTGAGGGAAAGTCTTGCAAGACCAGCGCCAAGTGGCAACAAGAAGTCGCAGTAGTCACGCTCTCGGCCTGGCCCTTGCCTTGCAGGCCTGCCGTCAGCGGATGTCGGGAGAAGCAGGCGCATGAGCGACTCAAAGCCGATCTGGATCAGGGATCCCCTGGCCGTCCTCGCCGATCGTGCGGAGCGCGGGATCGTCGTCAAAGATGACGGCATTCTCGAGCTCGTGCCGGCCGGGGGAATACCGGCGACCGCCGATGTCACGGTGTTCGACGCGCGCGAGCATGTCGTGCTGCCAGGCCTCATCAACACCCATCATCACTTTTACCAGACGCTGACGCGGGCGCTCCCGGCGGCGATGGATCGCGAGCTGTTTCCCTGGCTCCAGGCCCTCTATCCGGTGTGGGCGAAGCTGACGCCTGACGCGCTCGAGCTTAGCGTCACCGTGGCAATGTCGGAGCTGCTGTTGTCGGGCTGCACCACGACAACCGATCATCACTATGTCTTCCCGGCGGGGCTCGAGGAGTCCGTCGATATCGAGGTCGGCGTCGCAAAGCGGCTGGGCGTGCGGGTGCTGTTGACGCGCGGCTCGATGAATTTGTCGCAGCGCGACGGTGGCCTGCCGCCTGACAGCGTGGTGCAGGACGAGGACACCATCCTCGCCGACAGTGCGCGGGTCGTCGCGAAGCATCACCAGCGCGGTGCGGATGCAATGGTGCAGATTGCGCTGGCGCCTTGCTCGCCCTTCTCGGTGACGACCTCGCTGATGCGCAGCACCGCCGATCTCGCCGACAAGCTCGACGTGCGCCTGCACACTCATCTCGCCGAGACCGAGGATGAGAACAAGTTCTGCCAAGAGATGTATGGCTGCCGACCGCTCGACTATCTCGAACAGTGCGGCTGGCTCAATGCGCGCACCTGGCTCGCCCACGGCATCTTCTTCAATGCGAACGAGATCAAGCGGCTGGGCAAGGCCAAGACCACCATCAGCCATTGCGCCTGCAGCAATCAGCTGCTGGCTTCCGGCTGCTGTCCGGTGTGCGAGATGGAGGAGGCCGGCGTTGGCATCGGGCTTGGCGTCGACGGCTCGGCCTCCAACGATGGATCGAACCTGATGCAGGAGGTGCGGGCCGCGTTTCTGCTGCAGCGGGCGCGCTACGGCGTGACCAAGGTCAGCCACAAGGATGCGCTGCGCTGGGCCACCAAGGGCTCGGCGGCCTGTGTCGGCCGGCCGGAACTCGGCGAGATCGCGGTCGGCAAGGCTGCCGACCTCGCGCTGTTCAAGCTGGACGAGCTGCGCTTCTCCGGCCATGGCGATGCCTTGGCCGCACTGGTGCTGTGTGGGGCGCATCGAGCCGATCGGGTCATGGTGGCGGGAAACTGGGCCGTGGTCGACGGCGCGATCCCGGGACTGGACGTTCCGGACCTCATCCGCCGGCATGGCTCCGCGGCGCGGGCGATGCAGGCGGGATAAGCTAAAAAGAGGGGGCGACCACAAGTGCCGAGTGCTTCTGGCCACCCCCTCCGAACCTCCTCCGGGAGGAGCAGGTGATTTAGTCAAAGCAAGAAGCGTGCTACTTGCCCGTCAGCTTGTCGTCGATGCCTTTGACGTAGAAATTCATGCCGAGAATCTGGCCGTCGGCGAGATTGGCGCCGCCCTTGCACTCGATCTCCTTGCCGTCCTGCCCAATCACCGGGCATTTGAAAGGGTGCAGCTTGCCGGCGGTGATCGCGGCCTGGGCATCCTCGGCGATCTTCTTCACGTCGTCGGGCATGTTGGTGTACGGCGCCATCGCGAACATGTGGCTGTCGAGGCCGCCCCAGGTGTCCTCTGATTTCCAGGTGCCGTCGAGCTCGGCCTTGACGCGTTCGATGTAGTAGGGGCCCCAGCTGTCGAGGATCGAGGTCAGCTGGGTCTTGGGTCCGAACTTGATCATCTCGGAGTCCTGGCCGAAGGCCAGCTTGCCGCGTTCGCTGGCGATTTGCATCGCGGCCGGCGAGTCCGTGTGCTGCATGATGACGTCGGCGCCCTGGTCGATCAGCGCCTTGGCGGCGTCGGCCTCCTTGCCCGGATCGAACCAGGTATTGGCCCAGATGATCTTGACCTTGATGTTCGGGTTGATGGTCTGCGCCGCGATCATCGTCGCGTTGATGCCGGAGACGACCTCGGGGATCGGGAACGAGCCGATATAGCCGAGCACGCCGGACTTCGACATCTTGGCCGCGATCAGGCCTTGAATGTAGCGGCCCTGATACATTTGGCCGAATAGGTCGACATGTTCGCGTTGCGCTTGTATCCGGTGGCGTGCTCGAAATGCACGTTCGGATATTTCTTGGCGACCTTCAGCGTAGGATCCATGTAGCCGAACGACGTCGTGAAGATCAGCTTGTTGCCGGCGCGGACGAGTTGCTCGATGGCGCGCTCGGCGTCGGGCCCTTCCGGCACGTTTTCGAGATAGGTGGTTTCGATCTTATCGCCGAGCTCCTTCACCAGCGCCTGGCGGGCAAGCTCATGCTGGTAGGTCCAACCGAGATCGCCGATCGGACCGAGGTAAATGAAGCCGACTTTCAGCTTGTCGGCGGCGGAGGCTGCGCTGACGCTCCCGGCGAGCAGGAGGCCGGCAGCCAGTGCAAGAAGTGATTTCCTCATCATCAATCTCCAAAGATCAGGGGAAAGCCACGATCCGCAACTTGCGCGCCCCATCGCGCCCGTCGCGGAAAAAAATCAGCGATCAGGTACGAAGACGGTGCCAAGCGCGGCCGGGGCGGTCGAGCCGCCGGTGCGCGCGCGGGAGAGCAGGACCAGGACGATAACGGTCGCGAGATAAGGCAGCGCCGACATGAATTGCGAGGGAATGCCGACGCCCCAGCCTTGCGCATGAAGTTGCAGGATCGTCACCGCACCGAACAGATAGGCGCCGACCATGAGGCGGCCCGGCCGCCAGGACGCAAACACCACCAGCGCCAGCGCGATCCAGCCGCGGCCCGCAGTCATGCCGGAAATGAAGAACGGCGTATAGGCGAGCGGCAGGTAGGCGCCGGCGAGTCCGGCGCAGGCCCCGCCGAACATCACGGCGAGGGTGCGGATGCGCAGCACGGGATAGCCGAGTGCATGCGCGGAGACGTGGTTGTCGCCGCAGGCACGAAGGATCAATCCCGCGCGCGTGCGGTACAGGAACCACCAGATGCCGATAATGAGTGCGATGGAAAAATAGACGAACGCGTCTTCGCCGAACAGCACGTGGCCAATCAGCGGGATGTCGGTCAGGCCGGGAATGGCAAGATGCGCCGCCGGCGTAATGCGCTCGCCAACAAAGCCCGCACCGATCAGACCCGACAGGCCGACGCCGAGGATGGTCAGCGCAAGGCCCGTCGCAACCTGGTTGACGGCAAGCCCGAGCGCCATCAGCGCGAAGATCAGCGACATCAGCGTGCCCGCGACGATGCCGAACAGCGCGCCAATGAAGATCGAGCCGGTCAGCCAGGCGCCTCCGAAGCCGCAGGCCGCGCCGACGATCATCATGCCCTCGACGCCGAGATTGAGGACGCCCGAGCGCTCCGTCACGAGCTCGCCGGTCGCCGCGATCAGGAGCGGCGTCGAGGCGGCGAGCACCGACAGGATGATGGCTTCAACCAGCTCCACGGGCCACCTGACGGTTCGGGAAGACCAGCTTGAAGCGGTGGAGGATGAGGGAGTCGCAGGCGAGCACGTAGAACAGCAGAATGCCCTGGAAGACCTTGGTCACGTCCAACGGGATCTTCATTGCGATCTGCGCCTGCTCGCCGCCGATAAAAGTTAGTGCGAGAAAAAGCCCTGCAATTAATATTCCAAGCGGGTTCAGCCGGCCGAGGAAGGCAACGATGATCGCGGTGAAACCGTAGCCGGGCGAGATGCCGGGCTGGAGGTGTCCAACGGGACCGGCGACCTCGATGATGCCGGCAAGGCCCGCCAGCGCGCCCGATACCGCGAAGGTCAGGAGGATCAGCTGGTTGGCGTTGAAGCCGCCGAACCGCGCGGCGCGCGGCGCGGCCCCGACCACGCGGATCTCGAAACCCTTGATGGTGCGCCCGAGCAGGATCGCGGCTGCTGCAACGACCAGCAGCGCGATGATCGAGCCGAGATGCAGCCGACCGCCTTCGATTAACAGCGGCACCGTCGCCACCGGATCGAACTCGGCCGTGGTCGGGAAGTTGAATCCATTCGGATCGCGCCAGGGCCCGCGGACGAGATAATCCAGCAGCAGGTCGGCGACATAGACCAGCATCAGGCTGGTCAGGATCTCGCTGGCGCCGAACTTCACCTTGCAGATCGCCGGGATCAACGCATAGAGCGCGCCTGCGGCGGCTGCGAGCACCAGCATCGCCGGCAGCACCCAGGCGCCGGCGTCGGTGCCTTGTGTCTTCACTGCGATCCAGCTTCCGGCGACGGCGCCGATCAGGAACTGTCCCTCGGCACCGATATTCCAGGCGTTGGCGAGGTAGCAGAGCGACAGCCCGATGGCGATCATCACCAGCGGCGTCGCCTTTACCGCGATCTCCTGGAGTGAATAGCCGTCGGTCAGGGGCGCGATGAAATAGGCTTGCAGCGCGAGCAGCGGATTCTTGCCGAGAATCGCGAACAGGATAGTCATGGTCACGATCGTCAGGCCGATCGCGATTAGCGGGGAGACCAGCGCGATCGTGTTGGAGCGCTCAGTGCGCTTCTCAAGCACCAGCTGCATGCGCGGCCTCCTTCGGCTCCAGCCTGCTGCCGCCCATCAACAGGCCGAGCTTTTCGCGTGTCGCATCGCGCGTGGCGAGCGGCTCCGACAGGTGGCCGTGAAACATCACGGCGATGCGGTCGGCGATCTCGGCAAGCTCGTCGAGATCCTGGCTGGTCACCAACACGGCGGCGCCTGCGGTGGCCAAGTCGAGCAACGCCTGGCGGATAACAGCGGCAGCGCCGGCATCGACGCCCCAGGTCGGCTGGCTCACCACCAGCACGGCCGGGTTGCGCAGTATCTCACGACCGACGATGAATTTCTGCAAATTGCCGCCGGAGAGGGATGCTGCTTCCGGATCGCGCTTGGCCTTGCGGACGTCGAAGGTTTCGGTGGCGCGGTCGACCGTATTCAGCGTGGCCGCGGTATCGATAAAGCCGTGATGGACCATGCCGCTGGCGGCGTGCCCCGTAAGGAGCGCATTCTCCGACAGCTTCATGCGTGGCGCGGTGCCGTGGCCGAGCCGCTCCTCGGGCACGAAGGCCGCGCCAAGCTTGCGCCGCTGCGTGATGGAGAGATGGCCGGCGGCGATGCCTTCGATCACCACCGTGCCGGGATCTTTCGACAGCCGTTCGCCGGACAGCGCTGCGAACAACTCGTCCTGGCCGTTGCCGGCAACGCCGGCGATGCCGAGGATCTCGCCGCCCTTCAGCTCGAACGAGATGTGCTCGAGCCTCACGCCGTGCGCCTCGCTAGATGCGAGCGAGAGATCGTTGACGACCAGTCGCGGGATCGTTGTCTTCCGGCCGGCGGCTGCCTTCACTTCTCTGATCTCGCCACCGACCATCATGCGTGCAAGTGAGACCGCGGTCTCGAGCCGGGGATTGCAGGTCTCGATCTTCTTGCCGCCGCGCAGGATCGTGGCGGTGTCACAGAGGCGCTTCACCTCCTCGAGCTTGTGGCTGATGTAAAGAATGGCGCGGCCTTCGGCCTTGAGCCGTTCGAGCACGATGAAGATCTGGTCGGCCTCCTGCGGCGTCAGCACCGCGGTCGGCTCGTCCAGGATCAGGAATTTCGGGTCCTGCATCAGCGCGCGGACGATCTCGATGCGCTGGCGTTCGCCGACGGACAGCTGCCAGACCTCACGCTTGGGATCGAGCGGCAGGCCATAGGTCTTCGACACCTGCGCCAGCCGCGCCGACATGTCCTTGAAGGACTCTCTTCCGTCGAGGCCGAGCGCGACATTCTCGGCGACGGTGAGATTGTCGAACAGCGAGAAGTGCTGGAACACCATGCCGATGCCGCGGCTGCGCGCTTCCGATGGGCTCGACTGCACGACCGGCTGGCCCTGCCAGCGGATCTCGCCCGCGCTTGGCTGGATCAGGCCGTAAATGGCTTTGACCAGTGTCGACTTGCCGGCGCCGTTCTCGCCCAGCAGCGCGTGGATCTCCTTCGGCCAGATGTCGATGTCGACGGAATCGTTGGCCGGAAATTCGCCATAGCGCTTGGTGAGCCCGATCGTCTGGAGCAGTGGCGGCTCGCCGGAGTGCAGGCCCTTGGGCGTCGAATCGAACATTCGCTGTCACGTATGCATGGATAGGGTGAGTGCCTCAATTGTGGGCCAGTTTAGACTGCGGCGTAAGTAGCGAAAAAGCGTCATTCCTTGCTCAAGGCTTTGGCAAGCGCGCCGGAATCGCAGGCTCCCAAGATTTATGACCGACACTCTGCGAGTCGGTACTTGTACGGTAGCCGAGATTACGCTGCGCTCGCTACGTCTGTTGCAAATTTGTGACGGTTCAAACCAAATCGGAACCCGCCGTGCAAGCGTGATGTCAAGTTGAGCAACAGGTGCATGGTCCTCGCCCGCTTCGTCCGGGCGTCGCGATGATGCGCATCCGTGACCAGCTTTGGCGTGGTCATTCGACGCAAAATCCGAACAAGAACAATCGGGAAATGTCGGTACTACCCGGCGCGTCCTTGCAGCGGCCGTGCTTTCTGCACGGTGGGGAAAATCCGCGATCCAACTGCGCGTGCTGCCGAAACATCCGGCATGCCCTGGAAAAAGTTGAGGCTTCTCACATCAGAGGAACGGCGCAAGTGTCGCACCCATGAGGCTTGATTTTCGAGCGTCAACCTTTGGGGGTGTTTAGAATGTCCTTTCGTTTCACGGCAATTGCAGCAACGGCGCTGTCTCTTGCTACGCTGGCCATCGGTGGCTGGGCTCACGCGGCGGATCTGCCGCTCAAGGCGGCGGCCAAGAAGGCTGCGGACCTACCGTTCTTCCTGGTAATCGACGACCGCGTGTCGTTCTCCTGGATGCCGAAGGGCACCGATCCCGGCATGTGGAGCGTCCGCCCGGATGGCAGCATCAACGGCACCACCGCCAAGCAAGTCTACTCCTTCACCCACTTCGATCTGTGGGCTTACGGCACCAACTTTTTCACGATCTCGATGCTCAAGTCGGGTCACAACGACCCCGCCAGCCCTTGCGTCGCGCCGGGCGTGACCATCACGGGCGGCGCTGCTGACTGCGCCGGCGCGACCGAGATTTACGGCCTGTTCCGCTCGACCCTCGGCTGGAACGAGTTGTTCAACACCAAGACCTTCACCATGGGTCCGCTGCACAACATCTCGTTCGAGGTCGGTATGGATGCCAATACCGAGAACAACTTCCTGACGCCGGCCAAGCGCGACGTCGTCGTCGGCCTGCAGTTCGCTTTCGACCTTCCGTACAAGGGCTATATCAATGTCGCGCCCTTGATGTATTACGAGTTCCTGAACCACAATGCCTTCACCCAGTGCGGCCTGTTCGGTGCTGGCGTCGTGGGCGTGACTTGTAACTCGGACGGCAACGTCAGCTACCGTCCGACCTGGGCCGTCGAAATCAACTATTACATGGACCTCGGCTTCCTGCCGCCGGACATGCAGTTCTGGTCGATTAGTGGTCGCGCCGGCTGGTATGGGCCGAAGGGCGACTCGAACGGCCTTCCCGCGCTGTCTGGCGTGGGCCGGTTCTCCACCGCGTCCAAGACCGAGCTCAATAGCGAGCCGATCCGCCTGACCTTCGACGCGTCGAAAGCGGCCTGGGGTGACAAGTACTCGCACTTCGTCGACCTCTGGGTCGCCTATCGCTACTGGCAGAACAAGTTCGGCCTCGACCACAACGCCATGGCCGGTGTCTGCACGGTCGCGGCGACTGGCCAGAGCACCAAGAGCTGCACCGAGTCCACGGTCTATGGTGGTGTTACTGTGAAGTTCTGATGGGACGCGTGGCGCCGCGCCGGAATGCGCGGCGTTATTCTGTTTGTGGAGCGTGAAGCGTAGCTGCCGTAGGACCTCCTACCCTTCGTCAAGGGGCGTCCGCTGGTTGATGAGCATAGCACCGTGCTCGACGCTATCCAGGACGCTTCGCGCCGGCTTTGCCGGTGCCAAAGGGCATCCTGGATAGCGTCTGCGCGCGGCGCTCTGCCGACCGGCAGGTCGGGACGAAGGAACGGTCGCATGCGGCCGAACAAAGGAACGGCTCAGCCCGCTGGCGAGGTCTTCACGCTCGTGTAGGCTGCGTCGTAGGGTACCTGGTGTTTGAGCGTCGCGCACAAGGCAAAGAGCAGGCGATCTCCCACACCACGGAGCGCCCGCGCATGGCCGTGGCCGCGCTGCCGCAAAGCGTCATAGCGTCGCCGCGGGGCCGCGTCGTGTTGAAGCGCGACGCGCGACCAGTGATGAACGGCGCTCTGCAGCCGTCTGTTGCAGGCCAAGCGGCGGATCACGAAGCGCTGCTTACCGCTTTGCCGCGTCACCGGCGCGACCCCTGCCAAGGCGCGCAAGGCGTGATAATCTCGTCTGCGCAGGGGCTCTGCGGCCTCGGCAAGCAGTGTGGCGAGGTTGATTCTGCCGATTCCTGGCCAGGAGCGAAGGATCGTCACGTCACACTGCTCGCAGCTCTGCCCCGAGGGATTCTCCTCTGCTTCGAGCTCGGCGCACAGGCGGTCCAGACTCTGCTGCGCCTGCTTGATCTGCTGATTGACCAGGTGCAGACGTGCCGCAAGACTGCGGATATGTGCGCAGGCGGCCTCCGTCGTGCCCGGCGCCACGAACAGCGGCGCCTCGCGCAAGGTCTTGAGCACCGTCGCCGCATCGAGGCGGCGGATACGGTATGCGCCGAGGATGCGCGCGATTGCCTTCTCGCCGGCTTTGGCCGCGCGGGCCGGGGTCGGCAGCTTTTGCCAAAGTGCCAGGAACCAATCGTCGGCGACATCGTCGGTCAGCTTGGCCGCTTGTGGATAATATCGCCACAGCTGCTGGCGCAGGCGATTGGCAAGCCGCGTGCGCTCCTGCTGCAGTTCCTCCGCCATGCGCGACCACTCGCGTAGTTCGATCACCACCGGATTGTCGGCCGCAAGCTGCCGGAAGGCCGCACGGTCCGTGCGCAGCGAACTTCCAAGCACATAGGCGTCGCGGCGATCATCCTTGGCGCCAGCTACCGTGAAGCGATCACGGAACCGGTCGAGCTGCTTGGGATTGATGGCAAAGACCACAAAGCCATGCTCCAGCAGCATCTCTACCACCGGGCCGTGCGGCGTCTCGATCGCCACCGCGATCTGTCCCGGTGCAGCCTTGGTCTTCTCGAGCAGCCAATCACGCAGCTCCGTCAGTCCGGCCCCGCCATGCGCGAAGTCGCGCTGACCGACCGATCGTCCTTCGGCATCCAGCAGGCAAACGCAATGGCTCTGCGTTGCCCAATCGATCCCGACGAACCATTGCACGTCGTTGACCATTGTTGGATCTCCTCGCTCTCAAAGCGGGCCAGCCGCGATCCTGATCGATCCCTGTACTGGCGCTCTCGGCGCAAAACCTCCTACTGGATCTCGATCGCGGCCGTTCCGCCGGGGCGCGGTTCCTACGTGGGTGCTCAAGGCACAGGTGGGCAAGGCTGCTCCCAGCAGATCGGCCCGAAAGCCAGTCTACACCTGTAGGCCGGCCACGAACGTCAGAAGGGTACAGGGTGGGCAAAGCGAAGCGTGCCCACCGATCGTTTCACATATACAGATAGATGGTGGGCACGGCGCGCGAAGAGCGCGCGCCTTTGCCCACCCTCATATGGGGATTTGCGAGTCAAGGCTTTTCGATTGGCCTGAGTGAGGTTGGCAGGGGTGCGAGGGCGGCGCGCGGAGCCATGCGTAGCGCAGCGCGACGACCGTGTTCCGGCGAGGATTGGCTTCCGAAGATTTTTGCAGCTCACTGCATCACCTCATATCCGGTCGGACTGGTGTGGTCCGGACCCACATTCCGCATGCTTGCGGCAAGGAAGCCTGAGGATGAGACCCATCTACAAAACGGCTGTTTTTGTTCGGCCCATGGGTGGCACGGTCATCATCCATCCCGCGCGGACTGCGGCGAAGCGCAGCGCCCGGTTGCTGGTTGGGTTTTATGCCTTCATGGTTGCCCCCGCAGGTACGAGCCCGGTGGCGAGATAGCGCCACAGCGCCACGATCAGCTTGCGTGCCAGTGCGACGATGGCGATGCGCCTGGCCCGCTTGCCGGCAGTGGCGGTGCGGGTGTGGAACCAGCAGCTGAGCTCGCTGTCGGCCTGATGGCGCAGCCACAGCCAGGCCAGCTCAATCGCCTTGAGGCGCGCGCGCGGATTGCCTGCCTTGCTGATGCCCTGCTCGCGATCGATGCCGCCGCTCTGCCAGGGGCTGGGCGCCAGTCCGACGTAGCTGGCGACCTCGCGCCGATTGCGAAAGTCCTTGTGGAACACCTCGTTCACCAGCATCGCGGTGAAGGCCGGCCCGAGCGCCTTGAGCCGCTGCAGCAGATCCTTCCGCTCAGCCATCTGCGCAGGAACAGCGGGAGCGGGAGCGGCTTGCGCCTTTTCCAGCACCGCAAGCTGCTTCCGCATCAGCATCAGCCGCGCGTGCTCGCGCGTCACTTCGGCCAACAGATGCGGCGGCAGCGGCTGCCCCTGCCAGTCACGCTGCCGCGCGAGCCAGCTCAGCCAGTCGCGCCGCCGCGGATTGCCGACTGCCATTCCCAGAAGGCGCAGCAGCGCCTTGATCCGGTTGGTATGGGCCGTCTGTTCCTTGACCAGCCGATCGCGTTCGCGGCTGGCGCGCCTGGCGTCTTCCTGCGCCACACTCGGCACCCGCACAATCCGGACCACCCGCGGCTCGCCGCGCAAATAGGCCATCAACGTCCGCAGCAGAAGTTCACCGTCGATCCGGTCCGTCTTGGTCCGCCGCGATCGCTGCTCCACCGCAATGCTCGCGGGGTCGAACACGAAGTTCACAATCCCGGCGGCCTCCAGCAGACGATGCAGCCAGAAGCCGTCATAGCCGGCTTCGTAGCAGCTCACCACCCGCGGCACCGATCCGAGCTTCTCCGCCGCCCGGCTGCGGACCTTCTCAATGAGCGCCAGCAGCCCCGCATGATCGCCCCCCTCGAGCTTGTGGCGCGACATCCGATCCCGATCCGGGCTGTGCAGCGTCACCAGCCACGTCTTCTGGCTGAGTTCAATCGCAACGAAAATTGTGCCAATATGGCCGGCGGTGAGCGTGTCTACGGTCGATGCTTGCATCTGACTCTCCATCGGTTCGAGTGTGGAAACCCAAACCTATCGGAAAGGCCACGCTCACCGCCCATGGAATCTACGATGCCGAATGCGTTGAGGCTCTACTTCGTCCACACGCCGTCGTGCAGTGCTTCGGCCTCGTCTTCGAGTAATGGGCCCACGACCTCGGTCGGCCGCTGGCCGCTGGCAAAGACCTCGCGGCACGGCAGGTCGAGCGTCGGGTTCTCTGGATGGTTGCCGGTGATGCCGCGCAGGTGGCGCTCGCTGAGACCATAGACCACGCGGCCGATGCCGGCCCAGTAGATCGCGCCTGCGCACATTGCGCAGGGCTCGGCGGAGGAATAGAGCGTCGCCGCCGCCAGCACTTCGCGGCTTTGCGTGCGGCAGGCTTCCGTGGCCGCCAGACGTTCGGCATGCGCGGTGCCGTCGTGGTCCGGCATGTAGCCGTTTTCGGTCTCGATCAGCACCTTGCCGTCGGCGTCGACGACGATGCAGCCGAAGGGATGGTTGCCGTGGGTGAGGGAGCGGCGGGCGACCGCGAAATACAACCGCAAAAAGTGCTCGTCGCGCTCGCTTGTGCCGTCCATCGATGCTCCCAAAGCATGATCCGGAAAGGCGCACAGCGCTGTTCCGAGAAGATCATGCTCAAAGACCAGTCAGTGCCCCGCCATGTGCCGGCCGACCTCGGTGTGATCGGCTTCGCTGGTCCGTGCTTCATACACGAATTCGCCGTGGAACATCACCACCAGCCGGTCGGACAATTCGAGCAGTTCGTCTAGATCCTCGCTCACCAGTAACACCGCCGCGCCACGGTTGCGGACAGCCATGATCTCGGCGTGGATCTGCGCCACCGCCACGAAATCGAGGCCGAAGCAGGGATTGGCTGCTATCAGCACCTCGACATCGCCCGCAAGCTCGCGGGCGAGCACAGCGCGCTGCACGTTGCCCCCTGATAGCGCCGAGATCGGCGTCTCCGGCGTACGCGTCTTTATCTTGTATTGGCCGATCTTCCTCTTCGCGTCGTCGCGGAAGGCGCGGCGGTTGAGCCACCAGCCGCCGCTGGCGAAAGGTGCGCGGTCGAACTCGCGGAAGGCGATGTTGTCGGCGACGCTCATGCCGCCGACGCAGGCGTTCTTGAGCGGCTCCTCCGGCAGGAGCGACATCTTGTGGCGCCGCATCTCCTCGCGGCTGGCGTGATAGGAACCGCCGGCGACCCGGATTTCGCCGCCCTCCGGCTCGCGCTGGCCGGCCAAGACTTCGACGAGCTGGCGCTGGCCATTGCCGGAGACGCCCGCGATGCCGACGATCTCGCCGGCGCGTACGGTGAGGGAGACGTCGCGTACGGCGATGGCGCCGGCATCATCCAGCGCACGCACTTTTTCCAGCTCTAGCCGCGCCTGTCCGGCTTTGCCGGTGCGTGGCGGCTGCACGGTCAGCTCTTCGGCGCCGATCATAGCGCGCGCCATCGCGTCCGGAGTCAGCTCGGCGACCTTACCGGTACCCGCGAGCTTGCCACGGCGCAGGATCGTCACCTCGTCGGCGAAGGCCATGACCTCGCGGAACTTGTGCGTGATCATCAGGATCGTCAGCTCGCCCTTGACGACCATGTCGCGGAGCATAGCGAGCACTTCGTCGGCTTCGGCCGGCGTCAGCACCGAGGTCGGCTCGTCCAGGATCAGGAAGCGGCGCTTGAGATAGAGCTGCTTGAGGATCTCGCACTTCTGCCGTTCGCCGGCAGAGATGTCAGAGACCTTTGCGCCGAGTGGCACCTTGAAGGGCATTCGCGCCAGGAAGGCCTCGAGCTCCTTCATCTCCTTCGGCCAGTTCACCACGGCCGGGACGTCGTCACGAGCCAGCACGAGGTTCTCCGCGACGGTCATGGCCGGCACTAGCGTAAAATGCTGGTAGACCATGCCGAGACCGAGCGCGTGGGCATCCTTTGGATTGCCGATCGCCTGCTCGCGGCCGCCGACGAGGATGTCGCCTTGGTTCGCGTGGTAATAGCCCATGATGCACTTGACGAGGGTCGACTTGCCGGCGCCGTTTTCGCCGAGCAACGCGTGGAAGGAGCCGGGCCGCACCTTCAGTTCGACCTTGTCGAGCGCCAGGAAGTCGCCGAAGCGCATGGTCATGGCGATGGCGTCGACGCCGAACGCGCCTGACGGCGGCGGGGTCTCGCCGATGATCACGAAATCGCTCCGATGAAGGCATCGGAGGTCGAGACCGCGCCGAAAACGCCGCCCTGCATCTTGATCATCTTGAGCGCATGGTCGTGATTGCTCTTGTCGGTCGCGCCGCAGCAATCGTGCAGCAGTACGCATTCGAAACCGCGGTCGTTGGCCTCGCGCATGGTGGTGTGGACGCAGACGTCGGTGGTGATGCCTGTCAGCACGATATTCTCGATGCCGCGCACGCGCAGGATCAATTCGAGGTCGGTCGCGCAGAACGAGCCCTTTCCGGGCTTGTCGATGATCGGCTCGCCCGGCAGGGGCGCCAGCTCCGGGATGATGTCCCAGCCTGGCTCGCCGCGTACCAGGATGCGCCCGCACGGGCCGGGATCGCCGATGCCGGCGCCGATCTGGCGCGAGCGCCAGCGTTTGTTGACGGGCAAATCGGAGAGATCAGGGCGGTGGCCTTCACGGGTATGGATGATGTGGAATTCTCGGGCGCGCATCGCCGCGAGCAACGTCTTGATCGGCTCGATTGGTGCCCGCGTCAGCGAGAGGTCGTAGCCCATCTTGTCGACATAGCCGCCGACGCCACAGAAATCGGTCTGCATGTCGATGATGATCAGCGCGGTGTTTTGGGGGCGGAGATCGCCATTGTAGGGCCACGCGTAAGGCTCGGACTTGATATAGCGCTCAGGCATGATTTGGCTCTCTAGCGGGTGATCGACAATTCGGCCGGGGCTCCGGTCAGCGTGCGTTTCGGCGAGCAGGTGATGATCATGATTGCCAGGGTCAGGATGTAAGGCGCGGCGTTGAAGAGGTGATAGCCGGAGGTGACGCCGACCGATTGTAGCGCGGGTCCAAGTGCCGCGGCACCGCCGAAAGCGAGCGAGGCCCACAGGCAGAGCAGGGGATCCCAACGCGCGAAGATCACGAGTGCGACGGCGGTGATGCCCTGGCCCGAGGACAGACCCTCGTTCCAGCTTCCGGGATAGAACAGCGACAGGAACGAGCCGCCGATGCCCGCGAGGAAGCCGCCGACCATGGTGGCGCGCAAGCGGATCAGCAGCACGGAATGACCCATGGCACGCGCGGCGTCAGAACTCTCGCCGGCGATCCGGATCAGGAGGCCCCAACGCGTGGTGCGGAAGGCCCAGTAGAGGATCGGTGCGAGCGCGACGCCGATCAGGAACAGCACGTTGACGCGGAGCGCCGCGCGCACCTGCGGGATGTCGCTCCACCAGCCGAAATCGATCGCGGGCAGCCGCGGCGCGGTCGGCTCGATCAGCGGCTTGCCGAGGTAGAAGGCGAGGCCGGTACCGAACAGCATCAAGGCGATGCCGACCGCGACATCGTTGACGCGCGGCAGCGAGCAGATGCCGGCATGAAGCATGCCCAGAAGCGCGCCGGTGATGCCGGCGGCGAGCACGCCCAGCCAGGGTGATCCAGTGAGATAAGAGATGCCGTAGGCGCTCATCGCGCCCATCACCAGCGTGCCTTCGAGGCCGAGATTGATGCGGCCGGACCGTTCGGTGATGCATTCCCCCAAGCTCACGAACAGGAATGGCGTCGAGACGCGAATGGCACCGCCGAGCACGGCGAGCGGGACGGTCCAGAGTCCGATCGAGCCGTCTGCCATCAGGATTTTCCTTTGAGGAAACCGACGCGGCCGTAGAGCGCATCGCTGGCCAGCACGAAGACGAAGATGATGCCCTGGAGCACCAGCACGGATGCGTCAGGCAATCCGAGACGGCGCTGCAACAGGCCGCCGCTGGCACTGATGCCGCCGAGCAGGATCGCGACCGGGATGATGGCGAGCGGATTTTGTCGCGCCAGGAAGGCGACAAGGATGCCAGTGAAGCCGTAGCCGGCTGCAAGGTTGGCGTTGGTGCGGCCCTGCACGGCGGCAACCTCGACCATGCCGGCAAGGCCCGCAGCGCCGCCGGCGAGGAAGCATATCGTGAGAATAAGCTTGCTGACGCTGAGGCCCACGATCTTGGCGGCGCGGATGTTGCCGCCGGCCACGCGTGCGGCGAAGCCGAACACGGTATGATAGATCAGGATGTAGGCGGCGATCACGGCGATCAGGCCGAAGACAAGGCCCCAATGCACGTCGGTGCCGGGAATGGAGCCGATCATGTTGGCGGCGCCGATCTCGCGCGTTGACGGCTTGTTGAGGCTGGCGGGATCCCGCATCATGCCTTCGACGAGGTGATTAAGGATCGCGAGCGCGATGTAGACGAGGAGCAAGCTCGAGATGGTCTCGTTGACGCCGCGATACTGTCGCAACGCGCCTACCAGCATGATCCACAGCCCTCCGCCGGTCGCGCCGGCGCAGACCATGGCAATCTGGACAGCCAGCGGGGGCAAGCCCTGAAGCGCGAGTGCCGCGCTCGTCGCCGATAGTGCGCCGATCAGCAGCGCGCCTTCGCCGCCGATGATGACCATGCCGAGCTGTGCGGGCAGCGCGGTGCAGAGTGCGGTGAGGATCAGCGGCGCTGCGCGCGTCAGCGTGTTCTGCCAGGAGAACCAGGTGCCGAAAGCGCCGTAGTACATGTAGAAATAGAGGTCGAGCGGGTTCTTGCCGAACATCGCGACAAAGATGCCGAACACCACGAGCGCGCCGGCAAGCGCCGCGCCCGGGATCAGGACGTATTCGATCGTGCCGCCGTGGCGCTGGAGAAATCCCGCGTCGGCGGCCGGGGCAATTGCCCCGACCGCCTCGATAGGATCCGCCGTTTCCGCTGTCACGAAGTCGCTCCGATCACGCCTTCGACGAGATAGTCCATCTTCTCCAGCTCAGGGTCCTTCTGGCCCCGATCGGTGCCGGCCGCGATCACCATCTTGCCCTTGTTGTCGAGC
Source organism: Bradyrhizobium diazoefficiens (assembly GCF_016599855.1). Lineage (NCBI taxonomy): Bacteria > Pseudomonadati > Pseudomonadota > Alphaproteobacteria > Hyphomicrobiales > Nitrobacteraceae > Bradyrhizobium > Bradyrhizobium diazoefficiens. The sequence continues at coordinate 5,470,963 of NZ_CP067041.1, read as the reverse complement.
AATCCGCCCTTGAAGATCGCGTAGCCTTCCGCCGACAGGAATTTTGCTTTGACCTCGTCGGCGTGCTTGCGCGCTTCGGCCGAGACGGCCTCGCCATAGGGCGAGGTCTTGACAATCTCTTCCTTGAGGCCACCGCGATAGAAATTCGGGATGCTCTCGCCGGCCGCGATCATCTTCACGAACTTCGGATAGAGCGCCTCCCAATTCCACTCGGCGCCGGTGAGGTACGCCTTCGGCGCCAGCGGCGACTGATTGGTGTGATAGCCGCAAACGAAGGCGCCGCGGCGCGCGGCGTTCTCGACCATGGTCTTCGGACCATCGACATGGCACGTGAGAACATCGATGCCCTGGTCGATCAGGCTGTTGGTGGCTTCGGCTTCCTTGACCGGCATCGACCAGTCGCCGGTAAAGATCACCTGAGTGGTGGCCTTCGGATTGGCGAGCTTGGCGCCAAGCGCGAAGGCGTTGATGTTGCGCAGCACCTGCGGGATCGGCTTGGCCGCAACGAAGCCGAGCTTGCCGCTCTTGGAGGTGTAGCCGGCGACGATGCCCGAGATGTACTGCGCTTCGTCGATATAGCCGAAATAGCTGCCGGCGTTCTTCGGGTCCTTGTCGGTCCAGAGGCCGCCGCAGTGTTCGAAGCGCAGCTTCGGGAACTTTGCCGCCATCTTGAGTACGTGCGGATTGTAGTAACCGAACGAGGTCGGGAAGAGCAGCGTGGCGCCGTCGAGGTTGATCATGGACTCGATCGTCTTCTCGACCGCGTCGGTCTCCGGCACCTTTTCTTCCTCGACAACCTTGAGGCCGGGAATCTTCTTCAGCGCCGCTGCGCCCTGCGCGTGTGCCTGATTGTAACCGTAGTCGTCACGCGAGCCGACATAGATGAAGCCGATGGTGGTCTCGGCCGCGAAGGCCGGGCGGACGCCCGCCGCTGCGCCGAGGGTGAGGGCTGCACCGCCCTGCAACAAATGACGTCGTGAAATCCTGCCATAATCCATTGCTTGCTCCCCTGGGCGGAATGGACCGCCTCAATCGCGCGGCTGCGCCGGTCTGGCGGAGCCCGGGATAGGATGTCGCAAGCTTCGTGCCAAAGGCTGCGGCGCAGGCAATTTCCACTTAATTAATTGAAAGATATAAGGTATATCTTACATTCAGATCCTGATTTGGAAATCCGGCAGATTAAATTGTAGGCAGTATATTGCGGTTGTATGCAATGGAGTTAAGCAGTCTTAATCAGGTCCTCTCGGGCGATCATGGTGGACGGGGCAGCGACACGCCGGACTTGAACTGGCGCTGGCTGATTTCGCTGGCACCGAACTTGTGTCGATTGTGCTTGCGACCGTTATGCGGTCTCCAATGGCCGCTCAACACTCATCGCTCGGCGAAGAGATCGTGCCTAGCATCCTCATCCTTGGCTGGGTGCGCGAGGCAGGCGCGGCGGGAGGCCCGCAAGTCACCGGGTAGAGACACGAATCGGGGAGGCCTAGAATAGCGACTGCCGACCATCGGGATCACGAGACAACCCACTTGCACAGATGAACAGCGATATTTCCTTTCCAACCCCTCGCGAGAACCGGTTCTACCAGGGCATCGCCGCGACCCTTGTCGCGAATGCTCTCCAGGCGGTGAATTTTCTCGACGATCGATTCCTGAGGAAGTCGCATCATTCGCTGTCGTCCATCGAAGACCTTTACCGGCACGCGATGGACAGCGCTTTTTCGGTGACAGAGGCTTTCCTCGTCACGGGCGCTCCACACGCCTCCGCGTACTATCCGCGCGACTTCGCCTGGTTCTATCCCGACGTTCTCGACCCCGAGACCATCATGGATGCGCAGGACGCGATGCGCCGGGCGCGCCTGCTCGAAAAGAGCGTGCGCCTGCTGCTGGCTGCGGTTCGCGCCGACGTCGTGACGACGACGATCGTCCCGGCGGGACGTGGTCGGTATCTCAGCGTGAATTATTTCTCGCGGCCCTCGGATACGCTGCTCGGCATTCTCGCCGGTCTCCAGCAGATGATCTCTGCCGGGGAACGGGCGTCGTCCTATCTGGCGATGTCGCAATGCGCGCATGCCGGACGCCTGTTGCTCGCCGAATACGGCAGCGATCTGAAGCGCGCGATCCTGAAGCTCGCAAGCGAGCTGGAGCGGCTCGACGATGATGGGGCTGTATATCTTCTTTGCGACGTCAACGCGCCTCGTTCCGCGGCGACGGACACCCGTGCCGAGCGCAGGCGTTTCGTCACCAATGCATGCGTCTACACGACGTTCGCGTGGGGCGTGCAGCTCGGAGTCGTGGACGAGAACCAGCTGAAGCGGCTGCTCGGACGCGACCTCGCGCAGTACAAGAAGGACCTCCTCCGCCTGTTCGGCAAGGACGGCTATATCAGGCATTCGCTCGATGGCCCGGCGGGCTCGCCGGCGTCCTCGGTTGCACTGGATTTCGTCAACGTGCATCGCGGCTTTTGGGATCTGAACGACGCCAGCGAGCTGGGGCTGTTTGCGGCCACCGCCAATCTGATCATCGCCGAGCCGCGCTTCCGTATTCCCAGCACGTTCCACTTCCTGGTGTCGGCCGAGAATCCACGCAACAAGATGATCCACAAGATCGCGGCGCCCGCCTACCAGGGACGCTCCTCCTGGCCGACGTTCAACGTCGAGTTCGCCGATCGCATGCTGGACTATGATGAGTTCTCGGGGACTGATAGCTACCGCGCCTGCGCACAAGGGATATTGAAGGACATCCGCACCGCGACCGAAGTCCACGGCGGGTATCAGGAGCTGATCTCTGAGCGGGGTCTGAAATATCGCACCTGGGCCTACAAGGGCGCCGTGGCGCACTCCTGGTTTCCGCGTTTCCTGTCCGTCTGGAGCCGGGCATTCGGAACGCCCTTGCTCCATTGGAACGACTGAGCCGCGATCTTGCCGCGGCCGACCGCGCTGGAACATCAGGCCAAATCTGCAGCAAGCCATTGATGGCAATCCAGAAGCGCCTGCTGGTTGCGACCATTGGTCTCTGCGAGTCGTCACAATTTCGTAACGGAAGTGACACGGCCGAGCAGCACGTCTGACAAGCGCGCCTCTTAACCTGACATGCGTGAAACAGTTTCTCTGCATTCAGGAAACGAACGAGGGGTGCGCAATGCTTTCCAAAACGACACGACGTCTACGTGACCGTACCGTGGTGACAGCCACGATCCTGTCACTGATGGGACATGACGTTTATGCGATGGACAATATACTCGGCGGCAGCAACAAAAACGGCGACCGTACCGAGAGCCCGATCAAGCATGTGATCGTTATTCTTGGCGAAAACCGCACCTTCGACCACGTCTTCGCTACCTATGAGCCGCGTCATCCGGGCGAACGCGTGGACAATCTGCTCTCCAAGGGCATCATCACCCGGGATGGTCAGCCCGGTCCGAATTACGCCAAAGCCGCGCAGTTCTCCGCTGTCGTCAACAATACCTACTCGATCAATCCGAGCCAGAAGGCGCCGTATAATCAAACGACCAACAAGGTGCAGACGCCTGGCACCTCCTATGCGCCGCAAACCTGCTACACCTCCGTCGATCAGGCTGCGCTCAATGGCCCGGGCTGTCTCGCCACGCTCCAACTTGCCCAGCAAGGGGATTACGGTCTGAGCCAGCAGGATCTGCCGCTGCTGACGACTGGTGCGACCGGCCTGCCGGGCAATTCGCCCGACACGCGGATCCTGGACTCCGATAATCTGCCGAACGGTCCCTATCCGCTCGTAACCCTGGCGGAGGGCGGCGAAGCTCCCTCCAGCCTCTATAAGACCTATGGCGGTAGCCCGGTGCATCGATTCTACCAGATGTGGCAGGAGCTCGATTGCGACGTTGCCAAGGCGACCCATCACAATCCGAGCGGCTGCCAGTCCGATCTCTTCACCTTTGTTGAACAAAGCGTCTCCTCGGGCAGCAACGGGAATCCGACCCCGAAGCCGCTCAAGGAAGGCGACATCGCGCTCGGCTTCTATAACGTCGCCAAGGGCGACGCGCCTTACCTGACCGAGCTTGCGCGCAAGTACACGCTCAATGACAACTTCCACCAGAGCGTGATGGGCGGCACTTTCGCCAATCACATGATGATCGGCTACGCCGACGCGCTCTATTATGCCGACGACAAGGGCGATCCTGCGACGCCCGACCACGTGCTCGTGCCCGGTTCCAATCCGCCCCAATATGTCAACGAGATCGAAGACCCGAATCCGGCGTCGGGCACCAACAACTGGTATCGCAATGACGGCTATGGCGGTGGCAGCTATTCGAACTGCTCGGATCCCAGCCAGCCGGGCGTCGGTCCGGTCGTCACTTATCTCAATGCCATCCACGTATCGCCGCGTTGTGCGCCGAACGCCTATTATCTGCTGAACAACTACGTTCCGGCCTTTATCGGCAGCGGCGCCACTGATCCGAACAACAACGGCCCGTTCACTCTGCCGCCGGTTATCAAGCAGCGGCATATCGGCGATGCGTTGACCCAGGCCGATGTCTCCTGGGCCTATTTCGGCGAGCGCTGGAACGACTTCAAGACGGCTCCCGGAGAAGGCACTAACTTCGGTGCGCTGGACCCGGTCGCCTATCTCTATTGCAATATCTGCAACCCCTTCCTGTTCTCCGCCTCGGTCATGACAAATGCGTCGCAGCGCGATGCGCACATGAAGGACACGGTCGACCTCTACGATGCCATCGCCAAGGGCAATCTCCCCGCCGTGTCATTCGTCAAGCCGAGCACCTTCAACGACGGTCATCCGGCGTCGTCCCGCGTCGATCTCTTCGAGGCCTTCACCAAGAAGATCGTCGATCAGGTGAAGTCTAACAAGGAGCTGTGGAAGTCGACGGCTATCGTCATCACCATGGACGAGGGCGGCGGCTATTACGACTCCGGCTACGTGCAGCCGGTGGACTTCTTCGGCGACGGCACGCGTATCCCGCTTCTCGTCATCTCGAAATATTCGCGCGGTGGTCACATGTCGCACGAATATGGTGATCACGTCTCGATCACCAAGTTCATCGAGCGCAACTGGCACCTCAAGCCGCTTGGCCCCAAGACGCGTGACGCCCTGCCCAACCCGGTCGTGTCGGACGACAATCCCTACGTTCCCGTCAACCGGCCCGCAATCGGCGATCTCTTCGGCAACTTCAACTTCGCCGACCGTCACGACGACGATAACGACCAGGACTGATCAAGGCCGATAGCCTTCATCGGCATGACCCGGCGGCTGCCCAGCCGCCGGGTCGATCTCGTCTCAATCGTCGCAGGGAGCCCTACACGTGGAAGCCACAGGACAGCATGCCGCCAGCGCCGCTTCGATCGAGGCGGGCCGCCGCGCCTTTGCAAGCGGCGATCTGAGCTCAACCGAAACGATTTGCGCAAGGGTGCTTGCCGGCAATTCGTCGGATTGGCGCGCCTGGGCTCTCCTGACGGAAACCGCGCTGCTGCGTGATCGCCTCGATGCGGCAACGGCAAGTGCGGAGCGCGCCGTCGCTCTCGCTCCGACCAATCCGATTGCGCTGGTGCTGCGTGCGAAATGCCTCTTCGTGAAGGGGGAGGCGCGTCAGGCCAGTGCAGCGACGGAAGTCGCGGCCAGGCATGCCGGCGACGAGCCGGACGCGCTCGACGCGGTCGGTGCCATGTTTGGCCTCCTCGGGCTGCAACAGCAAGCGAGGGAGCTTTTCTGCCGTGCTGTCGCCCTGAAGCCCGGCGTTCCGCAGTATCTGTTCAATCTGGCCGCGGCCGAGCGGATGATCGGCGCACTCGGCGACGCCGAAGCGCATTGCGATGCGGCGATTGCGTGCGACCGTCGCTACGGACTGGCCCACTATCTGCGCTCGGACCTGCGAATCCAGAGCAGCGAGCGCAACCATGTCGACGAAATGGAGGCGGTGATCGCCGAAGGGCGCTTGTCGGCGCCGAGTGAAATCATGCTGCGCTTTGCGCTCGGCAAGGAGTGCGAGGATCTGGAGCGTTGGGATCGCGCTTTCGCGCACGTCGACGCCGGCTGCAGCCTGCAGCGCCGGTCGCTGCCGCGCGACCCCGCGGCCGAGATTGGCGAAGTCGATGCGATCATGCAGGCGCACACGCGAAGCTGGATCGACGCCGCGCCGCGCGGCTACGCCGATGCCGCGCCTGTCTTCGTCACCGGCCTGCCACGCACCGGTACCACGTTGGTGGAGCGGATTATCGCGAGCCACTCTGCGATGCATTCGGTAGGAGAGACCAGCGCGTTCGCTGCAGAGATGCGCCGCGCGATGGCGGATCGTCCAAGAGGGCGCGATCTCGAGGGGATCGGCAGGCGCTATCTGGATCAGGCCGCGGCGCTCCGCTTGCCGGACAATGTCCGCTTCGTCGACAAGACATTGGAGAACTACCTTTATTGCGGCCTCATTCACGCGGCGCTACCTTCGGCGAAGATAATCCTCGTTCAACGGCATCCGATGGATGCGTGCTGGGCGATCTACAAGGCGCACTTCCGCAACAAGTTCGCGTTTTCCTATGATCAAACCCAGCTTGCGGATTACTATCTCGCCTATCGTCGTCTGACGCGGCACTGGCGCGGCGTGCTGCCGCCGGACGTGCTCATGGAGATCGACTACGAGGACGTCGTTCGGGATCAGGCCACCGCGAGCCGGGACATCATCCGGTTTCTGGGGCTTCCCTGGGAAGATGAAGTGATGCGCTTTCACGAAAGTCCGGCGCCATCCGCGACTGCCAGTGCCGTCCAGGTGCGCCGTCCGATCTACGCATCCTCGGTGGGGAAATGGCGTCACCATGCCGGCCGGTTAGGCCCGCTCCGCGAACGCTTGGCGCGCGAGATTCCGGAGGCGGAGCTGGTATGAGGAGACGTCAGCTCATTGCGCTTCCCGTGATCGTGTCTGCCGCAATTCTGGCCTTTGGTCGAATCGCTTCGGCCGAGGTGAAGGTCGCAGGCAGGCCGGACGCGGTTCATCTCGAGGTGCACGAGGTCCCCCTGCGTGAGGTGTTGGCCGCGCTGCAAGAGCGGTTCAATCTGCGTTATCGCACGGCCGACGCGCTCGAGGCCCAGATGACGGGCGTATTCGATGGACCACTGCGTCGTGTGGTCGCCCGGCTCCTCAGCGGCCATGATTATGCGATGGAGGTCACCGGCGATGGTGTCGACGTCCTGGTGCTGGCATCGCAGGGCCCAGGCGCTACCGTCGTCGCTGCGGTGACGCCTGCGAGCGCCGCCCGGCCGCCGCTCACTGCGGCCGAGCGCAAGCATTACGAAAGCGGACATCTGCGCTAGCGACGAGACGAGCGGGCCTCAGCCCGCCGTCACGTCCACCAGCTCGCCGCCCTCGAGCACCTTGGCCGCCTTGGCGCGGTCGAGGTCGCTTTCCCAGGCGGCGACCACCACCGTCGCCACGCAATTGCGGATGAGGTTGCCGACCGCACGCGCCATGCCGATGAACCAGTCGACCGAGAGCACCAGCACAAGGCCGATCGCCGGAATGCTCGGTACGGCATTCAGCGTCGCAGCCAGGATCACGATCGCCGAGCCCGGTACGCCATGCGCGCCTTTTGACGTGATCAGGGAGACGCCCAGCACCAGCAGGAGGTCGCCGAACGATAGCGGTGTGTTGGTGGCCTGCGCGATGAAAACGACGGCGAGCGTCAGATAGATCGAGAAGGCGTCGAGGTTGAAAGAACAGCCGGTCGGGATGACCAGTCCGACGACGGAATCCTTCACACCCAAGCGCTCCAGCTTCCTCATAATCTGGGGAAGCACCGCGTCGGACGAAGCGGTCGCAAGCACGATGGTCAATTCCTCGCGCAGATAGGCGAGGAATTTGAGAATGTTGATTCCGGCAAGCGCCATTGCGCCGCCGAGCACGCCCAGCACGAAGATGCCGACCGAGACGTAACCCGACCGACCTTCTTGAGGTCGCCGGCGCCGGCAATGCCGTGCAGGACGACGCAGAACACGATCGGCGCCACGATCATCGAGATCAGCTTCAGGAAGGCGTCGCTGAGGATCTTGAGGCTGATGGCAAAGTCAGGGGCGGCCACGCCGAGGACGATGCCGAGGCTCAGGGCCACCAGGATCTGGACGAATAACGAGGCGTAAAGTGGCTTGCGCTCGGCGGCCGGGGCCGCTGCAATCGTCGACATGATGACTCCCCGTTTTGGCGTCTAGCCGCCAAAAGGAGCAACAACCGTGCCAGATTGCCCCGGCTTGGCCAGAAACTGGCCTATTCCGCCGCCTTCGCCGTCTTGCCGAACATCCGTGTCGGCGCGGCGAAGCCGCAGGAGGTGCCGTCGGTGACCTTGACCTGGTCCTCCCATGGCAGCCGGTAGGTGCCCGCGACCATGTCCTGCATGAAGGTGTAGGGGCAGTCCATCGCGCCGCCCTTCACCGCGACATAGCCGCGGTGCCAGAGCTGGTAGATGTTGTTTTCGACGCCCCAGTTGATGCGGGCTTCGCGCACGAGATCGGGCCGGACCTCGGCGGTGATGATCTCGTCGGCGCGGCCGGTGGTGCCGTGCGCCAGCACGCTGCCGTCGAAATTGACGATCATGCCTTCACCCATGGAATCGAAAGAGCCGTCCGAGCCGGACATGCAGACGTTTGCGGTGACCATCAAGTTCTGGAACGAATTGGCCTGGTTGGTGAAGCGCCAGGCGTCGCGGATCGGCGCCGTGTAGCCGGCTGTGCGGATCATGATCTCCGCGCCCTTGTAGGCGCATTCCCGCGCCATCTCCGGGAACATGCCGTCGTGGCAGATGATGAGCGCGATCTTCGCGCCGTTCGGGCCTTCGATCACGGGAATGCCGATGTCGCCAGGCTCCCACGGCTCGACCGGAATCCAGGGATGAAGCTTGCGGTAGTAGAGCTTGATCTCGCCGTGGTCGTCGATGATCAGGCCGGAATTGTAGGGATTACCGCGCGGGTTGAACTCCATAATGGAGAAGCAACCCCAGATTCTGTTGTCGATGCAGGCCTTCTTGAAGGCCGCGACCTCGGGCCCGTCGAGCCGACACATGATCTCGGGATTGGTGTCCATCGAGAGGCCGTGCAGCGAGTATTCAGGAAACACCACCAGATCCATGGTGGAGAGATTGCGGCGCGCCTTGCCGACCATCCAGACGATCCGCTCGGTCTGCTTGGCGAGATCGGCCTTGGTCACGACGATCGGCAACTGCAATTGAACCAGTCCGATGACGACGCCCTCAGGCGATTTGTTCAACCCGCCGAGCCCGTTCATGATCAGCTCCGTTGCCGTTCCCTTGCCGTCCGCGCGGCGTCATTGCGCGCGATCGGTTCTCGGCAGAGCAAATCCGATTTTGGCGGCACGCAAAAGTCCATTTTTCAGGCGGCAGGCGATAGCAGTGCGCGCTTGGGGCCGGCGGCCCCAAGGGCATACGGGCGCCCATTGTTGCGGCGCGACCTGCCTCAAGTCTCGGCTTGACCCTCCAGATCGACTGGTGACAGACTTATGACATGAGTGCAGCAAAGCGACAGATCGCCAGTCTTCGCGACGAATATGCCGAGATGACGCGCCAGCGCATCGTCGCGGCGTTTGTCGAGACGCTGGAGGACGAGGCGGCCGACGACATCTCCATGGCCGCAGTGGCCAAGCGCGCAAAGGTGGCCGAGCGCACCATCTATCGGCACTTCAAGACCCGCGCGGAGCTGTTTGCGGCCGCCGGCGAGTGGATCGAGAACAATGTCTTCAGCTATATTCCCTTTACCTCGCCCGACGAGCTGCCGGATATTTTCCGCAAGCTATGCAAGCGATTTGACCGCCACCCGCATCTGGCGCGTGCCATTGCGATGACGCGTGCCGGCCGCCGGCTGCGCGCTGGCTTCCGCCGCCACCTGATCGACCAGCATCGCAAGGCGATGGCGCCGCTAGTGCGCCATCTCCCCGCAAAGGAGGTCCGCCAGGCGGAGGCGCTCGCATCCTATCTCAACAACGTGCTGGCCTGGAATGCGATGCGCGAGGACTTTGGCATGTCCAGCGCGGAGATCGCCGACGCGATCGAGTGGGCGCTCACGACCCTTTTGAAGGATGTCCGTCAGCGCGATGCCGCTGCGGCGGGCAACGGCAAGGCTGGCAAATCGCCGCGCAAGCGAACCGCTGCGCGCGAAAGCATGGGCGTAGAGTGAGGCAGGCCATGAACGCGATTCCCGACGACCTCCTGATCAACGCGCCCGACGAGGTTCGCATCCGCCAGGACCTGGTGCTGACGGCGCTCGGCCGGCGCCCGGCCGATCGCTCCTTGCGGGTCGGCAGATTGCTCGATGTGCACAGCCGCACCTGGAGCGAGGATCAGGAGATCGTCTTCAAGGGCCGGCGCATCGCCTGGGTCGGGCCGGCCGGCAGCTATCCCGGCGAGGTCCGCGAGCGCGTGCATCGACCGGATCTTGCGGCGGTCCCCGGCTTCGGCGAGGTGCACAAGCACATCGAAAGCTCGCATCTGACGCCGGAATGGGAGGCGGCGCTGGTGCTGCCGCATGGCAATACCTGGACTTGCGAGGCGAGCCACGAGTTCTCCAACGTCAACGGCGCCTGCAATCTCGAATTCTGGTTCGAAGCACGCCGCCGCGGCTCGCCGCTCAAGATCTTTCCGCAGCCGGGATCGGCGGTGCCGCCCACGGCCTATGAATGGGGTGAGGGCTGGTATGGCCACGATGAGCAGGCGCGTTTCATGGGCGAGAGCCTGATGGTCACCGGGCTCGACGAAGTCATGGATTGGCCGGCGGTGTGGAATCCCGACAATCCCTCCTACAAGCGGCTCTGGGGCATGATCGAGGCGACGTTCGCAGCGCGCGGCGTCGTCGAAGGCCACGCCTCCGGCCTGCGGGATCTGCCCTCCATCAACGCCTTTGCCGCGGCGGGGCTCGCCTCCGACCACGAGGTGCAGACGCCGGAGGAGACCTGGGACAAGCTCACCCGCGGCTTGTTCGTCGAGCTGCGTGTCTACGCGATGGATGAGATCGTGAAATGGCTGCTCGCGAAGGGGCTGCAGGACTGGTCGCAGATCGCATTCACCACGGATGACCGCAGCGCCAGCCACACGCTCGAGCTTGGCGCCAGCGATCACAATGCGCAGGTCGCGATCGAGGCCGGCCTTGCGCCTGAAATTGCAATCCAGTGTCTCACCATCAATCCGGCGCGGCATATGCGCATCACGCCATTCGTCGGCAGTCTGGCTCCAGGGCGTTTCGGCGATGTCGTGCTGCTCTCGGACGTGGCCAAGCTCACGATCGCCGAAGTGTGGGCCGATGGCGCGCAGGTCTCCGAGGGCAAGCGCTATCTTGGTCAGGTGCCTGAAATCCAGTGGCCGGATTGGGCAACCAAGACGGTCAACATCAAGCGCTCGATCAAGCCTCAGGATTTCGAACTGCCGGCAGAACCCGGCCGTACCACGATGAAGGCGGCCGTGATCCGTCCGTTCCATTGGCATCCCGAGTTCTACACCCTCGAGCTGCCGGTGCGAGACGGTGCGGTGCAGCGCGACGAGAGCGAAGCCATCACCAAATTCGCCATCGTTGACCGCTTTTCCGGCGATGGACGCGTCGCCAAGATGTTTTGGCGCGGCTGTGGTCCGCGCACGCCGGAGACGGCAGTTGCCTGCTCCGTGGCGCACGACAAGCACAACATCTGGGTGGTCGGCTCGTCCGACGCAGCGATGGCAAAGGCGGTCAACGCGCTGATCGAGCTTCAGGGCGGCTGGGCGCTGGTGCGCGAGGGCGAGCTCGTTGCCACCGTACGTTTCGAGGTCGGCGGGCTGATGAGCTGTCGTTCGGCGCAAGCGCTCGATGCCGAGATGCAGGCGCTTTATGCGGAAGGCCGCAAGGTCGACTGGATGTACGAGCCGACGTTCCGGCCGCGCTGGTATCCAGGATTCCCTGAAAGGCTCATGTTTGCGACGCTGACCTGCGCGCCCTGGAGTTGGGTGCTGGTGGCGCCGTGCGAGCAGGCGCCGCTCGGCTTCATTAATGTGCAGACCGGCGAAGCGCACCCGGTGGTCTGGTAGGGGAGGACTGGGATGAACGAGATGACGAAGCCGCAAGCGGCTGCCGCCGAGCCGGCAGCTGGCATAGCCTCGGGGCTGCTTGATCGCACCTTCGGCCTCACCGAGCGTGCCACGAGCGTCGGCCGCGAGGTCATGGCCGGCGCGACGACGTTCGCGGCGATGGCCTATATCATCGCCGTCAACCCTGCGATCATGTCCAACGCCGGAATGGACCGTGCCGATCTCGTCAGCACCACGGCGCTCGCCGCGATCGTCGGCTCGGTGATGATGGGGCTGTGGGCCAATCTGCCGCTTGCGGTGGCGCCCGCGATGGGCTCGAACGTCATCTTCACCTATGTCATCGTCAAGCAGATGGGCATGCCCTGGCAGGGCGCGCTCGCCATGGTCGCCTTCACCGGCGTGCTGTTCCTGATTCTCAGCCTGTCGAAGCTGCGCGAGAAAGTCGCGAAGGACGTGCCGGAAGCGCTGAAGATCGGCATCCAGGCGGGCGTCGGTACCCTCATCGTCTTCATTGCGCTGCGGGGCGCCGGATTCGTGGTCCAGAACCCGTCGACCTATATCGCCATGGGCTCCCTGCGCAGCCCGCCGGTGCTGCTCACGCTGTTCGGTCTCCTGCTCACGCCGGTGCTGGTGGTGCGCCGGGTGCCGGCAGCGCTGATCCTGTCGATCGCGGTGCTCACGCTGATCGGCTTCTTCATCCCAGGCGCCAACGGCAAGATGGTGACGTCAGTGCCATCAGCCATCATGGCGTGGCCGCGCTGGCCGACCAGCACCTTCATGGCGCTCGACATCGGCTATCTCTTCAGCCATTTCGTCGTCGCACTGCCGCTGCTGTTCTATTTCCTGTGCGCCGAATTCTTCTCGACGCTGGGCACGCTCATCGGCGTGACGGGGGCGGCCAATTTGCGCAAGCCAGACGGCTCAATCCCGAATGCCACCGCGGCATTTGCGACAGATGCGACGGCTTCAATCGTCGGACCGTTGCTCGGAACCTCCGTCGTTACGGCCTATATCGAATCCATCACCGGTGTGCAGGCCGGCGGCCGCACCGGACTGACCTCGTTGACTGTCGCGGGATTCTTCTTCCTTGCGCTGTTCTTCTGGCCGATCTTCGTCATCATCCCGCCGCAAGCGACCGCGCCCGCACTGGTGCTCGTCGGCGTGCTCATGATGCAAGGGCTTGCCCGCATCGACATGACCGATCTCGCCAACGCAGTTCCGATCGTGCTGACGTTGCTGGTCACCGTGCTGACCAATAATCTCATCAACGGAATGGCGCTCGGCACGCTGAGCTACATCGCCCTGGAAGTGGCAGTCGGCCGGCGGTCGCAGATTCCGGCGATGGTGTGGGGACTCGGGGTCGTATTCGTCGCATACGCGATCGTGATCGCGCAGATCTTTTGACGCGTACGTCAGGCCGCGAGGTCCAGCAATCGGCACGATCCGCGCACCAATACCTTGCGGCCGGTGTCGGTGATCGCAGGCGCGCCATCACCGATCACAACGAGGCCAAGCTTGACCAGACTCTCGAGCAGATAAGACTTCGAGAGGCGACCGTTCGACAGCGGGTTGCGAAGCGCCTTCAGTGCTTCCCATTGGTCCGGTGAAAGATCGAAATCGAAATCGTTGTTCATGTTGCCTCAAGCGATAGTCACGTTCGCGCGCCCCTGTTAGCGGCGCTGCATGAAGACCGTGCGACGACAATGAGTCGGGAATTCGGTGGGCTGTTTAAAAATTCTCTTCACGAATTGCCGCACTCTGTTGCGCCACAATGGTTAAGATCGTTCGGATGCGACGATCGTCCGCGGTCAGCGATCACTAATTGATGATCTTCAGTTGATGTTGCAGCGCGGCTAACGCGGTGCATGGGAAGCGCTGCTGTCCAATTCTGCATTGCGACATACATAGATGCATTGCGACATACATAGAAATGTGACGCAAGGTTTGTGAGTCTGCTACGCTGATTCGCCGGGAATGGCTTCACACCACAAGGAGTGTGAGCGCATGAACAGGCTGGTGGAAATTCGCAGTCAGGAATCCCTGTGCCGGGAGCGCGCCGCGCTCGATTTGGAGCGTCGGGTTTTCTGGCTCGCGTAAGCCCAGGAATGGGAGCAGCGCGCGTTCGACGAAATTGCCTATCACTTTCGCGAGTGCAATGTCGCCCAGGCGGAGTTTGCACGGAGCTGACGTCAGCCGTGGGTTTTAGGGGCCTACTGGTAAGTCGCCACGATGTCGGACACCGCGCGCTCGAGCTGCTGCGCAGTGGCGCATTGCCGGACCACGCTGCAAAAGGTCGCGTAACGCGGCATCTCGGAATCGCCAAAGCCCCACGCGAGCCGCCCCTCGGGATTGAGCCAGACCAGCCGCTTCGAGCGTTCGGAGATTCGACGCAGGATGTCGGCGCGCGGGTCGAGATTGTTGCTGCGGGCATCGCCCAGCACGATCACCGTGGTCTGCGGCGTCAGCGTGCTCATGAAATCTTTTTCGAAATCGACCAGCGAAGAGCCGTAGTCGGACGAGCCGAAGCCGACCTTGGACATGATCTCAGCCATCGCCTCCTCGGGCGACTTCTTCTCCAGGATCTCGCTGACCTCGATCAGGTGCGAGGAGAATGCGAAGGAGCGGACGTCGTCCACGACCTCATGCAGAGAATGGATCAAGAGCAGGAAGAAGTCCGAGACCTGCGCAACTGAGCCGGAGACGTCGCACAGGGCGACGATCTTTGGCCGATCGCGGTGCTTGCGCTTCCATGCGGTGAGGAAGGGGATGCCGCCCCAGGCGGCGTTGCGGCGAAGCGTGCGGCGCACGTCAAGATGACCGCGGCGCTGACGCTTGCGAGGTTTCGAATAGCGCTCACGCAGGCGGCGCGCGATCTGGCGGATGAGGGCGCGCATCTCCGCGACCTGGCGCCGCTCGATCCGGGCAAGGGGCGCATTGCGCAAAATTTCGTTGCGAAGGTTTTCGGCCTCCTCACGGGCATAGAGCGCAAGCCCCTGCGAGACGGTGTCACGCACGGCTTCACGCAGGGCATCGAGAGCAGCGCGCAGGCGTTCGGCCAGGGTTGGGTTCGTCGCAGTCAGTTCGTCGACATCGTCGCGCAGGCGCTGGAGACCCATCGCGTCGAGGATGCGGCTGGAGAAAATACCGCGCTGGGTCGAGTAGCGGATGTCGGACAGCGATGCCGCACCCGAGGCGCTGGCGATCGCAGCAGCAATCGCGTTGCGATCCTGCGACAGCAGCATCTGGGCAAGCGAGCCCAATTCCACAGGTTGGCCTTCTCCCGCTTCGCTGGCCGAGCCGGATGGGGGCGACTGATCCGAGCCCTGCGAGGCATTGTCTTCATAGTCGGCCTCAGGCTGATCCTGCCGCGGCTCGGGCTGGCTGAAGAACAGATCGAAGCAGCCGCCGAGCGCGAGCTTCTCATCCTGCGACTTGGCGAGCGTCAGCAGCAGCGCATCGCGCAGGATGGCGCGGTCCGTGATGCCGACCTGCGCGACTGCGCGCATCGCATCGATGCTCTCGGCGGGCGAGACGTGGACGCCTGCGCCCCGCGCTGCCCGGAAGAAACGATGAAGATTCTGGCGCATTGGCGTCAACCGAAGACGTTGGATCGTGCTGCCTTGGCGATGAAAGTCGTGATCTGGGGCTGAGCCGCCTCGATGTCGGCTTCGTATTTCAGGAGCACGTTGAGCGTGTCCTTGACGATCTCGGTGTCGAGCTCGGAAGCCTGAAGCAGCACCAGCACACGCGCCCAATCGATGGTCTCGCTGACCGAGGGCAGCTTCTTCAGGTCAAGCGACCGGACCTCGTGGATGAAGCCGACCATCTGCCGGCGCAGCGCCTGCGAGATGCCGGGCACGCGGCTCTCGACGATGCGTTCCTCCAGCCGCTGCTCGGGAAAGCCGATATGCAGATGCAGGCAGCGCCGCTTCAGGGCGTCGCCGAGATCGCGCTCGCTGTTGGAGGTAAGGATCACCGTCGGCGGCGTGATCGCCGAGACGGTGCCGAACTCGGGAATCGTGACTTGGAAGTCCGAGAGGATCTCCAGCAGCAGCGATTCGAATTCCGCGTCCGACTTGTCGATCTCATCGATCAGCAGCACGCAGCCGCCCGGCTGCTCCAGCGCCTGGAGCAGCGGCCGCGGCTCAACGAATTCCTTGGAGAAGAACACGTCGCCGAAATCGTGGAGCTGGCCGAGTGCGGCGTGCAGCGTCTGTGCGCCGCCGAGGACTTCGCCCAGCTTGTCCTTTAGGATTTGCGTGTAGAGCAGCTGCTTGGCGTATTTCCATTCATAGAGCGCCTTGGCTTCGTCGAGGCCTTCATAGCACTGCAGGCGGATCATCTTCATGCCGCGCCAGGCGGCGATCGCCTTGGCAAGCTCGGTCTTGCCAACGCCCGCTGGGCCCTCGACCAGGATCGGCTTCTCGATCTGTTGCGACAAATAAACGGCGGTCGCGATCTGCCGGCTCGCGATGTAGCCCTGCGCGGCGAGGCCGCTCTCCACTGCCTCGATCGAAGTCGAGGGCTTCTGATCAGCCACGAAACGACGCTCCCAAAGCTCTTGCTTGAGGCTTGTTCTGCCTGCGTTCCCGGCAAAGGACAAGCCTCGTTTGGGACAGCCTGATCCGCGCTGACGGCCGCTTTTTCCGTTCAGCGCAAATACTTACGCGGCGGCCGATCGTGCGGTCGGTGCCGGCGCACCTCGCCCTCTCGGAGGGTTCGCCTGACTTCGGCGCCGCAATCGGCGCATTCATAGACGAAGTCGATCTTGGCAAGGCTCCAGTGGGGTTCAACCTCGCGCACATACATCGGCAGGAACCCCATGCATGTCGGGCAAATCACAGGCGCGATTTCGACATCCTGATGATGCTGTACATAGGCTGGCATCTCGGCTCTCCTTCGCAGGCGACCATCAAACCCCGGGCAAAAGCTACTGCCGGACGCGTAGATGGCGTCATCAACTCTTTCGAACAGAGGCGGAACGGTGAGGGTTTGTCGTTCGCTGTGACATTCTTGTTACGTCTCCGTACTGTAACGGGCGGATCAAATGTCTATTTCACAGGCTGATCCGCTTTCCGCGGACCTTCACTGCAACGATAAGGGAGCAACCCCATGACGCATGCCATTCGTTTTCACAAAACAGGCGGTCCGGAAGTTCTGGTGTGGGAACAGGTCAGCGTCGGCAAGCCTGGACCGGGCGAGGCACGTATCCGCCACACCGCCGTCGGTCTCAACTTCGTCGACATCTACAACCGCTCCGGTGTGTATCCGGCGCAATTGCCGAGCGGGCTCGGCAGCGAGGCGGCTGGTGTCGTCGAGGAGGTCGGGCCCGGCGTCACCGATCTGAAGCCGGGCGATCGCGTCGCCTATGGCGCTTCGCCGCTCGGCGCCTATTCCGAGGCGCGGCTGATCCCCGCCGACCGGCTGTTGAAACTGCCTGACGGCGTCGACGACAAGACTGCCGCTGCGATGATGCTGAAGGGGCTGACCACGCAATATCTGATCCGGCAGACCTATCGTGTGAAGGCCGGCGACACCATCCTGCTGCACGCGGCGGCCGGCGGCGTTGGGTCGATTCTGAGCCAGTGGGCTAAACATCTGGGCGCGACCGTGATTGGCACGGTGAGCAGTGACGAGAAGGCCAAGCTCGCTAAGGCGCATGGCTGCGATCACGTCATCATCTACACCCGCGAGGATTTCGTGAAGCGCGTCGACGAGATCACCGGCGGCAAGAAGGTGCCGGTGGTCTATGATTCCGTCGGCAAGGACACGTTCCTGAAGTCGCTGGACTGCCTCGCGCCGCTTGGCGTCGCAGCGCTGTTCGGTGCGTCCTCCGGCGCGGTCGAGCCGCTCAATCTCGGCCTGCTCGCCCAGAAGGGCTCGCTCTACGTGACCCGCCCGACGCTGTTCACCTACGCGGCCAAGCGCGAAAACTTGGTCGCGATGGCGAACGAGCTGTTCGAGGTCGTGAAGTCCGGCGCGGTCAAGATCGAGGTGCACCAGACCTATGCGCTGAAGGACGCCGCCAAGGCGCATGCCGATCTCGCCGCGCGCAAGACCACGGGATCGACCGTGCTCACGGTGTGATCGCCCGCTGGGGACGGTGGCGCAAGCCGCTCAAGCCTGCGTCACGTCCGCTCGTGCTTGCGCAGGTCGCGGACGTGATCGTGGCGGGTCGCCTGGAGGTCGACATCTTCAGGCGGAATCTGAGGAAGAGCGGCCTCAGCCAGAATAGCTTCGGTCACGTCCTCGACCGAATTCTTCGCGATTTCGTGGATGAACGAGATGTTCTGGTACTCGCCTGAGGTGACGCGGGAGATGATCTCGCGCCTGGTGATCTCGGGATCGACGATGGCCTCACGACCGCGCCGCCCATAGTCGATCATCACGACGAAATACTGCATGGAGCGATCCTGCCGCGCACCCAATCGCCGGATGCGCGGCAGAGTATTTCTGAAAAGCGGAATTATGTCAAGCCTGACTTCCAAAAATCGGAAATCGGCGCTTTACCGGCCCTTCTTGCGGGGCCGGGCCGACTTGGCGCGCAGCCGCTCGAGCTGACCCTTGGGCATGGAGAGGCAGATCTCACCAACCCAGTCGAGCTTGACGCCGACGATCGGCTTCGCGTTGAAGCTGTTGAGATTGACAACGGAGGGCGTTTTGCCCCGCTCGATGGTCTTCAAATAGCGTTCACCGGTCTTGAGCCGGACCACGGCCTCTTCGCCGTAGAAGGTCGACAGTGGGTGGCGCTGGTCCTTGTAGACCACGATCACGTCGCCGCTTTCGTATTTGGGCAGCATCGAATCGCCGACGATCTCGAAGGCGATGGTCTCTTCCATGATCGGGAAGGGCAGTGCGATGTCGCCCAGCCCCTCCGGCGGAACCTGCTCGAAATCCGGCTCGATCACGGCGCCGGCGCCAACGCGGCCCATGATCGGTGCGAGATTCAGCTCAAGATATTCCATGATCGGAATGATTTCCGAGGCCTTCACTAGGCGTTCGCCGCCGAGGATTTCCGACACCGCGCCCGGGCGAACGCCCATCGCCGCCGCCAACCCGCCCTTGCTCTTGCCCGTCTTCTCCAGGCCCCGCTCGATCATCGCAACGTCCAACATGGTGATTCCCTCGATTGCCAATGGCTCATGCCTCTTATAATCCGAAATTCGGAATTGATGCAATTATGAATATCAGAATTCTCAGTTGACTTCCTGTTCGGAATAGCGGAATGTGTGCTTCGCCTTCGGATCGTGCGATCGGGGCGCATCACAGGATAGCAGCATGGAACCGGGCCATTGGTCGTCGGAGCATTCCGACGCGCTTCGCGACTATTTTTTTAGGGGATTGTCATATGCGGAGATCGGAAGGGAGATTAACGCAAGGTTGGAACGGCTTACACGCGCAATGCGGTGGTCGGTCGCGCCAAGCGGCTCGGGCTCGCAGCGCCCGAACGGGTGACTTGTCCATCAATCGTGCCGTCCTTGCCGGGCGAGCCCTGTCTGCTCACGCCGCCGAGTGTTGCGCGACCCGGCCTGAACCTGCCGCCCCATCGGCATTGAAGCCGGCCAATCCGGTCAAATTGCGCTGCGTCGGCGTCCGGCCGCGCCTGATCGCGCTGGTCGAGCTCGAGCAAGGCGATTGCCGCTATCCCTATGGCGGTGACGAAGAGGGGGAGGAGATCAGCTTCTGCGGTCACCCGCGCCAGCCCGGCTCGAGCTATTGCGCGCCGCATGCGCACCTGACCCGCGGTCCTGGAGCCGCATCCGGCCGTACCGCCGGTGCCGTGGTGCTGAGGTTGGTCTCCGCCGCCTGACCGGCGCGCCAGTGTCCCCTCTCATCCCAGTTCGCAAGGAGTCTCCGAGTGGCACGTGCCAGACGCAACACATCCTACAAATTGACCGGGCTTCACGACCGGCGATCGCGCGATCTACCATTCAATGCAGAATTGGCAGAAGTCGAGATCGATAACCCCCTCGCGCTCGATCCGGACGAGAAGATCGTGGCCATGCGGTCGATTCGCAACGATCCGCTCGGCCGGCTGCATGCGCACCGCCAGATCGACGATGCGCAATACCGAGGTGGCCGCGCCTATCAGAATGACTGGGAGAAGGCGGAGCGGGGCCCTCAGGCCATGGATCCGACCCGCGAATATGTCGACGGCACGCGCTCCCGCGAGCTCTTGACCGAGAGTCAGCGCCAAGCCGTATTGCGGCTCAACCGGGTCGAGCGCGAGCTTGGCATCGACGGTGCCGCGCTTGTGCATGACGTCCTGGTGCTTGGGCTGACCATGGAACAGATTGGGCAGCGACGCGCCGTCCGCACCCAGCGCTGGAACGACTATTTCGCCCGGCGTTTTCGCGAATGCCTTGACCGGCTGGCGCTGGTCTACGGCTTTGCGACGGACACATCGGCGCAGCGCCGCTGAAGAGGCTGCCGGCGGCTTTCGTCGCCGGCAGCCTCCGTCGCATCGCATGGATGCGACATGATCTGGTAGGGCGTGGTGTAGGGCTCGACGCGGAGCGAGGCGTTGGCCAAGAGCCCGATTTTGGCGGTCGGCGCCTGGTGCAATTCGCCGCTCGGGCCGCGATGCACGTTACTGCCAGACCGTGAGATCGCCCTTCTGCGCGAGCGCGTGCGCAACTGCGCTCGCATCGGTGCCGCCGAGCGCGTGCAACTCCTCCGCCGATAATTCAACGACGATTTCGTCCTTGATGGTGATGATCTTGAACAGGTTCATCCTGGTCTCCTGCGCCCATGCGCCTTGTATCGAGAGGGTAAGAAGCGCAACCGCGGCGCTCTTGATGAGATCGCAGCGAGAAAGTCCTTTGGTGCTGACGTGCGCCCGAATCAAACAGTCCATCAGCCATGGCGCCCCGTGATTCGCGTGGCCGTTTCGCAACCGCTTGGTCGCGTGATCTTGAACAACGGTTCAAGGCCCGAGAAATGATGGCAATGATGAACAACGATGCGGAGAGGGAGTCCAAACGGGGTGATCAAGGGGATCCTCCGGATGAAATTCGCCAGCTTTGCTTGCTTGTTCGCATTCCTCGGCGTGGCCAGCCCCGCCACGGCCGCCGATTCCTTCTATGTCGGAAGCTGGACATTGACGGCGGCCGTGGTGGCGCCGTGGGCCGATCCGCATCGTAAGCCTGACGATGCAGACCTTGCGCGGCTGCTGGGTAAGACGGTGATCCTGAAGTCCGGGGAGATCTCCTTTCACGCGAGAAAGAAGGTGAAACGCTGGTCTAGTTGACAGCGACCAGGGCGGTATGGTCACTGATGCTGCTTGTTGACGCAGGTGGGTGACGGCGGCGCTTATTCCTGTTATCCGGAATTGCCGTGGCACGTATCGATGAAGCATCGCTAAGTCTTACGGTTTCGCTTGCCCGATTGGTTGTTCCTTGCCATAATTACAACTTATCGGGTCAGGCCGAGCCCGTTTCGATGCGTAGCTCAGCGTGCCAGACGTTGGGGTGTCCGACCAAGAATCGTCGTCGCCAAGGCGCTTGGTGACGGTGTCCGGTCCTTGATCGGGCCTCCGATGTCCGCCCCCGAAGAGCCGAGTCCTGTCATAGGTGCGAGATGAAAAACCTCAATTTCGCGGCTGAACTGCATCTCAAGCTCGGCGCACCCGCGAACGGTACCGTCGAGAGTCTCCGCCTGCTGCGCGCCTTTCTCAAGCTCGCCCCCCGCCAGCGCTTCGAGGTCATCAAGCTTGTTGAAGACCTCGTCACCGACGAAACCCTCCCCGAACATCCCTTGTCTTGAGCCCGGCTGCGCGCCGACACTACGCCTTGTCCATCTTCAGGCCTGAGGCAGGCCGTCAGGCGGGCGGCTGCTGCGGGGGCTTGGCCGCTGGAAGGCGGTGCAACAAATGTGATAATCAGTCGGGAAAACGGGAGGAGTGCGACCATGATCGAACCGAAGCTCGAAGTACCGGAAGAACTGCGCGACCTGGCCGAAAAAACGATCGACCAGGCGGAGAGGGCATTCGGCATGTTTTTCGATGCTGCCACAAAATCGATGTCGTCCGTTCCCGGAGCGAGCGCGGACGTGTCCAAGCAGGCCTTGGCCTTCACCGAGCAGAACATGAAGGCCGCGTTCGAACATGCCCGCAAGCTGGTTCACGCGACTGATCTTCAGGAAGCCATGCAGATCCAGTCCGAGTTCCTGCGCAGCCAGTTCACCAATGCCGGCGATCACATGCGCCAGATGACCGGCAACTTCATGCAGCCGGGCAAGGGCAAGTCCTGATTTGGCGGCGCCGCCGTCTGCTTCCGAATTGGTCTTGCGCAATGGCGTGATGCGCATTTCAATTCGGGTGCAGGTCCACGATGGCCCTTCCATCGTGGCCGGCATCGAGAAACATTGCTCTGCCGCAAAGTGCCCCGGCTAGTAGTCGCCGGGGTTCATGATCATCGGGCTGGTCGTATCGGCCGGCGCCAGCGCGCTGCTAGCGCTGTCCCGCAGGAAGCGGTCAAGGGTCGCCTGGATCTTCTCCTTGACCGAGTCGGGACCGCGATCGCTCATCTCGGTGTGCTGCGCACCGGTATGGATGATGTCGATGCCGCGCGCTTTGGCCTCTTCCGGCGTCGGCAGCACGCCGGGGTCGGTCACGAAATGCGGATCCTTGGAGCGGAACGAGAGGATCTTCATGCGGGGGTTGAGGACGAAGGGCACCCTCAGATTGTCGAGCGTGATCACCTTCGACACAAGCTCGGGATGCTGCTTGGCGACATACATGGAGACGTCGCCGCCGTTGGAATGACCAACCAGCGTGATGTGGTCGTAGTCGGCATTTTCCTGTCGTCCCTTCAACGTGTTCAGCACGAAGAGGATGTTGGCTTCGCACCGCATGTAGACCTGGCGCCGGCCGACATATGGTTGGCCAACATGGGTCATCAGGGGCGGGTCGGTCGGCAGATCCTGTTGGATGCTGGCGACGAGATAGCCGCGCGCGGCAAGCACGTTAGCGAGGAAGGAATACTCGGTGGCCTTGACGGTGTTGCCATTGCTGATGATGGCGACCGGAAGCTTCCAGAGGCCGAGATTGGCCTTGGTTTCGTAGTCGCGCCGCACGGCGAGGTCGACCGAGATCGGCCGCTGACGCGCGGCATCGAACAAGGACAGCATCTCGTGACGGATCGCAAATTTGCTGACGACTACGTATTGGCCCGCCGCAAGGACGCAGAGAAAGGCAAGAATTGCAAACACCCTCTTCATGGTTCCGTCTCAATCACTTTTGACTGAACATGGCTATTGAAACCCTCCGGATCGAGCGATCGTGAGCACGTTACGGGATTAAATTTAGGCAAGTCTGTGAGGACGGCCGCAAAAGGGCCGCATCGAGGCGAAGGCCCGTGTCGTTAGAGGCAGCCGCCTCTGCCGCGCTCGGGGCAAAGCCTGAAGGCGCTCGACAGCGTGAACAGGAACCGCGGGCTGCGGCGCTGATTGTCCGGCGCCCGGTAGCTCAAGGGGACGGCCACACCGAAATCTGCCCGGAGATCGTGCGGCAGGAAGAACCGTACGCCGGCACCGGCCGAGCTCAGTGCCAGGCCATCGCTCAGCCGGTAGCCGTCGTTCCAGACCGCGCCGGCGTCGCCGAAGGCGTAGAGCTGGTAGCCGCTCCAGTAGCGGAAATTGAGCTTCTGATCGAACCGCAGCTCGAGCGAGCCGGCAAGACCGTTGTCGCCGCTGATCTCGGCCGCACCATAGCCCCGGCCGAAGGCTGCGCCGCCGAGATAAAATTGCTGCGAGGTGAACAGCGGCCGCGACGCGGTCTGGCTTGCCGCAGACAGCTTGAGCGACCATGCGTCGTTCAGGGTCTGGTACCGCGTGAACCAGAAGTTCAGCACCGAGAAATTCGAGGACGCGCCATCGCGCGACAACAGATCGTCGTCGAAATGCGAGGCGCCGAAGACGTCGAGGCCCTGGCGATAGGTCATTGTCGCGTAGTTGGTGCCGCCGAAGCGATCCTGGAGCCGGTAATCGGCAGTCAGGCTCGCAGTCCTGATGTGATCGTTGTACCAGGGGCCGTAAAGATCATGCCCCGACACGTTGCTGAAGGTCATCGCCGCGGTCAGGGTCAATGAGGAGGACTGCGACTGTAGCGGGACGACGCTGGCACGCAGCTCGAACGCTTCGGTCGTGCTGATGTCGCTGTCGAGCCGACGGGCATCGCCGGGCCGGACCGCGCTATAGAGGACGGATGCACCCAGGCGCACGCCATCGACTCCGACCGGCGTGTCATAAGACAGCCGCCCGAAGCCGAGCTCGCGCGGATCATTGGCAATGGTCGACAGGTGGACGGCGAGCGCGTCACCGGGCGTGAGATAGGAGTTGAAGGCACCCGTTACGTAGGTCTGCCACGGACCGACCGACGAGGAGCCGAGATTGTCCAGACCGAACGAGGTGAAGACATGCCAGGTCTTCAAATAGACCGTGAGGCGGAAGCGACCGGTCGCACCGCCGATCTCCTCTAGCGCGGTATCGGTGACCCGAACACCCGGCCTGCCGTTGACGAGGAAGAGCTGGCGTTCGAGCGTTGCCAGGCGTGACGGCTGCTCGGCCAGAACCGGTCCGAGCATTGGCCTGACGCCGAACTGCTCGGCACCTTCGCCCTTCAGCTCCGCCTCGACGATGGCGCCTTCGATCACCTGGATTCGGACACGACCGTCGGCGATGTCCTGCGGCGGCACGATTGCCCGGCTGAGATGGAAACCCTGCGCGCGGTAGAGGTCGCTGATCGCACCGACGATCGTGGCGAGGTCGGCTTGCGAAACCTTCTTACCGAGATAGGGCTGGTAAATCGCGGCGATGCGATCTTGGGGGATGGCGTGGGCGCCGCTGACGTTGATGCCGCGGAGCACGAACTGCGGCCCGGTATCCCCGCCGGTATTGGGTTGGGCGATCGAGGGCAGCTTGACCGAAAGCCGGCTCAAGGATTCCTGCCCGGTTTGGTTTTCAAAATACTTCTCCGGCTGGCGGGGATCGAACCCTGGCTGGTGCGCCTGTTGAGCGAGGGCCGGCGGGATGCTCGCAAATGTCGGTCCGAGCAGAACGAGCGCGGCAGCGAGATACCGTCCGGCCGCGCCACGCGCGTATCGTTCTCCGTAGTTTGACGGAGAAATCTCCAGGCGACGGTAAGAAGTTGGTAGTCTCATGATTTTTCATAGTTTTTTATGGTCAACGATTGGTTAACGCGCCCGCCGGACTCCCGGGTTGCTGCTAAGCTAATCTTGAGTGATTTCGGATACGCATCAGGCTCGCAGTAGCTCACGCTGGGGGGTCATCATGCTTGTCCGAATTGGAATGCGGTGCGCCTTGATGGCAGCGCTTGTCCTGGGAACGGCGTCCCGTGCATCCGCTGCGGATGACGGCGTCTGGTTGGTCAGCAAGTCATCGGGCGAGGTCTGGCTCGCCACCAATGGCGCACAGCAGGTGTCGTTGAACCAGGAAGAGACGCTGAAGCCGGGCGATACCATTCGCACCGGGCGTAACGGCCGCGTGCTGCTCGTTCGTGGCGAGGAGACGATTTTGATCTCTCCCAACTCGGTGGTCGGCGTGCCGGCCGAGAAGAAGGAGGGACTTTCGACCACCATCATCCAGCAGGCGGGTTCGATCCTGCTCGAGGTCGAGAAGCGCAACGTCAAGCATTTCGAGGTCGAGACGCCCTATCTCGCCGCCGTGGTCAAGGGAACGCATTTCAGCGTCACGGTGGGTGCAGGCAGCACCAAGGTTGGTGTGCTCCGCGGGCAGGTCGAGGTCTCCGATTTCAAGACCGGCCAGATCGCCCAGGTGATGCCGGGACAGGTGGCCACCGCCTTCGAGCACGGCAAGCCCGGTCTCAGCCTGAGCGGTTCCGGTACGCTCAATCCGATCGAGCAAGGTAAGCCGCGCGCATCGACGATCGAGCGCATCCCCGTGCCGAAGTCGGGTCTGTCGGCGCCGCGCAACGCGGCGAACGGCCATTCGATCCATGCGCTGGGACCGATCGGCAATGGCATCAAGACGGCTGGCGCGCCGGCGCCATCGCGCCAGGCAATCGGAGCTCACCCGCCCAAGGCTGGCATGGAGCGCATCTCGAGCTCGCTTGGCGAGGTCAAGCTGAACTTCCACAAGGTCACCCATGGGCTCGCCCGTGATGCCGTCCCAGCCGGGCACGTGCGCAACGCGAACGCCAGCACCGAGACGGTGTGGAGCGATAGCAAGTCGAGCACCACGACCACTGCGACCAACAGCTCGATCGTCACGACGGTCACCGTGAGCAGCAGTGGATCCGGGGCCAGTGCCTCATCGACGTCATCAAGTGCAACAACCCCTGTTGCGACCACCGCTGGTGCGACCAGCGATAATTCCAGCGGCAGCAACGGCAGCGGAAATAAGACCGACGGCAATGGCAACGGCGGGAACGGCAGCAGCGGCGCCACCGGTAACGGCAAAGGAAACAACGGTAACGGCAACGGAAATGGCGGTGGGAACGGCAGCAACGGCAATGGCCACGGGAATGGTCACGGACACTAGGGCGATTTCTTTGGGGGACGATGGGGCGCGCCCGCAGAAGCGAGCGCGCGCGGGAGGATCGGGTGAAACGCTATCGGCCGCATATTCTTGTCGTGATCGCGCTGGCGGTCGTGCTCTCCACCGGGTGGCACGGCGCGCTTCGCAACGCGCTTACGGATCTCCGCTTCGCCTGGGAATCGCGTTCCGCCAGCGGCAACGTCGTCGTGGTGGCGATCGATGCCCCCTCGATCGATCAGATCGGGGTGTGGCCCTGGCCGCGCCGCCTGCACGCCGACCTGTTGCACAGGCTCGAGGCTGCCGGCGCGCATGACGTGGCTTTCGACATCGATTTCAGCACGCCCTCGGATCCGGCCTCCGACGAGGCCTTCCTCACCGCGCTTCGGGAGGTCGGTGGCTCGACGATCCTGCCGTCCTTCAAGCAGCCGACGCCAAATGGTGGCGCGGTTCACATCAATCGTCCCCTGAAGCCCTTCGGCAATCAATCGTGGCCGGCCGTCGTCAATGTCGCAGTCGCTTCCGATGGGCTCGTTCGCCGCTACCCGGTCGGCGAGAAGCTCGGCGATGCCCAGATACCGTCGATGGCCGTCGTGCTGGCAGGACAGAACGTCAATCGGCGGCTGCCCTTCCTGATCGATTTCAGCATTCGAGCGGCATCTATTCCAATTGTTTCCTATGTCGACGTGCTGCGAGGTGATGCCACGGCGCTTGGCAAGCTGAGGGACAAGAAGGTCATTGTCGGCGCCACGGCGCTCGAACTCGGCGACCGGTTCAGTGTCCCAAACGGTCGCACCGTCGCGGGGCCCGTGCTCCAGGCCCTGGCGGCAGAATCGGTCCTTCAGAACCGGATGCTGCGCTGTACGTCTGATGCCGGCATGATCGGCGGCCTCGGCATGATCTGCCTGCTGATGATGTGTTCATGGCGCCGTGTCGCACCGGGTGTCCGCGTCGCGATCCTGATCGCTGCCGGAATAGGCATCGAACTGACTGCGATCCTTGTGCAGGAGCATTGGCCGTTCATCATCGACACGTCGCTGTTCCACATTGCGATCGTCGCCTATCTGACGGCGATCGCGCTGGACGAGATCGATTTCCGTAGCCTGCTGGGACGTATCGCCGAAAGCCGCTTTCACCGCATCGCGATGGCGCTCGGCGATGGTTTGGTCTGCACCGACGAGGATCACCGGATCACGGTCTGGAATCCCGGCGCGAGCGCGATCTTCGGCTATATGCCGACCGAGATGATCGGTCGCCCGTTCGAAACGCTTTGCGCGATGCCGGCGGAAGCCGGCACAAAGACCTTCGCCATGCGCGACGCCGCGCGTGAGGCGCTGCTGGTCCCCGGCGGCGCCGTCGTCGTCGAGTTCGAAGGTCGGCGCAAGAATGGCGAGACCTTTCCGGTCGAGGCGAGCTTCTCGGGTTGGCAAGGAACGGACGGCTTCCAATATGGCGCGATCCTGCGCGACATTTCCGTTCGCAAGCGCGAGGCCGAACGTGTCAGATATCTTGCCGAGTATGATGTGCTGACGGGTCTTGCCAACCGCAACACGCTGCATGCCGGTCTCGCCGGTCTGATCGCTGCCGTGGAGCGGCGGCCGTCCGAGGTCGCGTTGCTCGTGCTTGGCCTCGACGGTTTTCAGCAGATCAACGACATGCTTGGACACTCAGCCGGCGACCTCGTGCTGCGGGCGGTGGCCGAGCGCCTGCGGATCGAAGCCGGTAGCAAGGCGGTCGTCGCCCGGCTTAGCGGTGACGAGTTTGCGATTGCGCTGGATTGCGCGGGCGCCGGCGAGACGATGACCGCACTCGCCGAGCGAATTGCGCGCGTGTTCGAGGCGCCGCTCGCAACGGGCTCGCGCCAGCACAGGGTCAGGATCAGCATCGGCGTTGCCGTCTATCCGGAAGGCGGGCATACCGCCGACGATCTCCTGAGCAATGGCCATCTTGCGCTGAGCAAGGCAAAGCTGACGCGGCGTGGCGGCCACGTGATATTCGAGAGCACGATCAGGCAAGAGCTGGAGAACCGGCTGACACTGGAGAGCGAATTGGCGCTTGCCGCGGACCGCGGTGAGTTCGAACTGTTCTATCAACCCCAGGTTCGCCTGATCGATGGCGGTTTGGTCGGAGCCGAAGCGCTGATCCGTTGGCGGCACCCGGTGCGCGGGTACCTCTCGCCCGGAGAGTTCATGCCCGTGGTCAACACCTCGGCACTGTCCGAGCGGATCGCGAACTGGGTGATGGAGACCGCCGGCCGACAAGCGCGCGCGTGGGAGTTGTCGGGCAATGCTGTGCGCGTTGCAATCAACCTCTCGCCATCGCAACTCCACTCCGGCGATCTCGCTCATTCGGTTGCCGGGTTGCTCAAGACGACGGGGCTTACTCCCTCGCTGCTCGAGATCGAAGTCACCGAGGACATCCTGCTGCACGACGAGAGCCGGGTGCTCGACATGTTTAAGCGGATTCAGGAGCTCGGTGTCCGCATCCTGTTCGACGATTTCGGAACGGGCTATGCAAGCCTGAGCTATCTGAAGAAGTTTCCGCTTGACGGGCTCAAGATCGACCGCTCGTTCGTGCTCGACCTGCTCGCGGATTCCGACGACGCCGCGATCGTCGGCTCGACCATCGGCCTCAGCAAGCAGCTCGGCCTGACGGTCGTTGCCGAAGGCATCGAGAACCGCGCCACGGCGGACTCCCTGGTCAGCATGGGATGCGAGGAAGGGCAGGGCTATTTCTTCGGCCGTCCGATGCCTGCCCAGGCGTTCGAGAAGCAATTTCTGCCGGCCAAGCTCGAAGCTGTCAGCGCCGCCTGAGCTGACCGTCAGCGCCGGCGCGCAACCGCTACGCCAAAGAGGAAAGCGATGAACAGGCTCGCCAGGGGCGCTTCGCGCGTGATCGCCGCCAGTGTCGAGAGCGGCCGTCCGGGTTTTCGCGCTTCATCGATCGCGTAAGTGAGGCGGTCGACGGCGGCACGTAAACCTCCAGCGACCTCGCCGATGGCGTGGGAGGCGTCGGTCGCCGCATCGATGGTGCGCTCGGCCATGCCGGGCTGGGGATTGGACTGCGGTATGTCCGTGCTCAAGCTCGCGATCTCCAGATCTGACGAAGCAACTGAGGCCGGCACCTTTGGCTATCCGCGCGTGCGCTCGTTTTGAACAGCGGGCCCGGAGACCTTTGGCTATCCGCGACAGGCGCCGTCTTGGAACGGCGGGTGCCGGCCTTGCAGTGGAAATGCGGCGCGCGGGAATTTGTTCCGGCTCCTCGGTGAAACGCCGGGTGCGAATCTCTGTTACGCTGTTGCAGCCTTGCTGATCTCGGGAGATTGCCGTGACCGATCGAATCATCGCGGATCGAGCCCGGCGCATTGCATTGCTGGGCGCGCCCATCGATATGGGCGCTTCGCAGCGCGGCACCTTGATGGGCCCTGCGGCGCTGCGGACTGCCGGCCTTGCAACCCTGCTCGAAAGCCTGGATTTCGAGGTCGTCGACTACGGCGACCTCTCCGTCGCGAAGGTCGGGGATCTCGCCGACAGGCCGCCGCAGAAGGCCAATCACTACCGCGAAATCCAGCGCTGGACGCGCGTGCTCAGTCGTCGCGGGTATGAGATCGCGCAGACCGGCGCTCTGCCCATCTTCCTCGGCGGCGATCACACGCTGTCGATGGGGTCGGTCAATGCGATGGCGCGACATTGGCAGGAGCGCGGACGCGAGCTGTTCGTGCTCTGGCTCGACGCCCATGCCGACTACAACACGCCGGAGACGACGATCACAGCCAATATGCACGGCATGTCGGCCGCGTTCCTCTGCGGAGAGGCCGGCCTCGATGGCCTTCTGGGTGATGATCCTCGCGCCTCCATCGATCCCGACAGGCTTGACCTGTTTGGCGCGCGATCGATCGACAAGCTCGAAAAGGAGCTGATGCGTGCACGCCGGATCAGGGTTGTCGACATGCGCCAGATCGACGAATTCGGCGTAGCTGTGCTGATCCGGCGCGTCATCGAGCGCGTCAAGGCAAGCAACGGCGTGCTGCATGTCAGCTTCGATGTTGATTTTCTCGATCCTTCCGTCGCCCCGGGCGTCGGAACCACGGTGCCGGGAGGGGCGACCTATCGTGAAGCGCATCTGATCATGGAATTGCTGCACGATTCCGGCGTGGTGGGATCGGTCGACATCGTCGAGCTCAATCCGTTCCTGGATGAGCGCGGCCGCACTGCACGCACCGCGGTCGAATTGATCGGCAGCCTGTTCGGCCAGCAGATCACCGACCGGCCGACGCCCAGCAACGCGATCTCGCCGGGCGAGTGACGCGGGCGGGCGGCGTCGGTCATCGGAACCGGAACTCGCCGGCCGCGTTTGGATTAATCTGCGAGAGGAAAAGTTATGAGCCTTTCGACGGCAACTCACCGGTTCGCAAACTCTATATCCTCAGCGCTTCGCCACCCCGGCGTGATCGCGCTTATTGTGGCCGGCGTGACCATTGCTGCGATGCTGATCGTTGATCACGGCCCCTGGAACCGCGCCAAAACGCAGCCAGCTCATGTCGCGATGTACGCAACCACGGGCGAAGCCGCTCGGGCGGCCGGTGCCAAGGTGCTTCCGACCGAACCAAAATCGCCGATCGAGCCGGAACGGCCGGGGCCGAAGACCTCCCCGACCGTCAACCCGGTGACGCCATAAGCGTCAGCCCTTGCGCCCGTAGTTGAGGAGCCCGGCGGTCGTCTTCGGCGGATGGGCACGAAGGGCTTCCTCGTTCGGCTCGGTGCCCCAGCCCGGACGGTCCGGAATGATCAGATGACCGTTCTGGATCTCCGGTTCATGCGTGAATAGCTCGCGGTCCCACGCGAGGCGATCGATGTCGATCTCCATGATGCGCAGGTTCGGCACCGCCGCGCAGAAATGCGCATTCATCATCGAGCAGAGATGGCCGTAGAAATTGTGCGGCGCGACGTTGACCTCGAAGGCATCGGCGGCCGAGGCAATCTTCATCGCCTGCCACACACCATTCCAGGGTGTGTCGATGATCGCCACGTCCGTCGCCTGCTCGTGGAAATAGGGCAGGAATTCGCGCAAACCCAGCAGCGTCTCGCAGGAGGAGATCGCGTGCGGGCTCTGCCTTCGGATATAGCCGAGCGCTTCCGGGTTGAAGCTGTCGATCTCGATCCAGAACATGTCGAGGTCGGCAATCGCGCGCAGGATCTTCAGATAACCTTCGGTCTTGGCGTTGAAGTTGCAGTCGAGGAGGATGTCCATATCGGGGCCGGCCCCGTCGCGGATGGCCTCAAGATGCATGCGCAGGTCGCGCAGGTTCTTGCGGTCGACATTGATCTCGGGGAGGAATGGTGAACCGAAGCCGGGGCGCCAGCCGGTCGGCCTACCGTCGTCATAAGAGAAGATGTTGGTCTTGAGCGCGGTGAATTTTTTCTCGCGGACCTCGCGGCCCATCGCCTTGACGCCGTCGAGATTTTCGATCGGCGCCGTGTACCAGGAGGAATGATTGATCCGCCACGTCGCGCAATGCGACCAGTACACCCGGACGCGGTCGCGGATCTTGCCGCCGAGAAGCTCGTAGCAGGGGACGCCGAGACACTTCGCCTTCGCATCGAGCAACGCATTTTCGATCGCGCCGAGCGCCTGCGCAACCACGCCACCGGCGGCAGGGCGCGTGGCCGCGAATAGCTCGGCATGGACGCGCTCATGCTGAAAGACGTTCTGCCCGATCACGCGGGCGGACAGCCGTTGGATCGCGGCGCCGACGCCGGGCGAGCCAAAGCCCTCGTCAAACTCGCTCCAGCCAATGATGCCGTCTTCGGTCGTCACCTTGACGAAGTGATAGTTCCTCCAGCCGGCGTCGCAGGCGAGGATTTCGAGATTTGTTGCTTTTGATGATTTTGTCATGTCGCTCCCTGTGCCCGGCCGGGCGTTGTTGCTTTTGTGGCCCGGTCGCAAGCCCGGGCCCAGCCACAATTGCTAGGCTAAGGATGGATCGGCGTGAAGCCCGCACACGCCATCGCTTCGCAAATCTCTGCGACGCTGTCGCCGGCCTGGCGGCGTTCCCTTCGCCTCAGCCGATCACGGACGAGCCGAGCAAAGCGAGGACGGCGAGCGCCATCAGTGCAGTGCCGAGCCATCCCAGTGCGACGAGCTGTGATCGGGCCTTGAAGCGCCCCATGATCGTTTCGTTCGAGACGATCATCATCATCATCGCCATGATAGGGACGGCGACGATGCCGTTGATCACAGCGCTCCACACCAGCATATGGATGGAGTCGATCCCGGTGAAGCCAAGTCCGAAGCCGATGATGGTTGCCGCGGCGATGATGGTGTAAAAGCCGACCGCCTTCTCAGGCTTGGCCTCCAGCGTCGCGCGCCAGCCGAAAACTTCCGCAACGCCATAAGCCGCCGAGCCTGCCAGCACCGGGATCGCCAAAAGGCCCGTGCCGATGATGCCGAGCGCAAACAGCACGAAGGTAAAGTCGCCCGCGAGCGGCCGCAGCGCCTCGGCCGCCTGGGTGGCCGAACTGATGTTGGTGACGCCGTTGGCATTCAGCACTGAGGCGGTCGTCAGAATGATGAAGAAGGCGATGCCGTTCGACAGCAGCATGCCGAGAGTCGTGTCGATTTTGATGCGCGTGAGTTCCGGATCGCCGTCGTGTCGTGTCTCCTCGCGTAGCGGCCTGTCGCGCTTGCCAAGGTTCATCTCCTCGACCTCCTGGGAGGCTTGCCAAAAAAAGAGATAGGGGCTGATAGTGGTGCCGAGGACCGCGACCACCATCATGAAATAATCGGCGTTGACGGTCGCCTTGGGCCATACTGTGGCAAGCAGCGCGGTGCTCCACG
This sequence comes from Bradyrhizobium diazoefficiens, assembly GCF_016599855.1. Classification (NCBI taxonomy): domain Bacteria; kingdom Pseudomonadati; phylum Pseudomonadota; class Alphaproteobacteria; order Hyphomicrobiales; family Nitrobacteraceae; genus Bradyrhizobium; species Bradyrhizobium diazoefficiens. The sequence continues at coordinate 5,437,586 of NZ_CP067041.1, read as the reverse complement.
GAATGTCCACGGTAAAGGCGGTCGCGACATAGGCGAACAGCGTCAATGTCAGGAATTTCAACACCGGTGCATAGCGGCGATAGGGCAGGAAGACCTGGAGCAGGGTCGAGCCGGCCGCGAAGATCAGCGCATGCTCGTGGTTGAGCCCGCCGATGACGAGCGAGAGCGCCTCGGCCATGGCGGCAATGTCGGCGGCGATATTGAAGGTATTGGCGGCAACGAGCAGTGCCACGAGCCCCAGCACCAGCCAGCGCGGCGCGAGCCTCATCACGTTGGCTGCAAGCCCCTTGCCGGTGACCCGGCCGATCTGCGCGCTGACGAGCTGAATCGCGATCATGAAGGGCGTGGTCAGAAACACCGTCCAGAGCAGGCCGTAGCCGAACTGCGCGCCGGCTTGGGAATAGGTGGCGATTCCCGACGGATCGTCGTCGGCCGCCCCCGTGATCAGGCCCGGCCCCAGCCGCCGCAACAGCGTCTGTGCCGGTCCGACCGGCGCAACGACCTTGTCGTGCCTGGACGCTTCATGTTTGGATCGGTTCGACAGGGACTGACCTTCCGGAAATTGCGAATTGAAGGTTCAAGCGCCATCATAGCCGGAAAGTTCCATGGCCGGCCAGCGTGCGGCGTTCCCCCTTCCTCGCGTACGAGGCCTTCCTCTGCAGCGCGACGCCTCCGCGCTAACATTTATCAAGTCCAAGCCACCACATCCAAGGTGGGTCTTCCCCGCTACGTTATTTTGTCGGGCATGCCTTTTTCCGAAGCACGTTTCTCCTGCACCAGGCTTCACACCGCCCGCCCGCTTCGGAACGGCGGGCGCATCGTGGCGTTGTTCTGTCGTGAGGAGGAGATAGCGATGGACCATCTGACGAAGCGCGAACGGCCGGATCGCAGCAAGATCAATATGGACGAGGCCTGCGAGGTCAAGTCCTGGACCCACGCGCTCGGCGTCTCCCGGGAAGAATTGCAACAGGCTGTCGAGAAGGTCGGCAATTCGGCAGCTGCCGTGCGCAAGGAGCTGGCTGTGTGAGCCGGTCTGCTGCACGTAGCGAACGCCGCGAATTACGCGGCGCGAACCCGGCCTCGGGTGGACGCCGGGCTTTTGTCCTACTTGATGCTGACGAACATGCCCCAGGCGGCGGCGAGCGCCGCGCCGGTCAAGACGATCGACGGGCTGTCGCAGAAGGTACCGCCATAACTGCACACGTCAACGCCGAGCGAGCCGAGCTCGTGGCGGCCCGCCGAGTAGAACAATCCAGAAAGCCCGAGCAACGCAGCGGCGACGTAGTACATTGGCTCCCTCATTCGATAACGGACATGTGCCAGCATGGAGCGGCGAGATTTCATTCCACCGAATCCGCTTCGTTGCATTCAATTAAAGTTTGATCTGTTGGATTGAACCTGCGCCGTGGCCGGCAACACAAAGACGGCACGGCAAGAGCTGGCATCTCTCTTGCTCCAACACGTCTTAATTCCCGTCCGGCCCATCGGGCCGTTTCAGATTGAGGCGATCACATGCAGTCAATGTCCCGTTTCGAAGCGACCGCGTCCTTGCAGCTCCACGTTCTGATCTCCGACCTGCACTGGCGGATCCAGATGCTGGAGAGCGACATTGCCGAGGAGGAGCGCAAGGCCGGGAATGCCGACCCCGACAGTCCCACCTATTCCATGCTGGCCCTCAATTTGCGGGCGCGCCGGGACAATCTGCGAACCTCGATCGCCTTGCTGGAGGCCCGGCTCGCGCGGGCGGCGGCGTCGCAGCAAGCGGCGTAGCTGCGGGTTGCGAACGCTCAGCAAACGCCGGTGGTTCGCATCATCGTATTCCTGAGGTCCTCGAGCGAAAACGGCTTTCGGATCATCGGCAGGCCGCCGCGGCGCGGCTCGCGGCCCGAGAGCTGAAGAATTCTGAGATTCGGGCGGACGCGCTTCGCGAGTTCTGCCAGCTCATGGCCGTCCATGCCCGGCATGTTGATGTCGGTGATCAGGATCGAGATGAGCTCGTTCTGCTTGAGCAGATCGAGCGCTTCCGGCCCGCTCTGCGCGTTGACGACCTCGCAACCCAGCTCTTCCAGCATGCCCGCGACAATGTCGCGAACGGCCGGGTCATCGTCAACAACCAACACGGTCTCGCTCATGGCCTGTCATTCCTTCGGCGAAGGAACGCACGCTCGGCCTCGAGAGTTCCGCCGACCTGTGTCGCGCAAACCCGCGGAGTGCCGCGGGCTTGTTTGTTGCTCCAGCGCCTCGACCATCCTGCGCTTCAGCGGGCTGCTCCGAACCAAATCGTCAGCGCCTCCGCAAGTCCGCCCTGGCTCTCATGCCCCACCCACGCCACATGCCCATCGGGCCGCACCAGCACGGCTGCAGGCTTGGTGACCTCTCCGGTGGCCGGAAGCTCCCATGCGTCGTCGGTATCGGCATCGATGCGTGTGATACGATCGGCCCAGGGCGAGATGTCCACACCGTCGGGGTCGCCGAAATTGAGCAGCACGCCCCGCGCATCATGCAGCAGCTTGAACAGCCGCATGGGGCAGCCCTCGACTGTCAACGCCAGATCTGGCATGCGGCGGCCGAGCAACGGATGGCCCTCGCCGAGATCGTAGCGGATGTCGAGCCCGCTCATCATCGCGCCATAGCGCCTGCGCGGCTCGTCCATCGCGAGCAGCTCGGACACCACCTCGCGCGCGGCCCTGCGGCCGTCGTCATCACGGCGGAGCAGGGCGATTTGCGCCCTGGTGTTGCGCAGCACGCGCGCGGCAACGCCATGGCGTTCGGCATGGTAGGTGTCGAGCAGGTTGACGGGCGCAATGCCCTTGACCACCTGTGCCAGCTTCCAGCCGAGATTGACGGCATCCTGCAAGCCGGTGTTGAGACCCTGTCCGCCGACCGAGTGGTGGATATGCGCTGCGTCGCCGGCGAGCAGCACGCGTCCGCTACGATACGAAACGGCCTGCCGTGCCGCATCGGTGAAACGGGAGATCCAGGACGGGCTGTGAACGGCGAAGTCGGTGCCGTACACGGCGATCAGCGCATCGCTGAGATCGCTTAAAGTTGGTTCGTCGGTGCGCTCGAGCGTCGCTTCCGTCATCACGGCCAGCACGCGGCCGTTCTCCGTTTTGCTGAGGCCGTGAAAGCCGAGAGCATCGTGACGCAGCCCCCACGCCGGCGCCTCGCGCATCTCGACTTCGGCCATGAGGTTGCTGAGCGTCGGGCCTGTGCCGGCAAATTCGATGCCGGCCGTCTTGCGCACCAGACTGCGGCCGCCGTCGCAACCGGCGAGGTAATCCGAGCGCAAGATCTCGCCGCTGGAGAGCGCGATGTCGACGCCGGCTTCGTCCTGCGCGAAACCTGTCACCTCGCGGCCCCGATAGACCGGGACGGCGAGCTCCTCGACCCAATCGGCCAAAATGCGTTCGATGTGGCTCTGCCGCAGGGCCAGTCCGTAAGCGTGCCTTGTAGGGAGATCGCTGATGTCGAGCCGCGTCCAGGCGAAGCCTGCGAGTTGGGTGACCTTGCCTTCGCGCAGGAAGCGATCGGCGACGCCGCGCTGATCGAGGATCTCGATGCTGCGCGCGTGCAGGCCGCCGGCCCGCGTGCCCGTGAGGTTCTGGCTGGCGCGGCGCTCGACGATGGCGACGTCGGCTTTCGCGAGCGCCAGCTCCGCCGCCAGCATCAATCCGGTCGGGCCGCCGCCGGCGATCACGACGGCATGGTGGGCCGCCTTTCCGGGGCGGGTTTGCGAGGCGCGGGCGCGCGAGCGTGACATCGGAAGCAGGACAGGCATGGGGTGACCCCTCGGCTGGTTGTGAGGCGCGGGGGTGTACACCGGGGCCGGGAGCTTGAAGCAAGCCCGTTGCGCACCACATATTGAGCTGGGAGGAGGGCACTTCTTCCGTTGGCCGGCTTCGCGCGACGGCAGGCAAAGACCCGCGCTCCGGCGGCCTAATCGTCCTTCGACAAATCGCCGGGTTTGTTGGGAAGGTCGATCGTTCCGCCGTCGCCGTGAACGAGATCGCGATCCTCCTTTCCCGTTTCGGGCGCGTCGTCGATCACAGCCTGCTGCGTCTCGCGCTCGATGTCGACGCGCGGCTTTCGAGCCGGCAGTTCTCGCGACCTTTTGGGTGTGAGGTTGGATGTCATGGCCGATCCTCCTGATCGGGCAACGCGCAGGCGTGCCCGATCGTTCGTTTGACACGTCGGGCAAAACAGGGGCACAATGGCATCATCGAAAAGTTCGGATCAGCCCGCGCGGAACATCCGCTGCGGGCTTTTTGATGCCGCCGTCCTCATCGGAGTGCACGCATGAGCCCGTCCGGTGCCCTGGTCGCGATCCTGCCGTGCAACGACCTCGACGCCTCGGAGCGGTTCTACAACAGGGCTGGGCTTTGCGCGCCCGGACAGCGAAAGGCCTGCGCCGGGCGAGGCGGACACCTATCGCATGCTGTCGAACGGCAAGGGCGGATATCTGCATCTGACCGACGCGGTCGAGGGCTGGCTGACGCCGGGCCAAAACCCGTTCGGGCTCTATCTCTACCTCGAGGATGTCGACGCTGCGGCGCGCGAATTCCAGCAATCGCCCGAGGACAAGCCGTGGGGAATGTACGAATTTTCGATCTCCGATCCGGATGAGACGTTGGTGCGGGTGGGGTGGCCGAGCCGGCTGCGCGGCGGACCGTAGTTCATTTGCAATAGGCTAGGTTCGGTTTATCAAAAATGAGCTTGACCCGTCGGGCAAAACACTGGCAGAATGGCATCATCGGAAAATCGAAATTCAGGTTGCGCCCGTTGCGGAGGCAATCCGCCGCCGGCTTTTCTCTGTAGCCTAGCTAATCTCTGGAGCCTAGCTAACGGTAAAAAAATACCTTGGCTCTGTTGAGGTGGTCTTGTGTGACTCACATAGGCATTACCTCGCCGGGTAATTTTGCAGGTCCCTGCAAGCATTCGCCTCGCCGTACAGTCCCGGGAAGTTCTGTACAGCGGTATAAGATAGCCATTGCGGGTGATTTTGTTGGTTTAGCGCTAAAAATAGCGATGTTGGGACGCTGTTATGGTTTCTAAAAGTTAAGGCCTTTAAGTTTCTTGAAACCATCGATGAGCGATGTTAGTTGTGTGTACGGTCGCTGATAGCGGTGAAAAACAGCGGCTCCGCCTACCGAAAGGAGGCTCCACGGTTCGTGGACGTAAGGTGAGTATCTCGCACAGAGGGTTCTTCTGGAACGAATTTCGGCCCTCGGAAATAGCCCCTGCGGGGGCTATTTTCTTTTCTGAGCTATGACGTTTCTGGGTGGAGGTCGCTTAAGCTCCCTCCCATTTATGCGGTAGTCTACTACCGTAACAAAGCTGACGGCTGGTAATTTGTCCGGAAGTCTTGGTCTTAGATGGGCACTGGTTACGAACATCGCACCATCAAACCCGTCTGATTTCTTGGCTTTCTCGACGTCGAAAAATGCGACATACGGGGCGTTTCCCTGGTCTGGCATCTCGACGATCAGGAAATTCCCCTTGTCGCCAAAATAAGCCCTTCCAGCGGCGGCATAGCGGATCATATCCGCCAGTTCCTTTGAGAGCTTGTAGCGGTCATGGCAGAAGCACCGCTTCTCCTTGCCATGAACCATGTGGAGGTCCGGGGCATCTTCTGGTGTGATTTCCCGGGTGAAACAATGGAAGCCAAAACTGACCCGCACGGTGTATGGCGGTGCGTCATCCCCCTTGGCCTTCACTTCCATTGTGAACGGATCCAAGTGGTCTAGATCGTATTCGACCCCCGCAATTCTCTTTTTCCCAAAACCCGACAACAAGTCACCCCTGAAACTAGCAGGTCGCGCACATCACTACCTTTAGGAAGAATGAACCTTAGTCTATTAACTGTTCGTTAGAACTTGAGACCGCCATCTAGCCGGCCTCTCATTCCTCGTCTGGATTGCGCCCATATCGCTCAGCCGCAGCCTTATCGGCTTGGCGCTTCGCCTTCCGCAAAAACAAATCCAAATGATCCTTCAAATCCTCATAGCTATCCGCCGATAGAGATGCTGGAAACGTCAGTGTCACCGGGCCTTCGTCCAGATTGAAAACCTCCTGCAACATCGAAGGCGCTTTGAAAGAAGAGGCCGGTCTGTCTAGGAGGTCCTTCAAGGGCGTTTGAGCGGAGGAGTTCATTGAAGGGGTTTCCTGTTTCTCAGGTTCATCCCCAGAATTGTACGCTTGAGCACCCCCATCGACAAGCCGCATAGTAGCCAGATAAGTCTTGGCAGCTTTCTCTGCGGCCTCCGGTACAAAGTCCCGTTTAATAAGCCAAAAGCGAAGGTTGTCTGGACTCACGGTCCCCAAGAAATCCTTTCGGATGTCTTGGAAAAGCTTGGGGCGTAGAGCCAGTTGCGAAATGGCGGTTGCTCGCTCTGCGGAGCCCTCTGGGGCCTCTAGGGCGTGCACAGCCTCGTTAGTGATACGAATTTCGTCAGCATTGCCGTCGATCAGACCATAGGCACGTAGTGCGCCGATTTTGCCAAGCGCGGGACCGCTCAAGCTGTCGTGTCCGAGGTGTTTTGCCAGCACAATGCGGGACATCTTATTGCGATGGTCATTCGCGTAGGCCTTGCGTGCAGCCTGCAAAGCAGCACCAAGATCAAGCATCGGATAGTTAGGGCTGCGAACCTTTGCCATCGTTCCCGGCCCTCCTACGGCCATCTGGCGCCCCTTATCGCAAAGCGTCGGAGATAAATCAAGAGATAAAAATTAAAATTAATCTCCAGTGGCTTGCGTTTAGTTCAGAAGAAGCTACGCGCATACCCCAACTTCGTCTTTTGATCGGGAAAAGCACGGTCAGAGTGGCGTCATCGGAAAATCGAAAAAGCCAGACGGATTCCGGGCTTTGCTCTGCAGGTTGCTTCGGCTCAGGGAGGCGAGCGGTTTTCTCCCGCGTCTTCTTTGTCGGCGCCGCGCGCTACGATTTTCAATCCTTCATCAGGCAGCGGCCGCTGAAGCGCTTTTGCCTCATCCCACGGCGCTCGCAACCACATGTCGCGCTCTTCGTCAGTCGTCAGGATCACCGGCATCGCCTTCGGATGAACCGGCTCGACGACTGCATTCGGCATCGTTGTGAGAAACCCATAAACCTGATGCCGCCCCGGCACGGGCTTCGACTTCGTCCCACGATCGCCGTTGAACGTGGTCCAGATGCCGGCGAACGCAAACAGCGGTCGCGACTCCGCGAGCGCGAACCACACGATGTCCTTCTTCTTTGTCTCCGGGTTCGGCTCCGGCGCGTATTCCGCAAAGCTGTTTACCGGCACAAGGCACCGGTGCTCCGGCTTGAGCCAGGCGCGCCAGTGCGGCGACGACGTGTTGCGAATGTTGGTCACCGGCGGGCCGCCGGTGCGCGGGGGCGGCGGCATGCCCCAGCGCATCATCACCATCTCGCGTTCGCCATTGCCTGCATCGCGAATGACTGGCGCCGGGTAATCCGGAAACACGCCCGGCATCGGCGCGAGGTTGCCTTCGTAGCGGCGGACGACGCGGAAGAGATCGGCGATGGCAGCCTGATTGGTGGTGATCGAATAGAGATTGCACATGGTTGAATTAATTTCCTAGCGCTCGCCGGGCCACCAGTAGGATGCGGGATGATCGGCTGAAATCTTGGTCGGCCTTAGCGCCACAAGTGCGCTTCGCTTGTACGAATAGCCGCGCACCTGCGAGCAGTCCTTGCACCGCATATAGCGTTCGAGTTCGTGAACGGGGGTTGTCTTCGGACGTCGAATAATGTCGAGAGCCACGGTTTGATTGGTATCGCATCCGAGGCATCGAACCTCCAGGTAAAGGAAGCCGGCATTGATGGCGTCGCCGATGGTTGGCGACGGCTGAGCCGGACCTTTGTAACCGAGCATCCGGTAATTCCACGCCACGCAGGCGAGCTTGTCGGCTTCCTTACGCGCGCTTACGGCTTGTTCAGCCGAAATCTGGATTTGGGTTCCGTAAAGATAATGGCGCGATTTCGTGGACATCTGAACATCAAGCCAAATCGCAGCGACGTTAGCAAATAATCGATTACTAGCGGTGTCGGCCGTGTGGGCGATACTGGCTTTGGTGGGTGTGGAAAACGGCTTATCAAATGCTGACCAACTGGCGGCCTGTCCCCTTGCAATCAATGCAGGCGCACTCTGGTCCCACAATCTCAGGCGCGAACTTGCCCCAATTGCCATCACCGCCGCATTCCAGGCAGCGAATTTCTCCGGCTCCGCACCCGAGGTCTCTGACTTCCGTCTCGACCTCGGTGTTACAATTGCGAGCGCAGTAAACAAGCATTCTGCTCACGGGAGCAACGACTCTCGCAGCTCTTCGAGAATCGCTGTCTTGACTGGACCAGACTTGTCTTTCGTGATCGCCAGATACCGCGCCAGCTCTTCTTGATACTGTCCAACCCCTAGGGCTCCGTTGCTTTGTAGGCAGTGGATCAGCACTTGGAATGCTGCTGTCATCGCCGAATCGTAAGATGCCAGTGCCTCGATCACTTGTGAGTTGCTGTCTTCCTTCATGACCGACCTCGCTACGATTCATCATCATCCTCTATACGATCTGCGCGAAAGCCTGAGGGCATCTCGGGCGGATGAGACTCATCCGCGTGATTGCAGAAGTGGCATGGCTCCCCAGCGCCGCATCTGGAGGCGCGAGGCCCAAACCAAAGTCGGTCCGGGTGGTTTTCGCAAACCCATCGCGTGTTGTCGCACACGGCGCAAAACTTCATCTACAGATCCTCGCGAAGCCCCTTGAAGAAGGGATGTCGCAGGTGGCCGTTGGCGGATTTGGCGCGGTACTCGATCTCGGCATTGAGGCGGGGCTCGACCCAGATGGCTTTGTTGGGAATGCGCTTGGCGAAGGGCTGTGTTTTGCGGACCAGCGTCTGCAGGCGGCGTTGCAGGTCTTCCACGGCGGCGTCCTCAAAACCGTGCTCGACCTTGCCGGCATAGAGCAGCTTGTCGCCCTGCTGCCGGCCGACATAGATGCCATCGAAGCGGTTGTTCTTGATCTTGAAGCCGCCGATCGCCAGCGTCTCGCGGTGCGCGCAGGTCGTCTTGACCCAGTATTTGCCGCGCAAGCCGCCATAGGGTGAATCGGCAATCTTGGAGACCACCCCCTCGAGCTCGCCGGCGCAGACGCGCCGGAACAGCTCGGCGCCGTCTACCTTGAAGTGCTCGCTATAGGCAATCTGCGTACCGGTAAGCAGATCCTTCAGCGCGGCCTTGCGCTCGAGCAATGGCACGCGGCGCAGGTCGCGGCCGTCGAGATAAAGCAGATCGAATGCGATCATGCCGATATTGCTGGAGTTCCCCTTGAGGCTGTTTTGCAGGGTTGCAAAGTCGGTCTTTCCGCCCTCGCCTGGCACTACGATCTCGCCGTCGATGATGGCTGATTTGGCGTTGACCAGATCGGCGTCGTGCGCGACCTTTGCGAATTGCCTTGTCCAGTCCAAGCCGTTGCGGGTGAAGATCCTGATGTCCTTGTTCGCGAGGTGGAGCTGGGCGCGGTAGCCGTCGTATTTGATCTCGTGAATCCAGCGCTCGCCGCGCGGGACGCGGTCGACCTCCTCGGCCAGCACCGGCTCGATGAAGCCCGGGTAGGGCGCCTTGACACCGATCGTCTTGCGCTTTTCACGCCGCAACGCCACTGGCGAACTCCACGCAACTCACACTTTGATTCGAATCTTTGCAGCGACATTCGTTCCCAGCATCAAGCCGATCTCGAAGGTCAAACGGAACCAACTGAATCTTCTTGCGTTTTGGTCGTGCAAGGAGACTTAACATGGCAACAGCGAAGAAGCAGACCGCTCGCGGTCGCAAGCAGGATCGTGCGCGCGTGGCGGGCGGGCAGGACTATGAAGTGCGTTACGAGGCAAAGAAGACGCGCAAGTCCGCGTCGGCGGTGAAGAAGGCCGTCAAGAAGGTGGGCGCCAGCCGGAAGAAAGTCGAGCGCAGGCTTGGACGGAAGGAGCGTTAGGAACCTTCAGCTTCATGCCCCCTTGGTCTCGTGCCGGCATACCGCCGATTGGCCGGCTCAAGTGGCGGCTCCGGCGCAGCGATTCCCCCGTCGCGCGCCGGAGCCCCTTCGGTTTATCCTCAGAAAGAAGTTGACCCGTCGGGCAAAACACTGGCAGAATGGCATCATCGAAAAGTTTGGTTCAACCCGCGCGGAGCAATCCGCGGCGGGCTTTTATTTATCCAATCCTGGATGTCGTCTGCGGCACCTTCAGCAGACGTTTCACAGTCGATGCTTGAGGTCAGCTTGTGACCCGAACCGGAAGTCGACTCTTTTCATCGAAAATTGAGCATTCCGCGGATTAAGAGTTGATCAATAGCTCTTTTACAACCTAGATAACGAACAGGCCGAAAGCGCGGCGTTTGGTGCGCGAGCCGATGATGCGTTCCCGAGAGCGGCAAGTGAGAGCAATGACGGCCGCGATCACCACTAACGAACTGGATCGACTGAGTAGACGCATTGTTGCAAAGCCGGCACGACTCATGGTCACGAACTCGTACATTGGTTGCGTAGTTTTGGACGTGATTTGGCAAATCTCGCCAACGACTCCTCTCGGTCTGTTTGCCTGTGCAATTCGGCCGTTCGGCGCGATTGCATCGCCGCTCTTTTCGGACGAGTTGCTTCGCTACACAGTGACGGGATGCTCAGAAGAGACGTCCGTGGCAGCTATCTCGATAATTTTTCTGCTCGTAAAGTTCAGTTTAGGGATCATGGCGGCAGTGATCGCCTGTTGCTCAGTTATCATTCGACCGGAAGGGTTGGCGGCCTTGTGCAACGCACTGAGTGAGTACGCGCTTGACAAGGAGTTGTATTACAAAGAGCGAAGGCGCTGGGCGAAGCGGATTTTCATCTTGATGGGCGTTGACGCGCTTGCCGTGCTGCTTACATCCCGGGCGACAGTATCAGGTTTTCGTATATCCTTGATGCATAAGCTTGCCGTAGAAGACGGCACTGCAATCTTGCTTCCGGGAACAATCTTTATGGTGCTGGTATTTCTTGTAATGTTCAGCGCAGTGAGACCCAACAGTTCAAACATACACTGAGTGCAGGGCGATCCGTTTACCGGTTAGGCTGGTATGCTCTAATCGCGCCCTGTCGGTTGCTGCCACTTCCGTTATTGGCCCATAGCAGACGAGCTAGGCGCGATCGGGCAGAGACCGGTTCTAGTCTGATACCGGACCTGATGTTGACTCCGCACGCTCCGCCGATTCATTCGTTTGACACGTCGGGCAAAACACTGGCAGAGTGGCATCATCGAAATTTTGGTTCAGCCCGCACGGAGCATTCCGCAGCGGGCTTTTTCTTTCAACATAGGCTTTGACACGTCGGGCAAAACACCGGCAGAATGACATCATCGAGACGAGTTTGGTTCGCCCGCGCGGAAGCATCCGCTGCGGGTTTTTTCGTTTCGATTTCGAGATCGGACGGCGCCCCGCGCATTGCGGCCTCGCCCTCGTTGAAACGCGTTCATGCAGCGCCGATCAGCGCGCCGCCGTCCGAACCATTGTTGGCCGTGCACGCGCGAACGTGCCGGTCTTGCGGCGCGAGCCTTGCGCGCGCCGCTGCGGTCTCCGGAAGCGGAGATAGGGTTCGCGCCCGAAACGATCGCGCTTCGTGACGCGATCTGCCGCGCATTTTTCTTCGTGTGGAGGAACGGTGACCGCATATCTGTTATCGCTCGCGCTCTCGGGACTCGTTGCAATCGTGCTGTGGGAAGGAATCGCGAATTGGCAAAGGTGAAGAAAGAGAACCTCGTTGCGGCTGTGCCGTCCCTCGTGAGGCGTAGCGGAAGGTACGTCAAGCTACGGAGCCTGACCGAAATCAAGTCATTGGCCCGCGATCACACCAGCACCGCGATCAACGTGCTCGTTCTGATTATGCGCGATCCGGAGGCGCCAGCCATTGCGCGGATTGCTGCTGCAAACGCGATCCTCGACCGCGGCTGGGGCAAGCCCGTTCAGCCGATCGACAGCGAAGGGTCGATTGAGCTGATTCATCGCATCGAACGCGTCATCGTGCATCCGCGAAACGCCTCCGGCCAGGCTGTCGAGTGAATCGAAGACCAAGCCATCTTCGACACCTCGCCAGCTACAACCCTGGAGAACAAATCGCCATGACCAACAAAGTCCCTCCCAGCCCGCGATCGGTGCCGAGCCTGCCGAACACGATCGAGTGGCCTCGCTGGATGCGCGATGCATTATCGGACCAGCCCGAAGCGAGCGCAACGATCGAGACCCCGCGCGAGATTGAGCCGGAAGCCCTCGATCACTCGCGCGCGCGAGTTCTCAGCCGCGTAACTCCGCGGTCCTGATGTCGACCCTGAAGATTCCGACGGCCAAGATCTTCGAGCCGTTGCTGAAGCCCGCGCGCTACAAGGGCGTATACGGCGGACGCGGCTCGGGCAAATCGCATTTCTTCGGCGAGCTCCTGGTCGAGACTTGCCAGGCTGAGCGCGGCACGCTCGCGGTGTGCATCCGCGAGGCGCAGCGGACGCTGGCGCAATCGTCGAAGCGGCTGATCGAGAGCAAGATCGCAAGTCTCGGTCTCGGCCACGGCTTCAAGCCCTTCAGCGACAAGATCGAAACGCCCGGTGACGGGCTCATCATCTTCCGCGGGCTTCAGGATCACACGGCCGATTCGATAAAGTCATTGGAAGGATTTCGCATCGCCTGGATCGACGAGGCGCAAAGCTTGAGTGCGCGCAGCCTCGCGCTGCTGCGGCCGACGATCCGCGCAAAGGACTCCGAATTGTGGGCGAGTTGGAATCCACGTCGCAAGAGCGACGCGATCGACGATTTCTTGCGCGGACGCCGGCCGGAGGGAGCTCTCGTCGTGAAAGCCAACTGGCGCGACAATCCCTGGTTTCCGGATGTGCTGGAGGAGGAACGGCTGCTCGACCAGAAGCTCTATCCGGAGCGCTACGATCATATCTGGGAAGGCGAATATGCGCGCGCCTTCGAGGGCGCCTATTTCGCCGCACTGCTGTCGGAAGCACGCGCGCAGGGGCGGATCGGAAAAGTATCAGCGGATCCGTTGCTGCCGCTGCGCGCCTTCATCGATATCGGCGGCGCCGGTGCTGCGGCGGATGCCTTCACGATCTGGATCGTGCAGTGGGTGGGAAACGAAATGAGGGCCGATTTCCAGCACCTTCGGCGGTGGCGAAAGAGCGTGGAGCAGGCGCAGAGCTACACCTTTAAAGCTGTAATTACGGTGATCGCGACTGGCCTGATGGGGGCGGTCTGGCTTGGCGTGAAGGTTGTGTTGAGCAAGTGAGCTTCTCGTGACGATGATGCCACCGCATAAGTGATCGAGATCGTTTCGCTCCAATGAGTCATTCCATGTACAGAATTCGTATCGTCGATGCGTTCGAGGATGACGTTGCGGATACCTTGGCGGATCTGCATCGATTGACGTTCTTCGATGCCGCGACGATGCCGCGGTTCGATCTCGGAACGTGGTGGCTCGCCTATCACGGCGATGATGCGGTCGCCTTTGCAGGCGTCGTGCCGTCCACCTATGCGCGCAATAGCGGCTACTTCTCCAGAGTCGGAGTTTTGCAGCGGCACTGGGGCATGGGACTTCAGCTCAGGCTGATGCGGGCGGTCGAAGCGCGAGGGCGGCGCTTAGGATGGGATGGTATCGTATCCGATACGACGGACAATCTTGTCTCTGCGAATAATTTCATCAAGGCGGGCTATCGGCTCTACGAACCCGAGATGCCCTGGGCCTGGTCGCACACGCTCTATTGGCGAAGGTCGCTTCGCTGAGCAGGGTTCTCCCGTGGTGCGGAACGGGGCAACGCCGTATGGCGTGCGCCGACGCAAGTGCAGCCCCTTCTCGAATGCCCGAGGACCCGGCAGCTTGACCGCTGCCGCGTCCTTTTTGCGTATTGAAGTATTGTGCCTGAAGCCCTTGCGCGGTCGGCTCGGCCGGGCTTTAAGTTCGCTTGCAGGAAATTCGGCGAGCACAAGCCGATGTAAGGGAGTCCAAGGGATGTCCATCAAGCCTCAATTGCCGGAACGACCCTCGCGGGCGGCGGGAGGACCGTCCGCACTTGATGGTCTCTTGGTCATCGATTTCACGCGTGTGGTCGCAGGTCCCGCCTGCACGCAAACGCTCGCCGATTTCGGTGCGCGCGTCATCAAGATCGAAAACCCTGATGGCGGCGACGACACGCGCGCCTATGAGCATGCCGAGATCGGCGGCGAAAGCGCGGCCTATCTCAGTCTGAACCGCAACAAAACCGGCATCGCGCTCGACCTCACTGTGCCGGAGGCGCGCGAGATCGCGCGGGATCTGATCCGCAAGGCGGACGTGGTCGTGGAGAACTTTTCCAGCGGGGTCATGAAGAAGTTCGGCCTCGACTACGAGGCCGTCGCGCCGCTGAACCCGCGGCTGGTCTATTGCTCGATCTCCGCTTACGGACGCACCGGACCGTTCGCCTCGCGCCCCGGCTTTGATCCCATCACGCAAGCCGAGAGCGGCTTCATGTCGCTCAACGGATTCGCCGATGGTCCCGCGGTTCGTACCGGACCGCCGATTGTCGACATGGCAACGGGGATGTCAGCCTGCAATGCCATCCTGATGGCGCTGTTGGTGCGGGATCGGCTCGGCCGCGGCCAGCATGTCGAGGTCGCCTTGTTCGACGTCGCCATGGGAATGACCGGCTTCTACGGCATGGCTTACCTGATCAACGGCGAAAACCCCGGCCGGTTTGGCAATTCGCCGAGCGGGTCTCCGACCGTCGGCGTGTACGAGGCATCCGATGGGCCGCTCTACATGGCCTGCGCCAACGATCGGCTGTATCGGCGGCTGGTGGTCGAGGTGATGAACCGCCCGGATCTTATCAACGAGCCGCAGTTCGCCACGCGCAAGGCGCGCTCCGAGAACAAAGAGCTCCTGCGTGCGGCCATTGCGGAGGTGTTCGCGAGCGACACGCTGGAGAACTGGATGGCGAAGATGAAGCTGGCCAATATCCCGGTCGGCTATCTCCGGACCGTCGCGGAGGGATTCAATGCGCCCGAAGCACGCGAACGCGCGCGCTTGAGCCGGATCCCGCATCGCACGGCACAGTGGGTGCCGAACATCGAGCCGCCGATCAACATGAGCCTGACGGCGGCGATTGATCCCGTGGCTGCGCCACTGCTGGGCGAGCATACCGAAAGCGTCATGCGTGAGACGCTTGGTTACGACGAGAATCGGATTACGGCTTTGGCCGAGAAAGGGGCCTTCGGGCTGCGCAAGGCCGTGCCATCGGGCTGAGTGCTGCACGAGCTTGATTTGGAAGGGTTCCCGCCGCATAAATACACAAGAGCGAGGGACACGAATGGCGCCTGGTCAAGAGCCGAGTAAGGGGCAATCGATAGCGGTGGACTCGGGCGAACGAGCCTATGCGACGATGATTGCCAAGGCCCGGTCGCTCCTGCCGCAATTGTGCGAACGCGCGGCTCGCACTGAGGAGCTGCGGCACCTGCCGCCGGAGACCGAACGGGACTTGCACGATGCCGGCCTGTTCCGGATGCTTCAGCCGAAGCGAATCGGCGGCGCCGAGCTTGATTACGTCGCCCTGATCGATTGCGCCGAGTTGCTCGGACGGGCCGACGCATCGGTGGCCTGGAATCTGGCCAATCTGGCGAGCCACCACTGGATGCTCGCCATGTTCGAGCAGCGCGCGCAGGACCTGGTCTGGGGCCGAGACCCCGACGTGCTGATCGCGTCATCATTCATCTTCCCCGCCGGCCGCGCCAGCAAGGTCGAGAGCGGATACCGCTTGCGTGGAAGCTGGCCGTTCTCGTCGGGGGTCGGCTCCTGCGCGTGGAACATGCTGGCAAGCGTCGTCTCGTCCGACGACGAAGCTGACGGTATCGAATACCGGATCTTCCTATTGCCCAAGGCCGACTACAAGATCCTCGATACCTGGAACGTCGCGGGGTTGCGCGGCACCGGGTCGTCGGATGTCGAAGTCAGAGACGCCTTTGTACCCGAGCATATGACGGTCGCCGTGGGTGATCTTGCAGGAGGCGCAACGCCCGGCAGCAACGTGAACCCCAATCCGCTGTATGCGCTGCCCGTGTTCTCGCTGTTTCCCTATGTTCTCTCCGGCGTCGCGCTCGGGAACGCGCAGGCATGCCTGGACGACTATGCGGAGGTCGCGCGTCACCGCATATCGACGTACAACCGTGCCAAGCTGAGCGACTTCCAAAGCACGCAAATCAAGATCGCGGAGGCCTCTGCCAAGATCGATGCTGCGCGCCTCATCATGCGCTCGGCCTGTATCGAGGCCATGGACCACGCGCGCCGCGGCCGCACGCCTGACATGGCGATCAAGACCAGATATCGGCGTGACGGAGCGTTCTCGGTCAATCTGTGCACGGATGCCGTCTCGATGCTATTTGCGGCGAGCGGGGCGCGCGGCCTGTTCACCACCGGCGTGCTGCAGCGGCAGTTCCGCGATGCACACGCGATCAATTCGCACCTCGCATTCAATTTCGATGCAGCCGGGACCAACTATGGACGCGTGGCACTCGGCCTGCCGTCCGAGAATCTCACTTTGTGAGGCCGGCTGATGAATGATCTGCCAAAGCAGCCGGCCTCACCTGATCCGGCCAATGAGTTCGCGAGCGACAGCTCGCAGATTGATCCACGTGATTTTCGTAACGCCCTCGGCACTTACGGAACGGGCGTCACGATCATCACAGCTATTGCTGCTGATGGAAAGCCGTATGGCATCACCTGCAATTCGTTTGCGTCGGTCTCCCTAAATCCTCCCCTGGTGCTCTGGAGCCTCGGAGGCTATTCATCGAGTCTGACCGTGTTTCAGAACGCCAGCCATTTCACGGTCCATGTGCTGGGTACCTCGCAGCAGGCGCTTGCAAACAAGTTCGCAAAATCGTCGGAGGACAAGTTCGCTGGCGTAGACTGGACGCCGGGCCTTGGCAACGCGCCGGTGCTTGCCGAGAGCGTAGCCAATTTTCAGTGCCGGTCCGTCAATCGCTATTATGGCGGCGATCACGTGATCTTTCTCGGTGCGGTCGAGGCCTATGCCTACACAGCAAAAGAGCCGCTGCTGTTTGCGCGAGGGACATATGGCCGGTTTCTGTCCGAAGACGAGCGCAAGAAGTCGCCCTAAGACGATTCAAGGGCGCTCGTCAGTTCAGCGGTCGGTGCCGAGAGCTTGTAAATCTCCAAAGCGTCCGCGTCTGCCCCGCGTGCAGCCTTGGCCAGCCTGAAGATCTGTCCCGCGAGGGTTGCCATCGGCACTGGCGTTGACGTCGCCTGGGCGACGTCGGCGACCGTGTCGAGATCCTTCAGCATCGTTGCGATGTGGCCGAGCGGCGGCGAGTGGATGCCCTGGACCATGCGCGGCACGAAGAGCTGAAGCGGGATCGAATCCGCAAAGCCGCCGGCGAGTGCTTCGGGGAGCCGGCCAGCATCGATTCCTGCATTGGAGGCAAGACGCGTTGCCTCCGCAAGGACGGCCATCGCACATCCGACGATCACCTGGTTGCAGAGCTTCGTGGTCTGGCCAGCGCCGATTGGACCCATGTGAGTGAATCTGCGCGCCATGGCGAGCACATAAGGCCGCACCCTCTCGATATCATCGGCTGTTCCGCCGGCCATGATGGCAAGCGTGCCTTCTTCGGCGCCCTTGGTGCCGCCGGACACGGGCGCATCGATCCAGCTTGCGCCATTCGCCGCCTTCAATCGCGTCGCGAACTCGCGTGCAGCGTCGGGATGGATCGACGAGAAATCGACCACGAGCTTGCCTGCGCCAGGAGCGGCTGCAAGACCTTCCGGCCCGAAAATCACCTCTTCGACGGCCGCGGCATCGGTCACGCACATGAAGACGATGTCCGAACTCGCCAACAGGTCACGCGGCGCGCTTGCGCGCTTGGCGCCCGCCTCGACGAGCGGAGCGACTTTGCCCTCCGAACGGTTCCAGACGGTGACGCGATAACCGGCCTTGAGCAGGCGCCGGGTCATCGGTGTCCCCATCAATCCAAGGCCCAGATAGCCGAGCTTCTCGACGCCTTGCGGGTTTGCCTTGCTCGCATCAGCCATAGGTTGCCTCCTTCTGTCGCGGCGCAGCGCCGCGCGACCGCTGCCCACCATACACAACGCATCTCGCAGCGAAACCGGGGCGGCATGCATGGCTTGCCTGAGTGTTTGAACCATGAAACATTTGGGCTGGCGGGTTTGGGTGGCGTCGGTCGGCGCCGGAGCAACGGAGTGGGCACGATGCGGGCAATTTCGAGGTGGATGCTGGCAATAGGGGCTGTGGCGACCATGATCGCGGGCGTAAGCCCTTCACGGGCGCAGCAGACGATCCGCGTGGGCTGGACCATCCCGGCCGAGGAATCCAAATACTGGATGATGCGCAGGCCGGCCGAATTTCCCGCTATCGGCAAGACCTACAAGATCGAGTGGACCCAATTCCAGGGCACCGCGCCGATGACGCAGGCCTTGGCGGCCGGCGCACTGGATTGCGCGACGCAGGCGCCGCTGTCGCTTGCCAACGGCGTGGTCGGCGGCAATCTCAAGGCCTACATCGTGGCCCAGCACGTTTTCGAGAAGCCCGGTGGCTTCTCGGTCTACTGGGCGGTCATGGATAACTCGCCGATCAAGACGATTGCAGATCTCAAAGGCAAGACGGTCGGCATTTCCGTGATCGGCGGCGGCACGCAAGGCCCATTCAATTTGCTCTTGAAGCAGAACGGCGTCCATCCCGCCAAGGACATCAAACTGGTTGAGGTCGGCTTTGCCGTCTCCGAAGATGCCCTGCGCCAAGGCCGGGTCGATGCGGTCAACATGAACCAGCCGTTCGCGGCACGCGCGGAGGCCAAGGGTGGCACACGCAAACTCTTCTCGCTGTCGCAGGTCATGCCGAACATCGTGCACATCCTGGAAGCCTGCCGTGCCGATTTCGTCGACAAGAACCCGGAGCTGGTGAAGGCCTATGTCCGCGACATCACGTCGGGCATGAAGAAGGCGCTGGCAAACCGCGAAGAGACTCTGAAGGTTGTGTCGGAAGTGCTGAAGGCGCCCGTTTCCGTGCTCGATACCTATCTGCTCAAGGATAATGATTTCGGCCGGGATCCCGGTGCGGCACCGAATTTCCCTGCGATCCAGAAGATGCTCGACATCTACGCGGACACGGGAATGCTGCCGAAACTGGATGTGGCGCAGTTCAAGCATCCGACGATCGTCGCGCCGCTACAATAACAGTTAGGTCGTTCGCTGGATCAACGAGGTCGCAATGTCCCGCCCACGCGCGGGACGTTGCATGAAGATGATGCAAGCATGAAGAAGTTGCGATCACGGATAACGACTGACGGCCTCGACCGGGCCCCACACCGTGCCTTCATGCGCGCGATGGGGTTGGACGACACCGCCATCGCCAAGCCGATGGTGGGCGTTGTCAGCATGAAGGGCGAGCAGACGCCCTGCAACATGACTCACGACTTCCAAGTGGCTGCGGCCAAGACCGGCATCGAGGAGGCCGGCGGCACGCCGCGCGAATTCTCGACCGTCTCAGTCTCCGACGGCATCAGCATGAATCATGAGGGGATGAAGTTCTCCCTGTTTTCGCGCGAACTGATCGCCGACTCTATCGAGGCCGTCGTCCATGGTCTCGCCTACGATGCGCTGATCGGATACGGCGGATGCGACAAGACGCTTCCGGGCGTGATGATGGGAATGGTTCGTTGCAACGTGCCTTCCATCTTCATCTATGGCGGCAGTTCGCTGCCGGGGCACGTGGATGGGCGGACGCTGACCGTTCTCGACTCCTATGAGGCCGTCGGCAGCTTCATGACGGGCGAGATTGATGCTGCGACGCTCGAGCGGATCGAGCGCGCCTGCCTGCCGACCATCGGTGCTTGCGCCGGCCAGTTCACCGCGAACACGATGGGGATGGTATCGGAGGCGATGGGCCTCACCATTCCGAACGTGTCGATGGTGCCCGGAGTCTATGCCGAGCGCGCGCAGATCTCGCGTCGCGCGGGACGCCTGATCATGGAGATGCTCGAACGAGGTGGGCCGCTGCCGCGCGACATCGTGACGCGAAAATCCCTGGAGAACGGCGCGGCGATCGTTGCCGCAACGGGCGGTTCGACTAACGCCGCGCTGCATCTTCCGGCGATCGCGAACGAGGCCGGCATTGCGTTCACGATCGATGATGTCGGTGAAGTGTTTGCCAGGACGCCGCTGATCGGAAACCTGCGGCCGGGCGGCAAGTACACGGCGAAGGATGTCTACGACATCGGTGGTGCGGCCGTTGTGATCCGCGAATTGATCCAGGGCGGGCATATCGATGGCAGCTGCCTGACCATCACGGGTCGCACGCTCGCGGAAGAATATGGCGCGGCAAAGGCGCCCGACGGCGAGGTGGTTTATCCGGCCCGCTCGCCCATCATGCCTGACGGCGGTGTTGCTGTCCTGAAGGGCAACCTCTGTCCGGATGGCGCGGTGATCAAGATTGCGGGTTTGAAGGGCCAGTTCTTTGAAGGGGTGGCCCGCGTCTTCGAAGACGAGGAAGCCTGTGTCAAAGCGGTTCGTGATCGCACTTACAAGGCGGGTGAGGTGCTCGTGATCCGCAACGAAGGGCCGGTCGGCGGTCCAGGCATGCGCGAGATGCTCGGCGTCACCGCGCTGATCTATGGCCAGGGCATGGGCGAGAAGGTGGCCCTGATCACGGATGGCCGGTTCTCTGGTGCCACGCGCGGCATGTGCATCGGCTATGTATCTCCGGAAGCGTTTGTTGGTGGGCCGCTGGCGCTCGTCGGCGATGGCGACAAGATCCGGATTGATGCTGCCGGTCGTCGGATGGATCTGCTGGTCAACGACCAGGAACTCGCTGCGCGCCGGCGCGAATGGAAGCAACGGCCCCCACGTCATCGCGCTGGTGCGCTCGCAAAATATGCACGACTGGTCGGCCAGGCGCCGGGTGGAGCGGTCACGCATGAGGGGCCGGCGGAATGGCCGTGGTTCGACTGAGAAGTCGCGCGCGTACGAAAATGGTGACCTGTTTGGCAGGTTTCTTGCTAAGCTCGTGCTGCTGATGGAGGACATTCAGCGTATCAGTTGCGTGACATTTGCGCGTGAGTGAAGCGAGAGATGGGATGAAGGTAGTGCGTTCGAGATCGAGCGAATGGGTGAGACCGGTGACGTCACCAAAGCCGGCTTCCGCGATCATCGAGATAAACCGCGTCTCGCAGGTCTTCCAGACCTCGGCGCGCAAGGATCATTTGGCATTATCGGACATCTCCTTGACGATCGAGGAGAGGGCGTTCGTCTCAATCCTCGGTCCGTCCGGCTGTGGCAAGTCGACCCTGCTTTACATCGTCGGAGGGTTTGTCAGTCCAACCAGCGGCGCAGCCAAGATGAAGGGACAGGCGATCACAGGGCCGGGGCCGGATCGCGGGCCGGTGTTCCAGGAGTTCGCGCTATTTCCGTGGAAGACCGTGCTGGGCAACGTGATATATGGGCCG
Organism: Bradyrhizobium diazoefficiens; assembly: GCF_016599855.1. Classification (NCBI taxonomy): domain Bacteria; kingdom Pseudomonadati; phylum Pseudomonadota; class Alphaproteobacteria; order Hyphomicrobiales; family Nitrobacteraceae; genus Bradyrhizobium; species Bradyrhizobium diazoefficiens. The sequence goes on along the minus strand of NZ_CP067041.1, from coordinate 5,416,074 downwards.
CGACAGCAGGGCGTGCGAACCACGGAGGCAGAAGCGCAGAGCCGCGCTCTTATCGAAATGGTCGGCCTAAAGGGTTACGAGAACTTCTATCCCAAGGAGCTGTCGGGCGGCATGAAGCAGCGCGTCGCGCTGGCCCGGACGCTCGCCTACCATCCCGAAGTCCTGTTGATGGACGAGCCGTTCGGTGCGCTCGATGCGCACACCCGGACGCGCCTCCAGAACGATCTCCTTAATATCTGGGAGCGTGACCGGAAGACGGTGCTGTTCGTCACCCACTCTGTCGACGAAGCCGTGTTCCTGTCGGACAAGGTCGTGATGATGTCGAAATCTCCCGGCCGCATCCGGGAAGTCATCGATATCGACTTGCCGCGGCCGCGGCGGCGCACCGAGCTGTTGCTCGATCCGCGCTACCAGAAATACGTCGTCGACATCGAGCGCATGTTCGATGAGGTCGATGAGAGCGGATCACCGTCATGACCTCGCCAGCCGCTTTGACCAGACACGGTGCCCCGGTGCTGGCCTGCATTGGACTGTTGGCGGTGTGGCAGGTCGCCTCACTGGCCCTGAAGAACGACAGCTTTCCAACGGCGATCGAAGCGATCCGCGCGATCCCGGATATCCTCGGTGACAAGGAATCTCTGATCAACATCGTGGCCTCCCTCCGCCGCATGGCAGTCGGGTTCGGCATCGCGGTGCTGGTTTCGATTCCGCTGGGACTGTTGATGGGCCGTAGCCGGGCAGTCGCAGCGTTCTTCAACCCGCTGCTGATGGTGATCTACCCGGTGCCGAAGGCGGCGCTGATGCCGATCATCATGCTGTGGCTCGGCGTTGGTGACATCACGAAGATGCTGGTGATCTTCCTCGGCGTCAGCCTGCCCGTGATCTATCATAGCTTTGAAGGTGCCAAGGCTGTCGAGGAGAAGATGCTGTGGTCTGGCGCGGCGATGGGGCTGTCGCCACTGCAGCGCCTGGTTCGGATCGTGTTGCCTGCCGCTCTTCCGGAGATTTTGACGGGCTGCCGTACCGGCCTGGTGCTGGCGCTGATCACCATGATCACCAGCGAGATGATCGCTCGCCAGTCGGGAGCCGGAAACATCCTCTTCAATGCGCTCGACATGGGGCAATATGACACGGTTTATGCGATGATCATCATCGTCGGCGCCATGGGCATCAGTCTCGATGCGGTCTTCGAACGCATCCGTGCAAGGCTCGTGCGCTGGTCTGAACCGCAGTTCGACATGCCGCTGAGCTTCTCATGATGCCACGTTCTCTCTCAGCAAATGTCGTCCTTGGCCTTGCCCCAATCGTGCTGGTGATCGCGGTGTGGCAAGGCTTGGTATCGTTCGGCTTCGCGCCTACGGTTTTGCTGCCGCCGCCGGGTGTCGTCTTCAGCCGGCTGCTCCAGCAACTCGTGACATGGACGTTTCAGCAGGAAATCGCGGCGACCTTGATCCGGTTGTTCGCCGGCTTCGCGATCGCGGTCGTACTTGGCGTGACCATCGGCATCGCAGCTGCTGCCAGTCCCGCTGTTAACGCCATCGTTCGTCCAATTGTGCGGGTGCTGGCGCCATTGCCGAAGGTCGCGCTCTATCCGGCGCTGTTGTTGCTACTTGGCTTCGGCCACGGATCGAAGATCACGCTGGTGACCGCGGACGCTCTCTTTCCCATTCTGCTCTCCACCTACTATGGGGCTTCGACGGTGGAGCAAAAGCTGATCTGGTCGGCGATGGCGGCGGGAACGCCGCGCTATGAAATCCTGTTCAAGGTCGTCTTGCCTGCAGCGATGCCGTCGATCCTGACCGGCTGTCGGATCGGCCTTGTCATTTCCTGTATCGTGGTGTTTCTGGCCGAGATGATCACATCGACGGACGGCTTGGGACATGCGCTGGTCACGGCGGCCCGCACGTTTCAGGCGGTCGACATGTTCGTACCCTTGATCACGATCTCGCTGTTAGGGCTGATCCTGAATGCCTTGTTGGGCGCTGTGCGGTCGTACCTCTTGCGGGGCTTCCGCGAGGCGTGAGCTGACGAACAAGAACCAGAAGACCGGGAGTGAACCATGCTGGCTGACCGCATCGAGGCAAAATGGATCGACGCGTTCTGCGAAATTTTTGAGCGATGCGCCGTCAAGGCCGGCGATACCGCGGCGATCCTCTCGGAAACCCAGTCGCGCGCGCTGAATGTGCATGTGGCGGAGCTGGCCCTGCTGCGAATGGGTGCGAAGCCGTTTCACGTCATCATGCCGACGCCGCGCAACCGCAACATCGTTCCGGTTCGCTCGACCGGTGCCAGCGAAGCGATCCAGCGGCTCGGCCCGGTCATCACTGCGCTTCAGCAAGCTGGCTTCGTGGTGGATTGTACTATCGAAGGCCTGATGCATGCGGTGGAAACGCCCGAGATCCTGAAGGCCGGCGCGCGCATTCTGGTGGTCTCCAACGAGCATCCCGAGGCGCTGGAGCGGATGGTGCCGGATCTCGCGCTGGAGAAGCGCGTTCGGGCGGCGGCGAAGATGTTGCGCGGGACCAAGCGGATGCGGGTCACCTCGAAGGCCGGCACAGCACTTGATGTGGACATGGTCGGAGCGTCTACGGTCGGCGTGTGGGGCTGGACCGACAAGCCGGGCACGCTGGCGCATTGGCCGGGCGGCATCGTCGTCAGCTTCCCCAAGAGCGGAACGATCAACGGCACGCTGGTGATGGCGCCGGGGGATATCAATCTCACGTTCAAGCGCTACCTGACATCGCCGGTGAGGATGACCCTGAAGGACGACTATGTCGTCGAGCTTGAAGGTGAGGGGACGGACGCAGCGATGATGCGCGCCTATCTCGCCGCGTGGGGCGATCGGGAGGCCTATGCCGTGTCGCATGTCGGTTTCGGCATGAACCCCGCTGCGCGCTACGAGGCGCTCTCGATGTACGATCAGCGCGACACCAACGGCACAGAGATTCGAGCTGTCCCGGGCAATTTCCTGTTCTCGACCGGTGCTAACGAATTCGCCGGCCGCTATACAGCAGGTCATTTCGACCTGCCGATGATGGGAACGACCATCGAACTCGATGGCGTTGCGGTGGTGCGGGAAGGCGTCCTCCAGGACGTCTTTGGCTAGTTGTGGTCGAGTACTGGCGGGCGAGCCAGGTCGAAGTGCCGGAGCAGGTCGACCATGGCTTGAAGCCGTTTTGCATGATAGGCGTCGACATCGAGGCCTGAATAATCGAGGAAGCCCGCACCTGTTCGCAGGCCGATCCGGCCTTCATGCATATTGCGCGAAATGACGTCCGGTGCCCGATAGCGATCGCTGCCGAGCGCGCCTTCGAGATAGCGGCTGGCGTAGTACAGAATGTCCCCGCCGCCCCAATCGATGAATTCGAGCAGCCCGAGCACGGCATAGCGGAAGCCGAACCCGTAACGGATCGCCTTGTCGATTTCCTCCGCGCTGGCAACGCCTTCCTCGACCATGCGCGCGGCTTCGTTCATTGCGAGCGCCTGGATGCGCGGAACGATGAAGCCCGGTGTCGCTGCACAGACCACCGGCACTTTGCCGATGCTTTCGAGCAGAGCTTTAACCTCGGCGATAATGGCAGGATCAGTGGCCTTGCCGGGCGACACTTCCACCAACGGGATCAGATAGGCCGGATTGAGCCAGTGCACGTTAAGGAAGCGGCCAGGGTTTACGATTGCGCCGCAGAGATCGTCCACGAGGATTGTCGATGTGGTCGAGGCAATGATCGTTTCAGGGCCGACTTGTCCTGAAGCAGTCCCCAGAATCTCCCGCTTAAGCTCGACGACCTCAGGAACGCCCTCGAACACCATTCCGGCTTCGGACAACGCGGCGCCGCTTTGGCTGGCCGGCACCACCGAAACCCGCGCGATCAGCGGATCAACGTCGGTGTCGGTCAGCAGCCCCAGTTTCGAGAGGCTGGCAAAGGTCTTCCTGACCTCGCCAAGCGCGTCCGCCTCCAGCTTCGTAAAATCTTCCGCTGAACGGGCCTTGATGTCGATCATCGTGACCATGTGCCCGGCATAGGCAAACGCGACGGCGATACCGCGGCCCATGCGACCGGCCCCCAGACACGCAATGTTGGCGCGAGAGGTCATCGGTCAGAATCCTTTGCGAAGCAGCATCTGCAATTCGGGCTTGTGAAGCTTGCCGAGCCCCAGCGTCTCCAACGTTCGGCCGCCTTGTGTAAATTCCTCGCCGCAGATTGCACCGCCGATGGCCAAGAACGCCTTGGCGAGCGGCGTGGCGACGCCCGCCAGCCCAGCGGCGGACACCAGCAGCGATAGCCCGAGCCGCAGATCTTCGCGCATGTAGCGGTGCTCGGTCAGCACGATCCGCTCGCGCCAGTCTCCGGAATCCGTCAGGCGATCATGTGAGCCACGGCCATACATCCAGGACTCGCCTTCCTTGGCGTAATGGTGAGCAAGCGGAAAATGCGGTGCGCCATACCCAAGCGCCTCGCGCACGGCGATCCGCTCGGCGTCGAGGGCGTCGGTCACGCGCCGGATTGCGGCTTGCGTGCCCTCCTTGTGGATGTCCCACCGCTCGAAATGCTCGATCGGGCCCGCGTTCATCACGATCAGCGGTGGATGGATGATGCAGCCTGCATTCATCAGCGCGCCAGATAGCGCATCACCGCAGGGCTCGATGACGCCAGGGAAGGCGCGTCCAATCACCTCGAGCGCATGTAGTGCCTGATCGAGCGGGAACACGCCGACCGGCAGCCGCTTGGCGCGGATCGTGATCGCAACCTCGAACGGCCCGTGCTTGCGAGTGAGCCAAGGCAGCGTCCCGGTCTCGGCAAAGCTAGCCTTGGCGCGGTTGCCGGCATCCCGCGCGGCCTGCGCGAAGATCATCGAGCCGAACGTCGCAGGCGGCAGAAACACGACCTGGCCGTCCCGCAGATGTGGCGCGAGGCGCCGGGCGATGTCTTGTTGCGCGAAAGCGGGAGCGGGGCACAAGATCAGCTCGACACCGCTAACGGCTTCGGCGATGTCGGTAGTCACCAGCGCCAGGTTCACGTCGTGCTGGCCATTGTGGTCCTTCACCAGGATGCGCGAGCCGGCTGCACGATGTGCTTCGACCTGTTCGGTATCGCGGCGCCACAGCCGGACCTCATGCCCCGACAGCACAAAATCGCCCGCGGCCGCGAACGAGCCGTTCCCCCCACCCAGAACCGCAATCTTCAAGATGCTTCTCCTTGCGCGCGCGACTGCGTATCAAGCTGCTTCAGCAGGAAATGCTGGACCTTGCCAAGCGCCGTGCGCGGCAGGTCGGCGACGAAAACGATGTCACGCGGAACCTTGTAGCGGGCGAGCTGCGCCTGAACGTGTGCTCTCAGCTCCTCCGCTTCGAGCCGGCAGCCGGATCGCCGGATGACATAGGCGACGGGGACTTCGTCCCAGCGCGGGTCTGGCCGGCCGATCACGGCGCATTCTCTGACGTCTGGATGTTCGAGCAGGACTCGCTCGACCTCGGCCGGATAGACGTTCTCGCCCCCGGAAATGATCATGTTCTTCTTGCGGTCGCGGACCCAGAAGTAGCCGTCCGGCTCGCACAGGCCGATATCGCCAGTGCGATACCAGCCGTCCTGCAGCGCATCGCATGTGGCATCCGCATTGCCCCAATATTCGAAGAACACGTTGGGGCCGCGCACCGCGATCTCGCCCGGCGTGCCAGCCGGCACCTTGTTGCCGGCCTGGTCGATCACCATCGCATCGCAGCACAGGCCGGCGAGTCCGGTTGATCCCGTGCGCGAGAGATCGCCGCCGAGACGGGTGTAGATTGCGATGGGGCAGGTTTCCGTCGAGCCGTAAACCTGGAGCACCGGCACGCCGCGCGCGACAAAGCGATCGATCAGGTGCGGCGGCACGATGGTCGCCCCGGTGGCGACCGCTTTCAGCGACGACAGATCGGTTGTCGCCCAGGCGGGGTGCTCGGTGACGGCTTGGAGGATCGTCGGCACCATGACTGTCAGGGTCGGTCGGTCCCGTTCAATGGCTGCGAGCGCCGTGTCCGGCGTGAAACGGGCATGGATCGTGACGGTCGCACCAAGCTGGAGCGCCGCGGTCGTCTGGATGTTGAGCCCGCCGACATGGAAGAACGGCAACACCGTCAGCACATGATCGTCAGAAGTCATGTTGTGCATGTGCTGGCTCATGACGCCGTTCCAGAACAGCGCCTCCTGGCGTAGCACCGCACCTTTCGGCCGGCCAGTGGTCCCTGACGTGTAGACGATGAGCAGCGGGCAGGACAGATCGGTGTGCGGGTTGCGTCCGCTGCTCCCGTTGCGCGCCAGCACGCTTTCGAAAGTCGTGCCGCGCGGTGGCGCAAAATCGAACCCGGCAACAGATGTTCCCGGCGCAAGCTCGGACAAAACTCCCTCAAATGCCTGCTCAAGCACCAACACCTTGGCGCCGGCATTGGTGAGAATGTATAGCTGCTCGGCGACCGCGAGCCGCCAGTTCAACGGCACCAGCATCGCGCCGAGCCGCGCACACGCATAGAGCAGGACCAGATAGTCTGGCCGGTTCAGGCTCAGGATTGCGACGCGGTCACCGCGGCTGACGCCGAACTCCTGCTTCAAGGCTGTTGCGGTCCGTTCGATGCGGTCGGCGAACGCCGCGTAGCTCAGGCGTTCGCCTTCGAAGGCAATGGCCGTCTTGTCCGGCGCGAACGCCGCGTTGCGATCGATCAGACTGCAGAGATCCACCGTCAATCGTCCGTTTCGCCGACCTCGTACAGCGCCTCGCGCCCGATCCGGTCGAGGCAGAGCTCGGCCGTCCAGGGCAGCATCAGCGAGCCGCAGCGGCTGTCGCGATAGATACGCTCCAGCGGCAGCGACCGAAGCATCGCCTGACCGCCGCAGGTGCGGATCGCGAGCGCCGCGAGTTCATTGGCGCCTTCCATGACAGAGTATTGTGCGGCGTAGGCGCGCAGCACCTGCTCCTTGCTCGGATTGGCGCGTGCCTCGGTGACGGTCTGGAACCAGACTGCCTTGATCTGCTCAAGCTTGATCTGCATCTGCGCGACCGCGATCTGCTTGGTCGGATACATCCGGCGCTTGACCGGCGGCGTACCGGGGACTTCGCCTCGCAGATAGCGCACCGTGAAATCGTAAGCGGCTTGCGCGAGGCCCATATAGGTCGGCGACAGCGTCAGGAACATGTGGGGCCAGCGCATTGCGGCCTGGAAATAGACGCCGCGCGGCATCAGCGCAGATTCGTCCGGGACGAACACATCCTTGAATAGCAGGGTCCGCGAGACCGTGCCGCGCATGCCGAGCGGATCCCAGTCGCCGACCACGGAAACGCCTTGCGAGTTCGCGGGAATCGCGAGGTAAAGCGTATTGCGGCGCGACGCCTTCCCGCCCTCTTCGATCTCGGTGCACAGCACGCCGTAGTAGTCCGCGTGACCAGACAGCGACGCAAAGATTTTCTTGCCATTGACGATCCAGCCGGCTTCGACGGGCTTTGCTTCCGTGCCGAATGCAATGCCGCCCGCGGCCGCCGCGCCGCCCTCGGAGAAGGGCTGCGAATAGATCGCGCCGTCCTCGACGATGCGCTTGTAGTGGACGGCCCGCCGCTTTTCGTGTTCCGCGCGGGTCTCCTCGTCCATATCGAGATCATCAGCCAGGGGCCCGGACCATAGCGTCGAGCAGACATGCATGTTCCAGGTCAGCGCGGTCGCGCCGCAATAGCGGCCGATTTCTGCGGCGGCCAGGGCGTAGGTCTGGTAGCTGGCGCCCAGCCCGCCGTGCTTCTTCGGCACAGCGATGCCGAGCAGGCCGACGCGATGCAGGTCACGATAATTCTCGGTCGGGAAGACCGCCTCGCGATCGTAGGTCGCGGCGCGACCTGCGAACACGCTCTGACCGATCTCCCGCGCACGCGCAATGATTCGAGCCTGCTCATCGTTCAGGCGGAATGCCACGGGATCGAAGATTGGCGGGTCCAGCGGGACCTTGTCAGTGGCGTCGACAGTCGTGCTGACTTGCATGGTCATCGCGCAGTCACCCGTGTTTTGCGGCGACGGAGTCGACGAAGCTGCCGAGAGCTTTGTCGAAGGCATCGGGACGTTCAAGGTTGGCGAGATGGCCGACGCCGGGGAGTTCGACATATTCAGCCGCAGGAATGTAGGTTGCCATCTTCGCCATCATTGGCGCCGGGGCGTTATTGTCCTTGGAACCGGACAGCAGCAGCGTCGGCACTGAAATGTCCTTGAGCGTGCTGCGCTGATCAAAGCCAATCAACGCCAGCATCATGGCGCGATAGCTTGCCTCGGGCACGCTTGCCATGCACTCACGCGCAAGCTCCATTCCCTTGGGATCAGGATCGTCGCCGACCAGCTCCTTCACCAGGGAAGGCGCCAGCGACTTCATCGTGTCACCGCGATCAAGTGGGCCCAGCCGCGCCGCGATGAATGATTTCTGCCAGTCGCCGTCGGCCTTGCCGAAGGCCGGGCTGGTCTGCGCGAGGACGACAGCGCGCGCGAATTTCGGCGATTGCGCCAGCCATTTCTGGACGATCATGCCGCCGATCGAATGGCCGACCAGAATGGGGCTTTTCGCACCAATCTGCCCGATGAACTGCTGAAGCGCATCGGCCATGGCAGCGATGCTGACGCTGGAGAGCGGCGCCGAACCGCCATAACCCGGCATGTCCCACGCGATCGCGCGGAAACGATTGCCGAATGTGGCAAGCTGCTGCCGCCAGGCCCGCGCCGCGCCGCCGATCCCATGCAGGAAAATCAGGGGTGTTGCGCCCGGATCGCCTGCGGCTTCATAGGCGAAGCGTCCGTCCCTTGTTATCATTGGCGCAGGCTGCGACACGCGACATCCTTTTGCTTGGTCAGGTGATGCTAACAGGCCTGCAGGGGATGGGAAGAGATAATTTTATACTTAAAGCAATTTTCAGGCCGTCGCTTCCGCGATGACGTTCGCGGGTCGATCGGGGGTCGTCGTTGCAAAAATTTGAAGGTTAAAATATATCGGAGAAACGATCAACAGATCTTGAGGGAGCAAGCGCATGTCCGGATTGCCGCATTCGCCGCACGCGCTGGTGACCGGTGGCGGTCGCGGCATCGGCCGCGCCATCGCTGCGTCCCTTGTCGACGCTGGCGCCACCCTGACTGTGCTTGGCCGGAACGCGGCTACTCTCGAAGAGGCGGTGAGCGCAGGCGCCGCGCACTATGCAGCAGTTGCCGACGTCTCGGACGAGAATGCGCTGAAGGCAGCCATCACTGAGGCGCATGCGCGAAAGCCCATCGACATCCTGATCGCCAATGCCGGCAGCGCCGAATCCGCGCCGTTCGCAAAATCGGATAGCGCGCTTTTTGCACGCATGATGGACGTCAATTTCATGGGCGTCGTCCATGCCATCAGCGCGGTGCTGCCGGGGATGAAGGACCGCCCCTATGGGCGCGTCGTTGCGATCGCATCGACGGCCGGACTCAAAGGTTATGCTTACGTGAGCGCGTACACGGCGGCGAAGCACGCGGTGCTCGGTCTCGTGCGTTCGCTTGCACTGGAGATGGCCGGCAGCAACGTAACTGTGAACGCGGTGTGCCCGGGCTTCACCAATACCGATCTCGTGGCCGGGAGCATCGAGAACATCATGAAGAAGACCGGGCGAACCCGCGAGCAGGCGATCGCCGAGCTTGCGAAGCACAATCCGCAGGGGCGCCTGATCACGCCGCAGGAAGTGGCGAATGCCGTGCTTTGGTTGTGCAGCGAGAACGCCAGTGCGGTCACGGGGCAGGCGATTGCGGTCGCCGGCGGCGAAATCTAGCGTGCGTGGCGCCAGCGCGGAACAAGGAAGCTAAGGAGATCGCATGAGCAGACCAGCCAATCCCGTCACCCTCCCGCTCGCGGACTATTCCCCGCAACACTTCCTGCTGGCCGTGGTCGATGGCGTTGCCACCGTGACGCTCAACCGTCCCGAGCGGAAGAACCCGCTGACCTTCGAGAGCTACCGCGAACTGACGGATTTCTTCCGCGCTTGCGCCTTCGACGACGCGGTCAAGTCGATCGTCGTCACCGGTGCCGGCGGCAATTTCTCGTCGGGCGGCGACGTGTTCGAGATCATCGGCCCGCTCGTGAAGATGGACACCAAGGGACTAACGGCATTCACGCGCATGACCGGTGACCTCGTTAAGGCGATGCGGGCCTGCCCGCAGCCGATCGTGGCCGCGGTCGAGGGGATCTGTGCCGGTGCCGGCGCGATCATCGCCATGGCGTCCGACATGCGGCTCGCCGCGAGCGGGGCCAAGGTGGCGTTCCTGTTCAACAAGGTCGGTCTTGCCGGCTGCGATATGGGCGCCTGCGCGATACTACCGAGGATCATCGGTCAGTCCCGCGCCTCCGAGCTTCTTTACACCGGCCGGTTCATGACCGCGGAGGAGGGCGAGCGCTGGGGCTTCTTCAGCCGCATCGTCACGCCGGAGCAGGTGCTGGCCCAGGCGCAGCTGCTGGCCAAGCAGATCGCGGAAGGGCCGACCTTCGGCAACACCATGACCAAGCGCATGCTGGCGATGGAATGGGCGATGTCGGTGGAGGAAGCGATCGAAGCGGAGGCCGTTGCCCAAGCGCTGTGCATGACGACGGCCGACTTCGAGCGCGCTTTCGAGGCATTCGCCAACAAGGTCAAGCCGGTCTTCAGGGGCGACTGAGCGGCCCCTTCCTGCGGGAAGGCCTGAAATGGGGACTTGCAACAAATTATTTTAGGCTTAAAACAGTTTCGTTGCCGGGAAGATTGGCGAGGCTCCCATGAAAGTCGCAATCATCGGTGGTGGACCCGCGGGTCTCTACGCAGCGATCCTGCTGAAGAAGCAGCGCCCGAGGGCCGACATCAGCGTGTATGAGCGAAATCGCGCTGACGACACGTTCGGCTTTGGCGTGGTGTTCTCGGATGCCACGCTCGACAATTTTGAAAAGCACGATCTTCCGAGCTACCGCCGCATCACCCAGGAGTTCGCCTATTGGGATGACATCGCCGTGCACTTTCGCGGCACGGTGCACCGGGTCGGCGGCAACGGCTTTTGCGGCTGCTCGCGGCAAAAACTGCTCCTGATCCTGCAGGAGCGGGCGCGGGAGCTCGGCGTCAGCCTGCATTTCGAAGTGGATATCGACGATGAGTCGCGCTTTGCCGAGGCTGACCTGATCCTGCTTGCCGATGGCGTCAACAGCCGTTTCCGCGAGAAATATTCCGAGCACTTCGAACCGGAAGTCGACCTTCGCACCAACAAATTTGCTTGGATGGGCTCGACCAGGCCGCTCGATGCCTTCACCTTCATCTTTCAAGAGACGGAGTGGGGGCCGTTCATCGCTCATGCCTATCAGTACGAGGCCGGTCACTCGACCTGGATCTTCGAGACTGATCCGGAGACGTTCGAGCGCGCGGGCCTGACGGGGCTCAACGAGGCCCAGTCCGCCGCCCGGATGGCCGAGATCTTCGGCTGGTTCCTCGATGGGCACAAGCTGCTCACCAACCGTTCGATGTGGCGCAATTTCCCGATGATCCGCAGCAGGCGCTGGGTCAAGGGCAACATGGTCCTGCTCGGCGACGCCAAGGCGAGCGCGCATTTCTCGATCGGCTCTGGCACCAAGCTCGCGATGGAAGATGCGATCGCGCTGGCCGAGGCGATGCAGAAGGCACCGAGCATCAATGCCGCGCTGGATGTTTACGAGCACGGTCGCCGCGAGGAGGTCGAGAAGACCCAGCACGCCGCTGACGTCTCGCTGGTCTGGTTCGAGCATGTCGATCGCTTCTGGGATTTCGATCCCGTGCAGTTCGCTTTCGGCGTGATGACGCGCTCGAAGGCGATCACCTATGATAATCTGAAGCTCCGCGCGCCCGATTTCGTCGCGGAAGTCGAGAAGTCATTCGCCCGGCAAGTGCGCAGCAACGGCTTCGACGTGAGCACCGAAAAGCCGATGGTGCCGCTGTTCCAGCCATTCCGCCTGCGCGAGATGGAGGTCGCCAACCGCGCCGTGGTGTCGCCGATGTGTATGTATTCGGCGAAAGAGGGCGTCCCGACCGACTTTCACCTCGTGCATTACGGCTCGCGCGCGATCGGTGGCGCCGGCCTCATCTTTACCGAGATGACCTGCGTCAGTCGCGATGCCCGTATCACGCCCGGCTGCGCCGGGCTGTGGAACGATGAGCAGGAAGCGTCATGGCGGCGCATCGTGGATTTCGTCCATGGCAACTCCGCTGCGAAAATCTGCCTGCAACTCGGGCACGCTGGCCGCAAGGGGGCGACCAAATTGATGTGGGACGGCATGGATCGTCCCCTGGAGGAGGGCGGCTGGGAGGTGTTCTCGGCTTCGCCGCTGCCCTATTTCCCCGACAGCCAGGTGCCGCGCGAGCTCGACCGCGCCGGCATGAGCGCCGTGAGGAATTGTTTCGTCGCGGCGGCCGAGCGCGGCGAGCGTTGCGGTTTCGATATGCTCGAGCTGCACTGCGCCCATGGCTATCTGCTCGCGAGCTTCATCTCGCCGCTGACTAATACGCGCACCGACGAGTATGGCGGTTCGCTCGAAAATCGGCTGCGCTTCCCGCTAGAGATTTTTGAGGCGCTGCGGGCGGTGTGGCCGAAGCACAAGCCGATGTCGGTGCGTATTTCCGCGACGGACTGGGCCGACGGCGGCATCACCGGCGATGACGCGGTGGCCATTGCGCGTGCGTTCGCCGAGGCCGGCGTTGACCTCGTCGACGTCTCTACTGGGCAGACTGTGCGCGACGCGCAGCCGGTCTATGGGCGCATGTTCCAGACGCCGTTCTCGGACCAGGTACGCAACGAGGCGCGCGTGGCCACCATGTGCGTCGGCAATATCACGACGGCAGACCAAGCCAACACCATTTTGGCCGCCGGCCGGGCGGATCTCGTCGCGCTCGGGCGTCCGCATCTGGTCGATCCCTTCTTCACCATGAGAGCCGCTGCCTGGTACGGGGCAAGTGACGCGTTCTGCCCGCCGCAATACCTGCCCGGCAAGGACCAGATTTTCCGCAACAGCGAACGTGATCGGCAGGATCTCGAGGAGTTGCGAATTAAGGCTAAGCCCAAGACTCGAGCGGAGCTGAAGGCGGAGGCGACAAAGCCGCTTGCGGCGGAGTGATCGCCCGTGCAACGTTAACCTCGTTGCCTGTGTATTGAGTGGAGTTGTGGGCGATGAAGGCGATTATCGTCGGTGGTGGCATCGGTGGTCTCACCACGGCTCTGATGCTGCGGGCCCGTGGCATCGGGTGCGAGATTTTCGAGCAATCCGATACGATCCGTGAGCTCGGCGTCGGTATCAACACGCTGCCGCATGCCATGCGCGAGCTTGCCAGCCTTGGCCTGCTGCAAAAGCTCGACGACGTCGCGATCCGTACCGACCAGCTCTACTATCTCAACCGGCATGGCCAGGAGGTCTGGCGCGAAGCCCGCGGCGTGGACGCTGGCCATGACGTGCCGCAGTTCTCGATTCATCGCGGCCGCCTTCAGAGCGTCATCCATCGCGCTGTCGAAGAGCGGCTCGGGGCAGATGCAATCCACACCGGCTGCCGGCTTGGTGCGTTCACGCAGGACGAAGGCGGTGTCACTGCCTATTTCTTCGATCGTGCCGGTGCGCACATTCACACCGCGCGCGGCGATATCCTGATCGGCGCCGACGGCATCCATTCGCGGGTTCGCGACACGCTGTTCCCGAACGAGGGGCCGCCGTGCTGGAACGGCCTGATGCTGTGGCGCGGTGCGCGTGACTGGCCACTGTTCCTGACCGGCAAGTCGATGATCGTCGCTGGCGGCCTCAATGCCAAGGTGGTGGTCTATCCGATCGCGGAGGGATCGAGCCCGGCGAGCCGTCTGACCAATTGGGCGGTCCTGGTGAGGGTGGGTGAGGGCAATGCGCCGCCGCCGCGGAAAGAGGACTGGTCGCGGCCTGGCCGGCGCGAGGAGCTGATGCCGCATGTCGCGCGCTTCTCCGTGCCGTACATCGACGTGAAGAGCCTGATTTCGGCGACGCCCGAGTTCTACGAATATCCCACCTGCGATCGTGATCCCTTGCCGTATTGGTCATCGGGGCGCGTCACGCTGCTCGGCGACGCCGCGCATCCCATGTATCCGGTTGGCTCCAATGGCGCTTCGCAGGCAATACTCGACGCGCGCTGTCTTGCCGACGCGCTGGTGCGCGCCGAGCATCCGCGCCAGGCGTTGATCCAGTACGAGAAGAAGCGGCTGCCGATGACCGCCGATATCGTCCGCTCCAACCGCCGCGGCGGCCCCGAAGGCGTCATTGACGCCGTCGAGCAACTGGCGCCCGACGGGTTCGACAATGTCGACAACGTGCTGAGCTATTCCCAGCGCGAGGCCATCGTCCGCGGCTATGCCACCAAAGCTGGCTTCGCCGCGGTACCGGGGCTCGCGGCGGTGCGGGCCTAAAACGACCGCTAGCCGGCGCCGGGCGGCGGCGGCAGGAAGTGGATGTTGAACTCGGCCGCCATCGCCACCACGTCCTCAGGCTTCTGTTCCTTCATGTTGTGGAGGCCCCAGAACAGGTCGAACAGCTTGCGGGTCGGCGAGACCCAGAACAGCACCTTGCCAGTCTGGTCCGACTTGTTGAAGATGCCGTGCGGCACACCCATGCCCAGACGGATGAGGTCTCCCGGCGTTGCCTGCGCCTCGGAATTGCCGAGCATGAAGTCGAGCTTGCCCTCCAGCATGTAGAGATACTCGTCCTGGTCGGGATGGATGTGCGGCGGCACGAATGTGCCCGGCGGCAGCGTGGCGTGCCAGGAGAAGCTGTTTTCGGTATTGCTCTTCGGCACATAGGTCTGGCCGAGGATGTTCCAGGAGATGCCCTGGATGCCTTCATTGGCCCGCGTGATGCCGGTGATTTCGCTCTTCATTGCAGTCCTCCCTTAACGCGACGCGGCCTCAGTTCGCCGCCTTGCAGTCCTTGGCGTAGCGGTCGCCGTAATTCGCAAAGACCTTCTGGACGATCTCGGTCTGGAATTTGCCGTCCGGGCGCTTGGCGACCTTTGTCAGGTAAAAATCCTGGATCGGATAGCCGTTGGTGTTGAACTTGAACGAACCGCGCAGGGACGTGAAGTCCGCCTTCTTCAGGGCCGCTGCCACGGCGTCCTTGTTGGAGAGATCACCCTTTACGCCTTTGACCGCGCTGTCGATCAGCATCGCCGCGTCGTACCCTTGCATGGCATAGGTCCCGGGCACGCTGCTATAGGCGGCCTCATAGGCGGCGACGAACTTCTTGCTCTGGGAATTGTCGAGATTGGGTGCCCAGTTCGCGCCGCCGAACATGCCGACGGCCGCGTCCTGCTGCGCCGGCAGTGTCGATTCATCCACCGTGAAGGCCGAGAGCACCGGAATGCTGTCGGCGAGACCAGCCTGCTTGTACTGCTTGACGAGGTTGACGCCGAGACCGCCCGGCATGAACGTGAACACCGCATCCGGCTTCTGCGACGAAATCTTGGAAAGTTCCGGCTGGAAGTCCAGCGTGTTCAGCGGCATGTAGGATTCTTCGACGATCTCGCCCTTGTAGTCGAGCTTGAAGCCGGCGACCGAGTCCTTGCCGGCCTGGTAGTTCGGCACCATCAGGTACATGCGCTTGTAGCCGCGATCCTGCGCGACCTTGCCGAGGATCTCGTGCACCTGGTCGTTCTGGTACGACGTCACATAAAAGAACGGGTTGCAGTCCTTGCCGGCAAAAGTCGACGGGCCGGCATTGGGGCTGATCAGGAAGGTCTTCGATTCCGTGACAGGCCGATGGATCGCCTGGAGGATGTTGGAGAAGATCGGGCCGACCACGAAGTCGACCTTGTCGCGCTCGAGCAGGCCCTTGACCTTGGTCACGGCCGCGTCGGGCTTCAGTTCGTCGTCGACCACGATAACCTCGACATCGCGGCCACCCATCTTCCTGCCGAGATCCTTCACCGCGAGCGCAAAGCCGTCACGAACTTGCTGGCCAAGCGCGGCGGCAGGTCCCGACAGGGTCACGATCACGCCGAGCTTGATCTTCTCCTGGGCAAAGGCAGGGCTCATTGCGGTGCCGAGCAACAAGGCAGTCACAGCCAAGGTCAGTTGCGTCTTCATGATCTGTCCCCCTCGACATCAGGGCTCGTTCTGCAAGCCACGTACTCCGATCCGAGCTTATGCCGATGACGGCACTCGCGGCAAGCTACCCTCAAGGCGTCACCATCTTGCGGACGGCGGCGCATGCAAGCGGCGCGCCAATTATTTGAAGCCTAAAGAAATTCACGTGCGGTCGATTGTTGCAGCTTTGGACTTGCGGCCGGCCCGGATTTATTTGAAGCTGAAAATATTGTGGGAATCCGCCGGCGCCAGTGCCGGCCGCAAATGACTAGATCGAGATGCTCGATTCTGAAACCAAGGCAGTCGAAACGCCGGAGGACCATGCCGAAGAGCTTCGGCTGTGGCTGCGTCTGCTCACCTGCACCACGTTGATCGAAGGCGAGGTCCGCGGCCGCCTGCGGCAGCGCTTTGACGTCACGCTGCCCCGTTTCGATCTGATGGCCCAACTCGACAAGGCGCCCGATGGCATGACGCTGTCGGACGTCTCCAAGCGCATGATGGTGTCCAACGGCAATGTCACCGGCCTGGTCGAGCGTTTGGTGGAATCCGGTCATCTCGACCGCCGCACCTCGGAGACCGACCGCCGCGTCCAGGTGATCCGTCTCACAAAGCTCGGTCGCGCCGAGTTTCGCAGGATGGCCGCGGAACACGAAACCTGGATTGCCGATCTCTTCGCCGATTTGACGCCGAAGGACGTGCGCGAACTGATGCGGCTGCTGGCCAAGACCAAGGCCTCGGCGCAGAAATCTGCCGCGCGTCGCCGGCCTTAAGTCCGCCGGCCTGGCAGCCGCCAATCCCCTTTTGCCGCACGAAAACGCTTGGGATGCCAAAATCTGCTATTGCGTCGAATTGTTTTAAGCCTAAAATGTTTCCTCAGTTAGTGCTGCCGGGTGCTTTCCATACGCAAAGGAGCGTGCGATGGCCAACGCCGCCAAGGTTCAATTCTCGGGCTCGCATGACGCAAATGCTGCGACCGCCCATGCCGACACGTTCGCGCGGCAGCATCTGCCGCCGCCCGAGCTCTGGCCGGAGTTCATCTTCACGCGGCCGGAGCTGCAATATCCGCCGCGATTGAACTGCGTCAGCTATTTTCTCGATCGCTGGGTCGAACAAGGGCACGGGGATGCGCCTTGCGTCATCAGTCCCGCCGTCAGCTACACCTACCGCGAACTGCAGGCGCTGGTGAACCGCATCGCCAGCGTGCTCGTCGGCAAGCTCGGTCTCGTCACCGGTGGACGCGTGCTGCTGCGCTCCGCCAACAGTCCGATGATGGTTGCGACTTATCTTGCGGTGATCAAGGCCGGCGGCATTTGCGTGGCGACGATGCCGTTGCTGCGCGCCAAGGAGCTGTCCTATCCGATCCAGAAAGCGGAGATCACGCTCGCGCTCTGCGACGGAAAACTCTCGGATGAGATGGAGAAGGCGAAGCTGGCTGCGCCCGGTCTCAAACACGTGGTCTATTGGGGCAACGGTGCTCCCGACTCGCTCGAGGCACTGATCGCCGATGCGAGCGCTGACTTTGCGGCGATCGATACCGCCGCTGACGATATCTGCCTAATCGCCTTCACGTCGGGCACGACCGGCGATCCCAAGGGCACCATGCATTTCCACCGGGACATGCTGGCTGTGTGCGACGGCTACGCGCGCAACATCTTGCGGGCCGAACAGAAGGACCGTTTCATCGGCTCCGCGCCGCTCGCTTTCACATTCGGTTTCGGCGGCGTGCTGTTCCCCATGCATATTGGCGCCTCCTTCGTCGTTCTGGAGAAGACGACGCCGGACGACATGCTGTCGGCGATCGAGCAGTACAAAACCACAGTCTGCTTCACGGCACCGACCGCGTATCGCGCCATGATCAGTAAGCTGCCGGGCCATGACATTTCCTCACTGCGAAAATGCGTCTCCGCCGGCGAGACGCTGCCCAAGCCGACATTCGATGCCTGGCTGAAGGCCACCGGTATCAAATTGATGGACGGGATTGGCTCGACCGAGCTGCTGCACATCTTCATCAGCGCGACCGAGGACGAAATCCGTCCAGGCGCGACCGGCAAGCCCGTGCCCGGCTATGAGGCGAAGATCGTCGACGATGACGGCAATGATTTGCCGCCGGGCACGATGGGCAAGCTCGCGGTGCGCGGGCCGACCGGCTGCCGCTATCTCGCCGACGAGCGGCAGCGGAAATATGTCCAGAACGGCTGGAACATCAGCGGCGATACCTATCTCATGGATAGCGACGGCTATTTCTGGTACCAGTCGCGCTCCGACGACATGATCGTGTCATCCGGATACAATATCGCTGGCACGGATGTGGAAGCCGCGCTGCTCACGCATCCGTCCGTCGCTGAGTGCGGTGTCATCGGTGCGCCGGACGAGGCGCGCGGGATGATTGTGAAGGCCTATGTCATTGCCGCACCTGGCGTGACGCCGGATGCAAAGCTCGCAGCCGACTTGCAGGAGCATGTCAAACGCGAGATCGCGCCGTACAAATATCCGCGCGCGATCGAGTTCGTAACGCAACTGCCGAAGACCGAGACCGGCAAGTTGAAACGCTTCGCCTTGCGGCAATTGGCGCAGGCGGCGTCCTCGGGTGTCGCGGCAGAATGAGATGAGGATCACGAATTGTCCATGACGACGCCGAAAGGCCCACCGCTCGCGGTGCTGCCGACCGACGATGACGAGACCCGCTCGAAGGTGCAGGTGCTCCAGCCCTCCAGTTGGCCGATGCCCAAGGGCTATGCTAACGGCATGGCTGCCGAAGGGCGGATCGTCGTCACCGGCGGAGTGATCGGCTGGGATGCGGAGGAGCGTCTCGCGGATGGCTTTGTCGCGCAGGTGCGCCAGACGCTGAGCAACATCGCGGAAATCCTTGCCGAGGCCGGTGCGCGGCCCGAGCATCTGGTGCGTCTGACCTGGTACGTCGTCGACATGGACGAATACCAGACGAATCTGAAGGAGCTCGGCAAGGTCTACCGTACGGTCTTCGGTGCGCATTATCCCGCGATGGCGCTGGTCCAGGTCGTCCGTCTTGTGGAGAAAGCGGCGCGTGTCGAGATCGAAGCCACCGCTGTCATCCCGCTCTGAAAATCGTACCGCTCGCGCTCAGCTTGCTTTCGCGTGATCGGCGCGCCCGTTGATCTAGCGCTCCTCGGGCTGCGCATTCGGCGCGAGGTCTGAGGAGCGGAACGGCTTGGCTTTCCCCAGTTTGCGGTAGGCTTCCGAAGCCGTTCGCAGCAGCTTCTTCTCCCGCTTGCGGTTGAGGAAGCGAATATGCGCCTCGGGGACGGCCTCGTTTAAGGATGCCGCCAGGGTCTGACCGCGCGCATCATCGTTCAGCTTTCCGAGGGATTTTTGCGCCCTGCGCAATTGCTTGAGGATCGACTTCTGCTTCCTCAGCAACGTGTCGGCAAACAGATCCTGCAGCGACTCGATCGAATAGGTCACTCGTTTGTTGAGGATCCGCAGCCTGTGCCGTTTCTCGACGTCGAGCTTGGGCAGCTTCCGGGCCTTCCTGAGCAGAGTCGTTTCCCAATCGGTCAGTTGCGCCGTCGCGTGGTCGGCGAGCGGGCAGCGGCGCAGCCTGATGGCCTCCTTGCTGCGCCGGGTCGACCAGGGGCCGCTCTCGATCCAGCTCGAGGTCTGCTCGACCAGGCGGCGATATCGCGCCGATTGCAGCGCGCGGGCGAGCAGGCGATGGCTTTCGGCGCGCTTTTCGTCCCAATGCTGGAGTTCGGCGATCACGGCGAGCTCGTCGCCGGTCTCGGCGACCACGCGTTCAATCGCCACGTCAAGGTCCCGCACCATGCCGAGCTGGCTGTTGAGCCATTTCAACTCGGCCCAGACTTTGGGTCGGAGCGCATCGTTGACTATGGGCGCAAAGAAGCGAATAGCGGTCCGCAAATGGGTCAGCGCGATTCGGATCTGATGCAGCGCGTCCGGATCCCCACGGCAAGTGCCCTCATGCTCGGCGAGGACGGCAGCGAGATGGCGGCGGGCGATGATCCGAAAGGCGGTGTCGCAGGCCATGCCGGGGCTGAGGCGGCCGGGCAGCGTACGGCTCGCCGGCGGCTTGGCGCGGCCGGTCGCCCTCGAACTCGTGGTGGGTCGCGCCATCCTAGCCCGCGCCAATCAGATTGCCTTGCCTGCCCTCAGCGATCGCGTTCCGGCAGCTCTGGAGCGTCTGCGCTTGCGTCCCGGATGCATCGATTGTCGTCCAACCGATATGGCCGATATTATAGTGCTCTTGCAACGCGGCAACCTCTTGCGTGGCGTCGGATGCATCGCCATGGCGGCCGCCGATTCGTGCCTGTCGGGTCGGCAGGTCCGCGACGAGGAAGAGGCCTGCAAGAGGCACGTCGCAATCCCTTGCCAGCGTGGTGAATGCGTCTCGTTCAAATTCGCGAGCGAACACACCGTCAACGATCGCCGAATGTCCCTGAGCCAGCACGCGCCGGGCGCGCTCGGCTAATGCCGCGTAAACCCGCTCCGCAAGCTCGGGCGTGTATGCGGATGGCGGCAGCCGCTCCGTGTCGGCGACCCCGAACATCTGCTTGCGGATGACGTCGCTGCGCAACACGATCGCGCCCGTCTGTGGCGCGACAGTGGGCGCGAGCGCGCGCGCCAAAGCAGTCTTGCCGGTGCCCGACAGTCCGCCCACCGCGATCAGGCGCGGAGCCGGAGGCGTGATCAACGCCCGGGCAAGATCAAAATAGCGGCGTGCTTCGTCGAGAATGCCGGCCTCGTTGGAATGCGGCGGCTTCAGCCGTGCCAGCGCCACCTGGGCGCGGATCGCGGCGCGAAGCGACATGAACAGCGGCAGCGCGCCGAGCGCATCGAGATTTTCGGGCGGCGTCGCGGCAAGATACCGATTCAGGACGACATTTGCGGCGAGCAGCTGATCGTGACGCAACAGGTCCATGAGCGTGAACGCGAGATCGTAGAGCACGTCGACAGTCGCTATTTGAGCGTCGAACTCGATCGCATCGAACAGTACGGGCTGCTGCTCGATCAACACGATATTCGCAAGATGCAGGTCGCCGTGGCAACGGCGCACAAATCCTCCGCGGCCCCGCTCCTCCAGCAAGGGGCGGGTGCGCAGGAATGCCGCGTGGGAGGCCTGCGCGAGTCGTTCGATCTCCGCGGCAGGAAAGTGATTGCCGTTCCGCAGACCATTGCTGTTGCCCTCGATCAGGGCAGGGATGGAGGAAGCCCAACCCTCACCGGCGGTAGGGGCCGCTGCCGCGTGCGAAGCTGCGATCGCGTCGGCAATGGCCGACGCAAGGTCCGAATCGAACTGTCGTGCGTTTGCCAGATGATCCAGGGTCCGATTCTCGTCGAAGCGCAACATGTCGACGGCATATTCGATCGGCCCGCCGCCGCCGTCGATTTTCACCGATCCGTCGGGCTCCTCTGTGATCGCCACGACGCGGTGGTAGATTTGGGGCGCCAACGGCCGGTTGATTCTGATCTCCTCCTCGCAGGCTGCCTTGCGCTTCTCGAGTGTCGAATAGTCGAGAAACGGATACTTGACAGCCCGCTTGATCTTCAGCGCGCGCGTCCCGTCGAGGAAGACCGAAGCCGCGTGCGTATCGATCCGCTTCACGCCGGGATGAGCAGTCAGTGCCGTGAAGATCCGTTCTTGGGTCGCAGAATTGTCTGTCATACCTGCCGGCATATTGCAGATGAAGGCGCCAAGCGGTTCGGCCGCAATCCAGGGTAACCCTTAAATCGAGAACGCGACCAGTCCTTGACTTCCGTCAAAGGCTGTCGTCGGCTGGTGACGCGGAGTTTTCCCGGATTGAGGAGGATCAAGCGTCCGGGCTGAAGGCGGCTTAGGATGAGGCCTGTCGTCTCTGCAACTCTGCATGGTCCAAAACGCATCAGCACACCCTGCGGATGCGTTTTCGTGGCGCAATCGTGGGATTTGCGGCATTTGCATCAAACCGTATCCATGCTTTCCGGTTGAAAAGCCTGCTAACGTTGACTACGCAGGAACCCCAGCGCTTCGCAGCTTAGGAATCCCGGCGTGCCTCAGGACAAGACCGGCGACCCCCGGCAGCAACCGGGCAACAAACTGTCGGTTCTGCGCAAGCATCCGATCTTTGCAGATCTGGAGCCGGACGCGCTCGATCAGCTATGCCGCTACGCCAAGCACACGACGGTCAAGCGCGGTGCGACGATCGCTGCCAAGGGCGACCCCGGCAATAACCTGTTCGCGGTGATCTCCGGAACCGTGAAGATTTCCTCCTCGTCGCCCGATGGCCGCAATGCCATTCTCAATCTGATCGGTCCCGGCGAAATCTTCGGCGAGATCGCCGTGCTTGATGGTGCGCCGCGGTCGGCGGATGCGACTGCCAACACCAGTTGCGAGCTCTACATCATCGACCGCCGCGACTTCCTGCCTTTCGTGAAGAGCCAGCCGGCGCTCGCGATGAAATTTATCGAATTGCTCTGCGCACGGCTGCGCTGGACAAGCCAGCAGGTCGAGCAGGTGATCCTGCAGGATCTACCGGGCCGGCTCGCGAGCGCGCTGCTCGGTCTAACCGAGGAGCGCAAGCTCGACTCCGGCAGCGGCACACTCACCATCACGCAGCAGGAGATCAGCGAGATGGTGGGGATGACGCGCGAGAGCATCAACAAGCAATTGCGCGCCTGGTCCGGACGAAACTGGGTGCGGCTCGAGCACGGCGCCATCGTCGTGCTCGACACCGATGCGCTGCGCGAACTTGCCGAGAGTGGTCTCGGGGAATAAGCTTGGCGTTCCAGTCTTCGACGATGGCGACCGCGGTGAGGTCAAGAAACGCACCGGCGACGTCGAGGAACGCGCCGGCGCGATCGGCTCAGTGCAGGATGTGACGCGGCAGCCAGAGCGAAATCTCCGGCAAGTAGGTGACCAGCATCAGCACGAACAGCATGACGCCGTAGAACGGCCAGATCTTGCGCATGACCTCTTCGAGCGAGACCTTCCCCACGGCGCAGCCGACGAACAGGATCGCGCCGACTGGCGGATGGCACAGGCCGATGCCGAGGTTGAGCAGCATGATCATGCCGAAGTGGACGGGATCGACGCCGAAATTCTGCATCACCGGCAGCAGGATCGGCGTGGCGATCAGGATCGACGGCGCCATGTCGAGCAGCGTGCCCAGCAGCAGCAGCAGGACGTTGAGCAGCAGCAGGATGACGTATTTGTTGCTCGAGATCGACAGGAAGAACGCCGTCATCTTCGCCGGCATCTGCGTTAACGCCATGATATAGCCGACGGCGGAGGCGCAGGCGATCAGCGTCATCACCATCGCGACCGTGCGCAAGGTCCGGTGCAGCAGCACCGGCAGATCGCGCCATTTGTAGTCGCGGTAGACGAACATGGTGACGAAGAACGCCCAGATGCACGCAACGGCGCCGGCCTCGATCGCGGTGAAGATGCCGCCCAGGATGCCGCCGAGAATGATGACGAGCGTGATCAGGCCCCAGGCCGCATCGATCGTGATCTTGATCGCATCCTTGGCCGGCACGGTGCGGCCGTGCGGGTGGCCTTCGCGATAGGCGATCACCAGGCACAGGATGATGAGCGAGAATCCGATCAACAGCCCCGGAAAAACGCCCGCCATGAACAGCGCGCTGATCGAGATGGTGCCGCCGGTCGCGAGCGAATACAGCACGGCGTTGTGGCTCGGCGGCACCAGTAGCGCCTGGACCGAGGAGGAGATCGTGAGGTTAGTGGCGAACACGCGTGGATAGCCGTTCTTCTCCATCTGCGGGATCATCACCGAGCCGATCGCCGAGGTATCGGCCACCGCGGAGCCGGAGATGCCGCTGAGGAACGTTGTCGCCAGCACGTTGACGATCGAGAGGCCGCCGCGCAGCCGGGTCAGGCCGACCAACACGTCGGCAAAGGCGACCAGCCGCCGCGCCATGCCGCCTTCGGCCATGATGGCGCCGGCGAGCACGAAGAACGGGATGGTCAGCATCGCAACCTTGCTGACGCCGTCCGAGATCTTCAGCATCAGGGCTTCCAGGGGGATGCCAACCGAAAGCGCGCCGGCGATCGCCGCCATCGCCAGCGAATAGGCGATCGGCATGCCGATCAGGAAGCACGCGATCATCGTGCCGAGCAGGATGAAGATGTCCATTGTGATATCTCCAGGCTCACTCGAAGGGGGCGGGTTCGGAATGCTTTCCGATCGGGTCGGGCGGCACGCCGAGGAAGATCCGTTCGATCACGAACAGGAGCAGACATGCGCCGCCGATCGGAATCGGCAGGTAGGTCACACCGACCGACAGCGATGGGAAGTCTGGAATGGTGTTGTACCAGGTGACCTGGACCAGGCGTTCGCCCCAGATGACCATGAACAATGCGATCATCGCCATCAGGAACTGAACGAGAATGTCGGTCGCCCATTGCAGCGGCGGTGGAAGCTTCTTCGCGAAATAGGCAACGCTCATGTGCAGGTTGAGCCGGTAGCCCGCGGCGGCGCCGATGAAAGTCAGCACGATCGTCAGCAAGACCGCCGTCGGTTCCGGCCAGGACGCTGCACTGTTGAGCACGTAGCGCGTGAACACCGCCCACGGGATCACCGCGGAGATCGCGACCAGGGCGATGCAGCCGACGATCACGCACAACAGGTAGAGAAAGTCCATCGCTCGGCGAAACAGTGCGGCCATCCGCGTTTCCTGCTCTGTCAGTGGTTCAGATTGTTAAGGCCAAGGCGCGATGAATAAGCGTCGCGCCTTGGCTCTTGTTTGAGCAAGCTCAGAGCGCCTGGATGCGCTTGATCATCGCCTGGTATTTCGGACCGTACTTGTCCCAGACCGGCTTGACCGCATCCTGGAATGGTTTCTTGTCGGCGATCTCCACGATCTCGCAGCCGGCGGCCTTGGCCTTCTCCATCGCCGTCGTTTCGTACTTTTTCCAGAGTTCGCGCTCCTCGATCTGGGCCTCGCGGGCGAACTTCTTGATCAGCGCCTGGTCGTCCGCGGACAGCGCAGTCCAGGACCGCTTGGAGAAGCAGAGGATCTCAGGAATGATCAGGTGTTCGGTCAGCGAATAGTATTTCGCTGCGGTGTAGTGGTTGCTGAACACGTAGCTCGGTGGGTTGTTCTCGGCGCCGTCGATCACGCCGGTCTGGAGCGAAGAGAACACCTGGTCGTAGCCCATCGCGATGCCATTTCCACCGAGCGCGTTGACCATGTCGATGAAGATCGGGTTGCCAATCACGCGAAGCTTCAGGCCATGGACGTCGGCGATCGACTTGATCGGATGCTTGGTGTTGTAGAAGCTGCGCGCGCCGGAATCCATCCAAGCCAGACCGACCAGGTTCGCGTTGGGGCTCGCGGTGATCTTGTCGAGCAGCTCCTGGCCGACGTCGCCGTCCATCATCTTCCAGGATTGCGCCACATTCTTGAACAGGAACGGCATGTTGACGACGTTGATATCGTCGACGATCGGACCGACTGCGCCGGCGCTGACGCGCAGCATCTGGATGGCGCCGATCTGGGTTTGCTCGATCGTCTCCTTCTCGGCGCCGAGTTGCGCGGAGGGATAGGTCTGGATCGAGAGGCGGCCTTGGGTCGCCTCGGCGAGTTTCTTGCCCATGCTCTCGACGGCGGCGACCGTCGGATAGCCGACCGGCTGAACGTCGGCGGCCTTGAACACGGCCTTGGTCTGGGCGTTGCCCGACGAGATCGGAGCAAGCGTGGCAGCTCCAAATCCTGCACTAAGTCCGGCGCTCAATTTGATGAAATCACGGCGTCTCATGGTAGTCCTCCCTCATTTACTTCTTTAGGTGCGTGTCGTTATCGACCGGACATCCGGTCATTCGGTGCTGGCGAAAAACTCCGGATTGGTATGTTGCGTCTCCGAGATGTCGCGGAGCAGCCGGTCAAGGTGCCGCTCCATCGCAATCCCTGCACGTTGCGGATCGTGCGCCTCGATCGCCGCGAGGATCGGCTCGTGCTCGGCGATCACCTGCGTCATGCGCCCGGCGACCGGCAGCGTCAATTGGCGATAGCGATCGACATGCACCTTCACATGCAGGATCAGCGTCCAAATCCCCGGATGTCTGGCGACATCGGCGACGGTGGCGTGGAACAGCTCGTCGGCCTGGTGAAAGGCGACGCGGTCACCGGCCTCATCCGCCTCGCGCTGGCGTTCCATGATCGACCGCAATTGCAAGATCTGGCTCGCGGTCGCGCGTTCGGCCGCGAGCCGCGCCGTGGTCTCCTCCAGCGCCTTGCGGATGATGATGGCCTCGGGCAGGGCGGCAAGCGGGATGCGGGATACGAAAATGCCCGATTGCGGGAAAACGTCGAGCAGGCCCTCATCGGAGAGTTTGAGGATCGCTTCGCGCACGGGCGTCCGGCTGACGCCATAGGTAAGCGCGATGTCGGCCTCCGAGACGACGTCACCTGGTCGGCGGCGCATCGACACCAACTCGCCGCGCAGTTCGGCATAGATGCGCGACGACGCCGTCGCCCGCTGCGGCGGCTTGCCGCGACGCGGTGTGATGGCGGCCGGAGTGGGAGCGGCCTGGGCTTTCCTCGTTGTGCGTGCGGGCATGTTTTTATGGTTGAAATTGATATATTAGTATATGAACCAAGCCGAGCGAAGATCAACTAAGCAGATTGGCCTATTGCTGCGTCACGGCGGATGGTTGGACACCAGCCTCGTTCACAGCTTTGCGCTCATGCGTCCCTCCCTGGGTCCTTTTCCCCAATTCTTCCTAGGGTCGCGTGGAGCGTCGAGTCCAAGTTGAAGGGAGTATCGATCGATACCGATTTTGGATTGATCCGGCGCCGCGACAGCGCCAGCACGCGCGTTGCGCTGTCTTCGCAAGGCGGATGAGTGCGCTACGACCCGACCTCGAAAACATTGGAAGGATGTGACCATGACTGACTACCGCAAGCTCTTCGATCTCACCGGCAAGACGGCCGTGGTCCTTGGCGCAGCATCGGGCATCGGCAAATCGTCGGCTGAGGCGCTGGCCGGGCTCGGCGCCCGTGTTGTCTGCGCCGATCGCGCACTTGAGGCGGCGGAGGCGACGGCCGCGGGCATTCGCGACAAGGGCGGCTGGGCCGAGGCGGCTGCCTGCGACGCGGCGAGCGCTGCCGACGTCAATGCGCTCGCCAAAACCGTGATGCAAAAATTTCCGCGACTCGACATTGCCGTGACGACGCCCGGACTCAACATCCGCAAGACCATCCTGGACTACACCGAGGAGGACCTCGACCGCGTCCTGAACCTCAACGTCAAAGGTACGGTCTGGTTCTTTCAGGCTTTCGGCCGCATCATGGTCGAGCAGAAGGGCGGCAGCATCATCGCCTGTTCCTCGGTGCGTGCGGTGACTATCGAGCCGGGACTCGGAGTCTACGGCTCGACCAAGGCGGCGATCGGCCTGCTGGTGAAGGGCTTTGCCTCCGAGGTTGGTCATGCCGGGGTGCGTGTCAATGCGATCGCGCCGAGCATCGTGGAGACTGCGCTGACCAGCCCGTTCAAGCAGCGGCCGGACATCTACAATCTCTACGCCGGCCACACCGTGTTCAACCGCTGGAGCAGCGCCGACGAGGTTGCGACGGCGGTGGCCTATCTCGCCTCGGATGCCGCGAGCTATGTCAGCGGCAGCACGCTGTTCGTCGACGGCGGCTGGACCGCCGTCGACGGTCCGCCGACCGGTCTCACGCAGATGAACAAATAGAGCCATCCGCATCTATCGCGGGCGGTTTGAGCATTTTGCATGGGCGTTGCCGGATAAATGCCCTCGGCTCACAGGTGTTTTGGTGTTACGAAATTGGCCATGAACCAGCACGCCAAGATCGAGATCCGCCACTCCACCTGTCCGCATGATTGCCCGTCGGCCTGTGCGCTCGATATCGAGGTGGTCGAGGGCAGCAGCATCGGCCGTGTTCGTGGTTCGAAGAAGCAGACCTATACGGCTGGTGTGGTCTGCGCCAAGGTCGCTCGTTACGCCGAGCGCATCCATCATCCGGAGCGGGTGATATTTCCGATGCGGCGGATCGGATCCAAGGGCTCCGGTCAGTTCGCACGGATCTCGTGGGACGAGGCGCTGGACGAGATCGCCGATCGCTTCAACCAGGCCGAGCGCGAGTTCGGCGCGGAATCGATCTGGCCTTACTACTACGCCGGCACGATGGGGCTGGTGATGCGCGACGGTCTCAACCGTCTCGCGCATGTGAAGAAATATTCGCGCTTCTATTCGACCATCTGCGCCAATGTCGGGCGCATCGGTTTTGCGATTGGCACCGGCAAGATAGCCGGCGTCGATCCCCGCGAGATGGCGCTCTCCGACCTCGTCGTGATCTGGGGCACCAATCCCGTCAACACCCAGGTCAACGTGATGACGCACGCCTCGCGAGCGCGCAAGGAGCGCGGTGCGAAAATCGCGGTGGTCGATATCTACGACAACGAGACCATGAAGCAGGCGGACATCAAGATCCTGCTGCGGCCCGGCACCGACGGCGCGTTTGCCTGCGGCGTGATGCATGTGCTGTTCCGCGACGGCTATGCCGATCGTGCCTATATGGACAAGTACACTGACTGCCCGCCTGAACTCGAGGCGCATCTGCAAACGCGCACGCCGGAATGGGCCTCGGCGATTTGCGGCGTGCCGGTGGCGGAGATCGAGGCCTTCGCCAAGGCGGTTGGCGAGACCAAGCGGACCTTCTTCCGGCTCGGCTACGGTTTTACGCGTTCGCGCAACGGCGCGGCGCAGATGCATGCCGCCAACTGCATTGCCGCGGTGACCGGCGCCTGGCAATATGAGGGCGGCGGCGCCTTCTTCAACAATTACGCGCTGTGGCGCTTCAACGAATCCATCATCGAAGGCCACGATGCGATCGACAAGTCGACCCGCGCGATGGACCAGTCGCAGATCGGCCGCATCCTCACTGGCGATGCCGAAGCTCTGCTCGGCAAGGGCCCGGTCAAGGCGATGCTGATCCAGAACACCAACCCGATGACGGTGGCGCCGGAGCAGGCACTGGTAGCGCGGGGCTTTGCGCGCGAGGACCTGTTCGTCGTTGTGCACGAGCAGTTCATGACCGAGACGGCTGAGATGGCCGACATCGTGCTGCCGGCCACGATGTTCATGGAGCATGACGATCTCTATTACGGCGGCGGCCACCAGCACATCTCGGTCGGACCGAAGCTGATCGATCCGCCCGGCGAATGCCGCTCCAACCACCAAGTGCTGCAGGCGCTGGCGCCGCGGCTTGGCGCGAAGCACTGGGGCTTCGAGATGACGGCGCTCGAATTGATCGACACGACGCTGAAGCTCAGTGATCACGGCGACATTGCGGGCCTCGAAGCGGATATCTGGCGCGATCTGCAACCGGACTTTCGCACTTCGCATTATCTCGACGGCTTCGCGCATGCCGACAAGAAATTCCATTTCAGGGCGGATTGGGCGCATCCGCCGTTCGGTCAGACCGTGGGCGATTTCGACAAGATGCCTGATCTGCCGGACCATTGGGCTGTGATCGAACTCGCCGACCAGGCCCATCCGTTCCGGCTCGCGACCAGCCCGTCGCGCAGTTTCCTCAATACCACCTTCAACGAGACCCCGTCCTCACAGGCACGCGAGGGCAAGGCGAGCGTGATGATCCATCCAATGGATGCCGCCGCGCTCGACATCACCGACGGTGACGCCGTCACGCTTGGCAATACGCGCGGCGAGACCACGCTGATTGCGAGACTGTTCGACGGCGTGCGGCGCGGCGTGCTGATCGCAGAATCCGTGCATCCGAATAAGGATCATATCGGTGGCCGCGGCATCAACATGCTGACCGGTGCGGACACCATCGCGCCGATCGGCGGCGCTGCGTTCCACGACAACAAGGTCTGGATCAGGAAAGCGGCCGTGGCCTGAGTCGCGCCCGTGCTTCGGTCGCGCGCAAATTTGCGTCGAGGCGCTAAAGCGGCGCGTCCTGGCAAATTGCCCTTGCACCTCGCATCCGAGCTGCCGCAAATGGCTGCAAACCGGGAGCAAGGATATAGCGTCATGACCGATACCACAGCCGTCATAGGCGAGAAGCGCGGCCAGACGTTCTGGATCACCATCAACCGGCCGGAGAAGCGCAATGCGCTGAACGGCGAGGTGATCGCCGGAATCGCCAAGGGTTACCGCGACGCGCATAACGACAACGATGTTCGCGTGATCGTGCTGACCGGTGCGGGTGACAAGGCGTTTTGCGCCGGCGCTGATTTGCAGAATTCCGGCGCGGCCTTCGCGATGGATCATTCCAGGCCGAATGTCGATTATGCCGATCTGCTGCGCCTTTCGCAGAACGCGACCAAGCCCGCGATCGCGCGCCTTGGCGGCGTCTGCATGGCCGGCGGCATGGGGCTTCTTTGCATGACCGATATGGCGGTGGCGGCCGATCATGTCGTCTTCGGCCTGCCGGAAGTGAAGGTCGGCGTGTTTCCGATGCAGGTGTTGAGCCTGTTGCAGCAGATCGTACCGCGACGCCTCGTCAACGAATGGGCGCTGACCGGCGAGCCGTTCGACGCGAGGACCGCGCAAGCTGCGGGCCTGCTCAACTACATCGTGCCGGCGGCCGAGCTCGATGCCAAGGTCGACTGGCTGATTGGCCGCATCATCGACAAATCTCCGACCGCGATCCGCCGCGGCAAATACGCCATGCGCGCGATCGCCTCGATGTCGTTCGACGAGAGCATCGCCTACACCGAAAGCCAGATCGCTCTGCTGGCCATGACCGAGGACGCCAAGGAAGGCCTGAAGGCGTTCGAGGAGAAACGGAAGCCGGTCTGGACGGGAAGATAGAGGGGGTGCACCCGCCGCTGTCATGCCCGCGAAGGCGGGCATCCAGTAAGCCTCGGCCTATCGGGCTAATCACTGCGGTCTCTGGAATACTGGATCGCCCGCCTTTGCGGACGATGATACCGAGTGCGGAGAGCACCCATCACGCGCTTGCCCGCGCCCCGGAATGACGAGCTAACCCGCGTTCGCCTTCAGGCCCGCAGCCTGGATGCCGGCCACCGCACAGGCCTCGTCGTTGTCGGAGGTGTCGCCGGAGACGCCGACCGCGCCGAGCAAGGTCGTGCCGTCCATGATCAACACGCCGCCGGGGACCGGCACCAACGCGCCTTTTGCAATCGTGTTCACGGCGTCGATGAAATAGGCCTGCTCCTGCGCCCGCTGATATAGCGCGCGCGAGCCCATGCCCATCGCGATCGCGCCATAGGCCTTGCCGTGGGCGATCTCGGCACGTATCAGGCTGGTGCCGTCCTGCGCCGCGGCGATCTTGAGCACGCCGCGCGCGTCGAGAATGCTGACGACCAGCGGCTTCAGCTTCAGTTCGGTGGATTTTGCGAAGGCGGCGTCGAGGATCTTTCGGGCGGTGTCGAGCGTGAGCTCAGCCATGGCTGGGATCCTTTGCGATTGAATTGGTTGTGGATTGGATCCCGGCGCGGTCGAGGCTCATCGCCAGCACGCGGGCGACGTGAAGCGCCTCGCGCTGCGCGCCGTCATGGATCTGGTGGCGGCAGGAGGTGCCGTCGGCGACGACGAGCGTATTCTCGTCTGCGCGGCGCACCGCGGGCAGCAGCGACAGCTCGGCCATCTCGATCGAGGCATCGTAGGTGTCGGCACCATAGCCGAAGGCGCCGGCCATGCCGCAACAGCTCGACTCGATGGTCTGGACCTCAAGGCCGGGGACGAGGCGCAACACCTGCTCGACTGGCTTGAAAGCGCCGAAGGATTTTTGGTGGCAATGGCCGTGGACGATGGCTTTGTCGGCGACAGTGCCGAGCGGCAATTGCAGCCGGCCGGCCTCGGCCTCGCGCACCAGAAATTCCTCGAAGGTGAGTGCGTGGGCGCCGACCGCCTTGGCGTCGTCGTCCTTGCGCAGCGAGGCGAGCTCGTCGCGCAGCGTCAGCAGGCAGCTCGGTTCGAGCCCGACGATCGGCACGCCGCGCGCCGCAAACGGCGCGAAGACGGCGACGAGGCGGTCGAGCTCGGACCTGGCGTCATCGACGAGTCCGGCGGACAGGAACGTGCGACCGCAGCAGAGCGGACGGCTGCCACGCGCAGGCTTCGGCATATGCACACGATAGGCACCGGCCGCGAGGACACGCAACGCGGCCTCGAGATTCTCGCGCTCGTAGATGCGATTGAAAGTGTCGGCGAAGAGCACGACTTCGCGGCCGGTTTCCGCTCCAACGCTGTCGGCTGGCGGCACGAACACGTCGCTGCGGAAGGCGGGCAGGGCGCGGCGCGCGCTGATGCCGGCAAGGCGCTCGAACAGCTTTCGCAGCAGCGGGCTGCGATTGCGCAAATTCGCCAGCGGCGCGAAGCGCGAGGCGAGGCCGGCATAACGCGGGAGGTAGCCGACCAGGCGATCGCGCAGCGTCAGGCCATGGCTGGCTGCGCGCGCGGCCAGCACTTCGATCTTCATCTTGGCCATGTCGACACCAACAGGACATTCATGGCGGCAGGCCTTGCAGGAGACGCAAAGCTTGAGCGTCTCCATCATGTCGTCCGAGGAGAGCGCATGCAGCCCGAGCTGGCCGGAGATCGCAAGCCGCAAAGTGTTGGCGCGGCCGCGGGTGACGTCCTTCTCGTTGCGCGTCGCGCGGTAGGACGGGCACATCACGCCGCCCTCGAGCTTGCGGCAGGCGCCGTTGTTGTTGCACATCTCGACCGCGCCCTGGAAACCGCCGCCGGCGCCAGGATAAGCGGACCAGTCGAGTTTTGTGTTCAACTCGTTGACGCGATAGTCGGGCCGGTAGCGGAACAGCGAGCGGTCGTCCATCCTGGGCGCATCGACGATCTTGCCGGGATTGAGCACGCCGTGGGGATCGAAGCGCTGCTTCACTTCCCGGAAGTCGGCGACGAGGCGCTCGCCGAACATGGTCTCGTGGAATTCGGAGCGAACCAGGCCGTCGCCATGCTCGCCGGAATGCGAGCCCTTGTACTCGCGCACCAGCGCGAAGGCTTCTTCAGCGATGGCGCGCATCGCCTCGACGTCCTTCTCGAGCTTCAGGTTCAGCACGGGCCGGACATGCAGGCAGCCTTCGGAGGCGTGCGCGTACATCGTGCCGCTGGTGCCGTGCCGGGCGAAGATGTCGCTCAGCCGCTGGGTGTAATCGGCCAGATGCGGCAGCGGAACGGCGCAGTCCTCGACGAAAGAAACGGGCTTGCCCTCCTGCTTCATCGACATCATGACGTTGAGGCCGGCGGCGCGGAAATCGGCAATGCCACTCTGAAGGGCCGGCTCGGTGATCTCGACCACGCCGCCCCATTTGCGCCTGTCATTGTTCCAGCCGAAGCCGAGATCGCCCATTAGCTCGGAAAGCTGCTTGAGGCGCGTCAAATTGTCGGCCTGATCTTCTTCGGCGAACTCGACGACCAGCACGGCATCCGGATCGCCCTTGATGGCGGCAGAGATGACGGGTGCGAACATCGCGATCTCGCGGCCGAGCGCGAGCATGGTGCGATCGACCAGCTCAACCGCGATCGGCTTCAGCTTGACCAGATGCTGGGCCGCATCCATCGCCTCGTAGAAGCTGCCGAAATGGCAGACGCCGAGCGCCTTGTTGCGGATCACAGGCCACAGCTTCAGCTCGACCTTGGTGGTCAAGGCCAGCGTGCCTTCGGAGCCGACCAGGAGATGCGCCATGTTGTTGCGCGCATTGCGCGGCATCAGCGCATCGAGATTATAGCCGCCGACGCGGCGTTGCACCTTGGGAAAGCGTGCCGCGATCTCGTCGGCCTCGCGCGTGCCGAGATCGAGCATGTCGCGGAACAAAGCGCGCATGCTGTCGCCGGAGTCAAGATCGGAGAGATCGCGCGAGACCTCGCCGAAGCGACTTAGCGTGCCGTTAGCAAGCGAGGCCTCCATCGACAGCGTGTTGTCGCGCATGGTGCCGTAGCGAAGCGAGCGGCCGCCGCAGGAGTTATTGCCGGCCATGCCGCCGATGGTCGCGCGCGAGGCCGTGGAGACGTCGACCGGGAACCAGAGGCCGTGCTTTTTGAGCTGGCGGTTGAGGTCGTCGAGCACCATGCCGGGCTCGACCACGCAGGTGCGGCCTTCGACGTCGAGCGACAGGATGCGGTTGAGGTGTTTTGAGAGATCGACTACGAGCCCGTCATTGACGGTTTGGCCGCATTGCGAGGTGCCGCCGCCGCGCGGGATGACCTTCACGCCCTCGTCGCGGGCGATCGCCAGCGCCCGTAAGGCCTCATCCATGGTCTTGGGGACGACCACGCCCGACGGCATGATCTGGTAGAACGAGGCGTCGGTGGCGTAGCGGCCGCGGCTGAAACCGTCGAACAGGACGTCGCCGGAGATTTCACGGGCCAGACGCCCCGCCAGACCGTCCTTTGGCGCCGATTCCCGTGATTTTTCGGCTACTTCCCCCGCCATGACCCGCTCTCGCCTGTCCGCCGCCACCGTCTTGCCTAACGTCACGGCCCTTGGCAAGGCGAGCCTTGCTTCTTGCGCATTGACGGACCCCGCCGGGCGAGCGACAAGCCTGCCGAATAGTGATATGCGAGCGGCTCGCCAGAGCGACCGAAGACCTCAAGCCAAGATAGACTCAAAGACCGGGAAGGGCGCCGATGACCGTGCATACTGGAAGGCATTTCTTACAGATTCCAGGACCGACCAACGTGCCCGACCGGGTGTTGCGGGCGATGGATATGCCGACGCTGGACCATCGCGGTCCGGAGTTCGCCGAGCTCGGTTTCGCGGTCCTCGCCGCGATGCAGCGGGTGTTCCGCACCAAGCAGCCGGTGATCATCTTTCCCTCGTCCGGCACCGGCGCCTGGGAAGCGGCGATGGTCAATGTGTTCGCGCCCGGCGACAAGGTTTTGATGTGCGAGACCGGCCAGTTCGCCCTGTTGTGGCGCGGCATCGCCGACAAGTTCAAGCTCGACGTCGATTTCATTCCGAGCGACTGGCGCCATGGCGCCGACCTCGTCGAGATCGAGAAGCGCCTTGTGGCCGACAAGCAGCACACGATCAAGGCAGTCTGCGTCGTCCACAACGAGACCTCGACTGGCTGCGTGACGCCGCCGCTCGACGTGCGCAAGCTGCTTGACCGCGTCCAGCATCCGGCGCTCCTGATGGTCGACACCATCTCCGGCCTCGGCTCGATGGAATACGAGCACGACGCCTGGGGCATCGACGTCTCCGTTGCCGGTTCGCAGAAGGGCCTGATGCTGCCGCCGGGTCTCGGCTTCAACGCCGTCTCGGAGAAGGCGCTCACCGTCGCCAAGGCCAATCCCGGCATGCGCTCCTATTGGGACTGGCAGGAAGTCATCTCGTTCAACAAGCTCGGCACCTTCCCCTATACGCCCGCGACCAATCTGCTTTACGGTCTGCGTGAAGCGGTGAAGATGCTGGAAGAAGAGGGGCTCGAGAACGTCTGGACCCGCCACAAGCGTCACAGTGCGGCGACGCGTGCCGCGGCCAAGGTCTGGGGCCTGGAGACACAGTGTGCTGATCCCGCCGCGCATTCGCCGGCGCTGACCGGCGTGCGCGTGCCTGACGGACACGATGCCGACGCCTTCCGCAAGGTGGTGCTGGAGAACTTCGACATGTCGCTCGGCACCGGCCTGAACAAGGTCAAGGGCAAGGTGTTCCGCATCGGCCATATCGGCCATTTCAACGATCTGATGCTGATGGGCACGCTCGCCGGCGTCGAGATGGGCCTGGATCTTGCCAAGATTCCGCACCGGAGCGGCGGCGTGCTGGCGGCCATGGACGTCCTGAAGGGACGCGACGTGGTGCCGATGACCAAGGCTCAGGTGGCTTAAGACCAACAGTGAAGTGAGCGCGCGATGAATCTACCTGCATCTGCCAACGAAGACCTGCTCTACTCCGTCACGGACGGCATCGCGCGGATCACCTTCAACCGCCCGCAGGCGCGCAACGCCATGACCTTCGCCATGTACGATCGCATGGCGGAGATCTGCCAGGAGATCAACGCCGATCGCTCGATCAAGGCGCTGATTCTGACCGGCGCCGGCGACAAAGCGTTCGCGTCCGGCACCGACATTTCCCAGTTCCGCGCCTTCAAGACCGCGCAGGATGCGCTCGATTACGAGGCGCGCATCGATCGCGTGCTCGGCACGCTCGAACAGTGCCGCGTGCCGGTGATCGCGGCCATCGCCGGGGCCTGCACCGGCGGCGGCGCCGGCATCGCCGCCTGCTGCGACTTGCGCATTGGCACCGAGACGACGCGCATGGGATTCCCGATCGCGCGCACGCTCGGCAATTGCCTCTCGATGTCGAACATCAGCCGTGTCGTCGCGCTGGTGGGGCCCGCCCGCACCAAGGATTTGATCTTCAGGGCGCGCCTCGTCGAAGCGCAGGAAGCGCTTGCGCTCGGCCTGCTTACCGAAATCGTGCCTGACGTCGAGACGCTGCAGCGTCGCGCCGACGAGACCGCAAAGCTCGTGGCGAGCCACGCGCCGCTGACGCTCGAAACAACGAAGGAAGCGGTGCGCCGTATCCGCCCCACGCTGTCGCGCGAACAGGGCGAGGATCTGATCCTCAAGGCGTATATGAGCGAAGATTTTCGCGAAGGCATGGATGCCTTCCTCAACAAGCGTACGCCGAACTGGAAGGGCAAATAGCGTCCGCGCTTCGCTTTTTGCGACGTGGCGTTCGCAGCGCGAAGGACGGATGCGATTCCTGGCGTCAATCGTCAGCGGTTCAGCGCATCTTCAATTGTCATAAATCTTTCAAGCGGTCCCCGTCTGGAACCGCAGTTGAGCGCGTGCGCGCCTGCGCGTTCACGTTGACGACGCGGCACGCTCAGGCCTAAGATCGTGGAGGTTGCATGATGCCGTCTCGCTTTTTGAGGCAACGGGCCACCCGCGTGATTTTGAGTCGAGTCGAATGTATGATGTGAATTGCAAGTGTGCTGCAACCGGAAGTCATTGAACTGAAAAAGTAGCCAAGTAGTTTCGAGGACGCGAGCCGCGCCAGAATTTCATTGCTGCTGACCGTCCCGACGCCGGGCACGGCCTCGCGAACAAGCCAAGACTCTAAGCCAATACTTTTAAGCGAACTTCGTTGAGTCACGTCTGATCTCTCAGACCGACTAGTCGCGTCACCGTGTCCTCATGCGGCGGCGCCTTCATGGCAAACGCAGGCAGGGATTTTTCCATGACCAATCATACGCCGGTTTTCACCTCGTCATCCGCCACGGGCAGCTTCACCGAATTCGCCAACCTCGACGATTCGACCACGCTGCGAACGCTGTCGGGAACGATGAGTTTTAAGGACAGTGACAAGACCGATAGCCATACGACAACCGCGACGCTGCATTCCGCGGTGGTCTCAGGCGGAACGGCTGTCCCTACGGCCTCGCTTGCGCATTTCCAGGCCGCGATGCAATCGCAGATTCTGAGCGATTCAAGCGGCTCGGGCCAGATCAAATGGAGCTTTAGCGACCAGGACCAGGATTTCGATTTCCTCGCCAAGAACCAGACGCTGGTGCTGACCTACGACATCGAGGTCTCCGACAACCACGGCGGCAGCGCGATCCAGACCGTCAAGGTCACTGTCACCGGCAGCGACGACAAACCTGTCATCAACACGACGACGGCGATCGTCACCGAACAGACCAGCCAGACCCTGTCGCTGTCGCCCGACACGGTTCACGTTGCGCTGAACTTCACCGACGACGATCTCACCAACACCGGCTACACCGCGAGCGTGATCGGCGCATCCGCCTCCGGCGCCACTGCGGGCCTGTTGCCGGGCCCGTTCGGCGACGCCGAGCTGATGGCGTTCTATCATGTCGACAACGTCATCAAGAATTCCGGCTCCAGCGCCGGCACCATCAACACCACCTTTTCGGCACCCGATCTCGCCTTCGACTATCTCGCGGCGGGCCAGCATCTCGACATCACCTACACCGTGCAGCTCGACGATCACGCCGGCGGTGTTTCGACGCAGACGGTCACCGTCACCGTGGTGGGCACCAACGACAAGCCGGTGTTCCTCTCGTGCCCGGAATCGGCCGCTCTCGTCGAGGACCACAATGTCGATCCGACCGGCAATCTCACCGCGCATGACAGCGTGTTGTTCTCCGATATCGATCTGGCGGATGTGCACAGCGTTTCGACCACCGTCACGGCGAGCCGTTCTGGCGACGGCGCGATTCCGCTGACCAATGCGCAATTGCTGGCCGCGTTCGGCACCGCGCTCCACGATTCGACCGGGCATTTGATCGGAGATATCGACTGGAATTTCGCATTCCCCAATTCCGAGGCCAATTTCCTGAACGGCGGCGAGACGCTCAAGCTCGTCTATCACGTCGCGGTCGACGACGGTCACGGTGGCGCCGCCACGCAGGATGTCGCCATCACGATCCTCGGCGTCAATCATCCCGTCGTGATCACGAGCGGCCCGGAATCCTCCACCATAATCGAGCAGGATGCCACCATGGGCTCGTCAACGCCCGACACGACGCCGGCGATACCGGCGGGCACGCTCGCCTTCACCGATCAGGACACCAGCGACACGCACACCGTGACCGTGGCGCTCGACTCGAGCTCCGAGCCGACGGCGCCGGCGGCGACGCAGGCCGACCTTGCCGCGGCGCTGACGACGACGCTGCACGATTCCACGGGCACCGGCACCGGCAGTATCGACTGGAATTTTGCGATTCTCGACAAGGACGTCGACTATCTCGCGGCGGCCGAGATGCTGACGGTGAACTACGACATCAAGGTCGCGGACGGCTCTACCAGCTCGACGCAGACCGTCTCCGTCGTCATCACCGGCGCCAATGATGCGCCCGTCATCACCAGTGGGCCGGAATCGGCGTCGCTGTCCGAGCAGCCCGGGGTGACCGGATCGAGTGCCATTGACACCACGAGCCCGGTGCCGACGGGAACGCTGAGCTTCAATGACGTCGATCTGTCGGACGTTCATTCCGTCAGCGTAGCACTGGATTCGGCGACGTGGTCGGACAGCAGCCTTGTCGTCCCCGGCCAGACGCTGGTGGACCTCCAGTCGGCGCTCGCCACTGTGCTGCATGATTCCACTGGCACTGGCATCGGGGGCATTGACTGGAGCTTCGGCATTCCGGACGCTGATCTCGACTTCCTCAGCTTGGGCGAAACGCTGACCGTTCAATACGACCTCTCTGTGATGGACGGGACGACAAGCTCGACCCAGACGGTGACCGTTACCATCAATGGCGCGTCGGATCCCTTCACCGTCACGCCTGCGACGGTGCAGGTCTCGGATACCGCGTCCGCCGATACCGGCATCACTCTCGCCGCCGGAACGATCAGCGACCTCACGCTGCCGGTCGATCTGAGCTATCCCCGGACCATCGCCGAGATCAATGGCAGCGCGTCCAATATCGGTGAGCTGGTTGCCGGCACCTACGGGTCGCTGATCATGGGGCCCGATGGGTCCTACTCATATGTGGCCAGCGCCGCCGTTGATCCGTTACAGGTCGGCGACCATGTCAGCGATCAGTTCAATATCACGGTTGATGACGGCCAGGGCCATCAAGCCACGACGACGTTGACCTTCGACATCGCAGGAGCCGACG
Source organism: Bradyrhizobium diazoefficiens (assembly GCF_016599855.1). NCBI lineage: Bacteria > Pseudomonadati > Pseudomonadota > Alphaproteobacteria > Hyphomicrobiales > Nitrobacteraceae > Bradyrhizobium > Bradyrhizobium diazoefficiens. Next base: position 5,376,430 of record NZ_CP067041.1, on the reverse strand, counting down.
ACCGTCCGGTCATCACGGGCGGAAGCGTCATCGGATCCGTCACAGAGGACGCCGGTGCGGCTTCGATCGTCAACGGCGACTTCGAGACCGGAGACCTGACCGGCTGGACCGCCAGCGGTCCGATTCAAGTCGTGGAATACGAAATCGGCAGCACCTATGGCCACTATTCGACCCATGTCGGGCCAACGAGCGGGGGCGCGCTGTCACAGAGCATCGCGACGACATCAGGCGAGCACTACTTTGTCAGCTTCGACCTCATCGGCGATCCGGACGGCAGCCACACGCCCCTGACGGTGACGTGGGGAGGCACGACACTGCTCAATGTCGCCGATGTGCAGCCGGGCGTGTATCACTATGCTTTTGATGTGGTCGGCGATCCCTCGGCCACGACGCTACAGTTCCAGTATGCCGACGAGGCCGACGGCATGATCCTGGACAACGTTAACGTCAATCCTGAGACGGGACCTGCCACCGCAACCACCTCCGGCGCGATCTCCTTCTCGGACGTCGAGACCGGAGATACGCATAGCGCAAGCGCGGTTGCGCTCGGCAGTGGCTATGTCGGCACGTTCACGGTCGATCCCGTCACTGAATCATCGGGCACGGGTTCGGTCGCATGGCATTTCACGGTGAACAATGCCGACGTTCAATTCCTGGGTCAGGGACAAATGCTCATCCAGGACTATTTGGTGACTGTGGCCGACAATCATGGCGGCACCACCATGCAGGACGTCACCGTGACCCTCAATGGCACCAACGATGCGCCGACCGCAGTCAACGATAGTGTGGTCACCGACGCCGGCGCAGGCGGCGTGGTCGACATTCCGTCCTGGGCCCTGGCGCTGAACGACAGCGATCCTGATAGCACCGATCACGTCTCGGTCGGCAACATTACGGGCAGTTCCGGCGGTACCGCGACCGTATCCAGCGATACGTTCTTCATCGACGATGCGACGCCGGGAGGTTCGTTCGATTACACCGCCTTCGACGGGATCACGAACAGCAACAACAGCGCGATCGTCATCGTCAGCAACAATCCGACGTCTGGCATGACGCTCACCGCCGATAGCAGCAGCGGCAGCATCCTCATCGCAACCCAGGGCAATGAGACCATGAACGGGGGCGCTGGCAATGACGTCCTAGTGACCAGCAGCGCGGGCAACCATGTCATGACTGGCGGTGGCGGCGACGACATTTTCGCATTCCAGTTGCCGTCTGCCAATCCCAGCCAGATCATGGACTTCAACACCACCACCGAGCACGATCGCATCGCGATCTCGGCGAGCGGGTTCGGCGGCGGCCTGACGGCAGGCATGGACGTGATGTCGATATTCGAAAGCTCGGCCGATAATACTTTCTCCGGCGCGGCCGAATTCCACTTCGATACGGCCAACCAGACACTTTATTTCAGCGCTGACGACACCCAGGAATCGGCGCATGCGGTGGTGGCCGTCCAGGCCGGTGCGGTCATCAACCCGCACGACATCCTGATTGTCTAGCTGGTCGGTGCACTGGTTGTGAGTTGCGCGCGGGCCGCGCAAGCGGCCCGTTGTTTTTCAGGCCGGCCGTGTCTGCAATCGATCTCATTCCAAAGTCATAATTGGCGCGACGTCGGGCGGCTAGAACTGGCCGGCGTTCGCCCGCACAATGCGATCCGCCTTTGGATTTGGCGAATTGCCGATCCCAATAAGAACATGACCAAAAAGCACAGGGAAGACGCGTGTGGGACATGGAATGAAGGTCGCGATCACGCTGGCGGCCGCGCTTTGGGCCCGCACCGGCTCTCGCCCGCTGGGAACCGACAAAACCCGTCGAGATCGTGGTGGCGGCGGGCGCGGGCGGCGCCTCCGAGCAAATGGCGCGGATGATGCAGGCCGCGATCCAGAAGAACAATCTAGTGAAGCAGCCGATGGTGGTCTCGCTCAAGGGCGGTGCCTCGGGGGCCGAAGCGCTGATGTACATGAAATCCAGCGAGGGCGATCCCAACGGGGTGCTGGTCGCCTATTCGCTGATCTACATGCTGCCGCTGTCGGCCAAGATTCCGTTCAACTGGCGCGAGCTGACCCGGTGTCGGTGGTTGCGCTCGACTAGTTCGTGCTGTGGGACAACGCTGCGGGACCCAAGACGGTGAGGGCGTTCGTCGACGCGGCGAAGGCCGCAAGCTCGCCGTTCAAGATGGGCGGCACCGGCTCCAAGCGCGAGGATCACGTGTCGACTGTGTTTCTCGAAGAGAAGACCGGCGCCAAATTCTCCTATCTACCCTACAACTCCGGCGGCGAGGCGGCGATCCAGCTGGTCGGCAACCACATCGAATCCAATGTCAACAATCCCTCGGAAAATCTCGAAGCCTGGCGCGCGGGCCAGGTGCGTCCGCTCTGCGTATTCGACAAGGAGCGCATCTCGTACGCGAGCAAGGTGACGGACACGCAGTCTTGGGCCGACATCCCGACCTGCAAGGAGGAGGGCATCGACGTCCAGTATCTGATGCTGCGCGCAATGTTCCTGCCCGGCAGGGTCACGCCGGAGCAGCAGGCGTTCTATGTCGAGCTGTTCCACCAGGTGACGCAGACTGCCGAGTACAAGGACTATATGGAGAAGCAGGCGTTGAAGCCGATCTTCCTCACCGGCAAGGACATGGTGCAGTACCTCGAGGAGGACGATGCGCAGAACAAGTCACTGATGACGGAAGCCGGATTCGTCGCGAAGTAGCCGTCTCACTCTTCTTGCTCTCCCCATTCTTACGGGGAGAGGGCAGGGTGAAGGGCAGGGCGGCGGAGGCGCTGACGGCGGCATTCACCTCGTCCTTCATCGGATCGCTGGTCGCGGTGCTGCTCATCACCTGCTTGCCTGCATCGGCATGGACACGGTGTCGGGCCAGCCGCGCATGATCTTCGGCTCCGCCGATCTCTTGCATTAACTTCCTCGTCGCCGTTATAGGCCTGTTCGGCATCCCGCTGACGATGGAGGAGCGGCCGGCGTTGCGCGGACATGCGGCAAGCACGTTCGGCACCTCGGCTGCTGCCGATGTTGGCGCTTGGCATTCCCGGCTCCGGCACCGCCACGATCCTGCTTGGCGGCCTGATGGTGTGGGGGCTTAATCCCGGTCCGCTGCTCTTCATCGAGCACAAGGATTTCGTCTGGGGCCTGATCGCCTCGATATATCTCGGCAATGTCGTCGGCCTCGTGCTGATGCTGACGGCAGTGCCGATCTTCGCCTCGATCCTGCGCGTGCCCTTCGCCGCGGTGGCGCCGATGATCGTGGTGTCCTGCGCGATCGGAGCTTATGCGATCCAGAATGCGATGTTCGACATCTGGCTGATGCTCGGCTTCAGTGTCGTCAGCTACATCTTCAAGAAGATCGGCATTCCGCTGGCGCCGTTCACGCTCGCGCTCGTGCTCGGCAACCGCGCAGAGGACGCCTTCCTGTCGATGATCGGCTCCGGTGGGGACCTCAAGGTGTTCTGGTCGAACGGGCTGGTTGGCTCGATCACGACACTGGCTATCGTGCTGCTGTTCTGGCCCGTGGTCGACGGGGTCACGATGACCGGCATCACCCCTGCTGGTGCCGCGCTCGTATCGATCGGCTCGGCCTCGACGACGCGCGCCGGCTGGACCGTGGGTGCGGTTGTCGACAGTAAGATCATCCAGAGCTGGAGCGCCAAGCTCGAATATCTCTATGGATCGGAAACAAAGCCCGGCCTCGCGGCGGGCTTTGTCCTTTCTGGTCTCACCGTCACTGGTTCAACGCCGCGGTGAGGCCGATCTTGTCGGCGAAGTCGCGTCTGGTCTGCGGCTTCAAATTGCGCCTGATGTGGCTGGGATCGCGATAGAGAAACTCGCCGTCGAGCGAAACGTCGCAGCCTTCGTCGTTGCACAGTCTGCGGGCGGGGAATGCGGTCGCAACGTTTGGTCGCGTGTGCGCAATCTCCGCGATGATGTCGTCGATGACGGCCGATCTCTGCAGGATCGTCCGGGCATCCGTTGAACGGAGCTCGGCTTCGCAAGGCGCTCGCCATAAGCCTGCAATCTTGGCGTGAGCGCATTCCACGATCTGCAGAGGCAATTCCGGCTCGCCGCCAATGAGGACGAATCGCCGCCCGGGGATCGAGGTTTCCTCGACGAGCTTGGTCAGAGCGTCATGCATCGCTTTGGCACCGCTACGCTCGTCGCCATTGCCTATTCGCCGCGGCAGCTCCAGCCAGCTCGACGTCAGGATGACCTGATCGATCGTGGGATCCTGGAGCAGCTTTATTGCACGCGCATGAATGCGCTCGCAGCGTTGCGGATAATTCGGTGTTCCGATCGATATGATCGAATTGCCGTTGCCGAGCACGGCCGAGCATCGGGCAAAGACGAGAAAGGACCGATCTCGATCGCCGGGGACCGCCTCTACGATCGGCGCAATATGCTCCGCATGGCTGTCGCCCCAGATCATCGATCTGTGCTTGGCGGTTTCCCAGGCTGCGCCGAAAATGCAGTAAGGACCGAGCCCGTCGATCTTCGTCTCCCTGCACGGCCAATCCCACATTGTGGCGAGATCGCGCAGCGGCTGGGCTTCGGCTGGAAAGCGTTGCGGCAATCCGTTAGCCGCGCTGATGGATATACCCGCCGCGAAAATTGTCAGCATGGCAGCGACACCCGCGCCGACCGTATGTAACGGCTTCCAGCGCCGGCGACGAAACGGTGTTTCCAAGTAGCGATACGACACGATCGCGACGATGAGAGAGGACATGGCAAGGAGAACGGCTTCGATCGTGCTTGGCGCAGCGCCGTTGACGTAGATCCGGTATAACACCCATATCGGCCAGTGCCACAAATACAGGCTGTAGGAGGTCAGCCCGATCGGTGCGAGCAAGCCCAGGACCTCGCTCGAGGTGGTTTTCCCGGATCGCGGCCAGACGACCAACGCGGCGCCAAGACAAGGGTACAGCGCAAACTCTCCCGGGAATTTGACAGGCGAAATCGTAAATCCGACTACGATCAGTGTCAGGCCGATCAACGCGGCGATTTCGCCGGAAGCGCGGTTCAATGCCGGAAGGAACACCAGGAGCGCACCGATCCCGAGCTCCCATGCACGAGGTGGCGCAAGGTAGAACGCGGCCTTCGGATCAATGCGGAAATAGGCGATGCTGGCGGCGCACACCACGACGGCGAACGCAGTCAGAATTCCGGCCATGACAATCCGCGAGCACCATCGCGACAGCACAGACAACAGCAACGGCCAGACCAGATAGAACTGTTCCTCGACGGCGAGCGACCATGTGTGCAGCAGCGGCAGAAGATCCGAGGTCCGATCGAAGTAGCCGGTGTGGGCCAGAAAGAAGATGTTCGAAGCGCCGAAGGTGGCCATGGCGGCGGTCGTTCCGAGAGTTGCGTAGTCTCCCGGCGTGAGAAGCAGCGTGCCTGCAAGAAGAGTGGCGGCGAGCATCACCAGCAAGGCCGGCAGGATGCGGCGGATCCGGCGGTCGTAAAATCCGACGATTGAAAACGTGCCCGCTGCGATCTCGGCCGCCAGCGTTTGCGTGATCAGGAAACCGCTGATGACGAAGAAGACGTCGACCCCGGTAAAGCCTCCGCGGATCGGTGCGCCGTAGTGGAACAGGACGACGGAGATCACCGCGACTGCGCGCAGCCCGTCAATGTCGGGCCGGTACCACGACTTGTGGGTGAGACTTTCGCTGATGTGAAGTTGCATCTTGACGGAGGTAGCTCAAGCGAGCTGGGGAGACAATCGTAAAGATCGGCGGCGCGTTGCGTGCGAACCCACCGCAGCATCGTCCCGTTGTTCTCTGTTGACGCTCGGCCAAATCTGATCATGCTGGGTGTGAGTATTGCTGGCAGGAGTGATAGATGATCGCAGTCGCCTTGGTCCTTTTGGCTTTGATCCCGACGAACGAGGCCGGACGTTCAGCGGCCGAACTGAGGCCGCCCGTTCAGGAGGTTCAGGTCCGATGCGGCGATGGTTACGATCTCAATTATTCCGACGGCCGCTGCTATCCGAACGGCCATCACGCGCCCGGCGTCTATGATAACCGCGGCGGCTATGGCCGTGGCGGTCCGCCGCGAGGCGGTTGCGGCGACGGTTACGACTACAATTACTCCGATGGTCGCTGCTATCCAAACGGCTATCATGCACCGGGCGTGTATGACGGCGGTCCGCCTCGCCGCCGTCGTGGCTGCGGCGACGGCTACGATTACAACTATTCCGACGGTCGCTGCTATCCGAACGGCTATCACGCTCCCGGTGTCTACTCGCGCTAGCTATTGGAGATCGTGGTCCGGCTAAGGGCCTCGGTCGAAATGGCCGAGCCCTTCTTCGCCGATACATTCGTTTTCACGGCTGGAGTGCGCCGGCGCTCACACCACCTTGGCGTCCCGAAGCTTCGTGATCTCGTCGGCCTCGAAACCGAACTCCTTCAGCACCTCGTCTGTCTGCTCGCCGAATTCCGGCGGGCGCGCCACCATCTTGCTTGGTGTACGCGACAGCATCACGGGCTGGCCGACCAAGCGGATGCGGCGGTTCTCCTCGTTCGGCACGTCCTGCGCGATCCCGAGATGCTTGACCTGCGCGTCGTCGAACATCTGGTCGATGGCGTAGATTGGCCCGCAGGGCACGCCGGCCTCGTTGAGCTCCCTGACCCAGGTCTCGGTCGACTTGGTCACGGTGCGCTTCTCGATCTCGGCGTTGAGCGCGTCGCGATTCTTGGAGCGGGCAGGGGCCGTCGCATAGTCGAGATGGCCAACGAGTTCGGGCGCGCCGATCGCTTGCGCACAGCGCTCCCAGATCCGTCCGCCCGTGGTGGCGATGTTGATGTAGCCGTTCGAAGTCTTGAACACGCCGGTCGGGATGCTGGTGGGATGGTTGTTGCCGGCCTGCCTGGCGACCTCCTTTTCCATCAGCCAGCGCGCGGCCTGGAAGTCGAGCATGAAGATCTGGGCCTGGAGCAACGATGTCTGCACCCACTGGCCCTTGCCGGAGACCTCGCGCTCCAGCAGTGCGGTGAGGATGCCCATGGCGCAGAAGAGGCCGGCTGTGAGGTCGGCGACGGGAATGCCGACCCGCATCGGGCCTTCGCCCGGCGCGCCGGTGATCGACATCAGCCCGCCCATGCCCTGCGCGATCTGATCGAAGCCCGGCCGCTTGTGATAGGGGCCGTCCTGACCGAAGCCGGAGATGCTGCCATAGACGATGCGCGGGTTGACCTCGCGCAGGCTCTCATAGTCGATGCCGAGCTTCTTCTTCACATCGGGCCGGAAATTCTCGACCACGACATCGGCCTTGGCGGCGAGGCGCTTGAACACGGCAAGCCCGCGCGCGTCCTTCAGGTTCAGCGTCATCGCCCGCTTGTTGCGGTGCAAATTCTGGAAATCGGCACCTTGCCGCGGGCCGCCCGGCTGCTCGCCGCCGGAATCCTCGGTCAGCGCGTCGATCTTGATTACGGTGGCGCCCCAGTCCGCGAGCTGGCGCACGCAGGTCGGCCCGGAGCGGACCCGGGTGAGATCGAGCACGGTGAAGCGCGACAGCGCTTCCGAGGCAGGCGGAAAGGGCATCTTGGGTGTGGCTCCGGGAGGTGAGGGCGGTAAACTGATCTTCTGATCGGGCAAGTTTAGCAGAAATTCGACGGTTTGGCGGCGAACGGCCGAGACGGGGCGGCGGCTTCCGCCCGAAAGCCACCGCAATGGACGGGAATTAACCGGAATTGACTGTCGGCGTATCATTGATGAAGAGTTATCATTACCGCGCGTGTGCTGGCGTCATTGAAACTGCAAATTAACATCGGAAGATCAATCCTCTGCACCCGGGACATATTTCCGGCGTGGGACGAGGCGATTCGTTTAATTACGCGCTCGCGCCGGATCCGCAGACGGGAACCCGAAGCCGAGATAACACGATGACACGAACATCTACCCAGGACGAGTTGCTCTCCGACGATCCCTTCTATACCGTCGCCGGCAACAGCATCCAAGGAAGCTACATCCCGGCCGGCGCAGGGGGCACGACCGGCGGTTCCACAGCCGGCTCGGTCATGTCGGTCACCGCTGGCGGCATCACCATCAACCTGATCCTTGATGCGGCGGCGCAGGCGGCGCCCGCCAGCTTCAAAAGCGGCCTGCAGCAGGCCGTTGCAATCCTGGCCGCCAACATCACCGACAAGATAACGGTCAATATCAATATCGACTATAGCGGCACGGGTGGCGGCGCCGCCGCTGGCCCCGACAGCGGCTATTATGAAAGCTACGCGTGGACCCGCTCAGAACTGGTCAACAACGCGAGCGCCGGCGATACCACGTTCAACGCCCTGCCGACCGGCTCGACGATTCAGGGACAATCGAATGTCGCGGTCTGGAACGCACAGCTCAAACTCTGGGGTGTGCTCGGCGCCAACGACACCACGACCGACGATGCCAGTGCGACTTTTGCAACCGACATCAATCCCAACCTCCTGGTCGGCGTCGCCATGCACGAACTGACGCACGCGATGGGGCGCGTTCCCTACGGATCTGCGCCCGACATCTTTGACCTGTACCGCTTCACGAGCCCAGGCGTCCGGTTGTTTTCGGGCAGCCAGACCGCACCGGCAGCGTATTTCTCGCTGGACGGGGGTGCCACCAAGCTCGCCGATTACGGCCAGAGCTCCGATCCAAGCGATTTCCTCAACAGCGGCGTGCAAGGGTCGAACGATCCCTTCAACGAATACTACACCAGCACCACCCTTCAGGGATTGACCTCGGTCGACCTGAAACAATTGGACGCGCTCGGATTTCACCTCGCCGTCAGCATCCCTACTGTCATCGAGGCAGCCGGATCAACAAGTCTGGTATTGCAAGGCAACGAATACTTTCTGGACCCGACGTCTGGCGGCACGGGGCCGACCTTGAAGTTGAGCGGTAGCGCTGTGACCCAGGGACAGATCGGTGCCTGGGCCCCGATCGGCGCGGAAGCGATCTCCGGCGGTTACGAAGTGGTCTGGAAATACGGGAACAGCGGCAGCTATGCGCTGTGGACCACGGATAGCAACGGCAACGATCTCAGCTCCTCCGATATGACGTCGGCATCGGTTGCGGCGTTGGAGAGCACCTTCCATCAGGACCTCAACGGCGATGGAGTGATCTCGGCCCCAGCCTCCTCCAACTCGACAATCGAGGCGGCCGGATCGACAAGTCTCGTGCTGTCCGGGGGACACTACTTTCTGGACCCGACGTCTGGCGGCACGGGGCCGACCTTGAAGTTGAGCGGGACCGCCGTCACCCAGGGGCAGATCGGTGCCTGGGCTCCAATCGGCGTGGAGGCGGTATCCAACGGTTACGAAGTGGTCTGGAAGTACGGGAGCAGCGGCAGCTATGCGCTGTGGACCACGGATAGCAACGGCAACGATCTCAACTCCTCCGATATGACGTCGGCATCAGTTGCGGCGTTGGAGAGCACCTTCCATCAGGACCTCAACGGCGATGGAGTGATCTCGGCCCCAGCCTCCTCCGACTCCACGATCGAGGCGGCCGGATCGACAAGTCTCGTGCTGTCCGGGGGACATTACTTTCTGGACCCTACGTCTGGCGGCACGGGGCCGACCTTGAAGTTGAGCGGGACCGCCGTCACCCAGGGGCAGATCGGTGCCTGGGCTCCAATCGGCGTGGAAGCGGTGTCCAACGGCTACGAAGTGGTCTGGAAGTACGGAACCAGCGGCGGCTATGCGCTTTGGACGACAGATGGCAACGGCAACGATACTAGCTCCACCGACCTGACGTCGGCGTCGGTTACGGCACTGGAGAGTACCTTCCATCAGGATCTTAATGGCGATGGTGTGATCTCGGCTGCCTCCGGCACGACGATTGAGTCAGCTGGATCAACAAGTCTCGTAGTGTCTGGAGGCAATTACTTTCTGAACCCGACGTCGGGCGGCACAGGGCCGACCTTGGAGTTGGGCGGGGCCCCCGTAACGCAGGGGCAGATCGGCGCCTGGGCTCCGATCGGCGCGGAAGCGGTATCCAACGGTTACGAAGTGGTCTGGAAGTACGGGAGCAGCGGCAGCTATGCGCTGTGGACCACGGATAGCAACGGCAACGATCTCAGTTCCTCCGATATGACGTCGGCATCGGTTGCGACATTGGAGAGTACCTTCCATCAGGACCTTAACGGCGACGGCGTCATTGGCGCTTTTGCTTCGACGCCTGCTGGAAAGGCAGCCGACGGATTCTTGTTCAACTTCAATCTCGCGAGCGCCGGAACCGCCGCTGCGAGCGCGCCGACCCAAGGCGATCACGCGCAAGCCAGCACCTCACCCGAGGTTCACGCCGTAACGCTGCCGGAAGTCGGCACTGGAGCAAGTGATCCTATCGCTCAGGATGACCATCAGTTCCACGTGGCCAATCTGCATTCTGGCTTCCTGCTCCATTAGCTGGCGAGCGAGACAATAGCTCTCTTGGCCGGTGCCGCGCCAGCGGTGCTTAGATCAACGACTGCGTTCGCCGGATCCCGCCGCCGCGAATCCAATCCCACGGAGGCAATATTTGTGAAGGATTCGGGCTGCGCAGCTTTCGGCTCGCGTGCCCAATACGCTATAAGCACCTCCATGATTAAGTCCGATCAACAGAAGCACCGGAAGGTCGTCATATTCGGAATCGGGGAAATCGCCGAACTCGCGGACTATTATTTTTCCTGCGATTCCCGATATGAAGTTGTCGGATTTACGGTTGATCGCGCTTTTCTGAAGCAAGCGGAATTTCGCGGCCGTCCTGTCGCCGCGTTCGAGGAGGTCGAGGAAAAATTCGCGCCGGACCACCATGCGATATTTGTCGCTGTGAGCTACGCCAAGATCAACGTGGTGCGTACGGAGAAGGTAGCTGCGGCGCGCGTCAAGGGGTATCACCTTGCGAGCTATTTGAGCAGTCAAGCGACGGTTTTCCCAGAGTTTCAGTTGAAGGAGAATTGTTTCATTCTCGAGGATAACACCATCCAGCCCTTCGCCAGCGTGGGAGCAAATGTCACGCTGTGGAGCGGAAATCATATTGGCCACCATTCAGTGATCGAAGATGATGTCTTCTTGGCGTCTCACGTCGTCATTTCCGGTGGCGTTCGCATCGGACAAGGCAGCTTCGTGGGCGTGAATGTTACGATCCGTGATCACGTCACGATCGGCAAACGATGCGTGCTGGGCGCCGGTGCATTGGTGCTGGAAGACCAGCCCGATTTTTCGGTAGTCGCACCGCGCGGAACCGAGCGCTCGCCCGTGCCTAGCACGCGCCTGAGGAGCCTGTGAGGCCGCATGTCCTGGCGACGCCTCGGAGTCGTCTTTACTCCCAGCGGGGAGCATTGGTGGGCTCGCAGTCACGCTGCGTTACCGAGTCCCGTCCATGTTGCTGACGACACGTTTCGCTTTTTCTACAGTTCTCGCGATGCAGGCAAGCGCTCGCACGTAGGCTGGGTCGATATCGCCGTCTCGGAAACGCCGCACGTCCTGGCGGCGGCCGCGCAGCCGGTAATCTCACCTGGCGAAGACGGTGTTTTCGACGATAGTGGCGCCAGCATTGGTTGCATCACGCGGGATCAGAGCGCGTACTATCTCTATTATATGGGTTGGAACTTGGGCATCCGCTCTCCGTGGCGCAACGCCATCGGTCTGGCGCGATCATCTTCGCTTGGTGGTCCTTTCGAGCGCTTTTCGCCCGGACCGATTCTCGATCGCTCGCCAGAGGATCCGTACACTCTTACCTACCCTTGTGTGCTCAAGCTCGGGCCTCGGCAATGGCGCATGTGGTACGGATCCAATCTTGCGGCAGGCCTCGGCGAGGAGACACTTAGCCACGCGATCAAGATTGCGCATTCCAGCGACGGCCTTCGTTGGGAGCGCGACGGCTCGATCGCCATAGGGCTGACAGCACATCAGGAACATGCAATTGTGCGACCGAGCGTCGTGCAGATTGGTGAGCTTTATCTGATGAGTTTCGCGACGCGCGGCACGCGCTACACGTTGGGAGCGGCCTGGAGTAGCGATGCAGTGCATTGGGAGCGCATCGACAAAATTATGGAATTCGATCGTACCAAGCCGGACTGGGACTTTGACATGGCCTGCTATCCAGCGCTTTTTTGGCACCGTGGTCGGCTTTGGCTCGCGTATAACGGCAATGGTTACGGAGCGACCGGTTTCGGGTTGGCCGTGTGGGATGGCGATCATCCTTTGAAGGGACTAGTTGGCTGAAGTGATGTCTTGCATCAATTACCTCGTTTTCTTAGCCCTCAAGAGTACGATATGACCGAGACATCTATAGCACGTTACGGCGTTCACACGCAGGATCAGAGCAGCACTGCGCTGGACCGCGCAATTGAGCAAATCAAACTCGTAGGATTTGCCGTCGTGGATGGCGGTTTCGACGCGGCAATTCTGGGTCGGCTCGCGGAGGCTTTCGATCGCGTGCTGGAGTCGACCCAGCATCTATACGGAGGCCGGGAAGAGCTCAGGAGAATCGACGAACACAATACGATCCGAGCGCTGCTCGCTCATGACCGTCTGTTTCTGCAATTGGCGATGAACGCAAACGTTCTCGAAGTCTGTCGCCGGTTAATCGGCGACTACATCATCCTCAATCAGCAGAATGGCATCATCAATCCGCCGAACGCGCAGCAATACAATCAGGCGGCGTATCATCGGGATTTGCCGTATCAACATTTCGTTTCGAGCCGTCCTCTGGCGATCAATGCACTCTTCTGTCTCGACCCATTTACGCTACAAAATGGTGCCACGCTGGTGGTGCCGGCGAGTCACAAGGAGGAGGCATTTCCATCTGATTTGACTGTGGAGGCCCTGCAGAGGACCGTAACTGCCAAGGCAGGTTCCTTCTTGCTCCTGGACGCGATGCTCTTCCACCGCGGCGGCGTGAATCAAACCTCGAATGCGAGAAGAGCGGTCAATCACCTCTATACTATCCCTCTCATGCGTCAGCAGATCGATCTTCCCTTGTTCCTCGGACCTGACTACACAGAAGACAAGCAAACGCGTCGCCTTCTCGGTTATGAAGTGCAGACACCGAGCGACGTTTCCGCTTTCTACGGGGCGCGCCTGTCGAGGATCTCTGCCTAGCCACGCAATGCGATTTTTTTGCTGAACGGAAGGACCAGTTTATGAGGGAGTCAGGGTTTTTCTGTCCTCGCTCGCATGAGCCTCTCGTCAGTTCGGCTGATGGCCGCTTCCTGGAGAGCCCGGCGGGCGATCGCTACCCCATGTTTGATGGCATTCCCTCGTTGTTGCTGGCCTCCGGTCACGACGAGGCGCGCGGGGATAGAAACAAGTACTATCGAGAGCGCGCGGCGGAGTACGATCGTGGCAACGATGTCATGTTCCGCATGCTGATGTGCGAGGAGGAGCAGACTCGCGAGCACCTCGCGGGCTTGCTGGGAATCGCCCAGGGGGATCGCATACTGGAGGTGGGCTGTGGTACGTGTCGCGACACGCCTCGCTTCTTGAATCGTGGGGCGACGGTTTATGCTGGCGACATTAACCGCGAGATGATTCACATGGGGCGCGATCGACTGGAAACGGCGAAGGTCGACACGTCTGCCTTGAAGCTCTTCATCGCCGATGCTGCGCAACTACCGTTTCCTGACGGGTTCTTCGATCGCGCTTTCCATTTCGGCGGCCTCAACCTCTTTCCTGACGTGCGTGCGGCTGTCGCGGAGATCACGAGGGTCGTCAAGCCAGGTGGCAGGGTGGTGCTGGGGGACGAGGGCGTTGGTGCCTGGCTCAGCGAGACCGAGTTTGGAAAGATACTGAAGAACTCAAATCCACTTTTTCATCATCAAGCTCCCCTTGAGAAGATCCCATCGCACGCGCGCAATGTTTCGTGTCACTGGATCCTGAACGGGTCGTTCTACGTAATCGCGTTCGATGTGGGCGTCGGAGAGCCGCAGCTCGATCTCGATATCGAATTTCCGGGGTGGCGCGGCGGATCTCACCGCAAGCGCTATTTCGGCAAGCTTGAAGGAGTTTCGCCCGAACTCCGCGATCACGCGGTGAAGGCCGCCGCCGCGGAGGGGATCTCCCTTGTTTCCTGGCTTGAAAGGGCGCTTCGGCGTGCGCTCGAATAATAATGGTCAGGCCGTCTTTGACGCGCTCGTGCGCACGATGATCGTGAATTCGTAACGTCCGTAGTCTTGCAGGAGGGCTACGGATCGTCCGTATCTGGAAAGACAATGCGACAGCATTTCAGCTGGTTCAGCATAGTACAGATCCGGTCTGCGTCGGTCAGGATCGCTCGACATGCTGAGCACGTTGAATCCGAAGCCTCGTCGTCCTGTTTGCGCGAGTCCATCAATTGTTTGCAGCACGTAGCTGCTCCAGGTAGCGCTCGGAATGTCGCCCTTGACGTTGAATATCCCGCTCGCGACGGCGAAGTCAGCTGCTTCAGAAGGAGTGGAGCCGACATGCCACTGCCGGTCATCACCTTCGCCGTGCAGCTCCCGCGCCTTGTCGATCATGCTCGGCGCGATGTCGTAGCCGACAAAGCGGCCGCGATGCCCAGCCAGGCGCAGGAAGCGCAGGAAATCTCCGAATCCGCATCCGAGATCTATGATCGAGGCGTCAGGGACGCCTTCAATGAGGCGGAGAAATTGTCGATGTCGCGCCTCATGAGAGTGGAGATCGTTCCAGTCGACTCCTTGCGATGTCGGGCCGTGCGTCTGGAGCTTGGAAGTGTAGTGTGCCGCGACTTGCTGGAGGATCGGAGCATCGATCGAATTGTTCATGTGGGGTATCGTCGAATGGCGAGTGCGTCGGAATGGCTGTCACGATTCGACTTCCGATCGATCACGGTGTCCGCCTTGTAGATACGGCGGATCAAGGTGTAGGGACGCCGCTTCGTCTCCGCCATGATATTTGCGATGTAGATCCCGAGAATGCCAAGGATGAGGGTTATCAGCCCTCCCAGGAACCAGATGGATATGACGAGCGAGGTGAAGCCATCCACGCCGATGCCCGAGGTGAAGTAGCGCATCAGGTAGAACAGGATCAGAACGCCGGAGAGTCCGAAAATCAGAATTCCGGTGTAGAGAACAAAGTAAAGCAAGCGTGTCGACGTTGTCGTGACGTGCTTCACCGCTAGTTCGATTCGGCTTCGGAACGAATAGGTGGACGGCGACAGCGAAAGTTTCTTCACGGTGATCGCAGTCTGACGAAAGCCGGTCACCTGCCACAGATCCGAGATGACGAATTCACGGTCTTGATGGCTGACCAAGGCGTTCACATAGTCGCGCGTCATCAGACGCGCCGTCACCAGATTTCGCGGGACGGGCCGGTCGCCCAGCGCATCGAGGACGGCAAAGAACAGCGCGCCGGTCGTCCGCTCGAAGAATCCGCCGCGCCGGTTTTCCTGGACACCGTAAACCACATCGCAAGCCTCGCGCTCGAATAGCTCATAAAACTGTGGCAGATCTTCAGGCGGCTCCTCCAGGTCGCTGTCAATGAGAAATATCAATTCGCCTGTTGCGTGGGCGAGGCCGGTCATCATCGCCTTGTGGTGACCGAAGTTGCGGGCGAGATCGACGATCGTCAGGCGCGGATCCCGCTGATGTAGCTGCAGCGCAAGACGGAGGCTATCATCAGGCGAACCGTCGTTGACCATGATCATCTCAATGTCGCTGGTGATGGCTTGTGCAGCCTTCATCGCGCGCTCGTAGAACGCCTCGATTGTATCGACGGATCGGTATAGCGTTGTTACGATAGAGAGCTTCACGGAACGGGTCTCAAATGCGAAGGTCGGCCTCTGCACCTTTGTTGACTTGATAGCCGAATTGCTCGCTTAGTCCAATTGAATAGCGGCGGCCAGACGCGATCCAGGCATCGCTTTGTTCGCGTCTGCAGCCAGTTTCGGGTAGGGCGCTCTTGCGGAGCGATCGAGAACCAAGCTGCATCTTAGCCCGTGTTGAACGGCAAATCGAGTGTCGCGCCGCGGTCAGAAGGGGCTGCATTCGGGAGCGCTCTCCCGGACTGGCCCACTCCGGTGCGGCTCAGGCTACTTGATCCGATGCAGAGCTTGCCGGCGTGCAAACTCGGGCTTTGCCTCCAGGTAGTCCGCCCTTCATCAAAGGAGCGCTGCCCCTGAACGGGGCCATGACGATACGCGCGACAAAAAGGGGGGCGAGTATTGAACCGGTTTCGCAATCTCAGCGACATAGTAGCGGGGTTGGGGGAAAACTGCCGATCTGGCTTGAACATTCATGTAACTTTGTGTTTGCGTAACTTGTCGACTTCATTGGCGTCGACGAGCCACAATCTCTGGGCGTGGTTGTAATATTTCCCATTTCGCCATGGTGCGGAGCTTCTCCCACGGCCGGGGGAGGTCCGCTATTGACGAATCATTTCAGCAGGCTGGAAAGAGGTTCCGGTCAACAAGGAGGGTTCATTATGCGCCGTTTAGCGTTTCTGGCATTAGCCATCGGTCTATTCTTGCCATTCCTTGCGTCGGCTCCGGCGCATGCCCAGGCGTCACGCACCTGGATTTCGGGCGTGGGCGACGACGTCAATCCCTGTAGCCGTACCGCTCCGTGCAAGACCTTCGCAGGCGCGATCTCCAAGACAGCCGCGTTCGGGGAGATCAACTGTCTCGATCCGGGCGGATTCGGCGCAGTGACGATCACCAAGTCGATCACGCTGAACTGTAGCTCCGCGCTCGGATCGGTGCTGGTTCAGGGCACGAACGGTATCGTCATCAATGCGGCGGTGACCGACAAGGTCACCCTCCGCAACATCCAGATTCAAGGTCTCAACGGCAGCGCTGCTCCCGGTATCAACGGCATCAATATCCTGTCTGCGGCGTCGGTCTCGATCGAGAATTGCGTCATCACTCAATTCTCGCAATCCGGCATCAGTGACGTGCGAGGTGCGGGCAATACCCAGCTCTACATCCGCAACACCATTATCAGCAATAATAATGGAGCCGGAATATCCATGGCCGCGGCCGGCTCGAAGGCCATCATCGATGGGATCGAGGCAGTCGGCAATTCCACCGGCATCTCGGCAGCCAGCGGCAATACTGCCATGGTCACGCGCTCGGTGTTCTCCGGCAACACTACCGGTGCGATGGCCCTCTCTGGTGCCGCCATCAATGTCGACAGCAGCTCGATCAGCGGTAACGGCACCGGTGTGCAGTCTGCCAGCAATATCCGCCTGTCGAATTCCGACGTGACGCTCAACACCACGGGCTTCAGCGGAGTAGCAATTACCCACGGGAACAACCGGCTGCTCGGGAACGCGACGTTCGGAACGACGCCTACGAATGCCGGTGCCGCCGCCAGCAATTTCGGCGAACAATAGCGCTGCGAGCCAGGCGGCTGACCGCGCAAGCGGCAATTGCGATATCTGACGACAAATCCCGGGAAATGTCCCGGGATTTTTTCGCTATGGTGTACGGTCTTGGCGTCAGTCCGCGACTTGACGGCGGATGAACCGTGGCGCTTCGGAGCCGGTGTTGAAAAGGAGGTCGAGCACGCTCACCGCATGATCGAAGCCGCCGTGAAGCTGCGGATATTCCGGATAGCCGTCGTAGCTCATCCACTCCGCGGTGACCCCGCCTGCGGCGAGAAGCGCTTCATCGAGATAGGCGCGTGCGGAAGGGCCGCTGAGATAGTAATTGGCGCCGGCGGCCTGCGCGATCGAGAGAAGCCTTGCAGTCTTTGCGCCCTCGGCCGGGTAGGCGGTGTCCCTGACGATACGCGTTTTCAGCCCGAGCAGGTTTGCGATCTCGCGCGTGAACAGTTCGTTGACATCTGTGAGGCGGCTCTGCTTGCCGGCGCGCTCGTACCAGGTCCGCATGACGGGCGCGAAGAGATCGAAGTACGGTGCGCGACGATAGGCCAGTTCGATTGCCCGCCAGTGCTTGTCGGCCCACGGCTTTTCGATCATGACCTCCTCGATCGCCTGGTCGAACCGGCCTTTGGTCACCACGGGAATGGTCAGCCATTCGATGCCGTTCGTGGTCTTGATCCGGTTGCGATTGTGCCAGTGTCGCTTGGCGAACTGCATGCGATCGTAGATCACATACTCATCGCACAGCCCGATCAGGTCGAAAAACCCTTTCCAGGGAATGTAACAGGATTGGACGATCGAAATTCGCACGTTGTGGCTTGCGACCAGTCTTGAGGGGCCGGCTCATCCTCGAAACGAGGCTTGACGAGCGCGGATGATCCGAACAGGTTGCCGGCATGCCTCTGGCCGGACAAGGCCGCCTTTTACCGTGACCTGCCGATGAATTCACCTCCAATCAGCGTTCCCGCTGCGCCCTTTTTTGATCGATGGGCGCCGGCATGACGGAATTGGCGATCGGGCGCCGCCGCTGCCCCGCCTGCAGTGGGGAACAGGCAATCGAGGATGGCGAGCCAGTCTGGCCAGCCGGCTGGCGTTGTCCGGCGTGTGCCCATGTCGTGGCAGAGAGTGCGGGGATTGCCATGCTTGCGCCCGAGCTCGCCGACAAGATCAGCGGCATGGACCCCAGCGCCTTCAAGATGCTTGCTGAGGTCGAAGATGAGCATTTCTGGTTTGTGGCCCGCAACGAACTGCTGGTCGGGTTAATCGCCCGCTTCTTCCCCGAGGCCCTCCGTTTCCTCGAAGTCGGCTGCGGAAACGGCGCCGTGCTGCGCGCAATTGCGCAGTCGCGCAGCTGGTGGCGCCTGGTCGGCTCGGAGCTGCATCCTTCGGGACTTGCTTTCGCCCGAGAGCGCCTGCCAAAGGTCGAGTTCGTGCAGATGGATGCGCGTCATATTCCGGCCTCCGGCGCCTTTGACCTTGTCGGCGCCTTTGACGTCATAGAACATATCGCCGACGATGAGGGCGTGCTCGCTCAGATCCGCGGCGCGCTGGTGACGGGAGGCGGCGTCGTCATTGCGGTCCCCCAGCATCCGTGGTTGTGGAGCCGCGCCGACGAGATCGCCTATCACGAACGCCGCTATCGTCGCGGCGAGCTCGAGCGGAAGCTTGAGCAAAGCGGTTTCGAAGTGCTGTTCTCGACCTCCTATACGTCCCTGTTGCTGCCTACGATGGTCGCAAGCCGCTTGTGGGCGCGTGGCGTCGATCGGAATGAGCAGGTCGAGCAGGAATTCGCGCTCGACCCGCGGATCAACCGTCTGTTCACGGCGATCCTGCGCGCCGAGGTGCGCCTGACGCTCGCAGGCCTGCGTTGGCCTGCGGGCGGCAGCCGCGTCGTCGTCGGCCGCGCGATTTAGCCGAGCAAGAGCGTATGGATTCTGTCATCGGAGCAGAATAACGTGTCCCAGACGCAGTCGACGAGAAGGCCAGATCGATGAGCAGGATTGACCCCAATCAGGATTCGGACGGTGGGTTTCGATCGCTGCTGCGCGTCCTGGTGGTGCTGGGTAGCGCAGGTCTGATGCTCGCATGGGCCTCCCCCGCGAGTGCCCAGGCGCTCGGCCAGGGCATCTTCGCCTTCCAGCGGCAGGACTATGTGACGGCGTCCCGCGTCTTCATTCCGCTCGCCGAGCGCGGCAATGCGGCGGCGCAGTCCTATCTCGGCTTTCTGTTCGAGACCGGCCGCGGCGTGCCGCAGAACTACACGGAAGCCGCGATGTGGTACCGCCGGGCGGCGGAGCAGGGCGATCCCCGCGCGCAATATTTGCTGGGGCTGCTCTATGACCGCGGCTTTGGCGTGCCGCAGGACATTGTCGAAGCCTCCAAATGGCTGAACCTGTCGGCCGCGGCGTCGCCGCCGCGGGTACGGGAGTCGCGGGCCCGGATCCGCGACGCCGTCACCAGCAAGATGACGCGTGGCGAGATCGCCCAGGCCCGCCTGCGGGCGCTGGAATGGGCACCGAGCCGCGAGCACTGAGACCTGGCGCTCAATGGCCTTTCGACAGAAAAGCCCAAAACAACCCCATGCACAGTAGAAGATGGCGGACGGCGGGTTGCGCCGCGAGGACGATTCGTCCTGACCACGTCGGGCCTTAGCTCGGCCAGCCGCCGAGCCAGTTCAGATACCAGGTCTCGCCCAGCCAGCCGATCCAGATCGACGGCGCCAGGAACAGTCCGAACGGCAGGAAGGCGGTCCCACGCAGCCGTTTCCTTTGCAAAGCGGCATTGGCGACATAGGCGCCGATCGCAAGCAGCGCCGCGAGCTCGATCACCGCAGCGCCAGTCGCAAGATCGAGCCAGGCCCCACAGACCGCGGCGAGCTTGACGTCGCCGAGGCCGAGCCCGTCGCGGCCGCGCCAATGTCGATACGCCAGCATCAGGAGCAGGAGCGGAAGGGCCACGGCCACGGCGCGCGCGACCGGCCAGAACAGTGCCTGTGCGCCCTCGTCCGGCACGAAGGCGGCGGCGCGGAGCAAGGCGAGCGCGAAGGCGGCCCCGCTCAGCTCGTTCGGGATCAGATAGTGCCGGGCATCGTTCGCCGCGATGGCAAGCATCAGCGCGGCCAGAAACGCACCATAGATGCCTTCCGCGCCGGGTGCCGTGACGAGGCTCGCGAACACGCCGACAAGCAGCGCGAGGCTGAGGACGAGCGGGGGGCGCATCCCGTCATGCTCGGCCTCGTCGGTCACGCCTTAACGCGCCGTCTTGGGCGGGCTAACGGTGACCACAGGATTGCTGGTCCCGACCAGGTGGCTGTTCATCTTGCTACGCATCTCCTCGGCGATGACATGCGCATCAACACCGTCCTTGATGACGGTCGGACGAATGAACAGAATCAGCTCGGTGCGTGCGCGCGTGTTGGTCTGGTGCGAGAAGGCATCGCCGACACCGGGAATGGAATCGAGCACGGGAATGCCCTGGCGCTGCTTGTTCTCGGTCTCGCTGATCAGGCCGGCGAGCAGCACGGTCTGCCCGCTCGTTACCGCGATCGAGCTCTTGACCCGACGCTGCGAGATCGTCGGCGTCAGCGAGTTGGCGCTGCCGGCGGCCACGCTCGAGATTTCCTGTTCGATGTCGAGCACGACATTGCCGTTGGCATTGGCGCGCGGCAGCACGCGCAGGATGATGCCGGTGTTCTTGTAGTCGATGGTGTTAACCACCGTGTTGTTGGCGGTCAGCACGGTCGCGGTGCCGGTCGAGAACGGCACCTGGTCGCCGACTTGCAAGGTCGCGGCCTGATTGTCCAGCACCACCAATGACGGGTTCGACAGCACCTTAACGTCGGTGACGCTATGCAACGCATCGAGAATGACACGCGGCGAGTTCTCGGAGCCGACCAGGAAGTTGAAGCCCGGCAGGACACGTCCGAGCAGCGCGCCGCCCGCGGCGTTGACGGCGCTGGACGCCGCTTCCACCGCACCGCTGCCGACAGTCGCGGCATTGCTGACACCGGAGATGGTGTTGGAGATCGAGCCCTTCTTGCTCGCCAGGAAGTACTGCACGCCGTAATTCAGCTGGTCGTTCAGCGTGACCTCGGCGATGGTCGCTTCGATTGCGATCTGGCGCTGCGGCCGGTCGATCTGGCGGATCGTCTGCTCGACGATGCGCTGGGCCTCCTGATTGGCATAGACGAGCACGGCGTTATTGGTGACGTCAGCGGTGATCCGCACATTCTGAAGGATGCCGTTGATGCCGGACTTTGTGCCGCCGCCCGACAATCCCCCGGCGTTATTGTCCTGCGCAGGTGTTGCAGAGACGGCGGTGGCAGCCGGCCGGGCGCCGAACGATGATCCCGGAGCTCCGGTGACCGGGGTTGCGGCGCCGGCAGCGGCCGTTGGCAACGCGCTCAAGGAAGCCACTGGATTGCCGGAGGACGACGTCGAGAGGCCCGCGCCAGGCGCGACCTGGCTTGATGCGCTGTCGAGCGAGGTGTTGCTCGTCGAGCTCTGGTTGAGCAGCATCTCGTCCAGCATCGAAACGACCAGCTTCGAATTGCCGTAACGGAGCGGATAGGATTTCAGGTTGACGCCGTCGGTGTCGGAACGGTCCAGCCGCGCAATCCATGTCTGCGCGCGCTTCAGATATTCCGGCTTCTGGGTTACGACCAGGATCGAGTTCAGCCGCGCAATCGGCTGCATTTTGATCATGTTCTGGCTCATACCGCCTTCGCCGGAGTCCATGATCTTCTCGATCTCGGTGATCACAGGCTCGGGCGCGGAATTGCGTACCGGGAAGATGCCAACCGACTGACCGCGCATCCAGTCGGCGTCGAATGACAGAATTGTGTCAACCGCGGTCGCCCGGTCAGTTCCGCTGCCACTGACGATCAAGGTGTTGCGTGAATTGTCGGGACGCATGGTCGAGGCCTTCACGCCGAAGGCATCGAGCAGCTTGAAAATATTTTGCGCCGAGGTGTAGCGCAATGGCACCACGGTAACCCCCTGGCCGGCTTCGACGCTCGCCGAGCGGTCGAGGCCGCCGGGGCCGGCCTCCGGCGCCGGCAACAGGCGATAGCCGGTGCGGTCGTGCACCAGCGCTACGCCGGACATGCGCAGCGCATTCTCCAGCACATAGATCGCGTCCGCCTTGGGGACCGGGCGCACCGAGGCGAGCGTCACGGTTCCCTGAACGCGGGGATCGATCGTGTAGCCGACATTGAGAACGTCACCGAGAATGACCTTGGCCACGGTCGCGACCGGCGCATTTTCGAAATTGAGGTCGTACCCGCTGCCGCCGCCATCATCGCGCTCGACCAAAGTACCGCCTTGGGGCGTCGTGCCATCACTGAGATAGATCGCGGGTTTCGACGACTTGGCTTGCGTAATGCCGCTTGCTCCAGCATCCGAAGGCTGACGCGGCTGGAGGTCGAGGGCGCGGATCTTGTCGACAAGATCCTGCGCGCGCGGATCCTTGGGGTCTGCTTCGATCGACTGATCGGCCGTGACGATGCAGGCCGAGAGCAGAAAGGCGGACGAGACAAGGACGAGCGTTCCAGTCAATACTGAGCGCAGGCGCAAGAGCGGCTGGACCACTTCAAACAAAATACGCCCACCAACGCTGCGAGAAAAAAGCATCCGATCCCCCGTGGTTCGGACGCGCAATAATTTGCCCCACGATTATGTTTTTGCTAAGAAATAAGTCAAGGGCAAAGGACCTTCCGTGACCTGTCGAAGCCGTTGCATTCAAGTAACAAGGTCAACGCCGTGAATGCGATGCGAGACCGTACCGCCGATAGCTTCCGGCAGCACCTCCTGGAAAAATATTCACTGCCGTCGCGCGCGCATGTCCGTGTGGAAAACGCAGCCAATCCCGCGCTTACGCGTCCGTTGCGCGAGTTTTGGGAAGCCACCGACCTCTCGGCGGCGGAGTTCGCCGACGAGCTGTCCGACTATTTCGCTCTGCCGCGGGTGAGTCTTCCGCAACTACTCACGACCACGCCTCGCCTCGAAGGTTTTTCGCGTCGATTCCTGCGGGAATCCACCATCTTTCCCTTTGGCGCGCCGGATGGCGGATTCCGCCTGGCCGTCGCCGATCCCTCCGACTCGGCCGCCATTCGGGCCGCGGAAATCGTGTTCGGAACGCCTATTGATGTCGTCGTAGCGTCATATGAGGACATTACGACAGTCCTCGATCAGCGAGCCGATGCCGGCGATGCGAATGCAGACCAAGGCGCCGGCCGCGCAGCGCAGTCCGACGACGACATCGAGAGCCTGCGCGATCTCGCCAGCGGTGCGCCGGTGGTGCGTGCGCTCAACGATCTGCTGGAGCGCGCAGTCGATCTGCGCGCCAGCGACATTCACGTCGAGCCGTTCCGCGCCGGGCTCGTAGTGCGCATGCGCGTCGACGGTCTCCTGCGTGCGTTGCCGTCGCCGCACGGCATCCCGCCGCAGGCGCTGATCTCGCGCATCAAGATTCTTGCAAGCCTCAACATCGCCGAGCGGCGCCTGCCGCAGGATGGCGCGGCGCGGGTCCGCGTCGGGCGCAGCGAACTCGACGTCCGCGTCGCCACCATGCCGACGCAGCATGGCGAGAGCGCCGTGATCCGCTTATTGCCGCGCGATCGCGGCCTGCTCGAGATGAGCAAGCTTGGCTTGCGAACCCGCGACGAGAGCGCGATGACGCGCCTGCTCGCGATGCCGCATGGCATGATCGTGATCACCGGACCGACCGGCAGCGGCAAGACCACGACGCTTGCCACCATGCTGTCGATCCTCAACGAGCCGACGCGAAAGATCCTCACCATCGAGGATCCCGTCGAGTACGAGATTCCTGGCATCAACCAGTCCCAGGTCAAGCCGTCGATCGGGCTGACGTTTGCCTCCGCCATGCGGGCTTTCGTGCGTCAGGACCCCGACGTTATCATGGTCGGCGAGGTCCGCGATGCCGAGACCGCGCACATCGCGATTCATGCCGCGCTGACCGGCCATCTTGTGCTGACGACGCTGCACACCGAGACGGCCGCGGCGGCCGTGCCGCGCCTGATTGATCTCGGCATCGAAGGGTTTCTGCTCAAATCCACGTTGCGCGCCGTGGTGGCGCAGCGGCTGGTGCGCATGCTCTGCGACCGCTGCAAGGTGCCCCACGCGCTGACCGAGGCCGATCTCGCCAAGGATCCGCGCTTTGCCGTGATCGGATTCAAGTGCGGCGAGGTCGTGCACGAGGCCGGCGGTTGCGAGCGCTGCGGCGGCACCGGCTATCGCGGCCGCAACGGCGTGTTCGAGATCCTCGAAATGTCCGACGAGGTGCGCGGGCTGATCGGGCCGCAGACCGACTCCCATTCGGTCGACGCCGCCGCGATGCGAGGCGGCATGACGACGATGCTGGAGGATGCGGTTGCAAAATGCCGTTCCGGGTTGACGACAGTGCCCGAGGTCTTCCGCGTCACGACGGTGCGCTAAGCCATGCCGAACTATCGCTACCGCGCGCTCAATGCCAACGGCGAACTGGTCTCCGGAGCCATCGCTGCGCCTGCGCCGGGCGACGTGGCGTCGCGGATCGAGCGGCTCGGTCTGGTGCTGGTCGACAACGTCGCGCCGGAGGAGGGCGGTGCGGCGGGTGGCGTGCTGAGCCTGTTCAACAGGCCGACGCCGGAGGATGTCACAATTCTCACCCGCGACCTTGCGCTGCTGCTGCGCGCCGGCGCCCGCATCAATGACGCGCTGGAGTTGCTTGCCGCCGATCCGGATTTCGGACGGCTGCGGCCGGTCGTCGCCGACATCCGCGCGCGCGTTGTCTCCGGCGAGAGCTTTGCCGAGGCGCTGGCGCGGCACGAAGGGCTGTTTCCGGCGATGTATATCGCGCTGGTGCGGGTCGGCGAGGCGTCAGGGTCGCTGGACCAGGTGCTGGAGGTGCTGGCCGGCGAACGCGCGCGCGGCGAAGCGCTGAGACGGCGCCTGACGGACGCGATTCGCTACCCCGTCTTCGTGCTCGGCGCAGCCGGCTGCGTGCTGCTGTTCTTCCTGACATTCGTGCTGCCGCAATTTGCGAGCGTCTTGCAGGACTTCGGCGCCAAGGTCGATCCGATCGTCGGCGTGTTCTTGAACATCTCGACCTTTTTACGCAGCAATTCAGAGACGGTGCTGGCCGGACTTGCGATCACCCTCGCAACAATGTGGCTCGTG
This sequence comes from Bradyrhizobium diazoefficiens, assembly GCF_016599855.1. Lineage (NCBI taxonomy): Bacteria > Pseudomonadati > Pseudomonadota > Alphaproteobacteria > Hyphomicrobiales > Nitrobacteraceae > Bradyrhizobium > Bradyrhizobium diazoefficiens. Next base: position 5,350,959 of record NZ_CP067041.1, on the reverse strand, counting down.
CTGCGGCAGGAGCGTGTCCGTCGTGGCATCACCAATGCGATTGTGCGGCTGCCGGCGATCCGCAACGTGATGGGCGCGTACCGTACGGCGCTGTTCTGCCGCAATCTCGGTCTGCTGCTCGGCAGCGGCGTCAATCTCACCACCACGCTCCGCATTCTCATCGACATGATGGCGACGACTGGCGCGTCCATGGTCTGGAGCGAGGCTGCCGATCGCGTCCGCCATGGCTCAAAACTCTCCGATGCGCTTGCAGAGACGGAGGCGTTACCGCCAATGGCGGTGCGCATGCTGAGATTGGGCGATGAGACCGGGCAACTGCCGATGCTGTCCGGACGGGTTGCCGAATTCTACGAGGCCAAGCTGCAACGCACGCTCGACCGCGCGGTCGGCATTGCCGGCCCTGCGGCAATCATCGCGATCTCGCTGGTCGTCGGAGGCCTGATCACGTCGGTGATGACGGCGCTGATGTCGGTAAGCCAGATTGTCGGTTAGACGAAAGGTAACGGGAGGGGCTTGAAATGACCAATCATCCATCGCCAAGTCGCCGCCAGCGGCGCGCTCCGAGCGGAGAGGCTGGCTTCACCCTGGTCGAAATGCTGGTCGTCATCACCATCATCGGCATGATCATGGCGCTGGTCGGCCCGCGGGTGCTGAACTATCTCAGCGAGTCCAAGGCCAAGGCAGCGAAAATCCAGATCGAGAGCTTTTCCAGCGCGCTCGATCTTTATTATCTCGATCTCGGCCGATATCCGACGTCGAATGAAGGCCTGGTCGGGCTGACGCGCAGCAACAACGAGGCCGGCTGGAACGGGCCCTACTTGCGCGGCGGCGTGGTGCCGAACGATCCCTGGGGCCACGGCTACGTTTATCGTTCACCGGGCGCGAGCGCTCCGTACGAGATCATCTCGCTCGGATCAGACGGTCAGGAAGGCGGCAGTGGAACGGCAGCCGACATTGTCAGCAGCGCGCGCTGAACCCATTCGCGATGCGCAAGGCTTCGACCAGCGGGGCTTCGCGCTGATCGAGATCCTGTGCGTGCTCGCGATCATCGGCCTGCTCGCGGCGATCGTCCTGCCGGCGATCCCGCGCTCGACGACCCGGGCAAAGCTCGAGAGCTATGCGGTCGAGACCGCGGCGCTGCTGAAATCCGATCGGAACAGCGCGCTGCGCCGGCAGGTCAGGGTCGCGACAGAGGTGGATGCGGAGGCGCGCGCGATTCGCTCCGGCGTCACCGGGCAGATCATCCGCCTGCCGCGCGACGTGATCGTGCAGGCGACGCTGGCTGCGCGTTGCGCCGATCGCGCGACGGCGCGGTCGATCGATTTCTTTCCGTCGGGCATGTCGTGCGGCGGGACGATCGCGCTGGCGCGGCCCGGCATGGGTTACGAGGTGCGCGTCAACTGGCTGACCGGAGGCGTCGAGATTGTCCCGCAGAAGCTGCTCTGACGGCGCCGCCGGGTTTACCTTGATCGAGACGCTAGTCGCGCTCGCGATCATTGCCATCGTGCTCGGAACCATCGGCTCGGTCGTCGCCGTCACGACAAAGGGCACGCGCTCGATCGACCAGCGTCTGGCGCTATCAGGCACGGCGGAGACGTTGCTTGCAGATCTGCCGGCGCGCGGATTGCTGAAGCCCGGCCGGCAGAGCGGGCAGCTCGCCGGCAGCCGCTGGCGCGTCGATATTGCGCCGATGAACGTCGCCGGCGGCAATCCCGCCACCGATCGCTTTGTGCCACTGGCGGTCAATCTGCGCCTCCAGCGCGCCGACGGCAGCGCGATCCAGGTCACGACGGTGAAGCTGGTGCCAAGGGCCACGCAATGACCCGCGCCAAGAAACGCATCAAGACACGCGTCACGAAACGCCTGCACCGCGCGTTCGCGTCGGAGGCGGGTTTCACCCTGCTCGAAGTGCTGCTGGCGACGCTGCTGATGACCGTGATCCTGGCTGCGCTTGCGACCGTGACGGCGCAATGGCTGCCGAACTGGAGTCGCGGTATTGCGCGGGTGCAGCGCGCGGAGCGTCTCGCCACCGGGCTTGACCGCATCGTCGCCGATCTCTCCGTCGCCGAGCAGATGACCGTGAACGGCGACGCCAGGGCGCCGCTGTTCGAGGGCGCCGAATTGTCGGTCACGTTCCTGCGCACCGGGCTCGGCCCGAGCGCGCGCCCGGGTTTGGAGTTCATCCGTCTGATCGAGAAGGCCGACGCCAAGGGGCTGGCGCTGGTGCGCGAGCGCGCGCCGTTCCAGCCGATGGCGACGGACGGGCAGATCCGCTTCGTCGACCAGGTGGTGCTAATCCGCGCGCCGTTCCGTGTCAGCTTCGCCTACGCCGGGCCCGACAGGATTTGGCAGCCGACCTGGCACGGCCAGTCGCAATTGCCGGATCGCATCCGCGTCACGGTGCGCGACGGCGCCACCGGCCAGGCGCTGGCGGTCTCGGCCGCGGTGTTGCCGCACATCACGGCGCCCGCCGAATGCGCGCGGGCCAAGAATCCGACGACCTGCGTGGCGGCGGGCACGAGGCCGCAACAGGCGCAGAAAGAGGAGCAGCAGCTGTGAGCGGCGCGCCGCATGGACGGGGAGCGTTGCGGGACGACCGCGGCTTCATCGTCGTCGTTGTGCTCTGGATGCTCGCTGCGCTCGCCACGCTCGCGCTGATCTACCTGACCTATGTCACGAACACCGCGGTCACCGTTGCCGTCAACACTGACCGGTTGCAGGCCGATGCACTGATGAACGCCGGCCTCGAGCTTGCGGCCTATCGATTGACCGGGCAGAGCGAGGCGACGCGCCCGACCAGCGGCACCTTCAACGCCCGGGTCGGAGCGGGCCGCGTGGCCGTGACGTTCCGCTCGGAGGCCGCACGCATTGATCTCAACGCGGCGCCGAAAGCCGTCCTCGCGGGCCTGATGACCGGGCTCGGCGTCTCCGCGACGGATGCGCGGGACTACGCCGACCGGATCCTGGGGTGGCGGTCGTCGACGGAACCAGGCGTGGACAATCCGGAGGATTCCCTCTACCGCACGCTCGGCGCGCCCTATCTGCCGCGCCACGCGCCGTTTCCGCACATCGACGAGCTGTGGCTGGTGCGCGGCATTCCGCCGGCCGTGATCGAGCGCATGCTGCCCTTCGTTACCGTGTTCAGCAACATGCGTACCGTGAATGTGCTGGATGCCGCGCCCCAAGTGGTGGCGGCGCTGCCCGGCATGACGCCGGAGACGCTGCAGCAGCTGCTGCGCAACCGCGCCGATCCCAATGTCAACCCGCAGTCGCTGGTCGGGCTTGCCGGCAGCGCCAACGCAACGATCGAGGGCGCGAAGGCCTACCGGGTGACGGTCGTCACTGAGGCGCCCTCGCACCGGCAGAGTTCGGCCGAGATCGTCATCCTGCTTCTCGAAAGCGGCGATGAGCCCTATCGTGTATTGTCGTGGCATAGCGCCTTCGACGGCTCAGCCGGAAAGCCCCTGTGAGATGAGTTCGCTCAATTCCCTTCGCGCCATTTTCGACGCCTGGACCGGTACCGTGGCCGGAGCTGCCGTTGCCGGACTGGAGCGGATGGTGTCGCCGCGCGTGGTGCGGCTGGTCGAGAGCGAGACCGGTACGTTCGCGCTGGAGGCTGCCAAGCCGGAGAACATGCCGAAGGAGATCGCGTTCGAAGACGGCAAATTCACCGGCGCCAATCTCGCGCAGATCGTCCGCGGCTGTCGCATCGAGATCGTGCTGCGGCCGGCGCGTTTCCTGTTTCGGCCGCTGGAGCTGCCGGCGCGTGCGGCCGATTTCCTCGACGGCATCGTGCGGGCGCAGATCGACCGGCTGACGCCGTGGAGCGCCACGGATGCCGTGGTCGGATGCAGCGCGCCCGTGGCGCAGGGCAGCGAGAGCATCACCACGATGATCGCGGCCGCACCGCGCCGGCTCGCGATGGGCTATGTCGAGGCCCTGTCCGGCTTTCACCCGTCCGCGATCGCGGTTCTGACGGAGGCGCCCGAAGGCGGGCACATCAGGGTGTTTGAGCAGAAGTCGCGCGGCGCAATCGATCCCCTCCGGTTGAGCCGGACGCTGCAATTGGTGCTGGCCGTTGCCGCAGTCGCCGCCGTCCTCGGCTCGATCGTCGCGGGCTATCTGGCCGACAGTTTGAGCGCGCAGGAGAGCGAGCTCGAACGACAGATCACCCAGCGCCGCGCCGCGATCCGCGGTGCCGATGGCGGCGAGCGCTCGCCGCTGGCGTTGTTGGAGCGGCGCAAATACGACACGCCGGCGAGCGTGATCGTGCTGGAATCGCTGAGCCGTCTCTTGCCCGATCACACCTACGTCACCGAGATGCATCTGGCCGGCAACAAGCTCCAGATCGCCGGCATCACCCGCGATGCGCCCTCGCTGATTCCCTTGATCGAGCAGTCCCGGCATTTCACCCGGGCGACCTTCTACGCCCCGACGACGCGCGGCCCCACCGATCCCGGCGAGCGCTTCCACATCGAGGCGCAGATCGAGCCGAGGAACGCGCCATGAGCAGCAGCATGAGCAGCGGCGGGATCGCAAACGCACCCGCACGGTGGCTGACCGGCTCGCCGCTGATCGCGGTCACGCTCTATGTTGCGGTGACAGTCGGGCTGTTGCTGATGGCAGGCCTGTCGATCGCCGACGTGATCGCCCACCGCCAGGCTCTGGCGCAGACCTCCGACCTGCTCGACCAGCTGCGCGGCCGCAAGGGTGCCGCCAAGAATGCTGCGGCCGCATTGGCCGAGCATCCTGGCACGCCCTTCCTGGAAGGACCGACGGTGACGGTCGCAGGCGCCAATCTGCTGCAGCGGGTTGCGGCTGCGGTCGGCAATGTCGGCGGCTCGGTGCAGTCCTCGCAGGTCGACGTAACGGGGGCGCAACTGAAGGACGGCTTCGTCGGCCTCGTGGTCAGCTGCGAGCTGGAGCAGCCCGCGCTGCAGAAGGTGCTCTACGATCTCGAAGCGGGCATGCCGTTCCTGTTCGTCGATCAGCTCGACGTCCAGGTGCCGCAGACCACAGCGCTCAGCGAGGCCAGTACTGGCCGCGTCAGGGTGATCCTGGGCGTCTCCGGCCAGTGGCAGCCGGAGAAGTAGGGCGCCGCATCGCGTCGCTCACCAGCTGTATTTGAACACGCCCTTGCCGGAATAGCTGGTGACGTTGCCGGAGAATTCGCCGTCGAAAGTGCCGGCGATCGAGAAGCCGCTCAGCCATTTCATTTCGGCACTGGCGCTGACAAGCGCGGAATCGGCGTCGACCCTGGCGCCGTTGACGACGAAGCTCGTGCCCGGCAGGGTCTGAAACAGCGCGGTGACAGCGCGGCTCGGATTGTAGTCGTGCGCCCAGGCGGCGCGGCCGCGCAAGGTCAGCACGCCGTTCTGCATCGCGTAGGATTTGTCGGTGCGCAATCCGAGCTCCGAGCGGGTATCGGTCAGCGACTGCGCGGCATAGTTCAGCGCGAACAGGCCGCCGCCATTGAGGCTGACTTCGGAATAGTTCGGCAGGTTGAAGTTCGTCACCTGCGCCGCCGCGTAAGGCGTGATGCCGGCCAGCGGAGTCGCGAAGCGATAGCCGCCCTCGAAACGGCTGGAGAAGGTGTCGGCCTTGAAGCGGCCCTGGAGCTGGTCGGCGCCGGCGAGTGCCACGCTGCGGTTGGTAGTGACGTCATGCCAGCCATAGGCGAGCGCAGCCGAGATGTAGGCCGGTCCGAAATTGTGCCGGCCATAGACGCCGGCCTGGAACAGGTCGGCGGAGCCCGCGCCCATCGCGTTCGCAAGCGAATAATTCAGCCCGCCGCCGCCGAGCGCAAACCCGACCAGCGTGTCCAGCGAAATTCTGTAATCAGCGCCGGCCGCGCCACCCCAGACCCGCGCGGTCAGATCCTGCGAGCCGATCGCGGCATTGCCGCCGACCTGTGCCGAGCCGCCATAGCCGGCCGCCCAGACGCTCCAGCGATTGGCCGGCTGCGCCGACAGCAGCGGCGCCTTGGTCGCCATTGCAAAGGCCTCGCGCTCGCGCGGCGTGGCGGGGCGCATCGAAGCATAGGCGGCTGCATCATCGCTTTCGGCGAATTGCGGGACGCTACCTGCCTTCGTGAAGCCGCTGGAGCGTCCGACGACGGTCGGATCGAGCATCAGATTCAGGAACTGGCCGTCGGCATTGATCGCGGACTGGATGATGCCAGTGCCGAGCTCGCCCGAGGCAGTCGTCAGCCCAGCCGGCGTCAACGCGGCGAAGGCCGCAGGGATGCCGCCGGTCGAGTTGAAGAAGTTGGTCAGCGTGTTGGCGACGTTCTGCTGGTTGATGCTCAGCCCGCCGCCGCTGGGTGTGAAATTGACGCCGATGTTGAGGAAGACGTTGTTGGGGTCGTAGCTCAGCGAGGCGCTGAGCGTCGGCATGTTGGAGATGACGGCCGGGTTGAAAGTGGTACCGCCGAGGCCGCCAGTCGCGGACAATATCTTGTATTGCTTCTGGACCGTACCCGAGAGGAAGTTCGCACTCACCGTCGCGCCGCCGAGCGTGGCGGCGCCGGTGACGTTGGCGAGGCTGGCGCTGGTCGAGGAGACCTGCACCAGGTAGGTCGAGGCCGCGGTGAAGCTGAGGGATCCGTTGATCGTCAGCGTCCCGGTCGGGCTTGCCGCGCTCCCCGGCGCCAGCGTGCCGCCATTGACCGCGACATTGCCGACGGAGCCGGCGCCTGCGAGCGTGCCGCCGGCATTGACGGCGCTCGCGCTGGCGATCGAGCCGTCGACCTCAAGCCTGCCGCCGTTCACGGTGGTCGTGCCGGTATAGGTGTTGGCACCGGAAAGGATTTCCGAGCCGCCAGCCATGACGAGGCCGCCGCCGAAGCCGCCGTCGCCGATGATGCCGGCGAAGGAGCCGTTGCCGTTGGTGATGGTCAGCGTGTTGGCGCCGATATTGACGTTGCCCGACCCCGACAGCGACTTGATCGAGGTGCCGCCGCTCAGGCCCGTGATGTCGAAGACGCCGTTGGCGATGACATTGCTCGAGGTCGTGATGCTGCCATCGCCGCCGCCGAAATTGATCAGGTCGAGCTGACCGCCGCTCGCGATCGTCGTGGTGCCGGTATAGGTGTTGGTGCCGAAAAGCTGCTGCGTGGCGCCGTTCGCAATCACGAGGTTACCCCCCGTGCCCCCAGCGATGCCGCCATCCTGGATCACGCCGCCGAAGAAGCTGCCGCTCGTGATCGTCAATGTCTTCGACCCCAGCGCGACGACGCTGCCAGCGGTCGCGGAGAACAGAGCGTTCACCGAGGTACCGGAGGTTGTTTGCGAAATGTCGAACGTGCCGCCTGCACCGGGCGTGAACGTGACACTCGCCGAATTCGCGATCGATCCGGCGCCCTTCAGCGCCAGTGTCGCGCCGGCGTCGATCTGGGTCGTGTTGGTGTAGGTGTTCACCCCGGAGAGGGTTTGCGTTCCGCCGCCAACCTCTAATCCGCCGGTGCCCTGGATCACGCCAGCGAACTCGGTCGAGCCGTTGGTGATGAACAGCCCCTTGCTGCCCATGTTGACGACACCGCTCGCGCTCCCGGCCAGCGTGTTGATAGTGTTGAACGGGATCGTGGAACCGGAAATATCGAACGTTGCATTCACCGTGACGACGCTCGAGGAGGAGATGCTCCCGGTTCCGGACAGCGCCAGCGTTCCCGCCGAGATCGTCGTCGCCCCGGTATAGGTGTTGGTGCCGGTCAGCGTCAGCGTGCCGGTGCCGACCTTGGTCAATCCGCCGCCGGTGCCGGAGATCACGCCGTCGACCTGGGTCGACGTATTGAGGCTGCCGGTGGTGAGCGTGTTTGCGCCGAGCACGTAGTTGCCGGCGCCCGCGATCGAGCCGGCCGTCATGCCGCCGTTGGTGAGGCCCGAGATGTCAACCGTACCGCCGGCATTGGTGATGAAGCGCGCGCTGCCGCCGGCGCTGGTGCCGGTGAAGCTGGTGGTGCCGCCGCTCTCGGTGGTGATGGTCGAGCTGCCGGCGTTGGCGGAATTGCTGAAGATCAGCGAGCCGCTGTTGTCGATCGCCGCGGTGCCGGCGGTGGACGAGGTGTTGAATGTCACGAAGCCGGTCGCGCTGTTGGTGATGTTGGACCCGCTCGCCGAGGTCGTGTCGTTGAAGTTCATCACCGCGTTGTTGACGATGGTCGCGGTTCCCGCGGTGCTGCTGTTGTTGAACTCGATGTCGCCGCCATTGGTGATCTGCGCCGTGCCCGCGGTCGACGAGTTGTTGAAGCTCATTGCGCCGCCGCTGACGCTGTACGTCACGAAATTGCTGCCGGCGCTCGCGCTGCTCGCATTCAGGAACACCATGCCGGAGCCGACGGTGAAGGTCTGCGTGTTGGTCGAATTGTTGAAGATGCCCGCGCCGTTGACCACGAAGATGTCGCCGGTCGAAATGGTATAGGCGGGCGCGTTGGGCGTGGCGGTGAAGATCACGTTGCCGATATTGACGATGCCGCTGGTGATGACGCCGGTCGGGCCCGTGGTCGTGAACGTCGCCGTGCCGTCCGGCACGTTGGGCGTCGAACTCCAATTGGTGCCGTCCGTCCATTCGTTGGATGTGGCGCCGACCCAGCTGCCGTCCACGGCATGCGCGGCGACCACGCCGAGCGCCGTGGTCGCGAGCAGGGTCGCCAACGCGTGCCGGACAATCGAGCGCACGCCGTATCCAGTCCTCTTACCCGCCGCCGTGGGTCCAGCCATCACGTATTCTCAAATCAGCAAACAATTGTCGCGAACAAAGAGCCAACGCGTGCTGCGGAGCCGCGCGCGCGACATATTCCCATGTCGGGGCATCGTCCCGCAATGAACCGACATTTGTTTGCGACGGGTTCCTGCCTGTTTCGCTTGCAATTTTCGGCGATCGTGGCCGTTCGGCAACATCTTCATGCATTGCAAGATACGAAGGAGGAATCAGCGCGGTTGATGATGCGGCGCATCGGAACTAGTTTGCTGCGGATGGCTTGCCGCATGCTGGCGCGGCCGCTGGTCGCAAGGGAAGTTCGATGTCGGGATGGCTGAAGTTGACGGGGGTGGCCGCGCTGTGCGCGGTGCTGGGCGTTACCGAGACATTGGCGGCGACTTCCTCGCGCATGGACATCCTGTCGGATGACGCCGCGGGTAGCCCCGCCGAGAGTGTCGATGTGGGCACCGTGCGGCCCATCGCCCGGCCCGCGCCGCCCGCGAACAAGCCGGCTCCCCGCGGCAATCCGCTGTGGTCGGTGCCGTTTTCGGTGCTCACCGTCACCCAGGAGCGCCCGATCTTCTCGGCCACGCGCCGGCCACCGCCGCGCGCGGTCGCGGCCGCCCCGGTCGAAGAAGTTCACGTTCGGCCGCCGAAGTCGGTTGATGCGCCGCCGCCGCTGACTCTGGTCGGGGCCGTGGTAGGTGAGGGCGATGCGATCGCGATTCTCGTCAACCGCACGGACCAGAAGGTCGTGCGCCTGCGGCAGGGCGAATCGCTCGGCGGCTGGTCGCTGACCTCGGTGCAGCCGCGCGAGGTGATGCTCAAGCAGGGGGATCGGAGCGAGGTGCTGGCGCTTCAGCGGCCGGATGGAACGACCGCGCCGGCAAGCCCGCCTGCAATCGCGGCTGCGCCTGCGGATGCCGGCCGCAAGCGGACGATGCCGACGACGGCCGATACGTCCTTCGCACCCTTCGTGCCGCGCTCGACGCCGAAGAATGGCGAATCGGACGGGCTTTGAGCGCTACCGTTCGAGGATCGACTGCAGTGTGTCGCAGATTCGCTGTTGCTGCGCCTCTTGCAGGCCGATCCAGAACGGCAGCCTGACCAGGCGCTCGGACAAATCGGTGGTACGCCGCAAATCGCCATGCGTGCGTCCGAACCGCATCCCGGCGGGCGAAGAATGCAGCGGCACGTAATGGAATACTGCATAAATCTCCGCCTCCCGAAGTTTGCGGAGTATGGTGCCGCGATCAGTCCCGGCGGGCAGCAGCACGTAGTAGAGATGGCCATTGTGCCGGCAATGGCCGGGCACGATCGGACGGCGCAGCAGTCCGCGCTGCTCGAGCGGCGCCAGCATGGCGTGGTATTTGTCCCAGACCGCGAGCCGCTCGCGGGTGATGTGCTCGGCGTCTTCCAGCTGGGCCCACAGGAAGGCCGCGGTCAGATCGCTCGGCAGCAGTGACGAACCGACGTCCTGCCAGGTGTATTTGTCGACCTCGCCGCGGAAGAAGCGGCCGCGATCGGTACCCTTCTCGCGGATGATCTCGGCGCGCTGCGCAAGGGTGGGATCGTTCACCAGCAGCGCGCCGCCTTCACCCGACATGATGTTCTTGGTCTCGTGGAAGCTGAAGCTGCCGAGATCGCCGATGGCGCCGAGCGGGGTGCCCCGATAGGTCGCCATGATGCCCTGCGCCGCATCTTCGACGATACGCAAGCCGTGGCGCTTCGCGATCGCGGCGATCGGGTCCATCTCGCAGGCAACGCCGGCGTAGTGCACCGGCGCGATCGCGCGGGTGCGCGAGGTGATGGCGGCTTCGATCTGGCGTTCGTCGAGATTGAGCGTGTCCTCGCGAATATCGACGAAGACCGGGATTGCGCCACGCAGCACGAAGGCATTCGCCGTCGAGACGAACGTGAAGGCGGGCATGATGACTTCGTCACCGCTCTTCAGGTCGAGCAGGATCGCGGCGAGGTCGAGCGCGGAGGTGCAGGAGTGCGTCAGCAGCGCCTTGGCGCAGCCGGTGCGCGCTTCGAGCCAATGATGGCAGCGCCGGGTGAAGGCGCCGTCGCCTGACAAATGATAACTCTTCAGCGCCTGCTCGACGTTGGCCTGCTCTTTGCCCGTGACATAGGGCCGATTGAACGGGATGAATTCGGATGCCATTGCCTAAGCTGTCTAACCGCCTTAAGACGCGCGTTCAACGCCCCAGTTCGATGGCGCCAAATTGGCGGCTTTCATTGCGGGAATCAATCGGCGATCGGGCGTGCCGGGCTGATCGCCCACCGGGAAGGATGCGGGCTTGACCGACACGCAGACTGACGCGCCTGGCAAGGCCGACGGTCCGAGCGGACCTGGCGGCGCCGGCCGCGCCCGCCGGCTCATTCACGGCTGGTCCGCGAATCTGGTCCAGATGGCGCTGGGCCTGTCTCAGCAGCTGCTGCTGATCCCGGCCTTCCTGCACGTCTGGAGCGGCGATGTGCTTGCGGCGTGGCTCGCGATTTATGCGGCAGGTAGCCTTGTCGTTGTCGCGGACGCGGGATTGCAGCTTCGCGCGATCAACCGGTTTCTCGCCTTCAAGTCCTGCGCCGACTGCGACGGGCGCACCGCAAACTTTTATTCGGCGATGCTGCGGATCTATCTCGCCATCGTCGCAGTGCTGGGCGTGATCCTGTGCGCAGCCGTGTATCTCGCGCCGCCATCGGCGGTACTCGGTTTTCAAGCGACGCCAGGGATCGATGCCGCGATGCTGGTGATGACGCTGGGCATGCTGCTGACCTTGCCCGCCAATCTCGCCTCCGGCCTCTATCGCGTGCGCGGCCGGTATGGCCGGACGGTCTGGCTGCAAAACGGCGCGCTGCTGCTCGGTCAGACCGGGCAACTCGTCGCGCTCGCGACGTTCGGCAGCCTGCTCGCGGTGGCAGTGGCCTTCGTGTCGATGCAGCTCCTGTTCACGATCTTCATCGTCGCATTCGACACGCCGCGCCTGTTTCCGTTCCTGCGTCGTGCCGGCAAGTCGTCGTTTATGCCGCCATCCTGGCGCTGGAGCCTCGGGCAGTTCGGCCGCGCGGTGCCCTTTGCGGTCGCCAACATTACCGAGCTCGCGCTCGTCAACGTTCCGGTATTGCTGGTCTCCGCGCTCGTCACCGACCGCGTCGCGGTGGCGCAATGGGGGCTGACGCGCGTGATCGCGAGCCTGGTGCGCGGACTGTGTCTCCAGGTCAGCCTGCCGCTCGGTGCCGAACTCGGCCACGATCATGCGATCGGCGACAAGGTGCGGTTGCGCCAACTCTATGCGCAAGGCTCGGCGTTTGTGACGGGGCTTGCCTGCCTGATCGTTGCGGGCTTGCTGCCGTTCTGGCCCGACTTCTTCTCGCTGTGGACCCATGGCAGCATCCCCTATGACGGGCCCCTCGCCGTGACGCTGCTGCTCGGCTCGGCCGCGGTCGCGCCCTCGCTGCTGGCGCTGGTTTTTGCCAACCACAGCAATCGCGGCGACCTTCTGATCCGCACCAAGGGACTCCAGCTCGTCGTCTTCCTGGTGCTGTCTTTTGTCCTCATCCCGCGGCTCGGACCGCTGGGCGCAGCACTCGCGGTGGTCGCGAGCGACATTTTGGTCCAGTTCGGCCTGCTCGGGCTGCTGATCATGCGGCAGACCTTGCGTCAGCCGTTCAGTCACATTGCTTTCCTGCTGCTCCTGGCCGTCGTCATCGTGGTATCGGGCTGGCTGATCGGAACGGCGATCACCGGGCTCGCGCCGGGGAGCGGGCTCGTGCACTTCGTCGTGGAATGCACGGTCTGGCTGATCGTGGTCGGCGTGCTCGCGAGCCCGCTTGTGAGTGTAGCTCTGCGCAAGCGCCTGCGGGCGCTGGTTCCGGCCTAGCGAGTAGTATTCAACGCGCGGTCAGCGCGAGCCTGTGCTTCAGCCGTTCCAGTTGCCGCGCGAATTGCTGGCGGCCGGCTTCGGTCTCCTCCGCGAACTGCGCGAGCCGCAGATGGCCGGCCGCGCGCAGCCGCTCGCGCGCGCCCTCCGCGCGCAGATTGACGATCGCATCGGCCAGTGAGCGTGGGTCGTCGTAGTCGAACAGGATCGCAGCGTCGCCGGCTTGTGCCTTGAACGCTTCCGGATAAATGACGGGTGTGCCGACTGCCCAGGCCTCGAGCGGCGGCAGATTTGTCGGACCGAAATAAGTCGGCATCACCAGCGCCGATGCGCCGCGGTAGAGCGCGCCGAGCTCGGCGGATTCGACGAAGCCGATGATGGAGATCTGCTCCGACAATCCGTAGGTTCGGATCGCCGCGTCGATCTTCTCGCGACCACTGCGATTGGAGCCGCACAGCACCAGCCCTTCGGTGATGCCCCGTTCGCGCAAGCTTGCGAGCGCGGCAAGTAGCGTGATGTGGTTCTTGTGCTGCCAGAACTGCGCCGGATAGAACAGATAGCCCGGTTCGAGCCGGTATTTCGCCAGCACGGCGGCATCGGCGGCGGCGTCGGGCGCAGACCTGCCGACATACGTCGACGGCGAGAACGGGATGCAGATCGCACGCTCCCGTTCCATGGCGTAGCGGCGGCAGAGATGGTCGATCAGCTCGGGCGCATTGACGATCACCGCCACCGCCTTGGTGCTTGCGAGGCGAAACAGGATCTCGCGCCGCTCGAATTCGCCGAAGGTGCGAACTTCCGGAAATTCCGGCGCGTCGCGATGGCAGCCGTCGAAGATCGTGATGATGAAGGGCAGCTGGTAGAGCAGCAGGTGACGTTTCGAGGTCGAGGTGAAATGCACGACGTCGATGCCGTCGCGGATCAGGGCGCGCTCGAACGGCGATTTGAGCTCCAGCGCGATCTGGACGAGATCGAACGGGCCGCAATATTTGAGGAACAGGAAGACATAATCGAGAACGCCGAACTTGCGCAGTCGCGCTTCGATGCCGAACTCCTTCAGGATCTCGAGTGTCAGCGGATAGGGCGAGTACACCACGATCTCGTTGCCGGATTTTGCCGCCCATTCGCGCAGCCAGAGCAGGTCGTTAAGCGGCTGCTGGAAACCGCCGCCGACCTCGAGCGCCTGCTCCAGCATGACGGCCAGCCGCAGCGGCCTCACGATGCAACGCCCTTCCTGGCGATCGTATAGGCGGCCCAGTTGTGCGAATTCGGGGCATCTTGTGACAGCCAGGCAGCGTGACCGGCCGGCGCGAAGCCGACGGCGCGAAGTGCCGCGTCGATCTCGAACGGAAACCAGTACCGCATCCGGTGCGCCTCATCGACGCGCCGGATCGAGGTGCGATCCATGTCCTCGCAGAACAGCGTGTAGTTCACCGTGACGGTCGCATTCGGCTCGTCATGGCTCGACTGGGCGATACGGGTGAGGCGCAGCGGCCGGCGCTCGATCACCTTGACCCGCGTCTCGACGCCTTGCGCCAGCACGGCGCCGCCATACCAATAGTCGAAGAAGAACAGTCCGCCCGGCTTCAGCGCCGCATGCGCGGTGCGGAACATCTGCTCCAGCCTGTCGCGGCTGGTCTGGTAGCTTGCGACATGAAACAGCGATACGACCGCATCGAAGCTGCGCTCGGGACCGGCCTCGCAAGCATCGCCCTGCCGGAATGGAATCGAAAGTCCGGCCTGCTCGGCGCGTGCCTTTGCGCTCGCGATCATCTCGTGGCTCAGGTCGATGCCGGCGACGCTCCACCCGTTGCGGGCGAATGCGAGCGCGTGCAGTCCGGTGCCGCAGCCGAGATCGAGCAGCTTGCCGGGCGCGACGCCGTGGTCGCGCAGGCGCGTTTCGACGAACGCCGTCTCCGCCGCGTAATCCTTGTCCTGATAGAGCAGATCGTACCAGGGGGCGTAGTCCGCGAACACAGTCACGCCAGGATCTCCTTCAGCGCACCTGCGGACCGCGCGATCTCGTCGTCGGTCAGAGCAAGCCCGCTCGGCAAATAAAAACCGCGGCGTGCGATGTATTCCGCATTCGGATGCGATTCATCGACCATCAGGCGCATCCGGCGCAGCACCGGCTGCTCGTGCATGCACCAGAAGAACGGCCGGGTGCCGATGCCCTTTTCGCCTAGGCGACGCATCGCTTGCCTGGCGTCGAACGGCACATCGTTGTTCAGCACGACGCCGTAGACCCAGTAGATGTTGTCGGCATAATTGGTGCGGGCGAGGGGGCGGCGGATGCGGTCCACGCCGGCAAGATGCTCGTCATACAGCCGGCCGATCCGGCGCTTGATCTCGACCGTGCGCGGCAGGCGCTCGACCTGGGCGACGCCGAGCGCGGCCTGGAGGTTGGTCATGCGCGCGTTCCAGCCGAGCTCTTCATGCACGAAGCGCTGCTGCGGCTGGAAGCAGAGATTGCGATAACCTTGCAGACGGTCGGCGAGCGCGTCGTCGTCGGTGAGGATCATGCCGCCTTCGCCGGTGGTGACGTGCTTGTTGGGATAGAAGCTGAAGGTCGAGACGTCGCCGAAGCTGCCGCAGGGCGCACCGCGATAGGTCTGCCCGTGCATCTCGGCGGCATCCTCGATCACCTTTAGATCATGCTTGCGCGCGAGCGCCAGGATCGGTTCGAGATCGACAGGCAGGCCGTAAATGTGCACCAGCATGATTGCGCGCGTGCGCGGCGTGATCGCGGCCTCCACACCCTCGACTGTCATGTTCCAGGTCACCGCATCGCAGTCGACCCCGACCGGGACGAGCCCCGCGCGCACGACCGCTGCGGCGCAGCTGATGATCGTGAAGGTCGGGATGATGACCTCGGAGCCTTGCTCGAGGCCTAGCGCGTGGACGGCGATATCGAGCGCGACCGAGCCGTTGGTCACCGCGATGCCGTGGCGCCGTCCGGCGGCCTCTGCCATCGCCTGCTCGAAGCGCTTGATGAACGGTCCCTCCGACGAGATCCAGCCGGTGCGAATGCATTCGGCGAGATAGTCGGCCTCGTTGCCCTCAAGCAGCGGTGTGTTGACGGGAATGAACGGTGCGGTCACAGGCCGCGACCCTTGATCCGGATTTCGGACTGCGGGACTTCGGCAAACCTTGTCTTGTCATTCTCGCCGGAATAGGGGCCTTGCTTGATCTCGAACATCTCGACCGGTTCGAGCACATGAAAGCCGTGGGCGCCGCTGCACAGCAGGATGATGTCGCCGGCGCCCAGCATGCGGCTTTCCAGATATTCTTCCCCGACCGTGTAGAAGTCGACCTGGAGCTTGCCCTTCTGGATCAGCAGCACTTCCTGGGTGTAGTGCACCTCCCGCGTCACCTTGTTGTGGCGATGCGGCTCGATGCTCTTGCCCTTCGGATGGCTCATATAGGCGAGTTGCTGCGACAGTTCAGGCGACGAAAAGAAGTGGATACCCGGCTCGCGAAACGAGGCGCGCACGATGATCGCATAGAGCTGGTCGCCGAATCGAACATGTTCGACGTGTTCCATCCTGAGCCTCGACAAAAACTGCTGCAATTAGAGTGAGATAGCTATCCCACCGCGCACTTTGGCCATTTTGCCCGGGACCGTCAAGGGCGGACCGGACATGATGATCGATGCGCTGCCACTGGGGATTTAGCCGAGGTAAGCGAGGATTTCTTCGACCCGGCGACGGAAGGTGTGGGTGGCAAATGTCCTGGCCTGTCCCGCCTTGGCAATGGACAGGCGCGCCACGTCATCGGCGAGATATCGCTCGATCATCGTAAGGCAGTCCCCGATCGTGCTCCACGCCGCCACCTCGCCCTCGGAGAACAGGGCATGGAGGTTGTCCTTGAAGTCGGTGAGCAGGAATGCACCGACACCGGTCGCCTCGAACAGTCGCGCATTACCGGCCTCGCGACCCGCCATGTCGATGTGCGAATTGAGCGTGACGCGCGAGGCGCGAAGCGCCTGGTACATCTCAACGCCCCACACCTCGCCCTGATAGCAGCGGTGCAGCGGCGAGGAGGCGGGAAGCGTGTGCAGACCGCTGCCGAACAATTTGAGATCGTAGCGCCGTGCCACCGCCTCGAGCTGCGCGACGCGAACCTGATGATCCGCCGATACCGCGCCGACGAAAGTGACGTCGAAATTCTGCGCCGGGGGCGGCGGCAGGACGTCGAGGATTGTGGGCTCGAAAGCGAGATGAACCACCTCGGCGCGCGCGCCGTGTCCGCGGAAGAAATCCACCACCGCGGCCATCTGCGAGATCATGAGGTCGTAGACCGACCAGTCCTCGCCGCGCGAGGGCGAGATGCCGACCTGGCCGATCAGGATCGGACGGCCGATCTGCTTGATCCTGCGTCCCAGGCGCGTGTCGACGTGAAACAGATCCTGGTTGAGGACGAGATCGGGTTTGAAGTCCTCGATCTGCGCCAGCAGGATCTTTTCAGCTTCGGCATCGAGACGCGGGCTCAGGCCGACTTTGCGCGCGAGCGGTCTTAGCACCGGCTTGAATGGCGCGACCGCGCGTTGCAGCCAGCCGGGAACGGCATCGCGCGCCGCGGGCGCGCCGGGCTGTGGTGGCTCGTCGACGGCAAGGCCATGCTCGTGTGCCCAGGCCGCCCGCATCCAGGAATTGTTGACGTGGATGTCGACGGCAACATGTCCGAGGCTCGCGAAATTGCGCGAGTAGAAATCGGCGACGCCGAACAGGCTGGCGTTCCGCGCCGCCATCTGCGTAGCATAAGGCTCGTTCTCGAGTCCGGGATGGCGCCGGTAGAGCCAAGCGAGGAAGCGCGGATAGTCGGCGTTGAGGATCAGGATGCGCACGTCGTCACGGCTTTGGTTCGAACAGGCTGCGCGGCATCAGGTACCAGAGCAGGAACAGGATGGCGGTGCCATGGGTGAGCAAGGCGACCGAGAGCGGCACGTTGAGCAGGACGTGCGGTAGCACGCCTGATGAGATCAGCACGAAGCGGGGCGGAAGCCCGGCCGAAGCGCGGTTGCCGAGCGCCAGCACGAAGCCCGATGCGAGCGCGATCAGGGGAGCGAGTGAGAGGCCGACGGAGGCGACCCCTTCGGTCGCAAACAGCGACGCATTCAAATTGCCGAAGCCGTAGGTGTTCTGCATTACGACGGCCAACGGCTCCTGATAGGGACAATACGTCAGCGGCTTGAAGACGGAGATCTGGCAGAACCAGGTGAGCGGATGGCCCGCGAAGAAATGATTGTAGATGTCGAGCGCGCTCGACGGCGTCGCCATCATCCGGATGTTGACCAGGTCGAAATATTTGCCGAGGGGGCTGGTCAGGCTGGCGCCTGTCAGGACGATCACGATGAGGCCGAGGAGCATCGGGACGAAAATCGATGCGATGACCGAGGTTCTCGTCTCCAGAAAGCGCGACAGGACGACCAGTGCGATCAACCAGGCCGGGGTGAAGAACGCGAACTTCGTCAGCGTGATCGGATAGAAGAACAGGAGCAAGATCAGGACCATGACGGCCCGCCAGCGATGGCCGAGCAGCCAATAACAGGCGAACGCAAACGGCAGCAATGTGCTGGACACCCAAGCCGCGAGATACCGCACCACGCCTGGAAATTCGAGTGCGTCGCGATAGTCGTAGATGTGCGCGATCGAGACCAGCCGGAAATTGTAGGTCGCGGCGACCGCGATGGTGAGGATGGAGATCGCCAGGATCAGTGTGAGCAGATGCTCGAAACGGGCATTGGACAGCACGACGAGCCGTCGAAGCGGCGCCCTGACGAACAACGCGGGTAGCAGGAAAAGCACAAGCGACAGCGCCGCCGAGAGGCCCGCAAGCAATCGCGGATAGCTGTATTCCGAGAACACGTCGATCCACAGGAAGCCCAGGATCATCGTGTAGAAATAGAATCCGGCGAAATAGCCGAAGCTGAAGCGGGATATGGCGAACAGCAGCGAAACCGCGGAGAAGGCGAGTGCGATGGAGAAGGCGAGCCAGACGTGCTCGCTGCTGAAGTGAATATAGGACTGGAAGGTCGCGACCTTGATCAGCGAGAGGCAGGTGACGGCGCTGTGCAGCAGCACCAGGATCGCCAGCGCGCGCTTTGAACCCAGCCGGACTCGCAGATGCTCGATGATGCCGGAGGGCGTGCTCATGCGGGCGATGGCAGCGGCGAGCCGGATCAGGCCAGCTCAAGCGTGTGCTTGAAATAGGCGATCGTCTCCTTCAGGCCGTCCTCGAGCGCGACTTTGGGCTCCCAATCCAGGACCGCCTTTGCTTTGGCGAGGTCGGGCTGGCGCTGCCGCGGGTCGTCCTGCGGCAGCCGCTTGAACTCCAGCTTGGAGCGCGAGCCGGTGAGCTTGATGACTTTTTCGGCGAGCTCGCGGATCGTGAACTCTGAATTGTTGCCGAGGTTGATCGGGCCGGTGACGTCCTCGTTCGTCGCCATGAGCCGCATGATGGCCTCGACGAGATCGTCGACATAGCAGAACGAGCGGGTCTGGCCGCCGTCGCCGAATACGGTGATCGGTTCGCCCTTGAGCGCCTGGACGATGAAGGACGACACCACGCGCCCGTCGTTGGGCTGCATCCGCGGGCCGTAGGTGTTGAAGATGCGCGCGACCTTGATCGGCAGGCCGTGCTGGCGCCAGTAGTCGAAGAACAGCGTTTCGGCGCAGCGCTTGCCCTCGTCGTAGCAGGAGCGGATGCCGATCGGGTTGACGTTGCCCCAATAATCCTCGGTCTGGGGATGGATCAGGGGATCGCCATAGACCTCGCTGGTCGAGGCCTGGAAGATCCGCGCCTTGAGCCGTTTGGCAAGCCCGAGCATGTTGATGGCGCCGTGCACGGAGGTCTTGGTGGTCTGCACGGGGTCGCGCTGGTAGTGGATGGGCGAGGCCGGGCAGGCGAGGTTAAAGATCGCGTCGACCTCGATGTAGAGCGGGAAGGTGACGTCGTGCCTGACTGCCTCGAACAGCGGGTTTGCGATCAGATGGGCGATGTTGCGCCGGCTGCCGGTGAAGTAATTGTCCGCCGACACCACTTCGGCGCCGGTCGCGAGCAGCCGCTCGCAGAGGTGCGATCCGATGAAGCCGGCGCCTCCGGTCACGAGGATGCGGCTCGTCTTGTAGCTTTCAAACGGCATTTATCGGTTCCAGGTGGATCTCGGACGGTTCGGCCGGTGGCTGCCCGCGGCCGCAGAGTGGTATCGGCTATGGGCGAAAACGCCAATAGGCTTACGTCCTGGTAACATATTACCGCCAAAGATTCCCCCACAGGGGACGCGTCCGGACGATTTTTCCAGCTGTTTTCTGTTCGTATAGAAGCCGTCGGGTATGCCAAAGGGACGCACGTTCCCGTGGAGCTAAGTGAATGAAGGTCGTAATTCTTGCCGGAGGTCTCGGCACGCGAATCGCCGAAGAGACCAGCACGCGGCCGAAGCCGATGGTCGAGATCGGCGGTCGGCCCATCCTCTGGCACATCATGAAGATCTACAGCCACTATGGCTTCAATGATTTCGTGATCTGCCTTGGTTACAAGGGCTACATGATCAAGGAGTACTTCGCGAACTACTTCCTGCACATGTCCGACGTGACCTTTCATCTCGCGGAGAACCGGATGGAGGTGCATCGCGAGACCGCCGAGCCCTGGCGGGTCACGCTGGTCGACACCGGCGAGCAGACCCAGACCGGCGGCCGGCTGAAGCGGGTGCTGCCCTACGTGGCAAATGAGCCCTTCTTCGCGCTGACCTATGGCGACGGTGTCGCCGATATCGATCTTGCCGCTGAGATCGCGTTCCACAAGGCGCATGGGCGCCGGGCGACGGTCTCGGTGGTTCGGCCGGCCAAACGTTTTGGCGCGGTCGCGATCGAGGGCGACCGCGTCGTCAATTTCGAGGAGAAGCCAAACGATGACGGTGGCTGGATCAACGGCGGCTTCTTCCTGCTGTCGCCGTCGGTCGGCGAGTTGATTACGGGCGACAAGACCACCTGGGAGCGCGAGCCGATGGAGCAGCTTGCCCGCAGCGACGATCTGCGCGCCTTTGTGCATCCCGGCTTCTGGCACCCGATGGACTCGCTGCGCGATCGCAACTTCCTCGAGGGCGAGTGGGCGGGCAATCGCGCGAAGTGGAGGATCTGGTGACGGATCCGGCATTCTGGCGCGGCAAGAAGGTTTTTCTGACCGGCCACACCGGCTTCAAGGGCGCGTGGGCCTCGCTGCTGCTGCGCCGCCTCGGTGCCAGCGTCTACGGCTATGCGCTGCCGCCGACGCATCGATCCGCGCTGTTCGTGACGGCGCGAATCGCCGAGGACATCAGCCATCGCGAAGCCGACATCCGCGATCTCGCCGTCTTGCGTGCCGCGATGGCGGAGGCCGAGCCCGACATCGTCATCCACATGGCGGCGCAAGCGCTGGTGCGCCCGTCCTATGAGGAGCCGGTCGAGACGTTTGCGACCAACGTGATGGGCACGGTGCATGTGCTGGAGGCCGCGCGGCAGCTGCGCTCGGTCCAGGTGATCCTGAATGTCACCAGCGACAAATGCTACGAGAACGACGGTGCAGGCACGGCCTTTCGCGAGGACGATCGCCTCGGCGGCGACGATCCCTACAGCAACAGCAAGGCCTGTGCGGAGCTCGTGACGCATTCCTACCGTCACAGCTTCTTCAACGGGCAAGGTGCGGCCCGCGTCGCGACTGCGCGGGCCGGCAATGTCTTCGGCGGCGGCGACTGGGCGCGCGATCGGCTGGTGCCCGATGCGATGCAGGCCTTGCTCGACGGCCGGGCGCTGCGCATCCGCAACCCCAATTCGGTGCGGCCCTGGCAGCACGCGGTCGATCCGGTGCTCGGCTATCTCACGCTGGTCGAGCGGCTGGCGGGTGACGAACACTTCGTCGGCGGCTGGAATTTCGGGCCCGATGCCGCAAGCGAGGTGCCGGTCGGGACCGTCGTCGAACGTCTGATCGCGCTGTGGGGCGATGGCGCGCGCTGGACGGCGGATGCCGGCCCGCATCCGCACGAAGCCGCCTATCTCAGGCTCGACTGCGCGAAGGCACGAAGCGAACTCGGCTGGACGCCGCGGCTCGATCTGGCGCAGGGCCTGCGGCTCACCGTCGACTGGTACAAGGCGCTGCGCGAGGGTCGCGACCTGCGCAAAGTCTCGCTCGATCAGCTCGACCAGATCGTCGGCGGCGCATAAGGCGGCGCTCCCGGATCAATGCGCCGAACCAAGCGGCGCGTCGTCGAGGACAGTGGCCTCTCGTGCCGGGCTGCGGCGACCGGGGCCGAAGAAGGCCGAACGCTGCGTCTCGACCGATCTCGCGGCGATGCGAATGCGCAGGAGATCCTTGCGAGCCACCAGGCCGACGAGATGCCCGGTCGCTCGCTCGACGATCGGCACGCGCCCGACATCGGCCAGAACCATCCGATCCGCAAGATGCGACACGGGTTCGTCGGGATAGCCGAGCGTGAGCGAGCCATCCGAGGCGCAGTCGAACAGGGTGCCGCGACCGTCGGCGCTCTCCGCACGCCACCGCAAGACGTCGGCGCGACCGACAAGCCCCGCGACCCGGCCTGCCGCATCGATCAGCGGATAGGATTTGTGACGCCGTTCGTTCCCGGAGAAGAACGACACGGCTTCGCCGACCGTCATCGTCGCCTGCAGCGTATCGACGTCCTTCACCATCACCTCGTTGACGCGAAGCAACTCGAAGGGGTCGATGCCGTATTCGCGTACGACATGCTGGCCGCGTCGCGCGATCTTCTCGGTAAGGATCGAACGCTTGAGCAGCAGCACGGTGAGCGCATAGGCAGCGCTCGTGGCAATCAGAAGCGGCCCGAGCAGCGGAAAGTCACCGGTCAGTTCGACCGCGAACAGGATTCCGGTCAATGGTGAGCGCATGGTGCCGCCCATCATCGCGGCCATGCCGATCAACGCCCAGGCTCCATGGGGCCCCGGCAAAAATTGCGCTTCGAGCCAGGCGGCGCAGCCGCCGAAAATGAGAAGCGGTGCGAGCACGCCGCCGGACGTGCCCGACGCAAGGGCGACGATCCAGATCGCGGACTTCACCAGCAGGATCAGCACCGCGGCCGAAACCACCATGTTGTCGTTGAGCAGGTCGCCGATGATGTCGTAGCCGACGCCGAGCGCGCGCGGTTCGATCAGGCCGCCGGCACCGACGAGCAGTCCGCCGATGGCCGGCCACCACATCCAGTGGATCGGAAGGTGGCTGAAAAAATCTTCGGCCTTGTAGAGCAGTGTGGTCAGCAATCCCGATTGCAATCCGGCGACGACGCCGACGCCGACGCAGGCAAGCGGTCCCCACCAGGGCAAATCCAGCTGGCCGGCGAACGGAAACAGCGCGCCGCTGCCGATCAGCCACGGCCGCAGCGACGACGAGACCACGCAGGCGGCGATCACGGGAATCAGGCTGCGCGGCTTCAGCTCGAACAGGAGCAGCTCGACGGCGAGCATGACGGCGGCGATCGGCGTTCCAAAGATGGCCGTCATGCCGGCCGCGGCACCTGCCACCAGCAACGTCTTGCGCTCGGCGGCGCTCATATGGAAGCATTGCGCGAAGAGAGAGCCGACCGCGCCGCCCGTCATGATGATCGGGCCCTCGGCGCCGAACGGTCCGCCCGTGCCGATCGAGATGGCCGAGGACAGTGGTTTGAGGACGGCGACCTTCGGCTGCAGGCGGCTGCCGCCGATCAGGATCGCCTCGATCGCCTCGGGAATGCCGTGACCGCGAATTTTCTCAGAACCGAAGCGCGCCATCAGGCCGATGACGAGGCCGCCGAGGGCCGGGGCTGCAACCATCCAGACGCCGGGCTTCAGATTTGCCGTCGAGAGCGTCTGCGTGCTCAGCGTATGCAGCCATACCGCATTGGTGACGAACGCGATGGCGCGCAGCAGCAGCCATGCCGTGCCGGCGCCGCCCGCGCCGACCAAGATCGCCATGGCGATCAGTATCAGGACGCGCCGGTCTGTCGTGAAGTCGCCAAGGCGTGGCAGCGAATTGGCGGGGATGGTGCGTGGCATCTTGGTCCGATCGGGATAACGCAATTGTGAGGATGAGGGAGCGGTGCCGAACATATCGGTCGGCGCCGGAAATATATCGTAGAGCGATATAAATCAACGGGTCATTGCCGGCAGGAAGGAGCGCTGCGGAAATCGGGGCCTCTTAGAGCGGCAGTTGCAAGATCTCGGTGATGCGGGCCTCGGCTGGCACCACGTGCTTCAGGTATGCGCCCGAGCAGACCGCGAGGTAGGATTTGAGCAGGACGACAAGCGCAAGGATCGCGCGCTCGATGTCAGGCGAAAGGCCGGTGCGGCCGAACGCCGCCGTGTGCAGGAACGTGCGGTTTTCCATGAAGGTCAACCAGTAGAGATAGTCATAGCCGGCGACGCCAAGGAAGGCGTCTTCCCAATCGATGACGCGCGGCTCGGTGCCCTCAAGCATGATGTTCTTCGGTCCGAAATCGCCGTGACAAAGCGCTTCGGGCAGGCCGCCGAGTCGATCCCCGAGCAGTGCGACGAGGCGGCGCGTCTCGGCTGCGGTCGCCGGTGCGAGCAAGGCGCGATCCGAAAGCATCTCCAGCGCGCGAGCGGCAGGGGCCAGATATTGCAGCAACGAGGGGAGATTGGCCGGTCGCCAATCGCCGAGCCTTTCGCTGCACGCATCGGCCATCGCGGCCGCCTCTGCGGGCTGCATCGGGCCAGCGAGCGGGATGAGTGCGGGCATCAGGAGGCAGAGCCGCGTGGTTCTATCCGCAAGCAAGACCTCGAAGCGATCAAGCACGATTGTGTCGCCATAGAGCCGGGCGAGGATATCGGCTTCCCTGGTCAGGCTGGCGCGGGCGGCTGCATCGGGAAGATGCGTCTTCAGAAACCGCTTCTCGTCCGCAATTTCCGCCTCGAAGCAGATGCCCAGCGTGCCACCGTGGACCGGCGTCACGCTGGCATCGCGGCCGGATGATTGCAGATGCCGCTGCAGCGCGGGCAGGAGGCGCGCGCGGTGGGCGGCGACGTCGGGGTGGTCGTCGGTTTCGAAGACCGCGATCTTACCCAGCACGATAGAGCGGGCCCAGATAGTCGATCTGGTCGTAGCCGAAATGACGGGCGAGCGCGGCGGTGCCCTGGGAAATCTGCTTGCGCTCGTCGTCCGAGAGCTCCTGGATGACGGCCTGGTTGTAATCCTTAGTGCTCTTGAGCACGGTTCCCCAAGGCGCGATGGAATCCTTGATCTCGACGCCGTTCCAGCTCGGATAGAGCATGCTGTCGGCAAACGGCACGCCGATGAAGTCGGCAGCTTCGGTCATGAACTTGCGCTTGTCCTCGACGAGGTCCTCGTAACGGAAGATCCGGACGTTCTGCGGATACATCTTGGCGAACATCTCGACGGTCGAATGATAGATGTTCCAGGTGATCAGGTACTTGCTGAGCGGCTGCGGGAAGGGGCGGCGCTTGGTGTCGCGATAGGCCGAGAACGGATTGCGCACGATATGCAGGATGCGGACATTCGGGAAGTCACGCACCATGCGGTCGGCGTCGATGCCGATCGCCGGCGAGTAGCCGACATGCACCATGCCCGGACGCGGCCTGGTGTAGTAGTTCTCCCACGCCGCAAATGTCGAGCGGAAGAAGGCCTCGATGACCTTACGGCGCGGGATCGGCGCCTCGCCGCATAGTCGGACGAACTCGGCGACGCGCTTCTTCTCGTCCAGCACGCAGTCGGCATCGCGGAATTTGGAGCCGTTGCGCTTGCGCAGGAACGTCTTCAGCTCTTCGTCGATCATCTGCTCATAGAGCTCGATCGCCGTCAGCCCTTCCGGGAATTCGGGGTAGCGGTACTGGACGCGCTCGACGGAGGCGAGGAAGTCGTTGAAGTTGCGGTTGCCGAGCTGCGATTCGAAGGGGTAGACGAGCAGGTCGGGATGGCCGTCGAAATGACGATGGGTGACGTTGCCGCCGTGCTCGAAGCCCGCGGAAACCATGGCCAGCTTGAAGTCACTCATGCGTCTATCCCTGCATCGCCGAAGGTCGATCCTGGCCCCCGTTTAGCTGCATGGGCCGGATAATCAAGCTCAGATGGTGCCTCCGGGGCAGTCTCCCGGTCCCACTCCTGCCCCAAGGCGATTCCCCGGGACATTGACGGACCCCAGCGGCTGATCTACCCGGGTCGCCATGCGTATTTTCGTGACAGGCGCGAGCGGTTTTCTCGGCTCCTATCTCGTTGCGGACCTCCTAGAACGTGGGCACGAGGTGGCGGTCCTATTCCGGCCGGAGAGCGCTTCCTGGCGACTCGCGGAGGCTTATGGCCGCGTGCACGTCATTCCGGGTGCCCTGGAGCATCTGGGCGACCTGCGCGAGCCTCTCAGGACCTTTGCGCCGGAGGCGGTCGTGCATATGGCCTGGCGCGGCGTCGGAGGCAGCGACCGCAACAGTCCAGTCCAAGCGGCCAATGTGGCCGATACGGTCGGGCTCGTTGAACTCGCTGCCGAAGCAGGGGCCGAAATCTTCGTCGGAGCGGGATCGCAGGCCGAATACGGCCCCTATGATCGCGCGATCCGCGAGGACGACGCGACACGACCGACCACGCTCTACGGCATGGCCAAGCTCGCGGCCGGATCGATGGCGATGCGTCTCGCCGAGGAGCGGGGGCTGCGCGCGGCGTGGCTCCGGATCTTCTCCACCTATGGGCCGAAGGATGCCGATCATTGGCTGATCCCGAGCATGATCCGGAACCTGCGTTCCGGACAGCACACGGCGCTGACGGCCTGCGAGCAGCACTGGGGATTTTTGCACGTACGCGATGCCGCTGCCGCGTTCCGGCTCGCGGTCACCCACGCGGCTGCGCGCGGCATCTTCAATGTCGGCAGCGCGGAGGCGCCGCCGCTGCGCGAGACGGTGACGCGGCTGCGCGATCTCGTCGATCCCCGTGCAAGCCTCGGCTTCGGCGAGTTGGCCTATCGGCCCGATCAGGTTATGGTTCTGGCGGCGGACGTTTCGCGCATGCTCGCATTGGGCTGGAAACCCGAAGTGCCGTTGGATGAGGGATTGCGCGAGACGGTTAGCTGGCATGATGCGACCAAATCTTCCTGAACTGCGAAATCTTCCTGAACCGATCGAGTTCGCACGGCGCATTCGCGCGCACGCTCTGCGGATGGTGCATGCCGCCAAGGCCTCGCATATCGGCGGCTGCCTCTCGATGGCGGAGATCCTGGCTGTGCTGTACACGCGGATCCTGCGCCTCGACCCCGCCGAGCCGCAAAGCCCAAGCCGCGACCGCTTCGTGCTCAGCAAGGGCCACGCGACTGCGATCATGTACGCCACGCTCGCCGAATGTGGTTTCTTTTCGCTGGCCGAGCTCGACACCTATTGCCGCGACGGATCGATCTTCACGGGCCACGTCAGCCACGCCGTTCCCGGCGTCGAGGTCTCGACCGGTTCGCTCGGCCATGGCCTTCCGATCGCGATCGGCATGGCGCTCGCGGCGCGTTCGGCAGGCCGCGGTGCCCGCGTGTTCTGCCTGCTCAGCGACGGGGAATGCGACGAGGGCTCCAATTGGGAAGGCATCCTGTTTGCGCCCCATCACAAGCTTTCCAATCTCTGCGTCATCGTCGACTTCAACAAGATCCAGAGCTTTGGCTCGGTCGCCGAGGTGCTGAACCTCGATCCGTTTGCCGAGAAGTGGAAATCCTTCGGCTGGCATGTCGAGGAGATCGACGGCCATGACGTTGCGGCGCTTGAAAAGGTGCTGAGCGCGGTGCCGGCCGCATCGGGCAAGCCGACCGTGGTGATCGCTCACACCGTGAAGGGCAAGGGCGTGAGCTTCATGGAGAACAAGCTCGAATGGCACTACCGTTCGCCCTCGGATGAGCTGCTGGCGCAGGCACTGGCCGAGGTCGGCGCATGAGAACCGCGTTTATCGAGAGCCTGTCGCAGGCAGCGAGCGAGAATCCCGACATCTGGCTGCTCTGCGGCGATCTCGGCTATTCCGTGCTGGAGCCGTTTGCGGCGAAATTCCCCGAGCGCTATCTCAATGTCGGCGTCGCCGAGCAGAACATGGCGGGCATCGCCGCCGGTATCGCTCTCTCGGGCAAGACGGTGTTCATCTACTCAATCGGCAACTTCCCGACGCTGCGCTGCCTCGAGCAGCTCCGTAACGACGTCTGCTATCACGGTGCCGACGTCAAGATCGTCGCCGTGGGCGCCGGCTATGCCTATGGCAGCCAAGGCTACACCCATCACGCGCTGGAAGACGCCGGCATCATGTCGATGCTGCCGGGTATCGAGGTGTTCGTGCCCTGCGATCCCGCGGAGGTGCGCGCCGCGACGCGCCTGATCGCAGCAAGCGGCAAGCCGTCCTACCTGCGGCTCAGCCGGCAGGGCGAGCCGAATCTCGGCGCCGTCGTGACCGATTTGCGCAAGCCGCGGATCCTGCGCGAGGGGCGGGACATTGTCATCCTAGCGTCCGGGCCGATTGCCTCGCGCGCATTGGACGCGGCCGGCAAGCTTGCCGGGCGCGGCTGCCACATTGGCGTGGTCAGCGTCTCCTGCTTGAAGCCGCTCGATGAGGCTGCGATCCGCGACGCCGTGCGGAGCGCATCGCTCGTCGTGACGCTCGAAGAGCACATTCTGCGCGGCGGCCTGTTCAGCCTGGTGGCAGGCGTGTTTGCCGCCGATGCGAAACGGCCTCCGGTCATGGGCCTCGGCATTCCCGAGCAGGGCGGCAAGACGTCCAGTGCAGGCTCGCGCGAGGCATTGCTCGATGCCGCCGGACTGTCGGTCGAGACCATCGTCGCGCGGATCGAGCAGTCGCTGGCGAAACGCTGACGCTGCGCGTTATGGTTCGGCCTGTGGTGGGTCGAAATTGACGCGCTCGCGCTCGAACACCACAGGCTTCTCGCGCACCTGCCCGTAGATCGCGAGCACGTATTCGCCGATCATGCCCATGAAGAACAATTGCACGCCGCCGAAGAAGAACATGGCGACGATCAGGGTGAGAATGCCCGGTTCGGCGAGCTTCCGATAAAGCACCAGGCCGATGATGAAGTTGACGATGGCGTATGTGATGCTCACGGCCGCGATCAGAAAGCCCGCGAACAGGCCGAAGCGTACCGGCGCCGTCGTAAAGGACACCAGCCCGTTGAGGCCCTGATCGATCAGCGCGCCGGCGCGGTTTTTCGAAAACCCCTTTTTGCGCTCGCGCCAGGTGTAGGGCACGCCGACCATGCGGCCGCCGCACTCGAACGTCATCATGCGCATGAAGGGATAGGCGTCGCGAACGTGCCGCATGGCTTCGACGATGCGCCTGTCGACGAGCTGGAAGTCACCGACGCCCGGAGGCACCTTGAGCTCGGAGAATCGGGTCAGCACGCGGTAATAGGCGTCGCGGAGCCCGCGCATCAGGCGGCCTTCTTCCCGCACGGCACGGATGCCGTAGACGATTTCGTTGCCGGCTTCCCACAGCTTGACGAATTGGGGTAGCAATTCAGGCGGATCCTGAAGGTCAGCCGGCATGAACAGGAGAACGGCGTCGCCGGTGCTCGCCATCACCCCGTTATAGGTATTGCGCAGCGGCCCGAAATTGCGCGCGTTGACGATGATCTTGACCGAAGGATCCTGCGCGGCGATCTCGCGCAGGATCTCCACTGTGCGGTCGTCGGAGGCGTTGTCGCAGAAGATGTGCTCGCGCCGGTAGCCCTTGAGCTCGCTGTCGAAGATCTGGCGGATCGCGTCATGGCAATCCCGCACGTTCAGCTCTTCGTTGTAGCAGGGCGTGATCACGCTGATTGTTTTCACGATGATGTCTCTGGAGAAGGGCAAATGGTCATCGCAGCGTGTCCGCGGCGTAGATAGCCGATTTGTGATAATATCTGGCGATGCAGTCGTTCGGCAACCTGTCGGCGTCGGCCGTCACGTCGGAAGTCATCAGCAGGGATGGCGACCATTTGTGCCTGGGGACGGCGACCACCGGTTCAGGGCTCGTCGTCAGGAGCCTGTGCCGTCCGACGCTTTCCTGCCAGTACGGAGCGAGGTCTTGCCACTGCTTGCGGAGCAGCGACGCCGTTGAGCTGAGGCCGATCGAGGCGATCATGAGAAGCGCAAGGCCGGTCGGCAGCGTGACCGGACCAAGCAGGCGGCTTGTCGAAAGCCGTTCGCGCAATTGGGCGCGGTAGGCCCGGACCAATAGCCTGACACTGAGCATCAGTCCGAACAGCAGCAGGATCAGTGCCTCGTTCTGTGCTCGCTGGACGAGCCGGAATCCGGTCGCGTATTGATGCGCGAAATATTCAAAATAGCAGCAGGCGAGACACGTGGCGATGACGCCGAGCGCCAGGATCCTGCTGTTGCGGGATGTCGGCGCGGGCTCCGGCTCGATCAGTGTAATGACGCCTACAGCGATGAGCGTGACAACGATTGCTGGCTCGCGGAAAAACTGGCCGAGCCCGATGAGCGAATCGCGCAAACCATTGAACAGCGACGGCAGGACGTGCCCGGCACCCGGAAGCTGCTCCATGCGCGTGCTGTTGCCGCTGGCCGACACCACGAGGATAGAGCCGACGGCGATGGCGAGCGCGATCAGGCCGTGATGCAGGATCTGTCGTGGCTGACCGAACAGGTGCCGCGCAACCACGGATGCGGTGAGAATCAACAGCAGCCAGACGCCCGTGAACTCATTGCACAGCGCGGCGGCGAGTCCACCCAGGGCCATGCAGATGGTGAGCGGCCAAGACAATCCAGATTCGGTATCGAGCGCTCGCGTGCACTCGCCGAGGATCAGAATGGTGAGGAGCGCAGCCGGAACGTAGCAGGTCAGACCCGCGAGCCAGTAAAGCAGTTCGCGCAGGCTCGGCGCCGTGCCGACCACGGTGCTGGCGAACGCCAGAGTGAGGAAGGTCAGTTGCAGCGCGCCGGCACAAGGCCATGCGCGGAGCATCGCGATAGCCGATCCGAACAGGAACAGGCCGGCACTCACGGCGAGCGTCAGCGAATAGGCCGACAGCAAGTTGATGCCGGTAGCATCGGTAATGGCCGGCGGGACCTGGGTCAGCCACAGCGCCAGAATCCGGCCCGACTGCGAATGGTAAAAGATCGAAATAGTCTCGATGAAGCCGTGACGCGCGTACAGATCCGCGAAGCAGAAATCATCGTGCTCGGGCGCGGCGAACGTTACCAGCGCAAACAGGCAGAGCAGGAAGATTGCGGGAAACAGGCTTGCCAGCGCCCAGCCCATCCGGGCCCCACGGCCGGCGAGGGGGTGCGCTGCCGGCGCCATAACAGCTTGATTGGACACGCAAAGCCCCCTTCGATCCGGACCAGACTAAAGACAACCGCCCCGGCTCGCAACGCTGATTTCCGGCGCTGGCAGGTGGCTGCGCGGCGCCTTCATGCGCCACAGCCGCGAGCGGCGCGGCCCGCTAGAACTGCCGCCGCTTCAGCCAGGCGCGCGCGCTCCAATGTCCGAAGCACCAGGCTGATTTGACGAGGGGCAGCTTTTCGACGTTGCGGTAGATGTTCCAAACCCATTTGGCGGAGCGCACCGGGCGGCTGGAGACGGAGGCGCCCCTGACGCGGTAGCGCGCCAAATCCTCATTGAGGCCGTAGCCGACGTGGCCGCGCCTGAGGATGGAGAGCCACAGGCAGAAATCATCATAGCCCTCGTTCGTCATCGCAACCGCCCCCGAAATCTCGCGGTCGACCAGCGCCGTCAGCGTCGCGATCGAGGTGTTCTTCAAGAGCTGATCGTAACTCAGGGACGTCGGGACCTCGATCAGCCGGCCGGACAGGGTGTTGGCCTCATCGATGCGGCGGAACGCGGTGTAGCTCAATGCGGCGCGCTTCTCGCGAGCAAAGGCGAGCTGGCGTTCGAGCTTCGCAGGCAGCCAAAGATCGTCGCTGTCGAGGAAGGCGAGATAGCGGCCCTGAGCCTGATCGATTGATGCCTGGCGCGCCAGCGCCGGGCCGCCATTCTTCGGCTGCCGGATCAGCTTGACCCTGGGATCGCGCGCGCCGATCTCAGCGATGATTGCGGGCGTACGATCCGTCGAGCAGTCATCGGCAATCAGGAGTTCCCAGTCACCGAAAGTCTGAGCCTGTACCGAATGGATGGTCTCCTCGATGAAGCGTTCGACATTCCAGGACGGCATGATGATGGAGACGAGGGGCATCGCGTGATCCGTTCAGCGAGCAACCGCAGGCTCGGCAAGCGCGGCCTGCAAAGAGGCCGCGAACGTGTCGAGCAGCGTGGGGTCAGTGATGTAGAGCTCGCCGGGGAACGAGCGCCGCCACGCGGCCTCGAAATAGGGCGCCCCTTTCGCAGGGTCGAACGGGCCGGCTCGTAGCGCCTCGCGCAGGCGTTTCGGCACGTCGGCGATGCGCTCGGTTGAATAGACCAGCGGGCAGGTGCGATAGAAGGCGTCGCCCATCACCACGACCGGCTTGCCGAGCAGCAGCGCTTCGGCGCCGGACTTGCTGTTGACGGAGACCACCGCATCAGCCCGGTTCAGGACGGCGTAATTGTTGGTTTGCGGTGACAGCAGCACGAAATTGTCGAAACGACGCGCGAGCTCGAACAGGCGCTCCGCCGAGATCGCGCCGATCTGCGCGGGATGCTCCTTGACGACGAGCATATGCGAATCCGGAATCGTTCGGAGCAGGAAGTCGACGGTTGCAGCCTGATCGAGATAATCCGGCGCGCGCAGCGTCAGCGCCATGTCGGCGGGCACGTGGAAGGGATAGTAGACGAATGGCGTCTCCGGGATCGGGCGGTAGAGCTTGCGCAATCGAGCCGCGTTGACGGCCATCGTCGCGTGGACCCTTGCGTGCCGCAGATTGTGCCCGAACTCCTGGTGTTTGCCGAGCGCGAACTGGTCCCACAGCTTTTCGGCGAGGCGGCGCGAGTTGCGCAGGTTCACCACCTTCTTGAAGGCAGCCGAATAATGATGCTGGTCCTTCTTCGGGATCACGATCGCGCGCTGATTCAGCGTCGCATTGAGATAGGATGTCACGTCGGAAGACACGGCCTCGGCGGGCCTGGCCATCATCTCGGGTGCGCCAAAGCTGTCAGGCGTGAAATACATCCGTCCGCGAAAGAACGACGGTTCGATGAACCAGTTGCGGATGCCGCGCCGCTGCGCGGCGTAGAAGCTCGAAATCACCGACAGGAAGCCGCCGAGCTCCTGCACCAGCTCGACACGTTGGCCTTGTTGCTCCAGCCGGTCGAGCACCGCCTCCATGGCGTTGGTGTAGATCATGAACCGCCGGCGCAGCGCAGCAGTATCGCGGATGCCGAAGGTGAACCGCTCGTGACTGAACAGGAAATTGCTGCCGTCGAGGCCGTAACTTGCGATGCGCGCGTTGAAAGCCTGCGCGTCGCCCGGCGAGGCGCCGGTCGATTGCCCCTCCCGGTACATGTTGGTGACAGGCACCCCCGCGGCGGCCGACATCTCGGCGCTGCGATCGTCGAAGGCGAGCAGCTCGACCTCGTGCCCCGCCGCGCGCAGCCGTTGCGCCACCGGAATCCAGAACCGGGTCTGGTATTCGGCGAGCGTCGTGATCAGAAGGTTTTTATCGGATGACATGTGTGGGGCGGGGTTGTCTGGTTGCGGCTTCCGCATATAGAAGCCTGCACGATAGCTCAAGGGCGGATTGAGACCGGTTCCACCGTTGAACTGTAGTAGTAGAGGACGCTGACCGCCGCGTGGCTACGCTGTCAACCGAGCTGCCGGAGACCTGGACAGCACAGAGGAATACTGGCTCGAATCGATGGATAAAACGGCCGTCTTTCGCGTCGACGCATCGGTCGAGATGGGACTGGGTCACCTGACGCGGTGCCTCACGCTTGCGAACGCGCTCGCGGGCGGCGGGATGAGATCGTGCTTCCTCATGCGCAGCCATGCGGCGGGCCTTGTGCAAATGGTGGAAAAGGCGGGGCATGCGGTGCGGCTTTTGCCTGACCCGGTCCGGCCGGCCTCCGAGACCGGCAACGACGCCCTCCAGCACGCGCATTGGCTGCCGACGACACGGCAACAGGACGCCGAACAGACTTGCAGCGCCCTGGTTAGTATCGGTTCGGCCGAATGGCTCATCGTCGACCACTACGCGCTCGATGCCCGATGGGAGCGTGCCTGCCGGCGCGAGGGCTTGCGCATCCTCGCCATCGATGACCTCGCCGACCGTGACCACGATTGCGAGATGCTGCTCGACCAGAATCTCGTTCTTGGGATGGAGACGCGCTATCGCGATCGCGTTTCTGCTGCCTGCGTGCAGTTGCTCGGGCCGAGCTACGCGCTGCTGCGGCCGGAGTTCGCCGCTCAGCGCCGCTTGCTCGCACAACGCGATGGCCGGATCGACCGTATCCTGATCTGCTTCGGCGGGTCCGATCCGACCAATGAAACCGCAAAGGCGCTGAAAGCGATCGGAAGCCTTTCGGTGCCGCAGCCCGCCGTGGACGTCGTCGTCGGCCTCACCAATCCGAACGCAGCTTCGGTCGAACTCCTCTGCGCGAGGATGGCGAACACCGAGCTGTACCGTGGTGCGAACAATATTGCCGAGTTGATGAGGCGTGCCGACCTTTCGATCGGCGCGGGCGGCGTGATGAGCTGGGAGCGTTGCTGTCTCGGACTACCGACGATCGCCGTGCATATCGCGGTGAATCAGGTGGGAGCGTTGACGGCACTTGCTGCTGTCGGTGCGCTCGATCATCTCGGCGACAGCGCAAGCGTCACGGTGGAGCAGATCGCAGCCGCGCTCGCAGCCCTGATTGCAAGTCCTGCGCAGGTCCGCGCAATGGCCGAGGTCGCGATCGCGCTGGTTGACGGGGCTGGCACCGATCAGGTCGTCGCCAGGATGCACTCGCTGCCCTCCTCATAGCGGCTGCACGGGGTGCAAAGGCTGCGAAGTTCGGGTGTTATTTGCTGTTGCGCGGCATTTTTTGTGCTAAGGCCTGCCCTGAAGTTGCACCTGCCCGCCGACCGGTTCACTGTCGTAAGCGACGGACAAATATGAAGATTTCCGTCCTCTGTTCCAGCGCCTCGCACCCGGTCTACCCATATCTGGAGAGCTGGGTCAATGCGGCTTCGGCAGCGCACAGCGTGGAACTGGTGCAGACCAAAGCGGAACTGAGCGGCGGCGACATCTTGTTCCTGATCTCCTGCCACGAGATCATTTCGCGGCAGGATCGCGCGCGTTATGGCGCCACGCTCGTCATTCACTCCAGTGACCTGCCCGAGGGACGCGGCTGGTCGCCGCAGAACTGGCAGATACTCGAAGGCAGAAACAAGCTCGTCGTGTCGTTGCTGGAGGCCGACGATAAGGTCGATTCGGGAGCGATCTGGGCGAAGCGGCCTGTCGTACTCGAAGGGCACGAGCTCTGCGACGAGATCAATCACAGGCTTTTTTCGGTCTGGGTCGAGCTGATGGATCATGCGGTCGCGAATTTCGGACGCGTGGAGCCGCAGCCGCAGGACGATCGTCAACCCAGCTATTACCGGCGCCGGACCTCCGAGGATTCCCGGCTCGATCCCGCTCAATCCATTTCCGCGCAGTTCGATCTCCTGCGCGTGGCTGACCCTGATCGTTTTCCCGCCTTCTTCGATTTCCGCGGTCACCGGTATCATGTACGGATTTCGAAGGCTTCCGAGGTATCCGATGAGTGAGGCTTCTCCGGCCTATTGCGTTGCCACGGTCAGGCCCTGGAACGTCCTGCAGTTCGAGACGACGATCCGGCATCTTCCCGGACATTGGCACCTCATTTCAGAACAGTCGGATCTCACGCTCGAGAAGCTGCAGGCGATCGGGCCCAAAGCCATCTTCTTCCCGCACTGGAACTGGAAGGTCCCCGACCAAATCGTGTCCGCATTTGAGTGCGTGGCGTTTCATGCGGCGCCGCTTCCATACGGAAAGGGCGGCAGCCCGGTCCAGAACATGATCGAGCAGGGTTTCGAACGGACCAAGCTTACGGCGTTCCGGATGAACGCCGGTTTCGACGATGGCGATATCTATCTCCAGCGCGATCTGTCGCTCGCGGGGTCGGCGCACGACATCTTCATCCGCATGGCCGAACTGACTGCGTCCATGATCGGGGACATGATCGGACAATGGCCGACACCGGTTCCCCAGGTCGGCGAAGTCGTGACTTTCAAGCGGCGGAAGCCGGAGCAATCCAGGCTGGACGGCAGCAGGACGCTCGCCAGGCTCTATGATCATATCCGGATGCTCGATGCACCGGAATATCCCAAATCATTCATCGAGATCGAAAATACGCGGATCGAATTCAGCGATGCCGAATTCGAGGATGGCGCGCTGCGTGCAACCGCGACATTCAGGAAGATCGAGCCGTGACCGAAAGGGTGTTGATTGTCGCTGCGCACGCCGATGACGAGGCGCTCGGCTGCGGCGGAACGATGGCCAGGCACGCCGACAGTGGCGACTCCGTCGACGTGGTGTTCCTTGCCGATGGGGTGTCCGGGCGCGGCGACAACTCGGCGCTTGCTGTCCGCCATGCGTCGGCTGAAAAGGCCTGCAACATACTCGGAGCAAGCACGCCGACGTTTTTCGACTTCCCCGACCAAAGGCTGGACACCGCCGGCTTTCTGCCGGTGGTGCAGATGCTCGAGGCACTGATTGCAAGAATCCAGCCGACGATCATCTATACGCATCACGGTGGCGATCTCAATCTGGATCATCGCATCGTCCATCAGGCGGTCTTGACGGCATTGCGGCCAATGCCGGCGAGCACCTACAAGGCGATTTATGCCTTCGAGGTCGCCTCGTCGACCGAATGGGCAAGCTCCGCGATCGGCGAGGCCTTCCGGCCGGACCGTTTCGTATCCATCGAAAACACGATTGAGCGAAAGATCGAAGCGCTGAAGGCCTACGATCAGGAAATGCGGGACTTCCCCCATTCCAGGTCCTATGCTGCGTTGCGCGCTCTTGCTACCTTGCGCGGTGCCAGCGTTGGCTTCGTTGCCGCAGAAGGTTTTATGACGCTGAGAAGCCTTGTTCGCTAGAGACACGATTCCGCAGCAATGTCCCGGATTCGACAATCTGCGCGATCTGCGGCCGGCGGTTCCGGGAAGCCGCGACAGACTGAGGAGTGACCGATGAGCACAACCATCTCAATTGGCGGACGCCCGATCGGCCGTTCGCATCGGCCGTTCGTGATCGCCGAGATGTCCGGCAACCATAACCAGTCGCTGGAACGCGCCCTCGCGATTGTCGACGCCGCAGCGAAGACGGGTGCACATGCGCTCAAGCTCCAGACCTATACCGCCGACACGATGACGCTCGACCTTGCCAGTGACGAGTTCTTCATCGGCGATCCCAACAGCCTCTGGAAGGGGCGGTCGCTGCACAAGCTCTATCAGGAGGCCTACACACCGTGGGAATGGCACGCGCCGATCTTCGAGCGCGCCCGGTCGCTTGGCATGATCCCGTTTTCGACGCCGTTCGACGCAACTGCCGTCGATTTCCTCGAAGGCCTGGACGTTCCCTGCTACAAGATCGCGTCCTTCGAGAACACCGATCTGCCGCTCATTCGCAAGGTTGCTGCGACCGGCAAGCCGATGATCATTTCCACCGGCATGGCAAGTGTTGCCGATCTCGACGAGACGGTCCGTGCGGCGCGCGCGGCGGGCTGCCAGCAGCTCGTGCTGCTGAAGTGCACGAGCACCTATCCGGCGACGCCTTCGGATACCAACCTCATGACGATTCCGCACCTGCGCGCGCTGTTCGATTGCGAGGTCGGCCTGTCCGACCACACGTTCGGGATCGGTGCTTCGGTGGCGAGCGTGGCGCTCGGCGCAAGCGTGATCGAGAAGCACTTTACGCTCGCGCGTGCCGACGGCGGCGTCGATTCGACGTTCTCGATGGAGCCGGCCGAGATGGCGGCCCTGGTGGTCGAGACCGAGCGGGCCTGGATGGCGCTTGGCGAGGTCCGCTATGGTTTGATGGAGAAGGAGCGCGACTCCCTGATCTTCCGCCGCTCGCTCTATGTGACCGAGGATCTCGCGGCAGGTGACGTGCTGACCGAGCAGAATCTGCGCACAATTCGCCCCGGCCTCGGCCTGCCGCCGAAATATCTCGAGACCTTGATGGGCAAGCGCGTCGGCCGGGCGGTTCGCCGCGGCACGCCGATGAGCTGGGACCTGCTGTCGCCCGCCGGAGAAGCGGCGCCCGCGCAGCCGGCCACGACGGCGAGGAGCGCACGTGGCTGACCAGCCGCATGTCTGCCTGATCGTCGATAATCCGCTTCGCGACCTCGAGGGGCTGACCCTGCTCGCGCGCGAGTTGGCGACGCGTGGCGCGAGGGCCACGCTGGTGCCGATGTACGAGCAGGGCTTCGACGTGCTCGCACTGCGGCCGGACATGGTGCTGGTGAATTACACCCGGCCCAACAACGTCGACCTGATCAAGGCCTATAAGCGTGCGGGGATTCTGGTTGCCGTTCTCGACACCGAAGGCATCGCCGGCAAGAATGCCGATCAGTTCGCGGACATGGTCAAGAGCGCTGGTTGCGGCGCGCTGATCGATCTCTATTGCGTCTGGGGACAGTCCCAGCATGCGGCTTTCCTTCGGCATGGTACCGTCCCGGCGGATATCGTTCACGCCACGGGCTGCCCGCGTTACGATTTCTGCGCGCCACCCTGGCGCGCCGCATTGCCAAATCCATCCGTCGGGGCAGGCTATGTCTTGATCAACACCAATTTTCCGACGGTCAATCCGCGCTTCTCGAACAGCTCGGCCGACGAAGAGACGACGATGGTGCGGGCGGGCTTTTCCCGTGAGTTTGCGCGGCAGTTCATCGCCGACGGCCGCTACGCCTATCGCAACACGCTGGAGACGGCGATCACGCTCGCGAAGCATTTTTCCGGCGTGCAGTTCGTGCTGCGGCCGCACCCGTTCGAGAATATCTCCTCCTATGACGCGCTGGCCGCGCTGCCGAATGCGCGGGTGATCCAGAGCGGCACCTCGCTGGAATGGCTGAGTGGTGCGCGCATGCTCGTGCACCAGAACTGCTCCACCGCCATCGAGGCCGCGATGCTCAACGTGGAGCCGCTCAGCATGGAGTGGTTCAACACGCCCGCGCTTCGGCTCGATGCGGCCACACGCGTCAGCCGTGCCGCGATGAATGCGGACAAGATGATCGAGCTGGTCGGCCTGGGGCTCGAGGCACGGCTGCCGCCGCCGCCGCCGGAGACCGCGGCGTTTCGCGGCGAGATCATGAGCGATCTCTATACCGCCATCGACGGCGCGAGCTCCGCGCGGGTCTGCGACGCCATATTCGCGACCCTCGCGGCTCCCGAACGTAGCGGCTCGAAAGCCGACGCGGTGCCTGCGCCGTCGCTTCGCGGCGTCGCGGTCGATGTGGTTCGCCGCACCCTCGGCTACAGGGTGAGCTCGGCGTTGCGCCGGCGCTATGGTTCAGCCGAGAACGAGCGTCGCCGTACAGGCAAGGCGTTCGGGATCGAAGCCGTGAACGCGATCATGCAGCGCCTGGACACAGCCTCGGGCGACGGGCGCCGTTTCGCGGTCCGGCCAGCAACGGGTGCGCTGGCGCATCGCATGATCAGCGGTGCCAGCCTGCAGCTGGCGGAGGCGGATTGATCCGTGCTGCGCCGCTTCCTGCATAACACCGCGATCTCCGCCGTCGCCTTTGGCCTCGCGGGCGTGTTGGGACTGTTCTCGGTCGGCCTCATCGCAAAATTCTACGGTCTCGCCGTCCTCGGCCTCATCGCACTGGCACGGTCGTTCCTGCCGAGCGGGTTTCTTTCGCTCATTGACTTCGGCGTGTCGGAGACCACCACGCAGATGGTGGCTCGCGGGCGGCTCGGAGATTGGGCGGCGGCAAGCGAGAGAGTTTCGTTCCTGACCGCGGTCGCTGCCATTACGGGAGCGGTCTCGAGCGTCATGCTGTGGTTCGCGGCGCCCGCGCTCGCGATCATGTTCAAGGTGGCACTGGAAGAGACGGCGGCATTCGTCTCGATCCTGAAGGTCACCGCGCTGATCACGCCGCTGGCGTTCGTCGGCCTGATCGTGGAAGGCGCGCTGAAGGGATTTGAGGAGTACGCCTGGCTGCGGATGACCGAGGTAGGAGGAAGCATTCTCTATGTCGCCGCGATCTATTTCGCGGTCTGGGCCGGGCTCTCCTTCGAGTGGATCGCATACGCCTATCTCGCCACATTGGTCGTCAAATATTTCGTGCTAATGCTCATCGTCGCGATCACTGCGCGGCGCACCTCGCTCCGATTCGGCTCCTGGAGCCGAGAGACTCGCGACGACCTCGTCTACCGGGGCTGGTTGATGTTCAACGCTCGCATCGGCGGCGTCTTGCAGCAGACCATTATCCCGCTCCTGATTGGCGGGCTGTACGGCCCCGCCCAGGTCGGCGCTTACGACCTTCTGATGCGCCTGCCGCGCTTCCTGAAGGCGGTGATGAGCCCATTGTTTTCCGCGATCCTGCCGATTTCGGCGCATATCGACGAGAAGACCGACGTCCGGCGGCTGCAGCTGCTCGGACGCAACAGTTTCGTGCTGCCTGCGGCACTGGTGATTCCGATCGTGGTCGTGATGGCGCTATACTCGAAAGAGATATTGAGTGTGTGGGTCGGCGGCCAAAGCGCCGAGCATTGGCCGTGGCTCGCGCTCGCGCTGACCGTCCCCGCCGCCCACGTCATGATCGGCGCCGGACAGACGGCGCTGATAGTCAGGGCCGATTTCCTTCGCTTTGCCAACCGATATCTGTATTCGCAGGTGCTGGTGCAATATGCGGTGACTGCGCTCACGCTGCATTGGTTCCAGGATCGTGCCTTCATTCTCGGTTGGGTAGTATCCTATGCCACGTTGACGCCGGTGCTCGCGCATCGCATGCTGATATTGATGGGC
Organism: Bradyrhizobium diazoefficiens; assembly: GCF_016599855.1. Taxonomy (NCBI): domain Bacteria; kingdom Pseudomonadati; phylum Pseudomonadota; class Alphaproteobacteria; order Hyphomicrobiales; family Nitrobacteraceae; genus Bradyrhizobium; species Bradyrhizobium diazoefficiens. Next base: position 5,310,488 of record NZ_CP067041.1, on the reverse strand, counting down.
CTGCCGAGGCGGCTATTCTGGGAGCACCTTGCGCGGCAGATGCTTGTGGCGGTGATCCTCGCAGTCCTGGCGCTTCTCTATAAGACATATGTGACGCCGCAGACATTGCCTGGGTTGATCGTTGCCGGCGCGTCGGGCTGCATCGCAGCGTGGGCGCTCAGTCTGATGCTGATTCTGTCGCGCAGCGATCGCGCCATGTTCGGCAAATTCGCCCGCGCGATGACGCATCGATAGGCGAGGGGCGCAATTCACTGCGGGGTGGTCAGGTTCCAGCCGGGCGCTCCGCGGTTGCTCGCTATGCAGGGATTTGCTAATGGCAACCGTCCGAACAGCCCTTGGGAACAAGGGACACGAAGCATATTTCCGGCACGATTGGGTGGGGCGACATGGGGTTGATGTCCAGAGCACTTTGGCACGTGAATCGGTCACCGCTTCGGTGGGCTGTGAAGGCCAGCGTCAACACCTGGCACCTGAACGAGAAGCGCGAGCGGCGCCGCCAGGCGGAGCTTCTCGCCGTAACCGCTGCCGAACGTGCCAAGGCCGATGACCTCAATCGGAACGGCTATGCGATCGTCACGGATTTGATCGATTCCAAAATTCAGCAACAGATCGCCGCCGCCGGCCAGGTCCGGCTTCAGAACATAGAGACCGCGGAGTCGGGACAGAGTTCGAACTGGAAAAAGTTCTGGGTGCGGCTGCTGGACGCAGAGATGCAGGACGGCCAGCTCAGCGCCGACAACGTCTTCGTCCAATATGCGCTGCAAGCTCCGGTCGTCAACGTCATCTCGGCAGCGCTCGGCGAGGTTCCCTGGCTCGACTACGTTCTCCTGTCCTACTCGCGTTATACCGGCGAGGAACTGGCCTCATCGCAGCTCTGGCATCGCGATCACGACGACGTCCGCGTCATCAAGTTCTTCAGCTATCTGACCGATGTCGAGGAGGATGGCGACGGTCCTTTTACCTTCCTGCCGAAGCAGGCGACCGACAAGTTCGGCTATCCGCTGCTGAGCAGCCATTTCCCCGACGAGCAGGTGTTCAGCAAGGTGCCGCGCAGCGACATCAAGGTGATGAAGGCGCCGCGCCTGGCGGCATTCATGGTCGACACCACCAAGTGCCTGCACATGGGAAGTCGGATGGGACCGGGGCATGGCCGGCTGCTCTACACCGCAACTTTCTTCTGCTTTCCGCGCATGGTGCCGACCCAGAGCAAGCGTCCCTTCTTTGCGACGTCGAGCACGACCGAGTTGCAAAAGCTCGTCATGGGCCTCTGATTGCACGCGCGTCCCGGCGCGCGCTTCTGAGGACTGGCTCGGCTCGGGGGATTGAGCCGTTTCTTTTTCGTCCAAAGGGGAAGAGATGCCCGTCTGGTGGTCCTTCGAGACCTTACTCCCGGTACTGCTGGACATGGTCGCGATCGGATTCGTGCTTGCCACCATGATGTGGATGGCAGCGGGCCGGCTGGGGCTCGTGATGATCTCTTTCCTGGTCTTGTTCTCCTTCGTCTGGCGGCTGATCTCGGTTTTCTATATCGACGCATTCGGGCCGGTGTTCTCCGAGGAATTGGAGGGCTATGTCGGCCCTGGCCTCGCCGTGCTGCCGCTCGTTGCGTGCCAATGCCTCGTCATTGGCGCACTCCTCGTCTCGTTTCGTCCGCAACGACTGCGCTCGCTCGCCGTTGGTTCGCATGACGGTCTTGCCGCGATCGTGCCTCCCGGGCGGTTCGATCTCTCCAACCTCGCCTTCTGGGTCGTGCTGGCATATGTGCTCGGTCTCTGGATCGAGTTGCGGCTACGCGGCCCCATCCCGCTCCTGAGCGGCATTGAGCGGTTCGACTACACCCGGCAATATGGCGGCCCGCTGCACCTGCGCCTGATCGACTGGGGGCCGATGCTGGCCTTTCAGCTCGGCTTGTTCATGACCCTGCCGGCAATGCGCGGTAGTCGGTTCGGCTTGCGCTTCGCTGCGCTGTTCGGCGCGCTGCTGATCTATCTCTTCGTGGTCGGGCATCGCTTCTCGTCATTCTTTGCCTATTCGTCGTTCTTCATGGTTCCGATCGGCGCCATGCTGCTCCAGCCGCGCCAGAAGGGGGCGGAGAGTCGGAGCTTGACGCGAATCTTGCTTTATCTGGCGCTGGCGGCGGTTGGGCTCGGGGTTCTCGTTGCGGTAGCCCTGATTCATTCCTACACCGTCGTGCGCGGTGCGGAGATTGATCTGGTACGCTTCAAGCTCATCCAGCGCATTCTGGTCCAGCAGGGCGAGATGTGGTGGGCGACCTATCAGCGCGTCTTCGTGCATGGCGACTGGGACGGCGCTCTTGCCATGTTCAAGCTGTTCGTCGAGCCGTTCAATCCATCGTCGAATTCGACCATGCAGTACCTGATGGAACAGGCACTTCCGCTCGACCGTGCGCATGCCCTGCTCACGCAGGGGCAGACCTATACCGGAGGGTGGCCCGAAGTGCTGTTCGAAATTGGCGGGCCAGCGGGAGGATTTTTCCTTGTGGCCGCTTCAGCCATATTGTTTTCCGAATTCATGTTTCTGTTAACGCGCTGCATTATCGAGGAGCGCTATGCGACTTGCTTTTTCCTGACGCCGATATTGTATGCGGCAGCTGTCTATGTCGTCTCGGGAATGGTGAATTCCTTCGTCCAGTTCACCTTCATGGTGAAGCTGGCGGTAGCGGTTCTTGTTTACGTCATGGAGGACAGGTGGCGGGTCAGCCAGCAGGTACTGGCGCCCAATGCTGCGGATGCAGCGGTCACGCTCGAGAGGTGACGGCAATATGAATGATACATCGGCTTCCATATCGAGCGTCGCCTATGTCGGCGGAATGCTCGCCTATCTGGGCCAATCGGTCCGCGCCCGGCTGCTCCTGATCGTCCTGGGCACGCTCATCGCGATGCTGGTCGTGTTCCTGGTTGACTGGACACGGCCCGCGGTCTATTCGGCGGAAGCTACGATGCGGCTCGGCCGAGTCGATGGTGCGGACGTCATGCCGATGGCGGCAACCGCTCTTCATATGAACTCGAAACCCTTCAAGCGCCGCCTTGCGGAGGCCTTCGGTTCGGCCGCAGGCGGTGATAAGGATGGAGAGCAACCCTTCAACAGTTTGAGTGTGCGGCCGGAAACGCCTGAACTTGCGTCGGTGACCGTAAGCGGCCCCAGCGAGCAGCGTGTTACCGAAGCGTTGCAGGCGATCATACGGATCCTGAACGCGGATCAGGAGAAACTTCGCAGCCCCGTTCTCGCCGAGCTCAACACCCAAATTGCAATCATCGACGCCAATATTGCCGGCCTGACGAAAGTGCGCGAGACGCTGGTATCGACGGACTCCGTCACGCCGTCGGCTTCAAGCGATGCAGCCTCGATGGCGCTGCTGCGGGTGTGGCTGCTTGATCTGCTGTCGCGAAACGAGGAGAGACTGGCGGCCGCGACCAACGAGCGGCGTGCGTTTGCCACGCGGGTCGGCCCTTCCAAGACCTATCCTGCGACGCTGAATGACGACGCGACGATCCGGCAGATTTCGCCGCGGCCGGTTCGCAACGCGGTTTTCGCCGGCGCGATCGCGTTGCTCGTGCTGCTGCTTTACGCGATGATGGCCAAGCCGAAGCTGGCTCGCGCGCGCTAGGTGATAAGGGGATCTGTGGTTGCCGAGCTTGCGCGGGGGCGAGACGATGCCGGATTGCGAGGTAGCGCGGCGGGCGCGCAATGCTCCAGAATGGATGGAATGGAGCCAGGCCGTCATTCTGGTCGGCGCCGGGGAGGCCGCGCCTGGCGAGCTGGCGCGCCCGATCCCGGCGCCGTTGCTGGACGTCGGCGGTCGGCCGTTTCTCGACTATTTGCTCGACGAATTGTCGCGCTATACGACCATCAAGAACATCCTTCTGCTCGCTGGCCGCGGTGCCGAGGCTATCGCCAATGACTATCATGGGCGGCGTTGGCGCGGTGCAAATCTATCCGTGGCGGAGGCACCCCCGCGTTGTGGCAGCGCCGGCGCATTGAAGCACGTCTTGGCGCGATTGGAGGCTCGCTTCCTGCTTCTGAACGGCTCCACGTTCTTCGATATCAATCTGCTCGACTTCGCCGCCGCTGCACAGGCTCAGCAGTCCCCGATGGATATCCTGATGGCGACGGGGCCGGGCGAGCCGGCCGATAGCGGCATCTATAGCGTTCACAGCAGGATCATCGGTGACGTCAGCGAGGTCCGGTGCTCGCTCGAGCGGCAGGTCTTGCCGCAGCTCTTGGAAGCGGGCCGGCTCGCGACCAGGAAGTACGACGGCTTCTTCGTCGATATACGCGATCCCGCTGATCTCGCGCGCGCCCGGTCCGAATTGCCCGACAAACTGCGGCGCCCGGCGGTGTTTTTCGACCGCGACGGCGTTCTCAACGTCGACAAGGCCTATGTCTACAAGATCGACGACTTCGAATGGATGCCGGGTGCGCGCGAGGCCATCAAGCTCTGTAACGATCTCGGCTACTACACCTTCGTCGTCACCAATCAGTCGGGAGTCGCGCGCGGCTACTACGGTATTGACGATGTCCACCGACTGCATAACTGGATGGCCGGCGAGCTCGCGGCAATCGGCGCGCATGTCGAGGACTACCAATATTGTCCCTATCACGAGGACGGCACGGTAGAGGCATATCGGCGCGCCAGCGACCGGCGCAAGCCCGCGCCGGGAATGATCCTTGATTGCATGAAGGCCTGGCCCGTCCGGATGGAAGGAAGCCTGCTCGTCGGCGACAGTGGCCGGGATGTCGAGGCGGCGCTTGCTGCCGGGTTGCCGGGGCACTTGTACGGTGGGGGTGATCTGGCGACGTTCCTTCGTCCGCTGCTAAAGGCCGCAGCAACCGATTGTCCTCAGGTCTCAAACATCACATTTGGCGCGCTGCCATGAGAGCGACGCCGTTTCCCTTCTTTGCCAAGCGCGGGACTCCGCGCATTGGCAGAAGTATTGGAGAGAGAAACAGCACGCGAACGAGTTCGGGGGTACGCGGCGTCAACTCCGGTCAAGAAATGGTTCGCAAGACAGATTATTGACCTGCAACCGTTTTGGAATTCGGCTTGCGCGCGAAGAGCTAAGCCGCTGTGCATTCAATTCGGCGCGTCACACGGCAGAGTTTGCGACTACGCGACCTGGTCGCGGCTGATCGCGCGGAACATATATTCAGCCTGCTCCCAGTCCTCGAGCGTGTCGATGTCCTGCACATATTTGCGTGGCAACACGATGCCAATCGATTGCGCCGAGAACAGCGGCGCGTCGCCCAGAAATGCCGCGGCGGTGCCCCAGTAGAATTGGCCTGCGTCGTGATAGGCCGGCTCGAGATCCTGCGAACGCGTCATGCGGTGCTCGGGATGAAAGGGATCGACGCGACTGGCTGGGTCAAGGCGAAGGGCGCGCTGGATCGGAAACGCATAGCTCGTCACGGAAAAGGCGAAGGCCGCATCCGAGCCGATGAAGGTATCATGAGCTTCGCGCAGGAAGCGCGACTGGATCAACGGCGCGGTGGCGTAGATGCAGCAGGCGTGGCTGACGTCGTCGCCGCGTTCGGCGAACCAGGCGATGGCGTGCTTGACCACGGCGTTCGTCCCGGTGTGGTCGTCGGCAATCTCCTTCGGACGAACGAAGGGCGCCGTCGCGCCGAACTGGCAGGCCACTTCTGCGATCTCTTCGTCCTCGGTGGAGACGATGATCTCCTCGAACAGGCCGCTCGCCTGCGCGGCTTCAATCGAATAGGCGATGATGGGCTTGCCGCAGAACGGACGGATGTTCTTGCGCGGGATGCGCTTGCTGCCGCCGCGCGCCGGGATAACTGCGATCTTCACGCGAGGATCTTGGTGAGCGCCGCGATGACGGTGTCCTGCTCGGCATCCGTCATCTTCGAGAACAGCGGCAGCGTGATGGCGTCCTGGTAGTAGCTCTCGGCCTCCGGGAACATGCCGACTCGGAAGCCCAGGCGTTGATAATAGGGCTGGGTGTGCACGGGAATGTAGTGCACGTTGACACCGATGCCGGCGGCGCGTAGCGCCTCGAACACCTGGCGCCGGCTGAGCTTGATTGCGTTGCGCCGCAGTCGGATCACGTAGAGATGCCAGGCTGAACTCGTGTCCGGATGCTGCCACGGGCAGGTCACCGGCAACGTGGCCAGCAGGCGATCGTAGCGTGCCGCGAGCTTGCGCCGGCGCGCAACGAAGGCGTCGAGGCGGGCGAGCTGGCTGCTGCCGAGCGCGGCCTGGATGTCCGTCATGCGGTAGTTCAGCCCGAGCTCGATCTGCTCGTACATCCAGGGGCCGTGCTGATCCTCGTTGGAGCGCCGCTCGTCGGCGGGAGTGGGCGGCTGCACCGGGCGAACGATGCCGTGGGTGCGCAGATAGGAGAGCCGTTCGGCGAGCTTCGGCGCGTTGGTCATCAGCATGCCGCCTTCGCCGGTCGTAATGATCTTGACCGGATGGAAGCTGAATACAGTCAAGTCGCTGAGCGCGCCGTCGCCGACCTTGTGCCCGCGGTAGTCGCCGCCTACCGCGTGCGAGGCATCCTCGATGATCTGGAAGCCGTAGCGGTCCGCGAGCGCGCGGATCTCCACCATCTCGCAGGACTGTCCGGCGAAATGCACGGGCACCACCACCTTCGGAAGACGGCCTGCGGCCTCCGCCTGCGCGAGCTTCTCGGCCAATGCCGCGACGCTCATATTGTAGGTGCGCGGATCGATGTCGACGAAGTCGACGCTCGCGCCGCAATAGAGCGCGCAATTGGCCGAGGCCACGAACGTGTTCGGCACCGTCCACAGGACGTCGCCGGGCCCGAGATCGAGCGCGAGACAGGCGATGTGAAGCGCGGCGGTTGCGTTCGAGACGGCGATACCGTGGGCTGCACCGCAATATTTCGCCAGCGCCAGCTCGAAGCGGGGTCCGGCCTGTCCCTGGGTCAGCCAGTCCGACGTCAGGACATCCCTGACCGCGTCGATGTCTTCGGCAGAGATATCCTGGCGTCCGTACGGGATCATTGGACTGCTATCTTGTTGAACTCTCTGATCTCGGCCACGTCGAGGAAGTGCTCGTTCCTGCCGGAATTGTACTCGAAGCCGTCGGACACCGCCTCACCATGCTCGCCGATCTGGTTGGTGAGGTAGTCGACCTCGCGGCGGAAGAACTTGATCGTGGGCTTGATCACGAAATGATCGCGAAACCTCAGCGTCAAATGCGAGTCGTCGGTCGGACACATGACCTCGTGGAGCTTCTCGCCCGGCCGGATGCCGATCACGCGGGTCGGCAGGTTCGGCGCCATTGCGGCCGCGAGGTCGGGGATGCGGACCGACGGGATCATCGGCACGAAGATCTCGCCGCCCGACATGCGCTCGAAGCTCCTGACCACGAAGTCGACGCCCTGTTGCAGGGTGATCCAGAATCGCGTCATGCGCGGATCGGTGATCGGCAGATGATCGGCGCCCTCCGCGATCAGCTTGTTGAACAGGGGCACGATCGATCCGCGCGAGCCGACCACGTTGCCGTAGCGAACCACGCCGAATGCGGTGCGGTGTCCGCCGGCCATGTTGTTGGCGGCGATGAACAGCTTGTCGGAAGCGAGCTTGGTTGCGCCGTAAAGGTTGATCGGTTGGGCCGCCTTGTCGGTCGACAGAGCAATGACCTTCTCGACCTCAGCCTCGAGCGCAGCCTGGATCACGTTCTCCGCGCCGTGGACGTTGGTCTTGATGCATTCCATGGGGTTGTATTCGGCAGCCGGAACCTGCTTTAGCGCCGCGGCATGGACGACGAAGTCGATTCCCTTCATGGCCGTGCGCAGGCGCTCGCCGTCGCGCACGTCGCCGATGAAGTAGCGCATCACCGGCTGGTGGAAATCCTGCTGCATCTCGTACTGCTTCAGCTCGTCGCGCGAATAGACCACGACGCGACGCGGCTTGAAGTTCTTGAGGAGGCCGGCGACGAACTTCTTGCCGAACGAGCCCGTGCCTCCGGTGATCAGTACAGATCTTTCGTCAAACATGAGCGTTTACGGCAGCTTGTGGTGTGATGTCGGGGGAACGGCGGCTGTTACCATAGGCACCCCGGCTAGTCCATGGTCAAGTCTGCTGACAACCAGTGGAAGGAGCGGGCGCGGCATCGGTTTCACCGGTCCTCGAAGCTCGACAGGCGCTGGAGCGCGATGCGAAACCCTTCGCCGTCATTCTCGTGTCCCTGCCAGATTTCCGGGATGAACGAGGCCTGCGGCGCCTGCCTGTTGAGCACCCGGAACACGTTGCCGAAATCGATCTCGCCTTCGCCGATCTGGAGGCCCTCGCCATCGACGCCGCGGGCGTCGGCCATGTGGACATGGGCCACGAACGAGCCGATCGCTTCCATGAACTCGTCGAACGACCAGCTGTTCTCGGTGCAAGCGAGCTGGGAATGCGAGGTGTCGAAGCAGATGCGCATCCCGAGCTCGCGGCAGCTCCGCGCGATGTCGTCGCTGGAGACGAAAAGGTTATGATAGCGCTGGCCGCCGAAATGCCAGGGATAGGGCGGCATGGTCTGCGGCCAGAGCTCGATTCGGGGATCGGCGAGTTCGCGCAGGCTGGTGCGCAAATGGGCCTCGCGGACCGCCCGTTCCTCGGCGGTCAGGAAGCGCGTGGACGAGAAGCCGCCGACATTGCAGATGATGCCGACAGGGCCGTCGTTGCGAAAACGCTGCGCCAGCGCCTTGGTCTTGGCGATGACGCGCTTCATTTCCGCGATCGAGCGCGTGCGATAATTCTCGTCCGGTATCGTCAGATCGAGCACGTGGTCGCCCTCGAACAGCTCCGGCGCGTGCACGATCAGGCCGCACGGATAACTATCGGCAAGGAAGTCGGAATCGCTGATGCCGAGGTCGCGATAGCTGAGGTGAAACTCGACGAAATCCGGATTGATCGCCGTGATCAGCTTGTCGGCGTCGCGATGCCGCACCGGGACGCCCCAGGGGCGTCTGAAATGGATTGGTCCGCCGGCGGTTAGCTCACCGAGTTCCGAGATGTCCGATGGATACAGCGGCGTCTGGGCCGGGATGGTGCGGGGCGCCTTCCGTCCGATCACTTCGTCGATGCGGTTCGGCGACAGGCCCTGGCCCGGGCTGCGGATCTCGATCATCTCCCGCGTGATCGTGGCGCCGGCTTCGATGGTCTCGACGGCGAAGATCGATTTGCCGAGGCTGATGCGGTTGGCCTTCTCGCCCTGGCTGAGGATGCGGGGCAGGGCGTTGCCGAGGGAATCCTCGACCTGGCGCACGCCTTCGACCATGCGCTTGAATTCATGCGGCAGCAGGCTGACCTTGTGGTCGTTGCCTTCCTGGTCGCGCGATAGCGTGAAGTGCTTCTCGATCAGGCGCCCGCCCATCGCGACCGCTGCGACCGACACGAAGACGTCGCGCTCGTGGCCGGAATATCCAACCACGCTCTCGCACAGCTCCTGCAGGCGCAGCATGTATTTCAGGTTGATGTCGCGGAACGGGGCCGGATAGGTCGAGTTGCAGTGGAGCATGACGTACTCCGCGCCCGACGTCTGGAGCAGCTTCACCGTCTCGCGGATCTCGTCTTCGGTCGACATGCCGGTCGAGCAGATGATCGGGATTCTCTGGTCGACGATGTGCCGGAGCAACTCGTGATTGGTCAGGTCCGCAGAGGCGGTCTTGATTGCCTTCAATCCATAGGCGCGGCATTTGTCCGCGCTGTTGACGTCGAATGCGGTGCAGAGCGGCTCCATGCCCAGCGAGGCCGAATAGTCGAAGCAGCGATAGAGGTCCTCGTCGCTGAGTTGGAAGCGATCGAGCAGGTCAAGGACGTATTCGGTGCCGAGATCCGCGCTCTGGCCCTTCGTCCGCTTGCCATAGAGGCCGGACATGTCACGCATCTGGAATTTGGCGGCATCGGCACCTGCTTCCGCTGCAGCTTTGATCAGGGCGAAGGCGGCCTCCGGGCTGCCATTGTGGTTGTTGCCGATCTCCGCGATCAGGAAACTCGGGTTTTCTTCAGCGACGGTGCGGTCGCCAATCCTGATGCCTTCGCCGGGATGCCGGTTGCGGGCGACGCCGATGACGTGGCGCTCGGCGTCTAGTAGCGGAACGTAGAGCACTTCTCGCAGCAGGCGATTGGCCGTCTCGCGGTCGCCGGCCACGGCGCTGCGGACGCGTCGGTTGCAGAGGTCGCCGACCGCGGCCTGCACGCCGGATGCAGCGCCTGCGCCGATCCAGCGGATGATGTCGCCGTTCGACAGGCTACCGAGCAGCCGGCCGCTGCCGTCGACACAGAACACGATCTCGCGCCGGTTGGCCGCGACCTTGCTCGCCGCCTCCTGGATGGAGGCATCTTCATGCACCAGGTAGCTGTGAAGATCTCTGTCGATGATCATCTTGCGATGTTCCTGCGGAACGCGGCTTCGAGCATTTCCCAATCGGAGAGTTCGTCAAGCTCGATGCTCGCGCTCTCATCCATTTCGTAGACGGCGATTTTGCCGTGTAGGCGAGCGCTGCCGCCGCGCAGCCGATCTACCGTCGAAATGTAGAATGCGCCGTTCTCCATCAGCGTGCCGTTCCATTGCTGGCGCAGCGGACGCTTCGCCGGATCGTAGTTGATCGGCGTGCCGTCGTCATTCCAGAAGAAACGCCGCGTCCTGACGCAAGTGACGAGCGAATCTGCGCCGTTGGCAACGAGATTGGAGACGGCTTCCGCAAGGTCGTGCCGGGTCGTTTGCGGGCTCGTGACCTGGGCTGTGACGAGATATTTTTCCGTTATGTCCCAGGAGGCGAGCAGGTCGTAAATCGCTTCCTCGGTGGTCGCGCTGTCCGTCGCCAGGTGGGCGGGGCGCGGGTGGACGAGGACCCGGGAGTCGATTGACCTGACGACATCGGCGATCTCTTCGCTGTCGGTCGACACGAACACGCGTGAGATCAGCTCACAATCGAGCAAGGTCCTCAGCGTCCATGCGCAAAGCGGCTGACCGCAGAACGGCTTGATGTTCTTGCCGGGGATGGATTTCGAGCCCCCGCGTAACGGAACCAGTGCCGCAATACTCTGCTTGCCATGCGACGCACTCATCGAATCAACGTTCATCCATGCCAGGAGGGATCGCTGGGGACAGCAGGGTTCGCGAGCTCGGCAATGGTCAAATGGCTCATCCGCCAATGCCGCGTCTGCCCGTTGGCGGACGAAAAACCGGAAGTATTTCCAACCCTTATCCCCGCAACGAACCGCTCGATCAGCCTTAATCGAGAGTCGCTAGATACGGCAGAGGGACGTGTGACGCAAGGTTTCCGACAGTGGCGGAGGTGCGTCTTGTGTGCTAGCGGCAGGCCGCCTCTGGACCGTCATGGAGCGATGTGGGACCAGCTCGCACCTCAATGCCGGGTTGCGGAACCCTTGATTGCTTCACTTTTTTGCTTCACCTATTGGAGGGGCGCGCGTGCAGTCTGCAAAAGACCTCCTCCATCCCTGGTTTCCAGCCTTCGCAGCGTCGCGTCCTGGCCCGATCAGGGATGCGATGAGGGCTCCAGTCGCGTTCGCGGCGATCTTCGTCTTGACGATGTCGGCGACATCGGTCGTGACTTGCGCGATCGTTCGGGGACCGCTGGGCGGACCTGGCTGGCTCGTCTTCGCCAAGGCCTTCCTCCTGCTCGCGGCGGTCGTTTCCACGGTGGTGCTGACGCTGTCCGTCGTGGAGCAGGGTGGCTGGTCCTATGCCGGGGTCCTGATAGCCGCATTGGCCGTCCTGTTTCTGCCATGCTTGGTTGTGCCGCTCGGATGGGCTGCCGATGTCGTCATCGATCCGATTCTGCTCGCGCTCGTGGTCGTGGGCATCCGGGACATCGTCATCGCGGCGCGTGCGACGTCTCCGCGTAGGACTTTGCCGGCTGTCGGCCTGGGCATTCTCGCCAGCTTGGGCTATTTCCTGATAATCAATGCGCGTGGCCTTGCCACTGTTCTCTCGCCCGAGCAGGCCATCGTCGGCGTCCAGAACCTGGACACGCTGTTTCACGCCGCGATCGCCAACATGATCATCAAATACGGTGCAGTCAGCATGGGCATGGATGGGCTCGTGCCGGTCACCTATCACTTCCTTTCGCATATCTGGCTCGGCTGTCTCGGCTGGTGGATCGGCAGCGGCACCTACCAGGCCTATTTCATAGGAGCGCAAATCACTGCGATTCCGTTGCTTTTCTTCAGCTTCTTGCTTGCCGTCCATCTGCTCCGTCCGAATGATGAAAGGCTGCGCTCCGGTGCGCTGCTCGTGCTCGCGCCGCTTTTGATCCTGTCTTGCACGGAGATGTGGATCACCCCCTCCTATCTCATTTCGGAATCCTATTTCCTCGCGGCGATCGTCTTCTTGCTGAGCCTGCCGTTGCTCGCGGAAATTTCGAGAACAACGAGCCGCCGGCGCCTCTGCGTTCAGGCCGCCTCTGTTGCCGTCGTCGGGGTCCTGATGGAGATGTCGAAGGTCTCGGTCGGCGTGGTGTTCCTGCCTGCGGCCGGCTACCTCTTGCTGCGGCAGCTGGGGTTAAAGGCGAGGACGTTGCTGGTGCTGATGGCGGTTGGTCTCGTGGCGACCGCAATGGGAGCATTCGTCATCTTCAGGGCGATGGGTGGGTCGCTCGCGATGGTCGATCCGCTGAGCTTCCTGGACAAATATCCCGAACTGGGCTGGCCGCCGCTCGTTGCGAATGCCGTGCTGCTATGGGCGGCCGTCGCGGTCTGGATCGCCGGCCGCCGCGCCGATCGCCTCTGCGCGGAAGCGTTCGCGATCATGGTGTTGGCGGCAAGCATTCCGAGCCTGCTGCTGGTGATACCGGGAGGCTCGGCCTACTACTTCATTCATGTCGCGACTTTTGCCGCAGTCGTCTTCGTGGCCGCCTATGCCGGCCCCTGGCTCGAGCAGAGGGTGCCGAGCTTGTTCAGGCCGGAGCTCCTGGTGGCTGCGATCGTGCTTGTGACCCTCGATACGCCTTACAAGATGATGAGTCCCATCGTCGTCGGCGAGGAATGGGCAGAACTCGCGCGGCGCACGGGCGGCTATCTCGGCAATGCGACCGACATCGGCAACTCGACGCGACGCCGTCTCATTACGCTTCTGCTTCCGGCAAGCGGCAGGCGCAGGGGGCTTGCCGAGGACATGGCGCGTCTGCCCCGCGCGCAATCGATCAAGACCCTGATCGATGCAGGCGTCGCCGATGCGCCCGGCAGCGCCGTGTTCGTGCCGCCTGAGAACGTTCCGTTCTGGTCGAACCTGCAGGATTGCCGTACCGGCTCGCTGATCGTTCCCGCGCTACTCGGCGCGCCGATGATCAGAGGGCTCAATCCCACGGCGCCCGAGTGTCGCAACGAGCCCAACTACGGTTTTCCCGCCTATGGCGCCGACTCCGTGTCCCAACCGACGTCGGACGACGAGCTCTGCACCCATGCGACCAGATGGGGATTGCGCACCGTGTTCGTCCTCACCAGGCCGACGCAGGTGCGGAGGATCGACTGCCGGCACTAGTCCCAGACCATTTCACAATTCGCGCGGTTCCTATAGAACGCGTTCCAAAGGTATCAATCCATGTACGTGATCGGAATCAGCTCTGGGATCAAGCACGGCCATCATGATGGCGCGGCAGTGTTGCTGCGCGATGGCGAGCTGATCGCGGCGGCCGAAGAGGAGCGCTTCACGCTGGCCAAGCATGCGCGTGGCGAGCTGCCCCGCGGCGCGATCGGATTCTGCCTCAAGCAGGCCGGCATCACCATGCGCGACGTGGACTGGATCTGCTCGCCGCTGAAGACCTACACGAACTACGCGCAGCGCCTCACCGAGTATTTCAAGTACCAGTTCGGGCACAGCCCGAAGATCGAGCTCTACGACCATCACCTCTGCCACGCCGCGAGCTCGTTCTACGGCTCCGGCTTTTCGGAGGCGACGGTTGCCTGTTTCGACTTCTCGGGCGATTCCAGCGCCGGCCTCGTCGCACACGCGCGCGGCAACGATTTCCGCGTGTTGACGCGGTTCGGCCGCCACAACAGCCTCGGGCTCTATTACGGGATGCTGACCCAGTATCTCGGCTATCAGATGACCAATGACGAGTACAAGGTCATGGGCCTGTCCTCCTATGGCAGCCCGGAATATCTTGACAAGTTCGCCAAGCTGTTGCGCCCCAATGGTATCAGTTATGAGCTTGATCCCGAGCTCGACAAGCGCCGGCGCGATGCGGACATCTTCACCAGCGATTTCTCGACGCGGCAGGAGCGCATCTTCACCCACAAGATGGAGGAGATCCTTGGGCCGCGACGCCTGCGCGGCGCGCCGCTCGACCAGCGCATGACCAACATTGCGGCCAGCGGACAGAAGCAGCTCGAGATCGTCACCACGGAAGTGATCCGGTCCGCGATCGCCGAGACTGGTTGCGGCGACGTCTGCATCGCCGGCGGCGTCGGACTGAACTGCAAGATGAACATGGAAATCGCGGCCGAGCCGTCCGTGAAGCGTCTCTACGTTCCGCCGGTGCCGCACGATGCCGGCGTGGCGCTGGGCGCCGCGATGATGAAATGCGCGGAAGCCGGCCATACGATCTCACCCCTAACGCACGCTTACTGGGGACCTGAATACTCCAACGATACGATCCGCGAGACGCTGGACAAGATCGGTGCGCGTTTCGAATTGCTCGACGATCCGGTGTCGCGCTGCGTCACCGATCTGGCGGAGCAGAAGACGGTGGGCTGGTTCCAGGGCCGCATGGAGTATGGCCCGCGGGCGCTCGGCAACCGCTCGATCTTGGCCGACCCCCGCCAGGCCAGCATGAAGGACCGCATCAACCTCACGATCAAATATCGCGAGGAATTCCGCCCGTTCTGCCCTTCGGTGCTGTACGAACGCCAGGGCGAGTATTTCGAGGACACGTTCGACGCGCCCTTCATGGTGGTGACCTTCCCGGTCAACGCGAAGGTCGCCGATACGATGCCGGCGGTCGTCCATGTCGACAACACCGCGCGGATCCAGAGCGTGCACGCGAACAGCAATCCGCTCTATAGCCGCCTGATCGGAGAGTTCGCGAAAGCGACCTCGCTGCCGGTTCTGATCAACACCAGCCTGAACATCAATGAGCAGCCCACGGTCAACGGGCCGCTGGAGGCGCTGCATACGTATTTCTGCTCGGGCCTGGACGTGTTGTACCTCGGCAATTACCGGCTATCGAAGTCGAGCTGAATCTTGCGCGACACAATCCGCCATACGCCTGCGGCCAGCGTGCATCGAGCGAATTTGGGGTTGTGCGCGGAATGGTTGCGGGGTACTTTTCGGCAGCCTTTTGATTAGCTTAAGGACCTCAGCGTGACGCAACGACGATTGCTGATCCCGTCGCTCGCCAGCCTCGGACAAGAGGCGGGATTTGCGATGAGCGCCAAGGCCGACTTGATCAGGATTCGAACCTTCCAGGGCGGAGCGCTGGTTGCGTCCGCGGAATTCAAGCCCGATCGGATCGTCCGGATCTGGCGGTCCCAGTGGGCGCCGGAGCTCGCTGCCACCGACGATGAGATGAACACCGTCGAGCTGGTGGGAGAGATCGCCGATATCGAAGGCGAGGTGTCGTTTCGCAACGACGATCAGCAGATCGCGGTGCTGACGGGGCTGGTCCCGCTTCGCGACTCCAATTTCAAGTTCTCGCCGATCCTGCATCAGGCCCATTACAACGTGCTGATGCCGAACTGCGAAACCTATGTCGTGCTCGTCAACCTCGCGGGCGAAGGCGAGAGGCCGTCGCGGCCGAACAAGCTTCAGGTCGAGATCAGAAATCTCACGGCCGACGTGCTTGCCGTGACTGAGATCGAAGCGGGCCTCAATGCGACCTGCCTTCTTCCAATCGGCGATGTGGCGCGCCGCAATGGTGTGTCGCCGGAGCAAGGGCTGTCGGTGCGTATCCGCGGCGGCGCGAGCCAGTTCGCGCTTTTCACGGTCTTTCGCAATCTTTCCAGCGGTGCGCTTGGCATCGAGCACTCGCTGCCGCCGATCTATTTCACCGAAGCGCCGTTCAATCCCGCCCTGCGATCGCGCTTTCAGAAGGCCGCGTTTGGAGATCTGAAGCTATGACCGGCTTGATTCCGAAGGCATTGGCCCGGGCCGGCCGCATGGTCGATGCGGCCCGTATGAAGCTAAAAAAAGCGAATCCGGCCGTGTTCGGGTCTCCGATCCGTCAGAACATGGTGCAGCTCTATCGGCACGACCGCGATTTCGACACGGTCATCAGCATTCCGCATCACCTGAGCTTCCTCGCGCCCGATACCAATATCGACATCATCTACGGCATCCGGGCGTTCGATCGGAACGGCGGCCTCGTTGCGTTTCGCAAACACCGCGTCAAGCATTTCGAGACGCTTCAGAAGCCGATTTCCGAGCTCCTGGGCCGCGACCCCGACGAGCACGGCATGTTCTCGATCACGTGCCACTACAGCTCGCCGTCGGGAATCGATTTTCTCGGTACCACCTCACCGCAGTTCATGACGATCTTCATGCCACGCAGCGAGCGCGGCGCACCGCAGATCACGCATTCGCATAAGTATATGGATCAGTTTCCGCCGCTGAAATCCAAATTGGTGCGCCGCTCGGCGCTGGTGGAGGGTGATCGGAATCTAACCGGCATCAGCTATTTCATCATGAATTCGAGCCAGGTCACGGCCAGCGCGAACCTGTCGCTGACGGGGCCGTCGAACTCGTTCGCGCACGCCGTCAAGCTCAATCCGCACGGCGCCGCGCGCATCGATTTCGCCGCGGCGGGCGAGGGGCCTTTCGAGCTCGCCTGCGAATGGGACCGCGTCGTCAACCACCGCAAGCCCATCGCGTTCAGACGGTTTGCCTCGGGGCTCGTCACCGCCGCGCACTCATAATCAGGTCATCGCCAGCCAGATCATCGGGTCTGGATGCTCGAGGAGCGAGGTTTGGCCGTGGCGTCGCGACCGCCATCAGCCAGCGCTGCCGTCAGTCCGATTCTCTCGGCAAAATCCCGCCGCGTCTGCAATCGCAGATTTCGACGGATGTGACCGATGTCGCGCCACAGAAACTCGCCGTCCATCGAGACATCGCAGGCATCGTTGCTGCATAGGCGCTCGGTCGGGAGCACGACCGACACCTTCGCGACCGTGTTGGCGAGTTCGACGAACATGGCGTCGATGAAATCCGTCTTCTCGCCGACGATGCGCGCCTCGGCTCCTTGGATTGTCGCGGAGCAGGGAGCGCGGAGCAGCGTCGAATGGAGCTGATGGGCGCATTCGACGACGTTGAACGGAAGCTCGGGCACCATGCCGACCAGAATGAAACGTCGATCCGGTGTCGCCGTCTCGTTGAAGATTTTTGTCAATGCGCTGCGCATGGCCTCGACGCCATAGGCGGCATCGCCCTTGCCGTTGATCCGGGCCGGCACTTCGAGCCAATTGGAGGTGAAGATCACCTGATCGATTGCAGTATCTTCCCGGAGCAGCTTTATGGCCTTCGCATGTTGGCGCCGGCAATAGTCCGGATACTGTGGAGCGCCGACAGGCACGATATCGTTGCCGTCGCCGAGTACGGCGGGGCAGCTCGCATAGACCAAAAAGGATCGCTCGGAGTCGCCGTTGATGGCATCGAGAATCGGCGCAAAGTGCTGCGCGTGGCTGTCACCCCAGACCAGCGTCTTGTGCTTCGCGCTCTTCCACGGCGCGCCGAACACGCAATAGCCGCCCGGAACCGTATCGATAGTCACTTCGTTGCAGGGCCAGTCCCACATGACAGCCAGGCTGCGCATGGCAAGTCCTGCAGGCGGGATCCGCTGCGGCAACCCGTCGGAGCTCTCGACATACATCGCAGCACAAAAGATGGTCATGATCCCGGCAAGGCCAGCGGCGACGGTCTCGGGTGAGCTCCAGCGCCGTGTGCGGAAAGGGCGCTCGACATAGAGATAGGAGGCCGCCGATATGACGATCGAAGCGATCGCGACGACCATGGCCTCGGTGTGATTCGGCATGCGGTTGCCGATGTAGGTTCGGAACAGGACCCAGATCGGCCAGTGCCAGAGGTACAGGCTGTAGGAGATCAGGCCGATCGGCGCGAGTAGGCCGAGCACCCGTCCCGAGAGCGTCGGTCGCGCGCACGGCCAGATCACCAGCGCAGCTCCGATGCAGGGGAAGAGCGCAGGCGCCCCGGGAAAGTGATCCGATGAGATCAGGTAGAATCCGGCGGCGACCAGCGCGAGCCCGGTTGCCACGGCCAGCTCGCCGATCAGGCGCGGCAGTGCGGGGAGGAACGCCAGCAGAGCGCCAAGCCCGAGTTCCCACGCCCTCGGAAGCGCCATGTAGAAGGCGCTCTTCGGCTCGACACCGAAATAGACGATGCTGCCGGCGCAGCCGATCGTGACGAATGCGGCAAGCGTCGCGGCAAGGGCAAATCGCGGCTTGATTCTTGTGAGGCCGAGCAGCAGCAGCGGCCAGACCACGTAAAATTGCTCCTCGACTGCGAGCGACCACGTGTGCAGCAGCGCCTGGAAATCCGCAGCGCGATCGAAATAGCCGGTGTTGTTGAGAAAGTAGAAGTTGGATATGCCGAATGCCGCTGCGGCGGTGCTCTTTGCCAGTGATGCGTAATCGCCCGGCATCAGCAGGAAGCGACCGGCCCATAGCACGACCGCGAGCATGGTCAGCAGCGCCGGCAGGATGCGTCGCATGCGCCGGTCGTAAAAGCCGAGGACAGAGAAGGTGCCCGCGGCAATCTCACCCGCCAGAATCTGCGTGATCAGGAATCCGCTGATGACGAAGAATACGTCGACCCCGGTAAATCCACCGGGAAGTGGCGCGCCGTAGTGAAAGGCGAGAACGGAAAGAACCGCGACCGCGCGCAGACCGTCAATTTCGGCGCGGTAGCCGATCCCTGTAGTGTGTTCCATCCTGCCTGCCCATCGGGTTGCGCCGGGAATAACATCGCAATCTCCTGGGTACAAGGGTCGCACGCGTCCCCAAGACGACCCGTAGCGCGCTCCGGTTCGAGCGCCTGCAGGCATGCTTCGCGCGCGTGCGACAGGGATATCTCGAACGCAGTCCGGCGAGGTCGGTTGTTCGGTCCGGCCGTCTCGCGGCAGCGTGTCTTCCTACTGCTCGATGCCGGAGAACTATCGGCACGTGGCCATGAGCCACGGGCGGCCCAGGCCCGCTCCCACAAGCAGGTTCCGGCCCCTGTTTGTGTCCAAGAATGTCTGTTGTATGTGCGGGAAAGCGTCGATATTGTCCGGCCCGCAACTTGGGCGAGAGGGATATCGGCGCGGATTATGACGGCAGATGCAGTGGCTTCGACACGGCGATTCACACTCGCTTCCCTGATCGCATTGTTGTTGTCCCTGGTCGTCTGGGCCGGCATTTTCGGACGCGTCAGCGATACCGGCCTTCGGTTCGACAAGGATATACTTTATGTGTATCTCTGCGGCGTCGAGTATGCCGGGCAGGCGTCGCACGATCAGCAGGACAAACTCATCGACCATCTCGTCGCGGCGTCCGCTCACGAGCACTATGTCTATCGCGCGAAGATGCGCTCTGCCTATTGCAACAACTATCTGTTCACGTCGCTGTCGATGTACGCCGCGGGGAAGGTGCAAAGGTCCCTCGGCCTGACCGATCCTGAAAAGGATTTCCCCGCATTCCTATTTCATGCGATGCGATGGGGCGTCATGCTGTCCGGCGCGCTTCTCGCCCTCCTGTGCTTCGTGATCGTCTTCTCGACAGCCAGCGAATCGATGTTGCTGCCGCTATTCGGCGCGATTGCGATAGCCGCGCTGTTCTACTGGGTCGTACCGGCGCCGAGCATATCCTGGTCGCTGTATCAGCAGACACCCGTGCCGCCCGCGCCCGTCGTCAGCCTGCACCGGACATTTGGACTCGGTCTCTACACGTGGATCAATCCCACTGGCGCGTTCTCGCCGTTCTCCATCTTTCCCCGCTGTCTCTGCGCCATGCTGACCTTCGTCGCGTTTGCGCTTCGGTGGTCGGGGCGTGGTGGGCTGGCCTATTGGGTACCAATTGCGGTCAGCTTCGTTCACCAGAGCGAGGCGCCGATCCTGCTCGGTGTGATGATCGCGTGCGACCTCGCGTATCAGCCGAAGGCACTGCTTCGTCCTGCTTGCATCGTGCCGATCGCGGTCACCGTCATGCTGACGGCGATGCGTGAACGCATGTTCTCGATCATGGGATATTCATGGACGACGGTCGCCATCGTCCTCGTCGCGCTGATTGGGCTCGCGGTTCTGGTCCTCTTCATCCCGGCGATTCGACAGGCGGTGACGTCGGCCTGGTCGATGATCGACCGCTTGCGGATGCGCTGGTTCGGGAGGCGGCCGCTCACGGTTTCGGATACGATCGTGATCTTGGTCGGATGGGTTGCCGTCGTAATCCTGTGCTACGTCGCGTCACGGCACGACATGGTCTATCGCGTGGGCTACCTCTGGTCGGAACTCTATCCGCGCTATATCGGTTTATTCCAGCTGCCCGTGTTCGCGGGTCTGATCTACGCGGCGTGGCCCTCGGTGCTCAAAAGGCGCGCGACCGCGACCCGCGAGGCGATGGCGGTGGTGTCCTGCCTCATGCTCGTTCTTGCGGTCATCTTGTGGATGCGGCCGTGGATTCCGGAGACCGCCCTCGTCGCCGAGGCCCAGGCCTACGACCAGCGGGTGCGCCAGCAGCATTATGTGCCGAAAGAGGCTTCGTTCTCCGTTACGGAAACTCCGTGGTACTATCTGATGCTCAGGGATGCGTATCTTGGAGGCAAAAGCTTTGACGAGTATTTCTCCAGGAATTGAGCCGGCCGCTTGCCGGCTTCGTGCGTGCCGCGGAGCGGCTCGTATACACCTTGCCCTGGCGTCAGAAATCCGAGGGGCGCGATAGGTTATGACTGACCAAACTCCCCCGGGCCTTTCCGTCATCGTGCCCGTCTACAACGAAGAGCAATCGCTTTCCATCCTGGTGGAGAAGCTGATGGTCGTTCTGCGCGGGCTGCCCAACCGTTTCGAAATCGTGCTCGTCAATGACGGCAGCCAGGATGGCTCGCTTGCGCTGCTGCGTTCGCTGTCGCAGGTGCATCCCGAGATCAAGGTCGTCGACTTCCGCAGGAATTACGGCCAGACCGCCGCACTGATGGCGGGAATCGACCATGCCTCGAACGATATCGTGGTGATGATCGACGCCGACCTCCAGAACGATCCCGCGGACATCCCGCGGCTGTTGGCCAAGCTCGATGAGGGCTACGACGTCGTCTCCGGCTGGCGCAAGGAGCGCAAGGATTCCGAGCTCAAGCGCAATTGGGTCAGCCGGATTGCTAACCGTTTCATCTCGCGCGTCTCGGGCGTGAAGTTGCACGATTACGGCTGCACGTTGAAGGTGTACCGCCGCAGCATGGTGAGCGGCGTTCGTCTTTATGGCGAAATGCACCGCTTCATCCCGATCTATGCGGAGTGGCAGGGCGCGCGCATCACCGAGCTTCCGGTCGCCCATCATGCGCGGCAGTTCGGCGCGTCGAATTACGGCCTGGAGCGCATCTTCAAGGTTGTGCTCGATCTCCTCGTGGTGATGTTCCTGCGGCGCTATTTCGCCAAGCCGATCTACCTGTTCGGCGGCTTCGGGCTGATCTCGATCATCGCGGCTTTCGGGACCATAGCGCTCGCCATTTTGCTGCGCTTTGCAGCCCATATCTCGCTGATCCAGACGCCGCTGCCGCTGCTGGCAGCGCTGCTGTTCCTGGTCGGGATGATCAGCATCCTGCTCGGCCTGGTCGCGGAGATGCTGGTGCGGACCTATTACGAATCCCAAGGCGCCCGCGCCTATCTCGTGGGCGAGTTGATCAATTTTCAGGGCGGGACGGCCACAGGCGCCCGTCAACGGGATATTTGACGAGATGTGCGGCATAGCCGGATTCTGCGGTGCGGGAGATATCGGCGACATTCGTGCGATGACGGATGCGCTCGCGCACCGCGGGCCTGACGGGGTCGGCTACCACGCCGACGAGACCCATCGCGTCTTCCTCGGACATCTCCGCCTTGCCATCATCGACATCGACGGCGGCGCCCAGCCGATGTGGAACGAGAGCTCGACGATCGCGGTGATCTTCAACGGCGAGATCTACAATCATGTCGAGCTTCGCGCCGAGCTGATACGCTGCGGCCACCGCTTCGCTTCCGATCATTCCGACACGGAAGTCCTCGTGCACGGCTACGAGGAGTGGGGCCACGACCTGCCGCGGCGGCTGAATGGCATGTTCGCCTTCGCGATCTGGGACTCTGAGAAATCCCAGCTCTTCCTGGCACGCGACCGATTCGGCGAGAAGCCGCTGTTCTACGCCAAGGGGCCGGGCTTCTTCGCGTTTTCCAGCGAACTCCGTTCGCTCGCAACTTATCGCGGCTTCGACGCCTCGCTCGACGTCCGCTCCCTACAGAAGCTGTTCGCCTACGGCTTCTTCCCGGCGCCGCGGACACCCTATCGCCACGCCACGAAATTGCCCGGCGGCTCCTCGCTGTGTTTCGATCTTCGTTCGGGCAGCGTCACCACGACGCGATACTGGCAGTTTTCGCTCGCGCCGGACGAAGCGATATCGTCACGCAAGGAGGATGATCTGGTCGATGAGCTCGATCATCTTGTCACGCAAGCGGTGCGCCGGCGCCTGATCAGCGACGTGCCGCTCGGCATCTTCTTGAGCGGCGGTATCGATTCCAGCGCGGTCCTGGCCGCGGCGACCGACATCGTCGGCAAGGGCCGGCTCGAGACGTTCACGATCAGCTTCAACGAGCGCTCATTCGACGAGTCCGCGCATGCCAGCCGCGTGGCGGGGATATTCGAGTCCCTGCATAACGAGCAAAAACTCGATCTGGCGCAGGCGCGCGACGTCATCCCGGCTCTGCTGGACAAGATCAGCGAGCCACTGGGCGACTCCTCGTTGCTGCCGACTTATCTTCTGTGTGCATTCGCGCGGCGGAAGGTGACCGTGGCGCTCTCCGGCGACGGCGCCGACGAGCTCTTTGCGGGTTACGATCCGTTCCACGCGCTGCGCCCCGCATCCATCTACAACAACAGCGTTCCCAACGTGCTTCACGGCATCATTCGCAGCATGGCCGGGAAGCTGCCGGTGTCGACGCGGAACATGAGCCTGGACTTCAAGATCAAGCGCACGCTGGCCGGACTGTCCTACGGCCCGGAATTGTGGAACCCGACCTGGCTCGGTCCGCTCGCGCCGCCCGAGATCGAGCGGCTGTTCGGCGTGCCCCTCCACACCGAGGAACTCTATGAAGAGGCGCTCGCGCTGTGGAACGGCTCTCCCGGGCTTGGCCTCGTCGAGAAGACGCTTGAATTCTACACCCAGTTCTATCTTCAGGACGGCATTTTGACCAAGGTCGACCGGGCCGCGATGATGAATTCGCTGGAGACCCGCGCGATCTTTCTCGACAACGACCTCGTCGATTTCAGCGCGCGGCTGCCGACCGCGTTCAAATACCGCAATGGCGTCGGAAAATATCTGTTGAAGAAAGTGCTGGCGCGGAAGTTGCCGGCCGACCTGGTGTCCCGGCCCAAGAAGGGGTTCGGTATCCCGCTCGCGGCCTGGCTGCGGGAAATTCCGCAGCGCATTCCGCTGGAGAAAATCGCCGGCATTGACCTCGCCGAGGTCGCCGATTTGTGGCAACAACACCGTAACAGGCGTTCGAACCATGCCATCGCCCTGTGGGTTTGGCTCGGCCTCCAGGCCTTCAGTTCAAAGCCGGAACCAGGTGCCGCGGCATGTTGAAAACGTTGATTGAGCGCGTGAACCGTGCCATGGCGCTCCGGCTGCGGCCTGGGCTGCAGACTTGGCCTCATTCGCTTGTCGCGGGAGATCTGCCATGTTGAGGAAGGTGTTGGACCGCATGCTCGAACATCCGGTCGTCTACAACCTCAACCGGTTGGTCGCTCAGCCGACCGTGAACCGGTTCACGACATTGATCTCGGAGGAGATTCCGATGGGAGCGGAGACATCCGTTCTCGATCTCGGTTGCGGTACTGGCTCATCGCGTTACCTCGTGCCCGGTCGTTACTGTGGAATCGATATCAATCCGGCCTATGTTGCCGCCGCGAAAAAGAATCATCCGAACGACGAGTTCGTCGCCATGGATGCTACCCGGCTGACGTTCGGCGATGCGTCCTTCGACGAGGTGTTCACCGTTGCGACCACTCATCACCTCGACGATTCCCAGTTGCAGGCCATGATCCTCGAGGCGCTGCGCGTCGTGAGACGTGGAGGCGCTTTTCACATCGTCGACGGGATCCTGCCGCTCAGTCCGCGTGACCGCGCCAAGGAGATGTTTTTCAAGATGGACCGCGGCAGATTTGCGCGGCGGATCGAAAAGCTGGTTTCGGTGGCTTCGCGCGCCGCTCACGTCGAGCGCCATCGCGTGCTGACCGGCCCCCTGCACGACGTCGCCTATCTCAGGGTGGTCCCCCGCGTCGAAGCAAACTGACGGAAGCAGACATGGCACGTCAGTATGACGAGAAGTTCATGGGCTATGCGGCAACCTCGTCCCACTATGCTGCGTCGAAGATCATACTGCTGGTGCAGGAAGCGCTTCAGGTCGGGAGCGTCGCCGATATCGGCTGTGCCGGAGGCACCTGGCTCAGCGTCTGGCATCAGGCGGGCGTGACTGACATCCGGGGCGTGGATGGGGACTACGTCAAACGCGAGGACCTCGAGATCGCGCCGGAGCTGTTCACGGCCGCAGACCTTTCCCGTCCGCTCGAGCTTGGGCGTAAGTTCGAAATGGTTCAGTCGCTGGAAGTCGGCGAGCACATCGACAGGGAGTTCGCCGATCAGTTCGTGACGAACATCGTCCGAGCGGCCGAAAGATACGTGTTGTTCTCGGCCGCGATACCCGGACAAGGCGGCGAGCATCACGTCAACGAGCAGCCCTATGACTTCTGGCGCGAACGCCTGGCGCGCCACGGTTTCGACGCGTACGACTTCGTACGCCCGGCCATCGCCAGCGATCATCGGATATCGTTCTGGTATCGCTACAACTGCATTCTATACGTGCACCGGGACTATCAGGCGCAGCTGGACGAGAAGGTTCGGGTCTGCCGCGTGCCGGACAACAGCGCCATCCCCGACCTTGCGCCGCCCTGGTTCAGATTGCGAAACAGTATCGTAAAATCATTGCCCTTGGGGGTTCGCGACCGTCTTGCGCGAATCAAGGCGCGCGTCGCCCCGACCGGAAGATTCTGATGCGCGAGAACAGCACCGGCATGAGCAAGGCGACCGGCTCGTCAGAGCGCTTCGGCTATGAATGGAGCCACTACAACGAGATCCGCGCCGACTACGAGAAGCAGTTCCGCAAGTGGACGCCGTTCCTCGGGCCGGGCGACTGGAACGGCATGAGCGTGCTCGACGTCGGCTGCGGCACCGGGCGCAATTCGCTTTGGCCGCTGAAATACGGTGCGCGCGAAGCCACCGCAATTGACATCGACGACGGCTCGCTTGCGGTTGCCCGCCACAATCTCGCGCCGTTTCCAAATGCCACCGTGCTGAAGCAGAGCGCGTTCGAGATCGATTTCGAGAATCGTTTTGATATCGCCTTCTCGATTGGCGTCATTCACCACCTCGAGAATCCGGAGCTGGCGCTGCGGCAGATGGTGAAGGCGGCAAAGCCCGGCGGGCGCGTCCTGATCTGGGTCTACGGATACGAGAACAACGAGTGGATCGTCCGTTTCGCCGACCCGCTGCGCAAGGCGCTGTTCTCGCGCCTGCCGATCGGCCTCGTGCACCATCTCGCTCTCTACCCGTCCGCGGTGCTCTGGATGCTGCTCCGCCTCGGGGTCGGACGGCTGGCCTATTTCGACCTGCTGCGGACGTTTTCGTTCCGGCACATCCGCTCGATCGTGTTCGACCAGATGCTGCCGCGCATTGCGCATTACTGGCGCCGCGAGAGCGTTCAGGGCCTGATGGAAGAGGCCGGCCTTCACGACGTGCGCCTGGAGTGGGTGAACGAGATGTCGTGGGCGGCGATCGGGCGCAAATAGGTGGCGGCGAGGGCTGCCTTGTGCCGGAGCCCCGTCGTTCGAAGGCACGGCCGATTGTTGACCACTCAGCCGTTCGATATATTGCCGCGACCGGAAATTCGGAACCGGAGTGCAGAAATGACCTATCCAACGACCTCGCCGGTCGTCGAAGAGCCGGAGACGATGGCAGCCAGCCCGTCCAATCCCGTGAAACTGCTGTTCGCCGATCGGGCCGACTTCCGCTCGCTGCACCAGGGCGAGTCTGCTTCGTTCGGCGTGATCGGGGGCCTCTATGCGGTCGCGATCCTCTCGCTGGGGGCTGTCTGGAGCACGCGCGAGCTCTCCTTGTCGGCGGCCTTGCCGATCTATGCGTTGGCTTTCGTAGCAATCGGCTGGACGCAATATTCGCTCGGCAACGGCATGCACGAGGCTGTCCACCACAATTTGTTGAACAGGCGCTCCGATTGGCTGGCATCGGTGCTTACGGCCTATCCGATCGGCCTTACGATGTCATACCGGAGCTTTCATCTCGCGCACCATCAGTTTCTCGGCACTGACAAGGATCCGGAGCTCGATGTCTATACGACATTCCCGGGATCGAAACCGCAGCTCATTCTCCGCTTCGTCTGGTTCGCGTCCGGTATTCCTGCCGGCCTGCAATTCCTCTCGCAGCAGGCGTCCGGCAAATCACCGCGTTCGTATGCGGAGCCGCTCACGTTCCTGGCGGTGCAGGCGGTGATCGCCGCAGCCTTTACTTTTGTCTTCGGCAATCCACTCTACTATGTTGCTTTCTGGATATTGCCGATCGCGACGGTGGGAAAGCTGCTGTCGTCGACGCGGCTGATGTGCGAGCACGGCTCGCCGGACCGGCCGTGGGTTGTCCGAACGATTTCGGGGCCGAGATGGCAGACCTGGGTCCTCGGAGCGTTCGATTTCAACTATCATGGCGAGCACCATCTGTTTCCGTCGATTCCCTATGCCAGCCTGCGGCAACTTCATGAGCGTCACAAGGCCTATGCGCTGGCGCATCCCGAATACCGTCCATTCGAGGGGCGCCTAGAGTTTTTCGACGGCGGATATCTCGGCCTCCTGGCGAAGTGGATGCGAGAGCTTCCCTGGCGAGCAGCGCGATGACGGTCGAGACTGAGAGCACCAACTGCGTCGTCTGCGGAGCGTCGGACGGCAGGACCATCGCCACCGGCCGCGACTATCTGCACCCGATCTACCCGCAAGCCTACACTTTCTTCCAATGCAGCGGATGCGAGCATCTCTATTTGAATCCGCGCCCCAGAATCGAGGAAATCGCGAAGATCTATCCCTCCGATTATTTTACGTTTACCGATGCTTTCCGCGGTTCGCAAAACCTGCTCGCCAATCTTAAGGATTCCGTCCTGGTCGCTCGCTTCAAGGCATTGGGCGATCTTCCTGAAGACATGAGCCTGCTGGACATCGGCTGCGGCGATGCTCAATTTCTGCTTGCCCTGCGCCGCCGCTATCCGAAGGCGCGTCTGGCCGGGCTCGACTGGAATTTTTCGCCAGCCGTGGCCGCCGAGATGCGGCGTGCAGACATCAAGATGATCGTCGGAACGATCGAGACCGCGGACATCGCGCCGGCGTCGTTCGACGTCATCACGATGAACCAGCTGATCGAACACGTATGGGATGTTCGCAAATCCCTGGAGCGTTGTGCGGTGGCGCTGGCCCCCCGCGGCATCCTGGCTATGGAAACGCCGAACCGGAACGGGTGGGACCGGAAGATCTTCGGCCAGGGGTGGGGCGGATTCTACTGGCCGCGCCATCTCAATCTTTTCTCGAGCAGGCACCTGGTCGATCTCACGCTGCAGAGCGGGTTTGAGGACTGCAACGTCATTCAACTGCTGGCGCCGCCGTGCTGGATATTGTCCTTCAAGTTCAGCCTGATGCGCGCCGGCTATGACCGCTTGTCGCGCATCTTCTCCGAAACCAGCATCTTGTTCTTGGGGATGTTTGCAGTCGTCGACCGGATCGCCCTGCTGTTCGGCGCGGAAACGTCCAATCAGAAGGTTGTCGCAAGAAAGAACACCACGGTCTAACGCTCGTCGGTAATCACCTTGCCATCGTTGGGCAACGACCCCATCGCAACCAGCGCGACATTGCCGCCGAGCTTGGTCACCGCACGCAGCGTCGCCGCGAGATCGTTCAGAATCGCGTCGCTCGGGGAGGCGCATTCCGCTTTCAGCGTCATCGCATCAGCCTCGCCCTCCCGGGTGACGACGAGCCGAAGCCGCCCCAAATCACCGTGGCGCTTGCCGATCTCGGCGATCTGCTCGGGACGGACGAACATGCCCTTGACCTTGGTGGTCTGGTCGGCGCGGCCCATCCAGCCGTTGATGCGCATGTTGGTGCGCCCGCATTGGCTTGGGCTCGGCAGCGCTGCGGTGAGATCGCCGAGCGCCAGGCGAATCCAGGGATGGTGCGGATCGAGCGAGGTCACCACGATCTCGCCGACATCGCCCGGCGCAACGGGATCGCCGGTGCCGGGCTTGACGATCTCCATGATCAGATCCTCGTTCACGACCATGCCCTCGCGCGCCTCGGTCTCGAAGGCGATGAGGCCGAGATCGGCGGTGCCGAAGGCCTGGTAGGCGTCGATGCCGCGCGCCTTGATCTCGGCCTGGAGCGCGGGCGGGAACGCCGCCCCTGAGACCAGCGCGCGCTTGATCGAGGAGATGTCGCGCCCCGAAGCCGCTGCGGCATCGAGCAGGATCTTCAAGAAATCGGGCGTGCCGCTGTAGCCGATCGGCCGGTAGGCTTCGATCAGTTCGAACTGCTGCTCGGTGTTGCCGGGACCGGCGGGGATCACCGCGCAGCCGAGCGCGCGGGCCGACGCATCGAAGATGAAGCCGCCGGGCGTGAGGTGATAGCTGAAGGTGTTGAGCACTACGTCGCCCTTGCGGAACCCGGCTGCGAACAGCGCCCGCGCCCCGCGCCAGGGATCGGCCTGCCGCCCCTCCGGTTCGAAGATCGGGCCCGGGGAGGTGAAGAGGCGGGCGAACGATCCTGGGGCCGCTGCCACGAAGCCACCGAAAGGCTGCGAGGCCTTGTGCAGGGCGGGCAGTTCCGACTTGTGCAGGACCGGAAGAGCGGCCAGTGCAGCTCTGGAGATCACCGAGGCCGGATCGATGCCCTTGAGCCGCGCTGCATAGGCGGGCGCGGCCATGGCGCTACGCAGCACATCCGGCAGGCGGGCGAACAGATCGGCCTCGCGCGCCGGGTGCTCGCGCGTCTCGAGGGAGTCGTAATAGGCGGTCATGGCAGATCTTTCCGGGTTGGCATCCGTTGCGCGCCGCCGCCCGCATGGGTATCAGACGGCCATTGGCGGGGCATAGCGAGGACGCGATGGCGGACGAGAGCATCATCATTCCGGCGGAGGAGGCGGCCGGCGTCGTCGCGCGCCTGAAGCGCCGCATGATCGAAGACGCGATACCGCTGTGGTCGACCGTCGGCTGGGACCACGCCGCGGGCGGCTTCATCGACCGGCTGCACCGCGACGGAACGGCGGATGCCGCTGCGCCGCGCCGCGTCTTCGTGCAGGCTCGGCAAATCTATTGCTACGCCAAGGCGGCGCAGATGGGCTGGTATCCCGAAGGGCGCGCCATCGCGCTGAAGGGGCTCGAGCATTTGCTGGGACGCGCGAAGGCTCCCGACGGACGGCCCGGCTATGTGCACCGGCTGACGCCGGAGGGCGCGGTGCTGGACGCACGGCGCGATGCCTACGACCACGCCTTCATCCTGTTTGCGCTGGCGAGCGTGTATGCGCTGGACCAAGACGCGCAAATCCGCACCGAGATCGACGCGCTGCTCGCTTTCCTCGACGGCCATCTGCGGTCGCCGCATGGCGGCGTGCATGAGAGCCTGCCGGTGTCGCTGCCGCGGCGGCAGAATCCGCACATGCATCTGTTCGAGGCGATGATCGCGTGTTTCGACGCGACCCATGATCTGTCGTTCCAGAATCGCGCAGGTGAGTTCTTCGCGCTGTTCCTCGCCAATCTCTACGACAAGCGGACGTGTGCGCTCGGCGAGTACTTCGAGGAGGACTGGTCGAAGATCGAACCGATCAGTATCGAAGCCGGCCACCAGGCGGAATGGGTCTGGCTGCTGAAGGGGTTTGAACGCATCACGGGCTGTCCGACCGGACAGCGGCGTGCCGAGTTGCTGGCGACCGCGCTGCGCTATCGCGACGCCGCGACCGGCTGCCTTGTCGACGAGGGCGATGACACCGGCAACGTCCGCCGTTCGACGCGCCGGCTGTGGCCGCAGACCGAGATCGCGAAGGCCTGGATCGCGCAGGCGGAGTCCGGTGAGGCGGGGGCCGCCGAGGAAGCGCGCGCTGCGCTGGTGCGGCTCGAACGGCATTATCTCAGCCATCCCGTGCGGGGCGGCTGGTACGACCAGTTCGACAGCGACGGTAAATCGCTGATCGACACTATTCCTGCGTCGTCGTTCTATCATGTTCTCTGCGCAGTCACCGAAGCGGAGCAGGTTCTGGAGGGCTAGAGCCACCGCTTGCGCCGCTTGAAGCTCTTGAGGTTCTTGAAACTCTTGCGCTGGTCGCCGGCGCCGCCGAGGTAGAATTCCTTGACGTCCTCGTTGTCGCGCAATTCGTCGGCGGTGCCGTCGAGCACGACCTTGCCCTGCTCCATGATGTAGCCGTGGCTTGCCACCGACAGTGCGGCGCGCGCGTTCTGTTCGACCAGCAGGATGGTGACGCCGAGATCGCGGTTGATCTTCTGGATGATCGAGAACACCTCTTTCACCAGCAGCGGCGACAGGCCCATCGACGGCTCGTCCATCAGGATCATCTTCGGGCGCGCCATCAGTGCGCGGCCGATCGCGAGCATCTGCTGCTCGCCGCCGGAGAGATAGCCGGCGAAGCCGGTACGCTCCTTCAGGCGCGGAAAATAGTTGAAGACCATGTCGAGATCGGCATGGACCTCGCGGTCCCTGCGGGTGAAGGCGCCGAGCTTGAGATTCTCCAGCGACGTCATGTCGGCAACGATGCGCCGGCCCTCCATCACCTGGAAGATGCCGCGGCGAACGATCTTGTCGGGATCGATGCCGTTGATTCGCTCGCCCTCGAACAGGATCTCGCCGCGCGTGACTTCGCCATCCTCGGTCTTGAGCAGCCCCGAGATCGCCTTCAGCGTCGTCGATTTGCCGGCGCCGTTGGCGCCCAGCAGCGCCACGATCGCCCCCTTGGGCACATCCAGGCTGAGGCCGCGCAGCACCAGGATGACGTCGTCATAGACCACCTCGATGTTGCGCACGCTGAGGAGCGGCGGCGCGGGGACGGCGGTGGGGGTGGAACGAACTGCTTCTGCGGTCTCGGTCATGTTTGATCAATCTCCGCTGTCGTCGCCCGGCTTGACCGGGCGACCCAGTATTCCAGAGAGGCCTGAGATTCACGGCGTTCTGGATCCCCCGCCTTCGGGGGGATGACCGTTGTGTGTGTGGAAATAGCGGCGCTCACCAGCCCAGCAGCTCTGGCTTGCGCGGCAGTTCGACAGTCTTGACTTTCTCGAGCTTGATCGTGCCCTTGGTCATGAGATCGTTGAGATCGCCGTCGGTCGCGCCTGTGATCCTGGTGCGATAGAGGTCGACCTTCAGCGTGCCGCGATGGTCCTTGTCGGTCCAGGTCGAGGGATTGCAGACGCCTTCCATGCCAGCCGGCACCCAGTCTTTCTTCTGGTAAAAACCCTTCGCGACGTTGTCGCCGGTGGCGCCGCCGTTCTTGGCAGCCCAGTCGAGCGCTTCCTTCATGTAGAGCGCCGAGCAGACGGCGGCGATGTAGTGCACCGGACGATAAACCTTGCCGGTGGGGTCCGACATCTTCGAGATCTCCATCAACGTCTTCATGCCGGGCGCGTCGCCGCCCCAGCTCACGGCGGTGCGCAGCGGGAAGATCACGCCATTGGCGGCATCACCTGCGGTCTTGGCGGCGTTCTCGTCCATGCCCCAGACGTTGCCGAGGAACTGGATCTCGACGCCGGCGGTCTTGCAGGCCTTCATCACAGAGATGTTGGAAGCCGCAGTGTTGCCGAGATAGGCGTAATTGGCGCCTGAGGATTTCAGGCTCAGGCACTGTGCGCTGTAATCGCCCGGCGCCAGCGCGAACACCAGCGGCGGCAGCACATCGAAGCCGAGCTCATGCGCCATGGCTTCGCCGGCCGCCTTCGGTGCGTTCGGATAGGGGTGGTTGGCGCCCATGTGCACGAATTTCGGCTTGCCGGGCTTACCCTTGGCCCTCCAGTCTTCGGCCGCCCACATCAGCATCGCGCGCAGCGAGTCCGAATAGCTCGGACCGTAGAAGAAATTGTAAGGAGCGGGTTTTGCCTTGCCGCTGACGCCTTCGGGGTCGGTGAGGGCGGCGGCGTAGGAGCCGGACATGTCGGGGATCTTGTCCTGGGCGAGGAAGCCGGTCAGCGCTTCGGTATCCGCCGTGCCCCAGCCCATGATCGCGGCGACCTTGCTGTCCGGTGCCGACCACTTCTTGTAGAGCGCGATCGCCTTCGGCACCTGGTAGCCGTAGTCGTTGGTGTCGACATTGACCTGCTTGCCGCCGACGCCGCCGTTCTTGTTGACCCAGGCGAAGGTATCGGCGACGGCCTGGCCATAGGGCGTGCCGACATCGGAGGTGCCGCCGGAATAATCGGCGAGATGCCCGATCGCGAT
Source organism: Bradyrhizobium diazoefficiens (assembly GCF_016599855.1). Taxonomy (NCBI): domain Bacteria; kingdom Pseudomonadati; phylum Pseudomonadota; class Alphaproteobacteria; order Hyphomicrobiales; family Nitrobacteraceae; genus Bradyrhizobium; species Bradyrhizobium diazoefficiens. Next base: position 5,277,773 of record NZ_CP067041.1, on the reverse strand, counting down.
CTGTGCCTGTGCGCCTGCTGAGAAAGCCGCGATCACAAGCGCGAGCGATGCGGTGCTCAAAAGGGATTTTGTCTTCATGGGTTGCCTCCTCCTGTTTATTCGTTGGTTAGAGTGTTGGTCGTGCTCAGTGCGAGAACGGGTAGAGTTTCCAGTATGCCTTGATCTGACGCCAACGATGCGCGAGGCCATCAGGCTCGAACATCAGGAACACGATGATGATCACCCCGATCGCGATCTCACGCAGGAAGGTGATGTTGTTGTTGAGCGACAGCGCCTTGTCGATCACGCCTCCCTTTAAGTGGGCGCTGAGGAGTTCCATCGACTCCGGCAGCAGCACGACGAAGGCGGTGCCCATCAACGTGCCCATGATCGAGCCGGTACCGCCAATGATGATCATGGCGAGAAACAGGATCGAGCGCTCGATGCCGAAACCCTCCTGCGACACCACGAGCTGGTAATGCGCATAGAGCGCGCCGGCGATGCCGGCGAAGAAAGCGGCGAGGCCGAACGACAGCGTGCGGTATTTGGTGAGGTTGATGCCCATGATCTCGGCGGAGAGATAATGATCGCGGATCGCCACCAGCGCGCGGCCGTCGCGCGTGCGCATCAGATTGGTGACGAGGATGTAGCTGGCCAGCACATAGGTCAGCACGACGTAGAAATACTGCTTATCGCCGCGCAGGGTGTAGCCCAGAATCGCGAACGGTTCGGCGCTCGCCGGCACCGAGCCGCCGGAGAACCATTCGGCGCGGGAAAAGAAGTCGAGCAGAATGTACTGCGCCGCCAGCGTCGCGATGACGAGATAGAGTCCTTTCAGGCGCGCCGCCGGAATGCCGAAGATCAGCCCGACCAGCGCGGTGACGATTCCTGCGAGCGGGATCGCGAAGAACACCGGGATCGGCGCGTTATTGGAGATATAGGCCGAGGAGAACGCGCCGAGCAGGAAGAAGGCGGCGTGGCCGATCGAGATCTGCCCGGTGAAGCCGACCAGTATGTTCAGGCCCAGCGCGGCGATCGAGAAGATGCCGATCTGGATGAGGATGCTGAGCCAGTAGCCGCCAAGGAATTGCGGCACGAGGCAGAGCAACAATACGCCGAGAATCGCACAGTTGCGGCTGGTTGTCGTCGGGAAGATGGTGGTGTCGGCGGCATAGGAGGTGCGGAAATCACCAGCAGGGATGAGTGCAGGGCCGGCCATGGATCAGATCCGCTCGATGTCGTGGGTGCCGAACAGGCCGTAGGGCTTGATCATCAGCACGATGATGAGGACGTAGAACGGCGCGATCTCGTAGAGATTGCCCCAGTGCAGGTATTCGCTGTCGACATATTGCGCGACGTTCTCGAGCAGGCCGATGATGATGCCGCCGAGCACCGCGCCGCCGACGGAATCGAGCCCGCCGAGGATCGCCGCCGGAAACACCTTGATGCCGTAGGCGGCTAGCCCCGACGACACGCCGTTCACCACGGCGACGACCACACCCGCGACCGCCGACACCGTCGCTGAGATCGCCCAGGCCATCGCGAATACGCTCTTCACAGAAATGCCGAGCGACTGCGCGACTTGCTGGTTGAACGCGGTGGCGCGCATTGCAAGCCCGTATTTCGAGGCGCGGAAAAACCAGGCCATGCCGATCATCATCGCGACCGAGACCACGAGGCTCATGACATAGACGGTCTGGATCTGGAGCCCGAACAGGTCCACCGACTCGCTCTCGAACACGCGCGGGAACGGCTGCGGGTTGACGCCGAACATCCATTTCAGCGTCGCCTGGAGCACGGTGGAGAGACCGATCGTCACCATGATCACGGAGATGATGGGCTCGCCGATCATCGGCCGCAGGATCAGGACCTGGACCGCGATGCCGAACACGAACATGAACACCAGCGTCATCGGCATGCCGATCCAGAAGGGCACCTGGTATTTCGCGAGTAGCGCCCAGCATACCCAGGCGCCGACCAGCAGCAATTCACCTTGCGCGAAATTGACGACTTGGGTGGCCTTGTAGATCAGCACAAATGACATCGCGACCACGCCATAGAGCGTGCCGACCACGAGGCCGTTGACCAGAAGCTGGATGAGGAAGGCGGTGTTCATGCCGATGTCCGCGCAAAATGCAGAAGCAATGACGGTGCACCCTCTCCCCCTGTGGGAGAGGGTGGCTTCGCGAAGCGAAGCCGCGTGAGGGGTTGTCTCGGCACTGACGGTGTGGAGCGCAGACTCCTCACCCGAGTGAAGGTGTGGCTGGCTGCGGAGATGCCCTCTCCCACAAGGGGAGAGGGCGCATCGACTGGCGAAGCGTTCCGGGTTGGAAGTGAACTCACTCCGCAGCCTCCGCCATGTGCGCGCCTCCGCCCAGATCCATCACGCGTAGCGTCGTGCGCACCCTTTGCGTGGTGCCGTCCTGGAAGCGGATCACGGTATCGACAGGGATGTCGGCGGCGCCGCGGTAGATGGCGTCGATGATCCCAGCATATTTCTCGTTGATGACGCCGCGGCGCACCTTGCGCGTGCGGGTGAGCTCGCCGTCGTCGGCATCGAGCTCCTTGTAGAGCAGCAGGAAGCGCGAGATGCGCTGGGCCGGCGGCAGCGTGGCGTTGACGGTCTCGACCTCCTTGCGAAGCAGTGCATAGACCTCGGGCCGCGAGGCAAGATCGCTGTAGGTCGTGAACGAGAGCCGGTTCTTCTCCGCCCATTTCGAGATGATGGAGTAGCGGATGCAGATCATCGCCGCGAGCGCATCGCGGCCGGCGCCTAGCACGACGGCTTCGGCGATGTAGGGCGAGAATTTCAGCTTGTTCTCGATGAATTGCGGCGAGAAGCGCTCGCCGCGCGAGGTCTCTGCAAGATCCTTGATGCGATCGATGACGACGAGCTGGCGGTTCGCGTTGAAATAGCCGGCGTCGCCCGACAGCATCCAGCCGTCACGGACGTCGGCGACGCTCGCTTCAGGGTTCTTGTAGTAGCCGAGGAACATGTTGGGATGCCGCACCACGATTTCGCCGACGCCGTGAACGTCGGCATTGTCGATACGGATCTCGACGCTGTCGGCCATCGGCACGCCGGTGGTGTCAGGATCGACCTTGCCTTCGGGGTGCAGCGTGTACGCACCGAGCAATTCGGTCTGGCCGTAGAGCGTGCGCAGCGGCACGCCCATCGCCTGGAAGAACTTGAAGGTATCAGGGCCGAGCGCCGCGCCACCGGTGGCCGCCGAGCGCAGGCGGGTGAAGCCGAGGCGATCGCGCAGCGCGCGGAACAGGATGGCATCGGCAAAGCCCGACCGGTTGCCTTGCGCGAGCGCGGCGAGCCCGGTCTTCATGCCGATGTCGAACAGGCGCTGCTTGAACGGCGCCGCGTCCATCACCTTGGCGCGAACCTCGGCAGCGATCGATTCCCAGACACGCGGCGCAAAGAGGACGAACGTCGGCGCGATCTCGCGCAGATCGTTCATCATGGTGTCGGGCTCTTCGACGAAGTTGATCTTCATCCGGCACAGCAGGCCTTTGCCGAGCACGTAAACCTGTTCCATGATCCAGGGCAGCGGCAGCACGGAGACGTATTCGTCGTCGGGGCCCTTGGCATCGAAGGCGAGATAGGTCGCGCAATGGCCGAGCACGCGGCCGGCAGCCAGCATCGCGAGCTTCGGATGCGAGGTAGTGCCTGACGTCGTGCAGAGGATCGCGACGTCCTCGCCGTTGGTGGCATCGACGAGCCGATCGTAAAGCTCCGGCTCGCGCGCAGCCCGCGCGCGGCCGAGCTCGGCGAATTTCTCCGCCGACATCAACCTGGGATCGTCATATTTCCGCATGCCCCGCGGATCGGAATAGATGATGTGCTTGAGCTTCGGCACGCGCTCGGCCAGCGCCAGCAGCTTGTCGACCTGCTCCTCGTCCTCCGCGAAGACGAGCTGGGCCTCGCCGTAGTTGAGGAGATAGGAGGCTTCCTCATCGAGGACATCGCGATAGAGCCCGAGGCTCAGTCCGCCGATCGCGTGGGTGGCCACCTCCGCGGCAACCCAGTCCGGCCGGTTGTCGCCGATGATGCCGATGACGTCGCTGCGCCCGAGGCCCAGCTCGATCAGCCCGAGCGCGAAGTCGCGCACGCGGGTCTGGTAATCGCTCCAGGTGAATGGACGCCAGAGGCCGAGATCCTTTTCGCGCAACGCGATCTCGTTGCCGTACTCCCTCGCATTGAGCCGGAGCATCTTTGGATAGGTGTCGGCCTGCGCGACGCGGCCTGCATAATCCATCATGCCGCGCTCTCCTGCGCCGGCGGCGCATCGTCGGGATCGACCAGCACCTCGTCCTCCTCGCCGAGATAGGCGCGCCTGACGTGGGGATCGGCAAGCACCGCCGCAGGATCGCCCTCGGCGATCTTCCGGCCGAAATCCAGCACCATGACGCGATGGGAGATGTCCATGACCACGCCCATGTCGTGCTCGATCATCACCACCGTCATGCCGAACTCCTCGTTGAGGTCGACGATGTAGCGGGCCATGTCCTCCTTCTCCTCGAAATTCATGCCGGCCATCGGCTCGTCGAGGAGGATGAGGCGCGGCTCCAGCGCCATGGCGCGGGCGAGCTCGACGCGCTTGCGCAGGCCGTAGGAGAGGGTGCCGGCGATGGCTTTGCGAACCGACTGCAGATCGAGGAAGTCGATGATCTCCTCGACCTTGCGGCGGTGCTCGAGCTCTTCCTTGCGCGCGCCGGTCAGCCAGTACAGCGATCCCGTGAGGAAATTGTTCTTCAGCAAATGATGGCGGCCGACCATGATGTTGTCGAGCACGCTCATGTGGTGGAATAGCGCCAGGTTCTGGAAGGTGCGGCCGATGCCGAGCGTGGGGCGCGCGTTCGGCGTCAGCCCCGTGATGTCGCGTCCCCCGTAGAACAGCTGGCCTTCGGTTGGCTTGTAGCGGCCGGAAATACAATTCACGATCGAGGTCTTGCCGGCCCCGTTGGGGCCTATGATCGAGAACAGCTCGCCCTCCCTGATGGCGAAGCTGACGTCGGTCAGCGCACGGACGCCGCCGAATCGCAAGGACACGCCGCGCACTTCGAGACTGGTAGCCACCAAACAAATCCCTCCCGGTGATGGCGCGTTCAGCGGCGCTCTTCGTCCGTTCCTCCCGGGCAATCCTAGTACGGCCGTCCCGGCGAGGCCATGCAGCAGATGGTCCCGTCTGGAGCCGCCCGCTTACGACCCATTTGGGATCAAAAGCCGCATCGCCCGAGATGGCTCTCAATAGGGGAAAGCGCTATTTTGAAATGTCTTCGGCCTGACAATTCTGCGACAAAGTTTTCCGGGCGGCAGCGACATCCATGTTTTGTCAGATGGCGATCGAAACGATCGTGTTGCAGCGCAACAAAAGGATGGAGTGACGAAACGGTGCGGCTGGCCTCTCGATCATGATTTCAGAGGATCAACTGAAGCGTGTCGCCGCCTGGTCGCGCGAGCTCACGCCAGCGGAGATCGAGATCGCCCGCGGCGGGATCACGGAGCGGTCCTACGGCACCGGCGAGACCGTGTTCATGCGCGGCGACAAGTTCGATTATTGGGCCGGCATGGTGAGTGGCCTCGCCCGCATGGGTGGCGTTTCGCGCGACGGCAAGGAGACCAGCCTTGCCGGGCTCACGGCGGGCGCCTGGTTCGGCGAGGGCAGTGTGCTCAAGAACGAGCTGCGCCGCTACGACGTGGTCGCGCTGCGCGACAGCCGCCTCGCACTGATGGAGCGCTCGGCCTTCATGTGGCTGTTCGAGAACAGCGTCGGCTTCAACCGCTTCCTGGTCCGCCAGCTCAACGAGCGGCTCGGCCAGTTCATCGGCATGATCGAGGTTAATCGCACGCTGGATGCCACCGCGCGCCTCGCGCGCGGCATCGCCTCGCTGTTCAACCCGATCCTCTATCCGGAATCGACCGCCCATCTGGAGATTACCCAGGAGGAGATTGGCGCACTCTCCGGCATGTCGCGCCAGAACGCCAACCGGGCGCTCAACCGGCTGGAGAAGGAGGGGCTGCTGCGGCTCGAATATGGCGGCGTCACCATCCTCGATATCGAGCGGCTGCGCAGGTACGGCGATTAAGGCGCGAGAGAGCCTGTCCCGTCATCCCGTATTGGCCGGGGCGTGCGCCGGCCACAGATCGTCGCGCCAGCGTACCGCGATCCCCAACATCATAATGATGCCCGCGACCGCATAAACCGAGCCCATGGCGGAATAGCCGATCAGGTCGATCAGGCTGCCCGCCGCGAGCAATCCGATCGGCAGGCCATAGATCACCATCATCCGTACGCCCATGACGCGGCCGCGCAGATGCGCGCTGGCCGTGCGCATCAGGATCACGGCCGCAGAGATCATCGACATGCTCTGGGCGATGCCGGCGAGCATGAGGCAGGCCATGGCGATCGGCATGGTCCTGATTTCGACGAATACCAGCAACATCGCGTACCAGGCCAGCGTCGCGCCGATCAAAAGCCGGGCGATGCGGACCCCGCTGACGAGGCTCAGCGTGATGGAGCCCGTCAGCGAGCCCGCGGCAAAGCTCGCCGACAGATAGCCGAGACCGGTCTGGTCGGTGTGGAAGATGTCGCGCGCAACAAAGGGCAGCAATCCGTTGGTGATCGGAAACGCCGTGAGGTTGGCCAGGAAGGCGACGCACAGCGCAGCGCGCATCCCCGGGCCGTTCCAGGCATAGACGATGCCTTCCTTCAGATCGCCCAGCAATCGCGAGACGGCGTGGCTGTTCGCGGGGAGGTCCGTTGTGGTGACCGACTTTTCCGGCCGGCTCAGGCAGAACATCAGAATCGCTGCGACGAGGTAGAAGCTGGCGATCGCAGCATAGACGAGGCCGATGCCAAGGAGGGCGAACAAGCCTGCGCCGGTCAACGCGCCGGCAATGCGTGCGCTATCCTGCGTCGTGCGTGCAAGGCTGATGGCGCCGACCAGCTGCTCGGGCGGCATGATGTCGGCAAGCAGCGCCCCGCGCACGCCGAGATCGGAGGGGCGGATCAGGCCCATGATCGCGACGATGATCATGACGTTGAGCGGCGCAAGATGGTCGGTCAGTGCCAGCACCATGATGGTCGAGGCGAGTACCGTGTAGGTGAGGCGCATCACAACCAGGAGGTCGCGATGACCCATGCGGTCGCCGACCATCCCGAGCACGGGCGCAATCAGCGTCCCGACATATTGCAGCGAGGCCATGACGGTCAGCAGCAGCACCGAGCCGGTCTCGACCATAATGTACCAGCCGAGCACGAGCGTCTCCACCTCGAACGCCCACGAGGTGAGCAGGTCGGACGGCCACTGGAAGCGATAGTTGCGGATGCGGAATGGTGCGAGCGCCGAACGCCGCGCGGTTGCGCTCACAACGCGAAGACTCCAGTCACGGCGATTCCCTGCCCCTTGTTGTTTGTTCTTCTGGGTAGGGTAGCGGTGATGGTGCTTGTGTCAATTGACGCTACCGCATGCGGACATGTGGCCACCGCGTACGGGTCGGCGCGCAGCAGCTGCCTTTCGGCTCGCCAGCGCATCCGCAACATCGCCTCGCCGTGCGGGCCCGCTACGGCAGGCGTAGACCGGCCGCCACTTGCTCTTCCAGCGCGCCGAGCCCATTGTGCTCCATATCCTGGGCCCATTAAGTGGGTCCAGCAGATCTCGGATCACGGCTTCCGCAGGGTTTGGGGCCATGACGTGCTCGGGTTGCGGTTCTGAGGTTCAGAACGGTTTTGCCTTCTGCCCGAAGTGCGGCACGAAGCAGCCGCGCGCGTGCGCTGGCTGCGGCTTTCCATGCGCGCCGGATTTCGTCTACTGCCCGAAATGCGGCGCTCTTGTCGGCGAGGCCGCCCAGGGTGGCGAGCAGGCATTGCAGCGGACAAGCTCGATGACGGTTCCGATCAGGTCGTCGTCCTCTCCACCGCTCGTGCCGGCGTCCGAGACTCAACACGCATTTCGACCGCAGACGGGCCAGATCGATAGCGAAGCCAACCGCCGCACCGTCACCGTGTTGTTTGCCGATCTCAGCGGCTTCACTGCAATGAGCGAGCGGCTCGATCCCGAGATCATACAGACGCTTCAGAACGAATTGTTTGAGGAGCTGACGGCCGCAGTGCAAGGCTTTGGCGGCTTCGTGGACAAATTCATCGGCGACGCGCTGCTGGCGCTGTTCGGTGCGCCGGCTGCGCACGAGGACGATCCGGAGCGGGCGGTCCGCGCTGCCCTCGACATGATCAAGCGGACTGAGCGGCTCAGTGACCGTGCAAAGGTTTATGCCGGCGCACCGCTATTGCTCCATATTGGCATCAATACCGGGCACGTGGTCGCGGGCGGACTGGGGGTGGGCGTTGCCAAATCCTACTCGGTGATCGGCGACACGGTGAATACCGCCCAGCGATTGCAGTCAATGGCGCCGCCGGACGAGGTGCTGATCGGGCCGTTGACCTACCGCCTGACCCGGCATGCATTCTCGTATGAATCGCTTGGTGAGGTCTCGCTCAAGGGCAAGATGGGCAGCGTCCTGGTCCATCGCCTCAAGGGGCCGCTCGACATGCCGCGCGCGGCACGAGGCCTCGACACGCTGGGCCTCAGTGCGCCCCTGATCGGCCGCGAGGCCGAGCTTGCTCGCGTGATCGGCAGCCTCGATCGCGCGTGCGGCGGCGCGGCGCAACTGGTGCGGCTGGTCGGCGAAGCGGGCATCGGCAAAACGCGCCTGGTGAACGAATTCGTAGCCCGTATCCGCGACGAAGGGCGCTTCGAAGGTGTGGCGATCCGGCAGGCCGTGTGCTCGCCGCTCGGCGAACAATCCTACGGCACGCTCGCCGCAGTGCTGCGCAGCGCCTATGGCATCGCGCAGAAGGCCAGCGCCGTGGAGGCTGAGGCCCGCCTGGCCGAAGCGCTGTCGGAGCTTGGCCTTGCGGCCGAAGAGGCAGAGCGGCTGATGCCGCTCTATGTCCACGTCCTCGGCCTCGGCGGCCCGGACACCGTGCTCAGGCATGTCGAACCCGAACAGCTTCGGCGACAGATATTCTTTGCGATCCGGACGGTTTTCGAACGGCGCCTGGCCTCGTCACCGCTTCTGATCATTGTCGAGGATCTGCACTGGGCCGATGCCGTGTCTCTCGAAGCGCTGCGCTTCCTGATGGACCGGTTGGAGCGCACGCGGCTGATGCTGTTGTTTACGCATCGGCCAATGCTGGAGCTGGATCAGTTCGGTTCGGGCCGGATCAGCCACACAACCATCCGATTGCCTCCGCTCGGTGACGTTGACGGACAAAAGCTGCTCGCGGCTTTTTTCAGTCACGGTTGGCGTGAGCCGCCGGGAAGTCTGTTTAGTCGCATCCTGGAGCGCGCGAGCGGCAATCCGCTTTTCCTCGAGGAAATCATCCGCGGTCTCATCGAAGCTGGCGCCCTCGAGCGCGACGGCTCGCAGTGGCGGATCAAGTCCGGTGAGGCCGCCGCCGATATCCCGGCGAGCATTCAGGCTCTGTTGCTGGCCCGGCTGGATCGGCTGCCGCATGAGGTGCGCCGGCTGGCGCAGGAGGCCGCGGTGATCGGGCCGCGCTTTGATGTGGCTCTCCTCGTTGCGGCGGCAACAGAGCGGGCGAAGGTGGAGGCAGGGCTCGAACTTCTGTGCGACGCCGAGATCGTCGAGGAGGTCGCGGGCTCGAACTCGATCTCGCTGCGATCCTACCGCTTTACGCAGACCATGCTTCAGGACGTGATCTATCAAAACCTACTCTTGCAGCGCCGGATCGAACTCCATGGACGGATTGGTGCCGCGCTGGAGCGTCTCTATGGCAGCGAGCCCGAGCGGCTCGAAGACCTCGTCCTGCTCGGACATCACTTCAGCCTCAGCGCGAACAAGCCGAAAGGCGCGCGTTATCTGCGCGCCGCCGGCGATCGCGCACGCGCGACCTATGCCAATGATGATGCCATCCGTCTCTATCAACAGGCCCTCGCAGTGCTGTTGACCGATGGCGAATGCGACCCGGAGCGGCTGGTTCTGTACGAGCGGATCGCGGATCTCTGTGGCGCGGCCGGCCATCGCAACACGGCCGAGGAGCACTACCAGAGTGCGCTGGAGGGGCACCGCGCCGCAGCGGATCGCATCGGCGAAGCGCGAATTCTTCGCAAGCTTGGCCGCTTGTTGTGGGACGCCGGCAAGCGGATCAAGGCCGAGACGCATTACGCCGAGGCGGCTGAACGGCTTGGAGGGGCCGAAGCGCCCATCGAGTGGGCGCACCTCTCGCAGGAGCGAGGCCGTCTGGCCTTTCGCATGGGCGATCATATGGCCGCCGCGAGATGGGCTGACGAGGCGCTTGGCTATGCCCGATCCGCGCCGGCGGCCGCGGACGAGCAGACCCGACTCGAGGCGGCGCGCGCGATTGCGGAGGCTCTCAACACCAAGGGAGTTGCACTGGCGCGGCTTGGACGACACCAGGATGCGGTGCGCGAGGTGGAGCAAAGTGTCGCAGCAGCCGAAGCCGCCGGCCTTCTCAATGTGGCCTGCCGCGGCTACACTAATCTCGGCGTGCTCTACACGATTGTCGACCCGGCGCAAGCCATGGAGGTTTGCCGGCGCGGACTGGACGTTGCCCATCGTATTGGCGATCTTGGGTTCCAGGCACGTCTTCTCGCTAATTTTGCGGTTGCCTGTTGCACCTTCACGGACAAGTGCACCGACAAAGGTGTGCCGGCTGCCGAAAAGGCAATCGAGATCGACCGTGCGCTCGATCAGCGCGAGCATCTCCCCGTACCCCTGATCGTGCTCGGGCAAATCCATCAATGCCATTTGCGGCCCGATCAGGCCGCCCGCTGCTACAATGAGGCCATCGAGGTCGCGAGCGAAACCGGCGAGCCGCAGCAGCTCTTTCCATGCTATGATGGTCTCGCGACGCTGAACCTTGATCGCGGCGACATGCCCGAAGCCGAGCGGTATTTCGCGCTGGCCGATGATGTCTGCACCAGGCATGGGCTTGATCCCGCCGGACTGATTGTATTGCCATTTCTTGACTAGGTCGTGTGAAGGAGTTCAACCATGTCAGAACATCATGTCGATGGACCGCTGCAACCGGGCGATCGCGCACCCAACATCGTGCTGGACGCGATCACGCGCGAAGGGAAGGTAGCACTCGAGGATTTTCGCGGGCACAGTCCGATATTGGTCGGCCTGTTTCGAGGCCTGCACTGCCCGTTCTGCCGCCGCCATATTGCGGCGCAGGCGCAGCTCGATGCAGCCCTGCGCGGGAAGGGCGTCGAAAGTCTCACCGTCGTCAACACGCCGATCGATCGGGCGCGGCTCTACTTCCGGTACCATCCATTACCCAATCTGCTCGCCGCATCCGATCCCGAGCGGGTCTCGCACCGCGCGTTCGGCCTGCCCAATATCGAGTTCACCGAGAAAGAAACCGAGTGGCCGCGCAAGGTGGGCATGGACGTGGTGATGAGCATGCAGGTCGACATCCCTGGCGAATTGCCCGGACCGATGAATCGTTTGGCGGCTGCCGAGCATCTCAACAACAAGGATGGCTATGAGATGATGGAAGCAGATCAGCGCATGGCGGCAACCGGCCAGGGCCAGCTGTTCGGCCAGTTCCTGCTCGATCGGGAAGGGGTCGTACGCTGGACTTTTACCGAGGTGCCTGAAGGCGGCCAGCGCATGTTCGGGATGCCGAGCCCGCAGGAGTTGATGTCGGCCGCTTCGCAGGTGGCAGGCTAGGCGTCGCCGCTTGGTTGGCGTGCTGCCCTTGGCCGCAGACGAACGGGCCTGTGCGCGTGAGGTGCAGCCGCCACTTTGCCGGCCACGCCTGCACATGACGAACGTAATGACCCGGGCGTACAATGACCGACATTCAGGAAACGCTCCTCGAAAGCAAGATGACCGAGATCGAGCGGGCCCGATCCTGGAGCCCCCGTGTGATCTCCAAATTCGAAACGCTCATCAGGGGCGGTGACGATTTATCGCTCTACCGCGTCAATCCTCTGGCATTCGCGCGCGACCGCGCCATAGCGGAGCCGGAAAGTATAGACCTGTTTCTCTACGCGACGAGATGCGGGCTATTCGACATGAGCTGGGACGTTGTCTGTCCCCAATCCGGCATGGTGCTCGAGAGCTTCGGCGCCTTGCGCACGCTCAAGACCCACTATGTTTGCGGTTTGTGCGACGTCACTGGTGAAACTGATCTCGACGACTTCATAGAGGTCACGTTTACGGTGTCGCCGCAGCTTCGGCGCCTGCCGTTCCATGATCCTGATTCCCTCTCAGTCGAGGATTTTCATTGGAAGCTTCGATTTCTGAATGACGCGCGGATACCAGGCCAGCAAATCCGATTTCTCGACTATTTGCATGCGTTCGTTCGCGGCCTTTCGTTCTTGCCGCCAGGCGGGACCACGACCATTCGTTGCGAACTCGGTCCCGGCGCTCTGGCGGGGGTCAATGTTCAAACCCAGGCTGCGTTCGTCGTTGCTGTGGCCGGCGAGCCGACGACCACGCCGACAATCTTGCGAATTGGATACGATGGGCAGCGTTTTTCTTCTTCGCTCGCCGCAGTACCGCCCGGTCCCGTCGTTATCGAAGCGGAGAATCGCGGAGCCGTGCGAGGCTCCTTGCTGCTGATCAATTGGCCGCCTGAAGTTCTGGCTCAAACGATCAAACCGCCGCTTGAGTTCGATCCCTACATGTCTGGTGGGATGTTGCTTGCGCGACAGACGTTTCGGCGCCTGTTCCGGTCAGAACGCGTGGACGAAAGGGAGGGGCTGGGTATCCGGCAGGTGACCTTGCTGTTCACGGATATCAAAGGTTCGACCGCCATGTACGAACGGCTCGGCGATCTCAATGCCTATGCGCTGGTCCGCGAACACTTTGCCCTGCTCGGAGCGACCGTCCAGGAACATTCCGGGGCCATCGTCAAGACGATTGGGGACGCGGTCATGGCTGTCTTCTCTCGTCCGACGGACGCGGTTTCGGCGGCGCTCCACATGCTGGGAGAAATTGAACGCCACAACTCCGAGCATGGCGATCCGAGCATCATCCTGAAGATTGGGGCCCATTGCGGCCCTTCCATCGCCGTAACGCTGAACGACAATCTCGATTATTTCGGCCAGACCGTGAATGTTGCCGCGCGTGTGCAGTCGCTGGCGGACGCGGGCGAAATTTGTATCTCGGAGGCGCTGTATTCAGCGCCGGGAGTGAGCGATCTCCTTTCCGGGCATTCAATCGCAGTGTTTGATGCGCCTCTTCGCGGCGTCGAAGGAAGCGCCAGCGTGTATCGTGTCGTGCGCGCGTAGGACCCTTACGCTTCTTGCGCGGGCCACTTCTTCGCGAGCGCGGCCGCTATGGCCGAGATCAGCGGCCGCATAAAATAGGCGTCCTCCGGCGGTACGATGTCGGCGCGCAAGCCATGTCCGGCGAGTTCGGCTGATACTGCCGGTCCCACCGACGCAATCAGCGTCCGCTCGAACCCTTTGCGCAACTTCGCCTCGCTGCCATCGGCGTTCGCCGCTTCGATCAAGCGGCGGACCTGGCCGAGGTTGGTCAGCGCGATGCAGTCGATCCGTCCCTGCGCCATGTGGTCGATAGCGGCGACGATGTTGGCGTCGGCTGCTTTGGAATCGTAGGCATAAGGCAGCACGGTATCGAGCTCGGCACCTTGCGCTGAAAGCGCCCCGATCAGCGCACTGTGGTCCTTGTCGGGATAGAGCTGGAGACCGAGGCGGCGACCCCTGAGGTCGATCTTGCTCAGCATCTCGATCACCCCTTCGGTGGTGGGCTTCTCCGTGGTCTGCTGCGACTCAAGTCCTATCTCGCGCAGCGCCTTGCCGGGTTTCGGGCCGCGAGTGAATTTTCGCGATTTGGCCAGCGCTGCGACGAAAGCTTGGTCGAGCCCGCGTGCGCGCGCGAGCTTCATGATCCGCCGCAGGCCTTCGCCGGTCATCAGCACGAGGTCGTCGAGCGGCTTGTCGATGGCACGGCGGATCCAGGCCTCGACCGGGACGGGGTCCGGCGCGTCCTGGATGGTGAACATCGGGCATTGCACGACCTCGGCGCCTTGCTCGGTCAGGAGTTTTGAGAACTGCGCCTCCTCGCGGCTTTCCAGGATCAGGATGCGGGTGCCGTTCAAACGGTCGGCCATGGGCGTGCTCCGATCAGTCAAAAATCGCAATGGACCATTCATCCTGACTCCGTCGTCGGGATTGGCGCAAGGGTCGCGTCGATGCTAGAGCAGGGCGCAAATCGCGGGTCGTTCCGCAGGCCTGCACGAACCTTCATCAAGAGCCATCTCTTCAACAGTCATGCCCGATCATCAATACGTTCTGACCTTGTTCTGTCCGGATCGTCCCGGCATCGTTTCGGCGGTATCGACTTTCCTGGCGAACTCCGGGCAGAACATTCTCGACGCCCAGCAGTTCGACGATGTCGAGACCAAGAAATTCTTCATGCGCGTGGTGTTCACCGCGGCCGATCTCGCCGTGGAACTGGCGGCGCTCCAGACCGGCTTTGCCGCGATCGCCGAGCGTTTCGGCATGGAGTGGCAGATGCGCGACCGCGCCGCGCATCGCAAGGTGATCTTGCTGGTATCGAAGTCCGATCATTGCCTGGTCGACATCCTTTACCGCTGGCGCACCGGCGAATTGCCGATGACGTTGGCTGCGATCGTCTCCAATCATCCGCGCGAGGTCTACGCCGGGCTCGATTTCGCCGAGATCCCGTTCCACTATCTGGCTGTTAGCAAGGAGAGCAAGCGCGAGCAGGAGGCGCAGATCCTCGATCTCGTCGCCAAGACCGGGACCGATCTTGTGGTGCTCGCCCGCTACATGCAGATATTGTCTGACGACCTATCAGCCAAGCTGTCCGGACGCTGCATCAATATCCACCACTCGTTCCTGCCTGGCTTCAAGGGTGCAAAGCCCTATCACCAGGCTTATGAGCGCGGCGTCAAGCTGATCGGCGCCACCGCTCATTACGTCACCCGCGATCTCGACGAAGGCCCGATCATCGACCAGGACGTCGAGCGCATCAGCCATCGCGACACGCCGGAAGATCTGGTCCGCAAGGGCCGCGACATCGAGCGTCGTGTGCTGGCGCGTGCGATCCGCTATCATCTCGACGACCGCGTCATCCTCAACGGCCGCAAGACTGTGGTGTTCGTGGATTAGGACATCGTCATTCCGGGGCGCCTCGAAGAGGCGAACCCGAATTCTCGGGATTCTCAGGTGCGCAACTGCGCACCATAGTTCGATGCTGACGCATCGCCCTGAATGACGGGAAAAGCTCAGCGCACCGCGTCGCCCGAGGTGGACCCGGCCGCGCCCTTCTGCGCCTGCTCTTCCTTTTCGCGATCGGCCGCCGGCATCAGCCGCTTGCGCTCGCGTTCTTTCATGTAGGCGTCGTATTGCGGCGTGCCCGGCCGAGGCGGCGCGTCCGCCGGCAAGCCCCCGGCCCATTGCGGGACGTAGTCGCCCATGCTGGCGGAGAGCTTCTCGTTGACGGTGCCGCAGCCGGCCAGCCCCGCGGCGAGTGCTGCGAGGACCAGAAGGGTGCGGAAAGGCTTGAGCATTATCGTACGCGCGCGTTGGGTCGTTGGATGCCAGTCAGGCCGGCGTCGCAAGCCTAGCTTCAACAACGTAAAATAGGCTTATTCGAGGTGGGTAACAAATTACCGTAGACAGCCAAACCAGGCCCGCCGTGTCCTAATTCTGCAAATGAAAGACGAAATCCTCCATCCACCGGCTGGCTCTGCCTTGCTTGACTATGGCCAGCGGCTCGCGACGATCTGGCTTGGTTGGCGAAAGGGCTTTTTCGTTGACAGGTCCATTTTATTTGTACAACCGTACAAATGGAAGGGACCAAGAAAAGCGGCCAAGATCGGGGGGCTCGGGTTACCCCGATGTAACCGCGAGATCGCTTCCCGCCGTCAGCAAACGGAACGCAGGGCTTGCGCCGAATGGTCGCCAAACGTCCGATTGACAATGAAGGCGCGAGGGACGCCATGTGACGCGACATCGCTCGTGTGAGGGTTAAGGTGAGGCAAAGACGGGCACTCGGTCCGGCGCACAAAAAGTCAGGAATGAAGGGGAGGGACATCTAATGTTCGAACGCAAACAGTTTTCTCAAAAGTTCTCTTGGGCGACCGCGATTGCCGCCGTCGCCGGCCTCGTTGCCGTCGCACCGGCCAAGGCGGAAGACACCGTCAAGGTCGGCCTGATCCTGCCGATGACCGGCGGCCAGGCCTCGACCGGCAAGCAGATCGAGAACGCGATCAAGCTCTACATGCAGCAGAACGGCGACACCGTCGCCGGCAAGAAGGTCGAGATCATCCTCAAGGACGATGCTGCGATCCCGGACAAGACCAAGACCGCGGCGCAGGAACTCATCGTCAACGACAAGGTCAATTTCATCGCCGGCTTCGGCGTGACGCCGGCCGCGCTCGCCGCCGCGCCACTCGCGACGCAAGCCAAGATTCCGGAAGTCGTGATGGCGGCCGGCACCTCCATCATCACCGAGCGTTCACCCTATATCGTGCGCACCAGCTTCACGCTCGCGCAGTCCTCGACCATCATTGGCGACTGGGCGGTGAAGAACGGCATCAAGAAGGTGGCGACGCTGACCTCGGACTATGCGCCGGGCAATGACGCGCTCAACTTCTTCAAGGCGCACTTCACCGCCGGCGGTGGCGAGGTGGTCGAAGAGGTCAAGACGCCGCTTGCCAACCCCGACTTCGCGCCGTTCCTGCAGCGCATGAAGGATGCCAAGCCCGACGCGATCTTCGTATTCGTGCCGGCGGGCCAGGGCGGCAACTTCATGAAGCAATATGCCGAGCGCGGCCTCGACAAGGCCGGCATCAGGGTGATTGGCCCCGGCGACGTCACCGACGACGACCTTCTCAACAACATGGGCGATGCCGTGCTCGGGACCGTGACCGCACACATCTACTCGGCCGCGCATCCCTCGCAGATGAATAAGGACTTCGTTGCCGCCTACAAGAAGGCGTTCGGCACGCGTCCCGGCTTTATGGCGGTGAGCGGCTATGACGGCATCCATCTGATCTACGAAGCGCTGAAGAAGACCAATGGCGATACCGACGGCACCAAGCTGGTCGAAGCCATGAAGGGCCAAAAGTGGGAGAGCCCGCGCGGGCCGATCTCGATCGATCCGGAGACGCGCGACATCATCCAGAACGTCTACATCCGCAAGGTCGAAAAGGTCGACGGCGAGCTCTACAATGTCGAGTTCCAGACCTTTGAAGCCGTCAAGGATCTCGGCAAGACCAAGAAGTGATGCGCCTTTCTAGACCTCTCCCGCTTGCGGGAGAGGTCGGCGCAAAGCGCCGGGTGAGGGCTTTCTCCTCACTGCAAGTCTCTCTGTGGAGACACCCTCACCCCAACCCTCTCCCGCAAGCGGGAGAGGGAGCGCAGCACGGCCCCTCGGCCACATTTGAGATGATCTTCGACCCGCGATGACCTCAATCCTCACCAACCTGTTCGATGGCGTTGCCTACGGCATGCTGCTGTTCGTGCTGGCCTGCGGGCTCGCGGTCACGCTCGGCCTGATGAACTTCGTCAACCTCGCCCACGGCGCCTTCGCCATGGCCGGCGGCTATGTCTGCATGGTGCTGGTCAACCGGATGGGCTGGCCGTTTTTCGCCGCTCTGCCGCTCTCGTTCGTATCGGCTGCAGCAATCGGCATCGTATTTGAGCGCGCGCTCTACCGTCACCTCTATGCGCGCAGCCACCTCGACCAGGTGCTGTTCACGATCGGATTGACCTTCATGTCGGTCGCAGCCGTCGACTATATCCAGGGCTCGTCGCGGGTCTTCATCAACCTGCCGGCCGCGCTCCAAGGCCAGTTCGACCTGTTCGGCGTCGGCATCGGCCGCTACCGGCTGATGATCATCGTAATCTGCGGCCTGCTCACCATCGGTCTCCAGATGGTGCTGGCCAAGACCCGCTTCGGCAGCCGCCTTCGCGCGGCCGTCGATGATCCCCGTGCCGCGAGCGGCCTCGGCATCAACGTGCCGCAGGTGTTCGCTTTCACGTTTGCTTTTGGCTGCGGGCTCGCCGGTCTCGGCGGTGCGCTGAGCGCCGAAATCCTTGGCCTCGATCCGTATTTCCCGCTGAAGTTCATGATCTACTTCCTTATCGTGGTGACCGTCGGCGGCTCGTCCTCGATCACGGGCCCGTTCCTGGCCTCGCTCCTGCTGGGCATAGGCGACGTCGCAGGCAAATATTACGTGCCGAAGATGGGACCCTTCGTGATCTACACCATGATGATCGTGATCCTGATCTGGCGCCCGAACGGCCTGTTCGGCCGCACCGCCGCGCGTTGAGTTTGGCGATGAGCGCTTCTTCCGACGTCGGTTTCCATGCCCAACGGCAGGCGCGCTGGCACTATGGCGAGGCCGCCTTCTGGCTCGTCGTGCTCGCTTGCGGCTTTCTGTTTCCCACGCGCTATCTGATCATGACCGACATCCTGCGGCTGGCGCTGTTTGCGATGTCGCTCGATCTCATCCTGGGCTATGCCGGCATTGTCTCGCTCGGTCACGCCGCCTTCTTCGGGGTCGGCGCCTATGCCGCGGGATTGCTGGCGCTGCACGGCATCGTCAACGAGCCGGTGCTGGCGCTGATCGCCGCCGGCCTCGCCGCAATGGTGCTCGGCTTTGTCACCAGCTTCCTGGTGATCCGCGGCGTCGACCTGACCCGGCTGATGGTGACGCTCGGCATCGCGCTGCTCTTGGAAGCGCTCGCCGAACGCTTCTCCGATATCACCGGCGGCACCGACGGCCTGCAAGGCATCGAGATGCAGCCGATCCTCGGCGCGATCCCGTTCGACATGTTCGGCAAGGCCGGCTTCTTCTATTCGCTGGCCGTGCTGTTTGTGCTGTTCCTTCTCGCGCGCCGCATCGTGCACTCGCCGTTCGGCCTGTCGTTGCGTGCGATCAAGAACAATCCGCTGCGGGCCGCCGCCATCGGCATTCCCGTCAACCGCCGCCTGATCGCGATCTACACGCTCGCGGCGTTCTATGCCGGCATCGCCGGCGCGCTATTCACCCAGACCACGGCGATCGCCTCGCTCGATGTGTTCGCCTTCGAACGCTCCGCCGATCTGATGCTGGTGCTCGTGATCGGCGGCACCGGCTATCTCTATGGCGGGCTGATTGGGGCTGTGATCTTTCGCATGCTCCAGGAGGTGTTCTCCACCATCACCCCGCAATATTGGCAGTTCTGGATCGGTCTCGTGCTGGTCGTGATCGTGCTGGTCGGCCGCCAGCGCCTGCATCGCTGGGTGCTCTATGTGCCGAACCTGATCATCAAGCAGGTGGCCGGGCGCAAGGCCGTCGTCGCCGTGCCGGAGAGCGACGCATGACCATCGCGCTCGAAACCCGGAATCTCGAAAAGCAGTTCGGTGGCCTGCGCGTCACCCGCGACCTGTCCTTGAAGATCGAGCAGGGCGCTCGCCATGCGCTGATCGGCCCGAACGGCGCGGGCAAGACCACCGTGATCAACCAGCTCACGGGCGTGCTCAGGCCGAACTCGGGCCGCATCCTGCTCGAGGGGCAGGACATCACTGATCTGCCTGTACACAAGCGCGTGCTGCGCGGCCTGTCGCGCACCTTCCAGATCAACCAGCTCTATCCTGATCTGACGCCCTTGGAGACCATCGGCCTGGCCGTCTCCGAGCGCCTCGGCCATGGCGGCGACTGGTGGCGGCGAATGGGGACCCGCCACGACGTCAATGATGAGATCGCCGATCTCTTGGCGCGCTTCCATCTGCTCGACGCCATGAACGAACAGACGGTCACACTGCCTTACGGCAAGCAGCGCCTGCTCGAGATCGCGGTTGCGATTGCCGCCAAGCCACGCGTGCTGCTGCTCGACGAGCCCGCCGCCGGCGTGCCCGAGAGCGAGCGCCACGACATTCTCGCCGTCGTCGGCGCGCTGCCACGCGACGTCACGGTGCTCTTAATCGAGCACGACATGGATCTCGTCTTCTCCTTTGCCGACCGCATCTCGGTGCTGGTCTCCGGTGCGCTGCTCACCGAAGGCCCGCCCGACCAGGTCGCGCGCGACCCGCAAGTGAAGGCGGTCTATCTCGGCGAGGAGGCGGTCAATGTCTGACCTGCTCGCGATCGATTCACTTCGCGCCGGCTATGGCGAGGCCGTGGTGCTGCCCAACATGTCGCTGCGCCTCGCCGAGGGCCAGGTGCTGGCGCTGTTGGGCCGCAACGGCACCGGCAAGACCACGCTGATCAACTCCATCGTCGGCGTCACCCGCCGCTTCTCCGGGACGGTCGGCCTTGCCGGCACTGATGTCACGAGCATGCGACCCGATCAGCGAGCGCGCGCCGGCGTCGGCTGGGTGCCGCAGGAGCGTAACATCTTCCGCTCGCTGACGGTGGAAGAGAATATGACCGCAGTGGCGCAGCCCGGCCCGTGGACCGTCGAGAGGGTCTACGAGATGTTCCCGCGGCTGAAGGAGCGGCGGAGCAATTTCGGCAACCAGCTCTCCGGCGGCGAGCAGCAGATGCTGGCGATCGGCCGTGCGCTGACCCTTAATCCAAAAGTGCTGCTGCTGGACGAGCCGACCGAGGGCCTGGCCCCGATCATTGTCGAGGAGCTGTTGAAGGCGATCGGGACCATCACCCGCGCCGGCGGCATCTGCTCGATTATCGTCGAGCAGAATGCACAAAAGATTCTGGGGCTCGCCGACCGCGTTGTGATATTGGAGCGCGGAACGATCGTCCACGACGCCCCGAGCGCTGCGCTGAAGTCCGACCCGTCGGTCCTGGAGCGCCACCTCGGCGTCGCAGGGGCGGCGGCCCACTAAAAAACCTCGGGAGTCAAAAAATGCAGCGAACCAAAGCCCCCTTCCGCGCCGACGAAGTCGGCAGCCTCCTGCGCCCGGCCAAGATCAAGGAAGCCCGCGCCAAGCTGGAGAAGGATGAGATCTCGGCCGACGATCTGCGCAAGATCGAGGAGATGGAGATCGAGAAGGTCGTGCACAAGCAGGCCTCGGTCGGCCTGAAGCTCGCGACCGACGGCGAATTCCGTCGCTCCTGGTGGCATTTCGACTTCCTCGCCAAGCTGACCGGCTGCGAGATGTTCCACCCGGACACGGGCATCCAGTTCGCGGGCGTCGAGACGCGGCACGACGCGGTGCGCGTGATCGGCAAGCTCGACTTCCCCGACGACCACCCGATGCTGGAGCACTTCCGTTTCCTGAAGAAGGTCGCCGACCAGGCCCACGTCACCGCGAAGATGACGATCCCCTCGCCGGCGGTGCTGCACTTCCGCGGCGGCCGCAAGTCGATCTCCAAGGACGTCTATCCAGAGCTCGACGCCTTCTACGAGGACCTCGGCAAGACCTACCGCAAGGCCGTGAAGGCGTTCTACGACGCCGGCTGCCGCTATCTCCAGTTCGACGACACCGTGTGGGCCTATCTCTGCTCGCAGGACGAACTGAAGAAGGCGCGCGAGCGCGGCGACAATCCCGATGGTCTCCAGCAGATTTACGCGCGCATCATCAACTACGCGCTGGCCGAGAAGCCCGCCGACATGGTGGTGACGACGCATGTCTGCCGCGGCAATTTCCGCTCGACCTGGATTTCCTCGGGCGGCTATGAGCCGGTCGCCGAGACCCTGCTCGCCGGCACCAATTACGACGGCTATTTCCTGGAGTACGATTCCGATCGCGCCGGCGGCTTCGAGCCGCTACGCTTCCTGCCCAAGGGCAACAAGGTCGTCGTGGTCGGCGTCATCACCTCGAAGTTCGGCGAGCTCGAGAAGAAGGACGACATCAAGCGTCGCCTGGAAGAAGCCGCCAAGTTCGCGCCGCTGGAACAGCTCGCACTATCGCCGCAGTGCGGCTTTGCTTCGACGGAAGAGGGCAATATCCTGTCCGAGGAGGAGCAGTGGGCCAAGCTCAGCCTTGCGGTGGAGATTGCGAAGGAAGTGTGGGGCAATTGAGCCCGACGCAGCCCTGAGTAGCAGGCGACCTCTCCACACGCTCGCTGTCGTTCTCCGCGAAAGCGGGGAATCCAGTACTCCGCAGCGGGAGTTGGTTCGCACAACCCCGCCGCGGAGTACTGGATCGCCCGTTGGAGGCCGGGCGATGACACCTGTGGGCGTGGCGAACATCGATCGCGGAAAGCTCAACTATGGCGCGGTCCGCATCATCGGCCCAAGCATCTCGTGGACATCATAGGTCATGACCGCGAGCAGCGCCGCGAGCGCCAGATAGGCGCTGCCATATTCGAGCTTGGTTTGCAGCGGCACGCCGTAGTAGGCGACGTTCTCGGGCGCGTGGGGATCATATCGCCACGCGCTGATGAGTTGCGGCATTGCCAGGACAGCCACGATGAGCAGCATCGGGCTTGGCCGGTACAGCACCAGTGCAACCAGGATCGGCACGCCGACGAGCCAGATTCGCGGACTGAGGACAGCTGTCACGCGGCCGCCGTCGAGCGGCGAGATCGGCAGCAGATTGAACAGATTGAGAAACAATCCCGCATAGGAAATCGCGAGCAGCAGGCTGCTATCTTCCGATCGTGCCCACAGATACACCGCGAGCGCGGCGACCGTCCCGACCACGGGGCCCGCAATCGCTACATAGGCTTCGGTCTCGACGTCGACCGGCTTGTCCTTGAGCGCAATCTACGCGCCGACGAAGGGAATGAACGCCGGTGCGCCGACGTCGAGGCCGCGCTGCCGGGCCGCGAAATAGTGGCCCATTTCGTGCGCGAACAGCAGGGCGATGAAACCCGCCGCATAGCGCCAGCCCCAAATGGTCGCATACACCACCAGCGACAGCAGCATGGTGCCGCCGCTGGTGGCGAGCTTTCCCCATTTCAGTCCCGAGAACAGCAGCAGAAAGAGCGTCTTCATGTCGTGCCGCCCGCGGAATCGTCGCGCGGCTTGCGGCGGAAGAATTTCACGATGCCGGTGCCGAACACGGCTGCGCCGACGAAAATGACGTTGGCGAATTTGAGCACGAAGGCGAGCAGTACGGCAAGCAGGCCGAGCTTTTTGGCCGCAATACCGCCGACCAGTGCAAGCAGCCCGTATTCGGCAATGCGGTCGGTCGAGGCGCTGAAATCCTCGTAACGCTTGCCGGATTGATAAGAGAGGTTGGCAAGCAGCTCGTGGGCGGCGGATTTGTCGGTTGCGATCCGATGGGAGTCGGACAGCAGGTTCAGGCTGAAATAACCTTCCCGCCCCAGCGCATACGTATTGTAGTTGACGTCCTTGTCGAGGTTATCAGGCGCGCCTTTATCTTTGCCGAGGATCGACCATACCAGGCGGTGCGACACGGCGTCGTATTTTGGTGGTTCGATCCAGCCGATCACTTCCATCTCGGGAAATCCGCGGGCGACGCGGTCTTTGTTGGCCTCCTCGACGCCTTCTTTCAGGTCCTTCAGGAGGTCGTCGGCATTCCAATCCTTGGCGGCGTCATCCTTGATGTAGCCTTCCTTGATGTAGTTGATCACCGCCAGCCAGCGGTCGTTCTGGCGGGTGCCGAGCACGAGGCCCACAAACGTCGCGTCGTGGACGACGTTGCCGAGCGCGCGCATCACCCGCGCGGCTTCGGCCTTCGGCACGAAGAAGTCGCCGGCCGGGATTTTCAGCCTTGCCTGGTCGATCAGGGAGATATCGGCAGGACCGGTAGTTCCGGCGTTGCCTGCCGCCTGCCACGCGGCGGCCAGCTCCGCCTTGCGCGCCGCCTCGCTTGGAGCCCCTTGGGAAAAACCGGGCTGCGCCCCGAATGTGACAAGCAGAATAACGCCGACGGCGGCAATGAACTTTCTCACAATATCCCTCAGCAACCATTTCACCGGTAATCGGTATTGTCGGTAGTGTAGAATAACGATATCCGACAGGACAGAGCAGCCGCAGGTTGCGTTCGACTATCTCGTCTGCTGTTGCAATTTTGGCGCGTCGGCGTGCGTCCCCCGCTGGGCGCCCCGTCACTTCGCCGCCAGATAGACCTCGCCCAGCAGCGACGAGTTCGACCACGGCACCTACTTGTTCTTCGTGATCGAAACCGCCTCAGCCCGCACGCGCGTGAGCATCTGCTGCACTTCCAGCCCAGGCGTGCCGATGTGACGAGACAGCACCGCGCAGAAGGGCGAGTTGGCGCCTTCGCCGTCGAGCGCGACCTGACCGGGCGCAGTGGCGAATGATCAGCGTACCGGCCCCTAACGTCGCGCCGGACCCGAGGTGCCGACCACAGGGTTGCAACGAGCAGGGCGAGCGCGACGAACAGGCGGCTCATGGCGGTGATTCCTTGAGGAGAGGTGCTTGTTTGTTGCCGGGCGGAACGTTGGGGTTCACGCGCGGGTCATCGGACGTGGGGTAAAGCAGGCGGCGGTATTTCCTGAGTGGGCAGAATTTGCTAGGAGATGTGTCCCAACACACCTGCCCACCGCCGTCCCACATATGAAAAACGACGAAATCCTGAGCGAAATCACCGAGTTCTGCCGCAAGGCGGACATGGCGGAATCGACGTTTGGCCGGCGTGCGGTGAACGATGGGAAGCTCGTGCATCGTCTGCGCGAGGGCAAGCGCATCACCATCGACACGCTGGAGCGGATCCAGGCCTATATTGCCGCGTCGACCGGAGGTCTGCCGCCGCCGCGGGGACTGCAGGTGCCCCCGGAAAAGCGCGATCCGCGCGGCAATTTCCGCTTCTTCGAGAACCGGCAGAAATATTTGCTGTTCGTCCATACCTGCAGCGAGAAGCGGGTGATCGCCGACCGGGTGGCGCTGGAGCTTGGCACCATCCATCCGCGGCCTCCAGCGTTGCGGATCTTCGACGCCGGTGTCGGCGACGGCACGGTGCTGGCGCGGGTGCTGCGCGCCACGCACCAGCGCTACCCGCATATGCCGTTCTATGTGGCCGGCAAGGAGCTCAGCCCCGAGGATTTGCGCCTGACGCTGGAAAAGGTGCCGGACCGCATTTTCGAGCATCCGGCCTCGGTTTTCGTCTTCACCAACATGTTCTACTCGGAGGCACCCTGGCTGACGCCGGCGTCGCCGGCGGCGGCGGCAGCCACCGTCTGGCACGAGGTCCCGCTGCGCGGCGCCTCGTCAGGCGAGTTCGAGCAGCAGATCGCCGAGCTTCGGCCGTTCCTGGAGCAGAACTGGCGTGCCGCGATCAGCCCGCGGACGGCTATGCCGCTGTATGAGCGGCCCGTGGTGCTGGTGCTCTACCGCGAGGACCATCGGTTCCTGCTGGATTCGACCATTCCGCGACCGGGCCAGACCGAAGCCAATTTTGACCTCGTCATCGCATCCCAGCCATACCGGGCCCTGTCCTCGGTCAATTTCCGCGCCAAGCGGATCATTGCACCGCTGGCGCGGGCGTTGCGTCCGGGCGGCCGGCTGATCGGGATTCACTCCCATGGTCATGATCCCGGCATGGAAATGATCCAGGCGATCTGGCCCGGAGAAAATCCTTTCTCGGTCAGCCGTCATGAGATATTGCGCGCCGTTAAGTATGAGCTCGGGTCGTTGGGCCGCGACTTAAATTTTAATGCTTACGCGGATAACCGTTCGATCTTCAGGTATGATATGGAAGCGCTGCCCAACGAGGTGACGGGTAGCATCGGAACCTCGACGGCCTTTGCAGCGTGGAATGCGGCGGTGTATGTCGCTCAGATTGAGGACGACCGGTTGACAGATATGACTCAAAACGGCCGCACTCTGGATGCCGCCAGGGATGTGCTGCGAAAGTACAACGGGCTCTGGTTTCTCGACGAATCCTACGTCATCTCGCGCCGGCGTGATTGACATAATCGTGACTGACATAATCCAAGGGTAAACATCGCAAACGTCCGCCTGAAGCGGCGGAACAAGGGGTTACTGATGCGCGCGTCCTATCTTTTCACCAGCGAGTCCGTGTCTGAAGGCCATCCGGACAAGGTCTGTGACCGGATCTCCGATGAAATCGTCGACTTGTTCTACCGCGAAGGGCCGAAGGCCGGCATCGATCCCTGGCAGATCCGGGCAGCGTGCGAGACGCTGGCGACCACCAACAAGGTCGTGATCGCGGGCGAGACCCGTGGTCCGTCGTCCGTCACCAACGAGCAGATCGAGGGCGTCGTTCGGGGCGCGATCAAGGACATCGGCTACGAGCAGGACGGCTTCCACTGGGAGAAGGCGGATATCGAGATCCTGCTGCATCCGCAGTCGGCTGACATCGCGCAGGGCGTTGACGCGCTGCAGCCAGGCGAGGTCAAGGAAGAAGGCGCGGGCGACCAGGGCATCATGTTCGGCTACGCCACCAACGAGACGCCGGACCTGATGCCGGCGCCGATCTTCTACGCCCACAAGATCCTCCGTCTCATCTCCGAGGCGCGCCACTCCGGCCGCGAGAAGGTGCTGGGTCCGGACTCCAAGAGCCAGGTCACCGTGCAGTACGAGAACGGCAAACCTGTCGGCGTGCGCGAGATCGTGGTGTCGCACCAGCATCTGGTCGAGGACATCTCGTCCAAGCAGATCCGCGACATCGTCGAGCCCTATGTGCGCGAGGCGCTGCCGAAGGACTGGATCACGCCGAAGACCATCTGGCACATTAATCCCACCGGCAAGTTCTACATCGGCGGTCCCGATGGCGACTCCGGCCTGACCGGCCGCAAGATCATCGTCGACACCTACGGCGGCGCGGCCCCGCATGGCGGCGGCGCGTTCTCCGGCAAGGATCCGACCAAGGTCGACCGCTCGGCCGCTTACGCTGCCCGCTACGTCGCCAAGAACATCGTCGCGGCTGGCCTCGCAGACCGCTGCACGCTGCAGCTCGCCTACGCCATTGGCGTGGCGCGTCCGCTGTCGATCTACATCGACACCCACGGCACCGGTAAGGTGTCGGAGGATCAGCTCGAGAAAGCCGCCGCCAAGGCGATGGACCTGACCCCGCGCGGCATCCGCACCCATCTCGATCTCAACCGCCCGATCTACGCGCGCACCTCGGCTTACGGCCATTTCGGCCGAACGCCAGACAACGAGGGCGGTTTCTCCTGGGAGAAGACCGATCTCGTCGAAGCGCTCAAGCGCGCGGTCTAGTTCTCTTGCGTCATTCTGGGGCGCCGCGACAGCGGCGAACCCGGAATCTCGAACCTTACGGATTCCGGGTTCGCTCGTTTCACGAGCGCCCCGGAATGACGAGCCAAACAAACAGGAACCCCCAATGAACGCGAAGCCCGGCTTTACCGATTACATCGTGAAGGACATCTCGCTCGCCGATTTCGGCCGCAAGGAACTCTCGCTTGCCGAGACCGAGATGCCCGGCCTGATGGCCACCCGCGAAGAGTACGGCCCGAAGCAGCCGCTTAAAGGCGCGCGTATCGCCGGTTCGCTGCACATGACGATTCAGACCGGCGTCCTGATCGAGACGCTGGCTGCCCTCGGCGCCGACATCCGCTGGGTCTCCTGCAATATTTATTCGACGCAGGACCACGCCGCGGCGGCGATCGCGGCCGCCGGCATTCCGGTGTTCGCGGTCAAGGGCGAGAGCCTGACCGAATACTGGGACTACACCGCCAAGCTGTTCGACTGGCATGGCGGCGGTCACCCGAACATGATCCTCGACGACGGCGGCGACGCCACCATGTACGTCCATCTCGGTCTGCGCGCCGAGAACGGCGACACCAAGTTCCTGGACAAGCCGGGTTCGGAAGAAGAGGAAGTCTTCTTCGCGCTTCTGAAGAAGCAGCTCAAGGAAAAGCCGAAGGGCTACTTCGCGGAGATCGCCAAGAGCATCAAGGGCGTTTCCGAAGAGACCACCACGGGGGTGCATCGTCTCTATGACATGCAGAAGGCCGGCACGCTGCTATGGCCGGCGATCAACGTCAACGACAGCGTCACCAAGTCGAAATTCGACAACCTCTATGGTTGCCGTGAATCGCTGGTCGACGGCATCCGCCGCGGCACCGATGTGATGATGTCGGGCAAGGTCGCGATGGTCGCGGGCTTCGGCGATGTCGGCAAGGGTTCGGCGGCTTCGCTGCGCCAGGCTGGCTGCCGCGTCATGGTGTCGGAAGTCGATCCGATCTGCGCGCTGCAGGCCGCGATGGAAGGCTACGAGGTCACGACGATGGAAGACGCCGCGCCCCGCGCCGACATCTTCGTCACCGCGACCGGCAACAAGGACATCATCACCATCGAGCACATGCGCGCGATGAAGGATCGCGCCATCGTCTGCAACATCGGCCACTTCGACAACGAGATCCAGATCGCCGGTCTGCGCAATCTGAAGTGGACCAACATCAAGCCGCAGGTCGACGAGATCGAATTTCCCGACAAGCATCGCATCATCATGCTGTCGGAAGGCCGCCTCGTGAATCTCGGTAACGCGATGGGCCATCCGTCCTTCGTGATGTCCGCGTCCTTCACCAACCAGACGCTGGCGCAGATCGAGCTGTTCGCCAACAACAAGGACGGCAAGTACGAGAAGAAGGTCTACGTGCTGCCAAAGACCCTCGACGAGAAGGTGGCCCGGCTGCATCTCGCCAAGATCGGCGTCAAGCTCACCGAACTTCGCAAGGACCAGGCCGACTATATCGGCGTGAAGCAGGAAGGCCCGTACAAGAGCGACCATTACCGGTACTGATCCGCTGATCGCGGCGATCATCGACGCGAAGCCCCGGAGCGATCCGGGGCTTTGCTGTTTCGCCGCATGGAATTCAACTCTCTTTGCAGTTGTTGCCCGGCTGTTTGCCGTTGCACTACGCGCTCGGTATCGTGTCGTTGCGCTTGGCCGGATCGACGAGGGCGTGATGCAGTATGCCTGATCCCGTACGTTGCCGGGGGAGCCCGCGGATTGCTTGAGGCGAATCGCGACTTGAAGTAGTGTTGTGCATCGCGATGCAATTTAGCTCCGACAGCGTGTGAGTTTCGCGTCGCTGCCAATTGAGGGGAGCGCAGGATATGCACGTCCTTGCTCTGGTCACGCAAAAAGGCGGAAGCGGCAAGAGTACGCTGGCCACGGGACTTGCGGTGGCTGCGATGGCGCATGGAGAGCGTGTCGCTCTCGTTGAGGCTGATGCGCAAGGAACGATCGCGAAATGGAAAGAGCGGCGAACGAATTCGTATCCCCACGTCGATCGCATTGTTGATCCGGCCGATATCGATCCGATGATATCTCGCCTCGAGGCTGACGGGATCTCGCTCGCAATCATCGACACAGCCGCCACGGATAACGCGTTGGCGATGCGCGCCATCGACAAAGCCGATCTTTGTCTTATCCCCGCGCGTCCCAGCCCGGCCGATATCGAGGCCGCAATACCGACGCTGATTGCCATTCGAAGGCTCAACCGCCGATTTGCCTTCATCCTCAATCAAACCCCAACGCGGGGCGGCCGGCTGAGTGAGGCTGCAACGTCGCTCAATTCCCTCGGGGTGCTTGCGCTTCCCTTTATCGCGCAGCGCAACGACCACCAGGATGCGCTCGGTGCCGGATTGGGCGTGACCGAGTTCGCACCGGAGGGAAAAGCCTCGGACGAAATCGTTGCGCTGTGGGATTGGATCTCGAAGCACCTCATCGTGGAGTCGCCTCATGGGCAAGCCGCACTCAAGACAGCCTGCTGAAATTGCACGCGCCAGGCGTCGTTCACTGGTGGAACTGACGGCGACGGCGACCCGTACTATCGACGAGGGCCTGCTGGGGATATCGCCCGGCCCGGTCGCGGTTGCCCGGGACGATGGACCCCAGGTCGAGCAGACAGCGAAGCCACCTGCTCAGTCGGCAGTTCCAGCCGCAGTCAACGGGAGTGTTGCAATGCCCCCTGCGAAGCCGGCGCCGCGCTCCGTGCAATTCCAGGATTCCAACAGCGCCGCCACAGATCTCGTCGTAGAAATTGCCAAGGACATGCAGACTCGCGCCCTGGAGACAATGCGGGCAGCTGTGCACGCTGCATTGGATTACGCGGAGGACCTTGCCAGTCCGGAAAGCGACCTCCTGGAGGGACCAGCCGCTGAGTGCCACGCGATCGTACTCGAACTGACGAAAGTGAATGCGGGCGCGACGTTGCTGTATACGCGGGAGTTGGGCCGCGCCAGAACGTTCTCGGAATTGATTGAGTTATCGAGCAGCCATGCGCGAAAGCAGTGCGAGCTGGTCCTGCAGCAGGCCGAATTACTCAAATCATTTGTTCACAACACGAAAAAGCCAGGCGCCACATAGTGGTCGCTGAATTGGCAAAGCCCGCGCATTTGATCTGCCTATGTCGCCGGCGCCACTGACCCCAAGCGCCTGATCTTCAAGGGTCTCCAGGCGCTGTCCCGGCTGTGATTCGGCTCGTTTCGGCCCCGCGCTCTCACCTGAGTGATTGCAACCCAGCGGTGAATATCTTGCCGCTCGGGTGGGCTCGGAGTAAATGACGTCCCCGGCTGGGTCACTCGGGAACTGGGGAAATGCTGAAGCAGCTTTTCGCGCCGCAACTTGTCATTTTGTATGTGCTTGCGGCTTCAACGATCTACGTTCACTTCCGCGGCAAGCAGCGGCTGCGCTTCGCGCGCCAGCTCGGCGATCACTCGACCTATCTCGCGCCCTACAATGTGCTGATGTACGCGGGCTCGGCCGTTCCGAACAAACCAGTCATCGCAGTCGAACAGTTTCCCGAGTTGAAGCCGCTCAGCGAGAACTGGGAGACCATCCGCGACGAGGCCGTTCGCCTGTTCGACGAAGGCTTCATTCGCGCCGCCGTCAAGAACAACGACTGGGGCTTCTACTCGTTCTTCAAGAGCGGTTGGAAACGTTTTTACCTGAAATGGTACGACGACTTCCTGCCCTCTGCGCGCACGCTATGCCCAAAGACGGTGGAACTGCTCAACGCGATTCCGAGCGTACATGGCGCGATGTTCGCGATGCTGCCGCCGGGCGGCAAGCTCGGTGCGCACCGCGATCCTTTCGCCGGCTCGTTGCGCTATCATCTCGGCCTGGTCACGCCGAACTCGAACAAGTGTCGAATCCTGGTCGACGGCGTCGAATGCGTCTGGCGTGATGGCGAGGCCTTCATGTTCGACGAGACGTTCATTCACAGCGCGGAGAACGCGACCGACGTCAACCGCATCATCCTGTTCTGCGACGTCGAGCGCCCGATGAAGTTCGGCTTCATGACCGCGATCAACCGCTGGGTCAGCCATCACATCGTCAAGGCGTCGGCGACCCAGAATGTCCACGGCGAGAATGTCGGCGTGCTCAACAAGGTGTTCGGCAACCTCTACGAGATCCATCTCGCCAGCCGCAAGGTCAAGGAATGGAACCGCAACGTCTACTACACTCTGAAGTACTCGCTGACCGCCCTGATCCTCGGCCTGATCGTGTTGTCGGCGCTGCGGTGATCGGCGCGTCGCGCCGAATATGGAGCAGGCAATGTCCCCTTTGCCGACCGCGAACACCGAGATCGTGCAATTCTTCCGCGAATGGCTGGACACCTTCGCAGGCTATGTCCGAGAGGTCGACTACGCTGCGGCGCGGCCGCTCTTTCATCCCGATGTGCTGGCCTTCGGCACGCATAACGACGTCATTCCGGGACTCGATCAATGGGTCTCGACGCAGTGGAATAACGTCTGGCCGAAGACGACAGACTTCCGCTTCGGGCTCGACCAGATCTCGGTTCTGGCGTCTCCCGATGGCACGATGGCAACCGCGATCGCGCCGTGGACGAGCACGGGCTATCGTCCCGATGGCAGCGCGTTTCCGCGCCCTGGCCGGGCGACCATGGTGTTTTCAAGAAATGGCGATGGCTGGCTGTGCGTGCATTCGCACATGTCGCTCAATCGCGGCGTGCCGCAGGCGAGCCACGCCAATCGGCCGGTGAAGGCCTGGTAGAGCGAGCTCGCGCGACCGCTTGGCTTCAGGCCCCCACCGGCCGACGAAAGTTCTAGGCTCCATCTCCACTTTGCCGGAACCCTCGGGCGCGCGAGATAGTTTGTAGTCAAACGACCTGGTCGGGGTTCAAACCGAAAAGGGGGGCGCGTCAGAAGGAGACGCTCCCATGACAACGCTCGGCCTCGACGCCGCTCAACTGTCGCCATCCGAACATCGGCTCCAGCTTCGTCGCGCCGTCATCGCCTCCACGGTGGGGACTGCGATCGAATGGTATGACTTCTTCCTCTACAGCACGGTTACGGGTCTGGTCTTCGCAAAGCTGTTCTTCCCGCAATCCGACCCCCGGGTTGGTACCCTTGAGGCGTTCGCCATCTACGCGGTCGGATTCATCGCCCGTCCGATCGGCGCTGCGATCTTTGGACACTATGGCGATCGCATCGGCCGCAAGTCGACGCTGATTGCGACGTTGCTGCTGATGGGCCTGGCGACTGCGGCGGTGGCCGTGGTGCCGACCTATTCGAGCATCGGTATCTGGGGCGCAGTGATCCTGACCGTGCTGCGCTTCATCCAGGGCGTTGGCGTCGGCGGCGAATGGGGCGGCTCGGTGCTGATGTCGATGGAATGGGCGCGCAACGACCGGTCACGAGGACTGATCGCATCCTGGCCGCAATTCGGAGTGCCCTGTGGCCTGTTCCTCGCCAACCTTGCCGTGCTCGCGTTCAGCCAGATGGCGGGCGACAGCTTCCTGGCCTGGGGCTGGCGCATACCGTTCGCGCTCAGCCTCGTCCTCGTCGGCGTCGGTCTTTACATCCGGCTCGGCATCCTCGAAACGCCGGTGTTCTCCAGATTGCTGGCCGAGCGCAGGCTCGACCGCACGCCGATGCTGACGGTGATCAAGCAGCATCCGAAGGAAATCCTGCTCTCAGCGTTTGCGCGCATGGCCGAGCAGGCACCGTTCTACATCTTCACCGCATTCGTCTTTTCCTACGGCATCGGCACGTTGCATCTCTCGCGCGACTTCCTGCTGACAGCGGTGTTGTCGGCCTCGGTGCTGTCATTCGTGACGATTCCGGTCTGCGGTCATCTGTCAGACCAGATTGGCCGCAAGAACATGTACATGGCCGGCGCGCTCGTCACCGGCATCTTCGGCTTCATCTACTACGCGATGCTAGGTACCGGATCGGAGGTGGTCATCTTCCTCGCAATCGTCCTGTCGCTGATCCCGCACGACATGATGTACGGTCCGCAAGCCGCGTTGATCGCCGAGAGCTTTACCGGACGCCTTCGCTACAGCGGCGCGTCGCTCGGCTATCAATTTGCATCCGTGATTGCCGGTGGCCCTGCGCCGTTGATCGCAGCCTGGCTGTTCGGCACGTTCCACTCACCGATGGTCATTGCGGCCTATATCGCGGCTTGCGCCGTTATCTCGCTGATCGCGACCGCGCTGATGACCGACTACACCGGCAAGGACATCAACGCCGTGGGCGTGCACGGTTCGCAGGCCTGAGACCGGGAAAGTCTTCGCAAAAAAAGCCCCGGACGTTACGTCCGGGGCTTTGGCAATTTCCGCGAATTGTGAGGCAAGCCTACTCAGGCTGGCCGATGCTCACCTTCAGCGTGCCGACGCCGTCGACGCCGCATTCGAGCTTGTCGCCCGGCTGGAGCTGCGACACGCCGGCCGGCGTGCCCGTCATGATGATGTCGCCGGCGGCGAGCTTCACCTGCTGCGAGAGCTGCCAGATGATCTCGGGTACGTTCCAGATCAGCTCGTTGAGGTCGCCCTTCTGGGCTTCCTTGCCGTTGACCGTGAGCCAGATCTTGCCCTTGGCGGGATGGCCGATCTTCGAGGCCGGCTGAAGCGTGGAGCACGGCGCGGAATAGTCGAACGACTTGCCGATCTCCCACGGGCGCTCCTTCTTGCGCGAGGCGATCTGGAGGTCGCGGCGGGTAAGGTCGATGCCGACGGCGTAGCCGTAGACATGGTCGAGCGCCTTCTCAGCGGGGATGTTGAGTCCGCCGCTCTTCATCGCGACGACCAGCTCGACCTCGTGATGCAGATCTTTGGTCAGCGGCGGATACGGGATGGTGGCGCCATCAGGCACCAGCATGTCGGCGTGCTTGGCGAAGAAGAACGGCGGGGCGCGCTCGTCATTGCCCATCTCGCGGATGTGCTCGAGATAGTTGCGGCCGACGCACCAGATGCGACGGACCGGATAACGGCCGCTTTCCCCGACGACAGGAAGCGAGGCCTGGGGCGGAAGCGGGATGACGTAGGAGGCGGCGTTCATGAAGCGGTCTCGCTGCTCTTGGTGGGGTGAAGGAACTCTATGCGGTTGCGCTGATCGGCGCCAGAGCGCCGGCGTCGTGATGTTGCAGACGGAAGAACGAGGCGTAGCGGCCTGAACGGCGCAAGAGCTCGTCATGCCGGCCCTGCTCGACGATCTCACCGCCCTCGACTACGAGAATCGCGTCGGCATGCATGATGGTGTGCAGGCGGTGCGCGATGACGATGGTGGTGCGGTTCTGGCAGAGATGCTCGATCGCCTCCTGCACCTGCCGCTCCGACTCCGAGTCGAGCGCGGCGGTGGCCTCATCCAGCAGGATGATCGGGGCGTTCTTGATCAGCGCGCGCGCCACCGCGATGCGCTGGCGTTGGCCGCCCGACAGCTGCGTGCCGTGCTCGCCGACCGGGGTATTGTAGCCGAGCGGGAAGCTCATGATGAAATCATGCGCGCAGGCCGCCTTCGCCGCGTCGATGATTTGCTCTTCGGTCGCGCCGGGTTTGCCGAAGGCGATGTTGTTGCGGATCGTGTCGCGGAATAGATAGACGTCCTGGCCGACATAGGCGGTCTGCGCGCGCAGCGATTTGCGCGAGACCGCGCCGATGGACTGGCCGTCGATCACGATGTCGCCCTGCGTCACCTCATAGAAGCGCAGCAGCAGCGCCAGCACGGTCGATTTGCCCCCGCCGGACGGGCCGACCAGCGCGGTGACCTTGCCCGACTCGGCGACGAAGCTCATACGGTTGAGGACGGTCTCGCCCGAGCGATACGAGAAGCTGACGTCGCGCAGCTCGATGCGCGCATCGGAAAGCTTCAATGCCGGCTTGTCGTCGTCGGAATGCTCGCTGGCCGGACTGTCGACGACCTCGAGCAGCATGCGCGCGCCGACGAGCTGACTGTTCAAATCGATGTTGAGCCGCGCCAGCCGCTTGGCCGGCTCGGTCGCCATCAGGAAAGCGGTCATGAACGAGAAGAACGCCCCGGGCGTGGCGTTGAGCGCGACCACGCTGTAGCCACCGTAAAGCAAACAGCCGGCGACCGCAAAGCCGCCGAGCATTTCCATCAGCGGGTTGGAGCGGTTGGCGACGCGGGCCATCTTGTTGGCGTTGCGCTCGACGATCGCGATGTTCTCGTCGATGCGGCTCTGCATGGCCTCTTCGAGCGTGAACGCTTTGACGGTGCGGATGCCTTGCAGCGATTCCTGCATGGTCTCCATGATATCGGCGGTGCCGGTGAATTGGTTGTACGCGAGCCCCTTGATGCGCTTGACCAGCTTGCGCAGCACTAGCATCGCCGGCGGCACTGCGACGAGACCGATGAAGGACATCAGCGGATCCTGCCACACCATCACGCCGATCATGGCGAGCAGCATCATGAGGTCGCGCCCGACCGCGTTGACCAGCATGTTGAGCACGTCGGTGATCGACTTGGCGCCGGCCGTGAGCCGCGCCAGAAATTCGGACGAGTGCCGCTCGGAGAAGAAGCCGACGCTCTCGCGCATCAGCTTTGCGAATAGCTGACGCTGGTTGGTGGCGAGGATGGCGTTGCTGATCTTGGTCAGGATCACCATGTGGCCGTAGGTCGTCACGCCCTTGATGAAGAGCAGGATCACCGTCAGCCCTGAGAACATCGCGATGCCCGGGATGTTCTTGTCGACATAGGCCTGGTTGATGACCTGGCCGAGCACGTAGGTCGCGCCCGCGGTGGCGCCTGCGGCGGTCGCCATCAGCGCAAAGGCGGCGAGATAGCGCCGCCAGTAGATGACGCCTTGTTCCGTGACCAGGCGGCGAATCAGGACCGCTGCCGCATAGGGATCGTCGGTGATTTTCTTTGGAAACTGGGCCATCCGGTGTCCATTGACGGGGCAGGAAAAGCCTGCCCGCGCGTCAGGGATCGATGGGCCTCTGTGCCCGCTAAAGCTGCGCTTTTCAAGCCCAATTAAGGACTTGCGCCGGGATGGATTTTAGGCCGAGACGGCGTGGCGGAGCTCGCCATGGCGCTCGCGGAACAGCTTGTCCTCCCAGGCCAGCGCGTGGGCCGCGATGGTCTCGAGGTCGTCGTATTGCGGCTTCCAGTCGAGCAGGCCGCGGATGCGGCTGGTGTCGGCGACCATGGTCATGATGTCGCCGGGCCGGCGCGGGGCGTATTGCACGGCGAAGCTGCGGCCCGACACCCGCCGCACCGCGTCGATGGTTTCCAGCACGGAATAGCCGCGGCCATAGCCGCAGTTCAGCGTCGTCGAGGTGCCGCCGTTGCGCAGATACGCAAGAGCGGAGCGATGGGCCTGCGAGAGGTCCGTGACGTGGATGAAGTCGCGGATGCAGCTGCCGTCCGGGGTCGGGTAGTCGGTGCCGAACACGTCGATCTTGGCGCGCTGGCCGGTCGCGGCTTCGACCGCGATCTTGAGCAGGTGGGTGGCGCCGACGGTGGCAAGTCCGATGCGGGCCTGCGGGTCGGCGCCGGCGACGTTGAAATAGCGCAAGCTCACGTACTGCATGCCGTAGGCGGCGGCGACGTCGTGCAGCATGATCTCGGTCATCAGCTTCGATGAGCCGTAGGGCGACAGCGGCCGCGTCGGCGCGTGCTCGGGCACCGGCACCTCGTCCGGATTGCCATAGACGGCCGCGGTCGAGGAGAAGACGAAACGGTTGATGCCGCGCTTGACTGCGACGTTGAGCAGGTTGCGCGCAGTCATGAAGTTGTTGCGATAATAGCCAAGCGGATCGCGCATCGAATCCGGCACCACGACCGAGCCCGCGAAATGGATGATGCTCTCGATGTTGTGCTGAGCGATCACGCCTTCGAGCAGGTTCTCGTCGCCGGCATCGCCAATGAACAGCGGTACGCCTTCGGGCAGATAGGCGGAGAAACCGGTCGAGAGATCGTCGATCACGACAACGTCCTCGCCGGCTTCCGCCAGCGCCAGCACCGTGTGACTTCCGATATAGCCGGCACCGCCAGTGACTAGCACAGTCATGGTCTCACCCGTCTTCGATCAACGCACCAACCTAACGTTTGCGTGGTGAAGAGGGGGTATCGGCGAGGCTGAACTGGTCACTATGCTTAATGTTACGTATAGGGGGCTCACGAACGGAGCATGACGTGGCGAATCCCCCTGATGATCTCGAAGTGATCGTGCCAAATCTGCACAGGCGCTATTCCGGGGTCACCGCGACCAACCGGATGGTGGCGCCGCGGCTGGCCAAGTTGTTTCGCGCAGCCTGGTTCGGCTCGGACGCGCCGGAGGGGATCGCGCGCCTCGGCGCCGCCGATCTCCTGAAGCTATGGCGCCGCAAGCGACCCCTGATCTGGCACGCGCGGCGCAACAACGAGATGATCGCGGGCGTGCTGCTGCGCGCACTCGGCTGGCCGCTCAAGCTGGTGTTCACCTCGGCGGCGCAGCGGCATCATAGCTGGATCACGCGCTGGCTGATCCGGCGCATGGACGCGATCATCGCGACGTCGGACATCTCGGCTTCGTTTCTGAAAGTGAAGGCGACGGTGATCCCGCACGGCGTCGATACCGATGTCTATGCGCCGCCGAGGGATCGCGCTGCGGCCTTCGCGGAAAGCGGCTTGCCGGGGCGTTACGCGATCGGCTGCTTCGGCCGCGTGCGTGCGCAGAAGGGCACGGACGTCTTCGTCGACGCGATGTGCCGATTGCTGCCGCGCTATCCGGATTTCACGGCGGTCATCGTCGGTCAGGTCACGACCGAACAGATGCCCTTTGCGAACGATCTGAAGAAGCGCATCGAAGCAGCCAATCTGCAATCGCGCATCGTCATCACCGGCGAGCTGCCGATCGAAGCGGTGCAGCGCTGGTATCAGCGGCTGACCATCTACGCCTTCACCTCGCGCAACGAAGGTTTTGGCCTGACGCTGATCGAGGCGATGGCTGCGGGCAGCGCACTCGTTGCCGCACGCGCCGGTGCAGCCGAGCTGGTGGTCGAGGATGGCGTGAGCGGCGTGCTGATCCCGGCCGGCGATGCCGATGCGTTAGCGACAGCTCTCGAACCGCTGATGCGCGACGTGGCTGCCGCGACAGCGATGGGCGCACGGGGGCGGGCACGGGTGCTCGAACAATTCAGCCTCGATGCCGAGGCGGCCCGGATCGGCGAGGTCTATCGGTCGCTGCTCTGAATCATCGCTTTCGCGACTGCGAACGAAATTCTCGAAAACAACCCCATGCACAGTAGCGGGGGACAGCGGAATCAATGGCTTGAACGCTTCGCGCGGAGAATTGCTGATTTTTCGAAATTTGCTTGACGCGTCGGGCAAAACACCACTAAAATCCAATCATCGCCAAGTTCGTTTCGCTGCGGCCTTCGCCATAGCCGACGCTGCCATTGCGTTATCAAACTGATCGCCAACGCGCATGTCAGCCGAAGTTCCACTCGTTCCCCAGATCCGTATTGCCGGTTTTTCCTGAAAGGAACACGCGACTTCATCGGATGTTGTCTCGCGACCGTACCATTCAGGAGGTTTCCGATGAACAAGCGTTTATTGTTGGCCACGACCGCTTTTGTCGCGATCGCGACGTCCGCGTTCGCGCAATCATCTCCGAGCACGTCAAGCTCCAATCCGCCGTCCGCGCAACGTCAGCAGGACTCCACGTCCAGTACCGCGCCATCCAGTACTGCGCCATCCAGTACTGCGCCGTCCTCCGCGAGCACGACGCCGTCCTCGTCTGCTCCGGCGTCGGCCCAGAACACCAGTCCTTCGTCAACCAATTCGGCTCAGACGCAGCCGCCTGCTTCGACG
This sequence comes from Bradyrhizobium diazoefficiens, assembly GCF_016599855.1. NCBI lineage: Bacteria > Pseudomonadati > Pseudomonadota > Alphaproteobacteria > Hyphomicrobiales > Nitrobacteraceae > Bradyrhizobium > Bradyrhizobium diazoefficiens. The sequence continues at coordinate 5,238,914 of NZ_CP067041.1, read as the reverse complement.
GGTCAAAACAATGCCGGTCAATCGACGAACTCCGGCAACAACACCGCGCAGGCGCCCGGTTCCGGCAACTCGTCCAATCAGGCGCAGACCAGCCCGCCCTCCAACCAGACCAATCCGCCCTCGAACCAGGCGCAAACCACCTCGCCATCGAACACCCAGACCCAAAGCGCAAATCCGCCGGCATCGGGCAGCAATCAGGCGCAATCTCCGGCGGGCAACAACTCGACCAATACGGCCCAGCAGCCCACCAGCCGGCAGAACACGGCCGAGCGTTCGTCGAACGGGAACATCAACGCCTCGGTCAACATCAACGACCAGCAGCGCACCCGCATCAGCCAATCGATCTCGCACCTCAATGTCCAGCCGCTCAACAGCGTGAACTTCTCGCTCTCGGTGGGCACGGCGGTCCCGCGCGACGTACGGCTTCAGCCGCTGCCGTCTGAAGTGGTAGAGACGGTTCCGCAATATCGCGGCTACGACTTCGTCCTGGTGAAGGACGAGATCGTCATCGTCGAACCCTCGAGCTACAAGATCGTCGCCGTCCTCCCGTACTCGGGCCGCTCGACAGCGGCTGCGCCGGCGCGCACCGAGCAGCGCAAGACAAGGTTCAGCGACCGCGACCGCGAAGTCATCCGCAAGCACGCCAGGGCGCGCCCGATCGAGCGCGAACGGCAAACGACCGGGAGCTCGGTGCGCACCGAGATTCGCACCGGTGAGCGCGTGCCGGAAGGCGTGGAAATTGAGTCTTTCCCCGAGGAGGTCTATCGCGACGCGCCGACCTTGCGCGAGTACCGCTACATCAATCGCGACAGCCGCACTTATATCGTGGAGCCGCAGGACCGCCGCATCATCGAAGAGATCGATTGATCTCAGACTGGCTTCGGCACTGGTCGCTGATGAACAAGGAAGGGCCGCTCTTTCGAGCGGCCCCTTCGGAATCGGGACGTGAGATGTCAACTGTCGCGAAGCTGCTTGGGCAAAGGCAACAACTTCTGGCGCGCCTCGATGCGGATCCTGGCCCGAACGAGCGCGCTGAAATCCAGGCGCTGCTTGCAAAGATCGAAACCGCGTTGAAGCTGCTCGCGGCTCAAGTGCCTTCCGAGAGCGATCGATAGCGCAGCGTTCGTCTGCGCGCGGGCGCAGCTGCCATAGCGGGCGAATGTCGGGAGACTTGCCGAGTTCAGGTCGCCGCCCGCGCACCCGCCTCACTCAGCACCCGCTGCGCAATCGCCACCACCTCGGCCGCCGCAATATCCCGCATGCAGCGGTGGTCGTTCATTTTGCAGATCGTGCTCTGGCGCGAGAGGGCTCGCGCAAAACAAACCTCGAAAACCACCCATGCACGGTAGCGGGGACAGCCGGAATGAAGGGCTCAACCGTCATTGCGATGTTTGCGGATTTTACGAATCCGTTTGACTCGTCGGGCAAAACAGCGGCATGATGCCATCATCCACTCAGCCTCGATGGGTTATATCAGCCTGTGTTCAAGAGCACCTGCACGGCCATCTTGCGGGGGCCGATTTCCGCTACAGCGACCGCTTGGCGCCAAGCTTTGATCGCTATCTGCGGCGACTTTGCGGTATGCCGTTCCGCTCGGAACGTGCTCGCGCCTGAGACGTTGAAAACCACGAGACAACTAATTATGTGATGATCGTCACAGTCACTCGCTTGTGTTGTTGCCGAGGCGGCACACCCGGGCCATAATTGTCTTACGCATCGACTGAACCTTGTTGGACCGATGGGGAACTGCAGTTAGCGTAAGAATTCCTTAACTCGAACGCGCAGAATCAAGAATGAGAATAAGCGCTAGAAAGACGCATCATGGCCGCTCTGATGGCATTTCTTCAGGCTACTGTTGCTGATCTGTCCGAGTGGGTGCATCCCTCGAAAAGGGCCGACGCGCCGAACCACGACGCTGCTGAACCGATGGTCGGAAAGTACCGGGCGAATTATTCTCCGCTTACTCCGGACGAAATTGCTCAGGATGAGCCTGAGTTGACCGAGCTTCACGCTAACAGTCGGCCCGTTTCCCGCTAAGCGAGAGTCATGCTAGTTCCATCCCTATGGGATGGGCGTTTTACGATTCGAAGACAGCTCCTGCGGTGTTCGATATCGTTTGGTGCAAGTGGCCCTATTCGGGCGCAAAGCTCCAACCGAGCGACGAAGTACGTCCTGTCCTGGTGTTGGACGTGCGCGATCATATCTACGATCCCACCCAAGAGATCTACGCTGACGTAACTGTGGCCTATGGTACTGGAGCGGAAAACATTGTCTCTCCGAATTGGCGGAGTGATCTCACCATAGGTAAACACGAGTTTCGGGCGGCTGGTCTACACAAACCGACTGTATTTCGCCTGGATCTGAAAAACAGAAAGCGCTTGCCGTGGTGCGAGAGATATTTCGTGCCGCAGGAGTATGTCCGGAATCAGAATATCATCTGCGGACAATTGTCCGAGGCACAAAGATCGACGGCCCTTTCTTGTTTTGTTGCTCAGGGTCTTACTTTCCCGCTGCCCTAGGTCGCCGCCTGCGCACCCGCCTCCTCCAGCACCCGCTGTGCAATCGCCGCCACCTCCGAAGCCGCAATATCCCGCATGCAGCGGTGGTCGTTCATTTTGCAGATCGTGTTCTGGCAGGGCTGGCACGAGAGCACGCTCTTGTTCTGGACCACCGTCGCGGCGAGGCCGTTGAGCGGAGCCCAGAGATAGGGGCTGGTCGGGCCGAAGATGCCCATGGTGGGCGTGCCCAGCGCGGCCGCGATGTGCATCAGGCCTGAGTCATTGGAGATGGCGACGCCGGCCGCGGCCATGGCGAGGACGCCGTTGCGCAGATCGCCCCCGGTGAGGTCCCGCACCCCGGGGCCGCCGGCGGCGACGATCTCCTGGGCGAGCCCCTTTTCCGCGGGGCCGCCGATCACCCAGACCTCCAGCCCCCGTTCGGCCACCAGGCGAGCGGTTTCGGGATAGTAGGTCCAGCGTTTGGAGACGCCGACCGAACCGGGCGCCAAGGCCACGGCGGCGCCGGCGCCGAGGCCGTTGGCCTGGCGCCAGCGGGCGATCTCCTCGGTGGGCACCCGCAATTGCGGCACCGGCCATTCCGCCGGCAGGGGCGCGCCGTCGGGCTGGGCCAGCGACGCGTTCTTGTCGATGAAGCGAGGCAGCTTCTTCTCACCCCAGCGCCAGCGGTTGATGAGGCCGAACCGGAACTCGCCGACGAAGCCAACCCTTTCGGGGATGCCGGCCAGCGCGGGCGCGATGGCCGCCTTCCAGGTCCTCGGCAGGACTAGGGCGGTGCCGTAATCTCGCTCGCGCAAGAGCCTGGCCAGGCGGAGCTGGCGGCCGAGGGCGAGCCGGCTGCGCGGCAGGTCCCAGACGATGCCGTGGCGCACGCCGGGCATGTAGTTAACTAGGGGGGCGCACAGCGACGTGGTCAGGAGATCGACCGGCCGATTCGGCCAGCGCTCCTTCAAGACCCTGACAACTGTGTGATTCCGGACGAAATCGCCGATCCACATGTAGGGAACGATCAGGATCGGACGGGTGTCGACCGGATCTGCATCTCCACCAAATTGCGAATCTTGGTTCATTGTAAAAAAGGACCATGGCGAACTGATATGGTGACGGTTCGGTTAGCCGCTCCCGGCCGGCAGGTAAAGGCGGCTGGGGACCGGTCCCAAAATGCTTACACTTTGGCAGATGATGCGCTACGGCAGGCATCGGGCCACAAATGATCGGGCAGGGTAGTTGGAATGTTGCTGGTGACCGGCGGGGCCGGTTTTATCGGATCGAATGTCGTGGCCGCGCTGAACGATGCCGGCCGCCGCGACGTCGTGGTCTGTGACCTCCTCGGCAAGGACGGCAAATGGCGCAATCTCGCCAAGCGGCAGCTTGTGGATATCGTCCCCCCGGCCGAGCTGACTGACTGGCTGAAGGGCCGCAAGCTGGAGGCCGTCATCCATCTCGGCGCGATTTCCGAGACCACCGCGACCGACGGCGATCTCGTGATCGAAACCAATTTCCGCCTCTCGATGCGCCTGCTCGACTGGTGCACGGCCCATGCGGTGCCGCTAATCTACGCCTCCTCGGCTGCGACCTATGGCGACGGTGCGGAAGGTTTTGATGACGATGCCTCGCTGGCAGCACTGAAGAAGTTGCGGCCGATGAATCTCTACGGCTGGAGCAAGCAGCTGTTTGATCTCGCGGTCGCCGGGCGCGCAGCGAACGGCGATCCGCTCCCGCCGCAATGGGCGGGCTTGAAATTCTTCAACGTGTTCGGCCCGAACGAATACCACAAGGGCACGATGATGAGCGTGCTGGCGCGCCGCTTCGACGACATCAAAGCGGGGCGCGTCGTGCAGCTGTTCAAGTCGCATCGCGACGGCATTGCCGACGGCGACCAGCGCCGCGATTTCATCTATGTCGACGATGTCGTGCGCGTCATCATGTGGCTGCTGGCGACGCCTGCGGTGTCCGGGCTGTTCAATGTCGGCACCGGCAAGGCGCGCAGCTTCCGGGAGCTGATGTTGGCTGCCTATGCCGCGCTCGGCACCAGGCCCAACATCGACTATGTCGACATGCCCGAGCAGATTCGCGGCAGCTACCAATATTTCACAGAGAGCAAGGTCGATCGTCTCCACCGCGCCGGCTACAATGGCGGCTTCACGACGCTCGAGGATGCGGTGAAGGCCTATGTCGGCGGTTATCTCGACCGGCCCGACCGCTTCCGCTGAGGCCTTTTGACCATGACGACAACCATTCTCGATTTCGATGCCCTGGCGCAAGCCATCGCCGGCCGCACGGTGCTCTGCATCGGCGACATCATGCTGGACGAGTTCGTCTATGGCGACGTCTCGCGGATCTCGCCGGAAGCGCCGACGCCTGTCATGGTTGCCCAGCGCAGCGAGATCCATATCGGCGGTGCCGGCAACGTCGCGCGCAATATCATCTCCCTCGGCGCACGCTGCATCTTCGTCGGCCTCGTCGGTGAAGATGATGCGGGTGCGCGGTTGACATCCGCTTTGGCTGAATATGCCGGCATCGAGAGCGCGCTGGTGTGCGATCCGTCGCGGCCGACCACGCGAAAGGTTCGTTTCGTCTCCGAGCATTTCTCCACGCATATGCTGCGCGCAGATTGGGAGCAGGCGCTAGCGGCCTCCGATGAGGTCGAGACAAAGCTGATCGAGGCGATCCTGCCGCAGATCGCGCGCGCCGACATCGTGCTGCTGTCGGACTACGCCAAGGGCGTGCTGACGGCACGCGTGATCCGCCACACCATCGATACCGCGCGAAAGCTCGGCAAGCCTGTGATCGTCGATCCCAAGAGCCTGAACTGGGCGATCTATCGCGGCGCCACGCTGCTCACGCCCAACCGCAAGGAGTTCTCGGAGGCGACGCGCAGCCGCGCCGACACCGTGCAGAGCATCGTCGATGCCAGCGAGGACGTGATGCGGCTCGCCGATTGCGAGGCGATCCTGGTTACGCAAGGTGAGCACGGCATGACGCTGGTGCCGCGCAAGGGCGAAGCCGTCCATGTTCCGGCTTTTCCGGTGAAGGTGCGCGACGTCTCCGGCGCCGGCGACACCGTCGCTGCCGCGCTCGCGGTCTCGCTCGCGGCGGGCGCGGATTGGGACACGGCCTTGCGCATGGCGAGCGCGGCGGCCGCCGTCGCCGTCGGCAAACAGGGCACGGCCAGCGTGAGCGCGGCCGAACTGCGGCGAAAGATCCTGCCGCATGCCACGCTCGCGGCCGAGGAGAAGGTCGTGAGCGCACTGGGTGCGCTTGATGCCCAGCTCGCCGCTTGGAAGCAGGAGGGGCTGCGCGTCGGCTTCACCAATGGCTGCTTCGACATCCTGCATCCCGGCCACGTCAAGGTGCTGACCGCGGCGCGTGCCGCCTGCGACCGCCTGATCGTCGGCCTGAACAGCGACGCCTCGGTGCGGCGGCTGAAGGGCGCGGATCGCCCGGTCCAGGACGAGCGGGCGCGCGCGGAGGTGCTGGCCGCGCTCGAAGCCGTCGACCTCGTCGTCATCTTCGAGGAGGACACGCCGATCGATCTGATCAGCCGCATCACGCCGAGCGTGCTGGTGAAGGGCGGCGACTACACCCGCGAGCAGGTGGTCGGCCACGAGGTCGTCGAGGCCGCCGGCGGAACGGTCGTGCTGGTCGACATCCTCAAGGGCTTCAGCACGACGGCGCTGGTCCATCGCGCGCGGGGAGCGGGCAAGTGAGTGGGCAAGTGACGGCGCTTGCCCGGGAGACGACCGCCCAGATGCTGTGGCGGCGCATTCGCAGCCCGGCGGCCTGGAGCGAGACGGCCGATCTGTTCGCGATCCTCACCGCGGCCTCGCTGCCGTGGTCGACGTCGCTGGCGGGAATCTTCAACGCCTTGTTCCTGATCTGCATGGTGCCGTTTCTCGACGTCGGGGCATTCCTGCAATCGCTGAAGCGTCCGATCGCGGCGGCGCCGATCGCGCTGGTCCTGCTCGCGCTGGCGGGGACGCTGTGGTCCGATGCGACCTGGGGCGCGCGCCTCTATGCGGTCAATCCCACCGTCAAGCTGCTGGTGCTACCTGTCCTGCTTTATCATTTCCAGCGCTCGCGGCGCGGGCAAGCGGTGTTCATCGCGTTCCTCGTCTCCTGCGCGCTATTGTCGGTGATGTCGTGGCTGGTCGCCTTCTATCCCGGCTTGTCGCTCAAGCCCGACCACCTCGAGCGCGGCATCTTCGTCAAGAACTACATCGACCAGAGCCAGGAATTCGCGCTGTGCGCAGTCGCGCTCGCCTATCCGGTGGTGATGCTCTTCCGTGAGAAGCGCTATTGGCTCGCCGGGTTGCTGACGGTGCTGGCGCTGAGCTTCTTCATCAACATGGCGTTCGTGGTGGTATCGCGCACTGCACTCGTCACCGTTCCGATCATGTTCGGCGTGTTCGCGCTGCTGCATTTGAGGTGGCGCAGCATCGCGATCATCTCCGCCGTCCTGCTCGTGGGCGCAGCCGCGGCCTGGCAGGCCTCGCCGCAATTGCGCAAGACCGCCGACAGCTTCATCAGCGACTACACGCGCTACATGGAGAAGGGCGAACCGACTTCGCTCGGCCTGCGGCTCGAATTCTGGCGGAAATCCATTGGCTTCTTTGCGGAGGCGCCGATCAAGGGGCACGGCACCGGCTCGACGCGCGGATTGTTCGAGCAGGTGGCCACGCCAAGCGGCCACTACCAGGCGTCCAGCGAGGTGATCGGCAACCCGCATAACCAGACGCTGAACGTCGCCGTGCAATGGGGCCTCATCGGCATCATCATCCTCTACGCGATCTGGATCTGGCATCTGCTGCTGTTTCGCGGCGACGGGCTGGCTTGTTGGGTCGGTCTCCTGGTCGTGGTCCAGAACGTCTTCACCTCGCTGTTCAACTCCCACCTGTTCGACTTCCACGAGGGCTGGATGTACGTCATCGGCGTCGGCGTTGCCGGCGGCATGGTGATCCGGGCACAACAGGCCGAGGCGAGGCTGGAGGAAGCGGGTTCCTGAGCGGTCGCGCGGCTGGCAACCTCTGACTGGCAACTCTTGCCGAGATGGGCTATCAGCGCGGTCAGGTTGCACCTAACGGGATATTCATCGGTCGACGGATGACGCGTCTTTCGCATCTCACCTTGCGCAATTTCATGATCGCGCTCCACGACCTGCTGGCGACGACGGCGGCGCTGTTCGCCGCCTTCTATCTGCGCTTCGAGGGCGGCGACTATTTTTACGACCGCCTGCCGCTGCTGTTCCAGATCCTGCCCTACTTCCTCGCCTTCAGCGTCGTGGTGTTTTTCGTCTTCAACCTGACCACGACGAAATGGCGCTTCATCTCGTTGCCGGACGCGATGAACATCATCCGCGTCGCGTCCGTGCTGACGGTTGCGCTGCTCGCGCTCGACTACATCTTCGTCGCCCCCAACGTCCGTGGCGCCTTCTTCCTCGGCAAGGTGACGATCGTCCTCTACTGGTTCCTCGAGATTTTTTTTCTCAGCGCCTTGCGCATAGCCTACCGTTATTTCCGCTACACGCGGGTGCGGCGCCATGCCCGCACCGAGGATGCCGCGCCGACGCTGCTGATCGGCCGCGCTGCGGATGCCGAGGTGCTGCTGCGCGGCATCGAAAGTGGCGCCATCAAGCGGATCTGGCCGGTCGGCGTGCTGTCGCCGTCGAGCTCCGATCGTGGCCAGTTCATCCGCAACGTGCCGGTGCTGGGCAACATCGTCGACATCGAGGACGTCGTCGCCGACTTCGCCAAGCGCAGTAAGGCGATCACGCGCGTCGTGATGACGCCGTCGGCGTTCGAGCCGGAGGCGCATCCGGAATCGATCCTGATGCGGGCGCGCAAGCTAGGTGTCATCGTCAACCGCATGCCCTCGCTCGAGAGCGGCGACACGCCGCGGCTGACCGCGGTCGCGGTCGAGGATCTGCTGCTGCGACCGAGCGAACAGATCGACTATGTGCGCCTCGAAGCGCTGATCAGGGGCAAGGCGGTGATCGTCACCGGCGGCGGCGGTTCGATCGGCTCGGAGATCTGCGAGCGTGTCGTCGCTTTCGGCGCCGCGCGCCTGCTGATCCTGGAGAATTCCGAGCCGGCGCTCTACGCGGTCGGCGAGGCGCTCGCCGCGGAAGGCACGGGCGCTGCGATCGAGGGGCGGATCGCCGACATCCGCGACCGCGAGCGCGTCATGCGGCTGATGGCCGAGTTCAAGCCCGACATCGTGTTCCACGCGGCAGCTCTCAAGCACGTGCCGATCCTCGAGCGCGACTGGAGCGAGGGCGTCAAGACCAATATCTTCGGCTCGATCAACGTCGCCGACGCGGCTCTCGCCGCCGGGGCCGAAGCCATGGTGATGATCTCGACCGACAAAGCGATCGAGCCGGTGTCGATGCTCGGGCTGACCAAGCGTTTCGCCGAGATGTACTGCCAGGCACTCGACCATGATCTTGCGGCAGGCAGCCGCGGCGGCAAGCCGCCGATGCGGCTGATCTCGGTCCGGTTCGGCAATGTGCTGGCCTCGAACGGCTCGGTGGTGCCGAAGTTCAAGGCCCAGATCGAGGCCGGCGGCCCGGTGACGGTGACGCATCCCGATATGGTCCGCTACTTCATGACCATCCGCGAGGCCTGCGATCTCGTGATCACGGCGGCAACGCATGCCCTCGGCACGGCGCGCTCGGACGTCTCGGTCTACGTCCTCAACATGGGCCAGCCGGTGAAGATCGTCGATCTTGCCGAGCGCATGATCCGTCTCTCCGGCCTGCAACCCGGCTACGACATCGAGATCGTGTTCACGGGCATGCGGCCGGGCGAGCGCCTGCATGAAATCCTGTTCGCCTCCGAAGAGCCGACTCGCGAGATCGGTGTCGCCGGCATCATGGCCGCGCAGCCGAACGAGCCGCCGATGCAGACCCTGCGCAAATGGATCACCGCGCTCGACCAAGCGATCGCGCACGATGATCGGGCGACGATCAGGACCATCTTGAAGGATGCGGTCCCCGAATTCGGGTCGAACGCGGCCTGATTATGCAGCCTCAAGGCAAGATCGTCGTCGCGAGCCAGCATTATCCGCCGGATCCGAGCACGACCGCGGCGATCATGGCCGAGATCGCCTGCCGGCTCGCTGCGGAGCACGAAGTCGTGGTGCTGTCAGGCTCGCCCGGCGCGCTGCCGGTCTCCCAGATTGGACCGAGCAGGCCGCGCGTGATCGCCGTCAAGAACCGCATGCCGGGAAAGGCGGCGCTGATCCGGCGCGGTCTCTCCGAACTGGTGTTCGTGCTGCGCATCTTCATCGCGTTGTTGCGGCAGCTGCGGCGCGGCGACGTCGTGCTAACCGTCACGGCCCCGTTCATGCTGCCTTACGCGGTCGCGGCTGCATCGTGGCTCAAGGGCGGGCGCTCGGCGCTCATCATGCACGATCTGTTTCCCGACGTGCTGGTGATGGCGGGTCTGCTGAAGCCGCGCTCGATCGTGGCGGGCCTGATGCGCGCCGCCAACAGCCTGATGTTCCGCGCGCTCAATGCCGTCATCACCATCGGCCGCGATGCCGAGCGGCCGCTGCTCAGCTATTCCGGCATGACGCGGAACAAGATCCGTTTTATCCCGAACTGGGCGACACTGGTGCCTGCGGCGCGGCCGGTGACGTCGGACAACCCGTTCCGCAAAGCGCTGGGGGCCCATTTCATCGTCGGGCTATCAGGCAATCTCGGTTTCACCCATGATCCGGAGATCGTGTTCGAGGCGGCGCGGCTGCTCAAGGACGAGCCGGACATACGCTTCCTGCTGTCCGGCTGGGGCATCGGCTTCGAGCGGCTGAGGGAGCTGCAGGCGGATGCGAACCTGCCCAATGTTTCCTTCGTGGCGCGGGTCGAGGACGCCGAACTCGAGGCGTTCCTGGCCGCGGCCGACCTCTGGATCATCCCGTACCGGAAGGACGTCGCCGGCGTGTCGGTGCCGAGCCGCTTCTATAATCTGCTGGCGGTCGGCCGGCCCGTCGTGCTGGTCTCCGAGCCGGAGGCCGAAGCCGCCTTGACGGTGGTGGAGAACGGGCTGGGCTGGGTGGTGACGCCGGGGCGCGCCGACCAGCTCGCGGACGCGATCCGGACCGCGGCGGGCGCGTGCGACGGCGCCATGACCGAGCGTGCGGTGAAGGCGGCATCGAAGTTCGATCGCAGCGTTGCGATGAACGCCTATGCCGCCCTGATCGACGAATTGTTGCGCAACCCGAACCTCAGGGAGCAACGATGAGCGGGAACAGACGGATCGTGCTGGTGACGGGAGCCAGCGGCTTCATCGGCCGTCACGTCGTGCCCGACCTGGTGCGCAACGGCTGGTCGGTCCGCCGCGCGGTCCGCAGCCCGGAAGGGCTCGACGACGAGGTCGTCATCGAGACGATCGGTCCCGACACCGACTGGTCGGCCGCGCTCGACGGCGTCGATGCCGTCGTCCATCTCGCCGCGCGCGTGCATCACAAGCACGAGGAGCACGCGGTGAAGCTCTATCGCAACGTCAACATCGCCGGCACGCTGCATCTGGCGCGCTCTGCGGCGACGGCCGGCGTGCGCCAGTTCATCTTCGTCAGCACCGTTCTCGTGCATGGCCGCAGCAACGAAGGGCGCGCCCCGTTCAGCGAAAGCGACATCCTCACCCCGCGCGGCCTCTACGGCATGTCCAAGGCAGCGGCCGAGGCGGGACTGAGGACGCTGGCGCGCGACAGCGACATGAATATCTCGGTGATCAGGCCGCCGCTGGTCTATGGCGCCGGCGCCAAGGGTAATTTTGCGCTGCTGACGCGCGCGGTGCATTTGGGATTGCCGCTGCCCTTTGCCGCGATCCGCAATCATCGCGCCTTCCTTGCCGTGCAGAATCTGTCGTCCTTTATCCTGCGCCGGCTTACCCATCCGGACCCCGCGAGCAATTTCGAGATCTTCCTGGTGGCCGATAGGGAACAGGTCTCGACGCCCGAATTCATCGAGCGGCTGGCACGGGCCTCCGGCAAGAGCCCGCGGCTGTTCGGCATGTCGCCGGAGCTGCTGAGCTCGCTGCTTGGCCTGCTCGGCCGGCAAGACACGCATGACAGCCTGATCGGCTCGCTCGAGCTCAATGTTTCCAAGGCGATCGCGACGGGATGGCAGCCGGCCGTGTCGCTCGACGAAGGTTTGCGGCTGGCGCTGGCGGCTCAGGACGCCTGAGGGCGGGAGAACCGTCGCAGCACGAAGGCGACTGCGATCGCGCCTGCGACAAGCGCGAGCGATGCAATCGATGTCGAACTGGTACGAACGGTGACGATGGACAGGGCTGCCAGCACGAGATTCAGCGCGAACACTTCGCCGATGACGCGCGGAATCGTAAAGCCGTTGTCGGTGGCGCGCTGGTAAAAATGCGAGCGGTGCGCCGACCAGAATTGTTCGCGCCGTCCGATGCGACGGAACAGCGTGATGGTGGAATCCGCGAGATAATAGGCCGGCAGCAGCAGCGCCGCGGCGGGGTGTCCGCCCCAGGCGAGCTCGAGCAGGCACCAGCCGAGCAAAAGGCCGATCGGCAGGCTGCCGACATCGCCCAAGAACACTTTTGCCACGGGCTGGTTGAACGGCGCAAAGCCGAGCATGGCGCCGCACAGGGCGGTGGCAATCAGCACCGCCGGCCATGACAGTTCGCCGAGCAGACCGAGCAGCAGCAGCGCCGCGGTCACCGGCACCACCTCCGCCACTGTCATCAGATCGAGCCCGTCCATGAAGTTGACGAGGTTCACGAACCAGATTCCGGCGAGCAGGATCAGGCCGCGCTCCAGCATCAGCGGTAGCGAGGGCACGATGCGCGCATCGTCAGGCACCATGAACACGATCGCGCCGACGCAGGCGGCCTGCAGCACCAGCCGCACCAGCACCGGAAGCGAGATGATGTCATCGGCGAACCCGACCAGCGCGATTACGACCGTCGCGACCGCCAGCGTCGGCGGGATCGCAACGTTGGCGAAAGCAGCCCACGCCGATGCAACGACGAGCGTCGCTGCTACCACCGCGATGCCGGCACCCTGTGGGGTCGGAATCCGATGTGACGAACGCGCGTTCGGCCGCGCCAGCGCATAGCGCTGGAGCAGGGGGCGGCTGGTCCAGGTGATGAGCGCCGACATCAGCGCGGCGATCGCGGCAGCGAGCAGCGACGGCACGATCGCAAGCGTGCTCACTCCGGCACCCCGAGCTGCGCCGAGCCCTGCGCGGCTTTCTCCGCACTGAGAACCCAGACCAGGCCGCCGAACGCGCCGACGATGAACGAGACGGCGCCGAACAGCAGCGAGATGTTGACGCCCTCATTGGCAGCGAGCCCGGCGAAGCCGAAGGCCAGGCCCATGGTCGCCTCGCGCACGCCCCAGCCGGCGATCGAGATCGGCATCAAGGTGATCAGCATCACCGGCGGCACCAGCAGGAAGACCTGGGCGAAACTGACGGGAGCTGCGATCGACTGCACCACGCACCAGGCGATGACGACGGCAAGCACGTGAACCAGCAGCGACAGGATCGCGATGACAGGTCCGCGCGCGGGGTTGAAGATCACGCGATTGGCGATCACAGCGCAGGCGTGGATGTGGTGGGTGGCCCACCAGGTCTTCAGCCACGGCCATTTCAGCGCGCCGAAAATCAGGAAGCCGATGCCGCCTGCGAGCGCTGCGAGGTCGACCAGCAGCAGCGCCGAGCGGCCGTTCGGATCGGTGATGAGCGCGTAGCTCCAGGGTAGGCTCGCGACGATGAGGATCGCGAGCGCGACGAGGCCGATCGCGCGATCGACGAAGATCGAATAGGTCGCCGCGCGCCATCCCGCGCCGGCGCGCGCGACGAGCCATAGCCGGACCGCGTCGCCGCCGATCGCGGACGGCAGGGTCTGGTTGAAGAAGGAGCCGATCACGTTATAGCGCATGGCGCGGCGGAGCTCGAGCGGCGCACTGCATGCGGCGCTGACCTCGTGCCAGCGCAGCACGCCGACGAAGATCTGCAGGAACGTGACCATGATCGCCATGGCGATCCAGAACAGGCTGGTCGCCGTGAAGCGCGAGAACAGCTCGCTCGGATCGACCTTGCGCAGCGCCAGATAGAGCAGCGCCGCGGAGATCAGGATTTTGGCCGTCGACAGCAGGATTCGGCGCATCTCGCCCGCAGGGTTTGCGAAGATTGGAGGTAACCCGACGCGAGGCGCCGAATTCGGCCGCTTTGGTATGGTTTTGGCGCCGATCTTGCAATAGCCCTTATCAGAAGCGCTTATCAGAAAGCGCTTATCGGAAGCGGTTATGAGGGGCTGAGCGCTGTTGCGGCCCCTCGATACCGGGTAAAGAGGCGCCGCGGGCACGCGCGCCGGGGATCATTTGGGAACAGGATGACGGATCAGGCGATTTTGGTCACGGGTGCGGCCGGTTTCATCGGCTTTCACGTCGCCCGGCAGCTGCTGGCCGAAGGGCGGTCCGTGGTCGGGCTCGACAATCTCAACAGCTATTACGATCCTGCGCTGAAGCGAGCGCGCCTGGCGCAGCTCGGGAACGAGTCTCGTTTCTCCTTTGTCCAGGCCGATCTCGCCGATCGCGAGACCATGGCGGCGCTGTTTGCGCGGCATCGCTTTTCGGAGGTCGTGCATCTCGCCGCCCAGGCCGGCGTGCGCTATTCGATCGAGCGGCCGCAGAGTTATGTCGAATCCAATCTGCAGGGCTTTCTCAACGTGCTCGAGGGCAGCCGCAATAACGGCTGTCGTCATCTCGTCTACGCCTCGTCATCATCCGTTTATGGCGCCAACACTAAGCTGCCGTTTTCCGTAAAGGACCGGACCGATCATCCCGTGAGCTTCTACGCCGCGACCAAGAAAGCGAACGAGGTGATGGCGCAGTCCTACAGCCATCTCTACCGGCTGCCGGTCACGGGCTTGCGCTTTTTTACCATCTACGGCCCGTGGGGACGGCCTGATATGGCCATGTTTCTGTTTGTAAACGCCATCATGGCTGATCAGCCGATCCGGCTCTTTAACCATGGCAAAATGCGCCGCGACTTCACCTATATTGGCGACGTGACCCGCGTAGTATCCAAGCTGATCGATTTTGTTCCTACAGACGATCCGGCTGCCGCAAATGCGCCGTCTCGGATCTACAATGTCGGAAACCACCGCCCCGAAGAGCTGATGCATGTCGTCGGACTTCTGGAGCGGGAGCTGGGTCGGACGGCGGTCAAAGAATTGCTGCCGATGCAGCCGGGAGACGTGGTGGAAACGTTCGCGGATGTCGAGGATTTGATGCGCGACACCGGCTTTGCACCGTCAACGCCGATCGAGCACGGGGTCCACAATTTTGTCACCTGGTATCGCGACCACTTCAAGGTTTGAAATGACGATGGACAAACGCATTATCCCCCTGATCATGTGCGGCGGTGCCGGCACGCGGCTGTGGCCGGCTTCGCGCGAGGTGCGGCCGAAGCAGTTCCTGCCGCTGTTCGGCGCGCGCTCGACCTTCCAGGACACGCTGCTGCGCGTCTCCGACGCCGCGCTGTTCGATCGCCCGATCGTCATCACCAACGCCTCCTACCGCTTCATGGTGCTGGAGCAGCTCGCCGAGATCGGCATCGAGGCCGACGTGATCCTCGAGCCGATGCGGCGCGACTCCGGCCCCGCGATCGCCGCCGGCGCGGCGTTCGCGCAGAACCGCAGCAGTGAAGCGATCGTGCTGGCGCTCGCCGCCGATCATGTGGTGCAGGACAAGGCCGCCTTCGTCGCGGCCTGCCGCGAGGGCCTCGCTGCCGCAAGCACGGGACGCATTGTCACCTTCGGCGTCAAGCCGGAGCGGCCGGCGACCGAATACGGCTATATCAGCCCGGGTGAAGTGATCTCCGGCGAGGTGCACGCGGTCGCGCGCTTCGTCGAGAAGCCTGATGCGGTGAAGGCCGCCGACTACGTCAATTCGGGCTATCTCTGGAACAGCGGCAACTTCATGTTTCCCGCGGCCCTGCTGCTCGACGAATATCGCAAGCTTGACGCGGCGAGCGTGGAGGCCGTGTCCAACGCGGTTGCCAGCGCGGGGCGCGATCTCGGCTTCGTTACGCTGGAGCCCGAGGCGTTCGGCGCGGCGAAGGCGATCTCGATCGACTATGCGGTGATGGAAAAGACCTCGCGCGCAGCGGTCGTGCCGGTGTCCTGCGGCTGGTCCGATGTCGGCTCCTGGCGCGCCGTGTGGGAGCTGTCCGACAAGGATCCGCAAGGCAACGCGGTGCACGGCACCGCGGTGTTCGAGGATTCGCGCAACTGCAACGTCACGACCGATCATGCGCTGGTTGCGCTCGAAGGCGTCGACGACCTCGTCGTCGTCGCGACCGCCGACGCGGTGCTGGTCTCGCGCCAGAAGGATGCCAACGGCCTGAAGCGCCTCGTGACGAAGCTGAAGGCGGTCGCGCCGAAGGTCACCGAGGAGCATCTTAGGGTGCATCGGCCCTGGGGCAGCTATCAGTCGGTCGACAATGGCGAACGCCATCAGGTCAAGCGCATCGTGGTGAAGCCGGGCGGGCGTCTGTCGCTGCAGAAGCACCATCACCGCGCCGAGCACTGGATCGTGGTCCGCGGTGCGGCGCGCGTCACCGTCAACGAGACCGTGAAGGTGGTGCACGAGAACGAGTCGATCTACATCCCGATGGGCGCCGTGCACCGGATGGAGAATCCCGGCAAGATCATGCTGGAACTGATCGAGGTCCAGACCGGCTCCTATCTCGGGGAAGACGACATCATCCGGATTGAAGACGACTATCAAAGGTCGTAACCAGCAAACTCCGAATCACGCAATCCGGGCCAAAAGGCGCTCCCTTTTGACGCTAAGGCCCGGGGAACGTGTAACTTTTTGAATCAAATCGTGTCCGGGCAGTTTGGCCGACATTCGCCACAAATGTGGCACCCGTGCTAGAAGCGGCCCGGGGATTTGCGTTGAATCGGGGTTCGATCAGATGAGTTCCAATAGCTTTGCACCGGCAAAGGCCGGCTTGCGCGTCGGCGTCATCGGTGCTGGCGTGATGGGCAGCAACCACGCGCGCGTGCTCGCGGGCTTGCCCGGCGTCAACCTGGTCGGTGTGGTCGATCCTTCGCCGGCGCATCGTGCGCGCGCGACGGAGCTTGCCGATTGCGCGAGCTTCGAGACGCTCGACCAACTCTTCACTGAGGGCGTCGATGCGGTCACCATCGCGGCGCCGACCCATCTGCATCACGAGGTCGCGCTCGCGTGCATCGCCAAGAACATCCACGTGCTGGTGGAGAAGCCGATCGCATCCACGGTGGCCGAAGGCCGCGAGATCGTCACCGCCGCGCAAAAGGCCGGCGTGACGCTGATGATCGGTCATGTCGAACGCTTCAATCCGGCGGTCGCCGCGGTCAAGCAGGCGATCGCGGGCGAGGACATCCTATCGATCGCGATCACGCGCGTCGGTCCGTTCCCGCCGCGCATGTCCAATGTCGGCGTCGTCATCGATCTCGCCGTGCACGACATCGATCTGATCCGCTGGTTCACCGAATCCGATATCGTCGAAGTGCAGCCGCAGCTATCGAGCGCGGTCGCCGAGCGCGAGGACATTGCGCTGCTCCAGTTCCGCACCGCCAATGGCGTGCTCGCGCATATCAACACCAACTGGCTGACCCCGTTCAAGGCGCGCAGCGTCACGGTCGCGACCCGCGGCAAATATGTGATGGGCGATCTCTTGACGCGCCAGGTCACCGAATGCTTCGGCTTCAAGCCGGACGGCAGCTATTCGATGCGGCATCTGCCGGTCGGCCATGACGAGCCGCTCCGCGCTGAGCTGATCGCCTTCCTCAAGGCCGTGCGCAACGGCGAGATTCCGGCGGTCACCGGCGACGAAGGCGTCGCCAGCCTCGAGATCGCGACGCAGTGCCTCGAAACGCCGTCGCGGCCCGCGGCCACGTCGTCCGTCCGCAAGGGCCCGCGCCGCGTCGCCGGCTAAAACCCTTTCCATGTCGACCACGCAAGAAGGCGCCAAGAACCAGGCCATGAACCAGCATCTGCGTTGCGAACCCATTCCCTTCATCGATGTCAGCTCGCAGCGCCGCCGACTCGGCACCTCGCTCGATGCCGCCGTCAAGCGCGTGCTCGACCATTGCCAGTTCGTCAACGGCCCCGAGGTCTTCGAGCTCGAGAAGCAGCTCGCGGCCTATTCAGGCGCCAAGCACGTCATCGCCTGCGCCAGCGGCACCGACGCCATCCTGATGGTGATGATGGCGAAGAATGTCGGGCCCGGCGATGCCGTGCTGTGTCCGTCCTTCACCTTCATCGCGACCGCGTCCCCGGTGGCGCGGACCGGCGCGACGCCTGTCTACGTCGACGTCGATGAAGCGACCTTCAACATGAGCCCGGAGTCGCTCAAGCGCGGCATCGCGACCGCGCGCAAGGCCGGCCTGAAGCCGGTCGCGGTCATTCCGGTCGATCTGTTCGGGCAGCCGGCCGACCACGATTCCATTGCCGAGATCGCCCGGGAGGAAGGCCTGTTCGTGCTCGACGACGCCGCGCAAGGATTTGGCGCGAGCTACAAGGGCCGCAAGCTCGGCACCTTCGGGCTTGCCACCGCGACCAGCTTCTTCCCGGCAAAGCCGCTCGGCTGTTTCGGCGACGGCGGCGCGATTCTGACCGATGACGACGAGCTCGCAGCCAAGCTGCGCAGCATCCGCGTGCACGGGCAGGGCATCGACAAATACGACAACGTCCGCCTCGGCCTGACCGGCCGGCTCGACACCATGCAGGCCGCGATCCTGATCGAGAAGCTGAAGATCTTCGACGACGAGATCTCCGCCCGCAACAAGGTCGCGGAGCGCTACGCGCGAGGGCTGAGCAACGTCGTCACCGTGCCGCGCCTTGCGCCCGGCAATACCTCGGTCTGGGCGCAATACACCATCCGTCTGCCTGAGGGCACCGACCGCGACGGCTTCGCCGCCGCGCTTAAGGCCCAGGGCGTGCCGACCGCGATCTATTACGGCAAGTCGATGCATCAGCAGACCGCCTACAAGCAGTATCCGGTCGCCGATGGCGGCCTGCCTGCTTGCGAAAGCCTGTCGCAGGACGTCATCAGCCTGCCGATGCACGCCTATCTGACGGAAGCCGACCAGGAGCGGGTCATCGCCGCCGTCCGCGGCGCGGTTTCGGGCTGATTTCGCTGTTCTGCCGCGGTGTTGCTTCACCTCTCCCGCTTGCGGGAGAGGTCGGATCGCGTAAGCGATCCGGGTGAGGGCTCTTTCCTCTTGGGGGCTCGCGCGCGGAGACAACCCTCTCCCCAACCCTCCCCCGCAAGCGGGGGAGGGAGCGCACCTCCGCCGCGGCTTGCACCTAGACCTAAGCGCGGCATGCTCTAAAACAGGCGCATGCTCGGACGCATCTTCACGGTCGGTGGTTACACGCTGCTCTCGCGGCTGACGGGATTTGCCCGCGACATCATGCTCGCGGCGATCCTCGGTGCCGGCCCCGTGGCCGACGCTTTTTTCGTGGCGCTGCGGCTGCCCAATCATTTCCGCGCGATCTTCGCCGAGGGCGCTTTCAACGCGGCCTGGGTGCCGGCCTATGCCCATGTCCACGGCGAGAAGGGGGAGGGGGCGGCACGGCTGTTCGCCGACCGCATTTTCACGCTGCTCTTGGCCTCGCAGGTCGTGCTGCTGATCGTCGCCTGGCTGTTCATGCCGCAGGCCATGAGCATCCTGGCGCCCGGCTTTTCCGATGACGCCGAGCAGCGCAAGCTCGCGATCGAGCTGACCCGGATCACCTTTCCCTATCTGCTGCTGATCACGCTGGTGACGCTCTATGGCGGCATGCTCAACGTGATGCAGCGCTTCGCCAGCGCCGCGGCCGCGTCGATCTTCCTCAATGTCGCGATGATGATGACGTTGGCGCTCGCCGCCTGGTTTCCGACCGCGGGCCACGCTGCCGCCTGGGGCGTCCTGATCTCCGGCTTTATGCAATATTTCCTGCTTGCCGGCGATCTCGCCCGCCATGGCGGTCTGCCGCGCTTTGCGCCGCTGAGGCTCGATGAGGATGTCCGTGCCTTCTTCAGGGCGCTCGGGCCTGCGACGTTGGGTTCGATGGGCACGCAGGTCGCGCTGTTCGCCGACACCATCATCGCGACCTTCCTCCCCGCCGGCGCGCTGTCGGCGCTGTATTACGCCGATCGCCTCAACCAGCTCCCGATCGGCGTGATCGGCATTGCGATCGGCACCGTGCTGCTGCCGGAGATGTCGCGGCGGATCACGGCCAACGATCATGACGGTGCGATGAAGGCGCAGCGCCGCGCCTTCGATTTCACGCTGCTGTTCTCGGTGCCCTTTGTCGCGGCGTTTCTCACCGTGCCCGATGAGATCATGCGCGCGCTGTTCGCCCGCGGTGCGTTCTCGAAGGCCGACGCCGTCGCCGCCGGCGGCACACTCGCGGCCTATGCCATCGGCCTGATTCCCTTTGTGCTGATCCGCAGCGCGGTCGCAACGTTCTACGCGCGCAAGGACACGGCGACCCCGGTTCGTGCCTCGCTGTCGGGTATCGCGGTCAATGTTGCGTTGAAACTCGCACTGATGGGCTCGCTGGCCCAGATCGGCCTGGCGCTGGCGACCGCCGTCGGTGTCTGGACCAATCTGCTGCTGGTGCTCTTCTTCGCCGTGCGGCGCGGCTTTCTTGCGCTGGACCGCGCCTGGCTGCTGTCGCTCGCCAAATTCCTAGTGACCGGGATAATCCTGTCCGCCGCCTTCTGGCTAATTGCGCGTTTTGGCGGTTCTTCGCTGCGCGCGATGCACTTCCGGGACGAATTGACGCTGCTCCTGTTGGCGGCCGGAGGCACGATCGTCTATGCGCTGGTGATCCTCGCATTGTTCGGCCGCAGCTGGCTGGTCTCGCTGGTGCGCGGTTAGAGCGGCGCAAAGGGGCTCGCCTGCAGGGTGCAACAGAGCTCCGCACATCCCTTGATTTTGTGCGATCGCCGTGCTAGTGAGCTTCTCATGATCAAATGCTCGCGCAAAGTAGCCTTCAACCACATGACCCGCTTCGGCTGGGCCGTGGAAGGAGTCGTGCGCTAGCAATTCGACGACATCTTTTCCACCAGGCCCCGCCGGCATCGGACGGGGCCTTTTGTTTGGCCACGCTCCCTGCCGGCACAACAGCAGGAGCGTGCGATGCCACCACAACTGACGAACATCACATCCGAGATGGAGGTCGGCGCAGCCAAGCGCGGCCTCGACCGCTCCATCGTCTTGAGCTTGCTCAAGCGATACTGGCGTGCGTTTCAGCAGCGGCGCCAGGGCCAGCGAGTCACCTTGCAGGACCTGAGTGACAGGGAGCTCATGGATATCGGCCTGACGCGCGGTGAGATCGACTACTTCACGCCTGAACGCGCTATCGAGAGGCTGAGAGATCGCGCGATGGATCCATGGGGGCGCGGTGGGATGTAACTTGTCAAGAGGATTGGTGGACTGCGTCTTCGCGGCCAATCCTTCGAGACGCCCGCTTTTAGCGGGCTGCTCAGGATGAGGTCTTGTTTCGCGGCGCAATCTAGACGGCATGGCGACGGGTGCGCGGCGCGTTCCTTGCTTGCGACCCATGTGCCTGCCTAAACCCGTTTGCACTGCCGGTTTTTCCACGGCAATATGCCAGCAAAACAACCATGAGAACGGGAAGAGAAAAATGGCGGCTCCCATCAAGTTCGGCGTTGGCCAAAGCGTGCTGCGCAAGGAGGATGACACGCTCATCCGCGGCAAGGGCCGCTATACCGACGATTATGCGCCGCAGGCTGCGCTGCGCTGCCTGGTGCTGCGCTCGCCTCATGCGCATGCCACATACACCATCGATGCGAGCCGCGCCCACGGACTTCCCGGCGTTGCGCTGATCCTGACCGCGGCTGATGTTGCGGATCTCGGCAATCTGCCGTGTCTGTTCAATCTCGAGACCGATCCGTTCACCGGACCGCCTTACCCGATCCTTGCCAAGGACGAGGTGCGCCATGTCGGCGATTGCATCGCCTTCGTCGTCGCTGAGACCATCGACCAGGCCCGCGACGCGATCGAGGCGATCGACGTCAAATGGTCGCCGCTGCCGGCGGTGACCGGCGTCGTCAACGCCGTCAAGAAGGGCGCGCCGCAGGTCTGGCCCGACAAGCCCGGCAACATCCTGTTCGACGTCTCGATCGGCGACAAGGCCGCGACCGAAGCTGCGTTCGCGAAAGCGCATGCGGTGGCCGAGATCTCCATCGTCAATCCGCGCGTGGTCGCAAGCTTCATGGAGACGCGCGCGGCGGTCTGCGAATACGACGCCAAGGCCGATCATTTGACGCTGACGGTCGGCAGCCAGGGCAGCCATCGCCTGCGCGATATCCTCTGCCAGAACGTGCTGAACATCCCGACCGACAAGATGCGGGTGATCTGCCCCGATGTCGGCGGCGGTTTTGGCACAAAGCTGTTCCCGTATCGCGAATACGCCCTCCTTGCAGTCGCGGCACGAAAACTGAAGAAGGCGGTGAAATGGGCGGCCGACCGCTCCGAGCATTTCATGGGCGACGCGCAGGGCCGCGATAACGTCACCACTGCGAAGATGGCCCTGACTGAAGACGGCAAATTCCTCGCGATGGATTGCGACCTGATGGGCGACATGGGCGCCTATCTCTCGACCTTCGGGCCATATATCCCGCATGGCGGCGCCGGCATGCTGCCGGGCCTCTACGACATCCAGGCCTTCCACTGCCGCGTGCGCACCATCTTCACCAACAGCGTGCCGGTCGATGCCTATCGCGGCGCGGGCCGGCCGGAGGCGGCCTATGTCATCGAGCGTCTCGTCGACGCCTGCGCGCGAAAACTCGACATGACGCCGGATGCGATCCGTCGCAAGAATTTCATCCAGCCGAAAGCGCTGCCCTACAAGACCGCCACGGGCAAGGTCTACGATTCCGGCGATTTCGCCGCGCATCTCAAGCGCGCGATGGAGATCGCCGAGTGGAAGGAGTTTGGAAAGCGCGCCAAGGCGGCCAAGAAGAACGGCCTGATCCGCGGCATCGGCCTTGCGAGCTATGTCGAGGTCTGCGGCGTGATGGGCGAGGAGACCGCCAATGTGCGGCTCGATCCCAATGGCGACGTCACCGTCCTGATCGGCACGCAGTCGAGCGGGCAGGGCCACCAGACCGCCTATGCGCAGATCGTCGCCGAGCAGTTCGGCCTGGCGCCGGAGCGCGTGCACGTCCGCCAGGGCGACACCGCCGAGATCGCGACCGGGCTCGGCACCGGCGGCTCGGCCTCTATACCGTCAGGCGGCGTCAGCGTCGAACGCGCCACGCGTGAGCTCGGTACCAAGCTGAAGGAGATCGCGGCGCAGGCGCTGGAAGCGAGCGCCGGCGACCTCGAGATTACCGACGGCGTTATCCGTATCGCCGGCACCGACCGCTCGATCTCGTTTGCCGATCTTGCCAAGCGCGCGAGCGCCGATTCCTCGAAGCTGAACGGCAGCGCGACGTTCGCCAGCGCCGATGGAACCTATCCCAACGGCACGCATTTGGCGGAGGTCGAGATCGATCCAGCCACCGGCATCATCAAAATCGTCAATTACGTGATCGTCGACGATTTCGGCAAGACGCTCAATCCGCTGCTGCTCGCAGGTCAGGTGCATGGCGGCGCCATGCAGGGCATCGGCCAGGCGCTGATGGAGCAGGTGGTCTATGGCGCGGGCGATGGCCAGCTCATCACCGCGACCTACATGGACTACGCGCTGCCGCGTGCGGCGGACGGCCCCTCCTTCGTGTTCGAGACCAACAACATTCCCTGCACGACCAATCCGATGGGCGTGAAGGGTGCGGGCGAGGCCGGCGCGATCGGCTCCTGTCCGGCCGTCGTCAACGCCATCGTCGACGCGCTCTGGCGCGAATACAAGATCGACCACATTGACATGCCGGCGACACCAGAACGTGTTTGGATCGCGATCAACGAGCACCATCGCCGCCATCGCCTATAGAGCGCGGCGGCTGCGGCGGGAATAATCGCCCGCCGCCGGGTTCTATCCTCAGTGACCTCTCCCCAAACCGACTTGCGAGCCGGAGAAAACATGCCGATGAAACGTACGTTGATTGTCGCGGGCACCCTCGTTCTCGGTGTGGGCGCCGCGATGGCGCAGCAGGAGGTTGCCGTCCAGCAGGACAATCTGATGCGCTCGCAGGCCAAGAGCCTGTATACGGTCATCCTGAAGATGACGAAGGGCGATATCCCCTACAACCAGAAGGCCGTCGACGAGGCGATTGCCAATCTGGAGGCCGACGTCGCCAAGATCTCCAAGACGTTTGACGTCAATCCCAAGCAGGATGTGGTGAATGCGACCTACGGGGCATCGCCAAAGGTCTGGCAGAACAAGGCTGATTTCGACTCCAAGATCCCGCCGGTGCAGAAGGCGATCGCCGACGTCAAGGGCAAGATCACCAATCTGGCGAGCTTGAAGAGCGCGTATACCGCGATCAATGATCGCTGCACAGACTGTCACGAGACGTACCGGTTGAAGCTGAAGTAGCTTTGCGGTGCTAGCCCGGATCGAATCAAGCGCCATCCGAGCTGGCACATCAGCAAATTCTGCTCGCATGGCCTGACGGATTGCCGTCGGAGTGGTTATGTCTGCTCGCGACGCCGCGGCGTTGATGCCTCACGCCGTCCAGAGTTCCGACGCACGGCGGCGATCCTACTCAACAGCGAGACAGGCCATGGCAAAACCATTTCCGTCAAAAACCCATATCGGCAACCATATGCTGCATCCGGAAACGCTGATGCTGACCTATGGCTACGATCCGCAATTGTCGGAAGGCGCCATCAAGCCGCCGGTGTTTTTGACCTCGACCTTCGTTTTCAAGACGGCCGAGGACGGGCAGGACTTCTTCGATTACGTCGCAGGCCGGCGCGAGCCGCCGGAGGGCATGGGCGCGGGGCTGGTCTATTCGCGCTTCAACCATCCCAACAGCGAGATCGTCGAGGACAGGCTTGCAGTGTATGAACGCACCGAGAGCTGCGCGCTGTTTTCATCCGGCATGGCGGCAATCTCGACGACGATTTTGGCGTTCGTGCGCCCCGGTGACGTCATTCTGCACTCGCAACCGCTCTATGGCGGGACGGAAACCTTGTTGACGAACACGTTGTCCCGGTTCTCCATCGGCGCGGTCGGCTTCGCCGACGGCATTGACGAAGTGGTAGTCAGCCAGGCGGCCGAGGAGGCGATGCGCAAGGGCCGGGTCACGATGATCCTGGTCGAGACGCCCGCCAACCCGACCACTGGCCTCGTCGACATCGCGCTGATGCGCCGTGTCGCCGACAGCATCGGCATGGCCCAGGGACATACGCCGATCATCGCCTGCGACAACACGTTGCTCGGCCCTGTCTTTCAGCGGCCGATCGAGCATGGTGCGGACCTGTCGCTGTACTCGCTGACGAAATATGTCGGCGGTCATTCCGACCTGATCGCGGGCGCCGCGCTCGGCTCGAAAGCGATCATGAAAGGCATCAAGGCGCTGCGCGGCGCGATCGGCACCCAGCTAGATCCGCATTCCTGCTGGATGATCAACCGCTCGCTCGAGACGTTGAGCCTGCGGATGGAGAAGGCCGACAGCAACGCGCGCCTCGTCGCGGATTTCTTGCGCGACCACGCCAAGGTCGCGAAGGTCCATTATCTCGGCCATCACGAAGAGACCTCACCCTCGGGGCGCGTGTTCGCGCGGCAATGCTTAGGTGCGGGTTCGACGTTCTCGTTCGACATCGTCGGCGGCCAGGCGGCGGCGGAGAAATTCCTCGACGGCTTGCAGATCTTCAAGCTCGCGGTGAGCCTTGGCGGCACCGAGTCGCTGGCGAGCCTGCCGGCGACGATGACCCATTCCGGCGTTCCGGCCGACATCCGCCGCAAGATCGGCGTGCTCGATTGCACGATCCGGCTGTCGATCGGCATCGAAAATCCGTCGGATCTGATCGCGGATCTCGAGCAGGCGCTTAGCGCGGCTTAAGTACGCGTCGGGTTGATATGCCCGCTTCAGAATCGAGAAGGCCGGACGCGCAGCTCGCGCCCGGCCTTCGCCGACACGTCTGCCTTGAAGCTTACTTGGTCACCTGGCCGCGGATTTCACCGCCCGGATTGGCTGCGGTGTGAATGTTGACGTAGAGCTTGCCGGCGAGAAGATCAGACGCCTGCGCGTCGGTGAGCGTCGCCGAGCCTTCGACCGGGCTCGATGCGGCGCCGGGGATCGGGACCATGACGCCGGCGTTCTTGCCGGCCTCGGCGGGGCCGTGGAAATGCGCGGCGGTGGCGGGGCCGGAGAGGCCGGAATAGGTCAGCTTCCAGGAGAGCTTCTTGCTGGCGGCGTCATAATCGATATCGGCCGTGCCGGTGCCGCTGCTGGTCGTGGCGGGCACTTCGGACTTGCCGTTCAGCGTGGCCTTCAGTTTCTCCGCACTGGCCGAGCCTGCGAATGCGACGGCGGCTCCGAATGCCAGCGTGGCAAAAAGCGCTTTGTTCATGGGTCTCTCCTGTTGACGCCTGATTGCAGTCAACTTGCAAACAGTGCGGTTCCGACTTTATTCCCGGATTCCGATCAAACCATCTAAATTATTCGTGGCTGGAGCGGCTGCGGAAGGATCCGTAAATTCGCTCGAGCTCGATGGGATATTTGATGCTGCGACGAGCAATCCTTGCCGCCCTGATTGCTGCCGTCGCAGCGTTTGCCGTCTATTGGTGGCTGACCGCGCCGACCGCTTTGGCCTTGCCGCCGCCGACGCGCGGGCCCGATCTCGCCAAGGGGCAGGAGTTGTTCAATGCCGGCGGCTGCTCGTCCTGCCATGCCGTGCCCAACCAACCCGACCGCTTGCGGCTCGGCGGCGGCCTGGCGCTCGGCTCGCCATTCGGGACGTTCTATGCTCCGAACATTTCGCCTGACACCACCGACGGCATCGGTCGCTGGGGCGAGGCCGATTTCGTCAACGCGGTGATGCGCGGCATTTCACCCGAGGGCACGCACTACTTCCCGGCGTTTCCCTACACCTCCTATCATATCGCCAAACTCGACGACGTCCGCGATCTCTTCGCGTATCTGAAAACGCTGCCGCCGGTGTCCGGCCGGGTGCGGGACCACGATCTGCCGTTTCCCTTCAACATCCGCCGAAATGTCGGCATCTGGAAATTGCTGTTCATGGATGTCAGGCCGTTCATGCCGGATGCAACGCGTTCCGCGCAATGGAATCGCGGCGCCTATCTCGTCAATGGTTTCGGCCACTGCGCCGAATGCCACAGTCCGCGCAACGTGCTCGGTGGTGTCATCCGGGGCGAGCGTTTCGCGGGCGGTCCCAATCCCGAGGGCGAGGGCTGGGTGCCCAACATCACGCAGAAGGGGTTGGGTAGCTGGAGCGAGAAGGACATCGCCGACTTCCTCGAAACCGGCGACATGCCCGAGGGCGACAGCGCATCAGGCGCGATGCGGCCGGTGATCAAGAACCTCGCGCAATTGGCACCCGAGGATCGCGCCGCGATGGCGGCCTATCTGAAGTCGCTGCCGCCGGTGGACGGGCCGACGCCGCCCAAGCGCAAGGAGGCTGGCGGCTGAGGCGGGCCCCCTTTCCGTCCAGCTAACTCGTGCCGAACGCCTTGAAGGTGATGATGGTGAGGGTGTCCTGGATGCCGGGCAGCACCTGCACCTTCTCGTTGACGAAGTGGCCGATGTCGGTGTCCTTGTCGACGTAGAATTTCACAAGCAAATCGTATTGGCCGGCGGTGGAGTAGATCTCGGAGGCGATCTCGGCTTCGGCAAGCGCGTTGGCGACCGTATAGGACTGGCCGAGCTTGCATTTGATCTGGACGAAAAAAGGAACCATTGCAGTCACTCCGAAGGCGCATCTGGCGGCTAATAGGCCAAAATCGACCCGATTTAGCAAGCGGACTTGCTGCCTGCGAGGATAAGGCGCGCGCCAACGGCGGGCCCTCAGGATGAGGTCGCGTTTCGCGGCAACAAATTAAATTCGTCTACCAAGCCACCACCGCCGCCGCGAATGCGTCCCTGAGCCGCTGGGCGAGCTCGGACTTGCGGTAGGGCTTGGTCAGGACCACCGCGTGCGCATGCGCGCGGCCCTGCTCGAGCAGGGTCTCCAGCGCATAGCCTGAGGTGAACAGCACCGGCAGGCCGGGCCTGATACGCCGGGCCTGATCGGCGAGCTCCCAGCCGCTCATTCCGGGCATGACGATATCGGTGAACAGCATGTCGATGCCGGGATCGGCGCGCAGGCGCTGCAAGGCTTCCTGGCCATTGACGGCGGCGACGACGCGATAGCCGAGCGCCTCTACTCTCAGGATGACCGAGGAGCGCACGAACGGATCGTCCTCCGCGATCAGGATGGTCTCACGGCCGCGCGGCGCGCTCTCTTCGCTCTCCAGCACGTTGCTCAGCGAGTGTCCGCCGCCGGCGCACGGGAGGTAGATCCGGACCGTCGTCCCGAGGCCCCGTTCGCTAGAGATCGAGACATGGCCGTCGGATTGCTTGGCGAAGCCATAGACCATGCTCAGCCCGAGGCCAGAGCCCTTGCCGACCTCCTTGGTTGTGAAGAACGGTTCGAAGGCGTGCTCGATGACCTCGGGCGTCATGCCTTCGCCGTCGTCGGTGACGGAAATCAGCGCGTAGGCGCCGGACGTCACTTCGGGGTGAAGCGCGCGATAGTCGTCGTCGACGGCAACCAGCTCCGTGCCCAGCGTCAAATGCCCGCCGGCCGGCATGGCGTCCTGCGCGTTGAGCACAAGGTTCAGCACGGCGGATTCGAGCTGGGCGCGGTCGGCAAAAGTCTGGATCGTGCCCGGCCCGAACGCCGTCTTGATCTCGATATTTTCGCGTAAGGTGCGCTTGAACAGCTTGAGCATGGACTCGATCAGCTCGCGGCAATCGATCGTGCGCGGCTGGAGCAACTGGCGGCGGCTGAATGCGAGCAGTTGCTGCGTCAGCTCCGCGCCGCGTTCGCCGGACTGCCAGATATCGTCAGCGAATTGCCGCAGATCGGGCCGGCCCTTGAGCTGCTCGCTCAGATGCTCGGCATTGCCGATGATCACGGTCAGGAGGTTGTTGAAGTCATGCGCGATGCCGCCGGAGAGCTGGCCGACCGTCTCCATCTTCTGCGCCTGCTGGAGCTGCTGCTCGGTCAGCTTGCGCTTGGTCAAATCGTGGATGATGCCGACATAGATCAGCTCGCCATCCTGCCACGCCTGGCCGACCGACAGATCCATCGGAAAGCTCGATCCGTCCTTGCGCAGGCCGACGGCTTCCCCGGTTGCGAAACGCCGCGCATGACCGGTGGATGGGCGCTTCTGCTCGCTGGACATCAGCATGCCGATATCGAGATTCATCACCTCGTGGGCCTGATAGCCGAACAGCCGTTCGCAGGCGGGATTGAACAGGAGAATGCGGGTTTGCGCGTCGAACAGGATGACGCCGTCGACCGCGGTCTCGACCACTGCGGTGAGCCGCGTCACGCTCTCGCGCATCGCGCGCTGGGCGTCCCCGACCTGCCGGAGCAGCAGCGTCGCGTCCCGGCTCTTGATCTCCTCCTCCTCGAGCGCGGCTTGGACCTTTTGCAGTTCGAACGGAGAAGGGATCGTCAGGATTTTCGGCAGGAGCGGCCACAGTGCCGCCGCCGTGAAGATCGATGCAACGGCGGTCGCCGCTTTGACCAGGCCCTCGATGCCATAGATCGGCACCCAGAGTGTGTAGATCGACAGCACATGCGTCAGGCCGCAGGCCATGATGAAGACCGCAAAGGCCCAAAAGACCCAGCCGAATTTGAGGTCACGCCGTTTGGTGACGAGGATCGCGAGCGCGAACGGGATCGAGAAATACGCCGCCGCGATGCAGGCGTCTGAGACGACGTGGAGCCAGATCAGTTCAGGCTCCCACAGCAGGCAGATGCCGTGCGGTGAGAACATCGAGGTGTCCAGGAGACGTTGGAAATAGGCCCACATGATTTCTTCCCGAGAGGATTGCGCCGTGACCGGCCCGCAACGCGGCGTAGTTGGACGAATCTGCCACCTAAAGTGTCATTCGCAGGGATGGGCGCCAAGGCCGGGTGATCCCGTGCCCATATTTTTGTTGGATGTGCACGCTTGCGGGACGACAATGCCGCGCGGTCTTGGCTCTGCCTGATTCGGCGGCTTGCTGGTGCCCCGGGGGCGCGCTAGGACAGGCCATGTCAGGACAGATCATGGCCACGTTTTCTTCGAGCAAGCGTATCCTGCGATGACGACGCCCGTAGCGCTCACCATCGCCGGCTCCGATTCGAGCGGCGGTGCCGGCATTCAGGCCGATCTGAAGACCTTCGCCGCGCTCGGCGTTTACGGCGCTTCCGCGATCACGGCGTTGACGGCGCAGAACACCGAGGGTGTCACCGGCATTCACGCGGTGCCCGCGGCGTTCGTCACTGCGCAGATCGATGCGGTGTTCTCCGATCTCGATGTCGGTGCGGTCAAGATCGGCATGGTGGCGCAGGCTGCGAGCATCGATGCGATCGCTGCGGCGCTGTCGCGCTGGAAGCCTGCACATGTCGTGCTCGATCCCGTGATGATCGCAACCTCGGGCGACCGCCTGCTGGCCGCGGAGGCTGTCGAAGCATTGCGCACGAAGCTGATGCGGCTCGCGACGGTGATCACGCCCAATCTGCCGGAGGCGGCCGCACTGCTCGACGAGCCGATCGCGCGAAGCGAGGCCGAGATCGAAAACCAGGGGCGTCGTCTGCTGGCGCTTGGCTGCCGCGCGGTCCTGATCAAAGGCGGGCATGGCGAGGGCACGGAGAGCATCGACTATCTCGTCAGCGCCGAGAACACGATCGCGCTCGCAGCATTGCGTGTCGCGACCCGCAACACCCACGGGACCGGCTGCTCGCTGTCTTCGGCGGTTGCGGCGGGCCTTGCCAAAGGCGAGGATCTCGAGACAGCCGTGCGCGATGCCAAGCGCTGGATCAGCGCGGCGATCGCGGCAGCCGACCGCTTCAGCGTCGGTCACGGCGACGGGCCGATCCATCATTTCCACAAGTTTTACTGACGCCCGCTTCGCGCTGCCGACGCCGATCCCGCCGTTAACCCGATAAGGCCATGGTTCCGGGGTCTTGCGGACAATCATTGCCGTTTCATGTCGCCTGATTGTCGCATGCGGCTGATATTCGCGGACAGGGCGAGGCAAGGTTTGATTCGTATCTGAGGGCGCCTCAAAGGTTCAATCGGTCATCCCCCTGTCACGGGACATTGTTACAGGCTGTCGCATGGGAAGTTACGATGTGAGTGACGAAAGCCCTGAGCGGCGCTTTCGCACGTTGTTCATCTCCGACGTTCATCTCGGAGCCCGAGGCTCGCAAGCCGACCTTCTGCTGGATTTCCTGCGCTACCATGATGCCGATACCATCTATCTGGTGGGCGACATTGTCGACGGCTGGGCGCTGAAATCGAGCTGGCACTGGCCGCAATCGCATAACGACCTCGTCCAGAAGCTGCTGCGCAAGGCGCGCAAGGGCGCCAAGATCATCTACGTGCCCGGCAATCACGACGAGTTCCTGCGCAACTATTACGGCACGCATTTCGGCGGCATCGACGTGGTCGAGAACACCGTCCACACCGGCGTGGACGGCAAGCGCTATCTCGTCATCCATGGCGACATCTTCGACCTCGTGGTGCAGAACGCGCGCTGGCTCGCCCATCTCGGCGACAAGGCCTACGACTTCGCGATCCAGATGAATCGCTTCGTCAACTTCTTCCGCCGCTTGTTCGGCGTGCCCTATTGGTCGCTGTCGCAATGGGCCAAGCAGAAGGTCAAGAACGCGGTGAACTATATCGGCGCATTCGAGCAGGCGCTCTCCGCCGAAGCCCGGCGCCATGACGCCGACGGCGTGATCTGCGGGCACATCCACTACGCCGTGATCCGCGACGAGAACGGTATCCGCTACATGAACTGCGGCGACTGGGTCGAGAGCTGCACCGCCCTGGTCGAGCACGACGACGGGCGTTTCGAGATCATCACGTGGGCGGATCATTTGCAGAAGCCGGCACAAGTCCCGCAGGTGGCAGCAAGGGCTGCCTAACGAGAGCTGCTTGATGCGCATCCTGGTCGCGACCGACGCCTGGCACCCGCAAGTCAACGGTGTGGTTCGGACGCTGACCAAGCTCGCCGACGCCGCCAAGGGGCTTAACGTTGAAGGCCTTGACGTCGAAGGTCTTGGCGTCGAAGCCCTTGGCGTCGAATTCACATTCCTGACGCCGCAGTCGTTCCGCACCTTTGCGATGCCGAGCTATCGGGACGTGCGGCTGGCCATGCCGCGCCCGGCGCGAATCGCAAGACTGATCGCGGAAGCGCGCCCCGACAGCATCCATATCGCGACGGAAGGGCCGATCGGCCTGATGGTTCGCCGCTATTGCCGGCAGCGCAAGCTGCCGTTCACGACCAGCTTCCACACCCGCTTTCCCGAATATGTTCGCGCGCGCGTGCCGGTTCCGGGTTCGCTGATCTGGCGGGCGCTGCGCCGTTTCCACAGCCCCAGCCGCGCGGTGATGGCGGCGACCCCGGCGCTCGCCCGCGAGTTGACCGACCGCGGCTTCGACAATGTCGTGCTGTGGCCGCGCGGCGTCGACACCCATTTGTTCCATCCTCGCGCCATCGACCTCTGCCTGCCGGCCCCGGTGTTCCTCTCGGTCGGCCGCGTTGCGGTGGAGAAGAATCTCGAAGCGTTCCTCGACCTCGATCTGCCCGGCACCAAAGTGATCGTTGGCGACGGGCCGGCGCGCCACGCGCTGGAAGAGGCCTATCCCGACGCGATTTTCTTAGGGGAAAAGCACGGCGAGGAGCTGGCCGACATTTATGCTGCGGCCGACGTTTTCGTGTTTCCGAGCAAGACCGACACGTTCGGCCTGGTCCTGCTGGAGGCGCTTGCGAGCGGTCTGCCGGTCGCGGCTTTCCCGGTGAAGGGGCCGCGCGACGTCATTGGCGACGCGCCGGTCGGCGCACTGGATAACGACCTGGGCAACGCCTGCTTCGCGGCGCTCGATATTTCCAGGCAGGCCTGCGTCGAATTCGCCGCCGACTATACCTGGGAGGCCTCGGCGCGGGCCTTCATCGACAGCATCCGCGCGGTCGGCGCGGTGCTGCCTGGCCGGGACGAGGCGGACCAGCCACGCTGCGTCGCCTGAAGGGGTAGACTCTTGTTTTGGCGCGTTTTCTTTACGCGACCGGGCATCCACTTCGCTCGAAAACGCTCTGGAATCCTCGCGTAGAGGTGTCTTGCCCCCGCCGCGTCAGCCGCGATAACATCGTGAGATGTCCGAACAGCCCCTTCCGATCGGCCCCGCCGATATCGATGCCGCAGCGCGCGTGCTCGCGCCCTTCGCCGTCCGCACCCCGCTGTTGTCCTTTCCGGTGCTCAACGAGCGCGTTGGCGCAAAGGTCTTCCTGAAACCGGAGATGCTCCAACGCACCGGCTCCTTCAAGTTCCGGGGCGCCTTCAACAAGGTGTTCTCGATCCCGCACGACAAGCGCGCCGGCGGCGTCGTCGCGTTCTCCTCCGGCAACCACGCCCAGGGCGTGGCGGCGGCGGCCAAGATCCTCGACATGCAGGCGACCATCGTGATGCCGGCGGATGCGCCGCTGTCGAAGCGCGAGCGCACCAAATCCTATGGCGCCGAGGTCGTGCTGTACGACCGCGACCGCGAGGATCGCGAGGCGATCTCGCGCGGCATCGCCGAGAAGCGCGGCGCGACATTGGTCAGGCCCTATGACGATCCCTTCGTGATCGCGGGGCAGGGCACCGCCGGCCGCGAGATTGCCGAGGACATGGCAACGCTTGGCCTCAGCCCTGATATCGTGGTGGCGCCGGCCTCCGGTGGCGGCCTCATCGCGGGCGTCGCCACGGCCGTGAAGGCGCGCTATCCGCTGGCCCAGATCGTGGTGGCCGAGCCCGAGGCGTTCGACGATCACGGCCTCTCGCTGACCGCAGGCCATCGCGAGCCGCACGCGCCGGCGGGCCGCACCATCTGCGATGCGCTGATGGCGCTGATCCCCGGCGAGATGACCTTTGCGATCAACAGCAAGCTGCTCGCGCGCGGCGTGACGGCATCGGACAAGGAAGTCGGCGCGGCGGTGGCTTTTGCCTATCGCGAGCTGAAGCTTGTAGTCGAGCCGGGCGGCGCCGTCGGCCTCGCCGCACTGCTTGCGGGACGTCTCGACGTTACCGGCAAGAATGTCGTCATCGTGCTCTCCGGCGGCAATGTGGATGCGGATCTGTTCGCTGAATTGGTGGCCTGACATTTCTTGGTTTCTGACATGCAGAAGAGGCAGAGCGTTTCCGCTCTGCCTCCATCTCATGTCAGTTGCTGCGATCAGTGCATGCGGTGAAAGTTGCCACCGCCCATGCTGGGCGCCTGATTCATCGATTGGCGGAAGTTGTTGCCGCCATTACCCGTCGCGTTGAACTGCGGCCGATTGTTCTGCACCTGCACCTTGTTCACCGGGTTGTTGTTGAGCTTCACGCCGTTGTTGATGCGGATCGGGTTGTTCTGGGTCTGAACGATCACCGGCTTCTCGTCGGTGGCCGAACCACCCTTGCCGATCGTCACGGGCATGCTCACGACCTTGCCGGGTGAGCCGTTAGGAGTGCCGGCCTTGTTGCTGCCGGTGTTCTGCGTCGTGTTGGTCACCGGCAGCGTCACGATCTTGCCGATGCCGTTATTGTTGATCGTCGTGTTGGTCGGCGCGGGCAGGGTGCCGATCTTGCCGACATTGCTGTCGACCGGCTTCTGCACGACCGGCAGGTTGCCGTTCATCTGCGACCCGCTACCCGCCTGCTGCATCAGCGGCATGTACTTCGGCCGGCCGAGATTGCCGATCTTCAGCGTCGGGGCAATGGTCTGCGGGGCCAAAAACTTCGTGGCCTGCATCAGGGGAATGAGCTTCGGCTGCGCCTGAAGCTTCAGAGCCATTTGCGCGTAGGGGCTGTTGCCATAGCTGTCGTAGAAGGCCTGGTAGCCGATCGGCGTGTTCGCCAGTGCCGCCTTGTGCCAGGCTTGCGAGAGCAGGAGGTTCGACAGCAGCCACCGGATGTGATCGCACAGCGGGTCGTGCGGATACATCTCGATGAACTCCTGATAGTATTCAGGCTTGCCCTCGGACAGCACGTAGTCATAGGCCCGGCGCGCCGAACGGCTCGGCAGGTTCGAGGCCATCTGCACCACCGGCATGTTCACCGGCGCGCGATTTGCGGCCACGGCCGTGTCGCCGAAGAAGGTGAAGTCGGAGGTGAGCGAGGAGCTCTCCCACGGCGTCTGCGCGCCGCCGGTGGTCTGGTTCACCGCGAGACGCACGCGCTTGAACAGCTGCTCGATCGGTATGTTGGGCTCGCGCGCGACGTTCAGGAAGGCCTGCGTGTAGGGGCTGTGGCCGCCATTGCCGTCGAGCGCTTCGGCGCCCGGCGCGGTCGAATAGCCGACGATCGAGCCGTTCGGCGCATCGACGATGGCAAGGCCCCGGCCGGCGTCGTTGACGGAGGGGAACGGGTTGTTGCGGCAGGCGTCGAGGATGACGATGCGCATCCGGCTCGGGATCGTCTCCAGGGTCGACATCAGGTCAACGAGGCGCACGGAATCGTTGACCAGCTCCGTCTGGTTCGAGACTTTGGCATCGACGGGAACGAGATAGTTCTCGCCGGCGAGTTGCACGCCGTGACCGGCGTAATAGACCATCGCCACCGTGTTCGGGCCGCGTGCGGACACTTTTGCGGAGAAATCCTGCACCACGCGCAGCATGTCGTTCTGGCCGAGGTCGGTGGCCGAGACGACCTCGAAGCCGGCCGAGTTGAGGAATTGCGCCATCGACTGCGCGTCGTTGTCGGGATTGGCGAGCTGCGGCGCGTTGCGGTAGTTCGAATTGCCGATCACCAGCGCCACCCGTTGCTCCGGGCCTTGCAGCGCGGCAGGCGCAGCCGGTTCGACAGGGGCGACTTGCGCGGAAACCGGGCCGCAGGCGAAGCCGAACAGGCTTCCCAGCAGGCCCGCAGCGATCAGGGCGGATTTCAGGTGGAACATGGCGTGCTCCCTCGGGGCTAATCTCGATGCGAGATTGGTTGCGAGGAAGTTTGACCGCGTTCGAGCCCGACCGTCCGTGATCGCGATCACCCTTGTACCCGGCGTGATCCAAATCACGCAGGAAGCTATCATGGCGGATGCCGCGGAAGGGGCGCGAAATGCGTCGCGAAGCGCGAAGGCGTGTCTACGATTTAAATTGCGAGCCGGAAGAGCGAGGCACTGCCTCAATGACGACGTGGCGAGAGCGCCCATGTTACGAGAAAAACGCGATTTTCTCGGCTTGCGTCATGCGGCGGATCGGCGCCAGCGCGTCGTTCGCAGCAGTGCGGGGCTTTTGCAGGATGCCGCTCGCCAAAATGGTCGCGCCGAGCGACGGCTCGGGCAGGGGCGATGGCATGGGAGGAAGCGTCGCGGTCGGTGCCGCGCCGAATGCTGTCGCGGCTGCCATGGCGGGAGCCGGTCGCTCCATCACTTCCGCGGCGGCTTCTGCGATGGCGTCGGTGAGGCGCGCGAGCGATTCCATAGCGATCGGTGCTTCGGCAACCGACTCCTCCAAGGGAGGCGCGGCTGGCGGCGCGACGGGCGGCTCGGCTACGACGGGCTCTGCGATCTCAGCGGCAACGGGCTCCGCGATTTGAGCGGCCATCGGCTCCGGTACCGGTTCGTGAATGGCTGCTTCCATCTCCATGGGTTCGACGATCTCGTCGAACTCCGGATCGGGGGCGGCCATCTCCATCGCGATCCGCGCGAGCACGGCGTCGTCTTCGGCTTCCGCCGCGGCATCGAGCGAGAACTCGTCTGTTATCTCGGCTTCTGCTGCGGGACCGGCGAGGCCCTCCTCGGCCGCGGCAAAACTCTCTTCGACGGCGATGTGGCTCTCGGCGATCTCGGGCGTGATCGCGACGTCCATCACCTCATCGGCGATGTCGCTCGCCTCAGCGGCCGCATCCGGCTCAGGAGCGATCTCCTGTGGCGCCTCCGTAAAAGCCACGGGTGCTTCGCTGGCCATTGCAGCGGGCGCTTCGGCAACCGGAGCTTCGGCAACCGCCGGCGCTTCCTGCGCAGGCGCGGGCCGCTCTGCGGCGTGCGATGATGCGACGGCGTCAGTGTCGGTCTGCTCGACCCGATCCTTGAGCAGGTCGAAGGCGGCCTTGAGGTCGGCGCGCGGATCGATGGCCGACACCTGGGCGCAGGCCGCCTCGATCGAGGCGAGCTGCGAATCAATCAGGTCGCAGATTCGCCCGTCGGCGCCGATCTCGCGCCAGCGCCAGGAGATCTCCTTGATGATGCGCACGCCGCGCGGAATAGGCGCAAGGCTCGCCTCGATCGCGGCGGGATCGAATGCCTTGGCGGCGGCGCTTTCTGCGTCCTCGACCGCGCGGCGGATCGCGACCAGCGCTTCGGGCAGGCGGTCCTCGACGACGGGTTGCCGCTGTGCCGCCAGGGTTTCTTCGATTTTCGCGACGGCGTCGAGCACCATGGCCGTGTCGGCATTGCGGTTGCGCTTGGCATATTCGCCGAGGAACCAGCGGCCGCGCGCGGTCTCCATGAAGGCTTCGCGGATCGCGTCGTAATCCTGCTCGTTCGGCTCGGCCGCGCGGGCAGACATGGGCGAGAGGGCGAATGCTTCGTTGGCCATGACAATCTCGTCGCGCAAATCACTACGCGTTACTGTAACGATCACCACGATATCGACCGAATCGCAATTGGTTTGATGCAAACCGAATCACAAATCCCCATCGCGACATCCGTCAAGCGGCGATTCGCCGTGAGCCTCGCCCTGTTTTACTCGGCCTTCTTCGCGGTCTTGGGCACACATATGCCGTTCTTCCCGGTCTGGCTGAAGGCGATCGGTATCGACGCAGCCTGGATCGGGCTCATCAACGCGCTGCCGGCGATCACGCGCTTCACCACGCTGCCGCAGATCACGGCCCTTGTCGAAAAGCGACATGCGATTCGCGCCGGCATCATGATGTCGGTGCTGGCGACGGCGATCGGATTTGCGGCCGTCGGCCTGCAGCAGCAGCCGCTGGCGCTGCTCCTGATCTACGCGCTGACCTGCATGATGTGGACGCCGACGATGCCGCTGACCGATGCCTATGCGCTGCGCGGTGTCACCCGTTACGGGCTCGACTATGGACCGTTACGGCTGTGGGGCTCGGCAGCCTTCGCCGCGGGCTCGCTCGCCTGCGGCTATCTCGTCGACAGCATCGCACCGCGCGACCTGATCTGGGTCATCGTCGCGTGGGCGGTCGTCGCGGTCCTGGCCAGCCTGCTGCTTCAGCCGCTCGACGATCTCAGGCGGAGGACGACGGAGACGCATGCCGGCAAGGCGCTGCTGCGCGATGCCGGCTTCTGGGCGGTGATCGCCTCGGCGGCGCTGATCCAGAGCAGCCACGTCGCCTTTTACACGTTCTCGGCCATCAATTGGCAGGCGCATGGTCTCGGCGGGGTGACGATCGCGGGCCTGTGGACGCTGGGCGTGATGGCCGAGATCGTCGTATTCGCGCTGTCGCCGCGCTTTTCGCTGCATCCGTCCACGCTGATGGCGATCGGTGGGCTAAGCGCCGTGGTGCGCTGGCTCGTCACCGCCAGCGAACCGCCGCTCGCGTTGCTCGCGATCGCCCAGCTCGGCCACGGTCTCAGCTTCGGCATGACCATCCTCGGTACCATGACTCTTTTGGTGCAGCGCGTGCCCTCGCATCAGATCGCGCGTGGGCAGGGCTATTATGCCGCGAGCAACGGGCTGCTCGGCGCTGTGACCTCGATCGTCTCAGGCGCGATCTATGCCCGCATCGGCGACGGCCTGTACTACGTCATGGCCGCGATGGCCGCTGCCGGTGCGCTGGTGATCTGGTCGGCGCGGCACCGGCTCAAGTTTCATTCCGAGTAGCGCTCTTGCAGACGCGTAGCAAAGCGAGCAGCGGCGATGCCACCGGCAACGCTCGCAGACATCAGCCAGACGAGGTAGAGAACGACTGCGTGCGTGGAGTGGAGCGTCGGCCCGATGCCAATCACCAACGTCGCTGCCAGGACGGCAAGGGCGCCGGAGAGTACCACTCCGCCAGCGAAGGCGACGGCCAGCCCAAGCGCAATCCGGGCAGGATACTTGGAGAGCAGGATACAGAATACGATCGCGACGAGCGTTCCCGCGCCGAAGAATACGAACACTAGGGTGACGGCTGGCCCCATAATTCCTCAAGGCTTAACGACCTCATCCCCAGAGCGAGGACTCCGGCGGATAGACCAGACTATCATCATAACGCAGCCCATGCTCGCGGTCGCGCGCCAGCAGCAGCGGACCGTCGAGATCGACGAAGCGCGCCTGCGGCGTCACCAGAATCGCGGGGGCCATCGACAGTGAGGTTGCGACCATGCAGCCGATCATGATCTCGAAGCCGAGCGCCTGCGCCGCATCGGCCATGGCGAGCGCCTCGGTGAGCCCGCCGGTCTTGTCGAGCTTGATGTTCACGGCGTCGTAGCGTTCGCGCAAGGGCGCGAGTGAGTTCCGGTCATGCACGCTCTCGTCGGCGCAGACCGCGAGCGGCCGCTTGATCCGCGCCAGCGCCTCGTCCTTGCCTGATGGCAGCGGCTGCTCGACCAGGGTGACGCCGGCGGCGGCGCAGGCGGCGAGGTTGTCTTCCAGATTGGCCTCGGTCCAGGCCTCGTTGGCGTCGACGATCAGTTCGGATTCCGGGGCGGCCTTGCGCACCGCCGCGATCCGCTCGGGATCGCCGCCGCCCCCGAGCTTGATCTTGAGCAGCGGCCGGTGCGCCGCCTTGGCGGTCGCCGCCGCCATCGCCTCGGGGGTGCCCAACGAAATGGTGAAGGCCGTGGTGCGCTCGCCCGGCGCTGGCCGGCCGAGCAGGTTCCAGGCCCGCAGGCCCGCCGCCTTGGCTTCCAGATCGATCAGGGCGCAATCCAGCGCGTTGCGGGCTGCCCCCGGCGGCATGGCCGCTTGCAGGGCCTGCGTTGTCAGCCCGCCCGCAACGGCCGTCTCCATGGCCTCGATGGCCCCAAGGGTCGCCTCGGGGGTCTCGCCATAGCGGGGATAGGGCACACATTCGCCGCGGCCGGTCAGGCCATTTAGGCTCACTTCGGCCACAACGGTCACGGCCTCGGTCTTGGCGCCCCGGCTGATCGTAAAACTGCCGGCAATGGGAAACCGCTCGATTCGCGCGGCGAGGGCCGGAACTTTGCTGGAAGTCATTTTGAACTCTGGCGAAATCTGAACCTGCTGGTTACCTGTTGCAACTAACAATGGCCGATTGGGGATACCTTCTCTAGGTAAGGGCGCGTGCGCAACCATCTGATTCTATCCGTTTCTTGCGTGCCGGCACGGGAGCGGACATCTTGAGCGGCGATCCGAAGCTGGAGCGGATTGCCAAAGGCAACGCGCTGGCCCTCTGCGCCACCGGAACCTGGACCGCGAGCTTCGCGCCGGTCCTGGAGCGGATGGTGGCCGATGCCGAGGAGCTGGCCGGCGGTCCGCAAAGTATCTTCATCGATGTCTCCGAGGTCGCCAAGCTCGACACCTTTGGTGCCTGGCTGATCGAGCGGCTGCGCCGCAGCCTGACCCAAGGCGCCGTCGAGGCGCAGATCGCCGGCCTCTCGGCCAATTATTCGAGCCTCGTCGACGAGGTGCGGCGGGTCAGGGCCACCCCCGTGGTCGACGCGGGCACAATCACGATCACCGGCATGCTGGAGCAGATCGGCCGGACCGTGGCCGGTCTTGCCGGCACGGTGGCGGACCTGATCGACATGCTCGGCGCGGTGCTCGCTGCGGGCGGACGCGTGCTGATCCATCCGCGTTCGCTTCGCCTGACCTCGACCGTGCATCACATGGAGCAGGTGTGCTGGCGCGCAGTGCCGATCATCGTGCTGATCACCTTCCTGATCGGCTGCATCATCGCGCAACAGGGCATCTTCCATTTCCGCCGCTTTGGCGCCGACATTTTCGTCGTCGACATGCTTGGCGTCTTGGTGCTGCGCGAGATCGGCGTGTTGCTGGTTGCGATCATGGTCGCGGGCCGCTCCGGCAGCGCCTATACCGCCGAGCTCGGCTCGATGAAGATGCGCGAAGAGATCGACGCGCTGCGCACCATGGGGTTCGACCCCATCGAGGTCCTGGTGCTGCCGCGCATGCTGGCCCTGGTGCTGGCGCTGCCGATCCTTGCCTTCCTCGGCGCTATGGCCGCGCTCTATGGCGGCGGCCTCGTCGCCTGGCTCTATGGCGGTGTCGATCCCGAAGCGTTTCTGCTGCGCCTGCGCGACGCCATCTCGATCGATCATTTCATCGTCGGCATCGTCAAGGCGCCGGTGATGGCGGCCGTGATCGGGATCGTCGCCTGCGTCGAGGGCCTGGCCGTGCAGGGCAGCGCGGAATCGCTCGGACAGCACACCACGGCGTCGGTGGTGAAGGGCATCTTCTTCGTCATCGTCATGGACGGCGTGTTCGCCATCTTCTTCGCCTCGATCGGAATGTGATGATGGCAGGCGAAATCCAGAATCCCATCATCCGCGTCCGCGACATCACCGTGCAGTTCGGCGCGACGCGCGTGCTCGACGGCCTCGACCTCGACGTCAAGCGCGGCGAGATTCTCGGCTTCGTCGGTCCCTCCGGCGCGGGCAAGTCGGTGCTGACGCGCACCATCATTGGCCTCGTGCCCAAGGTCGCGGGCTCCATCGAGGTGTTCGGCGTCGACCTCGATTCCTCCAGCACGGCGCAGCGCCGCAACGTCGAGCGGCGCTGGGGCGTGCTGTTCCAGCAAGGTGCGCTGTTCTCCTCGCTCACGGTGCGGCAGAACATCCAGTTTCCGATGCGCGAATATCTTCGCGTGTCGCAGCGGCTGATGGACGAGATTACCATGGCCAAGCTCGCCATGGTCGGCCTCAAGCCCGAGGTGGCCGAGCGTTTCCCGTCCGAGCTCTCCGGCGGCATGATCAAGCGCGTGGCGCTGGCACGCGCGCTGTCGCTCGATCCGGACCTTGTCTTCCTGGATGAGCCGACCTCCGGCCTCGATCCGATCGGCGCCGGCGACTTCGACGAACTGGTCAGGACCCTGCAGCGGACTTTGGGGCTGACCGTTTTCAT
Source organism: Bradyrhizobium diazoefficiens (assembly GCF_016599855.1). Taxonomy (NCBI): domain Bacteria; kingdom Pseudomonadati; phylum Pseudomonadota; class Alphaproteobacteria; order Hyphomicrobiales; family Nitrobacteraceae; genus Bradyrhizobium; species Bradyrhizobium diazoefficiens. The sequence continues at coordinate 5,197,241 of NZ_CP067041.1, read as the reverse complement.
GGTAACCCACGACCTCGACAGCCTTTACACAGCATGTGACCGCATCGCCGTTTTAGGCAACGGTAAGATCATTGCGGCAGGGTCGATCGCCGACATGCAAGCCTCGCAGCATCCCTGGCTGAGGCAGTATTTCCATGGCAAGCGCGCCCGCGCGGTCATGAGTTGAGTAGCCGGAGCACCTGATGGAAACGCGGGCGAATTATGTATTGATCGGATCGTTCACGCTGGCGGTGATCGCGGCTGCGATCGGCTTCGTGCTGTGGTTCCAGTCGCTGCACACCACCAAGCAGCGCAGCCCCTTGCGCGTCGTGTTCGAGGGCCCGGCGGCAGGCCTGCGCAACGGCGGCAGTGTCAACTTCAACGGTATCCGGGTGGGCGAGGTGGTCTCGGTAAAGCTCGACAATCCGCGGCGGGTTGTCGCACTCGCCATGGTCGAGAACAATACCCCGATCCGAAAGGACACCTTGGTGGGCCTCGAATTCCAGGGCCTGACCGGCGTCGCCGCGATCTCGCTTAAGGGCGGCGAGGAGGCAGCACCTCCGCCGGCGCTGGACGAGGACGGCATCCCGACGCTGACGGCTGATCCGAACAAGCTTCAGGACGTCACTGAAGCGATCCGCGGCACGCTACAGAACATCAACAAGATCGTCGCCGACAATCAGGAGTCGGTGAAGAATTCGCTGAAGAATCTCGAGACCTTCACCAACTCGCTCGCCCGCAACTCCGAGAAGATCGACGGCGTGATGGCAAAGGTCGACGGCGTGATGCTCAAGGCCGACAACCTCATGCTCGGCCTCAATACGCTCGCCGGCGGCAAGGACGGCGGCGAGCTGTTCCTGACGGTCAAATCGATCCGCGAGCTCGCCGAGGACTTCGACAAGCGCTCAGGCGCGCTGATGACCGACGGCCGCCGCACGCTCGGCGACATTAGCCGCGCCGTGAACAATTTCGATCGCAACCCGACCCGCGTGCTGTTCGGCGCCAGCAACAGCGCGCCAGCCGCCGCGCCGCCGGTTGAGCCGCCGAAGCCTGCCGCGACGGAGCGCCGGCGGCAGTAGCGGCACAAGTGCTTCCCCGCCGTCGTCCTGGCGAAAGCCAGGACCCATACCGCGAGGTCTACCGATTGCGGCGGGTGGGAGTCCCGAACGACTGGTCTTCGCCAAACTTCTCCCTGGGGTAATGGGTCCTGGCTTTCGCCAGGACGACACCGAATGCTTCGCGGGTTGCTTCGTTTTCAACGAGGGAGCCAAGCAAAAACGGAGGCCGCGAGGCCTCCGTTCTTCATTCGCTATTCGCTACTCGCCATCCGCGAGCCTAGCCTTACCCCAGCCGTCCCGCCGCATGCGCGAGCAGCGTGTACACCAGACCCGTCTCCGAGGTGAGGTGGCTGCGCAGCTCCTGCGGGCCGCGGCCGTCGCGGGCGACTTCGTCGAGCAGGCGCTCGAACTCGGCGACGTAGCGGTCGACCGTGCCCTTGAAATTGCGGTCGGCGCGGTACTTGCGGGCGACCTCGTCGAAGGCCTTCTGGCCGGCGGGCGTGTAGAGGCGCTTGGTGAAGGCCTTGTTCTCGCCGCGCTGGTAGCGGTCCCACATCTCGGAGGCGAGGTTGCGGTCCATCAGCCGGCCGATGTCGAGCGACAGCGATTCCAGCGGATTGCTGCTAGCCTGCGGGGCCTGCGGCTGCGGAGCGGGGGCGGCGCGGCCACGCGGGGCCTCACGCGCGGCGGGAGCAGCCTGGTTGGCGTCGGTGCGGTTCAACAGATCCGACAGCCAGCCATCGCGGCCCTGATCGTTGCCGGAAGGTGCAACCGGCGGCGCTTCGGTGCGGCGCGAGGGAGCCGGCATGCCGAGGTCCGGCGGCGGCAGCGTCGAGGCGCTGCCGGTGTCTCGCATGCGCGTCTCGATGCCACGACCGCCGGCAGCTGCCATGATCGGCTCTTCCTGGCGCTGGACGGCGACAGAAGCGCGGCCCGTCGTGCTGACGTCGAGGCCACGGCCGTGCTGGGCGACGATGCGGTTGAGCTCGGCGAGCGCCTCGATCTGGTCGACGATCACCTTGCGCATCTGCGCCGTGCTCTCGGCGGCCTCCTGCGGCATCTCGAGCACGCCGCGGCGCAGCTCGTTGCGGGTGGCCTCGAGCTCGTTGTGCATCTCGAACGCCATCTGCTTCATGCTGGAAACGAGGTTGCCGAACTTCTCGGCCGACTGCTTGAACATCGCATCCGCCTCGTCGGTGGTCTGGCGGTAGATGTCGTGCATGGCCTCGATGGTCTGCCGGTGCTCCTCTTCGGAGGCCGACCGCACCGCCTCGAACTGGCGGGTGATGGCGGCCGAACCTGCGCCCGCGGTCTCCGCGACCACGCGGGCGATGTCGCGGGCACGCTCCTCGGCTGCGGCGAGCGACTCATCGAGCAGCCCGGTGAAGCGTGACAGACGCTGGTCGAGATCGGCGGTACGCAGGTCGATGGTGGTGACGAGCGATTCCAGCGCCTGCTTGCGCTCGGCGAGCGAGGCGGTGGTGTTCTTGTTGCTCTGCTCGACCACCTGCGCGGCATCGACGAGAGCCTTGCCGTGCGCGTCGAACTGGGTCGACAGCTCGCCGAGGTCCTGGAGCGCTCGCGTGGTCTTGGTGTTGAAGACGTTGAGCTGGTCTTCCAGGTTCTGCGTCGCAGTGCCGTTGCGCAAGGTGACGTCGTTCATCGCCGAGACGAAGTCGGCGACGCGCGTCACCAGCGCCCGTTCGAGCGAGTTGAGGTTGTCGTGTGCGCCGGTCAGCACCTCCTGGAGCAGGATGTTGCCTTCCCGCAGACGCTCGAACAGGGCGACCGTGTCGGTGCGCAGGATCTTGCTGGTCTCCTGCATCTCGGTCACGGCCGCGATCGAGACCTGACGCGACTGGTCGATCGCCGCGCGCGAGGCCTGCTCGAGATCCTTGAGCGACCTGGAGACCGCACCGGTCGCCATCTCGCTCGCCGAGTTGATGGTACGGGCGACTTCCGAGCCATTGCCCATCATGGTCTGCGAGAACGCCTGGCCGCGCGTCTCGATCGACTTCAGCGCGTCGGAGGTGACGCGGTCGATGTCGAGCGTGAGCTGGCTGCTCTTCGAGCCGATCGCGTCCACGAGCGAGCCGCGCTTGGCGTCGATGATGTTCGAGAGACGGTCCGCCTGCTGCTGCACATACGTAACGATTTCGTCGGTCTTGCCGGTCATGGCCTGGCCGAAGCTGCTCGAGGCGGCGAGCACCGAACGCTCGACGTCGGCCGAGCTCGACTTGACCCGCGAACTCGCCTCGTTGGAGGCATTGATCAGCGCATTCTGGGCATTGAGCGCGCTGGTCTGGATATCGTTGGTCGCATTCGCCGTGGCTGTGCCCAGCGTGCGCTCGATCTCGGTCGAGATCATGCGGATCTGGCTGGCGGCATCCGCCGACGTCGAGGTCAGCGAGGCCTGCGCCTCGCGGGCGCTGTTCAGGATCGTCGAGGCCGTATCGGCACCGACCGAAGTCAGCGTGCGTTCGATGTCCGTCGTCAGCGACTTGATCTGGCTCGCCGCGTCGGTCGACGCTGATATCAGCGTGCCCTGGGCCTCGCGCACGCCGCTGGTGAGCGCCTCGATCGTGGCGCCGCCGGCGGTCGCCAGTGCGCGCTGCATCTCGGCTGCGAGCGAACGGACCTGGCTGGTCTGCTCGGCCGAGACCGTGAGCAGGGTGCTCTGGGCGTCGCGGGCGCTGGCCGTGATCGTCTCGGCGGTGGTCTGGCCGACCTGCGAGAGCGAGCGGTGCACTTCGGCCGCGAGCGACTTGACCTGGCTCGCCGCGTCCGAGGACGCGTTGACCAGCGTGCTCTGGGCCTCACGCGCGCCGGTCATGATGGTCTCAGCCGTCGAGGTGCCCGCCATCGAGAGCGAGCGCTGCACGTCGGAAGACAGTGCCTTGATCTGGTTGGCGGTCTCGGTCGAGGCCGCGACCAGGGTGCCCTGCGCATCGCGGGCACCGGCGGTGATGGTTTCCGCCGTGCTGGTGCCTGCCATCGAGAGCGAACGCTGCACGTCGGCGGTGAGCGTCTTGACGTGGTTTGCCGCGTCCGACGAGGCGGTGACGAGCGTGGTCTGCACCTCGCGGGCGCCGGCCAGGATCGAGGCCGCGGTGGCCGAGCCGGTTGCGGACAGCGTGCGTTCGATGTCGGCCGCGAGCCCCTTGATCTGGTTGGAGGCATCGCCCGAGGCCGCGACCAGGGTCGACTGCGCCTCGCGGGCGCTGGTCAGGATCGAGTTCGCAGCACCGGTGCCGACCGCGGTCAGTGCACGCTCGACCTCGGCGGAGGTCATCTTGAGCTGGGCGTTGACGTCGGAGGAGACCGTCATCAGCGACTGCTGCGCAGTGCGCGCTCCGGTCTGGATCGTCTCGCTGGTGTTGACCACGAGATTGGTGAGCGAGCGCTCGGCGTCCTCGACATGCGAGCGGATCGCGGTCGAGATCATCTCGGCACGGGACATCATGTCCTCGCTGGCCTGGCGGCCGCTGCTCTCGATGCGGCCGGCGACGGCTTCGACACGTGAGCCGAGCAGGTCTTCGAACTGCGCCACGCGCACGTCGATGTCGCTGGCGACAGAGCCGACCTTGGTCTCGATCGCCTGGTGGATGTCCTGAAAGCGCGCCGTGACCGTGTCGGTCAGGTGCATGCTGCGGCCGTCAATGAGGTCGGCGACGCTCATGATGCGGCGGTCGACCGCCTCGATCGCTTGCGCCGTGCCGTCCGTGAGCGTCGACGTCAGCAGGGTGAGGCGGGTGTCGATCGACTGCACGGCCTGCGAGGCACCGTTGGTCAGCGCCGTGGTCAGATAGGTGAGGCGGCTGTCGATAGACTCCAGCGCCTGGGATGCGCCGCTGTTGAACGTCGTCGTCAGATGCGTCAGGCGTGAATCGACGGCCTGGATCGTCTGCGATGCGCCGTCGGTCAGTGTTGTCGTCAGGCTGGTCAGACGGGAGTCTATGGATTCGAGCGCTTGCGTCGCGCCTCCGGTGAGCGTCGTCGTGAGATGGGTCAACCGCGTATCAACCGACTGGATCGCCTGCGCGGCACCGTCGGTCAGCGACGTGGACAGCATGTTGAGGCGTCCATCGATGGTCTCGGTCACCGACTTGGCGCGGGTATCGAACGACTGCTCGAGTTCTGCGACCCGGCCGACGAGCCGCTCGTCGAAGGTCTTGATGTGGCCTTCGATGGTGCCGTCGAGGCTCGCGATCTTGTCGTTCAGCGAGGCGTCGAGATTGGTGACGCGTTCGCCGATCGTGGTTTCGAACTGCATCAGGCGCTGGTCGAGTACGGCCGTGATCGCGCCGCCGTTCGAGGTGAAGCGGGTGTCGAAATTGTCGACATAGGTCTTCAATGATTCATGGATGTCGTGGGTGCGCTGGCCCATGCGCTCGACGATCTCGCCGCCGAAGGTCTTCACGGTGCGGTCGAACTCGGAGATGTGGCGCGTGATCAGGGCACCCAGCGTGCCGGAATCGCGGGCGAACTTCTCGACCAGCTCGGAACCCTGGTTCTTCACCAGCTCGTCGAACGCGCTCATCTGCAGCGACAGCGAGTCGTGCGCGGTCTCGGTCTGGCTGACGACCTTGGCGACGAGGGTGTTGACGGTGGCGTCGAGCGCCTCGCTGGCCTTGTCGCCGGAGGTCATGATCTGGCCGGCGAGGCGGTTGCCCGCGTCGTCGATCTTGGCGGAGAGGTCGTTGGAGCGCAGCTCGAGCTCGAGCAACAGCGAGTCCGACGAGTTCTTCAGGCTGTCGTGCACCTGCTCGGTGCGCTCGGAGATGCCGTCGACGATCGCGGCGGAACGCTGCTCGAACTCACCGGTGATGCGGTCGATGCGCTCGTTCAGCATCTCGTGGACGCGGTCGGCGAGGTCGACGAACTCGTCATGGACGTGGCCGGTCTTGAAGTTGAGGCTGGTAGTCAGCCGCTCGCTGGCGTCGAGCACCGCGCGCGTAGTCTCGGCGCTGGCCTCCTCGAGCCGGTCCAGCAGGTCGCCGCCGCGCTCGCCGAGCGCAAGAATCATGTTGTCGCCGGCGTGGCTCAGCGCGCCGGTGATGTGAGCGCCGCGCTCTTCCAGCGCGCCGGTGATGGATTTCGCCACCTCGTCGACGCGCGAGGCGATCGCGTCCGAGATCAGCGCGATGTCGTGGCGAAGGTCGATCTGCACGCCGGAGATGGCGCTGCGGACCTGCTCGGCCTGGCCGACCAGGTTATCGCGCTGATGCGCGATGTCCTGGAGCAGGGCGCGGATGCGCACTTCGTTGTCGGAATAGGCGCGCTCCAGCGCTGCGACCTCGTTGGCGACCAGCGTCTCGAGCTCGCCGGCGCGCGCGATGGCGCGCTCGATGCCGTCGCCCATTGCCGCGACCTCGCGGCGGATGGCCTGGCCGACGGTGACCATGGAATCGGATGCCGAGCCTTCGGGCTCGGAGAAGCGGATCGCGACCTGCGCCATCGCCTGCGCGACCTGGCTCATCTGCTGGCCGCGCCAGACGAGGCTAGCGAGGAAGTAGAACAGCATGATCGGTGCGAAGAACATCGTGACCAGGCCGGCGATGGCCAGCACGCCGCCGCTCTGGCCCATGGCAGCCTGGATCGAGGGCAGGAAGCCGATCGTCAGCGCAGCACAGGCGGCGAGCCAGATGACGGTGAAGATGGTCGCGCCGGTGTAGATGTTGCGGGCAGGGCGGCCCGTCTGCAGCGACTGCAGCAGCTGGCCGATGGTCTCACGATCATCATTGGCGGCGCGGCGCGAGATGCGCGGTTCCTCAATCGGATCGAACACGGCGCGCTCGTTGGCGGCAGGCCGCGGCTCGAAGGCCGGCTCATCGAATACGGGAGGCGCGGGCGGGACGACCGGAGGCGCCGTTTCGTTGCGCATCGATGCGTTGCGGCTGGTATCGGCAGCCGTGTCGCTGATGTTGAGAGCTTCCTGGATCGCAGAAAGCGCAACTTCTGTGGGGTCTTTGACCTTTTTCGGAGTGTTCGCCATGTTCAGTCCGAGCCCTCGTTACTTGTACGCGTCCCCCCGCGAGCCCTGCGCGCTACGCAAGCCCACAGACCGGATCATGCCGCTTGCGCGGATCTCCGAGCCATCCCCACCCGGACGGCTTGTCCGCCAATTTCCGCAACATCCTATTGGCAGAGCGTCGCGAATGAAATGCCTGCCGTTAAGACAATCTTAATCATCGTTAACAGGATCGAGCCGTAACGCCTTAGCCCCAAATGAAATTCTCCACGGAACTCGGTCGATTGCGGCAACTTTTCGTCAATAAACGGGCGGATTTGCGCAAAGCGAACCGAACACTTCGTTAACCATTTCCATGCTTCGGTGGGAGGAACCGCCGGACCGGCGGACCATCGCGCGATGCCGGGGCCTGCGGCCATGACGCCTGAACTGCAACGGATGGACTGGATGCCTTCGCCCCCGCTTGCACCCATCGACGGCCCGCTCGACCTCGACCACCTCTCCCGCATGACGCTTGGCGATGCCGAGCTGGAGCAGGAGGTGCTGGCGATGTTTGCCGAACAAGCGGTGCGCCTGATGGCCGCGATGGCGGCTTTGCCGGCGGAGGCGGGTGCGCTGGCCCACAAGCTCAAGGGCTCGGCGCGCGGGATCGGCGCCTTTGCGGTCGCAGACGCCGCTGCCAGTCTGGAGACAGCGATCCGGATCGGCCACAACAAGCCACATGCCTTCGCCGCGCTGAAAGAGGCCGTGGCCGAAGTCCGTGCCGCGATCGAGACGATCCTGAAGCATTAGGTGGACGCGAGTCCGGAAGAGACAGGTAGGCTAGCCGCTTATTTCGAGGGGTTTTGCTCGCGCGAAGCGGGTCCACTTCGCTAGAAAACGCTATGGCGCCCGCCTGACCGACCCGTTATAGGACAGCCCAGACCCTCATTTACTCCAATCAACATCGCGGCAGCACGAGCACACATGGCCAAGATTCACTTTGTCAACCACAAGGGCGAAACCCGCACGGCGGAAATCGAGAACGGCGCAACCGTGATGGAAGCCGCTATCCGCAACAGCATTCCCGGCATCGAGGCCGAGTGCGGCGGCGCCTGTGCCTGCGCGACCTGCCATGTCTATGTCGACGAAGCCTGGCGCGAGAAGGTCGGCAGTCCGACGCCTATGGAAGAGGACATGCTCGACTTCGGCTTCGATGTGCGTCCGAACTCGCGGCTGTCCTGCCAGATCAAGGTCTCTGACGAGCTCGACGGGCTCGTGGTGGCGACGCCGGAACGTCAGGCCTGACCTAACTCCCTTCAATTCACGAGCTTAGTGGCGCAACTTCGATGCCGCGCTTGTGCCAGGGTTTCAGCTTCTCGACGATCTCCGCGGTGAGTGGTGCCGGCCGCCGCGTCGCCTCATCAAGCATGACGCCGACCGAAATCGCTGAGGCCACGCACTTTCCTTCCGAGAACACGACCTGCTCGAACGTCACCGATGTTCGTCCGAGCTTCACGACACCGAGGCCCAGCTCGATCGTGTTCGGCCAGCGCAGCTCGGCGCGGAAATGGATGTCGAGCCGCACCATGATCCAGGCGAGGCCCGGCGGCGTCAGCCCGTATTCCGGGCTCTTCATCAGTGTGACGCGACCAGTCTCGAAATAGGTGGCGTAGACCGCGTTATTGACGTGCTGGTTCGGGTCGAGATCGCCGAAGCGGACGTTGTCGCCGAGGCGAAAAGGGAAGTCCTCCAGGCGCGGCGTCGTATCGACGCGTGCGTTCACCGAGTGATCTCCGTCATATCCGAACCTCGTTACAGCCCAGTTATTTTGACCCGGCAAGTGGGCGCGGCTGCGGAGCGCTCCCGCTTTTATGCCTTCCCTGATCCATCCCCGTTGGCTAGACAGGCAGGGTCACCTCGGCCAAAGGGCGCCCTCCAACCGATAACGACCGATAAAGAGACGACATGAGCGACGTGATCAAAACCGATGTGCTGATTATTGGCGCCGGCCCTTGCGGTCTGTTCGCCGCCTTCGAGCTCGGCCTTCTCGACATGAAGGCGCATTTCGTCGACATCCTCGACAAGGTCGGCGGCCAGTGCGCCGAACTCTATCCGGAAAAGCCGATCTACGACATTCCTGGGATTCCGCACGTGTCGGGGCAGGGCCTCACCGACGCGCTGATGGAACAGATCAAGCCCTTCCATCCGACCTTCCATCTCGGCGAGATGGTCGAGACCGTGGAGAAGATCGGCGATCCCGCGTTTCGCTGCACCACCGACGCCGGCAAGGTGTTCGAATGCAAGGTGCTGGTGATCGCAGCCGGCGGCGGCTCGTTCCAGCCCAAGCGTCCGCCGGTGCCCGGGATCGAAGCCTATGAAGGCACCTCGGTGCACTACGCCGTGCGCAAGATGGAGACGTTCCGCGACAAGAGCGTGCTGATCGTCGGCGGCGGCGATTCCGCGCTCGACTGGACGCTCAACCTGCATCCCCTGGCGAAGCGCATCACGCTGCTGCACCGTCGCGATGATTTTCGCGCCGCGCCCCACAGCGTCGAGCAGATGCGCGCACTGGTTGCGGACGGCAAGATGGATCTGCGGCTCGGCCAGGTCACCGCGCTTTCCGGCGCCGAGGGCAAGCTGACCGGCGCCACCGTCAAGAGCAACGACAACAATGTCAGCGAAATCGCCTGCGACACCATGCTGCCATTCTTTGGACTGACCATGAAGCTCGGTCCGGTCGCGAACTGGGGCATCGCACTGGAGAACAATCTGGTGCCGGTCGAGACATCAGCCTTCGAGACCAACGTGCCGGGCATCTTCGCCATCGGCGACATCAACACCTATCCCGGCAAGATCAAGCTGATCCTCTGCGGCTTCCATGAGGGCGCACTGATGTCGCAAAAAGCCCACCGCTACGTCTATCCGGAGAAGCGGCTCGTGTTCCAATACACGACCTCGTCCTCAAGCCTGCAAAAGAAACTCGGTGTCAACTGATCGCGACGGGAGCGGGGCTATGCCCCATATTTCTGGTGCTGGAACCGTTCGCGAAATCGCCGTAGTCTGCGGCCATCCAGTCGTGGCTAGCAAGGTGATTGGCTCAGCAAGGTGATCATGATGCGGAATTTCCTTTCCGGCTTTCGGCTGCTCCCGTTGCTCGCGCTCGCGCTGTCGCTCGGCGCGACGAGCCCAGCTGCGGCGCAACAGCCAACCGCTGCGGGTCTCTGGCAGAAGGTCGAAAACGGCAAGCCAGTGGGTTGGTTCCTCTTCATCGACCACAACGGCATCTTCGAAGGCGTCATCGCCAAGACCTTCCCGCGTCCCGGCGACGATCCGAACGAGGTCTGCGCGAAATGCACGGACGATCGCAAGAACCAGCCGGTGCTCGGGCTCTCCTTCATCCGCGACATGAAGCGCGACGGCTTGAAGTATGAGGGCGGCAACGTGGTCAATCCGCGCGACGGCAACGTCTGGAAAGCCAAGATGACGGTCAGCCCGGACGGGCAGACGCTGACCATGCGCGGCTTCCTCGGCATTTCCCTGTTCGGCAAGGACGAGACCTGGACGCGTTTGCCGGATGCCAGCATCGCCGAAGTCGATCCCGCGATCGTCGCCAAATATCTCCCCGCGCAGGCTGCCGCGACCAAGCTTCCGCCCGCGCCGACGACCAAGAAGGGCGGCGCGATGATGATGGCGCCGGCGGCGAAGAAGTAGGCTTGCCGCGCAACCCGGCGGAGCGGGGGCGCTTTTCCCCGGTGTCGCTGCGCTCACCCCGGGCAACAGTATCTTCAGTATGTCCGCGCCTTCTTGCATGGCGCGTAAAACGTGCCGTTGCCGGCAACCACCCGCTCCAGGCACTGCCTGGGATCGGTGATCTCGCCGTCGACCTGAAAATAATAAGCCCGCGATCCCAGGCTCAGGACGTAATGTCCCGGCGGAAGTTCGAGCTCTGCATCGCTGGCGTGAAGCTCGTACATTTCGGCTTTCCCCGGAATCGGCGAGATGCGGAACGGATAGGAGAAGTTGCGGATCACGCCGACATCATCGCCGCCACTCGTCGTCTTGCCTGCAGCGTCGGTCGAAAACGCTTTGACCTTCGCCACGACACGAACCTCGACCCGCTCCGGGATCACATTTGCAATGTCCCGGCGAAACACGATGAATTTGACGCGGCCGTTCGGCAGATGCGGCCGGTCGGGCTTCTTGAATTCCGATGAAATCGCAATGCGCATGTCCGGCGCCATCACGCCGGTCGCGTTCAACTCAGCCAGCGATTTGTCGTCGATCAAGGCGTAGATGCCGTAGTCGGTCGGAAGCACGCGCGTTGGCGGAGGCGGGGCGGAGGGGACCATCTCCGGCTTGGCGACGGTGATCGTCGTCTCCGGCTTGGACGCCACCAGCGCGATCTCCGGCGTCTGTGACGATATCACCCGGCGCAGCCCGGCGATCTTGTCTCGCTGCGAGACGATCACGACGACTGCGCCAACGACAACAAGGATGGCTGCTGTACGCTTGATGACCGGTAGAAGCGGGCCCGAGATCCCAGGCAGCTTGCTGCGGGAGGTGCCGATCCCCGATGGCAAGGCGGTCGCGTCGCCGGACACCAGAACACCGCCTGCTCCGCTCACCTTGGATGAGGTGAGTTGTTGTTGCTGCAAGCGCTCCAGCGGCGCCTGCTGACGCGAGAACTTCTCGACGCCCTCGATCGCAACCTCGAGAGCTCGCTTCATCTGATCGATATTTTTGGCGTCGGCGTAGGTGAATTGCTCCTGGAGCTTGTAGCGGGCAAGATCGTAGACCATCTGCCGCCTGGCTTCGGCGTCGTCCTTCACCGTCTCGACCATGCGCGAAATCACCAGCGCAAACTGCACCTGGTTTGCTGGCAAATCGGTCGGATCCTGTTGCCCGGGAAGCAGGTCTCTGGAGTCGCTCATCGCGCTGACGGTCCAATGCTCCTACGCAGGATCGTGGTGCGTAATATCCAGGTTCTCTTGGACGACTCGCCGGTGCTCAGGTCACCGGTGCCGGATTGAACAGCGTCAGATCGTTGTGAATGCCCCAGTGGTCCGACCACGGTTTTGTGCGGCCGCTGGCGACATCAAGAATCAGGTGGAACAGGTCCCAGCCGGTTTCCTCGATGGTCTTCTCGCCGGTGGCGATGCCGCCCGCATCGAAATCGATCAGATCCTTCCAGCGTCGCGCGAGTTCGCTCCGGGTCGCGACCTTGATGACGGGCGCTGCCGCGAGGCCGTAGGGGGTGCCGCGGCCGGTGGTGAACACCTGCAAGGTCATGCCGGAGGCAAGCTGGAGCGTGCCGCAGATGAAGTCGGAGGCGGGCGTTGCCGCAAACAGCATGCCCTTCTGCGTCGCCTTCTGGCCGGGCGAGAGCACGCCAGTGATCGCGGATGAGCCGGATTTGACGATCGAGCCCAGTGATTTCTCGACGATGTTGGCGAGGCCGCCCTTCTTGTTGCCGGGCGTGGTGTTGGCGCTGCGATCGGCACCACCACGCGCGAGATAGGAATCGTACCAGGCCATCTCGCGCACCAGGGCGCGGCCGACGTCCTCGTTGATGGCGCGGCGAGTGAGGAGCTGGATGGCGTCACGCACTTCGGTGACTTCGGAGAACATCACGGTGGCACCAGCGCTCACCAGGAGGTCCGCGGCGAAGCCAACGGCGGGGTTTGCGGTGACGCCGGAGAAGGCGTCGCTGCCGCCGCATTGTAGACCGATGACGAGATCGGAGGCCGGGCAGGTCTCGCGGGTGCGCTTGTTGAGGATTTTCAGCCGCGCTTCGGCCTGGGTCATGATTGCGTCGACGATCGCGCCAAAGCCGTCAAAGGCTTCGTCCTGCATGCGCACGATGGCGTCGCTGACGCCTTCCGGAACCAGCCGTTCAGGCGCGAGTTTTTCGCAGCCGAGGCCGACGACGAGAATCTCGCCGCCGAAATTGGGATTCAGTGCGATGTTCTGTAGCGTGCGGATCGGCACCACCGCATCAGGCGCCGTGATCGCGACACCGCAGCCATAGGCGTGGGTCAGCGGCACGACGTCGTCAACGTTCGAATATTTTGGCAGCAGCTCGGCGTGGATGCGCTTCACCGCATATTCCATGGTGCCCTTGACGCATTGCACGGAGGAGGAGATGCCGAGGATGTTTTTCGTGCCGACCGAGCCGTCCGGATTGCGGAAGCCTTCGAAGGTGAAACCTTCGAGCGGCGGCAGCGGCGCAGGGACGGCGGTCGAGATTTCCAGCTTGTCGAGGGCAGGGGCCGCCGGCATGCGGATGCGCGCCTCATCGACCCACTCGCCGGCCTGGATCGGCGCGAGCGCGTAGCCGATCACCTCGCCATAGCGGATGATCGGCTCATCTTGCGGGATGTCGACCAGCGCGGTCTTGTGTCCCTGCGGCACGAAGGCGCGCAGCGTCAGCCCGCAGGCAAAGCGGGAGCCGGCAGGAAGCCCGAAATCATTGACCACGATCGCGACGTTGTCGCGCGCATTGAGCTTGATGTAGCGGGGCTGTTCTTTCGCTGCGACGTCCTGGTCCATCGCGGACTCCAGATTGTAGGGTGGGTTAGCGCAGCGTAACCCACCAATGTCTTTATCCGCGGACGCAGAAGAGGTGAGTTACGCTGCGCTAACCCACCCTACGATCAGGCTATCAGCCCGGATAGGTATAGGCGGTCTTCACCATCGTGTAGAACTCGCGTGCATAGGAGCCCTGCTCGCGGGCGCCGTAGCTCGAGCCCTTCCGGCCGCCGAACGGCACGTGATAATCGACGCCGGCGGTCGGCAGATTGACCATCACCATGCCGGACTCGCTGTTGCGCTTGTAGTGCGAGGCGTATTTCAGGCTGGTGGTGCAGATGCCGGAGGCGAGGCCGAACTCGGTGTCGTTGGAGATCGCCAGCGCCTCCTCGTAGTTCTTGGCGCGGATGACGGCGGCAACGGGCCCGAAGATCTCTTCACGCGCGATGCGCATGTTGTTGTTGGCTTCGGTGAACAGCGCCGGCTGGAGGTAGTGGCCGGGCGTCTCGCGTTTGAGCAGCTCGCCGCCGAAGGCGAGCTTGGCGCCTTCGTCCTGGCCGATCTTGATGTAGCGCAGGTCCTGGTCGAGCTGGCTCTGATCGACCACCGGGCCGATATGCACGCCGGCCTTGAGCGCGTCGTCGACCGACAGGCCGTTCAGGCGTTCGGCCACGGCCGCGACGAAGCGGTCATGGATGCCTTCGGTGACGATCAGGCGGGAAGACGCCGTGCAGCGCTGGCCGGTCGAGAAATAGGCACCGTTGACGGCGACTTCGACGGCGGTCTTGAGGTCGGCGTCGTCGAGCACGACCAGAGGATTCTTGCCGCCCATCTCGAGCTGGAACTTCTTCATCGGGTTCGAGAGCACGCAGACCTGCGCGATCTTGCGCCCGGTCTGCACCGAGCCGGTGAAGGAGATCGCGGCAACGTCAGGGTGTTCGAGCAGGGTCTGGCCGACCACCGAACCGGAGCCGACCACAAGGTTGAACACACCGGCGGGAATGCCGGAGCGGGCGATGATCTCGGACAACGCATGCGCCGAGCCCGGCACCAGCTCAGCCGGCTTGAACACCACCGTGTTGCCGTAGCAGAGCGCGGGCGCGATCTTCCAGGCGGGGATCGCGATCGGGAAATTCCAGGGCGTGATCATGCCGACGACGCCCAGCGGCTCGCGGGTCAGTTCGACGTCGAGGCCGGGACGCACCGAGGCGCCCTTCTCGCCGATCAGGCGCAACGCTTCCCCTGCGAAGAACGCGAAGATCTGGCCGGCGCGCGCGACCTCGCCGATGCCCTCGGGCAGCGTCTTGCCTTCCTCGCGCGCGAGCAGGCGGCCGAGCTCTTCCTTGCGCGAAAGAATCTCGAGAGAGATCTTGTTCAGCGCGTCATAGCGCACCTGCGGCGTCGACTGCGCCCAGGCGGGGAAAGCGCCCTTTGCAGCCGCAATGGCCTTCTCGGTCTGCGCCTTGTCGGCCTTGGCGTATTCGCCGACGAGATCATTGGTGTTGGAGGGATTGATATTCTTGGTGACGCCGGAGCCGTCGACCCATTCGCCGCCGATGAAGTTCTTCAGGATTGCGGTCATCTTTTTTTCCTCCGAGGAAGTCTTGTCTTACCGAACGAGGCAGGGCCGCTTGTCGTCGAACGTCCAGCCGGGGATCAGGTCCTGCATGGCCGTGGCGTCGTCGCGGGCGCCAAGTCCATGCTGCTTGTAGAGTTCGTGTGCGGCCTCGATGGCTGCACGGTCGATGTCGATGCCGAGGCCCGGGCGATCCGGGACCGCGATTTTGCCGCCCTTGATCTGGAGCGGCTCTTTCGTCAGCGCCTGGCCGTCCTGCCAGATCCAGTGGGTGTCGATCGCGGTGACCTTGCCGGGGGCGGCGGCGCCGACATGGGTGAACATCGCGAGCGAAATGTCAAAGTGGTTGTTGGAATGCGAGCCCCAGGTCAGGCCGTTGTCACGGCAAGTCTGGGCGACGCGCACCGAGCCTTGCATGGTCCAGAAATGGGGATCGGCCAGCGGAATGTCCACAGCGCCGAGGCGTAGCGCATGCGAGAGCTGCCGCCAGTCGGTCGCGATCATGTTGGTTGCGGTCGGTAGACCCGTGGCGCGGCGGAACTCGGCCATGATCTCGCGGCCGGAGAAGCCGGCCTCGGCGCCGCAGGGATCTTCGGCATAGGCGAGAATGCCATGCATGTTCTTGCAGAGGCTGATGGCCTCGTCGAGCGACCAGGCGCCGTTCGGGTCGAGCGCGACGCGGGCGTTCGGAAAGCGCTTGGCAATCGCCGTGACGGCCTCGATCTCCTGCTCGCCGCGAAGCACGCCGCCCTTCAGCTTGAAATCGGCGAAGCCGTAGTGGTCTTGCGTGGCTTCTGCCAGCCGCACCACGGTCTCGGGCGTCATCGCCTTCTGGTGGCGGAGGTTGAACCATTCCGGCTTGCCGGTCTCGCCCTTGCCGTAGTCGAGCGTGCTCTTGCGCCGGTCGCCGACGAAAAAGAGGTAGCCGAGGGTCTCGACGCTCTTGCGCTGCTGGCCTTCGCCGAGCAGGGCTGCGACGGGCAAATTGAGATGCTGGCCGAGCAGGTCGAGGAGGGCGGATTCGATTGCGGTAACCGCATGGATCATCACGCGCAGGTCAAACGTCTGCTTGCCGCGCCCGCCGGCGTCACGGTCGGCAAAGGTCGTGCGAACGTCCGCGAGGATGTTGTTCATCGCGCCGACGGTCTTGCCGATCACGAGATCGCGGGCATCCTGGAGCGTCTGCCAGATCTTTTGCCCGCCCGGCACCTCGCCGACCCCGGTGTGACCCGCATTGTCGGTGAGGATGACGATGTTGCGGGTGAAGAACGGCGCGTGTGCGCCGCTCAAATTGAGGAGCATGCTGTCGCGGCCCGCGACCGGGATCACCTGCATCGTTGTGACGACCGGTGCGCCAGAGATATTGATCTGGGCCATCGCACGCTCCTCCTTGTGGTTTGTTATTCTGCAGCCTGTTGTGACGATCGTGCGGCGGGCAGCTTTTGCACCAGTGCGGTCAGTTCCGCAATCTCCTGCTCGCTAAGATCGGTCAGCGGCGGGCGGACCGGGCCGGAATCCCGGCCGATCACCTTCATGCCGGCCTTGATGATCGAGACCGCGTAGCCCTTCTTGCGGTTGCGGATCGCGATCAGGGGCAGGATGAAATCCTTCAGGCCGGCGTGGATCGTCGCGTGGTCGCGCTTGCGTACGGCGGCGTAGAAGTTGGTGGCGAATTCCGGCACGAAGTTGAACACGGCGGAGGAGTAGGTCGTCACGCCCATGTCGAGATAAGGTAGCGCAAACGTCTCCGCGGTCGGCAAGCCGCCGACATAGGTCAGGCGATCGCCGAGCTTGGTGTAGACGCGGGTCATCAGTTCGATGTCGCCGATGCCGTCCTTGTAGCCGACGAGATTCGGGCAGCGCTCCGCGAGGCGGGCGAGCGTGTCCGGCTGGAGGATGGCATTGTCACGGTTGTAGACGATGACGCCGATCTTCACGGAGGCGCAGACCGCCTCGACATGGGCGGCAAGGCCCTCCTGCTCGGAATGGGTGAGGTAGGGCGGCAGCAGCAACAGGCCGTCAGCGCCAGCCTTCTCCGCGCCGATCGCGATCTCGCGGGCAATCGCTGTGCCGTAGCCGGTGCCGGCGAGCACGGGCACGCGGCCCTTGGTCTCGTCGACGGCGACCTTGACGACCTCGGGCACTTCGGTCGGCGTCAGCGAGAAGAACTCGCCGGTGCCGCCGGCGGCGAACAGGCCAGCAACGTCATAGCCGCACAGCCAGTCCATGTTGGCGCGATAGGTAGCCTCGTCGAAGGAGTAATCCGCCTTGAACGGCGTGACGGGGAAAGACAGGAGGCCCGATCCGATCTTCTGGGCCATTTCCTGCGGGGTCATCTTGCTCATGGGCGCGCGGCTCCCTTCTTGCGTGTTGTGGAGGACGCAGCTCTAAGCGCGCGTCCATGCGCTGGTATTTATGAGACGGTTCGATGCGCGTCCAAGCCAAAGCCTAGATCGATCGATGCGAACTCAGCATCAATCTTCCATCAGCTCCGCCGAGGACAATTCGCTCGCGATCTTCACCAGGGCGGCAAGCAGTGGATTCTCGTCGTCGCGGCGCCACACCATGAACAATTCGACCGGAACGCGCGTGCGCAGCTTGAGGGGGCGCAGGCGGACATCCGAGATTTTCAGGTTCGCCGCCGCAGCCGGCACGATCGCAAGGCCGAGGCCGGCGCGGACCATGGCCAGGATCGAGTGGATCTGGCTCAGATGCTGGACGTAGCGCGGCAGGATGTCGGCGCGGGTGAACAGCGCCACCAGCACGTCGTGGAAGTAGCGGCTCTCATAGGGCGAATACATCACGAAGGGCTGGCCGTCGAAATCCTTGATGGTGATGCTTTCAGCATTCGCCAGCGGATGCTTCTTCGGAATCGCGGCAAGCAGGGGCTCGGCGACGACGCGGCGGCTGGCAATTTCGGGGCGCGCGATCGGCGGCCGCAGCAGGCCGGCATCGATCTGGCCAGAGGTCAGCGCCTCGAACTGGTCGCCCGACACCATCTCCTTCAGCGAGAAATCGACCTCCGGCAGCTTGGCGCGGCACGCCGCGACCAGCTCGGGCAGGAAGCCGTAGGCGGCGGCCGCGGTGAAGCCGATCTTCACCGAGCCGGTCTTGCCGAGCGCGATGCGGCGGGCGACCTGGGAAGCGCTTTCCGCGAGCTTCAGGATGCGGCGGGCCTCGGGGAGGAAGCTGCGCCCGGCCGGCGTCAGGCGCACCGAGCGGCTGGTGCGCTCCAGCAGCGGCGCGTCGATGATGTGCTCCAGCACCTGGATCTGTCGGGACAGCGGCGGCTGGGTCATGTTCAGCCGCGCGGCGGCGCGGCCGAAATGCAGTTCCTCCGCCACCGTGACGAAACAGCGGAGCTGGTTGAGGTCGAACATCGATACATGCCTTAGATGGATAAGGCGTTTCCCCGGCACTTCTAGCATCGATTACCCCCGAAACAAAGACGGCGGCCCTGAGGCCGCCGTAAGTTGCCTGGTCCCGCCCCGGATCACCGGAGCGCTCAGGAGGAACGTTTGAGCACCACCCGCTCGATCTTGCCGACGATGACGAGATAGGCGAACGCGGCCACCAGCGCATTGGCGCCGACGAATACCAGCGCGCCGTTGAAGGAGCCGGTCGCCGCCAGGATGTAGCCGATCACGATCGGGGTAGAGATCGAGGAGAGATTGCCGAAGGTGTTGAACAGGCCGCCGGAAACGCCGCCGGCTTCTTTGGGCGAGGTGTCGGAAACGACCGCCCAGCCGAGCGCGCCGATGCCCTTGCCGAAGAAGGCGAGCGCCATGAAGCCGACCACCAGCGCCTGTCCCTCGACATAGTTGCAGGCGATGATCGACATCGACAGCAGCATGCCGCCGACGATCGGGATCTTGCGCGCCATGGTCAGCGAGCCGGTCTTGCGCAGGATGGCGTCGGAGATGATGCCGCCGAGCACGCCGCCGATGAAGCCGCACAGCGCCGGCAGCGTCGCGACGAAGCCGGCTTGCAGGATCGACAGGCCGCGCTCCTTGACGAGGTAGACCGGAAACCAGGTCAGGAAGAAATAGGTCAGCGTGTTGATGCAGTACTGGCCGAGATAGACGCCGAGCATCATGCGGTTGGAGAGCAGCTGGCGGATGTGGTCCCATCTCGGGCCTGCGTCCGGCGCACGCTCGTGCTTCAGATCGTCCTTGGGCGCATCGAGATCGACGAGCGCGCCGCCCTCCTTGATGTAGTCGAACTCGGCCTCGTTGACGCCGGGATGCTCCTTCGGCCCGTAGACGGTCTTGATCCACACGGTGCCCATGACGACGCCAAGCGCGCCCATCACGAAGAACACATAACGCCAGCCGTAGTCGTGGGCGATCCAGCCCATCAGCGGCGCGAAGATCACGGTCGCGAAATACTGCCCGGAATTGAAGAAGGCGGACGCGGTGCCGCGCTCATTGCCGGGAAACCAGGCCGCAACGATGCGGGCGTTGGCCGGGAAGGAGGGCGCCTCCGCGATGCCGACCAGGAAGCGCAAGCCGAACAGCACGACGATTGCCGTGCCGGCGCTGAAGAAGCCGACCCAGCCTTGCATCGTCGTGAACAGCGACCAGACGATGATGGAGAAGGCATAGACCAGCCGCGAGCCGTAGCGGTCGAGCAGCCAGCCGCCCGGCACCTGCGCGATCACATAGGACCAGCCGAAGGCCGAGAAGATGTAGCCCATGGCGACGGGATCGAGATGGAGTTCCTTGGAGAGCGCGGGACCCGCAATCGAGAGCGTGGCGCGATCGGCGTAATTGACCGTCGTGACCAGGAACAGCATGGTCACGATGAACAGCCTGACGCGAGACCTCTTCACGTCGGTTGCGGACACCACTGCGCTCATCAGGCGCCTCCTTGAACTCGAAATGTTTCCTCACGACGACTCCTAGAGGCGCGCGCGGGAAAGTGTCCAAGTTCAAGGGGGTATCGATTGATACCGTTTTTGGATTGATGGAACGGCAGGGTGGGGCCGGTCAGTGGCGTGCGCGGGTTGCCAAAGCACGTCATTGCGAGCCGACGCGGTCGCGTTTTGCGCGGACCGGCTCGCAATGACCGCAGTGAGGTCGTTCACATGTAGCGGGACGAGCCTCGATATAAGCTCGCCCGATTGGTTTCGTCAGTCCCTATCCTTCAGCCGGACGCCCGGCAGGAGGTGAGTATGGTCCTCGCCGCGCACCGCCTCGAGCTCTTCCGGCTCCAGGCCGAGCGCCTTCAGGATGGTCGGCGCGACCTGCCTGTTCGCGACGTGCTCGCGGACGACCGTGGCATCGAGTTTCGGATTGGAGACGACGAGCAGGACGTGCGTATCGTCCTCGGCGAAGCCGCCATGCTCGGCAATCTTTTTCTTGCTCTTGCTGTAGATCGTGCCGGGAATCGGCTGGACGATGATATCAGGCGTGCGGCCGGCGGCCGGATCGCCGAACTTGTCGACCAGCTGCTCGCCGGCATAGATCTTCTCGATGCGGGCCTGGTTGCTGCCCTTGCGGTCAGCTTCGAGGATCGCGACGGCCTTCTCGGCATCGCCCTGGTTCTTCAGCCAGATTAGCGCAACGTCATCGGCGGTCTCCTGAGCCAGCGTGACGCCGCCATTCGTCAGCAAGTCAGCCGGATCGGTCACGTCGGCGCGCGCGCCGCCGCCCAGCTTCGGATTGGTGCTGCCGGTCAGCATGTGAAGCTTGTTGACGTCGATCGGGGACTGGCCGTGCTTGGCGCCGACGATGACCAGCGTGTCGCGCGCAATGTGCTGGTCGGCCAGCGCATCCAGCATCTGGCCGAGCGAGGCATCGACGAAGTCGAGCGATGCCTGGAGCTGCGGGCTCGGCGTCGCCGCCGCGTCCAGATATCCATCGGCAGTCACTTTCTGGCCGACGCTGACGGCCTGGAAGTTCATGCCAAAAATTGCGGGAACGCCGACCTTGGCTTTGCCGGTATGGTCAAAACCCTTGATCCAGTTGAGCACGGCCGCGACCTTGAGCTGGTCATAGGTGCGCGTGAGGCTTGGATCGGTGGTCCAGTCCGCGCCGGGCTGGCCCGGCACCGAAGTCGAGTTGATCTCGGGCGCATAGAGCTCGTCGAGGCCGTTGCCGGACGGGCCGCTGATAATCTCGTAGGCGGGGTGCTTGTCCGACCAGGCGGTGCGCTTACCCGCCGCGTGGATCACTTCCATGATGGTATTGAGCCGCTGGAACTGATGCGGATAGACCGGCTCGCATTTGCCGTTCTTCAGGCGCATCGGCAGCTGCGCGGGATTGATGTGATCGGAGCCGGCGGCACCACCGCCGTCGAGCTTGGTCAGGTCGTAATCAATGGATTCGTCGAAGAGCGTCTCGGTTCCGGGACTGCCCTGGCAGTTGCTGCCGGGCGCGAACAGCGTCCGGTCGTAGGAGTCGTCGTAGAACACGCCATGGGTTTTCGGGGTGCCGCCGGTCATGAACGCGAGCAGGCCCGGGAAGGAGTCGGATGGCCGGGAGGTGTGCGCGTCGGCGAAATGTACGCCATGCGAGAGCAGCCTGGCGAAGCTCGACGAAGGGTGGGCGCTGACATAGCGTTGCAGGTCGACCTCATGCATGCCGTCGACGCTGATCAGCAGGACATGCTTGACGTCGCCCTTGTCCTTGTCCTCGGCGTGCGCGAATGATGGGGCCAGTAGCGAAAGGCCAACGGTCGAGACAAAAGCGATAGCGACGGCCGCGAAGGGCCGTTTTCCGATCGTCATTGATGAGCTCCCCAGTGATGTCAGGTGTTGGTTGACGTGCAGGCAGGCGACACCGCGCAGCGGGGAGCCTGCGCTCACCGCCACGTGCGTCAATTCGTAGCACCGGGAAAACTAGGTAGCGGCGATGAACCTTGGATGACGCCGCGATTACGCCGCACGCGAAATATTTGTGTGCGTGGTGCCGTCAAATCATGGCAACGCCAGGTTTGTCGGATGTACGCGGGTGAATATCCGCTGGTTACTGCTGCGTGCCCGGCAGGAGCGGCGCCAACAGGCCGCGCGTGACGCCTGGCGGCACGGCGTCCAGTCCGAGCACGGCGCTGGCGGCGGGCAGCGTCGCATCCGCCATCGCGGCGTGGCCTTCGGCGCTCGGATGCACTGCGCCGCCATAGACGGCCGAGAGTACGCCCCAGGTCGCGTCGTGGATGTCGGTCGGCTGGCTGGCCGCCGGCAGGCCTTGCGGATAGGTCATCGCCGCGAAATAGCTGTCATTGGCGTCGCGGATCCAGCGCGCGCGCGGCAGATAAGCGCGATATTCCGATGCCCCGCGGCCGCACAGCATCGGCTGGCTCGCCGCGCTCACGATATCCGGGTTGAAGCTCTGGCCATTCTCGGCAAAGCAGGTGCGGTCGAATTCGGGATCATTGCCGGAATGCGCGCAGAAGCCGTGATCGGCGAACGCCTCCTGATGCGCATCGACGAAGGTCATGCGGTCGGCTTGCGGATCGCGGCACAGTGCGCCGCGCGTGCAGGTCGCGAGCCCCTTCAGTTGCGGCAGGAACTCGGTGTCGACGAAGGTCGAGACGCGGGCGAGGCGCTGCGGATCGGCATTGAAAGCGGGGTGGATGTCGAAGCCGGCGCGGCCGCCGCGGCAAGGCACGCCACCGTCGGCCAGCGCCGGATTGGCGTAGGAGACGTAGACCACATGCGAGAGATCGCCGCCGACCAGCGGCTTCAGCGCCTCGCGCAACCTGGCGAAATTCTGCGGCAGCTCGCGCTGTAGCGCGTCGCGGGAATCGTCGACGCTCGCCATCACACCGGAGCGCTTGAACAGCGCGCGCTCGGTCGCGGTGTCGACGATGACGTCGGCGACGAGGCCGGAGAAGTAAACGTCGTTGGCGCCGATCGAGAGCAGCACGAGATCGAGGTTGCGATCCGGCTGGCGCTTTTTCGCCGCGGTGAGCGCCTCGCGCAGCTCAGCGACCTGGGCGTTCACGCTGGTGTTGCAGACGCCGGACTTGCCGGGTGGGCATTCGCGGGCGCGCTGCGAGCCGAGCAGCCCGTCGCTGATGCTGGCGCCAGTGCAGGCGAGCGGCAGATAGGTAACGGCGATATGGGTGTAGCGCACCGCGAGCGCGAGTGCGGTACGGGCCTGATAGCTGTAAAGCGAGCGGTGGCAGGGCGAGTTGAACCAGAGCGCGCCGTGACGCTGCCAGTTGGCGAGTGTATCCGGCGCCTCGCAGGCGCGCCCGCCCTTGAAGCCGGCGCGGCTCGGCCGATAATACTGTCCGCCAGCGGTGCCGAGATAGGAGCGGAAGCAAAAGCCCTCGTCGGACAGCGCCAGCGGCCGGTCCGGATTGCCTTCGCCGGACGCGATGCTGTCGCCTAGGCCGGCGATGAAGATATCGCGGACCTGGATCTCGGTCTGGATGCGTTGGCTCGGACTGGAGCCGGAGGAGACGTCGACGCTCGCCACCGTCTGCTTGCCGTAGCGGACCCGCAGATTGATCGGCTCGGCGCAATCGAAGGTCGATGTCTGCGGTCCGTCGCCGTCATCGAATGACCAGGCGCAGGTGGCGCCGACCGGTACTGCGCCGGTCAGGCGCACGGTGATGGGGTGGTCGATCGGGGTGATGTAGTTCTCTTTGACGTTGTCGCGCGTGCAGGGCTGGTTGACCCGGCCCTGGAGGTCGATGCAGAGCCGGTTGACCATGTTGCGAGCCCAGCCGCGGCCCTCGCTCTGGAGCTCCAGCGACTGCTCGGCGGCGAGGATGCTGCGGTTACGCGCGTTCTCGACATGCAGCAGGAAGTCGCGCTCCTCGCGGAACAGGCGGAAGCGATTGCGGACTTCCCAATTGATCTGCATGGCGCCGGCATCCTGCGCGGCTGCGGGCTGAAGCGGTAAAACGGTGAGGAGCCCGGCCAGCAGCAGGGCGCCCGCGACAAATCGGCGAAGGGAAACAGAGATCATGGCCCGCGTCTTCAACGGCAAAGTTGAGGCGGAAATAAGAGAGGATTGCCGCCCCACCCGCAACCTTTGGCTGACGATTTCGCGGGCAGCCGCCATTGATCGCTGGCGGGCCCTACCGCTTGCTGGCCTGCCGCAATGACCGCTCGTGCTCCATCGCAGTCACCTGTTTTGGCAGATTGGCCTGCGCGCAGGCTTCCGCCAGCCGTCGCCGCTCCTGCCAGGGCACGACGACGTTCATCCAGAGCTCGCGGGTGCCCATGATGGAGATGGCCAGGCCAAACGGGATCACGAAATAGAGGATGCGGAAGACCAGCAGGGTCGCCAGCAGCTGCTCGCGGCCGAATTCGGGCAGCGCCACCAGCATGGCGGCGTCGAACACGCCGATCGAGCCGGGAGCATGGCTGGCGAAGCCCAGCAGCGTCGCCAGGATGAACACCACAGCCAGCGACAGGAAGTCGATCGGCGGGTTAGCCGGCATCAGCAGATACATCGCGGTCGCGCAGAAGCCGAGATCGACCACGCCGATCAGGATCTGCACCAATGTCAGCGGCGCCGATGGCAGCACCACTTTCCAGCCCTTCTGACCGAGCTCGCGGCGCTTCTCGCCCATGCAGAGCCAGACCAGATAGGCGCCGATCGAGGCGAGACCGCCGATCGCGATCAGCCGGTTGATCGCCGATGGCAGCTGATCCATGTAGGAGGCGGCATCCGGATGGAGGGTCATGCCGATCGAGAGCACGAAGATGTTACCGAGCCAGAAGGTCAGGCCGGAGAGGAAGCAGATTTTTGCCACGTCGATCGCGTTCAGCCCATAGTCCGAATAGATCCGGAAGCGGATCGCGCCGCCGGTGAACACGGTGGCGCCGATGTTGTGGCCGATCGAATAGGACGTGAAGCTCGACAGCGCTGCTATGCGATAGGGTACGTGCTTCTTGCCGATCGTTCGCAGCGCAAAAAAATCGTAGAAGGTCAGCGTACAGAACGCGAAAAACACACAAATCGCGGCAAGCCCGATATGTCCGCGAGGAATCTCGGTCAACGCGGTGAGGATGACGCTGGTATCGATGCCCTTGAGGGTTCGTAGCAGCGTGGTGACGGCGAAGGCGATGATCATCACGCTCGCGGCAATGCCCAGCCGTCGCCAGCCGATCCATCTCTTGAGGCCGCGTTTCAGCGCGGGCAGCAGTCCGTGCATTCATCCTCCCGGCGGGGGCAAGACCGACCAGGCCAGACATTGGCACAGTCGGTTGCGATCACTGCCCGAAATGAGCGTCGACCGCTAGGCATGATGTAGCTCATTTAAGGCAAAAACACCGACTTGTGCAGCCCTTGACAACGACGGGTCCGGCGTCAGGTCGGCCGTTTTTGTCATATGTTGTTCACAGAGCAGGCGCGTTAAGCATGTGAGTCGGCGGGGCGGTCTGGACCGCGCGCCCCTGTGCTGACATGGTCTCGAATCTTGGCGCGGCAAGCCTTGTTCCGGCGCAAACGATCCAAGGCCTTTTGGAACGACAGCGCGGTGCGCAGGTTAGCGCCCCATCAGCAACCGAACACAGCAAAACACAGGCTTCTCTTGCAAGCCGGTGCCGCCGTGTTCCCGAAACCCGCGAGGATCGGAACGATGGGACTGTTTACCAAAGACATCAAGACCATGAACGACCTGTTCGTACATCAGCTGCAGGACATCTATTACGCCGAGCAGCAGCTCACCAAGGCGCTGCCGAAAATGGCAGATAAGGCGACCGATCCGCAGCTGAAGCAGGGCTTTTTGATGCACCTCGAGGAAACCAAGCAGCACGTCACGCGGCTCGAGGAAGTGTTCAAGATGCACGGCGTCAAGGTGAAGGCGATCGACTGCCCGGCGATCGACGGCATCATCGAGGAGGCCGACGAGACCGCCAGCGAAGTCGCGGACAAGGCGGTGCTCGATGCGGCCCTGATCAATGCCGCGCAAGCCGCCGAACATTACGAGATCGTCCGGTACGGAAGCCTGATTGCCTGGGCCAAGCAGCTCGGCCGGAGCGACTGCGCGGCCGTGCTCGCCAAGACGCTCGAGGAAGAGAAGGCAACCGACAAGAAGCTAACGACGCTTGCCGAGAGCAAGGTCAACCTGCGCGCGGCGAGCTAAGAGCAAGATACCTCTGTCAGGAGACGCCGCGCATGTCGCGCGGCGTCTCTTTTTTTTGGGGCTCCCACTAGCCGGCCCGGTATTTCAGGCCGAACGCCAGGGCAACCATCGCAAAGACTGCAATCGTCGTGGCGAAGATCAGGCTCGCCACAGTCGAGCTGATCATGGTCGAGAGGATGCCAATTCCGATCACTGGAAGCGCGTTGCCGAGAAAGCAGCAGATGAAATAGGCCGACACCACTTCGGCACGACGATCGTTCGGTGCGATCTGGTTCACCACCTGGAGGCTGCCGCGATAGCCGAGGCCCGCTGCCACGCCGCAGATGGCGGTCGCCACGATCATGACGCCGAGCGATCCCGCCAATTGTGCGGTCACGAGCAGGACAAGGCTCGGCAACATCAGGCCGAGCGACCATAGCATCGCGGCGCTGCTCGACAGCGGCCGGGTCAGAGCAATGACGAGTGCAACGGCGGCCGCAAGCTCGAGGAAAATCGCGCCGGCGATCGCGTGGCTGGTGACATGCAGCTCGTTGGCGAGCACGCTCGGCGCGAGCGCTGCGAAAAAGGCGACGAGCGCCATGGCGCCGAAGCCGGTGACCGCGGGCGCCACGAACCGCGACCGGATCGACGACGGAACGCTGGCACGCGGCCGCACCGACAATTGCGCGAAGGCGGCAAAGGGGCGGTTGACAGTCTCGCGCGCGAAGGCAAGAAGGGCCGCGACAACGGCCAGCACCGCGAGATAGGCGATGAACGGCGTTCGCAGCGGAAGCGCGACATATTCGGCGAGCAGACCGGCGACCAATGCGCCGAGACCAAGGCCGGTGAAATTCGCGATCGTCGCGATCACGGTGGCGCGGGAGCGGTCCTGTTCGGCGATCAGTTCCGCAAGCCACGCGGTGCCGGTTCCGGCGCCGATCCCGATCGCAAGACCGCTCAGCACCCGTGCGACGTAGAGCGAGGCGACGCCGTGCGCGAACAGGAACACCAAGGCGCCCACAATGGCGATGCCGACGGCAACGATCGCCGTGCGCCGCCGACCGACCTGATCGGACATCCGGCCGAATATCAAAAGTGCGGTCAGATTTCCGACCACGTAGACGGCATAGATCAGGGTCAACGTGATCTGGGAGAAACCTAGCTGCTGTTTGTAGATCACGTAGAGCGGCGTTGCGACCGTGCTGCCGGCGAAGAGTGCACCAATCATGCACCCGACAGCCACAATGGTTGCTGTCTTGCCGAATTCTGATCGCGCCGCTGACGGAACCGAGGTGTTGCCAACTCTTGCCATGACTTTGCTGCCTTGACGTGAAGATAAGGGCTGAACACGAAGCAATCTCGCGCTGTTCCCATGCCTCCGCGCGCATTGGGCTTGCATGGCGGGCAGAGCGCGAGACTTCGACGCTGTTCGCAGGATACGATCTGCCGCGCGATGATGCTTCGATGGTAACCGAAGCATGATCGCGCAAGGAAAGCCTAACGGTAGCGTTTACCTGCGAACATGAGGTGGATCATGCCGGCAGAATCTCTTCAGCTGCATTCCTTTCCGAGAGAGGGGAACAGGCGAGGCGCGCAAGCTGCGTCCGCTCTGACACTAACTGCAATGAGCCTCGGCTATGGCGTGGTCCAGCTCGACGTCACCATTGTTAACACCGCCCTCGACGCCATGGGCAAGACACTCGGCGGCGGCGTTGCCGAACTGCAATGGGTGGTGAGCGCCTACACCATCGCCTTTGCCGCCTTCATCCTGACGGCCGGCGCACTCGGCGACCGCGTCGGCGCCAGGCGCATCTTCATGGCGGGATTCGCGATCTTCACCGCGGCTTCGCTGGCTTGTGCGCTCTCGCCCAATGCCATCATGCTGATCGGCGCCCGGCTGGTGCAGGGGTTCGCGGCGGCGATCCTGGTACCGAATTCGCTGGCGCTGCTGAACCACGCTTATGCAGACGAGCGCGCGCGTGGCCGTGCCGTCGCGGTCTGGGCCGCAGGCGCGAGCCTGGCGCTGACCGCGGGCCCCTTCGTCGGCGGCGCGCTGATCGCGCTGGTCGGTTGGCGCGCGATCTTCCTGGTCAACCTTCCGATCGGCCTCGCCGGCCTATGGTTGAGCTGGCGCTATGCGGCTGAAACTTCACGGGGGCGCGCGCGTGAGATCGATCTGCCTGGCCAGCTTGCTGCGATCGGTGCGCTTGGATCGCTCGCCGGCGCGATCATCGAAGCCGGCGCGCTTGGATGGGACCACCCAGCCGTGATCGCGGCATTCGTGACCTCGGCCGTCCTTGCAGCCCTGTTCGTCTGGCGCGAGAGCCGCACGGCTCAGCCGATGCTGCCGCTGTCTTTGTTCAGTCATCGGCTTTTTACCCTGACTACGATCGTCGGTCTCCTCGTCAATATCGCGATCTACGGCCTGATCTTTGTGCTCAGCCTGTACTTCCAGCGGATCAACGGCCTGTCGGCCTGGTGGACCGGGCTTGCCTTCGTGCCGATGATGGGCGCAGTGCTGCCAGTCAATCTGCTCGCGCCGCGCCTTGCCGAGCGCATCGGCCCGTGCCCGACCATCGTCTTCGGTGCATGCATCTCCGCGCTCGGCTGCCTCGGCCTAGTCTGGATCCAGGCCGGGACGAGCTACTGGGCGATCTTTGTGCAGATGATCGCGATCAGCGGTGGACTTGGGCTGCTGGTGCCGCCGCTGACCTCGACCTTGCTCGGCAGCGTTGAGAAGGCGCGCTCCGGTATCGCCGCGGGTGTCCTTAACGCGATGCGGCAGACCGGCAGCGTCCTCGGTGTCGCGCTGTTCGGCTCGCTGATCGCCTCTGACAGCTTCTTCATGACCGGCCTTCACCAGTCGCTCATCATATCGGCGGCCGTACTACTGATCGCG
Organism: Bradyrhizobium diazoefficiens; assembly: GCF_016599855.1. NCBI lineage: Bacteria > Pseudomonadati > Pseudomonadota > Alphaproteobacteria > Hyphomicrobiales > Nitrobacteraceae > Bradyrhizobium > Bradyrhizobium diazoefficiens. Next base: position 5,168,220 of record NZ_CP067041.1, on the reverse strand, counting down.
GCTGCTGTGATCGGTCTTGGTGCGAAGATACCAGCACGCGCAATGTGAGCAGCCGGATACATTCCCTGTTCACCATCCCGGCAACCGATGCATGACCGGTTACCGCCTGTCCACCTCTGCCGTCTCTAGTGCCCGGTGAAGAGGGGCCGCTAATGTATCAAGTTCTGTTTTGTCTCACGGACCAGCACGATTGGCGCCTGGTCGCGCTCGGCGGCGCGGTGTGCCTGCTCGCAAGCGCAGCGGCAATCAGCCTGTTTCACCGCGCGCGCGCCGTGAGTGGATCGGCGCGTCTGGTCTGGCTCGTGCTTGATGCCGTCGTCGCCGGTTGCGGCATCTGGGCGACCCATTTCATCGCGATGCTGGCCTATGGGCCCGGCACCGGTGGCGCTTACAACATTCCGGTGACGATCCTGTCGCTGATATTCGCCATCTCGGTGACCTTCGTGGGACTGAGCATCGCGGCGTCATCCCGGCGGACGCCGTGGATCGTCCTTGGCGGCGCCATTGTCGGCGCGGGTGTCGCTGCGATGCATTATACCGGCATGGCGGCGCTGGAAATTTCCGCACGCGTGAGCTGGGTCGAAGGCACGGTCATTGCTTCGGTGCTGTTCGGCGTCGTCTTTGCGGCGCTTGCCCTGTTCGTTGCGGCGCGCAGCGATGACCGTTCCCATGCCATCACGGCGAGCCTCCTGCTGACGCTCGCCATCGTCGCGCATCATTTCACCGCGATGGGCGCGGTGCTGCTGATCCCGGACCCGACGCTCGCAATCAGCGGGCTGTCGATCCCGCCAGCCTCGATGTCCTTCCTCACCGCCAGCGCCGCGGTGGCGATCATCGCGATCGCGCTGATCGCGGCGCTGCTCGACCGTCGCGCCAAGGGTGAACTGGGACGTCAGCAGATCGTGCTGGACACTGCGCTGGAGAACATGTCGCAGGGGCTGTGCATGTTCGACGCGGAGGGGAAGATCATCCTGTTCAACGAGCGCTATGCGGTGATGCTCCGTCGCACCAACATGCAGCTTACCGGCCGTCTGCTGATCGACGTGCTCAGGGAGGAGCAGGCCAGGGGCCAGTGGACGGGCGATGCTAACCAATTTTTCGCGCGCCTCGTGACCGACGCGCGCGAAGGCCGCACCACGACCGACGTCTTGATCAAGTTCGACCGCTCGATCCGCGTCGTCAACCAGCCGATGCAGGGCGGCGGCTGGGTCGCTACCTTCGAGGACATCACAGAATGGCTGGAAGCGCAGGCCAAGATCTCGCACATGGCGCGCCATGATGCCTTGACCAATTTGCCCAACCGCGTGCTGTTCCATGAGCAGCTCGAACAAGGGCTCCGCCGGGCGGGTTCGAACGACCAGCTCGCTGTGCTCTGCCTCGACCTCGATCATTTCAAGGACATCAACGACTCGCTCGGCCATCCCATCGGGGATGCACTGCTGAAGGAGGTCGGCCGCAGGCTGAAGGGCACCGTCGGCGAGCACGACACCGTGGCCCGCCTCGGCGGCGACGAGTTCGCCGTGGTCCAGATCGGCCGCTCGGAGGAGGCTGCCGCGGGGGCGCTCGCAAGCCGCCTCGTCGAGGTGATCTCCGCGCCTTACGAGATCGACGACCATCAGATCGTGATAGGCGTCTCGATCGGCATCTCGTTGTCGCCGCAGGACGGCAGCAATCCCGACGAACTCCTGAAAAACGCCGATCTCGCGCTGTACCGCGCCAAGGCCGACGGCCGCGGCACCTATCGCTTCTTCGAGACCGGCATGGATGCGCGCGCACAGGCGCGTCGGTTGCTGGAAATGGACCTGCGGGCAGCGCTCCAGCGCAACGAGTTCCAGCCGTATTATCAACCGATTCGTGACGTCGCCAGCGATCGTGTCGTTTCGTTCGAGGCCCTGCTGCGCTGGAACCATCCGGAGCGCGGCCTGATCTCGCCGATCAACTTCATTCCGCTCGCCGAGGAGACCGGCCTCATCGTCCAGCTCGGCGAGCTCGTCTTGCAGGGTGCCTGCGCGGACGCTGTGACCTGGCCGGACGACGTCGGCGTCGCCGTCAACCTGTCGCCGGTGCAGTTCAAGAATCCGAACCTGATCGCATCCGTGACCGAGGCGCTGGAGAAATCCGGGCTCGCGGCGCGCCGCCTCGAGCTCGAGATCACCGAATCCGTGCTGCTCCAGAACAGCGAGGCGACGCTCACTACGCTGCACGAGCTGCGTGCCATGGGCGTGCGGATCTCGCTCGACGATTTCGGCACCGGCTATTCCTCGCTGAGCTATTTGCGCAGCTTCCCTTTCGATAAGATCAAGATCGACCGTTCCTTCGTGTCCGAGCTCGCCACGCGCGAGGATTCCGTGGCGATCATCCGTGCCGTGACCGGCCTTGGCCGCAGCCTCGGCATCGTCACCACGGCGGAGGGTGTCGAGAACGACGCGCAGCTCGAGTTGCTCAGGCGCGAGGGCTGCACCCAGGCGCAGGGCTACCTGTTCAGCCAGCCGCGGCCCGCCTCCGATGTCGCGATGATGCTGGAACGGCCGCGGCTACGCGCTTCGGCTTGAGGCTATCGTTTGAGCATGATCGTTTCGGAAAACTGCGGCACACTTTTCCGGATCATGCTCTAGCCGCGGCGCAGCGCGAAATGCGCGCCGCAGAACGCCATCACCGCGCCCAGGCACAGGGCCGCGAGACCCGCGAGCACGCCGGAAATGGTCGGGATCGGGCTTGGCGCCGAGGCCGCCTGTCCGGCGCCTGCAAGCAGGAGCACGCCGACCGCGATCAGGAATTGGCGCATCCGTTGCGGGATCTGACCGGAGACGGCGCTTTGCATCAATGTCGCCGTGAAATAGCCGCCGGAGAAGCCGACGGTCGCGATCAGCCACCAGGCGATCGCCGCGCCCGACGGCATGAACTCATGCGTGTCGGAGCGCCAGAGGCCCCCGAGGTCGAGCCCGTAGCGCGCGCCGAGCATGTGCACCGCGAGCGCGAGCAGCACGCCCGCGATCACGGCGGCTCCCAGAATCAGGCGGCGCGGAAAATAGATCGTCTCAGCCATGTCCCGCTTGTAGGATGGGGCAGGGCGATTGCGCAAGCGGATCGCAGACGGGGATTGATAGATGCAGGTTTCGGAGGTGCAGGGCCGGTCGGTGACGAGCTATGCCTACAAGGCGTCGCTGATCGGATCGGCGCATCGCTTCGAGCTTACCGAGGCGGGCCTGTCCTGGCACATCGCCGGCCGCTCCGGCGTCTGGCGCTATGACGAGATCAGCGCTGTCAGGTTGTCGTTCCGCCCGGTCTCGATGCAGCAGCACCGCTTTCGCGCCGATATCAGCCGCGCCAGTGGCGGTCGCATCGCGATCCTGTCGACGAGCTGGCAGACCGCCGCGCTGATGGCGCCGCAGGACAGCGGCTTTCGGGATTTTCTCATCGAGCTGCACGCGCGGATGGCGAAGGCCGGTAGCCGCGCCGAGCTGACCGCCGGCCTCGGCCGCAAGGCCTATGCGGCGGTGCTGGCGTTTTTGGCGATGCTGGCGGTGGCGATGGCCGGCCTGTTGATCCGCGCGCTCATGATCGGCGAATTCGCCGGCGTGCTGTTCATCCTCGGCTTTGCCGCGCTGTTCGTGTGGCAGGTCGGCGGCTTCGTCCGCCGCAACCAGCCGCGCAGCTACAGTTTCGATCGGCTGCCCCGCTCCTTGCTGCCGTAGCGCTTGCAATCGGCCGCAATCAAACGTGACTTCGCAGCCGCGCGCCGGTCCCGCATCGTGCCGCGATGACAGTCATAGATCGCAGCACGCGCCTGCCGACGGCGGACGAAATCGCCGAGATTAATCGGACCCATCTCATCGATACGCCGCTCCGGCCGGCCGACCTGCTGTTTCTGTTCGGCACCCGCGAGGACGTTGCACTACGCGCCGAGACCGCCGCGCGGCTGTGGCGGGAGGACTATTTCCCCTGGTCAATTGTCAGCGGCGGTGTGACACCGGGCTCGGAGCAATCCGAGTGCACGATCATCAAGGCGGCGATGGTCGCGGCGGGCATTCCGGCGGACCTCATCCTCGAGGAACATCGCGCGATGAACACCGGCGAGAACGTGATCTTCTCGCTACCGATCATCGATGCGGCGCTGGGACTGCACAATGTCCGCAGCGTGATCTGCCTCGGCAATACCTGGACTGCGCGGCGTTATCCCATGACGCTGCACCGGCACTGGCCGGAGGTCACGAAGCTGCTGCTCACCGTCGACAGCTTTGCGACGCCGCGCGCGCTCTGGCACACCGATGCCGAATTTCGCCGTCGTGTCCTGCACGAATGGGACAAGATCGAGCCGTACAAGGCGAAAGGCTTTATCGTGGAGTGGCCGGAGGCGTAAGGAGGGCTTCTTGTTTTGACGCGTTTTCTTCACGCGAACCGGGATCCACTTCGCTCGAAAACGCTTTGGCTACTCCGTCGAGTCAAAATCCTCCTCCTTGGTGCCGAGCAGCGACACGATCGTGCGCAGGCCGGAATCGAGTTGCTCGAACGAGGGCGGAGCGAGCGCGAGCCGCACCGCGTTCGGGGCGTGGCCATGCGCGACCGCGAATGTCGAGGACGGCGTCAGCGCGATGCCGCGCCGGGCCGCCGCGGCAACGAATGTCTGAGAGCGCCAGTGCGGCGGCAGCGTCAGCCAGAGGTGATAGGAGCGCGGATCGGCCGAAAGCTGGTAACCGGCGAGCAGCCTGGCTGCGGTCTGCTGGCGCCGCGCGGCGTCGATGCGCTTCAGCCGGGTCAGCTCGGCGACGGTGCCGTCGGCCATCAGCCGCTGCCCGGATGCGAGCGCGTGGCCCGAGGCGATCCAGCCGCCGGTGCGGACCGCGCCCATTACGCTTTCGCGCAGGTGAGGGGGCGCGACGAGGATGCCGAGCGCAAGGCCAGGCGCGACCTTCTTGGACAGGCTGTCGAGCACGATGCAGCGGTCCGGCCCAAGCGCTGCGAGCGGCGTGTCGTCGGCAAGGAAGCCGTAGACCGTGTCCTCGATGATGGTGAGATCGAGTTTCTCGGCGACGCGCATGATGTCGGCGCGCCGTGTCGCGTTCATGGTGACGCCGAGCGGATTCTGGATGATAGGCTGGAGATACAGCGCCGACAGATGCGCTTCGCGATGCGCCTTCTGGATCGCATCGGGCCGCGCGCCATATTCGTCCATCGGGATCGGCACCAGCGTGATGCCGAGCCGCGCGGCGATGCTCTTGACATAGGGGTAGGTGAGCGCCTCGACGCCGCAGCGGCCGCCGGCTGGCACCAGCGCTGCGAGCGCAGCCGCGAGCGATTGCTTGCCGTTGGCGGTGAAGACGATCTGCTCGGCCTGCGGCGCAAAATCTTTGCGCGCGAGATAGGCGGCGGCCGCATTGCGCGCGCTCTTGGTGCCGGTGCTGGTCGAGACGCGGAGCGCGGATTCAAGCGCATCGACGCGTTCGAGTCCGGCGAGGCTCTTGGCGATCATCGCCCATTGCTGCGGCAGCAGGGGATAATTGACCTCGAAATCGATGCGCGCGTCGCGCGGCTCGGCGATGCTTTCGATCTCGCGCCTGATGTCTCCGGAGATGAAGGTGCCGCGTCCGACCTCGCCGACCACGAGGCCGCGGCGCAGTAGCTCCGTGTAAACCCTACTCGCGGTCGAGACCGCAATGCCACGATCATAGGCAAAATTGCGCTGCGGCGGCAGCCGGTCGCCGGCTCTTAACGTGCCGTTAGAGATATCTGCGGCAATGGCGTCGGCAAGCTTCACGTATTCGAACTTTGACATTATTGCACCGAGAGCAATGTTTTTCTTGCTCCGAGAAATGTACTGGAGCATTTAGGTTCCATCAAGGTCCGCGATTGAGCCGAGGAGAGCGAGAGCAATCCGATGGCAAATGAGGTGCAGATGCTCAGGCATTTGCGCCAACGGCATCCGCTTCGCCGCGCAGGACCTAAAGGCCGGAGAAGAAACATGACCATGACCTCGCAAACTGCCGGGCGGAATTTACGCCCATCCTCGTCGAGCGGATTTTTTGCCACGCTCGCAGGCGCCGCCTATGCGCTGTTCGAGCGCCTGGAGCGCCGCACCGCCGTCAAGACCTTGAACGAGCTCGACGACCGCGCCCTGCGCGACATCGGGATCACGCGCAGCCAGATCGAGGACGCCGTCTACGGGCAGTTCAAGGCCGAGCTGACGCGGTATTTGTAAGCTGCCTAGGCTGAGCGAGCGTTGCTGCTCGCTCTTGTGTCCCGGACGCGCAGCAGCGTTCTTACGTTGCTGCGTCAGTGCCTGACCACCAGCACCGAGCACTTGGCATAACGCACCACATGCCCGGCGTTGGAGCCGAGGAAATAGGTGCGCATCGCAGGCCTGTGCGAGGTCATGACGATCAAGTCGGCCTTCATGTGCATGGCCTCCTCCAGGATCTCGTGATAGATGCCGCCCTGGCGCACCACGCTGGAGATGTGCGCGGCGTCGATGCCGGATTCGCGCGCGACGATGGCGAGCGCCTCTTCCGAGGTCTGGCGCTGCTGCTCGTCGAAGTCGGCCGGGACGTATTCGGCGAGCATCACCGGCGTCATCGGCAGCACGTTGAGCAGCCGGATCGATCCGCCCCAGTTCTGCGACAGCGTTGCTGCGGTCGCGATCGCAGGCTTTGCCAGATCGGTGTCGGCGAGGTCGATGGGCACGAGAATGGACTTGAACATCTGCGCCTCCAAATCTTCAGTCAGCACGTTTTCCCGGTACGTCGCGCGATCATCCCAGTCGAAGCAGCTTGGGGCTGACGAACAGCACCAGTTTGCCGCGGCGGTAGGCCACGTCACCCCAATCCTTGACGTCAAAGTCCAGGATCGCAAGCCCCGCGGTGGGCAGATTGTCGGCGAGCGCCTTGGCGCCGGCCCGATCGCCGCTGCCCATCAGCATCAAGGCAGCCTCGTGCATGCCGGGATTGTGTCCGACCAGCAGCAATCGCCTGGGGTTGGCCGGGGCGGTTGCAGTGCGAATGGTTTCGAGGATCTGCGCGGGGTCGGCGCCGTAGAGTTCCGCCAACGTCTCGACCTCAGGCGCTGCGACCCGACCCTTCATCGCCTCCCAGGCGATGTCCCAGGTCTGCCGGGCGCGGACGGCATGCGACACCAGCACCGCTTCGGGGACGGGCGGATGGGTGGCGATCCAGTCGCCCATCTCGGCGGCATCGCGCTGGCCGCGCTCGGCGAGCCGGCGGTCCTGGTCGCGGCCGCTCGGCGCCTCGGTCTCGGTCTTGGCGTGACGCAGCAGCATCAAACGGCGCATGGCATTCTCGAATCGTTCCACGTCCAGATAATGTACAGGCGCCGCTTGAGGACAAGGTGACAAGCGCCTGTTTAGTCCTTTAGAGCGCGATCAGAAAACCGCTGCACACTTTTCCGGATCATGCTGTAAGAAAACGACATGAACGAGACTTTCACAAGCGTGTCCCAGCAGGAAGCAGGCTTTCGCGAGCGCGCGCGGCTGTCGTTCGATCTCGACGCCGACATCTGCGTGATCGGGGCGGGACTGGCCGGGCTCTCGATCGCACTCGAGGCGGCCCGACTTGGGGCCAGCGTCGCCGTGCTCGAGGGCCGCCATATCGGCTGGAATGCCTCCGGCAACCAGCTCGGCACGGTGATGCCGGGCTTCGCGCTGCCGCTCACCGATCTGATCGAGCGCATCGGTTTCGAAGACGCCCGCGAGCTGTGGACACTTTCGAAACAGGGCGCCGAGTTCGTCCGTGCCAACGCCAGCGAAGAGAACATGCCGGGCATCGGCCTCACCAATGGCGTGCTGGAAGTCTCCAACGTCGATGCCGGCGACCGGCTGATCAGCCGGCTTCAGGTGCTGAACGAGGATTTCGACACCGAGGCCGAGGGCTGGCAGGTCGATCGCGTGCGCGAGGCGCTCAAGACTGATCGTTACTTCCACGGCGTCTATTATCCGAAAGCATTCCAGGTCGATGGCCGCAAATATCTGCATGGCCTCGCCGCGCTGGCGCGGCGGGCCGGCGTCCGCATCTTCGAGGACACACCGGTCGTCAGCATCGATCATTCCGGCATCCGCAAGCGCATCGTCACGCCCTCGGCGCGGCTGCGCGCCACCCACATCGTGCTCGCCGGCAACATCCATCTCGGCGCGCCGTTGCGGCGGCTGTCGGAGACGCTGCTGCCGGTCTGGCGCTATGCCGGGATCACCGCGCCGCTCGGCGAGCGCGTGCACGAGATCATCGGCTTCAAGGGATCGGTGATGGATTCCGATGGCGTCGATCATTTTCGCATCGTCGACGGCGACCGGCTGATGTGGGAGAGCCCGCAGACCACCTGGGCGGCACGGCCGCAGCGCTTTGCAGGTAGCGTCAAACGGCGGATCCGGTCGATCTTCCCCCAGCTCGGCAATGTCGAGATTGCCGAGACGTTCGGCGGCGCCACCGGCCAGACCGTGCACGGCATGCCGCAGATCGGCCAGTTGCGAAAAGGCCTGTGGGTGGCGAGCGGGTTCGGCCGTCAGGGCATGAACACCTCGGCCATGGCCGGACAGCTGATCGCGCGCAGCATTCTGTGGGGCGATGAGCGCTGGACGCTGTTCTCGCCGTTCGAATTGGTCTGGGCGGGCGGCACCGCCGGACGCGTCGCGGGCCAATTGGTCGGCATCTGGGGCAGGACGAGTTCCGCCGCGGCCGGGTCGCTCGCCCGCTATCGCGAGCGGGCGCGGGTGAAGGAGAGGGAACGCGAGGCGCGGCTGGCCGAGGCCAACCGGGCCGCCGGCACCGGTCCGCGCCGTCCGCCGAGCGGGGTTCGGCCGCGAGTGGCCCCGCAGCCGCCGGCCGGGAAAAGCGCGGAACCCGTCGCCCATGACCATGGCGTCTCGCAATAAGTTGAGGGAAATCCCGCCCGGAAGTGTAACGTCAGCCGTTAGAGCCCGTATCTCAGGGCGTGGATTTCCTGCGCACGGAGAATGAGATGTTTGACCGCCGCATCCTGTTGACGACTGTCGCCGGCCTGTTTGGCCTTTCGGCCTTCCGCTGGCTGCGAGCGACCCCGGCCGAGGCTGGAGAGAAAGCCGCGCAAAAGTTCGAGATCGAGAAGACCGATGCCGAGTGGCGCGCGCAGCTGACGCCGCAGCAATATGAGATCCTGCGCAAGGAGGGCACCGAGCGGCCCGGCTCCAGCCCGCTGCTGAACGAGCACCGCAAGGGCATCTTCGCCTGCGCCGGCTGCGACCTGCCGCTGTTTGCCTCCGAGACCAAGTTCGAGAGCGGCACCGGTTGGCCGAGCTTCTACCAGCCGATCGAAGGCAATGTCGGCAGGACCGAGGACCGCACCTTCGGCATGGTGCGCACCGAGGTGCACTGCCGGCGCTGCGGCGGCCATCTCGGGCACGTCTTCGACGACGGTCCGAAGCCGACCGGATTGCGCTACTGCATCGACGGTTTCGGGCTGGTGTTCCACCCGGCGACACCGTCGGCCACGTAGGGCGTTCTTCTCGTCATTCCGGGGCGGTCCGCAGGACCGAACTACGGTGCGATTGCGCACCTGAGAATCTCGAACTTCCGGGTTCGATGCTTTGCATCGCCCCGGAACGACAATGCATCCCGGCAATTGTTGCCGGCCCGGCAATTGTGCCCCGGTCATCCGACCGGGGCCGATCTATTTAAGTCGTTGATTTCCTGAGAATACCCGCATTGGCATAGGCCTTGCGACTGTCTCTCCCGACTGCGGCCACGGTCTGCCGGCCGCCGAGATCGGATTTGGAGACAAAGTTATGGGTATCTTCGATGCAATGAACACCTCGGTGGGTGGCCTGCAGGCGCAGTCCTACGCGCTTCAGAACATTTCCGGCAACATCGCGAACTCATCCACCACCGGTTACAAGGGCATCGGGACCAGCTTTGTCGATCTCATTCCCGACGCCTCGGTGCCGAGCAAGCAGGTCGCGGGCGGCGTGACGGCCAATGCGAAGGCCACCATTACCACCCAGGGCACGATCTCATCGTCCACCGTCGCGACCAACATGGCGATCACTGGCGACGGCTTTTTCTCGATCCAGAAGGCGACTGGCATCGTCGACAACGTGCCGGTGTTCAGCGGGGTCACCTATTACACACGTCGCGGCGACTTCCAGCTGAACGCCAACGGCAATTTGGTCAACGGCGCCGGCTATTACCTGATGGGCGTCACGGTCGACCCGAAGACCGGCAACCCGCAGGGCAACGTGGCGACGGTCCTTAAATTCCAGAACAACTTCATCCCGGCGCAGGCAACGACTTCGATCCAGTACGCCGCGAACCTGCCGACCCAGCCGAACACGGTGGCGAGCACGACGGCAGCGACCGGCACGCTGCTGGCGGCCGGCGGACTGAACCCCTCGGACTTCTCTGCCAACCCGCTGCCGGTGGGCACACCGCCCGCACCCTACACCAATGCGACGGTTTCCGGTGCAGCCGCGACCGGCAACACCCGCTCGGCCTATTCATCAACGACCGGCACGGGCACGGTAGCGCTCCAGAACAACTCGTCCGCGGTGGCTTCGACCTCCACCTCGCTCGACAACACCGTGGGCACGCATCTCGCATCGAGCATCCTCACCGCGCTGAGCGGTCAGACGCTGACCATCAACAGCCACACGATTACATTTGATACCAGCACCACCGTCACGACGGCCGGCAGCAACACCACGATCGGCCTCGGTGCGGGCACCACGGCAACGGTGGCCAGCATCCTGAACGCGATTCAGACGGCCGGCGGCGCCGGCGTGACGGCCACGCTCTCCGCCAGCGGCAACATCCAGATCTCGACCGGTACCGGCACCGACGTCGCAGTCAACAGCGGCACGGCAGCCACGGCTCTCGGCATCAGCAGCGTCACACGCGGCGGCAACGTGCTGTCCTCGCCCGCGATCACCGGCTCCACGGTTCTGAGCGGCAGTGCGGCCGCCGGCGGCGCCGAAGTGCTTTCGTCGGGTTTCGCAGCCGGCGACACCATCACGGTTGACGGCCAGACGCTAACTTTCATGGCTTCGGGAGCTTCCGGCAACACCCAGATCAATGTCACGGATAACATTACGACCCTGCTCGGCAAGATCGATGCGCTCTCCGGCGCCTCAGGGTCTTCCGTCAGCAGCGGCGGCGTGATCACGCTGAACACCGGCACCGTTTCCAATCTGTCTGTGTCCAGCTCCAACAGCGCGGCCTTCGCCGCGCTCGGCTTCACCTCGACCATCACCAAGAATCGCGACGGTGGCGGCACCGCCGGCACCGGCGGTGTGGTCGGCAACGACATCTCCACCTTCACCAAGGAATCGATCAGCGGCGGTGCGGTGACCGCCTACAACGCCGCGGGCACGCCGGTGAACCTGCAATTGCGCTGGGCCAAGACCGACAGCGCGTCCCTGGGCGCCGGTCATTCCGATTCCTGGAACCTGTTCTACCAGACCGACCCGAATGCAACCGGAACGGCGGTGGGCTGGGTCAATACCGGCCAGGCCTTCACCTTCGCCGCCGACGGCTCGCTGACGTCGCCGAGCGGCTCGGGCATCACCATCAACAATGTCAGCGTGAGCGGACAATCGCTCGGCTCGGTCGCCTTCAACATCTCCTCGGGCGGCTTGACGCAATATGCCAGCACCAGCGGCGCGGTCACCATCAACACCATCACCCAGAACGGCTACGCCGCGGGTCAGCTGCGCTCGGTTGCCGTCAACAACAACGGCCTCGTGGTCGGCACCTTCTCCAACGGCCAAAACCTCGACCTCGCGCAGGTTTCGTTGTCGCACTTCAACGGCACCAACTACCTCAAGGCGCTCGACGGCGGCGCCTATGCCGCGACCGAACAGTCGGGAAACGCAATCGACGGCGCTTCGGGCACCATCAGCGGTTCGTCGCTGGAAGGTTCGAACACCGACATCGCCGATGAGTTCACCAAGCTGATCGTGACCCAGCAGGCCTATTCGGCCAACACCAAGGTGATCACGACGGCGAATTCGATGGTCCAGGATCTCCTGAACGTGTTGCGCTGATCGGCGCGTAACGTAACCAAAGGCGGCAAGTAAGATGGGTTTGAGTTCAGCCCTTGCCAGTGCGATGAGCGGTCTGCGTGCCAACCAGGCTGCGCTCTCAATCGTCTCGTCGAACGTCGCAAATTCGCAGACGCCGGGTTACGTCGCCCAGACGCCGAACCAGATCGAAGTCACCACGGGTGATTTCGGTTCGACGGCGAAGACGACCGGCGTCAGCCGCGAGATCGACAGCTATGTGCAGAACCAGCTGCGCACCGAGACCGGCGGCAGCGGCTACGCCGACCAGATGGCCAACATCCTGAAACAGCTTCAGAATGTCTATGGTACGCCCGGCAACAGCGGCACGCTCGAAACCGCGTTGAACAACTTCACCTCTTCGCTGCAGGCGCTCTCGACCAGCGCGGGCTCGTCGTCGGCGCAGACCGTCGCGGTTGGTGCCGCGCAGGCGCTGGCGACGCAGCTCAACGTCACCACCAAGGGCATCCAGTCGCTGCGCTCCAATGTCGAGCAGGATCTCGGCACCTCGTCGCAAGCGGCCAACGCGGCTCTGAACCAGATCGCCGACATCAATACCAAGCTTCAGGGCCTGGCGCCGACCGATCCGTCCGCCGCGACCCTGATGGACCAGCGTGACCAGGCCATCAACTCGCTGTCGAAATATGTCGACCTCCGCGTCACCACCGACGGGTCGAATCAGGCCAACATCTATACCACCACCGGCATCCAGCTGGTCGGCGCAGGGCTCGCCTCGCAATTCTCCTTCACGTCTGCCGGCGCGCTCGGTGCGACCTCGCTCTACAACCTCGATCCAGCCAAGTCGGGCGTCGGCGCACTCACCATCAAGCTGCCGAACGGCTCGTCCATCGACGTCGCCGGCAACAACGTGGTCTCCTCCGGCCAAATCGCGGCCGACCTGAAGCTGCGCGACCAGACACTGGTGCAGGCGCAGAACCAGATCGACCAGCTCGCCGCGACGATGTCGAGCGCGTTGTCGGACAAGACCACGGCGGGCACCCCCGTCTCCGGTCCGCCCGCGGGTTTCGATATCGATCTTGCCGGCGCGCAGCCGGGCAACACCGTCAACCTCACCTATACCGATTCCACCAACACGCAGCGTCAGATCACGCTGGTGAACGTGACCGATCCGGCGGCGCTGCCGCTGCAGAACGCCACCAACGCCAATCCGATGCAGATCGGCGTCAATTTTTCCAGCGGCATGGGCGCGATCGCCTCCGCGCTCAACACCGCGCTATCAGGCTCGCACCTGACGTTCGCCGCGGCTCCGTCGCCGGCGACTACGACGACGCTGCGCGTCACGGACGACAATAGCGGCCTCGCCAAGCTCAATTCGGCGTCGAGCACCAAGACGATCTCGTCGCTGACCTCGGGCAGTCCGCAGCTGCCGCTGTTCACCGACGGCAGCACCGCGCTCTATACCGGCGCGATCACGGCGTCGGGCTCGCAGATGACCGGCCTTGCCGGCCGCATTTCGGTCAACCCGTCGCTGGTCACCGACCCGACCAGGCTGTCGGTCTACAGCACCTCGCCGGTGACGCCCACCGGCGACACCACGCGCTCGGATTATCTCTATTCGCAACTCACCACGTCGGTGTTCTCTTATTCGCCGCAGACCGGTCTCGGCTCAGCGAGTCAGCCGTTCACAGGCAGCGTCTCCAACTACCTCCAGCAATTCCTGAGCGTGCAGGCCAACGCCTCGACCCAGGCGACCCAGCTGCAGCAGGGCCAGAGCGTCGTGGTCTCGACGCTGCAGGCCAAGTTCAACTCGACCTCCAGCGTCAATCTGGACTCGGAGATGTCGAACCTGATCCAGCTTCAGAATGCCTATGCCGCCAACGCTCACGTCATGTCGGTGGTGCAGAGCATGATGAATACGTTGCTCCAGGCTCAAGGGTAATCAGTACAGGGCTCTGAAACATGTCGATCAGCAGCATCAATTACGGTTCGTCGGTCCTCGGCGCGCAGATCCGCAACATCAACCAGCAGCTCACCGACCTGTCGACGCAGCTCTCGACCGGCAAGCTGTCGCAGAATTATTCCGGCATGGGCACTAACGAGGGCTTCGCGATCGCCTCGCGCGCGCAGCTTTCGAACATCGCCGCCTATACCGACACGATCACCAACGTCAACGTCAACATCAACCTCGCCAATACCGCGCTGCAGTCGCTGACGACCATCCGCAACACCGTGCAAACAGGCTCCGCCACCTCCTCGCAGGACCTCAACGTCAACGGCCAGACGGTCGCGCAGAACACCGCCGCAGCGCAGTTCGGCTCGATGGTCGGCGTCCTCAACACGCAGTCGGGCAACCGCTATCTGTTCTCCGGGACCGCCTACAACACGCAATCGGTCGCCAACGCTGGCGACATCATCAACGGCACCACGACGCAGGCGGGCTTCAAGCAGGTTATGGCCGAGCGTCAGGCCGCCGATCTCGGCGCCAACGGCATGGGGCGACTGGTGCAGACGCAGCCGACGCCGAGCTCGGTCAAGGTGGCCGAGGATGTCGCGGGATCGCCGTTCGGGCTGAAGATTGCCGCGGTCTCCTCGACATTAACCGGAGCTACGGTCACCGGTCCCAGCGGCTCCCCGGTGTCGTTCTCGGTCGATCTCAACGGCGTCAACCCGAACAACGGCGATAAGCTGAGCGTGCAGTTCACGCTGCCTGATGGTTCGACCGAGCAGATCGACCTGACCGCGTCCAGCGCGACGCCGACGCCGGTCGGGAGCTTTGCGATCGATGCAAGCACCCCCGTCAACCCGACCAACACGGCGACAAACCTCAACACTGCGCTGAACACGATCATCAAGAAGCTTGCCAACACCTCGCTGGTTGCGGCGTCCGCGGTCATGGCCGGCGATAACTTCTTTAATAGGGCGAGCTCGGTGACCGGCACGCCCGTCAACAACCAGGCGGCGACGCCGGTGCCCGTGACCGGAGCGACGGTGCTGTCCGGCACCGCGCCCTCGGACTCGATCTCGCCTGGCTTCGCGGCCGGCGACACCATCACCGTCAACGGCACCACGCTCAGCTTCGTCGCTGCGGGCGCGACCGGCAACCAGCTCAACATTACCGACAGCATCCAGACCCTGATGAGCAAGATCGACGCCATCACGGGCACCTCGAAACCGTCGACGATCCATGGCGGTGCCATCACCATCAACACCGACGATGCGGCGAGCCTGAGCATCTCGGGCACGACGGCAGGCGCGACCGCTGCGCTCGGCGCACTCGGCTTCAGCACAACGCCGATCACCGCCACGCAACCGCCGCTGCGCGTCGGCTCGTCGCCGGCGAGCTCGGCGACGACGCTGGTGAACGGCTCGGCTACGACAGTGAAATGGTACACCGGCAATGACGGGCCGGGCTCCGCGCGGTCGACCGCGGTGGCGCGGGTCGACGATTCCATCACGGTGCAATATGGCGCGCAGGCCGACGAGGACGCGATCCGCAAACAATTGCAGGCAGTAGCCGTGTACGGCACGTTTTCGACCTCGCCGACCGGGACATATGCGGGCGGGCAGGTGGCGGCGCTGAGCCTGCGCACCACACAGGCGCTGACGCCGCAGCCCGGGCAGCAGAAGATCGAGGACATCCAGACCGACATCGCGATGGCCCAGAACACGATGAAGGACGCGACCACGCGCCAGACCCAGGCCAAGGCGCAGCTCCAGAGCATCGTCGACCAGGCGGAATCGGCCTCGCCCGACCAGGTCGCGAGCGAGATACTGTCGCTCCAGAATGCGTTGCAGGCGTCCTACCAGACAACTGCGAAGCTCGCCGATCTCTCGCTGGTCAAGTTCCTGTAACGGCGCATTAAGGCGCCGTTAACCATGCCTGTTTACCTCTTGGTGAGGATCTGAGCGGGGCGGAGATGTCAGACAAGATGCAACTGGTGGTGGCCACGCCGTGCTTCGGCGGGCAGGTGTCGAGCATTTACGCGAGCTCGATCTTCGCGCTCCAGCGCGCCGTGCACGGCATGTCCAACCTCGAGCTCAAGGTACAGTTACGGGATGGCGACGCGCTGATCACGCGCGCGCGGGCCAATCTGGTCGCGATGTTCCTGGACGATCCCAAGGCCACGCATTTCCTGTTCGTCGATGCCGATATCGGCTTCAAGCCCGAGCAGGTGTTCCGGCTGATCGAATGCGGCGCCGACGTGGTCGCCGGCTGCTATCCGATCAAGCGGGTCAACTGGGACAAGGCCGCGCGTGCAATTCAGGCCGGTCGGGCCGATGTGCCGGCGGCCTCGCTCGACTACGTGCTCGAGATCGAGGATCCCGACCGCATCGTCGTGGTCAACGGCTTTACCCGCGTGCGTTACGCCGGCACCGGTTTCCTGATGATCCGCCGCCAGGCGCTGGAGGCGATGTGCCGCCATCCGGACTATGCCAATCTGCAATTCTTCCGCGAGCATTCGCACGACACGCTCGTCACCAGCCCGAACCGGTTCGCGCTGTTCGAATGCATGATCGATCCGGCGACCGGCACGTATCTTTCCGAAGACTTCGCCTTCTGCAAGCGCTGGACCGATATCGGCGGCGAGATCTGGGCCGATATCCAAAGCCCGCTCGACCACGTCGGCCCGTCGGTGTTCCACGGCGACATCGCCTCGCAATTCGCTGCCGCACCTGCGGCGGCGGATGCGGCGTGATCCTTTTTCCGCGCGTCAGTTGGTGCTGCGGGTCTGCATCGGCGCGCGCTGGTCGCCGATGCATGGCCGGTCGACGGCGCGCAAGCGCAAGTTAATGTGGAGCGTATTCTCGATCGCATCGCCCAGGTCCTGGTGAAGATCGAGCTGCTGCTTGACCGTACCGCCGCCGAGCCGGCGTAGTTCTTATAGGTGTGAGATGTTGCATCCGCTTGCTGCGCCGAACTATGCCGACCGTATCGGCTTTGCGCAGTTGACGCGTCAGGCCTTTGAGGGCGTCGATCTGCACCCGTTGCGCGATCAGCTGCTGGCGCGGATCGCGGAGGGGACAGCGCAGGCGGGCGAGGGGCTCGATCTGTCGCTGATTGCCCAGCTGATGGGCGAGAAGGAGACCGGACTCGTGATCCAGTCCGAGTTGCTCTCCTTCCATCAACTGTTTCGCACGCCCGCCGCAGTGCCAAAGCCCGGCTTGCGCGTGCTTGCACTCGCCGCCGACATCGACATGGGCGGCAACACGCCGATCGAATTCCTGCTCGAAGGCTCCGACGTAGAGCTCCTGACGCTCTATGTGACCAAGGGAGCGGGGCTGCCGGAAACGCTGCCTGAGCACGATGTCGCCATCGTGGTCGCATCCGATTCCGAGGAATGCCGCGAAGCGCTTGCGTTGATCGAAAAGGCCGCGCCGCGCTGGCCGCGGCCGTTGCTCAATCGCCCCGAGCTGATCGGCAACCTCGATCGCGATAAATTGTTTCGGCTGCTGGCTGATATTCCCGGCCTCGACATTCCCGCGACCGCCCACGCCACGCGTGCGCAATTGACGGCTCTCGCCGAGCGCCGGATTGCTTGCGCTGACATCACGGGCGAATTGCATTTTCCGATGATTGCGCGGCCGCGCGGCACGCATGCCGGTGTCGGGCTTGCGAAACTCGACGTTGCGGCGGCGCTTGCGGCCTATCTTGCAGAGCGGCAGGAGCAGGACTTCTTTGTCGCGCGTTTCGTCGACTATGCGAGCCCCGACGGCCTCTATCGCAAGATCCGGCTCACCATGGTCGACGGCAAACCTTATGCCTGCCACATGGCGATCGCCGATCGCTGGGACATCTGGTATCTCAACGCCTACATGGCGTTCAGCGAAGAGAAGCGCGCTGAAGAGGCGGCCTTCATGCAAGACTTCGACAATGCCTTCGGAGCGCGCCACAAGAATGCGCTCGACGAAATGAGCCGGCGCGTCGGTCTCGATTATTTCATCATCGATTGCGCCGAGAACCGGAATGGCGAGCTTCTGGTGTTCGAGGCGGACAATACCGCCGTCGTGCACAACATGGATTCGCCGGTCGTGTTTCCATACAAGCCGCCGCAGATGCGCAAGATCTTTGCCGCCTTCACCGCGATGCTGTCGCGGCATGCAAAGGCGGGCGTTGGGAGTGCAGCATGAACGAGATCATCCGCAACACGCAGACCGCAGTCACGAGCGGATCGCTCGATCCGCGGGACTGGAGCGAATTTCGCGCGCTCGCCCATCGCATGCTGGACGAGGCGATCGACGGCATCGCCAATGTCCGCGCGCGGCCGGTCTGGCAGCCGATCCCCGACGAGGTTCGCGCGGCCGTTCGAACGGACCTGCCGCGCGAGCCGACCGATCTCGCCGAGGTCTATCGCGAATTCTCCGAGTACGTCGCGCCTTACGCGACCGGCAATGTTCATCCTGCCTTCATGGGCTGGGTGCATGGCGGCGGCACAGCGGTCGGCATGATCGCGGAAATGCTCGCCGCTAGCCTCAATGCCAATCTGGGCGGACGCGATCACATGCCGATCGAGCTCGAGCGCCAGATCGTGGAGTGGATGCGCGGCCTGTTCGGCTTTCCGCAGGGCGCAAGCGGCATCTTCGTGACCGGCACGTCGATGGCCAATCTGATGGCGGTACTGGTTGCGCGCACAAGCGCGCTCGGCGCGCTGGCGCGGCAGCACGGCATCGGCAATGACGGTGCGCTGCTCACCGCCTATGCGTCGAAAGCCGCGCATGGCTGCATCTCCCGGGCGATGGACATCGCAGGCTTCGGCACCGACGCGCTGCGCAAGATCGATATCGATGCCGATCATCGCATCGACGTCGCCGCGTTGCGTGCGCGGATTGCGACCGATCGTGAAGTCGGCTTCAAACCATTCCTGGTCACGGCGTCTGCCGGCACCGTCGACATCGGCGCGATTGACGATCTCAAGGCGATTGCCGAGCTGTGCGGCGAGGAGGGGATCTGGTTTCACGTCGACGGTGCCTTCGGTGCGCTCGCGATCCTCTCGCCCGAACTGGCACCGCTGCTCGACGGCATCACGCTTGCGGATTCGATCGCGCTCGACTTCCACAAATGGGGGCAGGTGCCTTATGAGGCCGGCTTCCTGCTGGTGCGCGACGGCGAACGGCATCGGCAGGCGTTCGCGCAGCCGGCGGCCTATCTGAGCCGCGAGGCGAGGGGGCTTGCGGCCGGCGCCGTCTGGCCCTGCGATCTCGGTCCTGATCTGTCGCGCGGCTTCCGCGCGTTGAAGACGTGGTTCACGCTGAAGACGTTCGGCACCGACCGGCTGGGTGCGGTGATCGCGCGAAGCTGCGCGCTTGCAAAATATCTGGAGACGCGCGTGCTCGCCGAGCCGCGGCTCGAGCTGCTCGCGCCGGTCAATCTCAACATCGTTTGCTTCCGCTACCGCGCCGACGATGCGGTCAATCGCGAGATCGTCGCCGATGTCCAGGAGTCCGGACTTGCCGCGCCGTCGAGCACGACGCTGGACGGCAAGGTCGCGATCCGCGCCGCGATCGTCAATCATCGCACCGCGGAGGCGGACATCGACGCGCTCGTGGCAGCCGTGATCAAGTTCGGTGCGCAGCGGACCGGCGGGTTGATCGAGGTCGAGGCGCCGCCGCTCGCCGCACAGTGACGACGGCCAACTGAAATGACAACGGCCCCGGAGATGGTCCGGGGCCGTTGTCATTGAGGAAGTAGCGCGTTGATCAGGCGGCCGTGCTCACGTCGTTCTTGCCCGGCTCGGTCTTGGCATCATTCTTGGGATGAGTGGCCTCAAACTGCTCACGCAGCTTGTCTTCATAGGCAATCAGCTTGCGGGCGTCCTTCAGGGCCCGGTAGAGATCGCCGCTCATGATGTTGTTGTTGATGCTTTCGATGATCGGCCAGGCGCTCGGCACGGCGGTGACGATGTCACGTACCAGGTTGAAATAGGTGCCGTGCTGGCTCTGCGGATCCGGCGAGATGTACATGAGCTGGACGGCCAGATAGACGAGCTTGGCCGGCGTATCGGCAGTCTCGGGCGTGAGGATGTCGCGCTCGCGCAGGATCGGCACGTTCTCGCCGTCGATTAGAAGGCGGGCGCGCTGGTCGGTGTTGGTGATGACGCAGTTACCAACAATGATGCGTTCGTGCGGTTTGAGCTCGACCTTGAGAGCCATGCCTGTTCTCCATCAACCCTTTTGTAACCGAATGGCGCGCGCGCCAGTCAATGGCGGCTGCCGGCTCTGATTTGGGTCCAATCCTTGCCGAATGTGGTTAACGGGTCGTAAACACCGGTCTTGGCGTGGAAAAGCCAAGTGATGTCAACGCTGTGCGCGATGACGAGGGTGAAGTCCTAAAGTTCGCCGGAGGGCATTCTGCGTGCAACGCAGACAAGCCCGCGGTTTCATTTCACGGATTGTTAGAGGCTTGGACGCACCGTCCGCCGGTCGTTTGATCAATGTCGGTCAAACAGGACGCGTAGCTACCAGAAAGGTAACAGTATGTCCGGTATCGTTCTCTCATCCTCGGTTCGCCAGAACCTGCTCTCCCTCCAGTCTACCGCCGACCTGCTCGCCACCACCCAGTCCCGTCTGTCGACTGGCAAGAAGGTGAACTCGGCGCTCGACAATCCCACCAACTTCTTCACGGCACAGTCGCTCGACAACCGCGCCAGCGACATCAACAACCTGCTCGATGGCATCGCCAACGGCGTGCAGGTGCTCCAGGCCGCCAACACCGGCATCACCTCGCTCCAGAAGCTGCTCGACAGCGCGAAGTCGATCGCCAACCAGGCGCTCCAGACCACGGTCGGCTACTCGACCAAGTCGAACGTCTCGACCACGATCGCTGGCGCGACCTCAACCGACCTGCGCGGCACCACGACCTATTCGAGCGCGACCGCGCTGACCAACGTGCTGTTCGACGGTACGGCCGGCGGTGCCAACGCCGCCACCTCGAGCACCACGCTCGGCGGCACGATCGGTACCGTGACCGGCTCGGTTGTTCAGGACAACAACAGCGGCGGTGCGGCCAATATCACGGCTACGACGATTCTGTATGGTGACGGCCTCGCCGCTGGTACCTCCGGTCTGACCACAGGCGCCGCCACCCAGTTCACCGATGGCTCGAGCTTCACCGTCAACGGCCACAGCATCACCTTCAAGGCGGGTGCTGCTCCGGCTGCGGCGTCGGCTCCCACCGGCTACGGTGTCAGCGGTAACATTGCGACCGACGGCAGCGGCAATTCGATCGTCTATCTCGGCGCAAGCGCCACGAACGCGACAGCCACGGTTGGCGACGTTCTGAAAGCGGTCGACCTTGCCAGCGGCGTCCAGAATGCAGTTGTGGCTGCGGGCGCAGCGACGATCACCACCAACACCAGCCAGACGACATCGGTGAGCGCGCTCGCCGGCGGCAAGATCACGCTGGAAACCTCGACGGGCGCGGATCTCAGCGTCGTCGGCAAGGCCGACCTGCTGAAGGCTCTCGGTCTGACCACGGCGACCGGTTCCGGCAATGCCACGGTGACGGCAACCCGCACCACGACCTCGGCCAGCCTCGGCACGCTGATCTCCGATGGTTCGACGCTGAACGTCAACGGCAAGATCATCACGTTCAAGAACGCCGGTACGCCTGCCTCAGCCAACGTCGCCAGCGGATCCGGCGTGAGCGGCAACGTCGTCACCGACGGCAGCGGCAACTCGACAGTCTACCTGGAAAAGGGCACCGTTGCCGATATCTTGAACGCGATCGACCTCGCCACCGGCGTGCAGACCGCGTCCAATGCGTCGGGTGCTGCAACCCTGAGCACGGCGACCGGCCAGACCAAGTCCTCGATCGTCGCCGGCGCGCTGCACATCTCGACGGGTGCGAACTCGGATCTGTCGATCACCGGCACGGGCAATGCGTTGTCCTCGCTCGGTCTCACCGGTTCGACGGGCACCGGTACCGCCTTCACGGCGAGCCGTACGGCCGCGGCCGGCGGTGTCTCGGGCAAGACCTTGACCTTCACCTCCTTCAATGGCGGCACGGCGGTCAACGTCACCTTCGGCGACGGCACCGGCGGCACCGTCAAGACGCTCGATCAGCTCAACACCGCGCTGCAGGCCAACAATCTGTCGGCAACGATCGATGCCAACGGCCTGCTCACGGTCTCGGCCACCAACGACTATGCGTCGTCGACCCTCGGCTCGGCCGCCGCCGGCGGCACGATCGGCGGCACGATCACCACGGCGCTGACCTTCTCGAATGCCACCGCGCCGGTTGCTGACGCGGTTGCCCAGGCCACTCGTACCAACCTGGTGTCGCAGTACAACAACATCCTGACGCAGATCGACACGACTTCGACGGATGCGTCCTTCAACGGTGTCAACCTGCTGAACGGCGACCAACTCAAGCTGGTGTTCGACGAAACCGGCAAGTCGAATCTGAACATCACCGGCGTGACCTTCAACTCGAAGGGTCTGGGTCTGGCCGGCCTGGTGCAGGGCACCGACTTCATCGACAACTCGGCGACCAATAAGGTGTTGACGAATCTGAACAAGGCCTCGAGCACGCTGCGTTCGGAAGCTTCGACCCTCGGTTCGAACCTCTCTGTCGTGCAGGTGCGTCAGGACTTCAACAAGAACCTGATCGACGTGCTCCAGACCGGTTCGTCCAACCTGACGCTGGCCGACACCAACGAGGAAGCCGCCAACAGCCAGGCGCTGTCGACCCGCCAGTCGATCGCGGTCTCCGCGCTGTCGCTGGCCAACCAGTCGCAGCAGAGCGTGCTCCAGCTGCTCCGTTAATAAGCGGCAGACATCGCAAGCAAGACATTGCGGCGGGGCTTCGGCCCCGCCGCTTTCTTTTTGCGCAAGGCAATCAGAGCAGCGGTGAGGCGGCTTCCGAAAAAGTAACTCTCGGTTATGGTTAACGGAAAGCAAACGCCGCGAAAACCCTAGGAATTTCAGGTTAATCGTCACCGACGCCAATGCGCTCCCGCCACTTCATGGTGAACCGGCGCTTAGGGTTCCCGAGCGCGTTTCACCCTTTGTTAGCCATGTCCGCGCAGGCTGTCCGCGTCACTCGATCCATTGCGATCGAACGAAGACGCGTTAGCTACCAGAAGGGTAAAAGTCATGTCCGGTATCGTTCTCTCTGCGTCGGTTCGTCAGAACCTGCTCTCCCTGCAGTCCACCGCCGACCTGCTCGCCACCACCCAGTCCCGTCTGTCGACTGGCAAGAAGGTGAACTCGGCGCTCGACAATCCCACCAACTTCTTCACGGCACAGTCGCTCGACAACCGCGCCAGCGACATCAACAACCTGCTCGATGGCATCGCCAACGGCGTTCAGGTGCTCCAGGCCGCCAACACCGGCATCACCTCGCTCCAGAAGCTGCTCGACAGCGCGAAGTCGATTGCCAACCAGGCGCTCCAGACCACGGTCGGCTACTCGACCAAGTCGAACGTCTCGACCACGATCGCTGGCGCGACCTCAACCGACCTGCGCGGCACCACGACCTATTCGAGCGCGACCGCGCTGACCAACGTGCTGTTCGACGGCACGGCCGGTGGTGCCAACGCCGCCACCTCGAGCACCACGCTCGGCGGCACGCTCGCGTCCGTGACGGCAAGCTCCGCAGTCACCGACAACAACAGCGGTGGTGCGGCCAACATCACCGCGGGTACGCTGATCTATGGTGACGGCCTGGCGGGCGCGACCTCCGGTCTGAGCACTGGTGCGGCCACGCTCTTCACCGACGGCACGACTCTGACCGTCGATGGCCACAGCATCACCTTCAAGGCCGGTGCAGCTCCGGGTATCGCAGGTTCACCCAACAGCCTGCCAGCGGGTTATGGTGTGGACGGCGGCGGCACCGGCAGCATCGCCACGGACGGCAATGGCAATTCGATCGTCTATCTGGGTGCGAGTGCGACCAACTCGACCGCGACCGTCGGCGACATCCTGAAGACGATCGACCTCGCGGCTGGTACCCGCGGCGCCACGATCGCAGCAGGCGTTGCGACGATCAATGCCAACAACACCAGCCAGACCGCCGCCGCGATCGCCGCCGGCAAGATCACGCTGGACAGCTCGACCGGCGCCGATCTCAGCGTCACCGGCAAGGCCGACATCCTGAAGGCTCTCGGCCTGACCACCGCGACCGGTTCCGGCAATACGACCATCACGGCGGCCCGCACGACCAGCTCGGGCAGCCTGGGTTCGTTGATCACCGACGGCTCGACCCTGAACGTCAACGGCAAGACCATCACGTTCAAGAACGGCGGCACGCCGGCGGCGGCGAACGTGCCGTCCGGCTCCGGCGTCGCCGGTAACGTGGTCACCGATGGCAGCGGCAATTCGACGGTTTACCTGAACAAGGGCACCGTCGCTGACATCCTGAGCGCGGTCGATCTCGCCACCGGCGTGCAGACCGCATCCAACTCCGGCGGTACCGCGACGCTGAGCACCGCTTCGGGCCAGACCAACTCCTCGATCGTCGCCGGCGCGCTGCACATCTCGACGGGTGCGAACTCGGATCTGTCGATCACCGGTTCGGGCAATGCGCTGTCCGCGCTCGGTCTCACCGGTTCGACCGGCACGGGCACTGCCTTCACGGCGAGCCGCGCGGCCGCAACCGGCAGCATCTCAGGCAAGACCTTGACCTTCACCTCCTTCAACGGCGGCACGGCAGTCAATGTCACCTTCGGCGACGGCACCAACGGCACGGTCAAGACGCTCGATCAGCTCAACACCGCGCTGCAGGCCAACAATCTGTCGGCAACGATCGATGCCAACGGCCTGCTCACGGTCTCGACGACCAACGAGTACGCGTCGTCGACGATCGGCTCGGCCACCGCCGGCGGCACGATCGGCGGCACGCTCACCACGGCGCTGACCTGGTCGAATGCCACCGCGCCGGTTGCTGACGCGGTTGCCCAGGCCACCCGTACCAACCTGGTGTCACAGTACAACAACATCTTGACGCAGATCGACACGACCTCGGTGGACGCTTCGTTCAACGGCGTCAACCTGCTCAACGGCGACCAGCTCAAGCTGGTGTTCGACGAGACCGCCAAGTCGAGCCTCAACATCACCGGCGTGACCTTCAACTCGAAGGGTCTGGGTCTGGCGGGCCTGGTGCAGGGCACCGACTTCATCGACAACTCCGCCACCAACAAGGTGCTGGTCAGCTTGAACTCGGCCTCGAGTACGCTGCGATCGGAAGCCTCCACCCTCGGCTCGAACCTGTCGGTCGTGCAGATCCGTCAGGACTTCAACAAGAACTTGATCAACGTGCTGCAGACCGGCTCGTCCAACCTGACGCTGGCCGATACCAACGAGGAAGCCGCCAACAGCCAGGCGCTGTCGACCCGCCAGTCAATCGCGGTCTCCGCGCTGTCGCTGGCCAACACATCGCAGCAGAGCGTGCTCCAGCTGCTCCGCTAATAGCGGCCAGCATCGCAATACCAACAGGGCGGCGGGGCTTCGGCCCCGCCGCTTTTTTATGCGGAGGGTTGGTGAATCCTAGCGTCGGACTGGCAAAGGCGAGAGGCTGATCGCTTCCCCGTGCGAACAATCGCCAACTTCCTGTTATGGTTAAAGGGTCGCAAACGCGAAAATCGTCGCGCAAAGTACGATCATTTCCGCGAGGCGAACTCGGAGCATAGCGGGTTCAGAGCCTTGATCGCGAAGCGAGGCTGAAGCAGCGGGTTCCAAATTCATGCTCTGTTAGACGTCTTGCCTTAAGATCGTCCCATCGCTTGGCAGACGAAGCAGCACGCGTTCCCAGAAGGGATGAAATGTCCGACATTGTACTTTCTGCGTCGGTTCGTCAGAACCTGCTGTCGCTTCAGTCGACGGCTGACCTGCTCGCCACCACCCAGAACCGTCTGGCCACCGGCAAGAGCGTCAACTCGGCTCTCGACAACCCGACCAACTATTTCACCGCGCAGTCGCTCGAAAACCGCGCCAGCGACATCAACAACCTGCTCGATGGCATCGCCAACGGCGTCCAGGTGCTCCAGGCCGCGAACACCGGCATCAGCTCGCTGTCCAAGCTGATCGACAGCGCCAAGTCGATCGCCAACCAGGCGCTCCAGACCACGGTCGGCTATTCGTCCAAGTCGAACGTCTCGACCACGGTTGCCGGCGCGACCGCTTCCGACCTGCGTGGCACCACGACTTATTCGAGCGCGACCGCGCTGACCAACGTGCTTTTCACCGGCGCCGCTGGTGGCGTAACACCGGTGACCTCGACGACCAAGCTCGGCGGGGCACAGGGAACCCTGACGGGTGCCACGGTGAACGACAACTCGTCCAACCCCATTAGCGGTAGCACGCTTCTTTACGGCGCAGCTGGCGCGCTGACGACGCAGGCCAACAGCCCATTCGCCGACGGCGATACGTTCACCGTCAATGGCAAGACGGTCACGATAAAGGCCGCGGCCACGCCGACGTCGCAGAGCCTCACCTCCGGCACGAGCGGCGTTTACCACAACGTCGTCAATGACGGTAACGGCAACTCAATCATCTATCTCAATGCCAACACCGAAGTCCTCGACTTTGCGACGGCGTTCGACTTCGCAAGCGGTGTTGCCGTTGCGACGAACACCAATGGCACCGCGAACGTGTCGAATCCGACCGGTCAGACTCCCTCGGGCATTCCGCCCGGGACATTCGTCCTGCGCAGCAGCACGGGAGCAGACCTCGCGATTACCGGCAAGGCTGACGATCTCGCCGCGCTGGGGCTCACGAGTTCGACGGGCTCTGCTAACACGACGATCCAGGTAGCGCGGTCGACCAACGCGAGCAGCGTCAGCGCGCTTGTTCAGGCGGGCTCGACCCTGGACGTCGATGGGCACGTCATTGCGTTCAAGGATACTTCGACGCCGGCCAGCGCTTCGCTTGCCTCCGGCTTCGGTGTGTCCGGCAACGTTGTCACCGACGGCAGCGGCAACTCGACGGTCTATCTGCAAACCGGTACCATCGCCGATCTGTTGAAGGCCATCGACCTCGCCACCGGCGCGCAGGCGGCAACCATCTCCGGCGGTAGTGCAACCGTGACGACGGCTTTGGGCCAGACCGCTTCGTCGGTCAACGCTGGTCAGCTCAGGCTGTCGACCGGCATCAATGCCGACCTGGCGATCACCGGCACCGGCAACGCGCTGTCCGTGTTCGGTCTCACCGGTTCGACCGGCAGGGGCACCGCCTTCACGGCGAGCCGTGCGGCCGCAGCCGGCAGCATCTCAGGCAAGACCTTGACCTTCACCTCCTTCAACGGCGGCGCGGCGGTCAACATCACCTTCGGCGACGGCACCGGCGGCACGGTCAAGACGCTCGATCAGCTCAACACCGCGCTGCAGGCCAACAATCTGTCGGCAACGATCGATGCCAACGGCCTGCTCACGGTCTCGGCCACCAACGACTATGCGTCGTCGACCCTCGGCTCGGCCGCCGCCGGCGGCACGATCGGCGGCACGATCACCTCGACCTTGAACTGGTCGACCGCGAGTGCGCCCGTTGCTGACGCGGTGGCTCAGGCCATCCGTACCAACCTGGTGTCCCAGTACAACAACATCCTGTCGCAGATCGAAACGACTTCGACGGATGCCTCCTTCAACGGTGTCAACCTGCTCAATGGCGACCAGCTCAAGCTGGTGTTCGACGAGACCGCCAAGTCGAATCTGAACATCACCGGCGTGACCTTCAACTCGAAGGGTCTGGGTCTGGCCGGCCTGGTGCAGGGCACCGACTTCATCGACAACTCCGCCACCAACAAGGTGCTGGCCAATCTGAGCGCGGCGTCGAGCACGCTGCGGTCGGAAGCCTCGACCCTCGGTTCGAACCTCTCGGTCGTGCAGGTGCGTCAGGACTTCAACAAGAACCTGATCAACGTGCTTCAGACCGGCTCGTCCAACCTGACGCTGGCCGATACCAACGAGGAAGCCGCCAACAGCCAAGCGCTGTCGACCCGCCAGTCGATCGCGGTCTCCGCGCTGTCGCTGGCCAACACATCGCAGCAGAGCGTGCTCCAGCTGCTCCGGTAGTAAGTAGCAGAAATCACAAGACAAAAGAGAGCGGCGGGGCTTTGGCCCCGCCGCTTTTTCGTTGCCGTCAGGACCTCGCAGATTCTGCGTCCTCAGGCGGGGAGGGGCACTAACCCGGCATTAACCCTAACCATTAAACCGGCGTTAACCATACTTTAAAGGACAGACCCTACAACTGGACAAAAGCCCGCTTTCCAGATCGGCGAGCCCGATTCGTATCCGGTTCAAGAGGAAGACCCGCCAATGTCCAACATCGTTCTCTCGGCGTCAGTTCGCCAGAACCTGTTGTCGCTGCAATCGACGGCCGATCTACTGTCCACGACGCAGCAGCGCCTTTCGACCGGGAAAAAGGTCAACACCGCGCTCGACAACCCGACCAACTTCTTCACGGCACAGGGGCTGGACAACAGGGCGAGCGACATTAGCAATCTCCTCGATGGCATCAACAACGGTGTGCAGGTGTTGCAGGCCGCCAATACCGGCATCACCTCGCTGCAGAAGCTGATCGACAGCGCCAAGTCGATCGCCAACCAGGCGCTCCAGACGACGGTCGGCTACTCGACCAAGTCGAACATCTCGACCACGATCCCCGGCGCGACGCCTGCCGACCTTCGCGGCACGACGAGCTATACCTACGCAACTGCAACCGGCAATGTCGTCACCAACGGTACCGCTGGCGGCACGACTCCGGCCACCACCGCGACCACCCTCGGCGGCATCTCGCAGTCGCTCGTCGGTTCGGCTGCTCCTGACGGTGCAGGCACCGCGGCCAGCCTGGCTGCGGGTCTGACTCTGCTCGGTGCACCCAGCGCGACCACTATCGCGGCGAACGGTGCTCCGTCGGACGGCGATGTGCTCGTCGTCGACGGCAAGACCATCACCTTCAGGGCCGGCGCTGCGCCTGCGGCCGCCAACGTTCCTGCCGGCTCCGGCAAGAACAACAACGTCGTCACCGACGGCAATGGCAACTCGACGGTTTATCTCGGCACGAACGCCGCCCCGGCCGCAACCGTCCAGGATGTGACGGATGCGATCGACCTCGCAAGTGGCGTGCAAAAGGCTGCCATCACGGGCGGTACCGCGACGCTGTCGAACTCGTCGGGCGCCAACGCTTCCATCGCCTCCGGCGTTCTCACCCTCACCACTGGTACGGGCTCCGACCTCAGCATCACGGGCAAGGCCGACTTCCTCAAGGCGCTCGGTCTGACGACCGCGACCGGCTCCGGCAATGTCAATGTGACCAAAGCGCGCCTGACGACCTCGGCGACGCTGGGCACCTTGGTTCAGGACGGCTCAACGCTCAATGTGGACGGCAAGACGGTCACGTTCAAAAACGCTGCCGTGCCTGCTGCCGCTCCGACGGGGTCCACCAAGATCGGCAACATCGTCACGGACAACAGCGGCAACTCCGTCGTCTATCTCCAGGGCGGCACCGTTCAGGATTCGCTGAATGCTCTCGATCTGGCGTCGGGCGCCGGCATCGTCAGCGGCGGTGCCGTGGTTGCGGCAAGCGGTTCGTCGCTGTCCTCGGTCGTGAACGGCGCTCTCAAACTCAGCACCGGCACCACGGCGGATCTGTCGATCACCGGAACGGGCAACGCGCTGTCCTCGTTCGGTCTGACCGGCCCCACCGGCACCGGCACGGCGTTCACCGCGGGACGCGCGCCGGGCGCAGGGAGCATATCGGGCAAGACCCTGACGTTTACCTCCTTCAACGGCGGCACGCCGGTCAACGTCACCTTCGGTGACGGCACAAACGGCACCGTCAAGACGCTCGATCAGCTGAACTCGCAGCTTCAGGCGAACCACCTGACGGCGACGATCGATGCCAACGGCGTGCTCACGATCACCACTGTCAACGAATACGCCTCCTCGACGCTCGGCTCGGTGACTGCCGGCGGCGTCGTCGGTGGCACGATCACCGGTACGGTTGCCTTCACGACGGCCCAGCCGCCGATCCAGGATCCGGTCGCGCAGACGGCGCGCTCGAACCTCGTCAACCAGTTCAACAATATCCTGGCACAGATCGACACGACCTCGCAGGACGCCTCTTTCAACGGCGTCAACCTGCTCAACGGCGATACGCTGAAGCTCATCTTCAACGAGACCGGCAGCTCCACGCTCGGCATCAACGGCGTGGTGTTCAACGCGGCGGGCCTCGGCCTCAGCAACCTCGTCAACGGCGTCGACTTCATCGACAACGGTGCGACCAACAAGGTCCTCACCAGCCTGAACGCGGCCTCGAGTACGCTGCGCTCGGAGGGTTCGGCGCTAGGCTCGAACCTGTCAATCGTGCAGGTGCGCCAGGACTTCTCCAAGAACCTGATCAACGTGCTGCAGACCGGCTCGTCCAACCTGACGCTGGCCGACACCAACGAGGAAGCGGCCAACAGCCAGGCGCTGTCGACCCGCCAGTCGATCGCGGTCTCCGCGCTATCGCTCGCCAACCAGTCGCAGCAGAGCGTGCTCCAGCTGCTCCGCTAATTTCGCGGCGCAAGATCGCAACTCGAAACATCGCGGCGGGGCTAGCGCTCCGCCGTTCTTTTTACGGAGATCGCTAAGGCAAGGTTAGCTGAGATTGGTGCGCAGCATGCGAGGCGTGTTTACAGCTTGCATGTGCGGATCTAGCTTCGCGAACGACGAAGGACCCCGCGACCCGTAATAATCCGGAGTTCTTCCAAGCACCCGCGTAAGCAAATCTTAAGCGGAGCTGCCTAGGGTTGGGAAACAAATCCTTAAGCGCGTTCAACGGGCTAGGTAACCTCCAAGGTGTGATTGATGTCGAATTCTGCTGCCTCGGCCTACGCGCGTGTCGCAACGACCACCGCATCTCCTCGCGACATCGAGGCGCAGACTCTGCTTAAGGCAGCCAACAAGCTGCAGGACGCCGTCAACAACGCCGACCCGTTCAGCGAGCAGACCACGCAGGCCCTGATGTTCAACCGCAAGCTCTGGACCATCTTCCTCAGCGAAGCGATGCGCGACAACAACCCGCAGCCGCTCGACGTCCGGCAGAAGATCGCCAATATCAGCGTGTTCGTGCTGAGCCAGACCGCGGCGCTGCAGATGAGCCCGCAGTTCGATCACTTCCGCCCGCTGATCGAGATCAACCGAAACATCGCCGCCGGCCTGTCCGGACGCCCGTGACGGAGACAAGCCGTGGCCGACTTCATGAGCATCTTGTCGAGCTCGTATAAGGCTGCCGGTCTTTCGACGCCAAGCAAGACAAAGTACGTGGCGGTCGATCCGACGCTTTACCAGGGGACCTGGCACGGCACATATGCCGACGGCAAGAAGTTTCTCGCTCACGGTCTCGAACGTCAGTGGATTTCGCGCCCAGGTCAGATACCAGAGCGGCAGCACGGCACAGTATCAGCAGGTGCTGATCAAGGACGCCTCGGTTCGCTTCGGAGACACCAAATTCACGTTGACCAACATAGGCAAGGCGCAGATCAAGAACGCCGTGACAGATCCCGCAACCGGTTCGAGCTATCTCGACACCGCCCAGGCTACACTCGACACCTGATCGTCAGGCGCTGAGGTCCGTGTTCAGCGGACGCGAGGGCTCCGACTTCAAATCCAATGCGTGGAAATAAGCCCGCCGGCGCAGCATTGCCTCGTCGGGGAACTGATTGACCACCGCATCGGTCTTGTCGTTGACGACCTGGAAGACCATGGATGCAGCGGCCTGGTCGAATACGACCTGGCGCGAGATGCTCTCGTTGCTCTGCAAATCATTGCGCACAGGCGCGCTCGTATCGCTCGCGGAGACCGTCTGCCTCGCCGGCAAATCGGTTTGCACCGCATCGTTCGCCGCCGAATTTGACGTCGTGACGATCTGCGCGGGGGCCGGTATCCCCACCGGCCGGATGCTGAAATCTGTACTCATGGCAGCCTCCTGGTTGCCTTGCGTGAGTCAAATCCCAACCCCTCTCAATACGCAACCATGGAACAGTAGGATTGAATATCCGGTAAGCAAACGTGCCTAACCGCGCGGCGCTTTTGCCACGCGATTTTTCGTAAAATTGGAGACAGTTTTCGTCTGCGCTCAGAGCGAGCGGCTCACCGCAAGCGGCGTGATGTGGCGCGGGCCTGGCGTCGCACGGCGTCCCGCCGCGGTATAGGTATTTGGCACGTTGCGTTTCTGTATCTCGGCATTGACGCCACGCACGACGCTTTCGGAGACTGCATGCGCGGTCGCGAGAACGGTGAGATTGACCTGGAGCATGGCACGGAAGGCGTCATGGTGCCGGTGCAGCGTCGAGAGCAGCTCGGGCGCGGACCTCGCAAGCTGCGCCTGGTTCGCCTTCAACTGGCCGACGGCCCCGACGTAGCGCCGCGACAGCTCCTGCTTCTGGCCCTCGAGCGTCATGGCTTCGCGAACCTTGCCCGCGCGGACGAGCTCGGTCTCGCGCTCGACCAGGCCGAGCAGGGCGCTCATCGCGTCCATCAGGTCCTCGGCGAGCTTGCGCGCCGCAGCGCTCTCGGGCGTGTTCGGACGCTGCGCAGGCATCGGCCGACGTGACGCGTTGAAGTGGTTCATGTCGTTTGACCTTATGCCGTGCGGATGGTTTTGGCCTGCTGCATGATCAGGGTGCGGTAGACTTCCGTGGCGACACCGACGCCGCCGGCCTTGGCGAAGTTCTTGGAATATTGCTCGGTCAGCATCGAGCGCCACACGCCGGTGCCCGGCGTGTCGCCGAACGGGCCTTCGCCCTTCAAGCTAGATGTCATCTGCGAGAACATGCTGTTGAGGAACATCGCCTCGAAATCGGTGGCGGTCTTCTGCGCCTTCGCCTGCTGCTGCGGCGAGACCTTCTGAAGCGCGGCGGCGAGTTCGAAGTCGGGTCGGCCGTTGCGGCTCTCGACCGAGAAGGCGGGGTTTGAAAGGGCGGCGGTCACGACGTGCGCGGTGTTGATCATGCCGGTCTGCATCACATCACCTCGATGTCGGCTTCGATCGCTCCGGCCGCCTTGATCGCCTGGAGGATGCTGATGAGGTCGCGCGGGCCGATGCCAAGGCCGTTGAGGCCGTCGACGAGCTGCTGCAGCGAGACGCCGTCCTTGACGACGGCGAATTTCTTGCCGTCCTCGGTGACGCCGACGCTGGAGCGCGGCGTCACCACGGTCCGGCCCCGCGACAGCGGGTTGGGTTGGCTCACCTGTGGGCTCTCGGAGATCGTCACCGTGAGATTGCCTTGGGCGACCGCGACGGTGGCGACGCGGACGTCGCGACCCATCACAATGATGCCCGAGCGTTCGTCGATCACGATCTTGGCGGCAAGATCGGGCTCGACCTGAAGCTGCTCGATTTCGGTGAGGAAGGCGACCACGTTGCCCTTGAACTCCGGCGGGATTGCAAGCTGCACCGTCGAGGGATCGATCGGCTCGGCGCTCTTGACGCCGAGATAGTCGTTGATCGCGGCCGCGATGCGCTTGGCCGTGGTGAAGTCGGCGTTGCGCAGCGCCAGCCGCACGTTGGGCAGCCGGTTCAGCGCGAACTCGATCTCGCGCTCGATGATGGCGCCGTTGGCGATGCGGCCCACGGTCGGAACGCCGCGCACGATTTTCGCCGCTTCGCCCTCGGCCTGGAAGCCAGAGATCGCGAGCGAGCCCTGCGCCACCGCATAGACGTTGCCGTCGGCGCCGAGGAGGGGGGTGACCAGCAGGGTGCCGCCGCGCAGATCCTTGGCATCGCCAAGGGCGGATACCGTGACGTCCATGCGTGTGCCTTGCGTCGCAAAGGCCGGCAGATTGCCTGTGACCATCACGGCCGCGACGTTGCCGGTACGGATGGTGGCGCCGCGGATGTTGACGCCCATTCGCTCGAGCATCGCTTGCAGCGACTGCTTGGTGAACGGGATGTTGTTGAGGGTGTCGCCGGTGCCGTTGAGGCCGACAACGAGGCCGTAGCCGATGAGCTGGTTCTGCCGCACGCCTTCAATATTGGCGAGATCCTTGATGCGCGAGGTCGCGCTTGCGGACGGGGCCGACAGCGCTGACAGCGCGGCGCAGGCCACTCCAAAAACCCCGCTCACAATCCTCGCCCAACGAACGCCTGGCATCCTCTGCTCCCCAAGGCTCCTCAAAGAGCCTCCTCACATCACGGACCACCTGCGACACTCCCATGACGAGCTGGTCCGACGCTTTCCTTGCGAGCGCTGTGCCAACGCGGGGCAGAGGAGTTAGTCGATTGAATAGGTTGAATAAATCTCTTCGGATCGGCGCTAACCGACATTCGCCTTGAGGAGCGAAACTGCCGCCTCCCGGCAGATTTTGCCGGGTCGTTTACGCACCGTTAACCATAAAGCGGCGAATGTGGCGCATCGATCACCCGGATTGCTCCGATGCGCATCTACGGACCGAATGGCACCACGCTTGGGACGCCGGCCAGCCAGGCCAGGCGAACGAGCTCCGGCAGCTTCGTGCTGCCGGACACCTCGTCGGCGCAGGAGCCGCGGAGCGCTGCCGCACCGAAAGCCACCGCCAATATCGACGGGCTGCTCGCGCTGCAAGGTATCGAGGAAGATCCGGTCGAGCGCCGCAAGCGCTCGGTCGCCCGCGGCAAGACCGCGCTCGACGTGCTTGACGATCTCAAGATGGGACTCTTGTCCGGTAATCTCGACGGATCGACCGTCATGCGGCTGCGCGATGCGGCTGCGAACCTGAAATCGTCCTCCGGCGACCCTGGTCTCGATTCCGTGCTGTCGGAGATCGAGCTGCGCGTCGAAGTCGAGCTGGCGAAGGCCGGGCAGGCGTAGTCGTTATCCGTCACCCTGAGGTGCGCGCCCTGCAAAGCAGGGTAAGCCTCGAAGGGCGACGGCCCGGCGGCATCTCGGCCGCACATCCTTCGAGGCTCCCGACGCGATGCTTTGCATCGCGCCACTCGCACCTCAGGATGTCGGGACTCCTATAAGCGTTATTCGCACGTGCTAGGCCGCTTCCTCCTTCTGCTGCGCGTCGTAGTGGCGCTGGGCGGCGAGGACGTCTTTCAGATTCTCCTCGGCCCAATCGCGCAACGGATCGACCGCGGCGGCGAGTGTCAGGCCGAGCTGCGTGATCGAATATTCGACCGTCACCGGCACGGTTGCGATGGCGCGGCGCTTCAGCAGGCCGTCGCGTTCGAGCGACTTGAGAACCTGGCTCAGCATCTTCTGCGAGATGCCTTCGATCGTGCGACGTAACTGGTTGAAGCGCATCGGCTCCTCGCGCAGCAGCAACAGGATCAGCACGGCCCATTTGTCGCCGACGCGATCGAGGATCTGGCGAGTCGGACATTCGGCTGCATAGACATTGGGTTTCATCTCGGTTCCTCGCGTTTTGCCTGCGCTCACCAGTTACTCCTGGGTAATCAGGTAAGCACAAGGTGCTCTCTTAACACCAACATTCTTTGCGATATCTAGTCACCATTGGTTACTACAGAAGCAAAGGAGCCTTCCATGAAAATCGCAGTTGCCGGTGCCTCGGGTCGGGCCGGTTCGGAGATCACCAAGGAACTGTCCCGCCGCGGCCATGCGATCACCGGCATTGCCCGGAACCCGGAGAAGATTGCGGCCCTGCCGAACGTGACGCCGATCAAGGGGGACGTGCTCGACCAAGCCGATTTGGCCAAACTCTGGGCCGGGCACGACGTTGCCGTGAGTTCAGTGCACTTCCTGGCGAGCGATCCGCACAAGCTGATCGGGGCCGCCAGGGACTCCAAGGTGGGCCGCTATCTGGTCGTCGGCGGCGCCGGCAGCCTGGAGGTCGCTCCCGGCGTCAAACTGGTTACAACCCCCGGTTTTCCGGCCCAATACAAGGCCGAAGCCGAGGCGGGTGGGGTCTTTCTCGACCTGCTGCGGCAGGAGAAGGAGCTGAACTGGACCTTCCTCTCGCCCTCCGCGCTGTTCATCGAGGGCGAACGTACCGCCAAGTTCCGGCTCGGGACCGATCAGCTTCTCGCAGATGCGAACGGAAAGAGCTGGATCAGCTTCGCCGACTACGCCATCGCACTCGCCGATGAGATCGAGAAGCCGGCCCATCTGCGGCAGCGTTTCACGGTCGCTTACTAGGCCGCTGCCCGCCCCCGGGTTCTCCCGGATAAACCTTCCTGTGCAAGGGCTTGGGGGCGGTAACTGCGCCATTAAGGAAATATTGTCTGTCACATGGGGTAGCTATATAAGCCCCGGCTCAACGGACCCCGTTCCGTTCGCGAGTCGTTGCTTGAGAAGATAGGCCGCCCTTGGAAAAGTTGAAAAATTACCGACCGACCGACAAAGAGCCTTTCATGAACGACCGGCAGAAGGAGTACTTCCGTTTGAAGCTCCTCGCCTGGAAGGATGAGATCCTCAAAGAGTCCAAGCTCACCCTGCAAGCCTTGCAGGAGGAGAACGTGAACCACCCCGATCTCGCCGATCGGGCATCGTCCGAAACCGACCGTGCCATCGAACTCCGCGCCCGCGATCGCCAGCGCAAGTTGATCGCCAAGATCGACGCCGCGCTCCAGCGCATCGAGGACAACACCTACGGCTATTGCGAGGAAACCGGCGAGCCGATCTCGTTGAAGCGGCTCGAGGCCCGGCCCATCGCAACGCTCTCGGTGGAAGCGCAGGAGCGCCACGAGAAACGCGAGAAGGTCTATCGCGACGAATAGAGTCTGAGCCGCAGAGATGCGGCTCTTTGTTTTTGGACGCAAGGCGCCGTTTCGCGCCATGATCGGCATTTTGCCTGTCGCTTGCCGGTGCGTGCTTCGACGCACGTGCGTGATCGCGAAAAGCGACTCGCGATCAATGAGGTAGAGTCGATTCCTGAAATCTCACGTGAGTTCACATGAGAAGAAGCTTTCACTTCAAGTGCGGGAGGTTTTGCGAGTCGCATCAACGAGATCGACTCGGATGCTGAGACACTGATCAAGCTGCATCAAGCGTTGCTTGCATCAGGCTTCATGCGACGCTGCAAGGCGCGCATCTCCATAAAGCCCGGACCAACTCAATATTTCCTTAAGCGCAGGCAGCGGGCCCGAGTGACCAGATGCGGCCTTGGGCAGGGCGGCGAACCCAATTTGCCGATTTGCGCAGCGATGGGAATTTGGCAGTGAGCACTGTTCTTGTCACCGGCGGCTCCGGCTTCGTCGGCATCCATGTTGTCCTGCAACTTCTGGCCGCCGGCCATGAAGTGCGGGCCACGGTGCGCCGGCCTGACCGGCAACCCGACGTGCTGGCGATGCTGCGCGAGGGCTCCGCCGCATCGCCCGAAAGCCTGTCCTTCTTCACCGCCGACCTCACGGCGGACGAGGGCTGGCGCGAGGCGGTCGCTGGTTGTGACTACGTGCTCCATGTCGCCTCGCCGCTGTCGACCAGT
This sequence comes from Bradyrhizobium diazoefficiens, assembly GCF_016599855.1. Classification (NCBI taxonomy): domain Bacteria; kingdom Pseudomonadati; phylum Pseudomonadota; class Alphaproteobacteria; order Hyphomicrobiales; family Nitrobacteraceae; genus Bradyrhizobium; species Bradyrhizobium diazoefficiens. The sequence continues at coordinate 5,130,885 of NZ_CP067041.1, read as the reverse complement.
GTTCCCAAGGACGAGAACGAGATGATCGTTCCGGCGCGCGACGGAACGCTGCGGGTGCTGCGTGCCGCGCGGGACGCCGGCGTCAGGCGGGTCGTCATTACCTCGTCGCTGGGCGCGATCGGTTACGGCCATCCGCCGCGGGACCGGCCGTTCGACGAGACCGAATGGACCAATCTCGATGGCGCCGACGTGCAGCCCTACATCAAGTCCAAGACGCTGGCGGAGCGGGCGGCCTGGGATTTTGTCGCGCGCGAGGGCGGCGGGCTTGAATTGTCGGTGGTCAATCCTGCCGGCATTTTTGGTCCGGTGTTGGGGCCGGACTTCTCCGGCTCGATTGAGATCGTCAAATCGCTGCTCGACGGCGCCATGCCGGCGGTGCCGCGGGTCTATTTCGGCGTGGTTGACGTGCGCGATGTCGCCGACCTGCATTTGCGGGTCATGACCGCGCCGGAGGCGAAAGGCGAGCGCTTCATCGCAGTCTCCGGCGAGACAATGTCGATCCTCGACATCAGCAAGGTGCTGCGGCGGGAACTAGGACCGCAGGCGCGCCGGGTTCCACGGCTCCAGGCCCCGGACTGGCTGGTGCGGCTCGCGGCGAGCCGGATTCCCTTGCTGCAGGCGGTCGTGCCGATGCTCGGACGCGTCAGGCATTCCACCAGCGCCAAGGCGAAGTCAGTGCTGGGCTGGCAGCCCCGTTCTAACGACGAGGCGATCCTCGCCACGGCCGAGAGCCTGATCCGGCTCGGCGTGGTCAAGGCGTGATGCCACAAGCCGCACGCGCTTGTCAGGCCCGGGCGGGGATGCTCCACTGCCGCTCTTGATTGTGGTGCGTGGGAGGCGGCGCCGATGGACAAAATTCTCGAAGCCGCAAAGGCGATCGCGCTGGCGCGCCGCAACCATGCGCCGCTCGCGGCGCTGGAACTTCCGCCTGATGATGAGGCCGAGGGCTACCAAGTCCAGCGCGCGCTGCACGATCTCTTGCTGCGGCATGTCGGGCCGCTGGTCGGCTACAAGATCGGCTGCACCAGCCAGGTGATGCAGGACTATATCGGCATCCCGCACCCCTGCGGCGGCGGCGTGTTCCAGAAGGGCGTGCACGACAGCGGCGTCAAGCTCGCGGCTTCCGACTATGTCCGTGTCGGCGTCGAGTGCGAGATCGCCGTGCGCCTGAAGCGCGACCTCGCCGCCGGCGAGGCGCCGTTCACCGCCGAATGGGTCGGCGAGGCCGTCGAGGCCTACCATCCCGCGATCGAGATCGTCGACGACCGCTATGTGAAATGGGAGACGATGGGCGCGCCGACGCTGATCGCCGATGATTTCTTTGCCGCCGGCTGCGTGTTGGGACGGTCGGTGCCGCGCTCGTCGGTGCCGGACCTGAACGCGGTCAAGGGCCGTGCCCTCGTCAATGGCGAGGAGGTCAGCCACGGCGCCGGCGCCGACGTGCTCGGCCATCCCCACAACGCCCTCGCTTGGCTCGCCAACCATCTCGCGGCCGAAGGCAAGGGCCTGCACGCGGGACAGCTCGTGCTGACAGGGAGCCTAGTGAAGACGCTGTGGCTGAAGGCCGGCGACAAGGTGCGGATGGAGCTGGACGGGCTGGGCGTGGTGGAGGCGGAGTTTACGTGAACAGAAACTCTCCGTCGTCATTGCGAGGAGCCCTTGCGACGAAGCAAATCCAGCCTCTTTCCACGGAGGGATTCTGGATTTGCTTCACTGCGCTCGCAATGACGGAGGTTGGGGTGGCGGCGCGCTCTCATTGTGCGGGCCTAACTCGCGACCCCAATTGCGCCTTCGCAAAATACATGCGGCCCTCGCCAGGGGAGCTAGCGAGGGCCGCGTTGTACATCGTCGTTCGCGCCTAGGTTCGCGAACACGATGTGGGAGCTCGGGAGGACTTAGAAGGGCAACAGCACGTCCATGACTTGCTGGCCGTAGCGCGGCTGCTGCACGTCCGTGATCTGGCCGCGGCCGCCATAGGCGATGCGGGCCTGCGCGATCTTGCTGGAATCGATGGTGTTGTCGCTCTGGATGTCTTCCGGGCGGACGATGCCGGCGACCACGAGCTCGCGGATCTCGTAGTTGACGCGGATCTCCTGCTTGCCTTCGACCACGAGGTTGCCGTTCGGCAGCACCTGGGTCACGACCGCAGCGACGTTGGTCTGCAAGGCTTCTGTGCGCTGGACGCTGCCCTTGCCGTCGCTGGAGGCGGTGGAGTCGGCGGTGAGGATGCGGCCGGGCAGCACCTTCTGCGCCTGGAGGCCGAGGGTCTTGCCGCCAATGAAGTCGGTGATGCCGGAATCTTCCTTATTGGTGCGGCTGCGCTGGGTTTCGTTGGAGAGGTTGGCCTTGTCGGTGATGTTCACGGTCACGGTCAGGAGGTCGCCGACATGCGTCGCGCGCTGGTCCTTGAAGAAGGCGCGGCTGCCGTTGCGCCACAGCGAGTTCGGATTGTAGGAGGCGACTTCGGGCTTCGGCATCGGCATCTGCACCGGCTTGTAGCCGGGCTGCGTCGTCGGATTGTCGATCGCCGACAGCTTGGGTTGCTCGCCGATCTGCGACAGGCGGTCGATCGAGGAGCAACCGCTTGCGAGCGCGCAGGTTGCGAGCAGGAGGCCCGAGAGGACGACGCGACGGAGACGGGAAGCCGAACTGAGAGCGGACATGACTTACTCTTACTTTGCTTGAGCTTGCGAGACGCGAGCTTGCGGGATCTGGGCTTGTGCGATCTGGGCCGGCGACGCGGGGGCCTCGACCAGGCCCCGGACGAGGGCATTGGTGTCGACGGGGGCGGGAGCTTCGTCGCGCCTCAGCGAGGAGGTCTGCTCGACCGCGGCCGGCATCGGCGCGGACTGGCTGGCGCCCTGCACGGTCACCTGGCCGCGGCCGGTGACGACACCGCTCAGCGTACGCTTGGTCTGCAGATTGAGGACGCTCACGGTATCGCCCTCGGCGCCGCTCTCGATCGCCTTGCCGCGCGTAGTGAGATAGATCCCGGGGACCTGGTAGATGACGGTGACGCTCTGGTCGCGCGATACGAATTCGGGCTTGGCGATGTCGCCAACGCGGATCGGCGTGCCGGCGCGCATCGGCCGGCGCAGTTGCATGCCGACCGCGCGTTCGCGCAGCGCAGGCTCGCCGGTCACTTCCGCCTTCGGCCGGCGCTCTTGCGCGACGTCGGAGGATTTCAGCATCTCGCTGCGGTCGATGTCGCGGGTCAGGACCGCGACCTCCACGGTCTCGATCGCGGTGCCGGTGAAGCGCAGCTTGGTCGGCGCCGGGTTGCTGTCGTTGCTGATCTCGAAGGCGATGTCGAAGCGGCCGCTGCGGGCGTCGTAGCGGGTCGCAATCGGCTGGAGCGCGCCGGTGTTGGAGGCGTCTAACCGCATGTCGGAGATGCCGCGGTCGAAGGTGACGTTGATGTTGGCGGCTTCGCCAAGGCCGAAGCGGCGCTCAAGCGCCGAGGCGACTGCATTTTCGATATCCTTGTTGGCGAGCGTGCGGGCAAGGCGGGTGACCTGGACTTCCCTGATGTCGCCGGTCATCACGCCAATCACCTGCTTGGCCCGGAGCACGCTCAGGACCTGGGCGACCGGCAGCGCGCCGGTGGTGCCGAGATCGGGCGAGCGATAGACCGGGATCAGCGCGGCCGAGCCGGCATTGTCGATGAGGTCGCCGACCCGCACCACGTCGGACGTGACGGTGACGCTGGCGCGCAGGGTCGGCGCGGCGATGCCGTCGTCGTCGGCCTGCGCCGGCAGCGCCAGCGCGAGCAGGATGGAGATTGCGGCGAGCGTGGTGCGGATCATCGTTATCACCTCAGCGGAACAGTGCCGTGGTCGATTGCATCATCTGGTCGGCGGCGCTGATCACCTTGGCGTTCATCTCATAGGCGCGCTGCGCGGCGATCAGGTCGCTCATCTCCGAGACGACGTCGACGTTGGCCTGTTCGAGGCTGCCCTGGGTGATCTTGCCGTAGCCTTCGGAGTTCGCGATGCCGTCCTGCGGCGTGCCGGACGACGTCGTCTCGATGAACTGATTGCTGCCGACCGGCTGCAGGCCCGCCTTGTTGATGAAACGGGTCACGCCGATCTGGCCGAGCACGGTATTGCTCGACGAGCCCGGCAGCGTCACCGAGACCTGGCCCTGCTCGTTCACGGTGATGCCCGAGGCATTGTTCGGGATCGTGATGGTCGGCTGCACCGGGTTGCCGCCCGCGGTGACGACGCGGCCCTGATTGTCCATCTGGAAGGTGCCGTCGCGGGTGTACTGGAAGGTGCCGTCAGGCATCAGGATCTTGAAGAAGCCTTCGCCCGAGATCGCGAGATCGAGGTCATTGCCGGTCTGCGACAGCGTGCCCTGAGTCATGCTGCGGGGGGTGCCGACGGTCTTGACGCCGCCGCCGATGTCGACGCCAACAGGCAGGATGGTGCCCTGGTCCGAGGCTTGGGCGCCGACGCGGCGGATATGCTCGTAGATCAGGTCCTGGAATGCCGCAGTCTGCTTCTTGAAGCCGGTGGTGCGTAGGTTGGCGATATTGTTGGAGATCACCTGAACGTTGAGTTCCTGTGCCGCCATTCCGGTCGCAGCGGTGTGGAGCGCTTGCATGTCAGTGGTCCCCTAATCAGGCCGGAACGTCGGCGAGCTTTTCGATCGCCGATTTGTGGAGGTCGCTCTGCTGCTGGAGCAGGTTGGCGATGGCGGTGTAGCTGCGCATCACCTCGACCATGCGGCTCATCTCGCCGACCGAATTCACGTTCGACTTCTCGATGTAGCCCTGCTGCAGGGTGGACTTGGCGTCGGCCTGCTGGTTGGCCGAGCCGGCGCCATAGAGATTGGCGCCAAGCTTGGTCAGCTTGGCCGGATCGTCGAACGTGACCATGCGGATCTTGCCGCGAATCGAGTCGGTCTTGGCGGTGCCCTCGAGCACCGTGACGGTGCCGTCGGGTGCGACGTTGATGTCGTGGTCGGTCGGCTGGAAGACGATCGGGCCGCTGGTGCCGAGCACGAGATTGCCGTCGGAGGTGATGAGCTGGCCGGTGCTGCTGAGAGCGAACTTGCCGTCGCGGGTGTAGCGCTCGGCGCCATTGACCTGCACGGCGAAGAAAGCGTTGCCGCTGATCGCCATGTCGAGCGGATTGTTGGTCGCCTCCATCGGCCCCTGGCCGACGTCGCGGTAGGTGCCGCGGTCCTGCACATAGGAGACCCGGCGGTCGGAGCCGACGAAATTGTCCTCATGCGCGTTCGAGTTGAGATACTCCTCGAACAGCGAATGGTCGGCCTTGAAGCCGTTGGTGTTGGCATTGGCGACGTTGTTGGCGATGACATCCATCTGCCGCTCCAACGTCATCTGCCGTGACAATCCGATCAGAAGCGCATTCTGCATCGGTCAATCTCCCCTGCGTGAGATCCGCCATTTCGCTCTCCCAAGCGCCTTGGCCGATCCCGTGAACGAGGCCGTCGGATTCTCCCAAACCGTTCGGTCTCGGTCCTTTCTCAGCGAAAGTCGTGCCAACGCAGAAAGATGGGCGATTACAGCAGGTTGGATATTTTTCGGTGTCGCTTTCGGGGGGCAGAAAGGTTCTGTTAGCCATGTTTGCCCGGCAGATTTTTCCTAGCGGAAGCCCAATCGAAAGGTTCCGTTAACCATTATTACCGTAGCGTTTGCACGTAAGAGGAGCGCATCGCGCTGGGGCATTTGTATCGCGTCACTGTCTGCCAGGAAGCTTCGCTCTTTCGACCCCGTTTGAGATGAGCGAGCCCGGACCATCATGGCAGAGAACGAAGCGGAAGGCGGCGCAGCCACTGAGGGCGCGGAAGCCGCTCCATCGAAGAACAAGCTCAAGCTCATCATCATGGCCGTCGGCCTGCTCGCCGTCCTCGGCGGCGGCGCCGCGACCTGGTTTTTCTTCTTCCATCACGGCGACGACGAGCATCATGCCGAGGCTGCGCCGCCGCCGAAGCCGCCCGCCTTTGTCGACGTGCCCGACATGATGGTCAACCTCGCCGGTGCGCCCGGCGAGCGCGTGCAATATCTCAAGCTCAAAATCGTGCTCGAGCTGAAGGAAGAGAAGCAGGTCGAGGCGATCAAGCCGTCGATGCCGCGGGTTACCGACATCTTCCAGACCTATGTGCGCGAGCTGCGCTCCTCCGACCTCAACGGCTCTGCCGGCATCTTCCGCCTCAGGGAAGAGCTGACCAAGCGCGTCAACGCCGCGGTCGCGCCGATCCAGGTCAGCGCGGTGCTGTTCAAGGAAGTCGTGCTCCAGTGAGGATGCCACGGAAGGGGACGGGCTAGCGTCATGGCCGGCAACGAGCAGATGGACCAGGATGCGATTGCCGCCCAATGGGAGGCGTCGCTCGATTCCGAGGATCCCGCGGAGGCCGCGAAGGCTGCTGCCGAAAACGAGCTCTCGGAGACCATGGCCCTGCAATGGGCGGCCATGGTCGAGGACGGCAGCCGCGATCTCGGCAATGGCAAGAACTCCGGCGAGCGGGTGCTGTCGCAGGAGGAGATCGACAATCTCCTCGGGTTCACCGTCGGTGACGTCACGCTCGACGACCATTCCGGCATCCGTGCCATCATCGACTCGGCGATGGTTTCCTACGAGCGTCTGCCGATGCTCGAAATCGTCTTCGACCGCCTGGTGCGGCTCTTGACGACCTCGTTGCGCAATTTCACCTCCGACAACGTCGAAGTCTCGCTCGATCGCATCACCTCGGTGCGCTTCGGCGATTACATGAACTCGATCCCGCTGCCTGCCGTGCTCTCGGTCTTCAAGGCCGAGGAGTGGGAAAACTTCGGCATGGCGACGGTCGATTCCAACCTGATCTACTCGATGATCGACGTGCTGCTTGGCGGCCGCCGCGGCTCGAGCCAGCTGCGCATCGAGGGCCGACCCTACACCACCATCGAGACCGAGCTGGTCAAGCGTCTGGTCGAGGTGGTGCTGGCCGATGCCGAGCAGGCGTTCCGGCCGTTGTCGCCGGTGACCTTCACGATCGACCGGCTCGAGACCAATCCGCGCTTTGCCGCGATCAGCCGTCCTGCCAACGCCGCGATCCTGGTGCGCCTGCGCATCGACATGGAAGATCGCGGCGGCAACATCGAGCTGCTGCTTCCTTACGCGACAATCGAGCCGATCCGGCCCGTCCTGCTCCAGATGTTCATGGGCGAAAAGTTCGGCCGTGATCCGATCTGGGAAGGCCATTTCGCCACCGAGATCGTGCAGGCCGAGATTTCCGTCGACGCCGTGCTCTATGAGGCCGACATCCCGCTCAAGCAGCTGATGCGGCTGAAGGTCGGCGACACGCTGCCGCTGGACATGCGCGCGGATGCCAACGTCACCGTGCGCTGCGGCGACGTCACGATCTCCGAAGGACGCATGGGCCGGGTCGGGGACCGCGTTGCGATTCGCGTCACGAAACCCTTGCGCAAGCCAAGTACGACACTTGCGATGTTCGAGAAAGTGGACGAACAGAACAAGCTGATGGAGGCCCCATGAACCACTCCCTGGGAATGGCGATCGAGACGCTGGTGGCTATCCTGCTGATGCTCACGATCGGTTACTGCATCGTGCTCAACAGGCGGCTGACGCGGCTGAAGGCGGACGAGCATTCGCTAAAGGCCGTAATCGGTGAGCTGATCACCGCGACCGAGATCGCCGAGCGCGCGATTGGCGGGCTGAAACTCGCGGTGCGTGACGTCAACGAGAACCTCGGCAGCCAGCTTGCGGCCGCCACGCAGATGTCCGACCAGCTCTACAAGCAGCTCGGTGAAGCCGACAACGTGGTGCGCCGCCTCTCCAAGATCGCGATCGCAGCGCGTCCCGTGACCAATCCGGAAGTGGCCGCCGCGCCCGCGGCCAAGCCGTCGCCGGCGAAGGCGGTGGCAGCCGCCGCCGAAGCCTTTTCCGAGCGCCGAAGGTCCAACGGTCTCGCCGCATAAAGTCAGGGTATGAAGTCCTTTCGTAACATCCGCGTCATTCCGGTCGTCCTGGTTGCGGTCGCAGGTCTTGCCACGCTGAAAGTGGCAGGGCTCGTGATCAATGGCGGCTATGTCTTCGACTACCAGCCGAACACGGTGAAGAAGTCCTGGGCGCACGAGAATCTGAACTTCCCGACCGGGCGCGAGGATCCTGACATCACCGGCTCGACGCACGGCGGGCCGAAGGAAGCGCCGAAGCCCGCCGCGCCCGAGAGCAAGCCCGAGGGCACTCCGGTCAAGATGGACGAGGCCCAGCCGCAGGTCTCGGCCTCGGAACGCGCGATCCTCGAACGCTTGCAGGCGCGCCGCCAGGAGATCGAGGCGCGCCAGCGCGAGATCGACATCCGCGAGAGCCTGCTGAAATCGGCGGAGAAGCGCATCGAGAACAAGGTCGAGGAGATGAAGGCGGTGGAATCCCGCATCTCCGCGACCCAGGCCGAGCAGAAGGCCGCCGAGGCCCAGCGCATGAAGGGCCTCGTGACCACGTACGAGGCCATGAAGCCCAAGGACGCGGCGCGGGTGTTCGATCGGCTGGAGATGGGCGTGCTGATCGAGATCGCCTCGGCGATCGCCCCGCGCAAGATGTCCGACATCATGGGCCTGATGTCGCCCGAGGCTGCCGAGCGGCTGACGGTCGAGATGGCCCGCCGGGCCAATGGCGGCGGGGATCAGGCCGCGTCCGCCGGCGATCTTCCGAAGATCGACGGCAAGCCGACGCAAAAGCCGAATTAAGGGCTCAAGCGGCGCCGCGCGCTGCAGCAGCCTGCGCGTATCGCGCGGTCGTTCGACCTGCAAGCGGCTAGACGTCTTGCGCCTCTAGTTCGCGAACCGCTGTTGAGCCCTGCGATCAGTCGAGCTCACCCGTTTCTCGATCGGAAGGAGGGCCTCGCAGTGCTGCTTGATCAGCGCAGCCTTCGTCATTCGAGTCACGAGATGCAGGGTGCTGTGGCAGCAGGAGCACTCATACACCTTCAGGGCATAGCCCCGCGCGATTGGAAAGACGGCCACGACCGTTCTTGCCTGGCTACATACAATGCAATTGGCTTCTCCGCTCATTGATTGCCCCCATAGCTGACCAATCGATTCGCATCGCCGTGATCACATCTGATTCAGAGTCGTTGATGGACCGCAACTGCTCAGGGGTTGCGCGCGCGCAGCTCGTCTACTCGCTTTGCGGATGCAGCGAAAGTAGGCGGCATCTTCCAGGACTGCGATGAGTTGACGCGTACAAATGTGAAGTGGAGTACAGTGGCGCTGAAGAGTTCGTCTTAGGCTTCGGCCATTCGCAATCCGCCGCGCGGGAGGAAACTATGAACTACTCGTCCGCAGCAGAACGCGCAATCGAAGCCGTCAATCGGCTGCTCGTCGCCGCAATGACGCTCGCCTGGACTTCCGCGCTTAGCCATCAACATGCATTGCCGCCCCAAGGGGAAGATGGCGATGCTGATGACGCTTGTCTCGAGCGGGAGAACTCCTCCGCGCCGGACTGCGCGGGAAAGCAACACTGAACACAGGATTCCTGACGGTGCAGGCGACGACGGTTGGTAACACCTCCTTAACCACTTGTTCTCCAGATTCGGAGAACGAACGCCTCAGCCCACGAGCAAGGCGTCGCGACGCACTGCGCCGGATCAAGTCGTCAATACAGCATTAACAAGTCCTTAATTGGCAAAACCTACAGTCGACGGCATGGACCGGCACAAGTGCCGGCGTGGACCCGTCGGACCGGAAGAAATGCCGCGAATGGCGCGAGAGGCTGCCGCTGAATTTGTATTGCGAGCCCGCGCGCTGGCGCGGGGGGTGTCGCGTCATGTCCGCAAGGCGCCTGCGCTGGCGGCTTGCCTGCTGATCGGGCTCAGCGCCGCCCGCGCGGCTGATCCCATCAAGGGCGAGGCGAGCTTCTCGGCCGACGGCGGCTTTGCCCGTCTCGTGATCAAGCTCGGTGAGGACGTCCCTTCCGAAGTGACGACCGCCGGCTCCATCCTCATCATTCGTTTTGACCGCCCCGTCGACGTTCCCGTCGATCGCGTGCCGGAAGGCGCGCCCGACTACGTGAACTCGGCTCGTCGTGACCCCGACGGCGGCGCGATCAGGCTGTCACTGGCGCGCCGCGTCACCGTCAACACCATGAGTGCCGGCGAGCGCACCTTCGTCGACCTGCTGCCGGAGGGCTGGAAGGGACCGCCGCCGAGCCTGCCGATGGATGTGGTGAAGGAACTCGCCGAGCGCGCACGTGTCGCTGAGCGCGCGCTGCGCGCCCAGCGCGCCGCAGCCGAGAGCAAGAAGCGTCCTCCGATCCGCGTGCGTGCCTCGGTGCAGCCGACCTTCGTGCGCTTCGTGTTCGAGATGCCCGACGGCGTCGGCGTCTCCTCCGTGCTCAACGAGCAGAAGCTGACGCTCGCCTTCAACGCCAATCTCAACTTCGACCTCGCCGATGCCGTCGTCGCAGCGCCTCCGAACGTTGCCTCGATCAAGCAGAAGGCCGACATCGACCAGACCAACATCGAAATCGCACTGATCGGCGATTCCGACGTGCACTCCTTCCGCGACGACAAGAACTACATTGTCGATATCGCCTTCCAGCCCGACAAGGCCAAGGTCGCGGCAACGCCCGAAGCTGCCATCGCGCAGGCCGAGCCCGGCGGTCACGGACCGGCGCGGGCTGCGGAAAAGCCGGCGGCCGTGAAGCCGAAGGATGCCCGGAGCGAGATCACGCCACCGACGGAGGCGATCACGCGCGAAGCCAAGATTGAGGCCAAGCCCGAGGTGAAGCCGGACGCGGCTGCAGCGATACCGCCGACCGAAGCGCCGAAGCCGGCACCGGCAATAGCCTCGACCGAAGCTCCCCACGTCACGGAAGCGCCCAAGCCTGCGCCGCCCGCAATGGAAGCCGCGCCTGCTGTTCCTGCCAAGCCCGTGGCGACCGAAACGCCCAGGGAGGCCGTGAAGGAAGCTGCGAAGGAGCCGGTCAAGGAAGCACCCATGGAAGCTCCCAAGCAAGCTCCGAAGGAAGCTCCGAAACCAGCACCTGCCGAGGCGCAAGCGGCGCCGCCGCCTTCTGTTGCCAGCGTCGATGCGCGGCGCGACAGCGATGGCCTGCGTGTGACATTTCCCATTCCCGTTGCAACGGCGGCCGCAGCGTTCCGCCGCGGCGACACGGTGTGGCTGGTGTTCGACTCTCAGAAGCCGATTGACCTCGAGGCGATCCGCGCTCGGGGCGGCGCGATGATCGGTGAGGTCGGCCGAATGCCGCTCGAGAACGGGCAGGCGGTGCGTATCCGTCTCACCCGTCCGCTGGTCTATTCGCTGACCAGCGAGGAGGTCGGCAAGGAGACCAACTGGCTGCTCACGCTCGCCGACAAGATCCAGGCGACGCCGCTGCCGCTGATGATGTCGCGCAACATCACCGATCCCGCGCTCGCCAACATCGCGATCCCCTTTGCCAATCCGGGCCTGCTGCACAAGTTCACCGATCCCGACGCCGGCGACATGCTCTACGTCGTCACCGCGCAGCGGCCGGTCCGCGGCTTCATCAAGCGGCAGGATCTCGTCGATCTCTCGCTGCTGGAATCCGCGCATGGCATCGCGATCCGGCCGAATTCCGACGAGGTCGGCGTCGAGGTCGGATTGGACAAGGTCATTCTCGGCAAGAAGGGCGGCCTGACGCTGTCGCCGGTCGACGTCTCGGCCGAGCGGGCACCGACTGCAGTGCGGCCGGTCTTCAATCCTGAGGCCTGGCGCAAGGGCCAGTCGGAAGATTTCTGGACGCGCCAGAGCGACCTGATCACGGCGATCTCGGCGGTCGAGCCGGCGCAGCGTTCGCTGCCGCGGCTCGACCTCGCCCAGTTCTACATGTCGCGCGCGATGTATCACGAAGCCAAGTCCGTCACTGAATTGATGCTGGCCGATCCCCTCAACAAGGAGGAGAGCGGCGCCCTGATCCTGCATGCGATCGCGAGCATCCTGATCGGGCGGCCGGCCCAAGGCCTGAAGGATCTCGCCAATCCCGTGATCGGCAACAGTCATGATTCCCAGCTCTGGAAGGCGCTCGCCTATGCGCGGCAGGGCAAATGGGCAGACGCCCGCGAAAAATTCAAGAACGTCGAGTTTGCTATCGCCTCGCTGCCGCTCGACATCCAGCGCATCGTCACAATGGATGCAATGCGCGCCTCGCTCGAGGTAAAGGACTATGCCGGCGCCTCCAAGCGCCGCAGCGAGATCGAGGTGGTCGGCGTGCCGCCGGAGGCTGCGCCCGGCTTCGCCGTGCTGCGCGGCCGGCTCGCCGAAGCGCTTGGCCACGACAAGGACGCGCTCGACGACTACAAATTCGCCGTCGCCTCCAACGACCGGCAGGCCGCCGCGGAAGCCAAGCAGCTCGAGGTCGCGCTGCAACAGAAGCGCGACGAGATCAGCAAGGAAGACGCCCTGCGCGAGCTCGAGACGCTGTCGATGACCTGGCGCGGCGACGCGATCGAGGTCAAGACGCTGCAGATGCTGTCACAGCTCTACTCCGAGAACGGGCGCTACCGCGACGCGCTCACCGCGGCGCGGACCGCGACCAGGCTGCAACCGAACGCGGACGCCTCGCGCCAGGCGCAGGATCTCGCATCCGATCTGTTCACGCAGATCTTCCTGGGGCCCAAGGGCGACGAGCTGCCGCCGGTCGAGGCGCTCGGGATGTTCTACGAGTTCCGCGAGCTGACGCCGATCGGCCGCCGCGGCGACGAGCTGATCCGCCGCCTGGCCGATCGTCTCGCCTCGATCGATCTGCTCGACCAGGCCGCCGAGCTCTTGCAATACCAGGTCGACCACCGGCTGGAAGGTGCTGCGCGTGCGCAGGTCGCCGCGCGCCTCGCCATGATCTATCTCGCCAACCGCAAGCCCGACATGGCGATCACGGCACTGCGGGCGAGCCGCATCAGCGATCTCTCCGGCGAGTTGCGCCAGCAGCGCCTGCTGCTGGAGGCACGGGCGCAGAGCGACGTCGGCCGCCATGATCTCGCGCTCGACATCGTCTCCAACGTCTCGGGCCGCGAGGTGCTGCGGCTGCGCTCCGACATCTTCTGGGCGGCGCGGCGCTGGCGCGAGTCTGCCGAGCAGATCGAACTCTACTACGGGGAGCGCTTCCGCGATTTCAAAGCGCTCAATGCGGTGGAGAAGAGCGACATCATCCGTGCTGCCGTCGGCTATGCGCTTGCAGACGATTCGATCGGGCTGTCGCGCTTCCGCGAGAAATACGCGCCTCTGATGAGCGAGAGCGCCGACCGGATTGCCTTCGACATTGCCAGCAAGCCGGCGGCGGCCTCCAGCGCCGAGTTCGCCGAGATTGCCAAGCTCGCCGCAAGCGTCGACACGCTCGATGGCTTCCTGCGCGAGATGAAGCAGCGCTTTCCCGACGCCACCGCGCGCGCACCCGCGTCACCGCAGACCAGGGACGAGAGCGAGCACACCGGCTCGCTGCCGACGATCCCCGTCGTGCGGCAGATCAAGATGACACGGTAGACACCCTGCTGTTTCTGGCCTCTCGACAGGTGCCAAGCGAGGCGGCACTGTGTGCCTTCATGCCGGGAGAGCGTTGATATGAGCAAGCCTGCCAAGACCGAAGCCGAACTCATCGCCATGGCGCGGGCCGAGTTGAAGATCCATGCCGACGGCCCGGATAGCCTCGCCATCTCAATTGTTCGCGACGGCGACACCTGGGAATTCCGCGCCGGTGCCGACCAGGCAACACGAGATAAGCCCGGCTTCCCCGAAACCGTCGCCATGCTGGTGCAGATCGGCGATCACCTCAGCAAGCAGTATGACGTGAAGGGGTAGGGCGTCGTACCGCGCGAGGCGCGGCCCGGTGCCTTGGTACATCCTCCGTCATTGCGAGCGCAGCGAAGCAATCTCCAGAATCCCTCCGTTAAGGCAGTCTGGATTGCTTCGTCGCAAGAGCTCCTCGCAAGGACGAGGAGAAATCGCGGGCCTTATCCCCCGTAACTCTGCACCAGACTTCCCGCCACAAGCGACCAGCCGTCGACCAACACGAAGAAGATCAGCTTGAAGGGCAGCGAGATCGTCGCGGGCGGTAGCATCATCATGCCCATCGACATCAGCACCGAGGCGACGACGAGGTCGATGATCAGGAAGGGGAGGAACAGCAGGAAGCCGATCTCGAAGGCGCGCTTCAGCTCGGAGATCATGAAGGCGGGGACGAGGATACGCAGCGCGAGCTCGTCGGGGGTCGCCGGCGGTGGTTCGCCGGAGAGATCAAGGAACAACTTCAGGTCCTTTTCGCGCACGTTCTTCTGCATGAAGCCGCGCAAAGGGACGGAGGCACGCTGGAGCGCGTCCTCGACGCTGATCTGGTTGGCGACGAGCGGGCGGATGCCGTCGTCGTAGGATTTTTGCAGCACCGGCCCCATTACGAAGAAGGTGAGGAACATCGCCAGCGCCAGGATCACCGAGTTGGGCGGCGCGGTTGCCGTGCCCATCGCAGTGCGCAACAGCGACAGCACGACCACGATGCGCGTGAACGACGTCATCATGATCAGGATCGACGGCGCGATCGACAGCACCGTGAGCAGCGCGATCAGCTGGATCGCGCGCTCGGTGACGCCGCCGCCGCCCTGACCGCCAAGATTGATGCTGATGTCCTGCGCATGGGCAGGCATCGCGAGCGACGCCGCGGCGATCAGGACAGAAAGAAAGAACACTCTACGCGGGAAGGACGGCAGCCTCACGAAGACGGCTTCGGACGGCCGAGCAGCGAGGCCATCTCGTCTTCGAGATTCTCAAAGCTGGTCTTCTCCGCGGCCGGCCTCGCCGGCGGCGCCGGAGATGACGGCGGCTCGACGCGCGCGGCGCGCGGCGGAGGGGCGGGCGTATCCGGTGCAACCGGAGGGGCGACGGTCTCGCCGGCCGGACGACGCAGGGCCGCCTCGAGGCGCTGGGCCATCTCGGCGAGATTCTGTTCGGCGCTCGACGGCGCGGCAGCAGCAGGCGGCGGCGCTACGGGCGGAGCCTGCGGCAGGGGCGGAGGAGGCGGTGGCGGCGCGGCTGCGCGTTCGGCACGCACCGGCGGAACCTTCACCGGCTCGCTCTGGCGCGGCGGGCGCGGCATCAGGGGCGGTTCGTTGCGCGCGACGCGCGGCATCGGCTCGGGACGGGGCTCACGCTCCGGACGCGGCGGGATCGGTTCGGACGAGAAGCCGCCCAACGCCGGCTCATTGCGGCGCTCGGCCAGAACGGGCGCCGGGCGGCGCACCTCGTCGGCGAAGGAGGGACGCGCGGGCCGCGGCGGCGGCTCCGGCATTTGCGGCTCGGGATGGTCGAGCACTTCGGGACGCGGCGCCTCGTCAGCCCAGCCGCCGGTATCGGGCATGGGGGCGAGGCGCGGAGGCTCGGCGGCGCTGGGACGCTGCGGAATCTGGTCGCGGCCAGCGGCGGCGCGGACGATGTTCGGCTCGACGACGATATCGGTCGGACCGCCGATCATCAGGAGATGCTCGACATTGTCACGGCGGACCAGCACTAGGCGCCGACGGCCATCGACCGCTGCGGCGTCGATCACGGCGAGCCGGGGCATTCTGCCGCGCTGAGTGTTGGCGCCAAGCCGGGTGGTCGCGAATCGGCGGACCAGCCACGCGGCGACGCCGATCAACGCCAGAACGACGATGAACGCGACGATAAAGGTGATAGGGCTACCGTTCATACCTGTCCCCGGTAAATGGCGCTTCTCTCGTGCCTATGGTCGGATGCGCCGACCACCGGCGTGCGATGCCCCAAAACTGCGATTTCTTAACGTCCCGCGGCAACTTTTGCCGTCCCCAACTCCTAATAACCTATGAATCGCCCGATCCAAAATGACTTTCTTGACCTGTGCGCAGGCCGCCAAGCGGTTGGGTTAATACGGCTTTTGGAATGGGTCGAATCGCGGGGGAGCCTTGCGTGCCTCAATCAGAAACACGCATCCGCCGCGCCTTAACCACCTGTTAACCATACACGCGGCAAATTCTGCCTAGCTTCGGGCCAAGATCCGCACTTGGGGATCCGCACTTGGGCCCAGCGAGGCGGAAGGAGCCGCAACGATGTCCATCAACGATCTCCCGGTCCTGTCGGCGCTTCGCACCAAGATGCAGTGGCATCAGGAACGCCAGCGCGTCCTGTCCGAGAACGTCTCCAATTCGGACACGCCCAATTTCCGGCCACGCGACCTGGTCGAGCCGAAATTCGACAAGTCCGGCGCCCCGACGGGCTCGATGAGGCCCCTGGCCATGACCGTCACCAGTGCCTCCCACATGACGCCATCAGGCGCGGCCTCGAGCTTCGACCAGAACAAGAATGCAGGCTTCGAGACCCGTCCTGCGGGCAACGCCGTCAATCTCGAAGAGGAGATGATGAAGTCCGCCAACAACCAGATGGATTATGCGGCGGTGACCTCGCTCTATTCAAAGAGCTTGCATCTGCTCAAGACCGCGATCGGTAAAGGCTAGAGCCAGAGGAGCTAAATCATGGCGAATGACAGCAGCGACTTTGCCCGCTCCATGGCGATCGCGACCTCCGGGTTGCGGGCGCAGGCCGGGCGGATGCGGGTGATCTCCGAAAACATTGCGAATGCGGACTCGACCTCGCCGACCGCAGGCGGCGATCCCTATCGGCGCAAGGTGCCGACGTTCTCCTCCGCGCTCGACCGCACACTCGATGCGCAGGTCGTCACGCTGGGCAGAATCAAGCCCGACCAGTCCAATTTCCGCGTCAAATACGAGCCGAGCAATCCGGCGGCGGATGCCAGCGGCAACGTCAAATATCCCAACGTGAATTCGGTGGTCGAGACGACCGACATGCGCGATGCGCAACGGTCCTATGAGGCCAATGTCAATATCATCAGTGCGACGCGCCGGATGATCCAGCGCACGCTCGACATCCTCAAGAGCTGAACAGGAAATTCCAGGCCATGGCAACACCGACAATCGCGGCCAATACTTATGCCAACCTTGCGCGCGTGCTGGAAAACGGCGGCGCGGGCAAGAGTAGCGAGGCGAGCGGACAGTCTTTTGCTTCGCTGCTGAAAGATGCCGTTGGCAGCGTCATGGAGTCCGGCCGCAAGTCCGATGCGCAGACGGTGGCGATGGCCGCCGGCAAGGCCAACGTGATGGATGTGGTGACGGCAGTCGCAGACACCGACGTTGCGGTGTCCACGCTGGTCTCGGTCCGCGACCGCGTGATCGCGGCCTATGAAGACATCATGAAGATGCCGATCTGATTTCGGCCATGTCATTCCGGGGCGCGACGAAGTCGCCAACCCGGAATCCATGATGCGACCAACGCTGCGGCTGGATGGATTCCGGGCTCTCGCTTCGCGAGCCCGGAATGGCGACAAACAATTGAGAATGGAAATTCAAATGACCGGACCAGAAACTCTCGACGTCGCGCGCGATGCGATCTGGACTATCGTGATTGTGTCTTCGCCGCTGATGCTGGTGGGACTCGTGGTCGGCGTGATCGTGTCGCTGTTCCAGGCACTGACGCAGATCCAGGAACAGACGCTGGTCTACGTGCCGAAGATTCTGGCCATCTTCGCCACCATGCTATTGGCGCTCCCGTTCATGGCAGATGCGCTCCATTCCCACATGCTGCGGATCTCGTCGCGAATCATCGGCGGCTGAGGCACAATGCGCCGGTCATGCGCATCGACGTCTCGCTGCTGCCGGCACTTGCCGCAGCCTTCATGCTCGCCTTCGCCCGGGTCGGCGCGATGGTGATGCTGCTGCCGGGGCTCGGCGAGACCAACATCCCGACGCGGGTCAAGCTGTCGATCGCGCTCCTGCTGACGCTGATCATCCTGCCGCTGCATCGCAACGCATACCACGTCGACATGAGCTCGCTCGCGCCGATGCTGGTGCTGATGCTGCATGAGATCGTGATCGGCATCGTGCTGGGCGCGACCGCGCGTGTGACGCTGTCGGCGCTCCAGGTCGCGGGCGCGGTGATCGCGCAGCAGATGGGGCTTGGCTTCGTCACCTCAGTCGATCCGACGCAGGGGCAACAGGGCGTTCTGGTCGGAAACTTCCTGACCATGCTCGGTGTGACATTGCTGTTTGCCACCGACAGCCATCACCTGGTGATCGCGGCGCTGAACGACAGCTACGCGATCTTCGCGCCGGGCGAAACGGTGTCGAGCGGCGACGTCGCTTCGCTCGCCACGCGGGCGTTTTCCGCAGCGTTCCTGCTCGGACTACAGCTTTCCGGCCCGTTCCTGGTATTCGGCCTCGTTTTCAACATCGGGCTCGGCGTGCTGGCGCGGCTGATGCCGCAGATGCAGGTCTATTTCGTCGGCGTGCCGCTGTCGATCTTCGCGGGCTTCATGGTGCTGGCCGTGGTGCTCACGGCGATGATGGGCACCTATCTCGACTACTTCATCGGTGTCATGCACCAGATGATGCCGCTCAAGTGACAGGTTGATCGATGGCGGAAGACAACGATCCAGAGAGTCAAACAGAAGACCCGACGCAAAAACGTCTCGAAGAGGCGCTCGAACGCGGCGACGTCGCGAAAAGCCAGGAAATCAACACCTGGTTCATGATCGCGGGCGGCACGCTTGTGGTCTCGACCTTCTCCGGCTCGGTCGGCAGCGGGCTGTTGACGCCGATGCGCAATTTGCTCGCCAATTCCTGGATGATCAAAACCGACGGCGGGAACCTGCTCGCACTGATGCAGCAGATCGAAGTCGCGGTGCTCGCCGCGGTTGGCGTGCCGCTCCTGATGCTCACAATCGCGGCCATTGCCGGCAACATGCTCCAGCACCGGCTGGTGTGGTCGGCCGAATCTCTGACGCCCAAATTCAGCAAGCTCTCGCCGGCTGCGGGCTTCAAGCGCATCTTCGGCAAGCAGGCCGGGGCCAATTTTCTCAAGGGCATCGGCAAGATCGTCGTGCTCGGCGCAGTCATGACCACGATCCTGTGGCCGGAGCGGCACCGCATGGAGGCGATGGTCAAGCTCGATCCGATGGCCATGCTCGGCGCCACCACCAGCCTGACCGTTCATCTCCTCGGCGCGGTGGTCGCCGCGCTCGCGATCATCGCCATTGGCGACTATTTCTTCCAGTATCGCAGCTGGTTCCAGCGGCAGAAGATGTCGCTTCAGGAGATCAAGGAAGAGTTCAAGCAGTCCGAAGGCGATCCGCACATCAAGGGCAAGCTCAGGCAATTGCGGCAGCAGCGCTCCAAGAAGCGCATGATGGCTGCGGTTCCCAAGGCCTCCGTGATCATCACTAACCCGACCCACTATTCGGTGGCGCTGTCCTACGAGCGCGGCATGTCGGCCCCGATCTGCGTCGCCAAGGGCGTCGACAATCTCGCGTTCAAGATCCGGGAAATCGCGCGCGAGCACGATATTCCGATCGTCGAGAACGTGCCGCTGGCCCGCGCGCTCTATGCCACCGTCGAGATCGACCAGGAGATCCCCATGGAGCACTACCATGCGGTTGCCGAAGTCATCGGCTACGTCATGCGGATGAAGCGCGGATTTAGTGCCGCACGGCAATAAAACCCCGAAAAGTACCGGAAATGGCTGTAAACTGGGAATCAGCGTACGTTTCGCTCCTGCTGCTCTTGCGTCTGCGGGTCCAATTCAGGCAGGGAGGACCCCGCGTGCCCCGTAGCGCGTTGATTCTCTGCCGACAGGCGAAACCTGCGTGAAATGACTGCCGAGACCGACCACGACCTGTCACGCGAGCCCGTTGCGGCGCATGAGCCGTCGCCGCGCTCGGGCAGTATTGTGCTGGTGCTCCTGGTGGCTACCGGCCTCGTCGCGGTCGCCGTCGGGCTGATGACGCTCGGGCGTGCGCAGGCGCAGCCCTATATCCTCGGCATTCTCGCCGTGCTGGCGATGATCGGCTTGTTCAACCTGTTCGCCTTCGCCGCCGGCATCATTCGCTTCGCCGACCGTAATCTCGATGATCCCGTCGTCGGCCGCATCTCCGATCATGCTTTCGACGGCCTCGCGGTGACCGATCCGCGCGGCCATGTGGTCTATTCTAATCCGGCCTATCTGACGTTGACTGGCGCCTCCGGCCCGCAGGACGTGCGCCCGGTCGAGCGCGTCTTCATCGGCAACCCCGATGTCTCCGAAGCGGTGTTCCGCCTGCTCAAGGCGGCGCGAGAAGGCAAGCGGCAACAGGAAGAGGTCCGCATTTCCGGCCAGGACGGCAGCCAGGGCCGCTGGCTGCGCATGCGGGTGCGCCCGCTCGGCACCGGAAAGCGCGAAGCCAAATATGCGGTGTGGTCGATCGCCGACATCACCCGCGACCGCGAGCGCCAGGAGGACGTGTTCCAGGAGCTCCAGCACGCGATCGAATATCTCGATCATGCGCCGTGCGGCTTCTTCTCGGTCAATCCCGCCGGCGAGCTCGCTTACGTCAACGCGACGCTGGCGAACTGGCTCGACTACGACCTCGCAGAGATCGGTTCGGGCGGCTTGAGGCTCGCCGACATCGTCTCGGGCGACGGCGCTTCGCTGCTGAGTGCGATCGTGGCGGTGCCGGGCGAGGTGAAGACCGAAATCTTCGACATCGACCTGCGCATGCGAACCGGCAAGACCATGCCGGTGCGGCTCTATCACAAGCTCGCCTTCGGCGCCGACGGCGCGCCAGGACCGTCGCGCACGCTCGTCATCAGCCGTGCTCGCGACGAGCGTAGCGATCCCGATCGCGCTGCCGAAGTGCGCTTCATGCGCTTTTTCGACCACACGCCGATGGCGATCGCCACCGTCGATCGCGGCGGCAACGTCGTGCGGGCGAACGCGCGCTACGCCAAGCTCGCGCAGGGCCTCGGGCTCGACAGCGCCAGCAAGTCGATCTTCCGCGCCATCAATGCACGGGATCGCCATCTGGTGATCGCGGCCATCAACCAGGCCGCCGAAGGCAAGGCCGATATCGCACCAGTCGAGGTGGCACTGGAAGGGACCAAGGAGCGCTGGGGCCAGTTCTTCGTCACGCCGGTCGATGCGGCCGAGAACGACGCGGAAGCTGCGATCGTGCACATGCTCGAGACCACCGAGCGGCGCGCGCTGGAGAACCAGATCAACCAGTCGCAGAAGATGGAGACGGTCGGCCAGCTCGCCGGCGGCATCGCCCACGACTTCAACAACGTGCTCTCCGCAATCATGATGGCGAACGATTTCCTGCTGAACGCGCACAAGCCGACCGACCCGTCGTTCCAGGATATCATGCAGATCAAGCAGAACGCGACGCGCGCGGCGACCCTGGTGCGACAGCTGCTCGCGTTCTCGCGGCGGCAGACGCTGCGGCCGCAGGTGCTCGATCTCGGCGATGCGCTGAGCGATCTCACAATGCTGCTGCGCCGGCTGATCGGCGAGAAGGTCAAGCTCGACCTGATCCACGGCCGCGATCTCTGGCCGGTCAAGGTCGACGTCTCCCAGTTCGAGCAGGTGATCGTCAACCTCGCGGTGAACGCGCGCGACGCCATGCCCGACGGCGGCAAGCTGGTCATCCGCACCGCCAATGTCGCGAGTGACGAGGCGGGCAGGCTCGCCTACAAGGGCATGCCGGCGGCTGATTATGTGCGGATCGAGGTGGCCGACACCGGTACCGGCATCCCCGCCGACATCCGCGACAAGATCTTCGAACCGTTCTTCTCGACCAAGGAAGTCGGCAAGGGTACTGGCCTCGGCCTGTCGACCGTCTACGGCATCGTCAAACAGACCGGCGGCTTCATCTACGTCGACTCCCAGCCGGGGCAGGGCAGCTCGTTCCACATCTTCCTGCCGCGCCATCAGGCCGAGCCGGAGGTGCAGGTCGAGCAGCCGGCGGCCGCGGTTACCAATGGTGCGAAGGAAGCCGCGCCTGCCGAGGCCAAGGCGCGCACCGATCTCACCGGGCAGGGCACGATCCTGCTAGTGGAGGACGAAGACGGCCTGCGCGCCCTGAACGCCCGCGGCCTGCGCTCGCGCGGCTACACCGTGGTCGAGGCCGAGAACGGCGTCGAGGCCATGGAGGTGTTGGAGGAGCAGAGCGGTGGAATCGATCTCGTCGTCTCCGACGTCGTGATGCCGGAGATGGATGGTCCGACTTTGCTCAAGGCGATGCGGGAGAAGAACCCCGACATCCGTTTCATCTTCGTCTCCGGTTATGCCGAAGATGCCTTCGAAAAGAGCCTGCCCGAGGGGCAGCAGTTCGACTTCCTGCCAAAGCCGTTCACGCTCGGCCAACTCGTGGCAGCGGTGAAGGAGACGATGACGAAGCAGGGGTGAAATGGCAAAGCCTTTCATCGTGAATCGAAATTACGCCGGTAACGGGCGACCACAGTTCCCCCGCGCTCGGCCAAATCCCCGGCAAATATGCGCTTTTGCCTCGTCCCCGCGACTGAGGGCCGCAGCCTAAGGGTTCCGAAACCGGCTTCCCTTTTGTAGAAGGGTGCCCATCTTACTGGCGCGTCCCCATGCCGGGGATTTGGGAAACCCACATGAATTTCTCGCAATGGTCCCGCACTCTCGTGAAGACGATTGCCGTCGTTCTGGCGCTCGCGCTGCCGACGGCGCTTGCGATCTCCTCCGCTGACGCCCGCGTCGGCGGCGGCTTCTCGTCGGGTTCGCGCGGTTCGCGGACCTTTTCGGCCCCGCCGTCGACCACGACCGCGCCGGGTTCGACCTCGCAATTCAACCGCACCTACAGCCAGCCCGGCGCCGGCATCAACACGGCTGCGCCCGCGCGCGGCGGTCTGTTCGGCCGCGGTGGCGGGTTCCTGGGTGGTCTTGCGGCCGGCTTTCTCGGGGCAGGCCTTCTGGGCATGCTGTTCGGCGGCGGACTGTTCGGTGGCCTCGGTGGCCTGTCCTCGATCCTGGGCCTGATCATCCAGATCGTGCTCGTTGTGTTCGTGGTGCGGCTGGCGATGTCCTGGTGGCAGCGCCGTAACGCGCCGCGAGCGGCCTATGCCGGTGCTGATGGCCGTGCTGGTCCGGGAGGACCGCAGACGAGCTATCGCAGCGGCCTCGGTGGCGGCTTCGGCTTCGGCGCCAACGCCGCGCCGCTCGAGATCAAGCCTGATGACTATGAGGCATTCGAACGCCTGCTTGGCGAGATCCAGTCCGCGTGGTCGAACGAGGACGTGGCCAAACTGCACACGCTGGCGACGCCGGAAATGGTCTCTTATTTCGAAAGGGATCTCGCAGAGAACCGCGCGCGCAATGCCGTCAACAAGGTGACCAACGTCAAGCTGTTGCAGGGCGACCTTGCGGAAGCCTGGCGCGAGGGCGAGACCGACTATGCGACGGTGGCGATGCGCTTCGCGCTCACCGACAAGACGGTCGACCGCAACACCGGCGCGATCGTCGTCGGCAGCGAGCAGCCGGGCGAGGTCACCGAAGTCTGGACCTTCGCTCGTCGCCCGGGCAGCCCCTGGGAATTGTCGGCGATCCAGCAGACCAACTGATCGCGCGCATAGCAACAAAGAAGGGCGTCGTGCTTTGGCACGGCGCCCTGTTGCTTGAGGCCTGTGACGCGTAGGACCGATGTTCCGCCTCACGACGGCGGAACTTGCCTCGCGTGCTAGGCTTGTCCTGCCCGTCTCAAAGGACTGTCCAATGAAATACGAGCTCTACTACTGGCCCGAGATCCAGGGCCGCGGTGAATATGTTCGGCTGGCGCTGGAGGAGGCGGGGACGGCTTATGTCGATGTCGCGCGGGGTCCGCGTGGCTCGGCTGCGATGATGAAGATGATGGAGGCCCACAAGGGCACGCCGCCCTTTGCGCCGCCGTTCCTGAAAGCGGGCAAGCTCGTCATCGGCCAGACCGCGAATATCCTGCTCTATCTTGGCGCCCGTCACGCCCTCGCGCCGAAGACCGAAGCCGGCAAACTCTGGGTGCACCAGCTTCAACTGACGATTACCGATCTCGTCGTCGAGATCCACGACACCCATCACCCGCTCGGACCGTCGATGTACTATGAAGACCAGAAGCCGCCGGCGAAGAAGCGCTCCGCCGACTTCTGGGACGAGCGCGTGCCGAAATATCTCGGCTATTTCGAGCAGCTCCTCACTGAGAACGGCGGCGCTTACCTCACCGGCCGCAGGCTGAGCTATGTCGATCTCTCGCTATTCCAGATCGTCGACGGCCTGCGTTACGCCTTCCCCAAGCGGATGAAGGCGTTCGAGAAAAATATCCCCGGTCTCGTCGGCCTGCACTACCGCGTCGCGGCGCGGCCGAACATCAAGGCCTATCTCGCAAGCGAGCGCCGCATTCCCTTCAACGAGCAGGGCATTTTTCGACGCTACAGGGAGCTCGATGCGTAATTCACCAAACGCCTGGCAGTAGCCGGTAGCGCACCCGCACTGCATATTCGGCATAGCCGGGTAGGCCCGCGATCAGCGTGCGCTCCTCGATGCGGATGCGGATCGCAAGCAGGGCGAGGAAGAGCGGCGCTATCGCAAGGCCCCACGTTGATCCGAGGATTAGCGGCACGCTGGCGAAAAACAGGATCATGCCGCTGTACATGGGATGGCGGACATAAGCGTAGGGCCCGGTCGAGATCACGCGCTGCGCGCGGTCGGCCTGCAGCTTCACCACGGGCGCGGCGAAGGAGTTCTCGCGGAACACCCACAGCGTGAACAGCGTCGAGGCGAGATACAGCACCAAGCCGAGCGCCTGCAATGCGAGCGCCATGTCGGACGCAAGATGGCGCCGATCGAGCCCCATCGCGACGAGCCAGCCCAGCATCGCCACGATGAACACGATCATGAATCCCTTGTCGGCGGCCGGCTGATCCTTCTGGAGAACGGGCCGCAGACGTTCGGCCAGAAGCGCCGGGTCGATCCGGTAAAGCCACCAGCCGCAGAGCGGGCCGAGCAGGACGAAGGTCGCGAGTAACACCCAGGCGCCGGGCCAATGCAGCGTGCCGGCGGCGGCAAACAGCAGCGTCCCCATCGCGGCGGTGAGGATCGTGTTCTGCAACAGTAGTCTTGCGATCATGCGCGGTTCCCCGGGCAATCCTGCAGGAGCTTGAACGCGCTATCCGGCAAAGATGCGGCCGGACGCGCGAAAGGCCCGGTCAACCGGACCGGGCGATTCATCGCAAGGAGGCCGCGATCAGGCGAGCTGATCGATCCGCGTGCCTTGGCCCGGCGGCAGCGGCGTAGGCGGCGTCGGCTGATAGGTCGGATCGGTGTCCTTGGGCTTGGTCTGATCGTCCGGCTGCTTGGTCGTGTCGTAGCTCGGGACCACGATCGTGACAGGCGGCGGCGCAACGCTGGAAACGCTCATCCACAAATCCTCACAAGTGGAAACACGCCACACTGGCCTGCGAGGGACGAAACTTCCGTCAAGCCAATCGTTAAAATGCGAGGGGATCTGGTGCTGTGAGGGAGGCGCTGTTTCGTACCCAGCACCGTCTCGAGAGAGGACGTATATCTCCTCGTCATTGCGAGCGTAGCGAAGCAATCCAGAATCCCTCCGCGGAAAGACTCTGGATTGCTTCGCTTCGCTCGCAATGACGGAGTGTGTGGCAGACGGCCCGGCCTACTCGTCCTTTGGCCGCGTGATCGCGATCGCGGCATCTGTCTTGGTGCGCGTGCATTCCATGTTGAGACGCTTGTAGCGCATCGTCACCTTGTCGCCGCGCAGCAAGCCCATGCGCTTCAGGCAGCGTGTCGCGCCGGTCGCGGTGTCGTCCTTCGTCACAGTGAAGATGATCGCGGCGGCGGAGGCGACCAGATCATAGAACTGCGGCGTCGGCTTGCGGTTGCCTTTGGCATAAAGCTCGTTGGAATAGTTTTGCCCCTGCGTGCGGCAGCCGAGCGACAGCTCCTTCGCGGCCGGATGAGTGAGGTAGATGATGTTGGCGGCCTTGAAGTTGACCTTCAGCCCGTCGATGCCGCGAGCCAGCTGCTTTGCAATGTCGTCGCACTGGTCCGCGCGCGCAGGCGCGGCGACGGTGGCAAGGCCGACGATAGCGGCGGCGACAACAATCGCGCCGCGGACGTCCAGTTTGAAAATCATGATGCAAAGCCCCTTAGGACGCGCATTCAAGCCTCGGCGCGCGCGGAGTGCAAGGGGTGCAAACCGCCCTGCTCGGGCACAGCCATAGCCATGCGTTGATCGAAAGAGCGGACCGGAAAATGACGGCCATGGCACCGAATCGGAATGCCCCGGCCGCGCCGGAACGCCTTCCCTTTGCGGCAAAAAGGCTTAGAACGCTTCTACGCTTAGAGGCCCGCGAGGGCTCCAAAACCCGAGATCGCCCGAATGAATGCTCCCACCGCCTTCCCCGACCAGTCAAAGCCCGTTCCGCCCTACAAGCACACTCCGCTGTTTCCGCTGGGCAAGGACGAAACCCCCTACAAGAGGATCACGGCCGAAGGCGTCCGGGTCGAGAAGGTCTTGGGCAAGGACATGCTGGTGGTGTCCCGCGAAGCGCTGCGGGCGCTGTCGGAGGCGGCTTTCGGCGACATCAACCATTATCTGCGCCCGGGCCATCTGAAGCAGCTCCGCGCGATCCTGGAGGACGGTGAGGCCAGCCCCAACGACAAGTTCGTCGCACTCGACTTCCTCAAGAATGCCAATATCGCCGCCGGCGGCGTGCTGCCCATGTGCCAAGACACCGGCACCGCGATCATCATGGGCAAGAAGGGCTGCAACGTCATCACCGATGGCGACGACGAGGCGGCGCTGTCGGAAGGCGCGCGCGATGCGTATCTGCGCCGCAATCTGCGCTACTCGCAGGTCGCGCCGCTCTCGATGTACGAGGAGAGGAACACCGCCAACAACATGCCGGCGCAGTGCGAGATCTATGCCGAGGGTGATGACGCCTACAAGTTCATGTTCATGGCGAAGGGCGGCGGCTCCGCCAACAAAAGCTTCCTGTTTCAGGCCACGCCCTCGGTGCTGACCAAGGACCGTCTGCTCGCCTTCCTGAAAGAGAAGATCCTCACCCTCGGCACCGCGGCGTGTCCGCCCTATCACCTTGCGATCGTGATCGGCGGCACCTCGGCCGAGCTCTGCATGAAGACGGTGAAGCTGGCGTCCGCCCGCTATCTCGACGCGCTGCCGACCCACGGCTCGCCCGACGGCAACGCCTTCCGTGACGTCGAGATGGAGCAGGAAATCCATAAGATGACGCAAAGCCTGGGAGTAGGCGCGCAGTTCGGCGGAAAATATTTCTGCCACGACGTCCGCGTGATCCGCATGCCACGTCACGGCGCCTCGCTGCCGATTGGGCTCGGCGTGTCCTGCTCGGCCGATCGCCAGGTGCTCGGCAAGATCACCAGGGACGGCGTCTATCTCGAGGAGCTCGAGCACAACCCGGCGCAGTATCTGCCTGAGGTCGAGCAATCGCTCGGCGGCGATGTCGTTCAGATCGATCTCAACCGGCCGATGAAGGACATTCTGGCGACATTCTCGAAATATCCGACCAAGACGCGGGTGTCGATGACCGGCACCATGATCGTCGCGCGCGATAGCGCGCATGCCAAGCTGCGCGAGCGGCTGGAGAAGGGCGAGCCGCTGCCGGATTATTTCAAGAACCATCCGATCTACTACGCCGGTCCCGCGAAGACGCCCGAAGGCTACGCTTCCGGCGCGTTCGGTCCGACCACGGCCGGCCGCATGGATTCCTTCGTCGACCAGTTCCAGGCCGCCGGCGGCTCAATGGTGATGGTGGCCAAGGGCAACCGCGCACCTGCCGTGCGCGAGGCCTGCAAGAAATATGGCGGCTTCTATCTCGGCTCGATCGGCGGTGCGGCTGCGAACCTCGCCGAGCACTGCATCAAGAAGGTTGAGGTGCTCGAATATCCCGAGCTCGGAATGGAAGCGATCTGGCGCATCGAAGTCGTCGACTTCCCGGCGTTCATCATCATCGATGACAAGGGGAACGATTTCTTCAAGGAGCTGAATCTGGGCTGAGGCATGCTCCGATGTCGTCATTCCGGGGCCCGCGCAGCGCGAGCCCGGAATCCATCGGGCCTCAGTCGTTGCAGAAAAATGGATTCCGGGTCTGCGTGCTTCGCACGTATCCCGGAATGACAGTGGGGCCGCGTGCCTTTACGCCCGCGCGCCCGTGAACGGGAAGGTGCCCATCGGGCCGATGCCCATTTCGCCGCTGATGTTATTGCCGGATACCGTGCCGATGAACTCGAGCGTCAGCGGCATCGGGTTGGTGATCGAAACCCTCCAGGAGACGTTGTCGCCAGAGACGGTGCCGTCGAAGATCTCGGCGGTGTTACCGTCCGCGCCCTGCGTACCCGTGAGCGTGCCGCCTGCTTCCTTCAGGCTCAGCGTCGCCTGGCGCTCGCCCATCGGCGTCGTCATGGTCAGATTCCAGTTGCCGTCCACGGCCATTCGCGTCTCCCGAACATATCCCGGCGGGCTGCGATGATCCGCAACCAGTCCTGGCCCGAGCCTATAGCGTAACTTGAAGCCGCTGCCTAACGCGCCGACATGTCGCGCTTTAGGCGCGGGCGGCGGCGCGCCGCCGGCTGGTGACGACGAATCTGAACACCACGTATTGCACGGCAAAGGCGAGGGCCTTGGCGCCGCCCGCAACCGCCGAGATGTAGAACGCCCACAGCTTCAGATCGCCGGTGGCGGCGACCGCGATCGTGCCGGCGCCGAGGACGAACATCAGCGCGGCCCAGGCATAGCCCGCAGCGGTGACATATTCCGGCGCGGTCTCGACCACGATCGGCGGCATATAGCGCAGCATCCAGCCGCGCTTGAGCATGATCGCACCGATTGCGAAATGCGCGATCGCAGGCTTTGCCAGCATGAAGCGGGGATCGTTGGTCAGCAGCGTGACCGTACCAAGAACGACGACGAGTGCGAGGCTCGCATAGGTCATGTAACCGAGCTCGCGTCCCTTGACGCGTGCGTAGATCACCTGCGCGACCGCGCCAGCAATCGCCACAGACGTTGCCAGGATGACGTTGTCGGTGACCAGGTAGATCACCAGGAAGACGATCGCCGACAGGAAGTCGGAGGCGAGGCGGGCGAATACGTCCTTCATTGTCGATCCTGTGTCACTGGGCTTCGGGCAGCGCGCCAGCCGGCGCACCATACTTGATCTGGCGATATTCGGGATACCATTTGGTGAAATAGATCGCGCTGTTGCGGGCGGCGAAGGCGACCGCGAGGCCCGACCAGACTGGCAGGCCCGGGAAGTAGAGCAGCACGATGTTGGCGGTCATCATCAGCAGGGCGGCCACCGTCCACGCGCCGGTGATGATGTAGTTGGCAGTGAGGAAGCCAGGCATCGCCGCGGTCTCGGCCGGAACGGATTCGATCGCGTATTGCAGCGTGAAGGGCCGGCGTGCGAGCATCGAGCCGAGCGAGATGACGAAGATGCCGATATCGACCGAGAGCTTGACGCCGACGGTGCTGAGCGTGGGGTCGCGCAGCGCGAGGTAAAGACCGATGCCTGCGAACAGGATCGCGGAGCCGGCGGCGAGGATCTTCACCGAGCGGCCGCGGGTCACGTCGATCGCGATCGTGGCAAGGCAAATCGCGCAGGCCGCGAACACACTGGTCGTGGCCGATGTCATGAACATCAGGAAGGTGTAGACACCGTATAGGGGGCAAGGATCAGGAAGATCGTCATGGTCGCCTCGGTCGAGCCAATCTTTACGATGTCAAGATTGATAGTTCAGAGTCGATGCCGGGTCAAGTAGAATCTTTACAGTGTCAAAATAGCGTAGGTGGCTTCCAAAAACTGAATTGCTGCAACGGCTCCATCGATCACTTCGTCTGCGAATTCCGCCCAGGGCAGGCGCGACAGGACGGGCAGCGCGCAGGTGATCGAGAGGCCGAGAACGAGCAGGATACTGCCGTTAAAGATGGCATGACCGCTTCGCCGTAGCCGGACCATCAGGAGCGTGAGCGCGGTGCCCATCAGGATAAGCATGAGAGAGCTCTTTGGTGACACATCCACGCTGTCATTCCCGGCGCGCGCCAAGTGGCGCGCCTGACGATGGGCGCTACGCCGCCCCCACCCAATTGCCGTGGAATCCGTCGGGCACGCGATGGCCGAGCTGCACCAATGCGGCGGGGCCGGCCTCGATGTCGGTGGCATTGAACACGGCAAGATCGCTGCGGTTCTCCCGCGCGCGCCAGACCACGGCCAGCAGCCAGCCGTCACCTTCGGGCGCCTCCTTCGACCGCTCGACGAAGACAGGCTCGGAGATGGTGTCACCCGTCGGCAGCAGATATTGGCCGAGGCGCTTACCGGTGCCCTCGACATGGACGATGCCGGACAGTGCGCCGAACATCGGCAGCCGCGGATTGGCACAGGCGTACCAGCCGTGACGGCTTTTCAAGCCGGCGCGGCGATCGTCGATGCGTGGGAATTCGCCGGTGAGCTCGTCCAGATAGGTTTGCTGGAAGCGGTCGGTATTGCCCGAGAGATCGAACGTCCAGCGGCAATGGCGCGCAAACGACTTCTCGGAATTCGTCGGCCGGCCGTCGGGATGCGGAAACAGCGGCGCCTCCTCGAACTGCATGACATCCGCGATGATGCGATCGCCGTCCTCCCATGCGTTCATGACGTGGAAGACGTAGCAGGCCTCAGCGCGGAACCAGACGATGTCCTTCGCCGTCCCGTTGCGCTTCATCACGCCGACATAGGCGCCTTTCTCGGGCTCCCAGGCATAGGGCGGCTTGCCGCTCATGGCGCGCTCCATGCTGCCGGTGAGGGGCAGGATCGGAAACAGCACGTGGTTTTCGGTGACGATGAAATCGTGCACCATGCTGGCATAGGGCGCCTCGAACCGTTCGAAGCGCGTGGCCCTGCCGGATGCATCGATCGATCCGTAGGAGAGGGCAGGCGTCAGCGGTCCCGCGGCATTGTAGCCGAAGAACACCAACTCGCCGGTTATCGGATCGACCTTCGGATGCGCCGTGAAACTGCCGGCAACGCGCCCCTGATAGTTGTGATAGCCGCGGGTCGCCAACGTGCCCGGCTCGATCTCGGTCGGCAGATGCGCCTCCTCCAGCGCCAGCAGCTTGCCGGCATGAAAGATGATGTTGGTATTGGCGACGCCGCCGTCGGTGACATGGGTGGGCGCGTCCGGCAATCTGCTGCCGAAGCTCTTGCCGAAGAACGCCCGGCCGGCATCGTGCTCGGCAAGCCATTTTGGCGTGCGGACCCAGCGGTTGCGGTAGCTGGCCCGGCCGTTGTCCAAGTGAAAGGCGTGCAGCATGCCGTCGCCGACGAACCAGTGCGCGCCAAGGGATTCGAACTGCGGATTGGGGCCGTTGCGATAGAGCGTGCCGTTCAGCTCGCGCGGCAATTCGCCGACGATCTTGAGGAAAGGCGCGTCCGCCTCGAACGGAATCGGCGCGATATTATTGCGGCGCTCGGCGATGGTGTCCTGCTGCACGGCGTATCCCTCCTATCTTTACATCGTAAAGATGGAATAGAGCCACGCACGGCGTCCGTCAAGTGAAATCTTTACACTGTCAATATTGCGTCATATAGCTTGTAAATGGCCAAGACCCACACCAAGAGCGGGACGGCGCGGCTCGCGCGAGCTCCGAAGACATCGGCAGCATCTCGCCCCGCGCGCCGCCCGGCGAGCGCGAAGACAGAGACGCCCTATCATCACGGCGCCTTGCGCGAGGCGCTGCTCCAGGCAGCCGAGCGCGTGCTGGAGCGTGATGGGCTCGCCGGCCTGACGCTACGCGCGGTGGCGCGCGAGGCTGGCGTCTCGCATGCCGCGCCGACCCATCATTTCGGCGATCTCACCGGCCTCGTCAGCGAGCTCGCGGCGATCGGCTTCCGCCAGTTCAACGCCGCGATGGCCTCGGCTTGCGACCTGGCCAGCTCGCCGCTGGAGCGGACGCTGGCGCGGCCAAAAGCCTATGTCGCTTATGCCCAGGCCCATCCAGGCATGTACGGTTTGATGTTCCGCACCGAGCGGCTCGACTATTCCAGGCCCTCGCTGCACGAGGCTGCGGAATCCTCGTTTGCCGGACTTGCCAATGCCATCGGCGCGATGCGGCAGGAGCCGATCAGCGGCAACAAGCTGACCATCGAGCAGGGCGCCGCGATCGCGCGGGCCTGGTCGATGGTGCACGGTTTCACCATGCTGCTGCTCGACGGGCGGCTCGAGGATATTTTGGAGCGGCTGCCTGATGGCACCACGGCCGAGCAGCTTCTGGAAGCCATCCTGAAGGCGACGGTGGCGGGGAGAGTTCCGACATAATGCCAGCCTGGCGAATGTGACAGGCACCATGACGGCACGCTCAGGTCGCGGAACTCCATCAACCGATGTCTTCAACTGTGGGCAAGCATCGAACGCAGTCTGTATAGGCCTGACAGCGGCGCGGAATCGTTCTAGAAGAGCGGCTTCGCTTGGGCATCAGGCCCTGTTTGCGTTCCACGTTACACGTGATCATGCCAACCATCTCGTCGAACAAACCTTATCGCGTCGGCCGCTCCAAGACGGGGCTTGGCCTCTTCGCCACCAAACCGATCAAGAAGGGCACCCGGATCATCCGTTATATCGGGCCGATCCTGGACTGCCGCATTCCCGAGCAGGATGATATCGAGAACAAATATCTGTTCGAGCTCAACGGCCGCTGGACCATCGACGGCTCGGTGCGCAAGAACGTCGCCCGCTATATCAACCACTCCTGCCGCCCCAACGCGGAATCGGACGTGCGCCCGCGCGAGCGCAAGGTGTTCATCCGCGCCATCAAGAACATCGAGCCAGGCGATGAGATCAACTACGATTACGGCACGGACTATTTCAAAGCCTATCTGAAGCCGATCGGCTGCAAGTGCCCCTCCTGCGAAAACAAACGCAAGAAGCAGCGCGCCGAGGCGCGTGCCGAACGCGCCAAGGTGAAGGCGCGCGCGGAGCGTAAAGCGCAGAAGGCGGGCGCGAAAACCACCGTGACGAAAAAGAAGAAGCTCAACGGCCATGCCGTTGGCAAGCCGAACAGCCGCGCGCGGGCGTAACTGCTAGCCGAGGCGTGCCCGTAGGCAGGGTACGCAGTATGCCGCGGCGTGTCCGCATCCCTTCACCGTCTCTGGAATACCGCGTCGCCCGGTCGAGCCGGGCGACGACAGCGGCGGATGCGGCTTCACGCCGTCACCACGTTCGCACTCCTTCGCAAGCCCACAAATTGCAGCTCGCCGAATACGCCGGTTGCGATCGCTTGCGCGACGACCATCAGCTCGCCGGCGACGTTCGGTGACACCGCGCCTGAGAACAGCAGTGCGATGCTGCCGACCGTCCAGGCGGCGTTGCCGCACACGACCAGGAGCACAAGCGGCTTCGGCACGGCCGGGCGCGAGGCGAGCCAGCCGACCAGCGCGGTGTAGGCGATGAGGAACAGGCCGGTTTCGCGCAACAGCGCTTCAGGCAGATTGAACAGTGTCGCGAACGCGCCGGCGCCAAGAGTGAAGCCGAGCGCGGCGATGCCGCTGAAGACGGCATCTGCGAGTAAGGCACGGCGCAGGAAGGTGGATGCGTCGATCATCAGAGGTCTCCCTGGTTCGATTAGACGCGGGGGAAGTCAGCACAGTCCGCGCCACCAGGCGCGAAGCAGGCGGGCGAAGCGGAATGGGCAAAGGCTCCTGCCGAGGCTGTGCTCGAAGGCCGTGACCTGCGCGACAACATAGGTGCCGGTCGAATGCACCAGCGGCTCAGGCATGTTGAGTCCGCGGGCGAGCATCCTTGTCGCGAACGTCACGGCCCAAGGTAGAATGTGGTCGGCGAGAGAGCGATAGAGCAGCAGCGCGATCATGGTCATCTCCTGTCCTGACCGAAGATGCGCTGGTCTGGCGCCCAATTCGATTACCTCGCGGGTAAGAAAGGCGCGCCTGTTGTTCTAAGATGTTCGACGCCGTTCGCGAGGTGCGCGGCAACCTGAGCCGAACGTCGGTATCGGTGGTTGGATCTGTGGGATTAGCTAGAGATGCGCACCGGCCCGTGCACTACATCGAGGCGGAGATTGACCTAACAATGCTTGTGGATGAGGATCGTCCTGCCGCATCGGTGCCGAGGTCGGCAGCGTCCCTTGGGCACGAACACGAAAAGGGCGGGAGGATATGATGAAGCAACCAACAGGCACGGCGCTGAAGTCGGGAATGGCTTGCCTGGTCCTTGGGGCGGTAGTGATAGTCACGATCCCACCGGCAGGTGCTCAGGGTTCGGGCGACAGTTCTGCGAACATTGCACCCGCGCTCAAATGCGCGGATTTGACCGGCTGGAAGATCCCCGACTCAACGACCGTCGTGACCAAAGCGCAGGAGGTGCCTGAAGCGCCGCCGGGGACCGTGCAACCTTTGCCACCGGCCGCGGCGACGGTATCGGTCGCGCTGCCGCCGAACTGCCGTGCGGACGGCGTGATTGATCAGCGGCTGGGTGTCGATGGCAAATCCTACGCGATTGGCTTTGCAGTCGCGCTGCCCGATCACTGGAATGGGCGGTTTCTGTATCAGGGTGGCGGTGGTTTGAACGGCTCGATCCGTCCGCCGCTTGGTTCACAAGCTGCCGGCGAGGTGCCCGCCCTCGCACGTGGCTTTGCTGTGGTCTCGACTGATAGCGGTCATCAGGGGGCGGTGTTCGATTCCTCCTTTCTGAAGGACCAGGAAGCTGCCCTCAACTTTGCCAATGCGTCGGTCGGCAAAGTGACGAATGCGGCCAAGGCGATCGTCGCGCGTTATTATGGCCAACGCCCCCGGCGTTCTTATTTCACGGGGTGCTCGACCGGGGGCCGCGAAGGCATGTTGGCGTCGGCACGCTATCCGGAAGAATTCGATGGTATCGTCGCTGGCGCTCCTGCGATGCGAACCGGCAACTCCAATATTGGTCTCGCCTGGGCCAACGCTGCCTTCAGCGAGATCGCGCCAAAGGACGCGTCCGGGAAGCCGGAGCCTGCCAAGACTTTCTCTGCCGGAGACAGGAAGCTGATCACGGATGCGATCCTCGATGCCTGTGACGCCAAAGATGGTGTCAAGGATGGGATGATTTTCGACGGCAAGGCGTGTCAATTCGATCCTGCCGTACTCACCTGTAACGGCGCCAAGACCGATTCCTGTCTGGCGCCGCAGCAGGTCGATGCTTTGAAAAAAGCGTTCGCTGGACCGAAAAATTCACGCGGCGCGCAGGTATATCCGGCTTTCCCGTGGGACAGCGGCGTGGCGGCCGAAGGCGTTTCCATTCCCGGCATTTTGACGACCGGCGCACGCAGTCCGGTCGGGCCGACCAGTTGGGAAAGCATCAATGTCGATCAACTCGAAGACAGGGTCGCAACAAGCGGGCTGGAGCGACTGACCAACACCGCATACTGGACCAATCTGACGAGCTTCTTCGGTCACGGCGGCAAGATCCTTTTCTACCACGGCTCAAGCGATCCGTGGTTCTCGGCACACGATACCGTGAATTACTACGAGCGCATGGCGGCGGACTCCGGTGGTATGGAGCTGGTGCGGGCGAAATCGAGCCGGGTTTATCTGGTGCCCGGCATGGGTCACTGCTCGAGCGGTGCCACGCTCGATCACTTCGATCTTCTCAGTGCCGTTGTGGATTGGGTGGAAGACGGCAAGGCGCCCGATTCGGTGGTGGCGACCGGCCCAGCTTTTCCTGGCCGAAGTCGGCCGCTTTGCGCCTATCCGCAACATGCGCAGTTCAAGGGAGGCGATCCGGAAAGCGCCACCAGCTTCGAATGCAAATAGTGGAAATTGTCTGAACCCCACGCGAGCTGCTGCGCATCCGGTGGCGTCGGCGATCACGATTTGTCGGGCGGAGGACTGATTCACACAAGCCGCCTGACGTTGCGGCACGATGCAGCTCTCGACCTGGCGCTTGAGCTCGCTCAATATCCATTACCTCGAGGGTAATGGATGGGGTGAAACGCGCATGGTAGGTTTTCCACCATGAACGCACATGCATCCATGGCACGCGCCGAACCCAGCCAGCCGGTCCATATCGGCGATCATTTGCGCGAATGGCGGCAGCGCCGCCGCATGAGCCAGCTCGATCTCGCGGGCGAGGCGGAGATTTCCGCGCGCCATCTGAGTTTCGTGGAGACCGGCCGCGCCGCGCCCTCACGCGAGATGGTGCTGCGGCTCGCCGAGCGTCTCGATGTGCCCTTGCGCGAACGCAACGTGCTGCTGGTCGCTGCCGGTTACGCGCCGGCCTTTCCGCAGCGCCCGCTGGAGGATCCCGCCTTGAAGTCAGCCCGGCAGGCAATCGACCTCGTCCTCAAAGCGCATGAGCCCAATCCGGCGCTGGCCTATGACCGGCACTGGAACCTGGTGTCCGCCAATCGCATGGTGGCGCCGCTGCTCGCCGGCATCCCGGAACGGCTGCTCGGCCAGCCCTTCAACGTCCTGCGGCTCGCCTTTCATCCGGAGGGGTTAGCGCCGCGCACGGTCAATCTCGCGGAATGGTGCGCGCATCTGCTCGAGCGCTTGCACCGGCAATGCGAAGCCACCGCCGATCCGGAGCTGATCAAGCTCTATCACGATCTCAAGAGCTATCCGATCCCGGCGCGAGCGAGGCCGCTGTCGAGCGACAGTGTTGCGATCCCTTTCAAGCTGCGCCAGGACGGAGAGATACTAAGTTTCTTCTCCACCACCATGGTGTTCGGGACGCCCGTCGACATCACGCTGTCGGAGCTCGCGCTGGAGACGTTTTTTCCGGCCGACGAGCGCACCGCGGAGCGGCTCAGGCAAATGGCCGCAGCCATGCCATGACCTGGCGCACCCGTGCGTACCCTTGCCCCAAGGCAGGTTGGGCTTATCTTGGTTCAAACTCGTACCGCCCGAAGGAGGCGCTCATGAGCACCCTAAAACCGCTCCAGATCGATGTCGTCTCCGACGTGGTGTGCCCCTGGTGCTATATCGGCAAGCACCGGATCGAGAGCGCGCTCGCGCTCGTGCCCGATGTTCCTGTTAAGCTGAATTTTCGCCCGTTCTTCCTCAATCCCTGGGTGCCGCGCGAAGGCATCAGCCGTGAGGATTATCTCACCACCAAGTTCGGCTCGGTCGAGGCATATAAGGGTATAGCGGGGCGCGTGGTCGCGGCTGCGAGCGAAGAGGGCCTCGTCTACAAGCCTGAGCTGGTCGCGCGGCAGCCCAATACGACCGATTGCCATCGCCTGATCCTCTGGGCCGAGGCGATCGGCAAGGCGCCGGAGATGAAGCAGCGCCTGATGCAACTCTACTTCCGCGACGGCGGCGATCTCACGGATATCAACGTGCTGGTGCGGGCGGCCGCCGATGTGGGCCTCGATGCCGAGGACGTGCGCAAGCGTCTCGCCACCGACGAGGACGTCGCGCGCGTGTCGGCCGACGCGCAGGAGGCCGCCGAGAAGGGTATTTCCGGCGTGCCGACCTACGTGTTCGCGCAGAAATATGCCGTCTCCGGCGCGCAGGATCCGAACATGCTCGCCCGTGCCATCCGCCAGGTCTCGGCGGAGATCAACGCAGAGGCGGCGGAGTAGCGTTGGTCTACTTGCGGAGCAGATGGATCGCGCGGCGCGCCGTCCCACGCGCGTAGCCTCGCGCGACCAATGCCGCGTGAATCAGCGCTACCATCGGATCGTTCCGCCGCAGCGGGATCAGGACATCGCCGATGGCAAGGCGGCCGCGCCAGATCGGATTGATCATGGGATGATCGGCGCTCGCGGTGGAATCCGCGCTCGCAATGACGGGGTCGGCGCAGAGGTGGCGCGTCAGATCGAGCGTAAGCTGCACGCCCGGCGAATATTTTGCGAAGCGCTCGTCGATGCCGAGCTTGAAAAAGAAAGCACGGTCCTGGTGCCGCAGCACGATGCCGGCAGCCACCGGCGTCGCGCCGGCACGGAGCGTGACGATCTCGCACTGCGCGGTTTCGGCGAGCGCCGGCACAGCGCGGCGGATGAAGGCCGCATCGCCCGCGTCCTGAATCAGCGCGGTACCGCGCTTGCCCTTCCAGCCGCTGGCTTCGAGCTGGAGGAAGGTTTCGAGCGCCGGCTTGATCTCATCCACCTTGCGCGCAATTTCGAGACTGATCGCGCCATGTTCTTCCAGGCGATGGCGCTGCCGGCGCAATTCCTTGAGCTTCTTGGCACCGAGCGCTTCTTCCAGCAGCCTGTGCCCATTCTGGGTCGCATCGAGGCTGGCGCGGATATAGGAGCCGAGGACGCGCGATTTTAGGCCGGCCCGGCCGAGCGCTTGCTCGATCGATGCCACGGCAGCTCCCTCAAGCGCGACGTCGCGCAGGATCAGCGCATGCGCACCGGCTTCGCGCGCGCGCTGCAACAGGCCCGTCGCTGCTTCGACCGAGGCGTCGCGATCGATCAGCGGGGTGCACAGCGTGCCATAGGGATGCGCGCTGACCAGCGCGGGCAGGGGGATCTTCCAGGCCCGCCAAAGCGAGACCACCGGCATCAGACCGATCAGCCGCGTCGACGAGCCGCTGCACACGGACAGGGCCGAAGCACCTATACGGCCGCGCGCGGTTGCGTTGACGGCGAGCTCCCATGCTGGCAGGTAATAGCCGTTCGGCTCGACCGCGCGCTGCGCCAGCGCGTGCCACTGGCCGGGCTCGATCGCGGTAAGCGGGACGAGCGCGCGCGTGGCATCCTTCGCCGATGCCGGATTGATCGCAGCCTGATGCGCGATGTCCACCACGTCCCGTCGTCCCCGTCCACGCCAGGCAAAAGCCAGCGTCACGCGATCATGCTTAGCGCAAAGATTGGAAAAATACGGTTGGGACGCCGCTCCAATTCGAGTGGTATTGTTAACATCTCATTGAGCATCAGGCCGGGCGGCACCGCCGGGTGCTGTGATGGAAACTGTCGCTCCGGAGGATCAAATGGTCGCCACGTCTTTCACGCCGATTGCCTCTCTCCTCGGTGGCGCGCTGATCGGCCTCTCCGCCGTCCTCCTGATGTGGGCGACGGGGCGGATCGCCGGCATCAGCGGCATCGCGGCGCGGTTATTTCCGCCTTACGAGGACGGAGTATTTGCCGGCCGGTTGGCCTTCGTCGCCGGCCTGGTTGCCGCACCGGTTCTGGTGCGGCTCGCGACTGGAAGCCTGCCGGCGCAGTCGATCGCGGCGGGAACGCCGCTGCTGATAGTCGCGGGGCTGCTCACCGGCTTCGGCTCGGTGTGGGGCTATGGCTGCACGTCCGGCCATGGCGTCTGCGGCCTGTCGCGACTGTCGGTGCGCTCGCTGGTTGCGACCATCATCTTCATGACCACGGGCGTCGCCACCGTCTTCCTGATGCGGCACTGGAGCTGACGGCGATGACCATTCTCGTCCAATTTGCGATCGGCTTGTTGTTTGGCCTCGGGCTCATCGTCTCCGGCATGTCGAATCCGGCAAAGGTGCTGAACTTCCTCGACCTCGGCGCCATCCCGGCGGGGACATGGGACCCCAGCCTCGCCTTCGTGATGGCCGGGGCGGTCGCCGCGACCTTCGTCGGCTTCAGGCATGTTCTGAAGCTTGCACACCCGTTCTTCGCGGATCGCTTCTACGTGCCAACGCGTAGCGACATCGATCCAAAAATCATCGTTGGTCCCGCGATCTTCGGCATCGGCTGGGGATTGGCAGGCTTCTGTCCGGGACCGGCGCTGACTGCGCTTGGCTTCGGTTCGACCTCAGCCGTCATCTTCGTCGTCGCGATGTGCGCGGGGATGGTGCTTCCCCGCTTCGTCGCGCAACTGCCGTCATCGACGCGCATCGCCACGTCCATCGATCCGCTCGAGACTTGACGCAAACGCGGGACCGGGCGAGCCGTCTCGTCCAGTCCCGTTCGTCACGCTGTGTGGTTTACCAGTGGTCGTGGCCTACACCGACGCCCACGCTGACGCCAGGCGCGCGGATACCGACACCGGCGCGCGGACCATCGTCCCAGTCGCGATAGGTGCGGCGCTCGTAATAGCGTTCGCGCGGCATGGTCGCATAGGAGTCGCGGACGATCACGCGCGCGCCGCCATGGGTGCGATAGCAATTGCCGGCGTCATCGCAGACGAGCCGGACTTCCTGGATAAGATCGGGGCTGGTGTATTCGCTGGTGGTGTAGAGATCCGCAGCCTTCGCGCCGCTCGCTGCGGCGAGAGCCCCGACACCGGCCAGCAATGCAATCGTGAACGTCCTCATCCTGTCTTCCTCCGAAACTGCCCTCGGCGGTAACAAGAAGGGGAGGCGATGATCGTTCCGGCTGAATTGCAGCTTTTTCCCGGAACCGGATTGTCGGATGCGATGATCCATTGCTAGATCGGCTCGTAGGCTTCCGAGCCGCAGATATCGTCGGCTTCCGCGCGCCGCCGGTCGACGACCTTTCCGTCGTTGATCGTTACGATGTAGGTCTGGGTGCCTAGCGCCGAACCGGTGGCGGAGGTGAGCTGCGCGCGGACGCAGGCTGTCCAGCCCGGTCCGCGGACCTCGTGATGGGGCAGGGCGACTTGCACCTCGCGCGGATAGGAAGTGTTGAGGAAGACCACTTCGATCTGCTCACGGACCACGCGTTTGACGTCGGGCGGCGGTTCGGGGGGCGGCTGCTCGGCTTCCTTGAGGCGCATGAACTCGGGCACCGGCGCACGGCTGTCGGCGAAGCCGCACGCGCCGAGCGCGAGCGTGCCAGCGAGCATCGCCACACGAGCAACAATCCGCAACATTCGTGAAGGTCCCCTGGGGGCCAACACATAGGCGCGAATTCGGCGGGGACGAAGTCCTGCCCGATCAACTTTTGCTGAATGGCGCTGATAGGCCTGCTTCTGCGCAGGCGAATTGCATGCGTTATTGCACGAAGGCGAGACCGATGCGCCGCTCGCTACGCCAGACGGTGCGGCAATTCCGCACGAAATTGTCACGCGTGATCAAGAGTGAAAACGACTGCGGTAATGTGACGTGAGCATCGAGGTCGATCGCTGCGCCGCCTTCCGACATGTTTCGCACCGTGCACGCCACACCCCTTTCTTCAAAGGTGATCGTGCCACCCTTGAAGACCCGGTAACGTTGCGCTGCACGCTTCTCGATCATCGGCGTCAATCCATAATGAGGATTGTAAAGTAGTGCATAGAAATTACGTCGAACTAAACTCAATACTGGCGCTGCTTGGACGGCGCTTCAGATTTCGTTTACGACGTTAAAGCGGCGACACCATCAAGATGGTGGCAGCATCGCGAACGCGCTCGATACCATTGCCACTTGCTTGTTGTCGGTGGCGGAGAGCAGGGTGACGCGGCCAAAGCTCATGGTGCGTCCGAGTCGCACCACGCGCGCATCCGCCAGCACGTCGGACGAGGAGACCGCGCGCATGAAATGCGTGGTCTGATCCACTGTCGTCATCGGACGATAGCCGCGATTGGCGGCGAGGTTCGCGATCACCATCGCGGTGTCGGCCAGCGCCATCAGCGCCTGGCCGCAGACGACGCCGCCATTGCGGCACAGCCGCTCCGAGAATGGCATGCGCAGCAGCGCGCCCGGCTGCCAGTCCGGAGCATCGGGAGGCGGCATGTGCTCGATGCGCTCGACGGAGAGGTTGAGATCCTGGACCCAGGGCGCAAAGACCTCGCCGAGTATCCGTCTGGCCTCTGTGATGCCGAACTGGGTGTCTGGCTGCGATGGCATTGCTGTCGTTCCCTCCCGTGTTGCCGGATGTTTCGCTCATTCTGCCCGCTTTGGCGCGGCAAAGTCACCGGCGGCCGCGGCTTGAAAATGCCCGACTTCGCCCGATATGATGCCACTCTTGGGAGCGGGGTGGACGATGTTGCGTCGATGTGTCCTGGTATTTTGCCTGGCCGTGCTCGCTTTGGCGCTGAACGGCTGCACCAAGTGCGGCCCAATCTGGGACGACTGGCTCCATGGGCCGAAATCGTGCAGATCGGATCGGCTCTAGCGGATTGAAGCGGCGTTCGGGGCCATGAAGGACGGGTGCGGCATCCGCCTTCTATCGATGATCAAGGAGTGAGTGATGAAGCTTTTCCGTATGGCGGCGGTGCTGGCGCTTGTGGCTGGACCGGTCTTCGCGCAGGAGTCGCCCCATATCAATTTGATGGCGGATGGCCCGTCAAAGACCGAGGACGAGAAGGCGGCGGATGCCGCGCGCGAGAAGGCCTACAAGGAAACGCTGAGGAAGATTCCGGACGCCAAAAGCTCAAATGATCCCTGGGGCGGGATGCGCGCCGACCCGCCCAAGCAGTCCGCGCCGAAGGCGTCGGCGTCCACCAGCGCGCCCAAGAAGCCCAGGGCCGGCGGCACGGCGGCGAATTGACCGTGGTCCCTGAGGCGGCTGTCGCCTCTCGCGGGACTCCCCTTCGCCGGATAGAGATCCTACATTTCCTCGCAGGGTAGCGTTGAGGAGGCAGGACATGGCGGATCGCCCGCGGGATCTCGCCGAGCGGATGGCGCGCCGGCGCAAGCGGGCCGCTGGGACCGACGACAAGGCCGGTGACGGCTATCTGCGCGAGAGCTTCACCCTGCCGCGCGTCGAGGCCCGGGCACGAGCGCAGGCCTTCTTCGCGCGCTATCCCAAGGCCGGCTATATGAGCGAAGT
This sequence comes from Bradyrhizobium diazoefficiens, assembly GCF_016599855.1. Lineage (NCBI taxonomy): Bacteria > Pseudomonadati > Pseudomonadota > Alphaproteobacteria > Hyphomicrobiales > Nitrobacteraceae > Bradyrhizobium > Bradyrhizobium diazoefficiens. The sequence goes on along the minus strand of NZ_CP067041.1, from coordinate 5,088,418 downwards.
CGAGACTTGGCGCGAACTGCCCGGCGGCGACATCGAATTCACCATGCGACGGCTGCCCAGCGCCGACTAGCCCGGTCCGGCCTCCAAGCGGACGGTTCAGGCCATCTTGCGGCCGATGGTCTTCAGCTCCCGATCGATGCGCAACTGCACGCGACGGATCGCCAGGAGGTCGATCTTCGTCTCGGTCTTGCCCGTCTTGATCTCGTCGCCGATCCGGAACTGCCATTGCCAGACACTTGGGATCGCCGTCTTTACAACCGTGAACTCAACGCCCCTGTGATTCATGGTCACCTCCACGATTCACCTTGCCATGTCGGGTAACATGTTGGCCGCCGGAATATTCCGTCGACAAACGAAAACCGCCATCAAATCGCGGGCAATTCACGGAAATCCGGCAAGCGCGCACAGTTCGAAACAAGCGAAATCGGATTCCAAAAGACGGAACCGATGGATGCATTTTGATTTGCTGGAACCGTATCGCTGCTGCTGGCCATCAGGCCAGGAACTCTGTTCATGTTCGGAGAACCACGGGAAAGGATTGCCGAATCAAAGTGGAACTGCGTCTCGGGTTCCATGGCGCCGCGAGGCCTGGCACAATCGCAGCCGCCCGCTTTTGTGGAACCATCCCTTGTGAGTGATGGCGACGGCGGGGCTTTTGCAAGCTAATGCGCGCGTTCGCTACTTTTCCACTTTTGCGTGCGCCTCGACTGTGATCTGCTGCGCGTGAACGTGGCATCGACGGGCGTCGCACAAGAGGAAGACGTGAACTGGCTCAGACATCTCGCTCAGCGATGGGGCGTGCGGCATTTCTCTCTGGTCTGTCCGCACTGCAGGCAGCCTGCTTCCTCCCTCCTGTCCAGGCGCGGACGTTTCATGCTCGGTGACGAGAAGCTCGTCTGCGAGCAGTGCGGCACGACCAGCGTCGTCACCTTCTGGCGCTTCGAAGGCTTGTCGTGCCATGGCGATCGCAACAATGCGGGCGAACACGTTGCTGGGAAACGCGCGACACTGAAATCACACGACACGTGCGCGATGAATCGCGCCATCGCGCAAGAAAAAGCCCCGCCCGGGCAGAGCCGGGCGGGGTAGAAGGCTATTGGAGGCTGAGGTGCTGGGCTGCAACACCATAGCCCGATGACCGTAGCCCGCTCAGCTTACGACAGCCTGACAAGGCGGAGCGGATCTGATCGCAGGTCGAATCCCGTGGTTCGAGTGCCGCTCTCGCGTCCCAATTCAGACATCGCCCCGCACAATTTCAGACACATCCGTTGGCGACACTTTGCGCGCACGGCAAAGCCATGGGGGATACGTGGCGCGCCGATCGCGGGGTGGCATCATGGACAACGTAGAGCGGTCATTCGCCGCCGCGACGGCGGCTGGCTTCGTGGTCTTGGTCATCGGCATCGTGCTGCTGGCGCTGATGTAGCGGCGCGGGCGCGGTGCGTCACAGGCGAGGACGTCCCGGCAAAACGCGAAAACAACCCCATGCACAGTAGATAACCGCCGGTTCGGCTGGCGTTTCCTTGGTGCAGCTTGATCTCGTCCAGCGGCAGACAGGGCCGCGTCACTTGGGACGCGAAGAGCCCGGCCGCCGCCAATTGAGGCGACCTTATTGCAAAAACTTTGGCTCATCGTCCTGTTCGCAGGCTTCCAGCTCGAAGGCATCGGCTAGCTTGTCCCAATCCTCGGCGAAGTCGAGCCAGGCCTCTTTCTCCGGTCCAATTCGAGCGTTCTCCGCGTCCAAACGACACTTTCTTGCCCTTGCGCGGCACTTCAAAATGTTTCCTCGGTAAGGCGACATACGACTGCGGGCGCGCATGGCGAGCCTCAATGGGTCACCAGCTCAAGTGGCCGCAGCCCGAAACGTTGCCTGAATCTCCAACTTATTTGGGTGGCGTCAGTCCGGCCGAACCCAGCCACTCGTTCATGTGAGCGGCGGTGTCGAGTTGCCTGATCTTGTTGCGAAGGGCCTCCATCTGAGGACCAGGTGTGAGCTTTGCAATTTCGGCTTCCAGCTTGACCCTCTCGGCTGCGATGTTCTCTTCGAACGTGTGGGGCACAGACCGGCGACGCTTCATGACACCACCTCTTGCTACGGGTCCTAACCATAGGGTTGGGGTAAGTTCCGATGTTAATACGCCGGATTTCAGCGGTCGGTTCCGAAGTGAACAATCAAATCAGGGTCACTGCCGTTTTCAGACTGGCCGGCGAGGTCGGAAACCGGCCAGCGCCCACAAATCGAGGTGATGGCCGAAATCATGGCGGGAGAGCGAGAGCTGGACGAGGCCGTCAACCACGAGCTTTGAGATTGAATTTCAAATGAAAGAGGCCGCCAACTGAGGCGGCCTTACCGTTCTTCGTGAATCCGCTCTTCCCGCTCCGCAGCGGTCCGATAATTGGCCGCCAATGCTTCGAGCGCCTTGCGTGAATCATCATGGGTGCAGAGGCGCGCTTGTTCCAAACATACCCGCTCCATGGAGCGAAGCGACTCATTTGGCCGCCTGGAAAATTTACTCATGGCAATGCCCCAGAACCAGCAATGGAACCTACCTATATTACGGTTCCATGACAGTCCAGAGCAGGGGCAAACTAGGCCACAGGCCAGCGCCCAAATCGGCGAAAGAACATATTGCGAACCTAGAACAAATGGTGTACGGTGCTTTTATCGACGACCCGCCGCGCCAATCGTTTGTCCCGCACCCGAATCCTCGCCATAAGGAGCACGACCAATGTCCACCACTGCCCTGCGTATCGTCGAAGGATCTTCCATGGACAAGAGTAAAGCTCTGGCTGCCGCGCTCTCGCAGATCGAGCGCCAGTTCGGCAAGGGTTCGGTGATGAAGCTCGGCAAGAACGACCGCTCGATGGATGTCGAGGCGGTCTCTTCCGGATCCCTTGGGCTCGATATTGCGCTTGGGATCGGCGGCCTGCCCAAGGGACGAGTCGTGGAAATCTACGGGCCGGAATCCTCGGGCAAGACTACGCTGGCGCTGCACACGGTGGCGGAAGCGCAGAAGAAGGGTGGCATCTGCGCCTTCATCGACGCCGAGCACGCGCTCGACCCGGTCTATGCGCGCAAGCTCGGGGTCAACATCGACGAGCTCCTGATCTCGCAGCCGGACACCGGCGAGCAGGCGCTGGAGATCTGCGACACGCTGGTGCGCTCGGGCGCGGTCGATGTTCTGGTGGTCGATTCGGTCGCGGCACTGGTGCCGAAAGCCGAGCTCGAGGGCGAGATGGGCGACGCGCTGCCGGGCCTGCAGGCCCGTCTGATGAGCCAGGCGCTGCGCAAGCTGACGGCCTCGATCAACAAATCCAACACCATGGTGATCTTCATCAACCAGATCCGCATGAAGATCGGTGTGATGTACGGCTCGCCGGAAACCACGACCGGCGGCAACGCGCTGAAATTCTATGCCTCGGTCCGCCTCGACATCCGCCGCATCGGCGCGATCAAGGAGCGGGATGAAGTGGTCGGCAACACCACCCGCGTCAAGGTGGTCAAGAACAAGCTGGCGCCCCCGTTCAAGCAGGTCGAGTTCGACATCATGTACGGCGAGGGCGTCTCCAAGATGGGCGAGATCCTCGATCTCGGCGTCAAGGCCGGCATCGTCGAAAAGTCCGGCGCCTGGTTCTCCTATGACAGCCAGCGTCTCGGCCAGGGCCGCGAGAACTCGAAAGCGTTTCTGAAGGCCAACCCCGACATCACCGCCAAGATCGAGACCGCGATCCGCCAGAACTCCGGCCTGATCGCCGAGCAGATCCTGGCCGGCACCCCAGAGCGTGATGCCGACGGCGAGGAGCCGGCGGACGAGTAAGCTTCAAAGAGAGTTTTCGCGAGGAGCGGGCGCTGAGGACGTTGAGTTGCCGACGTCGTCAGGGCCCGTTTCGTTTTGCGTGAGGGTAGGCACATCGACAATGAAGCGTGTGATCCTGACCAGTTCGTCCGGCGTTGGCCTTGCCCATGCGGATCGCGCCGACATGGTCGTCCCGTTAATCTATCGTTTCGTGTCGGGGCCACTTCCGTCGGAAGACCACCTCAATCGCTATCTCGGCGGACGCAGGAGCAGATTTTTCGAAGAGATCATCTGGTCTGATTTCGTCCGCCAATTGCCCTATGTCCAGCGCCTGGATCGGGAATATGCATTACTCTGGTTCTGCGGGACTTACGGCGTCGAGTTTATCGAGCTGTGGTTCGATCCTGAACCAAACAGTCAGCTGCAGTTGATCTGGATTCTCGACTACCTGCGCTCTCAGCCATCCATCACAGCGAGTCTGAGATTGCGATGCGTCGATTTCGACCTGCGCGGAGCAGATCCCTCTGAGCTTCGTCATCGTGAGGTGCGGGAGTTAGATCTCGCAGAAAACGATCTTGAGATCGCCAGCATTGCTTGGGAGGCCTATCACGCGCCGACGCCCGAACTCTGCTCGGGGCTGTCCGGCAGGCCGCTCGGCAAGCTCTCTTTCCTGGGGCCGGCCATGGAGGACCTCCTCGCGGAACTGCCGTCGCCGGGCACGGGACTGGGGGCGACCGAGGCGCGGCTTCTCGAATTGATCGCGAGCGGACGTAATCGTGCCGACGAGCTGTTTCGGCCGGGTGCGCTCGGGACACGCGTGTTCGATCCGTGGGAGTTGGGTGCGCTGCTCGAAGGGCTCGCTTTCGGCCCGGCGCCCGCCATTACAGGTCTGGACGGCAGGCTGGCGACACTCGATCCGGACAATGCGCGAGGTCGCAACGCAGCCTTTCGCCGGAGCAGGCTGTCGCTGACCGAATTCGGCCAAGCCGTCCTTGCAGGCCGGGAAGATTTCCGACGTCACAACCCGATCAGACGCTGGTGGGGTGGCACACTTCTGACCAACGAACGGCTGTGGCGCTGGGATCCGCAAAGCCGTTTGTTGATTGCGCGTTAGTTCCTTACTCCGCCGCTTCCGCGTAATCGCTCACCGGCGGGCAGGAGCATACCAGGTTGCGATCGCCATAGACGTTATCGACGCGCCCCACCGGGCTCCAATATTTGTCGGTGCGCGAGACACCATCGGGGAAGCAGCCCTCAATGCGGGTGTAAGCGCGCTTCCAATCGTCATCGGCGATGTCGTGCACGGTGTGCGGGGCGTGACGCAAGGGCGAGGCTTCGATCTTGAAGCGGCCGGCCTCGACCTCGGCGATCTCTTTCCGGATCGCGATCATGGCGTCGCAGAAGCGATCCAGCTCCGCCTTGGATTCCGACTCGGTCGGCTCGATCATCAGCGTGCCCGGCACCGGGAAGCTCATGGTCGGGGCGTGGAAGCCGTAGTCGATCAGGCGCTTTGCAATGTCGTCGACGGTGACGCCTGATGTCGTCTTGAGCGGACGGGGATCGACGATGCACTCATGCGCGACGCGTCCCCTGGCGTTCTTGTAGAGCACAGGGAAGTGCGCATCGAGCTTTGCTGCGACGTAGTTGGCGTTGAGGATCGCGATCTCGGTCGCGCGCTTCAGGCCTTCGCCGCCCATCATCAGGATGTAGATGTAGGAGATGGTGAGGATCGACGCCGAGCCGAACGGGGCGGCCGAGACCGCACCCACCGGCGCGTCAGCTTGTGCAGCAGGGTGGCCAGGCAGGAACGGCGCGAGATGCGCCTTGACGCCGATCGGGCCCATGCCAGGGCCGCCGCCGCCATGCGGGATGCAGAACGTCTTGTGCAAATTGAGGTGGCTGACGTCGGCGCCATAATCGCCGGGCCTGCTAAGGCCGACCTGCGCGTTGAGGTTGGCGCCGTCCAGATACACCTGGCCGCCATGGCCATGGACGATGTCGCAGATCTCGCGAATGTGCTCCTCGAACACGCCGTGCGTCGAGGGATAGGTGATCATGACCGCGGCCAGATCGTTCGAATGCCTCTCGGCCTTGGTACGGAGATCGTCGACGTCGACGTCGCCATTGGCCTCGCAGGCGACCACCACTACGTCCATGCCGACCATCGCGGCCGAGGCCGGGTTGGTGCCATGCGCGGAGGAGGGGATCAGGCAGATCTTGCGATGCGTCTCCCCACGCGCCGCATGATAGCCGCGGATTGCGAGCAGGCCGGCGTATTCGCCTTGCGCGCCGGAGTTCGGCTGCAGCGAGATCGCGTCATAGCCGGTGATGTCGCACAGCCATTTCTCCAGACGCGCGAACAGCGCGTGATAGCCACGTGCCTGCTCGCGGGGAGCGAACGGATGCAGAGAGCCGAATTCCGGCCAGGTCAGCGGCATCATCTCGGTGGTGGCGTTCAGCTTCATGGTGCAGGATCCCAGCGGGATCATCGCACGGTCGAGCGCGAGGTCGCGGTCGCTGAGCTTGCGCATGTAGCGCAGCATCTCGGTCTCCGAGCGATGCGCATGGAAGACGGGATGGGTGAGGAAGGCGGTCGTGCGCTTCAACGCATCAGGCAGCGCCTCGCGCGTGGTCGCGTCGATCTCGGCATAGGAAAGCGTGCCGCCGAAGGCGCGCCAGACTGCTTCGACGGTCGCGGGTGTCGTGGTCTCGTCGAGCGCAATGCGGAGCGCCGTTCCGCCAACGCCGAGATTGATCTTCTCGGCTGCCGCGCGCGCGACGATCTCGGCGCGCGTGGCGCCGGCATCGACGCTGAGCGTGTCGAAGAAACTGTCGGACTGCGGCGCGAAGCCGAGCTTGCGCAGGCCGCTAGCGAGCACGGCGGTGCGGCGGTGCACATTGCGCGCGATCTGCGCGAGGCCCTCAGGGCCGTGATAGACCGCGTACATCGCGGCGATCACGGCGAGCAGCACCTGTGCGGTGCAGATGTTGGAAGTCGCCTTCTCGCGGCGAATATGCTGCTCGCGGGTCTGCAGCGCCAAGCGATAGGCAGGCATGCCGCGCGAGTCCATGGAGAGGCCGACGATGCGGCCCGGCAGCGAGCGCTTCAGCGCATCGCGCACCGCCATATAGGCCGCGTGCGGTCCGCCATAACCCATCGGCACGCCAAAACGCTGTGCCGAGCCGATCGCGATATCAGCGCCAAGCTCACCGGGCGAGGCAAGCAGCGCGAGTGCGAGCAGATCGGCGGCAACGATTGCGAGCGCGCCCTTGGCCTTCAATGCGGCGATCGCCGGCCTGAGGTCGCGCACCGCGCCCGACGAGCCCGGATATTGCAGCAGCGCGCCGAGCACGTCTGCCTTGTCGAGATCGGTGAGGGGATCGCCGACGACCAAATTCCAGCCGAGCGGTTCGGCGCGCGTGCGCATCACAGCTAACGTCTGCGGATGCACGTCCTTGTCGACGAAGAACGCCTTCGCTTCGACCTTCGAGTGCCGCTCCGCGAGCGCCATCGCTTCGGCCGCCGCGGTGGCCTCATCGAGCAGCGAGGCGTTGGCGACGTCGAGCCCGGTCAGGTCGCAGATCATGGTCTGGAAGTTGAACAGCGCTTCCAGCCGGCCCTGGCTGATCTCGGGCTGGTAGGGCGTATAGGCGGTGTACCAGGCCGGGTTCTCCAGGATGTTGCGCTGGATCAGCGCGGGCAAAATCGTGCCGGAATAGCCCTGGCCGATCAGCGAGGTGAAGACTTGGTTCTGCCGCGCGAGCTCGGCCATATGCGCGATCGCCTCGGTCTCGCTCAAGGGCTTGCCGAGATCGAGCGGGGCAGCCTGCCGGATCGAGGCCGGCAGCGTCTCCGCCATCAGTGCGTCGACGCTTTTGGCGCCGACCGTTTCGAGCATTGCGGTGACATCGCGCACTGAGGGGCCGATGTGGCGGCGAACGAAGGCGGTGGTCTCGCCATTGAATTTGCGGTGCGCGGTCATCGCTTGCTCCATCGTCTTTAAGCCGTATGTGCCTTGTAGGCGGCTTCATCCATGAGGCCGCCGAGCTCGCTCTTATCGGCAATCTTGATCTTGAAGAACCACGCCTTGCCTTGCGCATCGGAATTCACCAGCGCCGGCTCGGCGGCGAGGTCGGGGTTGGTCGCGAGCACTTCACCGGAGATGGGCGCGTAGACGTCGGAGGCGGCCTTCACCGATTCCACGACGGCAGCGGCTTCCGCCTTCTTCAGGGTGCGGCCGAGCTTGGGCAGTTCGACGAACACGACGTCGCCAAGCTGCGATTGCGCGTAGTCGGTGATGCCGACGGTGGCGACATCGCCGTCGATGGCGAGCCATTCATGGTCGGAGGTGTACAGCGTCGTGATCATTGTCTTGTCCTCAGCGTTTGTAGGTATTTTTCACGAAGGGCATGGCGGCGACGGTGAGCGGCAGAAATTGCCCCCGCACTTCGGCGAAGAGCTTTGTCTCGAGTGCGCTCAGGCTCGTCGGCACGTAGCCCATCGCGACCGGTGCATTCAGGCTCGGGCCGAAGCCGCCCGAGGTGACTTTCCCGATCGGCTCGCCGCCTGCGCTATCGGCAAACAGCAGCGCGCCCTCGCGCACCGGCGCGCGGCCTTCGGCGCGCAGGCCGACGCGGCGGCGAGATGCGCCGTGAGCGAAGTGAGCGAGAATCTTTTCGGCGCCGGGAAAGCCGCCGGCGCGGGCGCCGCCAGTGCGGCGGCTCTTCTGCACTGACCATTCCAGCGCGGCTTCGACGGGCGTGGTCGACGTGTCGATGTCGTGGCCGTAGAGGCAGAGCCCGGCTTCCAGCCGCAGGCTGTCGCGGGCGCCGAGGCCGATGGGCATCACGTCAGGATTGTCCAGCAGCGTTTTGGCTAGGCGTTCTGCATCCGCAGCGTGGACCGAAATCTCAAAACCGTCCTCGCCGGTATAGCCGGAGCGTGAGACGAAGCAGGCAATCCCGGCAACCTCATGCGGGCCGGCGTCCATGAACTTCATGCCTGGCGCCTCTGCACACAGTTTCGCCAGCGTGGCTTCGGCCTTCGGGCCCTGCAGCGCGATCAGCGTACGATCGGCGTGCGAATCGATGATGCAGTCGTCAGAGAGATTCGCGCGCAGATGCGCCTCGTCCGCTTCCTTGCAGGCAGCGTTAACGACCAGGAACAGGTGATCGCCGAAATTGGCGACCATCAGATCGTCGAGAATGCCGCCATCCTCATTGGTGAGCTGGGCGTAGCGCTGCCGTCCCGGCGCAATCGCCACGATATCCTGCGGCACCAGCCGCTCCAGCGCGCGGGCGGCGTCTTCGATCCTCCCGGACTTCGGCCGAAGCGCGATCTGGCCCATATGGGAGACGTCGAACAGGCCGGCGGAGGAGCGGGTCTGGAGGTGCTCTTTCAGGACGCCGGCGGGGTACTGCACGGGCATGTCATAGCCCGCGAACGGCACCATCTTGCCGCCCAGCGACGCGTGAAGATCGTAGAGGGGGGTACGTTTCAGGGACTTTTCGTCGTCGCGCACTGGCATTACAGGGGCCCTCGGCGGTTCCCCGGGGCCAATTCCCCGGTAGATCCAGTCGAAGCCCCATCTGTCGCTGTGCCTGAGAGTATTATCCCGTCGGCGGACGCTGTCCGGGCCTAAACCCGTCGGCGTCTCTTTCCAGATGTCGTCAAAGCCACGCGGTCCTTTTGCCTGAGAGTTTCCGGGGCGGTTGCTCCTTCGGCGCCGGCAAGTGTGCCGGTCTCTCCCGACGTGGCCGTACGATACAGATGGGTACAGATCACAGGGCGGCCAAGCCTGTCAACGCGGCATCAGCGCCTTTCAACGGGATTGCAAGGGAAGGACGCGCCTGCGGCAACCCACTGATCTCTCTGCACAGTTTCTGGACAGCGAAGCTGGCCTTGTCTAAAAGCGCTTTGGCCCGCAGATATCAGCCCAAATCGATAGGTTTGGATGGCGTATTCCGGGTCCAAGCACACCCGATTGGATGAACATGAGCGGCGTCAACGAGATCAGGTCGACCTTTCTGAACTTCTTTGCCGAGAACGGCCACGAGATCGTGTCGTCCTCGCCATTGGTGCCGCGCAACGACCCGACCTTGATGTTCACCAATGCCGGCATGGTGCAGTTCAAGAACGTCTTCACCGGCGTCGAGAAGCGGCCCTATCAGCGCGCCACCACCTCGCAGAAATGCGTGCGCGCCGGCGGCAAGCACAATGACCTCGACAATGTCGGCTATACAGCGCGCCATCTCACTTTCTTCGAGATGCTCGGCAATTTCTCCTTTGGCGACTACTTCAAGGAGCGCGCGATCGAGCTCGCCTGGAAGCTCATCACGAAGGACTTCGGGCTCAACAAGGACAAGCTGCTCGTTACCGTCTACCACACCGACGACGAGGCGCACGGGCTCTGGAAGAAGATCGCCGGGTTCTCGGACGACCGCATCATCCGCATCCCGACCTCGGACAATTTCTGGGCGATGGGCGACACCGGCCCGTGCGGGCCCTGCTCGGAGATCTTCATCGACCGCGGCGATCACATCTGGGGCGGACCTCCGGGTTCACCGGAAGAGGACGGCGACCGCTTCCTGGAATTCTGGAATCTCGTGTTCATGCAATACGAGCAGGTGACAAAAGAGGAACGCGTGGATCTGCCGCGTCCCTCGATCGATACCGGCATGGGCCTCGAGCGCATGGCCTCTATCATGCAGGGCGTCGACAGCGTGTTCGAGACCGACCTGTTCCGTCATCTGATCGACGCGACCGCGTCCGCGCTCGGCAGCGGACCGAACGAGCGGACCGTCGCCTCGTTCCGCGTCATCGCCGACCATCTACGCTCCTCGGCCTTCCTGGTCGCGGATGGCGTGCTGCCCTCGAACGAGGGCCGCGGCTATGTGCTGCGCCGGATCATGCGCCGCGCGATGCGCCATGCGCAGCTGCTCGGCGCCAAGGAGCCGCTGATGCATCGGCTGGTCTGGGCGCTGGTCCGCGAGATGGGCCAGGCCTATCCCGACCTGATGCGCGCTGAGAATCTGATCGAGGAAACGCTGCGGCTCGAAGAGACCCGCTTCCGCAAGACTCTTTCGCGCGGCCTCGCCATCCTCGACGAGAAGAGCGCGTCGCTGAAGCAGGGCGACATGTTCGACGGCGACGTCGCCTTCACGCTGTATGATACCTACGGCTTCCCGCTCGACCTGACGCAGGACGCGCTGAAGTCGCGCGGCATCGGCGTCGACCAGTCCGCTTTCACCGACGCGATGGAGCGTCAGAAGGCCAAGGCGCGCGAGTCCTGGAAGGGGTCGGGCGAGGCGGCGTCCGAGGCGATCTGGTTCCCACTGCGCGAGAAGCTCGGGGCCACCGAATTCCTGGGCTACGAGACCGAGAGCGCCGAAGGCGTGGTGTCCGCGCTGGTGAAGGATGGCCGGGAAGTTGCCAGCCTCAAGGCCGGCGACACCGGCGCGCTTCTGCTCAACCAAACGCCGTTCTATGCGGAGTCCGGCGGTCAGGTCGGCGACACCGGCGTGCTGACGGGCGAGGGCGGCATCAAGTTCCGTGTCACCGACACGCAGAAGAAGCTCGGCGACTTCTTCGTTCACCTCGGCACATTGGAGAGCGGCGAGTTGAAGGTCGGCACCGCGCTGCAGCTCGAGGTCGATCATAACAGGCGCTCGTCGATCCGCGCGCATCACTCGGCGACGCACCTCATTCACGAGGCGCTGCGCCAGGTGCTCGGCGATCACATCGCCCAGCGCGGCTCGCTGGTCGCGCCCGACCGTCTGCGTTTCGACTTCGTGCATCCGAAGCCGATCACGGCGGAAGAGCTCGCTAGGGTCGAGGACATCGCCAACGACGTGGTGCTGGAGAACGACGAGGTCACCACCCGCGTCATGGGCGTCGACGAGGCCCGCGAAGCCGGGGCGCGCGCGCTGTTCGGCGAGAAGTACGGCGACGAGGTTCGTGTCGTGTCGATGGGCAAGACGGCGCGCGAGCGCGGCGCCAATGCACTCGGCTGGTCGGTCGAGCTCTGCGGCGGCACCCATGTGCGGCGCACCGGCGACATCGGCCTGATCACGCTGACGGGCGAGAGCGCGGTTGCCTCCGGCGTGCGTCGTATCGAAGCGCTGACCGGCAATTATGCGCGCCGGCACGCCAACGAGACCATGGCGCTGGCGAAGACCGCGGCCGCTGAGCTGCGCACCTCGATCGACGACGTCCCGGCGCGCATCACCGCGCTGATGGAGGAGCGCAAGAAGCTCGAGCGCGAGCTCTCCGATGCCCGCAAGAAGCTCGCGATGGGCGGCGGCACGTCGAGCGGCGATGGCGCAGCTGCAAGCGTGCGCGAGGCCGGCGGCGTCAAGCTGATGGCGCGCGCCGTCGAAGGCATCGAGATGAAGGATCTCAAGAGCCTCGCCGACGACGGCAAGAAGCAGATCGGCTCCGGCGTGGTCGCCATCGTCGGCGTTACCGAGGACGGCAAGGCCGGAATCGTGGTCGGCGTCACCGCCGACCTGACCTCGCGCTTCAATGCGGTGAACCTGGTGCGCGTCGCCTCCGAAGCGCTCGGCGGCAAGGGCGGCGGCGGCCGCCCCGACATGGCGCAGGCCGGCGGCCCCGACGGCGGCAAGGCGACCGAAGCGCTCGCGGCGATCGAAAAAGCGATGGGGGCTGCGTAGGCGCGAGGGCACCGACCGCCGAGCGGGCAGCCCTTCAGCAGGCAGGAGACGGCAAACTTGGTCGAGATGGTCGTATCTCTCCGCGCAGGCCTCTCATAAAACGAACGGGCCGCGCTTGAGACGCGGCCCGCGATGATGGCTGGCCCAGTCGGGCGAAATTGCGGTTGCCAGCTTACGCTGCCAGCGCCTTGACGAGGTTGTCGGCGACCTTGTCGAGGAAGCCGGTGGTAGAGAGCCAGCGCTGGTCGGCGCCGACCAGGAGCGCGAGGTCCTTGGTCATGTAGCCTTCCTCGACGGTGTCGACGCAGACCTTCTCCAGCGTGTTCGCGAATTTGGCGAGCTCGGCATTGTTGTCGAGCTTGGCGCGGTGCGACAGGCCTCTCGTCCAGGCGAAGATCGAGGCGATCGAGTTGGTCGACGTCTCCTTGCCCTTCTGGTGCTCGCGGTAGTGGCGGGTCACCGTGCCGTGGGCGGCTTCGGCCTCGACCGTCTTGCCGTCGGGGGTGAGCAGCACCGAGGTCATCAGGCCGAGCGAGCCGTAGCCCTGTGCAACCGTGTCGGACTGCACGTCGCCGTCGTAGTTCTTGCAGGCCCAGACGTAGCCGCCGGACCATTTCAGCGCCGAGGCCACCATGTCGTCGATCAGGCGGTGCTCGTAGGTCAGGCCCTTGGCATCGAACTCCTTCTTGAACTCGGCGTCGAAGATCTCCTGGAAGATATCCTTGAAGCGGCCGTCATAGACCTTCAGAATCGTGTTCTTGGTCGAGAGATAGACCGGATAACCGCGCAAGAGGCCGTAGTTGAAGGAGGCGCGGGCGAAGTCGATGATGGAGTCGTCGAGATTGTACATCTCCATGGCGACGCCGGCGCCCGGCGCCTTGAACACTTCCTTCTCGATCACGGTGCCGTCCTCGCCGACGAACTTCATCGACAGCGTGCCCTTGCCCGGGAATTTGATATCGGTGGCGCGGTACTGGTCGCCATAGGCGTGGCGGCCGATGATGATCGGCTTGGTCCAGCCGGGAACCAGGCGCGGCACGTTCTTGCAGATGATCGGCTCGCGGAAGATGCAGCCGCCGAGGATGTTGCGGATGGTGCCGTTCGGCGACTTCCACATCTGCTTGAGGTTGAACTCCTTCACCCGCGCTTCATCGGGGGTGATGGTGGCGCATTTGACACCGACGCCGACCTTCTTGATCGCCTCGGCGGCATCGATGGTCACCTGATCGTTGGTGTGGTCGCGGTACTCCATGCCCAGGTCAAAATACTGCAGCTCGACATCCAGGAACGGGTTGATCAGCTTGTCCTTGATGTACTGCCAGATGATCCGGGTCATCTCGTCGCCATCGAGCTCGACGACGGGATTGGATACCTTGATTTTTGCCATGATCGGGGAAGCCTCTTGGGAACGGCGCTTGCGGCGCGCCAACGTGAATATCCGCCGCCTCTTAGCACCGGACCGCGGCGGGCGAAAGCCAAGGGATTATGCTCTTTTAGCTCATCCAGCTTCCGCGGATGGGGAGCGGGGAACGCCTTCCGGCAGGGGCCGCCCTGAAGGTTCGGGCGAGATTCAAAAGTCGAATCCAACCCGTTATTTCCCTTGAGAATTTTGTCAGGACAGGCAAACGACAGGCGAACGGGCAGCCGGCCCTGAACCGGCTTTGAATCAATTCCTGAAGAGCGCCTTGCCAAGGCCTTGAGAACCAGTGTGAAAGCGAAACGAGATGTCGGGGACTGACAAGAGCAAGGCGGGCCTCGCCCTCGACGGTCCCATCGTGATCCTGGTCGAGCCGCAGTTAGGTGAAAACATCGGCATGGCCGCGCGCGCCATGGGGAATTTCGCGCTTGGCGCCTTGCGCATCATCAACCCCCGCGACGGCTGGCCCAACATTGCCGCACAGCGGGCCGCCGCCGGCGCAGACCACATTCTGGAAAAGGTCGAATTGTTCGATACCGTCGCTGAGGCGGTTGCCGACCTCGACCTGCTGTTCGCCACCACCGCCCGCCCGCATGACCAGGCCAAGCCGGTGGTCGGGCCTGAAGCCGCGGCAAGCGAGATCTCCGGGCACATCGCCGGCGGCGGCAAGGCCGGCATCCTGTTCGGCCGCGAGCGCTGGGGGCTGACCAACGAGGAGGTCGGGCTCTCGAACCGCATCATCACCTTCCCGGTCAATCCGGGCTTTGCCTCGCTCAATCTCGCCCAGGCCGTGCTGCTGGTCGGCTACGAATGGTTCAAGCGCGCGACATCAGGCGAGCTGCCGCACGCGATGCCGGAGCGCTCCGAGCGCGCCTCGCAGCACCAGATGCAGGCCTTCTTCGACAATCTCGTGCGCGAGCTCGACAAGGTCGAATTCCTGCGCCCGGCCGAGAAGCGCGACACCATGCTGGTGAACCTGCGCAACATCTTCACCCGCATGGAGCCGACCAAGCAGGACATGCACACCCTCCATGGAGTGGTGATGGCGATCGCGGAAGGCCGCAAGGGCCCGGCCAAGGGCGGCGTGCTCGACGGCGAGCAGGCCACGCGCCTGCGCGCACTTCTCGCCGAGCACGGGCAGGGCGGCGGCGTGCCCGACAGCGGCTCAACCGTGCGCGGCCTCGCGCGCCTGCTCCGCCGCAACCCGACCGACGCCGAACGCCTGCTCTGGCAGGCGCTGACGCGCGACCGCCGCTTCGCCGGACAATTCAAGCGCCAGACCCCGGTCGGCCGGCATATCCCCGACTTCGTCTCCTTCCCGCACCGTATCGCGATCGAGCTGGTCAACCCGGGCGAAGGCGACACCATCGCTGCCGATCGCGCGTCCCGGCGGGCGTGGTTGGAAGCGCGCGACTATCGGGTGATTGAAATTCGGGCGGCGGACGTGGAGCGCGATCTGGAGGCGGAACTGGTGCGGCTTGCGGGGATGATCGAGCAATCGATATAGCTTCGGGCGGAGCCGCCGTTCGCGAGCGCCGCAACCAAGGGCTGTGCAGAAGCGCCGCCGGTTGCTACGTGAGTCCCCGGGAATTGAGTTGGGGACTGCATGTTTGGAATGACAGGTCGCGCACTCGTTTGCGCGGCAGCAGGCGTGAGTGCGTTGGCGCTGACGGCCCTGCTCGAAATATCAAGCGCTCACGCGGAAATGCCGTCGTCCGCCAAGTGCAACGCGGTCGGAAATTTCAGCATCGATGACCGCATCGCAGGCTGCACCGCTCTGATCGAGACGGCGCCGACCATGCAGCAAGGCATCGTCATGGCCCACCTCCGCCGTGCCATGTTCTACCGCCAGAAAGGCGAGATCGACCGCGGGATCGCCGACTACGACCAGATCATCGAGCACTATCCGGATAATACGAACGCCCGAGTCGCGAGGGCTTCTGCGTATCTCCCACGCCCGGGTCATCGAGATGAACCCGCGAAGCCGATCTGTCTACGGCTGCCGCGGCGTCGCCTATGCCCGAAAAGGCGACTACGATCGCGCCATTGCCGATTTCAACCAGGCGATCCTGCTGGCCCATCAGGATCAACCAACCTCCGGTGATCGGCAGACTCAGGCTCAAGGTCAGGACGCTGAGCCCATTTCCGCGTCCGTTGCTGGTGAATCAATTGTACTCGCGTCAGGAGATGGTCCTGTGCTCCGCGCCCGAGGCGTGGCCTACTCCGCGAAAGGGGACCTTGACCGCGCGATCGCAGACTTTGATGACGCAATCCGCCTTAATCCCAAGGACAAGGAGGCCATATCGAATCGTGGCAACGCGTACAGAACCAAGGGGGATTTCGGCCGCGCGATAGCAGACTACGATCAACTCGTGCAACTCGACGGCAAGGATGCGCGCGCCTACTTTCACCGTGCGAGGCTTTATTGGCAGATCGCTTCTTTCACAAAATCGCTGACCGATCTCGATCAGTCGATCCAGCTCAATCCAAAGGATGCCTATCCAGTCGTATGGCGTGAAATCGTTGCAAAACGCAGTGACCAACCGAGCCGGTTGAGCGAGGCTGTAAAGCAGCTGGACGCGGCAAAATGGCTCGCGCCGATCGTCAATCTCTTTCTCGGCACGATGGCGCCGGAGCAGGTGCTCGGCGCGGCGGACGATACCAACCCGGCAAAGAAGAAGGCCCAGGTCTGCGAAGCGAATTTCTATGTTGCAGAGCGCGCACTGCAGAGTGGCTTGAAGGAAGAGGCGTTGAGGCTGTTCGAGCAGGCCGCCGGCGATTGCCCGAAGACGTTTATCGAGAAGCAGGCTGCTGATGTCGAGATTAGCTTCCTGCGAGCGGGCCGCTGAGCACTGTCAGGCGCGGGGTGGAGTCGGCATTGTGGAGCGCCTGTGGCTCGCCTGTCGGCGTATAGACCAAGCCGGGATGTGTGGCGCGCAGATCGCCGAGGAGTTTGTCGATTGCGCCCGCGGCCAACCCTAAGCCTCATTTATTGGCACGTTTCGTGCCTCCCAAAACGGCAGGCCTGTCATAGGCCTGACCAAGGGAGATCCTGACATGAAACGCGAAGACCTCACCGAGAAGCTGCTCGATATCAAACGCGAGAAGGGCTGGAGCTGGAAACACATCTGCGAGAAGATCGGCGGCTATTCCGAGGTGCTGATAACAGGCGCGATCCTCGGCCAGATGAAACTGACGAAGCCGCAAGCGGCCAATGCCGCCGAACTGTTCGGCCTGTCGAAGGCCGAGACCGCGATGCTCAACGAGACGCCGATGCGCGGCATGCCGATGCCGCCGACCGATCCCCTGATCTATCGCTTCTATGAACTGGTGATGGTCAACGGCCCAGCGTGGAAGGCGCTGATCGAGGAAGAGTATGGCGACGGCATCATGTCGGCGATCGATTTCGACATGGTGATGGAGCGCCTGCCGAACCCGAAGGGCGACCGCGTCAAGATCACCATGAGCGGCAAGTTCCTGCCGTACAAATATTACGGCGCCAGCGGCAATGTGCCGGAGTACGGCTTCAAGGAGGAGTGATATTGGCGCCGAGAAACGGCGACAATGTCGTTCCGGGCGCGCGTAAGCGACGATCCGGAATCTCGAGATTCCGGGTTCGGTCCTGCGGACTGCCCCGGAATGACGACGTTTGGACACGGTGCCCCGTCGCGACAATCTCTTATTTCCCGGCCTTCACCTCGGCGGCCGCGACCGCGATCAGCTCGTTCATCTTGCCGCGAATCGCCTGCTCGGTGACGGCGACGTTCTTGCCGGCGAAATCGGTCATGATCTTGCGCAGGACGTCGCCATCGCCGGCTTCCTCGAAATCGGCCGCGACCACCTCCTTGGCGTAGGCAGAGGCGGCATCGCCTGATATTCCGAGCTTTTCGGCCGCCCACAGCCCCAGCAGCCGGTTGCGGCGGGCTTCGGCCCTGAATTTCTGCTCCTCGTCGAGGGCGAACTTCTTCTCAAAGCCTTCCTCACGCTTGTTGATTTCGCTCATGCCTGTTCCAATTTCCTGCTGGCTGGACGTGGCGGCCCTCGTTGCGAGGGCCTAGGTGCATGCCTAGATAGAGGGCACGAATCGGCGAAACAACGAGCCGTAAAGCCGCAGGCAAGGCGGTATAAGTCAGCGTCGGATGGGCCGGATCGATTGTGCTGGGACAGCCAATCGGATAGGTTGCCTAAAGGCCTGGTTCCCGTTCTGTTTCCTCAGGTTTCCTTGGGTTTCAGATGGGTTCCTGGCCGTTCACGGCAGCTCCGCTGTGGGTCGTAACCTGGTAACCGGAGCACACCAAATACATGGATTTCAACAAAACACGGTACATCCCAATGAGCCGTCGGCGTCGTATTTATGAAGGCAAGGCAAAGGTCCTCTATGAAGGTCCGGAGCCCGGTACCCTGATCCAGCACTTCAAGGATGACGCCACCGCGTTCAATGCGAAGAAGCATCAGGTGATCGAGGGCAAGGGTGTCCTCAACAACCGGATCTCGGAGTACCTGTTTCAGCACCTCAATGACATCGGGGTGCCGACCCATTTCATCCGCCGCCTCAACATGCGCGAGCAGTTGATTCGCGAGGTCGAGATCGTGCCGCTCGAGGTGGTGGTGCGGAATGTCGCCGCCGGCTCGCTGTCGCAGCGCCTCGGCATCGAGGAAGGCACACAGCTGCCCCGCTCGATCATCGAATTCTACTACAAGAACGATCAGCTCAACGATCCCATGGTGTCGGAAGAGCACATCACCGCCTTCGGCTGGGCGACGCCGCAGGAGATCGACGACATTATGGCGCTCGCCATCCGCGTCAACGACTTCCTCACCGGCCTCTTCCTCGGCATCGGCATCCGCCTCGTCGACTTCAAGATGGAGTGCGGCCGGCTATTCGAGAATGAGATGATGCGGATCATCGTCGCCGACGAGATCTCCCCCGATAGCTGCCGTCTGTGGGATATCAAATCGAACGAGAAGCTCGACAAGGATCGTTTCCGCCGTGACCTCGGTGGGCTGCTGGAAGCCTATACCGAAGTTGCCAAGCGTCTCGGCATCCTCATGGAGAACGAGCGTCCGCAGGGCACCGGTCCGGTGCTGGTGAAGAGCTGAAGAGGGTTTGACGTGAAGGCACGTGTTACCGTTACCCTGAAGACGGGCATCCTCGATCCCCAGGGCAAGGCCATCGAAGGCGCGCTGAAGTCGCTCGGCGTCGACGGCGTCGCCAGCGTGCGTCAGGGAAAGGTGTTCGACATCGAGCTCGCCGGCGCCGACAAGGCCAAGGCCGAAGCCGCGCTGCAGGACGCCGCCGACAAGCTGCTGGCGAATACCGTGATCGAGAACTATCGGGTCGAACTGCTCTGATGAAAGCCGCCATCCTCGTCTTCCCCGGAATCAATCGCGAGCGCGACATGGCGCGTGCGCTCAAGCTCATCTCGGGCCATGAGCCCGTGATGGTCTGGCACGCCGAGACGTCGCTGCCTGCTGGCACCGACCTCGTGGTCGTGCCGGGCGGCTTCTCCTACGGCGATTATTTGCGCTGTGGCGCGATTGCGGCGCGGGCGCCGGTGATGGACGCGGTGCGCGACTATGCGGCCAAAGGCGGGCTCGTGCTCGGCGTCTGCAACGGCTTTCAGATCCTCTGCGAATCCGGCCTGCTGCCGGGCATCTTGATGCGCAATGCGGGACTGAAGTTCATCTGTAAGGACGTGCATCTGCGCGTCGAGCGCTCCGATACGCCGTTCACACGCGGCTACAATGCCGGCCAGGTGATCCGCGTGCCGGTCGCCCATGGCGAGGGCAATTACGCGGCGGATGCGGAGACCGTCAAGCGGCTCGAAGGTGAGGGCCGGGTGCTCTATCGCTACTGCTCGGCTGACGGCAGCATCGACGACATCAGCAACATCAATGGCGCGGCGCAGTCGATCGCCGGCATCGTCAACGACAAGGGCAACGTGCTCGGCATGATGCCGCACCCGGAAAACCACGTCGAAGACATCATGGGCTGCACCGACGGCCGCGGCCTGTTCGCAGGGCTGGTCCAGCATCTGGATATGGCTGCGTGAGCAGCAGTCGGGCTCGGAGTCGATCGACACGCGACTAGCGCCCCTGTTTCAATGGCAGAAGACTGGCGACTTCGCCCGTCGGGTGACGAAGCTCGATCAGGACGCAGCGGACGATTTGCTGACGGACGGTCATTGGAAGCCTCTGAGAGAGGCGCTGATTTTACGGGATTTTGCGACTACGCTTGGTTGCGTTGAGTGCAAACTGTGCTCAGAGAAGGACCAATTTCCTGATGCGATGGTCCGATCTTCAGAGGCAGAACTTCAGGTGGAGATCACTGAGGTTCAGACGGCCGGTCGACGACGGGATAGGGAATACAAGGAGCTCAAAAAAAATCCGGTCCAAGAAGTTCTATCGCATCATGAGTGGGAGGAGATAAAGAAAGCCGGGGCGAACTGGGTCGAATGGACCGCCGCAGCGACTAAGAAGAAGCTCAAATATAGTAAGAAGATCAAATTCGACATCATCGTTTACAATAGCATTTCTCATCTGTTCGAAACGCCTGAGATTGATCGGTTGAGCAGTATTGTTGGAGATCTTCTGGCTGAAGCTGGCTATCAAGATCATTGGGTTCGGCAGTGCCGTTCCACGACCATCGAGCTTCTTTGGCCCCGGGTGCTGCGTTTGAAAATCCCAGCGTGGCAGGATCGATTCTGATCATTATTAGGAGATTGTCGGCCGCGCGGGAAAAAAATTGCTGAGTTGATGAGAGCCGCGGCGTGCGGCCCTCATTCTCGGACGGCTTGCTCTCGCCTGGAGCAGCAGGAGAAATCGATCCCGATCGGAAGGCACAGATAACCTTGCGCGTTTGTCCCTCGGCGCGCCGAGGTGGTTGACGCACAAGTAGAACAGCATCAGTCCGAGTACGCGAGCTATACGTTTGCCTGGGGCGCCGGCTTCCGCTTCACCCGCTTGATCGTGCCAGAGAAGGTGAACAGCGGCCGGCCGCCGGATGTCAGCTTACCCCGCAGGAAGATCAGCGAGCCGCCGGCACGGGAGACTTCGCCCGCACATTCTATCAACTCGCCTTCGCGAGCGGCGTCGAGGAAATCGCAGGCGAAATTCGTCGTCACGGCCGGGCCGTCCAGCTCGTGGGTGGCGATTGCGAACAGACAATAGTCCGCGAAAGCCATGAAGCAGCCGCCATGGACGTTCCCGGCGCCGTTCAGGTGCTTTTTCTCGACCCGGAAAGCCGAGCGGACGCTGCCGTCGTCCTCGATCTTGTGCCAGAACGGACCGATATGGCTCTCAAAACTGTCGCGAATCCAGGTCCGCCAACCCCTGAACTCGCCCTCGGTGGCGACGTGCAGGTCGGGACGGCGGGTGGAGGGGACTTTGGTCAATTCGTGCAAGGAAATGGGCCTTCAATTGCGGGTCTTCAGCCCTTAAATCCGATCCGTCCACGCCGTGCAATTGCTGTTCCCGTGACCGCCTGCCCGCAAAACGCGGGACAGCGGGAAAATGCGTCATAAAGGGCTTTTAAGAGCCCTCCGATGTTCCTAAGAACGGCAAAACGCCGCCGAAAGCCTCGCATCCATGAAGAACGAACCCAAGATCACCCCCGACCTGGTTGCCGCCCACGGGCTCAAGCCCGACGAGTACGAGCGCATCCAGAAGCTGATCGGGCGGGAGCCGACCTTCACCGAGCTCGGCATCTTCTCGGCGATGTGGAACGAGCACTGCTCGTACAAATCCTCGCGCATCCATCTCAAGGGGCTGCCGACCAAGGCGCCCTGGGTGATCCAGGGCCCCGGCGAGAACGCCGGCGTGATCGACATCGGCGACGGCCAGGCCGTGGTCTTCAAGATGGAGAGCCACAACCACCCAAGCTATATCGAGCCCTACCAGGGCGCGACAACGGGCGTCGGCGGCATCTTGCGCGACGTCTTCACCATGGGCGCGCGCCCGATCGCCTGCCTCAATGCGCTGAGCTTCGGCGCGCCCGAGCATGCCAGGACCCGGCATCTCGTCTCCGGCGTCGTCGCAGGTGTCGGCGGCTACGGCAATTCCTTCGGCGTGCCGACGGTCGGCGGTCAGGTGCGCTTCCACACCCGCTATGACGGCAACATCCTCGTCAACGCTATGGCTGTCGGCCTCGCCGATGCCGACAAGATCTTTTATGCGGCGGCGTCAGGCGTGAACATGCCGATCGTCTATCTCGGCTCCAAGACGGGGCGCGACGGCATTCACGGCGCCTCGATGGCCTCGGCCGAGTTCGACGACAAGTCCGAGGAGAAGCGTCCGACCGTGCAGGTCGGCGATCCCTTCGCCGAAAAGCTTCTGCTCGAGGCCTGCCTCGAGATCATGGAGAAGGGCTGCGTCATCGCGATCCAGGATATGGGCGCCGCGGGCCTGACCTGCTCGGCCGTCGAGATGGGCGCCAAGGGTGACCTCGGCGTCGATCTCGATCTCGACGCGGTGCCGACCCGCGAGACCGGCATGAGCGCCTACGAGATGATGCTCTCGGAGAGCCAGGAGCGCATGCTGATGGTGCTCAAGCCCGAGAAGGAAAAGGAAGCCGAGGCGATCTTCAGGAAGTGGGGCCTTGATTTCGCCGTGGTCGGCTACACCACGCCGAGCAAGCGCTTCGTGGTCAAGCATGGCGGCGACGTCATGGCCGATTTGCCGATCAAGGAGCTCGGCGACGAGGCGCCGCTTTATGACCGTCCGCATGTCCCCTCCGCCGCGCTGCCGATCGTGCATGCGCGCGAGGTGCCGGCGCCGATGACGGTCGGTGCCGCGCTGGAAAAGCTGATCGGCACGCCCGACATGTGCAGCAAGCGCTGGGTCTGGGAGCAGTACGACCACGTCATCCTCGGCAACACCATGCAGCGCCCCGGCGGCGACGCCGCAGTCGTTCGCGTGCAGGACGGGCCGAAGGGCCTGGCGCTGACCGTCGACGTCACGCCGCGCTATTGCGAGGCCGATCCGTTTGAAGGCGGCAAGCAGGCGGTGGCGGAAGCCTGGCGCAACATCACCGCGGTCGGCGGCAAGCCGCTCGCCATCACCGACAATCTCAACTTCGGCAATCCTGAAAGGCCCGAGATCATGGGCCAGTTCGTCGGCTGCCTGAAGGGCATCTCGGAAGCCTGCCGCACGCTCGACTTCCCGGTCGTCTCAGGCAACGTCTCGCTCTACAACGAGACCAACGGCCGCGCGATCCTGCCGACGCCCTCGATCGGCGGCGTCGGCCTGCTCGACGATTTCACCAAGTCCGCCTCACTCGCGTTCAAGGCCGAGGGCGAGGCGATCCTCTTGATCGGCGAGACCCATGGCTGGCTCGGCCAGTCCGTTTACTTGCGCGACATTTGCGGTCGCGAGGAGGGCGCGCCGCCGCCGGTCGATCTCGCCGCCGAGAAGCGCAATGGCGACTGCGTGCGCGGCATGATCCATGCGGGCACTGCGACCGCGGTGCATGACCTCTCCGACGGTGGCCTCCTGATCGCGCTTGCCGAAATGGCGATGGCGGGCGGCATCGGCGCAAGATTGCTGGCGGCGCCGACCGCGCTTGTCTCGCAGGCCTATTGGTTCGGCGAGGATCAGGCGCGCTATCTCGTCACCATGCCGGAAACGGACGCCGGCCGCGTGCTCGCCAAGATGCGCGGCTGCGAGGTGCCCTGCGTGCGGATCGGCACCACCGGCGGCGATGCGATCGCGATCGCGGGCGAAGCGCCTGTGTCGATCGAGAGCTTGCGGACGTCGCACGAGCGCTGGCTGCCGGAGTATATGGGCGGGAAGGCGGCGTGAGTCGTCGCCGCAAACTCCGTCATTGCGAGCGCAGCGAAGCAATCCAGACTGTCGCCGCGGAGGGACTCTGGATTGCTTCGTCGCAAGGGCTCCTCGCAATGACGAGTTGAGAGCGTGTGCCTCACAACACGTGCGACGCGCCCGGAATCTTCCGCAAGAGCGCCGTCAGGCCCCAGCTCAGGATCACCGTAAGCACGAAGCCGATCGCCGCCTTCACGATCGCGGGCAGCGAATAGTCGAACAGCGCGTACTGGATCCACAGCGCGATCGGGTAGTGCACCAGGAACATGCCATAGGCATCCGCCTGCATGCGGTCGAGCAGGGTCGGCCCCGGTGTCTTCGAATGCAGGAAGAAGGCGAGGATCGCGAGCAGGATCGAGCCTGAGAACAGCACGAAGAACGTACCGTAGATCGCCGGGTACCAGTGCGGCAGCACGTCAGGATTTCCGAGGATCTCGCGCTTGATGTAGATCATGACCCACATCAGGCAATAGGGGATTAGCGTCGCGACCACCCAAAGCCAGCGGCTCCTGGGCAACTGGCCGTCGGCACTGAGGATGCCGCGATCGAAATTCGCAGCTCCAACGCTGACGCCAATGAAGAAATAGGCGAAGTAGAGCAGGACGCGGCTCGCCTGCACCGAGAACGGCCCGAACTCGAACCATTCATTGGCGCCGAAGTACATCAGCGCCGGCACATAGGCGATGATCGTCACGCTGGCGAGCAGCAGCCAGAACACGGCCGGCTGTTCAAAGCCTCGAACCGAAATGCGGTTCACGGGATCGACCAGATGCGCCGAGACCCGGTAGAGCAAGCTCGCGGTGAGGTCGAAGGCCAGCAGCACCCAGACGAACCAGATCGGGCCGCTTGGCCACGGGCCGACGGTGACGGTCTTCCACCAGAACGCAGCGAAGGTCAGCTCGGGATTTTCGCGCAGCGCGATCGCGTAGTAGGCGAGCGGAATGACGGTGAAGGCCGCGATCGCGAACGGCAGCCCGAGCCGTAGCAGGCGATCGCGCAGGAAGACTGACGGTGCCTTGCGCGCGATGCCGGGCCAGGTGAACAGGCCCGACAGGAAGAAGAACATCGCCATAAAGAAGCTGTCGGTGGCAAGCACGACGATGTCGAAGCCGATCCAGGAGGTCGGATCGGTGTGACCGAAATAGGTGTAGGGAATGACGGAATGATGCAGCAGCACCACCAGCGTCAGGAAGGTGCGGGTGCGGTCGAGCGACACATTGCGCACCCTGGCCTTCGGCTCGGCATGCGCCTCTGCGTCAATCGCCGCAGAATGTGACATCGTAATCATGACCGCCCCGGTCGCGTTTTTCGTTCCGGCCGGACTGTGCCGCCGGGAACCCGATTCAGCAAGCGCAGTTTGCACTGCAAAACCGTACCTCGTGCGGTCTAGGAACCAGTTCCGCACGGAGCAGTTAGCGTTTCCGAAACGAGTGAGCGCCGCCGACCGCGGCGGCCAATTAGCGCGGAGCTGGCGATGACGATCTTGAAATGGGCGCTGATCTTTCTGCTGATCTCGATCGTGGCCGGCGTGCTCGGCTTCACCGGCATCTCGGCCGCCTCCGCCGATGTCGCGCGCTTCCTGTTTTACATCTTCGTCGTGATTTTCCTGGTGCTGCTGATCCTGGGGCTTACGATCTTCAGGGCGTAGCCTTCTTCGTCATTCCGGAATGGTGCGTTAGCGCCAGACCCGGAATCTCCAGATTCCGGGTTCGGTCCTGCGGACCGTCCCGGAATGACGGCATTGAAAACTACCCCACTTCCTCGATCTTCACCTTGTCCGGATAGAAGGCGAGATGGCCTGAGATATCCGCCATCGCGGGGAAGGGCGTCTCGTAGGTCCAGATCGCGTTGTCGAGCGTCTTGCCGTCGGCCTTGATGCTGTAATAGCTGGCGTCCCCCTTGTAGGGGCAGTGGGTGGTGCGCTCGGTGCGCTCCAGCAGCGCCATGTTGGCGTCCTCGCGTGGCACATATTGCACCGCCGGATACTTGGCCTCTTTCAGCGTCAGCGCCTTCGTGCTCTCGGCAATCACGATATCGCCCGCCGTGACGCGGACCCGGCGGGGGTTTTGTGTGATGGTGATGGGGTGGTCGGGACCTGGAAGCTTCATGATTCACGCCTTTTCGATCAATCTGCCGCGCGCGGCACTTTGTCGTGCCTTTATCCTGATGGGATCAGGGATATAGTGCCTGAACGCGTGACGTAGAAGGCCGTTCACGCTAAGTTTGGCCCTGCTGGCGAGGGGACCCCGGCAAGCGATTCGACGCGAGGCTGTGAGCCGACACAAGGAGCAAGACCCGAATGCCCATGGACGCCCACGATATCGAGGCGATGATCAAGGCAGCGATCCCCGATGCCGAGGTGACCATCCGTGACCTCGCCGGCGATGGCGACCACTATGCCGCGACCGTGATCTCGGAATCCTTCCGCGGCAAGTCCCGCGTCCAGCAGCACCAGATCGTCTATCGGTCCCTGCAGGGCCAGATGGGCGGCGTGCTGCATGCGCTGGCGCTGCAAACCGGCGTACCAAGTACTTGAATAAGCTACACCTGACCTGATCGCGCGACGGGGACGATGATGGCTGCGGACAATCCGCGGGGCGCGATGTTTCGCGTGATCGTGCCGAACCAGCCCAGCCGCGTCACCAATGCCGAGCTGTTCTTCGACCTCGTCTTCGTCTTCGCCGTCACCCAGATCTCGCACACGCTGCTGCACCGCTTCACGCCACTCGGCGCGCTCCAGGTCACGCTGCTGTTTCTCGCCCTGTGGTGGGTGTGGGTCTACACCGCCTGGGTCACCAACTGGCTCAATCCCGAGCTGACGCCGGTCCGCATCCTGATCTTCCTGATGATGCTGGGCGGCCTCGTTCTGTCGACCACGATCCCGAGCGCGTTCGAGGGGCGGGGGCTGTGGTTTACGATTGCTTATGCGGTGATGCAGGTCGGGCGGACCGCCTTCTGGCTGTTTGCGACCCCGGGCCATCGCACCGCCGTGCGGCACAATGCGATCCGGATCCTGATCTGGCTCTCGATCTCCGCGGTGTTGTGGATCGCGGGCGGCTTTTCCGAGGGAGAAGCGCGGCTGTGGCTCTGGATCGCGGCCGTCACGTGGGAATACATTTCCCCCGCGGTCCGCTTCTGGGTGCCGAAGCTGGGCTTCTCGTCGGTCGAAGCCTGGGCCGTCGAGGGCGGCCATATGGCCGAGCGCTGCGCCGGCTTCATCATCATCGCGCTGGGCGAGGCCGTCGTCGTCAACGGCGCAACCTTTGCCGAGCTGGACTGGACCGCGGACAACATCCTGGCCTTCGTCGCGGCACTGGTCGGCAGCATCGCGATGTGGTGGGTCTATTTCCACAAGGGCGCCGAGGCCGGCTCCGAACGGATCTCGAAGAGCGCCGAATCCGGCAGGCTGGCGCGGCTCGCCTACACCTATCTGCACATGCCGATCGTCGCGGGCATCATCCTGACCGCGGTCTCGGACGAACTAGTGCTGAAGCACCCGACCGGGCATTCCGATCTCAGGACGATCGTGAGCACGATCGGCGGGCCGCTCGTCTTTCTGGTGGGCACCATCCTATTCAAGCACGCGATCCGCGGCTTCTTCCAGCTTTCGCACGGCATCGGCATCATCCTGCTGCTGGCGCTGAGCTGGTTCGCCGCCGATCTCTCGCCGCTCTGGCTGTCGGTCGCGACGAGCGTGATCATGATCGTCGTCGCGGTATGGGAATCGGTGTCGCTGGGGTCAAAGCCGGAACAGGCCGAGGAGCGTTGAGGCGCCGGAGCGTTTACTCCGCCGCCTCCAACGCGTGCACCGAGAACATCTTCGCTGAATCCGTCCAGCTGTCGCGCACGCGCCAGCCCGCGCCCTGCGCCAGCGCGGCAAAACGTTCGAGGCTGTATTTGTAGCTGTTCTCGGTGTGGATGCTCTCGCCCGGCTTGAACGAGAAGCTGGTGCCGAGCAGGCGGACGGTCTGGCTCTTCCGGCTGATCAGGTGCATCTCGATGCGGTGCCGCGCGTGATTGTAGATCGCGCGATGGGTGAAGGCGGAGAGCTCGAAATTGCCACCGAGCTCGCGGTTGATCCGGACCAGCACATTGAGGTTGAACCGTGCGGTCACGCCGGCAGCGTCGTTATAGGCGGCATGGAGCACGCGCTCCTCTTTCTCCAGGTCGGCGCCGATGATCATCTGCGCGCCCCGGCCCAGGATTTGGCGGGCGCTCTTCAGGAATGCCTGAGCTTCATGCGGCTCGAAATTGCCGATGGTCGAGCCGGGGAAGAAGCCGACCTTGGGCATTGACGCGACCGCCTTGGGCAGTTCGAACGGCGTCGTGAAGTCGGCGGCCACCGGATAAATGCCGAGCGCGGGGAGATCTCGCTTCAGCCCGTTGGCCTGCGCTTGCAGGAAGTCGCCGGAGATGTCGACGGGAACATAGGCCGCGAACCTGGACTGGTTCAGCAGCAGACGGACCTTGGTGGTCGCGCCGGCGCCGAACTCGACCAGCGCGGCATGCTCCGGGATGATCTTCGCGATCTCGTTGCCGCGCTCCTTCAGGATCGCAAGCTCGGTGCGCGTCGGATAATATTCCGGCAGGCGCGTGATCGCTTCGAACAGCTCTGATCCGGTCGCGTCATAGAAATATTTCGGCGACAGTTTTTTCGGCTGCTGCGAGAGGTCCTCGATGGCCTCGCGGGCGAAGGTCGTCGTCTGCTCGTCGGGGAGATGGGCTTCGGCCAAAGCGCTGGCGTGCACATTCATGATACTCTCCTGAACGCGCTGTCCGGCGCGCATTTGTCGTCGGATTAGTCTAGTCGTAATCGGCGAGCCGCAGTCCCGTGAACTGCCAGCGGTGGTGCGGATAGAAGAAGTTGCGGTATGTGACACGGCTGTGACCGTCCGGTGTCGCCAGCGAGGAGCCGCGCAGCACTAGCTGGTTGACCATGAACTTGCCGTTGTATTCGCCGAGCGCGCCTTCGATGGCGCGATAGCCGGGGTAGGGCGAATACGAACTGCGCGTCCACTGCCAGACGATGCCGAAGGCGTCGTTAAGTTGGCCGGCGCGGGCCGCCACCTCCCATTCCATCTCGGTCGGCAGGTGCTTTCCGGCCCAGCGCGCAAACGCATCGGCCTCGTAATAGCTGACGTGGCAGACAGGTGCGTTCGGGTCGACGGGCTTGAGGCCGGCCAGCGTCATCACATGCCACTGGCTGTCGATCTCGCGCCAATGGCCCGGCGCGTCCCAGCCCTCGTTGTTGACGGCGGCAAAGCCGTCCATCAGCCACAGTGTTGCGGTCCGGTAGCCGCCGTCGCGCATGAAGGCGAGCCATTCGCCGCTGGTCACGAGATTGCGTGCGAGCTTGACGGGGCCGACCAGCGCGCGGTGCGCCGGCTTCTCGTTGTCGAAATGAAAGCTGTCATCGACATGGCCGACGGTGTGAATGCCCTCGTTCAGCGTCAGCCAATTCTCGCCCGTGCGCGTCGCGGCCGGAAAGCGCCAAGCTCGATCATAGGCCGGATAAACCGGGTTCTGCGCGAACGCGTGCAGGATGTCGGTGAACATCAACTCCTGATGCTGCTGCTCATGGTTGAGGCCGACTTCGACCAGCGGCGCGATGCCGCGAAGCTTGTCCGGGCCAGCCTCGCGGAAGAACTTGACGACGGCTGCATCGACGTGTCGACGATAGTCGCCGACCTCATTGGCGCTCGGCCGGGTGATATCGCCGCGGTGATTGCGGGAATGGCGCGGGCCGGCGCTGACGTAATAGGAATTGAACAGGAAGGCGAAGTCGGGGTGAAAATGCCGATACTCAGGGGCATGCTCGCCGAGCAGAAACTGCTCCCAGAACCAGGTGGTATGCGCCCGGTGCCATTTGGTCGGGCTCGCATCCGGCATGGACTGGATCTGCTGGTCCTCCGGCGACAGCGGCGCGGCCCGACGCTCGGTCTCGTTGCGGACGGCGAGGAAGGCGGTCTCCAGCCCTTGGGCGAGGCCATCAGGGGCGACCGACGGTGACGAAAGCGGCGGGGTGGCCGTAGCGGAGGCTGTTTTCGTCACGTTTTTCTCCAGACAGGACAAGAGAACGTTGTTGGCGTTACCCGGTTCCAAAACCGGGGTTCGTCCTAGATAGGGGCTCCGTTACGGTATGAAAGTCCTCCCCGGCGATGATATTCGCGTCATCATGTAATGGCGCCAAGGCCGTCAGCCCCGGCCGCCCGAGGTTGTTCGCCGCCATTTTACTTTGGATGCACAACGGTTTGGGCTACATATATAGGCAGGTATCGGGTTAGATCGGCTGAGCCGCCCGAGGATATGGTTGAGGGCTCTGCCCTAGAAGGACACGGATATGAGCATCGAGGAATTCATCGCCAACGAAGTGAAGTCGAACGACGTGGTTCTGTTCATGAAGGGAACGCCGCAATTTCCGCAGTGCGGTTTCTCGGGCCAGGTCGTCCAGATCCTCGACCATATCGGCGTCGGCTATAAGGGCCTGAACGTCCTCGAATCCGCAGAGCTCCGCAACGGCATCAAGGAATATTCGAACTGGCCGACGATCCCGCAGCTCTACGTTAAGGGCGAGTTCGTCGGCGGCTGCGATATCGTCCGCGAGATGTTCCAGGCCGGCGAATTGCAGCAGCTCTTCTCCGAGAAAGGCGTCGCGGTCGCGGCCTGATACATGACGGTGCTGACGCGCCAGATCGGCGGCGTCCAGCTCGACGTCATCGTTGCTGACATCACCACGCTCGGCGTCGACGCCATCGTCAACGCCGCCAATACGTCGCTCCTTGGCGGGGGCGGCGTGGACGGTGCGATCCATCGGGCGGCCGGGCCCGAGCTCCTCGCCGAATGCCGGATGCTCCACGGCTGCAAGACCGGCGACGCCAAGATCACCAAGGGTTATGGGCTCAAGGCCGCCCATGTGATCCACACCGTAGGGCCTGTCTGGAACGGCGGCAGAAGCGGCGAAGACGATCTGCTCGCCTCCTGCTATCGCCGGGTGATGGAGCTGTGCGGAAAGCACAAGCTGACCTCAGTGGCATTTCCCGCGATTTCGACCGGCATCTACCGTTTTCCAGCCGACCGCGCGGCCGATATCGCCGTTCGCACCACGATCGAAGGGCTCACCGGCGCGCCATCCATTGGTCGCGTCGTTTTCTGCTGCTTCTCCGAGCCAAGCGCCAAATTTCATGCCGAGGCGCTCGCGCGGCACGGCGGCCCTTGTGCCTGACAACGCGCTCAGTACACTCCGCCGGCTATGTTCCGGGGAGGGGATATGATTTCGTATATTGGACGACGCGCGTTGGTCTGCGGCGCGCTTATATCGTTTGGCGCGATGTCGCTCGCGCGCGCGGAAGGCACCTACGAGATTCCGGCCGGCGCGCATTTCAATCAGGACAAGCTCGCGAAGATCAGTGAGTTCTTCAAAAACGAGGTCGCGACCGGCAAGATCGCCGGCGCAACCGTGTTGATCAAGCAGCACGGCAAGCCGGTCTACCACGAGGCCTTCGGCGTGCAGGACGTGGTCAGCAAGACGCCGATCACCGACAAGACGATCTTCCGCCTGTTCTCGATGACCAAGGCGATCACCTCGGTGGCCGCGATGAAAATGATTGAGGACGGCAAGATCAAGCTCGACGATCCCGTGTCGAAATACATCCCGTCCTTCGCCAATGTGAAGGTCGGCGTCGAGAAGAAGGCCGAAGACGGCACCAAATCGCTCGAACTCGTGCCACCGAACCGGCCGATCACGGTGCACGATTTGATGACGCACACTTCGGGCATCACCTACGGCTTCTATGGCAACAGCCTGGTCCGCAAGGCCTATCGCGACGCCAATATCTATGCCGGTGACTTCGACCTCGCCGAGTTCGCCGAGCGCATCGCCAAACTGCCGCTGCACAACCAGCCGGGCGCACTGTGGCAATACGGCCATTCCACCGACATTCTGGCACGCGTCATGGAAGTCGCGGCCGGCAAGTCGCTGCTCGAAATCGAGCAGGAGACGCTGCTCGGGCCGCTCGGCATGGTCGACACCGGCTTCTTCGTCACCGATCCCGAAAAGCAGAAGCTGCTGGCGCAACCGGTGCCGAACGACAGCGATTTCCGGGTCGGCCGGATCAACGATCCGACCGTCGTCAAGAAATGGCAGTCGGCCAGCGGCGGCATGGTCTCCACCATGGCGGACTTTGCGCGCTTTGCGCAGATGCTGCTCAATGGCGGCAGCCTCGACGGCAAGACCATCCTCAAGCCCGAGACGTTCAAGCTGATGGTGACCGACCAGATCGGCCCGAATTCGGGCGTCGATCGCGACTATTTCTACTTCCCCGGCGACGGCTTTGGTTTCGGACTTGGCCTTGGCGTTCGCACAGATCCCGGCAACGCAAAACCGCCGCCGCCCGGTGATCTCGGGGAATTGAAGTGGGACGGCGCCTCCGGCTGTTATTTCGTGATCGATCCCAAGCAGGACATGTTCTTCGTGCTGCTGGAGCAGACCCCGACCGAGCGCCAGCGCGTGCAGCGGACATTGAAGCAACTTGTCTATGAAGCCATGGAGAAGTGACATGCGCGGGCGCCGCGCGCTGATTGCGGCGCTCGTTCTTGGGTTGGGTATGGTCGGTGCGCAAGCGGGCTCCGTGGGCCGCGCACATAGCTTCACGCCAGAGGGCTTGGCCAAAGTCTCCGACTACATCAGGAACGAGATCGCGACCGGCAAGATTCCGGGCGCGATCCTGCTGCTCCAGCAGCACGGCAAGCCGGTCTATTACGAGAATTTCGGCGTCCGTGACGTCGCGACCGAGATCTCGATGAGCGCGGACACGATCTTCCGGCTCTATTCGATGTCGAAGCCGATCACCTCTGTCCTGGCGATGATGCTGGTCGAAGAGGGCAAGCTCGCGCTCGCCGATCCCGTCTCGAAATACATTCCGGCCTTTGCCGGTATGAGGGTCGGCGTCGAGAGGAAGGCCGAGGACGACAAGATCTCGCTGGAGCTGGAGCCGCTCAAGCGTCCGGTGACGATCGAGGATTTGATGCGCCACACCGCCGGAATCCCCTACGGCTATTATGGCGGGGGTCTGGTGAACACGCTCTATGCTGACGCTGGTCTGTTCGACAACAAGGATTTGACCAACGCCGAACTCGTCGCGAAGATCACGGCGCTTCCGCTCGCCGAACAGCCCGGCACGATCTGGGATTACGGCCACTCCACCGACGTGCTCGGCCGCATCATCGAGGTGATATCGGGGAAATCGCTGCTGCAGTTCGCGAGGGAGCGGTTGCTCGATCCGCTCGGGATGAAGGACACCGCGTTCTATGTCGCCGATCCCGCCAAGTGGCCGCGCATCGCCGAGCCGATGCCGCAGGATCGTGCGATCAGCCCGGTGACTGAGGTCCGCGATATCAGGAAGTCGCTACGGTGGGAATCGGGCGGCGGCGGCCTGGTCGGCACCGTCGGCGACTATGCGCGCTTCTCGCAGATGCTGCTCAATGGCGGCACGCAGGACGGTCGACGCTACCTCAAGCCGGAAACCATCGGCTTGATGGCGTCGGAACACGTCGGTCCCGAAACCCACGTCGAGCGCGACAAAAACTATTATCCGGGCGAGAGCTCCGGCTACGGTCTCGGCGTTGCCGTCCGCACCTCGGTGCCATCCGGCACCTCTTGGCCGCTCGGCGAGTATCGATGGGACGGCGTCGGCGGCACCTTCTTCTTCATCGATCCCGAAGACGATCTGTTCGGGATCTTCATGGTGCAGACCCCGTCGCAACGCGGCCGGATCCAGCTCGCGCTGAAGACGCTGATCTATCAGGCGATGGGGCGTTGATCAGGCTCCGCGCACGATCTCGCGGACATAGCCGATCGTCTCCTCGATCTGGCTCGCATTGACGTCGAGATGGGTGCAGGCGCGGATGCGGCGGTCCATCATCGCGAGCGTCACGCCGCGCTGGCGCAATGCGGCGACCATCTTGTTGCCGGGAATGCCGGCGCCATCAGGCTTGAAAAACACGAGATTGGTCTCGGGCTCCTGCACCTCGATGCCTGAGATCTGCGACAGTCCGCGGGCGAGCGCGCGCGCATTGGCATGATCGTCGGCAAGGCGCTCGACGTGGTGGTCGAGCGCGTAGATGCAGGCGGCTGCGCAGACGCCAGCCTGCCGCATCGAGCCGCCGAGGCGCTGCTTCCATTGCCACACCGCGTCGATGAAGGCGCGCGTGCCCGCGAGCACGCCGCCGATCGGCGCGCCCAGGCCCTTGGAGAAATCGATCCAGGCCGAATCCCAGCCTGCGGTCATGTCGCGCGGCGAGATGCCGCTCGCGACGGTGGCGTTGAGCAGGCGTGCGCCGTCCATGTGGGTGACGAGGCCATGTTGTTTCGCGATCGCGACGATCTCGTCGAGCGCCGCCTTCTTCCAGATCGTGCCGCCGCCGATATTGGCGGTCTGCTCGACGCTGACGACGGTCTGGGTCGGCTGGTAGCGCGTACGCGGATGCAGCGCCTTGCGAAACGTCTCCGGCGTGAACTGGCCGTCGGCGCCCTTGAGCTGCGTCACCTGGAAGCCACCGATGGCGGCATGCGCGCCGCCTTCGCGGGCGATGATGTGCGCGGTCTCGTGTGCGAGGATCTCGTCGCCGGGACGGCAATGCACCAGCGTCGCGGTAACGTTGCACATCGTCCCCGAGGGCATGTAGACGGCTGCCTCCTTGCCCATCAGCGCGGCCACGCGCTCGCACAGCGCGTTTACGGTCGGGTCGTCGCCGACCTGCTCGTCACCGACTTCAGCCCGGGCCATCGCCTCCCGCATCGCAGCCGTCGGCTTGGTCTGCGTGTCCGAGAGCAGATTGATGCGCACCGGCGGCGCCTTGGGATCGATCGGGGGAGGGGTGTAGAGCATCACAAACCGTGTTTCTTCCACATGGCGCGAACTTCGTCGGCTCTCGCTAACTCGCCACGGGCGACCTCAGCTTCTGCCTCTTCTAATTCGGCCTCTTCCATTGCTGTTAGCTTTAGCGGAGGCCGATCATCAACCTTGTCGAAGGTGTCGTCGAGAGGGGGCGTCATGATCAAGCTCCATCCTCGCGACTGTAGCACAGGAGGATCCTGGGATGGAGTAGCCGCCTCAAACGAAAAAGGCCCCGGTGAACCGGGGCCTTTGAACGTTGATGCGCCGAACGATCAACGCGAATAGAATTCGACGACCAGATGGGGCTCCATCTGCACCGGGAACGGCACGTCGGAGAGCGCGGGGATGCGCACGTATTTCGCGGTCATCTTGCCGTGGTCGACTTCGAGATAGTCGGGGGTGTCGCGCTCGGGCAGCTGGCTCGCTTCCAGAACGTGAGCGAGCTGCTTCGAGGCTTCCTTCACCTCGATCACGTCGCCGACCTTGATCTGGTAGCTCGAGATGTTGACCTTGCGGCCGTTCACCTTGATGTGGCCGTGGTTGATGAACTGGCGGGCGGCGAAGATCGTGGAGACGAACTTGGCGCGGTACACGACCGCGTCGAGACGACGCTCCAGCAGGCCGATCAGGTTCTCGCCGGTGTCACCCTTGAGGCGGCTTGCCTCGACATAGATGCCGTGGAACTGACGCTCGCTGATGTTGGCATAGTAGCCCTTCAGCTTCTGCTTGGCGCGCAGCTGCACGCCGAAGTCGGAAAGCTTGCCCTTGCGGCGCTGGCCGTGCTGGCCGGGGCCGTATTCGCGGCGGTTCACGGGGCTCTTCGGGCGGCCCCAGATGTTCTGGCCCATACGGCGATCGAGTTTGTACTTCGCCTCACTGCGCTTAGTCATCGCGTCCTCTTCGGTTGCATGGTTTGAGGAAACGCGCCCTCCTGTGTGACGAGCTAGCCCGGCACTGACAGGTCCGATTCCCAAAGCTTGAGGGAGAGGACCACGGGTCGCGAAACGCTTCGCGGGCCGAAATCGGCCCGCGAGCAGGCGGCTTTTAGGGGAGTTTGGGCTGTCCTGTCAATGCGAATAGCCGCGGAATCAGCTCCCGACCGCGCGGATCGGCTTGGCGCCGGCCGCCCGTAATTCGGCAGCGATTTCAGTATTCAGGACCTGTTCCAGTCGGGTCAGGACCCGTGCGATCGGGGCCGCATCGGTGACGCGGTGGTCCCAGCGGATCACGACATGGATGGTCTGGTCGGGCCCGACCCGGCCATAGCTGACGATATAGGGGCCAGGCGTGATCGGGTGGAGCTCGCCGCCGCCATAGGCGGCCACCGAGCTCACCGCGAAGCTGCCGAACCAGTTGCCGCGCTGGCGGCCGAAATTGAGGCCGATCGCCCAGAACAGACGCCGCAGCGGCAGCGGCAGGCGGGTCGCCCGCATGATCTTGCGGAACATCGGGACATCGTCGATCGGGGCCGTCTTGGCGCGCCGGATCTCGGCGTCGACCGCGGCCAGCGTCAAGGCCTCCGGGGCCGCGATTCGCTGCGGCATCACGCATTCCTCGCCGGCCTCGAGCCGGGCAATGGCGACCAGCGCCACGCTCTTCGGCAGCTCATAGAGCGATGGCCAAGGCCATTTGGCATAGACAGTGCGCAGGACCGGCTCATCCCGAGCGATCAGGGCGAAAGCCTTGACGAACATCGCGGCCCAGCCGGCCGGCGCCATCGTGCCCGCACGGGCCTCCAGCAGGGGGCGGATATTGAGCGAACGGGAGAGTGAGACGAACGGCACGTCCGTCGAGGCGCGCATGAGGTCGCAAATCAGGCGGCGCGGCAGCGAAATGGTCTTGGCTTTCCCGCGCATCGCTCTTTCGGTTCCGGTTCCCGCAAATCAAAATATGGGCGGCGAACGGGCCTCCGCTTGCCGCCTGCTCTAGCACGAACCAACCCGATTGGGCCGATCGATTCGCCACATCAAGGCGCAGCTGAGGCCAGCAGTTTGGCTTTCTCGAAAACACAAATATCGATTGTTTTCAACCGTTTGTTGCCGTTGGATGTTGGTGTCATGGACGACGCCTGCGTAGCCAGCGTAACCGCTCAGCGCTCGATACCGTCGAATGCCGCCATGATGCCGCGCTGGAACAGCGACCAGTCGAAGCCAAGCGCGATCGCGCGGTAGCCGCGGTCGATCAGCTGGTTGGCCTGATCGGCGGTGCGCGCCACGCCGCCGATGGGCACGCCGCTCTTGAGAATGCCGGCCTCGGCGCGGGCGATCAGCGCAAGCAGCTCCGGATCATCCATCTGGCCGCGCTTGTTGATGGACGTCGCGAGATCGCCGGGACCAATGACGGCGACGTCGATGCCCCGCGTCGCCATGATTTCGTCGATGCGGTCGACGGCATCGACATGCTCGATGGTGATCATGCAGATCATCTCGTCGTCGGCTGACGCCATGTAGTCCGGCATCGACTGACCCCAGCGGAACGGCGCGTGGAACGGCCCCCACAGCCGGTCGCCGTGCGGCGGGTAGCGCACGCCGCGCACCGCCTTCTCTGCGTCCGCGCGGTTGGTGATCATCGGGAAATTGATGCCGAAGGCACCGATATCCATCGGCGCTTTTGCAAGCCACGGCTCGTTCGCCGCGATCCGCACCAAGGGCGTGCACGGCGTGCCTGTTGTCGCGGCGATCATCGCATGCGCTTCCGTGAGCCCGATCGGGCCGTGCTCGAGATCGACGATGATCCAGTCGAGCGAGCGCGCCATGATCTGCACCATCGGCACGCTCGGGATCGTCGCGATTGCGCCGAAGGCCGGGCGCCCCTCGCTCCACAATTGGCGGAGGCGATTGAGCGACGTGGCGGGGAGCGACATGTGATGACCTGCGAAGAGATGACGACGGCGAAGCCTAGCAGCGCGCCGTCGGGGTGCAAGGGTCGCGGGTGCAAGATCAGGCTACTGCACGTCCGCCAAAGAACGGCGTCAGCGTCGCGCTGAGGCCATGCACACGGTTCGATGTAAAGATCATCTCGGCGCCGGACTGCACAATGTCGTGGACGGGCGGGCCTAGCAGATCGGAGACGCGGCGGGCGATGGCGGGCGCAGGATCGATCCAGTCGACCGGCCAGGGCGCGAGGCGCTCCAGCCGATTCAGCAGCAGCGGGTAATGCGTGCAGGCGAGCACCACCGTATCGGTGCGCGCGCCCGCGTCGGCGGCATCGCCGACGAAACAGGGGGTGAGCTCGGCGAGAATGTCGCTGTCGCTGATCGGGTGGCCGCTGAGCTCGCGCTCCGCAAGCGAGGCAAGCTTGGGCGAGCCGACCAGCGTCACCTCGCAGCCTTGCGCGAAATCGCGGATCAGCGCCTTGGTGTATTCGCGCTTCACGGTACCCTTGGTGCCGAGCACCGAGACGCGGCGGGACTTTGACCGGGCGCAGGCCGGCTTGATCGCCGGCACCGTGCCGACGAAGGGCACGGAATAAACGGCACGCAAATGCGATAGGACCACCGTGGAGGCGGTGTTGCAGGCGATGACGACGAGGTCCGGATCATGGGTGCCGATCAGCTCCCCCATCAGCGGCACCACGCGAGCGATGATCTCGTCCTCGCCGTGATGGCCATAGGGGAAGAAGGCGTCGTCGGCGACGTAGACGTAATGCGCGTCGGAGCGTGCCGCGACGACCTCACGCAGCACGGTGAGGCCGCCAAGGCCGGAATCGAATACCAGGATCGTCGGGGAATTGATCACGTCGCTACCTTAAGGCGCCTTGGTTACCATTCGGTTTTTGGGGCGGTTTTGCGGCGGGGACCGCCAGCGCCCGATTTTGAACGATCCAAATTCGCCCTGGCGGGCCTGTTCCTCCTATCAGCCGTGCCACGCCGCGGTTGGGACATCCGCAAATTTTCGGGAGCCGACATGATCAGAAACACGGCGACGGGATGGGGCAGCGTCGCCCGCTGGTTTCACTGGGCTTGGCGCTAGGGATCATCGGCAAAGCGGCGGCGGGCGCCTATGCGGACCGCCACATCTTCTTTGCCTACGTTCTGCTGGTCTTGATCGCGGCCCACGTGATCGCAGCGCTCTGGCACCATTTCGTCCGCCGCGACCGCGTCGTGGCGCGCGTGGTGACCAACGACGTGGAGTAGGGCGACGAGGGCGAGTGGGGACACGCTCTGCGTCGTCATTGCGAGCGTAGCGAAGCAATCCAGAATCCTTCCGCGGAGGCAGCCTGGATTGCTTCGCTACGCTCGCAATGACAGAGTATGATCTGGCATCGCGGCTCATCCAATTTGCAGTCGCAAGGAGTCGCCCATGCTCACAGTCCATCATCTCGGCAAATCGCAATCCGAACGCATCGTCTGGCTCTGCGAGGAGCTCGGGATCCCCTACCAGTTGAAGCGCTATGCGCGCGATTCCGTCACCATGCTGGCGCCGCCAGATTACAAAGCGCTGCATCCGCTCGGGGCGGCGCCTGTTATCGTCGACGGCGATCTCGTGCTCGCCGAATCCGGCGCCATCGTCGACTACATCATTGCCAAGCATGGCAATGGCCGCCTCGTGCTCCGCGCCGATGATCCCGACTTCGCGCAGTTCCTGTACTGGTTTCACTTTGCCAACGGCACGCTGCAAGCCGCCATGGCCCGGCTGATGCTGCTGAACCGGCTCGGACTTGCCGAGGACAATCCGATGCTGGTGGCGACCAGGGCGCGTGTCGACCGGGCCTTCGATCTCGTCGACGCGCGCCTGCGCGATGCCGAGTATCTCGCCGGCAGCACCTTCACCACGGCCGATATCATGATGGGTTTCTCGCTCACCACGATGCGCTATTTCCAGCCTTACGATCTGGCGCGCTGCCCGAACGTGGTGAAATATCTCGCTCGCATCGGCGCGCGGCCGGCCTATCGACGGGCGATGGAGAAGGGTGATCCGGGGATGGAACTCCTGCTCAGCTGAGCGGTGAAGCGCGGGTATTGCGTATTCGCGTCGGAGTCAGGACTGCTTCCGGGAAGGTTCGGGCGCTCTACAGGGTCTACTTGAGCAAGCAATCATATACGATACGATCGATTGCCCTCATCAGCAGGCTCGTTGATGCCGTCGGCCAAGTCTCCCGGAACCGAGATCGCCCTTATTCCGTCCGTGCCTTCACTTCCGGCAAGGGCGGCTTGCGTTCGAAGGGCTTCTTTTTCGGCGGCGCGGGCAGCAATCCCTCTCGGATCATCTGCTTCCGGGCGAGCTTGCGAGCCCGGCGAATGGCTTCGGCTTTCTCGCGCGTCTTTTTTTCCGACGGCTTCTCGTAGGAGCGTCGCTGTTTCATCTCCCGAAACACGCCCTCGCGTTGCATCTTCTTCTTGAGGACGCGGAGCGCCTGGTCGACATTGTTGTCTCGGACAAGTACCTGCAATCAATCCTCCTCGCTGGGGCTGCAAATCGTGGCACGTCCTGCATGGCAGCCAACTGCGCAGGAGCTTCATCGCGATGTCGAGGATGTCAGCGGCGACATGCGTCGCGGCTTTGGACAAGCCGGTCTATCCGTCACGGCGACGCAGCTTGTTGGCGCCGACGTGACCACCGTCGCGGAGCCCTGTCAATCGATAAAGAGCTGCTTGCACTTCGACAGGAAACTCTCTTGATCAGGCGCGACAATCGGCTGGTTGAGGCGGATGGCATTCTTTCCTTGCAAATTCCTGAAGATGATATATATTGGCGGGGTTCGATCAGCCGCTGTGCCTTGTTGAATGCGCCCGCGGGCTCCTTTTCCAAAGACATCGTCGAAGTTGAAGACTATCGCGTGATTGTCGCGCGACATGCGCTTGCGCGCTTTGGAGAAGAGAGATGACGACAGGTACCGTTAAGTGGTTCAACGCCCAAAAGGGCTTCGGATTCATTCAGCCGGATGACGGCGGCAATGATGTGTTCGTTCACATCAGCGCTGTCGAGCGCGCCGGTCTTGCCGGTCTCGGTGAGGGCCAAAAGGTCAATTTTGAAGCCAAGACCGACAAGATGCGCGGCAAAGTCAGCGCCGAGAACCTCTCGCTGGCCTGATATCGGCGCGCCGTTTCACGGATGTACTGAAACGGCGTTGTGCCCGCTCGATCCCCGGATTGAGCGGGTTTCGTCCATTGAGGAGCGGTGTGAAGGATGAGTGCCAGGAAATCGGCAGAGCCTTCACCTGAAGGTATCGCGCGGTCCGACCGCAAGCGCTTGGCGGCCGAAGAGGGCGCGCGAGCATTAGCGGATGTCGAAAAGCAGTCCCTCGCGGTTCGCGCGAACATGACGCGACTTCGGGAGATACGCGAGGCCAAGGAAGCGGCTGACGCAGCCCTTCGGACGACTTCGCCTGCGCCGGCGCCGAAGAGACGCTCGAGAAAGCCGTCATCATAGAAGTCGTCAAAACCGTCGACGGAGGTTTGAGGGGCCCTCACATGCCGGAGCGTGCAGGTCGTGCCTAGACTCAAGCCGGATCACGGAACGATCACCTTCTTTCTCGCGTTTGGCGCAAATCGACAGATGTGCCGGCTTGCGACCACGTTCAGCACGCAGAAACAGGCTTTCAGTTACCTGCAGAAGCATCGAACCGAGTTCGAGCGTCTGGCGCGTGCCCGGCTCGCGTCGGGGGAGCTTGAAGACGGCATCGTTGTGCTTTCGATGCTCTAGTCCGATTCGCGTCGCTCGGCGTCTCTCGCCAACCGTTCAGCTTTCAACCGTTCCCGATTGGCATGGAGCGCCTGTTGCGCTTTTTCGTACTCCGTCGCGACTTTCTCCGCGACCGGCTTGAACAGTTTGTTCGCCGCTTTCACCGCGGGCGACTGGAATTGCTGTTTCATCGCTCGTCCTCGTCATTTGGGTCGCCCAATGCTGGCGGCCTCACATTGCTCAGGTTACTTTTGCTCAGGTTATTTTGGGACCGACCTTCCGCGCTTACCGTCCGTGCTTGGGCCGATCAATGCGCACGCGCTCGAACTCTTCAGGGCCATCGAGCAAATCCCATCGCAGGTCCGAGTTCAACCAGCCGGTAGATGACCTCGGAAAGGCTGGGCTTGTGGTTCTGCTGAGTTACCATGCTCCGATGGTGGCCCCGGTGTCCCACCGCAGAAATCAGAGGACCAACAGGCAACCTCAGGAAGGGTTCCTGCCGGCGGAAGACAGCATCGAGCGGACCTTGGAGCCGGTTCACGCGATCCGGTTCGCGGTCGCCGCCCGTGCGGCGGCCAGCTGATTCTGCAAGCGATCGATGTTTTGCAAGAGGCGCTGGCTGGTCAGCACCAGGAAATAATAGCCGAACTGCGGATCCTGAAAGTAGATCTCGAGCAGCCGGTCATAGGTAATCGTCAGCACCTGTCCGTCTTCGATGCATTCGATCGTTCCGGTACGCCGGTTGTCGGGCGTGAGGAAGCCGAGCTCTCCCATGAGAGCGCCAGGACCGATCTCGACATTGATCTCCTTGACCAGGAATTTGCCGGTGACCGTGAGGAGCATCTCATTGGCTGGATCGCCCAGTTTGAAGAGCGTGTCGCCATGGCGGTATTTGCGCTCGGTCATGAACGGCTTGAGCCACTCAATCGACATGTCGCCTTCGGCCGCATGGCGCGCCTTCTTGACCAGCTTGAGCATCTGCCGCAGGCGCAAGGCGTTGATCGGGAGCAACAGCAGGTACAGCAGGAACGTCGAGACGTTGGCCGAGAGCGCGCCGAACATGGCGAAGAACGCGCAGCCGATCATGTTGGCGACCCGGAGCGGCACCATCGTCCGCATCAGGAGGGTGGCGACGAAGAAGCCGGCGCCGACCGCGGCGAACATGTTGGCCAGG
The DNA here is from genome assembly GCF_016599855.1 of Bradyrhizobium diazoefficiens. Classification (NCBI taxonomy): domain Bacteria; kingdom Pseudomonadati; phylum Pseudomonadota; class Alphaproteobacteria; order Hyphomicrobiales; family Nitrobacteraceae; genus Bradyrhizobium; species Bradyrhizobium diazoefficiens. The sequence continues at coordinate 5,046,020 of NZ_CP067041.1, read as the reverse complement.
GTGATGTTGTGGACGAAGATCTCCAGCAGCCGGTTGAAGATCGCATCCCAGGTGACGTTGTTGGGGTCCAGTCCCATCTGGACCAGGATCTTCGCGATCCTGAGGTTGTCCGTGGCCGCATCCAGAATGCGGTCGAGGATCGACGAAATGTCTGCGCTGCCGGACGGCATGGTACTAACCCCGCGTAAGGCCTTCAGTCCTGGTCGGTATGCTCGACACGTATAGCCGAAATCGAATGACGACCGCTTGAATGAAGCCTTCGGCCGTCATGTCGCAAGAGGCAAATTTTAGCCTGATCGGGCGTTTCGGCAATTGTCCGTTGGTTGCGCGTAAGGCCTCGGCGCGCCCGTGATTCGGGGCTAGGGGCCCCGAGGGTCGTGGACGGACCTGGGCGCGCCGCGCCGCGGCGGGCGCGCGGTCGCAGCCGGTCGGCAATAGACGAACGCCAACTCATCCATCATTGTGATCTCGTCGACCGACCATCGGTCGAGGCGCCGCCGTACCAAATGTCAAAAAGACGGGCGGCGAGGGACGACATCTGAGGGAGGACGGAATCAATGGCGAGCATCCACGCGCTCGATCGGCTCATCGGCAACGACTATCCGGAGCTTCTGACGGACGAGGAGGTCCGGGCCTTCGAGCAGGTCCCTTACGCCGACCGCGTCGCGGCCGAGAGCACCTATGATGCCATCAAGCTCGGAGCTGCGCGCAACCCCGTCGTGGCGGCGATCCAGTTTCTGCAAAACGCCGATCCGGCCGACGCGCCTCTCGTCGTCACCTACCGCGACTTCATCGCGCGCGTCACGCAGGCCGCCAACATGTTTCACGCGCTCGGCGCGGAGAAGGGCGATGTCATCTCCTTCATGCTGCCGCTGCTGCCGGACGCCTTCGTGACGCTGTTCGGTGCGGAGGCCGCCGGCATCGCCAATCCCGTCAACCCGCTGCTCGAGCCGCACCAGATCGCGGAAATCCTGGAAGCGGCGGGCACGAAAATCCTGGTGGCGCTCGGGCCGATGCCGGGCACCGATATCTGGCAGAAGGTCGAGCAGATCCGCCCGCAACTCAAGCACCTCAAGGCGATCGTGCAGGTGGCTGGCGGCGGCGATCCGGCAAACGGAATTTTCGCGTTCAACGGCCTGATCAAGCAGCAGCCGTCCGACCGGCTCATCAGCGGGCGCAAGATCGCGCGCGGTGACATCGCCGCCTATTTCCACACCGGCGGCACCACCGGCACGCCAAAGCTGGTGCGCCACACCCATGCCAATCAGGTGTACCAGGCCTGGGCGCTCAATCTGCTGCTGAAGCCGAAGCCCGGCGCCAACATTCTGTTCGGCATGCCGCTGTTCCACGTCGGCGGGTCGCTGACGCAGGTGCTGCTGACACTGTCGAGCGGCGGCTCGTTGGTCGTGCTGTCGCCGAGCGGCTGGCGCAATCCGAATGCGGTGAAGAACATTTGGGGGCTGGTCGAGCGCTTCAGGCCGGAAGCGCTGTCGAGCGTGCCGACGGTGCTCGCCGCAGCGCTCGCCGTGCCAGCCGGGAGTGCCGACATCTCCAGCCTGAAATACGCCGCCGGCGGCGGCTCGGCGATTCCCGTTGCCGTGGGATCTGCGATCCAGGAGAAGCTCAAACTGCCGGTGGTCGAGGTCTACGGTATGACCGAGACCTCGAGCGTGCACACGCTCGCCTATCCGTCACGGCCGATCCGGCTGGGCTCGGTCGGCCTTCCCATGCCTTACGCGCGTGTCCGCATCGTGCAGCTCGATGCTGACGGCCGTCTGATCCGCGACTGCAAGCCGGACGAGATCGGCGTCGTCATCATGGCCGGGCCGGGCGTGTTCGGCGGCTATCTCAACGACGAGCACAACAACGGCGCCTTCGTCGACGAGGTCTGGGTCAATTCCGGCGATCTCGGTCGGCTCGACGCCGACGGCTATCTCTGGATCACCGGCCGTGCCAAGGACCTCGTGATCCGCGGCGGCCACAACATCGACCCGGCGCCGATCGAGGAGATCATGTTCCGCCATCCCGCCGTCGGTTTTGCCGCGGTGGTCGGCCAGCCGGATGCCTATGCCGGCGAGTTGCCGGTGGGCTATGTGCAGCTGAAGCCTGGCGCGTCCGTCGAGCCGGGTGAGCTCGAGGCGTGGGTGCGCGAGCGCACGCCGGAGCGCGCGGCCGTTCCGGTGCAAATCATTCCGATCGATCCGATGCCGCTGACCGGCGTCGGCAAGGTGTTCAAGCCGCAGCTGCGCTGGGACGCGGCCGAGCGCGTGTTCAGCAAAGTGCTGTCGCCGCTCGTCGCGCGCGGCATCGACTGCAAGGTGAAGGTCGGCGCCCATGGCAGCCACGGCTCGATCGCGACCGTCGCGCTCGCGGGGCTGCCTCCGGACCAGCGCGATGTCGTCGCCGGCGAAGTGCACACGCTGCTTGCGCCATTCGTGATGCGGCACGAGGTGGTGCAGGCGTAAGTGAGAGAACGTCGCGCTCGCGGCGAAGACTTGTCATGCCTATGTCCGGGTTGACGGATTGACGTTCGTCAGCGACTGGAACGCCGGCATGCCAGGAGACGCTGCCGTAGCAACCATTAAAGCGACGCCCTGACTTTCGCGAGGATGACGCCGTGCTTGCGGCCGTCAAGGCGTGGCCTGGCGACAGCGGAGTTAGGGCGCGGCCGGAGCGACGGCCAGCCTTGACGGCCGCGGCGCGCGGCGTCGTTGGCACGGCAGGTCGGGACGAAGAAACGGTGCTTCGGCCGAACAAAGAAACAGGATCAGATGGCTGACGCCCTCGCAGTTGCAGGAGGGTCGGCTGACCACGATGTGCCGCGGGCGACGACGGCGTTGATGATGACGAGCAGCTTCCTGGCGCAGGCGATGAGCGCGACCTTGTGGCCCTTACCGGCAGCGATCAACCTTTGGTACAGAGCCATGAGCTGCGGGTTCCAGCGGAAGGATGCCGGTAGCGCGGCGTTGTAGAGCGCCCGTCGCAGGCGTTCGCGGCCGCCTTCGATGTGACGGACGCCGACGCGATCGCCGCTGTCGTCATCGTAGGGCGCAAGCCCCGCGAGGGCTGCGGCTTGCTCTCGCGTGATTTGGCCGATCTCCGGCATCCGGACCAGGACAGCAACCGCAGTCGGCAGGCCGCTGCCAGCGACGCTCTCGATCAGATCGAGCCGTGCAGCGAGATCGCGATGCTTGCGGATCGCTGCGACCAGAGCCTTGAGCTCGGCGCGCTTGTGCTTGGCCAAGAGGGCAATCTGGGCAATCTGCTCCTTCCAGAGCGTCTGGAAACGCTCGTTGCGGCAGCTCTCGAGCCGGTTCTTCAGCCGGGCAATGTCCTCCGTGATCTGATCGATCATCGTCAGATGCTCGGCAAAGGGCAGCAGCCGGGGGTCGGGAGCGGGATGGATCTTCTTGACCGCCGCGGTGCAGGCCGCAATCAGCGCGGCATCGATCTTGTCGTTCTTGGCGCGCTGCTGGTGGAACTCGGCATAAGCGCGCACCTGGGCCGGCTGAAACACGACGACCACAAACCGTTGGCGCCGCAGCTCGGCGACGATAGCCTGCTCATAGCCGCCGCTTGCCTCGATTCCGACCCGCCTGACCTTGTGGCGCCGCAGCCACTCCAGCAGCACTGCATAGCCTTCCGGTTTATTATCGACCTGGATCCGCTCCAGACTACCGTCGAGCGCCACATCGAGCTTACGTTTGCCGGTATCGATCCCGGCACAGATCGTGATACGCTTGGCCATCTTCCTCGACCCTCCCTTGTCTGTGCGAACCTGAAGTTCGTTCAACCATCCGGGTCCCGATGAAGTGCCGACCGCGATCTTGCTACGAAACGCAGCCCTCAAGGCTTCGGTGGGCATCGATCCGATCGATCGGCGGCCCAGCCCGGGCGGCCACCCGGGCTGGGCCATTCCTCACGGAACGAGCCCATTCTAATCCAGCCCGCTAAGACAAGGGTGGGCAAAGGCGCAAAGCGCCGTGCCCACCATTCCCGGCGGAGAACGCGGTGGTGGGCACGCTTTCGCTTTGCCCACCCTACGAGACCGAAGCTAGCCCGCCGGCATCCTCGTCTCGACCAAGCGCGCCCAGAACGATGCGCCGTGGCCCAGAATGTTGTCGTTGAAGATGTAGCCCGGGTGGTGGCACTCGTTGCCGTCGCCCATGCCGACCAGGACCATTGCGCCGGGACGCGCTTCCAGCATGAAGGAGAAATCCTCGGCGCCCATCATGGGGATGAATTTGTCGTTGACGCGATCAGTGCCGACGATGTCGCGGGCGACGTCGGCGGCAAGGCCGGCCTCGCGCGCATGGTTCATCGTTACCGGATACATCCGCGTGTACTTGGTCTCCGCCGAGCCGCCATAGGCACGGGCGACGTTGTCGGCGACTTCGCCGATGCGGCGTTCGACGAGATCGCGCACCGCCGGATCGAGCGTGCGCACGGTGCCGCCGAGCTCGGCAATTTCCGGAATGATGTTGAAGGCGGTGCCGGAGTGGAATTGCGTGATCGAGATGACCGCTGACTTCAGCGGATCGACATTGCGCGCCACGATCGACTGCAGCGCGCCCACGATCTGCGAGCCGATCAGCACGCTGTCGACGGATTTGTGCGGACCCGCGCCGGCGTGACCGCCCTTGCCGTGGACCGTGATCTGGATGTTGTCAGAGGAGGCGAGCATCGCGCCGGGAGTCGTGGCGAAATGGCCTTCGGGCAGGCCGGGCATGTTGTGCATGCCGTAGACCTCCTGGATATTCCAGCGCGTCATCAGCCCGTCCTCGACCATCGCCTTGCCGCCGCCCCCGCCTTCCTCGGCGGGTTGGAAGATCAGAACTGCGGTGCCGTCGAAATTGCGCGTCTCGGTGAGATATTTGGCGGCGCCGAGCAGCATCGCGGTGTGGCCATCATGACCGCAGGCGTGCATCTTGCCGGGGACCTTCGAGGCGTAAGGCACGCCAGACGTCTCCATGATCGGCAGCGCGTCCATGTCGGCGCGCAGGCCGATGGTCTTGCCGGACGCAGACTTGCGGCCGCGGATCACGCCGACCACGCCGGTGCGGCCGATGCCCGTCACCACCTCGTCGCAGCCAAATTCGCGCAAGCGGTCGGCGACGATCCCCGCGGTGCGATGGACTTCGTAGAGCAGCTCGGGGTTCTCGTGGAAGTCATGGCGCCAGGCGGCCATTTCATCGGAGAGAGCGGCGACGCGGTTGACGATGGGCATGGGGGGGTCCGTTCTTGAGGATTCTTGAGCTACCGTATCGTCATTCCGGGGCGACGCGCCAGTGTCGAACCCGGAATCCAGATGTTGTGGCGCGAGATTCCGGGTTCGCGCAACGCACGCCCCGGAATGACGGAAAAGATCAGCTCTCCCCGAACACGCGCTTGAAGATCGTATCGACATGCTTGAGGTGATAGCCGAGATCGAACTGCTCCTCGATCTCGGCGTCAGTGAGATACTTCTTCACCTCGGCGTCCTTCTTCAGGAGCTGAAGGAAATCGCCTTCGCCGCGCCAGACCGGCATGGCGTTGCGCTGCACCAGCTTGTAGGCATCCTCGCGGCTCGCGCCCTTCTGGGTCAGCGCCAGCAGCACGCGCTGCGAATGCACGAGGCCGCCGAGGCGGTCGAGGTTCTTCTGCATGTTAGCAGGGTACACCAGCAGCTTGTCGATCAGGCCGGCGAGGCGCACCAGCGCGAAGTCGAGCGTGACGGTGGCGTCGGGCCCCATCATGCGCTCCGCGGAAGAGTGCGAGATGTCGCGCTCGTGCCAGAGCACGACATTCTCCAAGGCCGGCGTCACATAGGCGCGGACCATGCGCGAGAGGCCGGTGAGGTTTTCGGACAGCACCGGGTTGCGCTTGTGCGGCATGGCAGAGGAGCCCTTCTGGCCCTCGGAGAAGAACTCTTCGGCCTCCAGCACCTCGGTGCGTTGCATGTGGCGGATCTCCACCGCGAGGCGCTCGACGGAGGCGGCGATCACGCCGAGGGTCGAGAAATACATCGCGTGGCGGTCGCGTGGGATCACCTGGGTCGAGATCGGCTCCGGCACGAGGCCCATCGCCTTGGCGACATGTTCTTCGACGCGCGGATCGATCTGCGCAAAGGTGCCGACGGCGCCGGAGATGGCGCAGGTCGCGACTTCCTTCCGCGCGGCGATCAGGCGCTCCTTGGCACGCGTGAATTCGGCGTAGGCATAAGCGAGCTTGAGACCAAAGGTAACGGGCTCGGCGTGGATGCCGTGGCTGCGGCCGATGGTCGGCGTCATCTTGTGCTCGAAGGCGCGCTTCTTCAGCGCGGCCAGAACCTTGTCGAGGTCGGCGAGGAGGAGGTCGGCGGCGCGGGTGAGCTGAACGTTAAGGCAGGTGTCGAGCACATCGGAGGAGGTCATGCCCTGGTGCACGAAGCGCGCTTCGGGGCCGACGATCTCGGCGAGGTGGGTCAGGAAGGCGATGACGTCGTGCTTGGTCTCGCGCTCGATCTCGTCGATGCGGGCGACGTCGAAAGTGGCGTCCTTGGCCTTGGCCCAGACTGTCTTGGCGGCTTCCTTGGGGATCGTTCCGAGCTCGGCGAGAGCGTCCGCCGCGTGCGCCTCGATCTCGAACCAGATCCTGAACCGGGTCTGCGGCTCCCAGACCGAGGCCATTTCCGGGCGGGTATAGCGGGGAATCATCTGACGGCTCCAGGTGGGGCGCGGGCGCCCCCAAAAGGTCGAGGGGGTGCGGCTCCGGCCAAAATGTTTTTTACGCCGTGATTTACCAGAGCGGGCAAGGCGAAACAAACGGCTGAGCCAAGGTAGCGGGGGACGACGGGCGCCAGGCGCCCCCTGCGGTCCGGAGGCTTCGCCCGGTCGGACTCAAAAACTAACTGTCAATCACGGATCATTGACTGACAGATATTGAAATCTGTCAGTGAGACATGTATATCTGTTCGCGGACGCTCCGATTGGGCGTCCCGCGGTCACCTCCAGGGGGAGCCCGACATCCGAAATAACAGTCGGATCGAGGGTCGTCGTCGAAGGGCGAGGGCCGCGGACGAGTGGAGATATAAGAAAATGACGACAGAAATCATCAACTTCGCCGGGGCGATTGGGCATTGGCTCAATCTGCTGGTGGCGCGGCAGATCGCGGCGCAGGCTGCAAAACTGCCTCATTAAAGCGAAAGCCTTCCGAACGACGGCATGGCTGCTGCAAAAGCAGCTCCGTCGCCGGACGATCCAGGTCCTCAATGGGAACATGGTGCTGACATGAACGAAGCCGTTGTCTTGACGCCGGAGCGGATCCTTGAAGTCACCGAGGACGTGCTCAGGCGCTACGGACTTGCGAAAGCCACCGTGGTCGACGTTGCCCGTGCGCTCGATGTGAGCCACGGCAGCGTCTACCGCCATTTCCCGAGCAAGGCTTCGCTGCGCGAGGCTGTCGCCAAACGCTGGCTCGACCGTATCGATGCGCCGTTGCTTGCAATCGCGAAGGAGCAGGGGCCGGCGCCCGCGCGGCTCGATCGCTGGCTGCGCACGCTGTTCGCCGCCAAGCGTTCGCGCGTGCTCGACGACCCCGAGATGTTCGAGACCTATCTGACCCTGGCACGCGAGGCTTGCGCGGCCGTCAAGTGCCACAAGGACACCATGGTCGACCAGATTGCTGCGATCCTCGCCGACGGCGTCAAGCAGGGCGTATTCGCGGTGGACGATACCAAGGCCACCGCCCGCGCGATCTTCGATGCGACCTGTCGCTTCCATCATCCGGCTCATGCCGATGAGTGGAAGGATGCCGAGCTGGCCGCCCGCGTCGATGCGACGCTCGCGCTGTTGTTGCGCGGGTTGAAGCGGGCCTAGGCCGCTTCGCCGAGCTTACCCTCTCCCCTTGTGAAGAGCAGTCCCCTCGCGAACCGAGGGCGAAGCTGCATGCCCGCGAGCGTGAAATCCGCCGTTGGGCGCCGGTACGACCGGCGGACTTTCCGGAAAGACATTGATCGCGATTTCGACGGTGTCCTTTGACCGCTTGCGAAGGCGATCGAATGTCAGCTCCTGATCGAGCGTGGGGCAGCGGAAGTGGACGACGGCTGTGTCCGGCAGGCGGCAGAGCTCGTCAATGAGCTCGCCTACCGTGATGATGGGGGGATGGTCGACTCTCTTGTGGTCACCCTTACTCATGACTCTTGCTCCTTACCTGCCGTACTAACCGGAGCCGGATGGGCTCTGTTCCAATTTCGTTCGGCAGATTGAGAAGCTTCAAGGAACAGGGAGTGCGGCAGCCTTGCTGCTAAATCCTTGTCAGCCCGCAAATCGCCGCGAGCCGCACCAGCTGCGCGTCCGTGCGCGCGCCGGTCTTGGTCTTGATCAGATAGTGATAGTTCTGGACCGTCTTGACGCTCAGATTGAGATGCGTCGCGATCTGCTCTGTGGTGGCGCCGCCGGCGAACTGGCGCAAAATCTCGATCTCGCGCTCGCCCAATTGATCCAGTGCTGATCCGGTCGGCGAGAGGCTGTCCTCGGCCAGCACATGCGCGATGTCGTCGCTCATGGCACGCTCGCCGCGCGCGACGCCGCGAATGGCATTGACGACGGCGGAGGGCGCGCTGCTCTTGGTGACGAAGCCGGAGGCACCGGCATTGAAGGCGGCTTTCACCAGCACGGCCTCGTTGTGCATGGTGAAGACGAGGATTCGCGCCCGCGGGCTGCGCGCGCGGATGTTGCGGATCGCCTCGAGGCCGCTGGCGCCGGGCATCGAGATGTCCATCACGACAACGTCGGGATCATGCGTCTTGAAGGCGCCGTACGCATCCGCGGCATTGTCAGCTTCCGCCACGACGTGGAGATCGCCCTGGCTCTCCAGCACGCGCCGGTACCCCTGGCGGACGATCGGATGGTCGTCGACCAGCAGCACCGAGATGCCCGTTGCTGCGATCTCGCTCATGGGCCTCACGCGGCGAACGGAATCGTTGCGGCGACGCTGAGGCCGCGCTTTGCGGGCAGGATCGACAGCGAACCGCCGGCGGCGGTTACGCGCTCGCGGATGCCGGTGAGGCCGAGGCCGGCCGACCGCGCGACGCGCGCCGCATCGCCGCCGCCGTCGTCCTCGACGCAAATCAGAAGCGCATCGTCCTCGCCCGCGCGCCGTTCGACGCGCAACGAGATCTCGCGCGCCGCACTGTGGCGCAGGGCATTGGTCAGGCATTCCTGGGCGACGCGATAGGCCGTGGTGGCGGCCGGGCCGCTGATGTCGGCGAGGTCGCCCTTGAGGTCGAGCTGGATCGTCGGCTGGGTTGCACTCTGCGAGCGCCAGCTGTCGACGAGGTTGACGAGGCTTGCCTCCAGCCCGAGCTCGTCGGGCAGAGGATTGCGCAAGCGCTTGAGCGCATCGCGCAGCGAGGCCATCAGATGGTGCGTGGCCTGCGAGATCATGCGTGCATCCTGTGCGATGCCGTTGCCCTGCTGTGCGCTCGCGGTCTCGATCGTGTTGGCGAAAGCCAGGATGGCCGAGAGATTTTGCCCGAACTCGTCATGCAGCTCGCGGGCGAGCGCGCGCCGTTCGTCGTCGCGGATCTCCATCAGGCGGCGCGTCAGCGCTGCGCGTTGCTCGGTGGCTTCTTCCAGTCGGCTGCCGAGCGCATCGACGGCCCCGCCGATCATGGCAAGCTCCATAGAGCGGAAGCGCGGCAGCTTGGTGCGATAGTGGCCGCGCGACATGCGTTGCAGGGCAAGCACGATGGTGCGCGCCGGCGCCAGCGTGTGCGCGATCGCAAGCGAGGCGAGCAGGGCGATCGCCGCCGCCATCAGCAGCGCAACGTCGATCACGTTGAGAATGTACTCCCAGGCGAGCGAGATTGCGGCCGCTTCATCCGGCGTCGCAACCACCGTTCCGGCCGCTGCGGCGCGTAGGCTGACGGGCCGCACCGCCTCGGCGTGGCTGCCGAGGAAGGTCGGAATGATGGAGGCGAACCACTGCGGCGGCGTCCTGCCAATCCCTTGGCTCTGGCCGCAAAGCGGCTTCTCGAACGCGGCGGCCGGTTGGAACTCGACGCAGACGCCGGGCGAGATCAGCTTCATCGTCTCCAGCGTGCGCCATTCCGGAACCGGCACGAGATGCTCGCGCGTTCTGCTGCTGCGCAGCAAGAGTTCGTGCCAGTACAGGCCCTGAAGCGCCCGCGCGACCCGCTGGGCGGACGCTGCAGTGGCCCGGTCTACGCTGCGATAGGCATCGAACGTGGCCCACACAGTCGCCGCGCCAAGACAAAGTACGACGATGAGAAGCAGACGGGCGACAAGCTGAAGCACGAGGCGCATGCGATCACCCCAAAGTTTGGTAAGCTCAGCCTAACAACGCCGCCGCGCCTTGCCAATTGCAGGGTTTGGGCCGGATTGCAGCTCGGGCAAATTTCCCAAGCCGGATTGGGCACGCGTCTTTGGACCGGCCGCGGCGGCTTTGATCTAATCGGGGCAGAATCGTTGCAGGCCGATCCCTGCACGTCAGGAGAGTGCAGCATGAGTTCGATGACGATTGGACCGATCGCGAACACTGCAGCCGACCCATCCGAGCGCAGCGCGCTCCTGTTCTGGATGATCTTCACCGGGCTGTCGGTCTTCGCCGTCGTGCTGTTGTGGCGGTTCGGCCTGATCCATCTGATGCTGACCTCGGACCGGACCTACATTTCGAGCGTGATCGCGGTGCTCTATGTCCTGACCTCAGGTCATTGCTTCCTGCGGACGCGGGCGATTGCCCGTGAGGGGGCGGCGGCGCGGCGCTGCCGCACGGTGCTGGCGGCGCCCGACGGCAGCAAAGTTCTCGATGCGAGCGCGGCCGCGCTGCCGAATGGGCTGGTGCGGGATCATATCGAGAGCCTCGTCACCAAGGCCGCAGCGCAGGACTACCGCCCGGTCGACCAGACGCTGCTGCTGCGGACGCTTGCCGACCGCCTGCGCGGCTCCAACGGTTTTGGTGCCTTCGTCTCCGACACGCTGATGAAGCTCGGCCTGCTCGGCACCATCGTCGGCTTCATCATCATGCTGGCGCCGATCGCAGGGCTGGACGCCGCAGACAAGGTCGCGATGCGCTCCTCGATGGGGCTGATGAGTGACGGCATGGCGGTTGCGATGTATACGACGCTGGCGGGCCTCGTCGGCTCGATCCTGGTCCGCATCCAGTACTACATGCTGGATGCCGCAACCCAGCGGGTGTTTTCCGATGCCGTGGTCCTGACCGAGACCTATGTGACGCCCGTTCTCGAGCGCAAAGGCGCTGGAATCCCGTCATGATGGATGATTTCGGCCTCTATCCGCGCGAGGAGCCGTTCGATCCGCTCGGCGTGATGCTGTTCAAGGCGCTTCAGGTGGTCGCCTTCCTGTTCTTCCTCGCGCTGCTCGCGGTCTCTCCGGATGCCAAGGACGGCAAGATCGACTCCAAGGCCGAGTTCATGATCACGCTGGATTGGCCTGACAATCATCCTGACGATCTCGACCTGTTCGTGCAGGATCCAGCCGGCAACATCGCCTGGTATCGTCACCGCGAGGCCGGCTTCCTCACGCTCGATCGCGACGACCGCGGCGGGGCCAACGATTTCATCATGGTCAACGGCAAGAAGATCGCATCGCCAATTCGTGAGGAGATCGTCACGTTACGTGGCATCGTGGCCGGTGAATACACTGTCAACGTCTCGCATTTCGTCGCCACCACCGGCGAGCCTGTCACGGCCAATGTGAAGGTGCAGAAGCTCAATCCGACCGCGCAGGTGATCTTCGACAACAAGTTCACGCTCGACCATACCGGTGACGAGAAGACTGCGGTGCGATTCCGGCTCGATGCCGAGGGCAAGGTCATCGATGTGAGCCAACGGCCGAAATCGCTGATGGAGACCTTTCGCAGCACCTGGCGCAATGGGGCCGATCTCGACCCGAGGACCGGTGTGAGCAAGAACGCGACGAGGGTGCGCCGTGATTAGTCTGCAAACGGTCATCCTCACGCTGTCGGTCGCCTACGCCGTGATCGGCGCGCTGCTGCTGGTCGTGCTGGTCTATGCACGGCTGCACTGGCCGGTGAAGGCGATTGCGGTGGTCGTGACCAGCGCCTTTTATGTGGTGAGCTTCACGGAAATGCGCGGGCTGCTCGGTTGGGCCAGCACGGACCGGCTGCCTGCTACCTTCAAGCTGCTCAAGGCGCGGATCGTCGAGCCGCATTCGCTGGAGGGCGATCCCGGCTCGATCTATCTCTGGGTCGAGGAACTCGACGAGGATCATCGTCCGAGCGGCATTCCGCGCGCATTCCGCGTCCCCTACGACGACACCTTGGCCGACAAGACCCATGCGGCCGAGAACGAGATCGCGGCCGGCCATCCGCAAGGCGGGCGCGCGGCGGACTTCGGCGGCGGCGAAGGCACCCTGATCGACATGGTCCGGGAATATGTGACGCCCAAGGTCATCCTCGAGACCAGCGGCGGCGACTCTTCGACCGGGGAGTTCAACGCCCCGCCGGCCGGAGCGCAAGGCGCCGTCTTCACGCCGCTGCCGCCGCCCCGCATGCCGCCAAAGGACGAGCAATAGCCCCTTCACCATCACGTCGGCGGTGCGCTGGTAAACCGTCCGGCGCTGGCGCATCTTGCCCGCCTCCCTCAAATTGGCTTTATCGGCTTCCAATAAGAATTCGAGGGTGGAGGGTCCGTGCTTCTGGCTGTCTTCTCGGATATCCACGGCAACCGGCAGGCGTTTGAGGCATGCCTGAAGGCGGCCCGCGCGAAGGGCGCCGAGCGGTTCATCCTGCTCGGCGATTTCGTCGGCTATGGCGCCGATCCGGAATGGGTGGTGAACACCGTGATGGAGCTGGTCGCCCAGGGCGCCGTCGCGGTGCGCGGCAATCATGACCAGGCGGTGAACTCCTCGTCCGAGACCATGAACAATGAGGCGCAGATCGCGATCGAATGGACGCGCGGCCGGCTCGACGCCGCGCAGCGCCGGTTTCTCGCCGAATTGCCGCTGCTCGTCGAGGATGGCGACCGTCTGTTCGTCCACTCGGAAGCCTCTCATCCCCAGCGCTGGCACTACATTCGCTCGATGGCCGACGCCGCCAGGAGCCTGATCTCGACCCCCGCCCACGTGACCTTCTGCGGCCACATTCACCGTCCGGCGCTCTACTCGATCTCGGTGACGGCGAAGATGACGGGCCTCGTGCCGAAGACTGATGTCGCCGTGCCGTTGCTGCGCGGACGGCAGTGGCTGGCCGTGCTCGGCGCGGTTGGCCAGCCGCGCGACGGCGATCCTTCGGCGGCTTTCGTGCTGTTCGATACGGTCTCGTGCGCGATCACCTATTGCCGCGCCCCCTATGACGTCGCGCGCGCGGCCAACCGGATCCGCGAGAACGGCCTGCCGCACTGGCTCGCCGACCGCCTGTCGGAGGGGCGCTAGAGGCCGATGCCGCTACCCCTGGTCAAACCCGGCGCCGTGATCGACGGCTACACCATCGGCGAATGCGTGCACGCCGGCGGAATGGCGATGCTGTGGACCGTCACCCATGCCGGCATCAATGCGCCGTTGCTGATGAAGATTCCAAGGGCGTCCGAGGGCGAGGACCCAGCGGCGATCGTCTCGTTCGAGATGGAGATGATGATCCTGCCCCGGCTGACAGGGCCCCATGTGCCGCACTGCTACGGCACCGGCGATTTCGCGCACCAGGCCTATGCCGTGATCGAGCGCATATCGGGGACCACGCTCTACAAGCGGTTGCCCGACTTGCCGCTGCCTTACGACGAGGTGCGGCAGCTCGTGGCCAAGATCGCGACCGCACTCGGCGATTTGCACCGGCAGAACGTGATCCATCACGACATCAAGCCGAGCAGCATCATGTTCCGCGATAACGGCGAGGCGGTGCTGATCGACTTTGGCCTGGCGCATCACAACCATCTGCCCGATCTGTTGCAGGCCGAGTTCCGCCTGCCTTACGGCACAGCGCCCTACATGGCACCGGAGCGGCTCCTGGGTGTGCGCGACGATCCGCGCAGCGATCTGTTTTCGCTCGGTGTACTGCTGTATTTCTTCACGACAGGCGAACGTCCCTTCGGCGAGGGTGAGACGCTGCGCGCGATCCGGCGCCGGCTGTGGCGCGATCCGTATCCGCCGCGTGCGCTGCGCAGCGACTATCCGCCGTGGCTCCAGGAGGTGGTGCTGCGCTGCCTCGAGATCGAGCCGGTCTGGCGCTACCCGACAGCGGCGCAGCTTGCCTTCGATCTGACCCACCCGGACCAGGTCAAGCTCACCGCACGCTCGGAGCGCCTGAAGCGCGACCCTCTCAGCGTTGCCTGGCGGCGCCGCTTCAACCCGGAGGTCAAGCCGCAGGGCGCGAGATCCGATCTTGCGACGCAAATCGCGCAGAGCCCGATCATCGCAGTCGCGCTCGACACGGCGGAGGGCGCGCCGGAGCTGAATGATGCGCTGCGGGTCACCACTGAGCGCATTCTCACGACGCTGCCCTCGGCGCGGCTTGCCTGTGTCAATGTGCTGAAGCTCAACCGCATCGCGATCGACCGGACGCTGGATGAGCAGGGGTCCAACAAGCACATCGATCGCCTTGTCGCGCTTCGGCATTGGGCGATGCCCCTGAAGCTGGACGAGAGCCGCCTGTCGGTTCACGTGCTGGAGGCCATCGATCCCGCCGCCGCGCTTCTGGAATTCGCCGAGGTCAACCAGGTCGACCACGTCATCATCGGCGCGCGGCAGGGCTCGTTTCGGCGCACGCTGCTCGGCAGCGTCTCGGCCAAGGTGGCCGCGGAGGCGACCTGCACCGTCACGGTGGTGCGACCGCCACGGATGGCCGCGGATGCAGGCGAGGCGGATACCGGCGAGGTGGCGGACTAGGCGCGGGGTATCGAGAGGCCGGTCAAGCCGCGTGAGCGATGTGGATCGCGCGCTTGCGGCGGATCGGCCAGGTGAACTGCGGACCAGGCCCGCCGTGGTCGGCATGGCCGCCGAAATACTGGATGATCTCGCGGCAGGGTTCGCAGCTGAAGAGGTTACGCGACGCGGCTGCCTTGGCCATTTCCTTGAGGCAGTTTGGGCAGTGCGGTTTCATGGTTTCAATCCGGAAAAAGGGAGTCTCAGTGTCGACGTTGCGAGGCGAAGGAATGATCGAGGTCTGAATTGTCGGGGTCGGCATCATCCTGGAGCGGCCCGTCGGCGCGCTCGAGGCGGCCGAAGAAATAATCGAGGTTCGGATGCGGGCGGCGCGGGATCCGGCAGCGGCGCTTCGGCTGACGCTTGATCAGGGCGATCTGCATGGCGTCAGGCCCTGTCGCGACGGATGATACGGGTGGAACGCGCCGGGACTTTCTCCGGTCCGGCCGATGGGCCAAACACAACAAACGCGCTGAAACCGATCCACAACGCCACGCCAGTCCAAACCAGGGTCGTCGTCATGATGTGCTCCCGTCAAAAGCAGGCAGCAGCTAGTAGCGGTGATTTGCGCGAATCAGTGAAGTCCGGATGAGTACGGAGCGCGGTTGCAATTCTAAGCATTGCGCGCTGCGACCTCCGTAAAAACCGCAGGTTTTAGCGCTTGCGGAGCCCGATGCAGCTTTTCAGATCGCCTCGCCGCGGGCGCCCGCGGCGGCGTCGCGGATCGCGGCGATGTTGGTCTTGTATGCTTCCAGCGTGCCGCCCCTGAACACGGAGGTGCCGGCGACGAATGCATTGGCGCCGGCCGCGGCGAGCGCGCCCGCGACATCGGGGCCGACGCCGCCATCGACCTCGATGTCGATCGGCCGGCCTGCCGTCATTGCGCGGATGTCGCGGATCTTGCCGATCGCGGAGGGAATGAAGGCCTGGCCGCCGAAGCCGGGATTGACCGACATCACCAGCACGAGGTCGACCAGGTCGAGCACGTATTCCAGCACGCTGATCGGCGTGCCCGGATTGAGCGAGACGCCGGCCTTCTTGCCGAGCGCGCGGATCGCCTGCAACGAGCGGTGCAAATGGGGACCGGCCTCGGCATGCACGGTGATGTGGTCGCAGCCGGCCTTGGCAAAGGCCTCGATATAGGGGTCGCAGGGCGAGATCATCAGATGCGCGTCGAACACCTTCCTGGTGTGCGGGCGCATCGCCTTGATGACGTCAGGGCCATAGGAGATGTTGGGCACGAAATGCCCGTCCATCACGTCGAGATGAATCCAGTCGGCCCCAGCGGCGTCCACGGCGCGAACCTCCTCACCGAGCTTCGAGAAATCGGAGGCCAGGATCGAGGGTGCGATTGCCAGGGGGCGGGGGGCGAAGGCTTGGGTCATGGCGCTGTTTCCCGTGGCGGCCGAAGGACGAACGGCCTCGCCTAACATGGGCCTCTCAGCCGGGCAATGCAGGGAGGGCGAGCTTGCTGTCGGCGGAAAATTCTGCCGCCGGAGGCATGAATTGCCGATGTTCCCGCTGCCGAAAAACGTGGTCGAGCCCGATTTCATTGAGCTTTTCGCGCTGGCACGGCGCTTGCTGACCTCAGCGCCGGAACATCGGCCGCGGCATGCCGCATGGGTTGGAGTTGTGCAATGTTGTTCGCGCTTGGCGCCGTATCGAGTGCGCTTGATGCCATTCAGTCGTTGACGAGCTCGAAATCGTCCTCGACGCAACAGACGGGCTCGTCGCAAGGCGCCTCGACCAATCCGTTCGCGATCGACAGCGACAGCAGTTCGACCAGCAACGCGACCTCGTCGGTCAACGCGGGCCGCTATCCGCAGATCTCGCCGTTGACGATGAACGCGCTGTTTGCCGCGCAGAGCCAGTCGGCGGGCCCGACCGGCAGCACGGCAAGCTCCACTTCGTCGAGCTCGACGGCCTCGACGTCGACGAGCCACGACGCTGCGCTGAAGGACCTGTTCTCGCAGATCGATGCGGACGGCGACGGCCAGATCACCAAGTCCGAGTTCGAGAATGCGTTGGATGCCGGCGGCACCAACTTGGCGCAGGCCGACGACGTGTTCTCCAAGCTCGACAGCAATTCCGACGGCAGCGTCAGCCTCGACGAGATGTCGAAAGCGCTGAAGGGCAGCGGCCATCATGGTGGCCATCACCACGCGCAGGCTGCGGGCGATGCGTCGGGCCGCGGCCAGGATTCCTCGTCGTCATCATCGAGCGGCGGGTCGACCTCGACCACCACGACCGGTGCCGACGGCTCGACCACCACCACCGTCACCTACGCCGATGGCTTCAAGATGAGGACGACGGTGCCGGGGGCGTCCAGTTCCTCGCCCGGCGGCAATTCGCCCTATGACTGGTTCGGCCAGATGATGCAGCGCCAGGCCCAGACCGCGGCGGGATCCGCGGCTTCATCGATGTCGATGAGCGTATAAGTCGTCTTCCAGGCTAGCCGGCATATTCGTGCGTGATGTCACGATAGGCATAACGATCACGAATTTCGTGGTTGAAGAACGTGCCCTTTGAGTACGCAGTCCTGAACGCGGCGGCGACCTCAGGCGGAACGTCCTCGTAGACATAGAGGCGGCCGCTGACGAAAGCCACCTTCAATTCGCGCGTGTCGGGCGCATAGCGAAAGAAGCGGATCACAGAGGACGGCATGACGGTGCACCTTGGCCCGTCGGGGTAACGCCGTATCCGGCGTTTCGTTTCTAGCCGAACCGATCCTTCCACGCCGGCTGCGCGCCCGGGAAGGGCAGCGCGGTTGCGCTGTAGACGCCGCGGGCGATTGCGCGCGCGACGACGTTGGCGGCGACCATGCCAAGCTCGGTGAGGCCCGCGACCGGCTCAATCGGCTTCGCACATGTCGCGGCGGCGAACAGCACGTCTCCATCGACCGGGGCATGGACCGGATAGATCGCGCGGGCAAAGCCGGTGTGCGCGATCATCGCCAGCCGCTTGGCCTGGGCCTTGGTCAGCACCGCATCGGTGACGACGATGCCGATCGTGGTGTTCTCGCGCTCGCTTGCCGCAGGGCCACCCTTGATGCGCATCTTGAGCAAGTCGTCGGTGAATGTGCCAGGCAATCCGCGGCCGCCGAACTCGCCGTCGACCTCGAACGGCGCCGCCCAGAACCACGGTCCGTCGCCAATGGTGGCGCTGCCGACCGCATTGACGGCGACGAGCGCCGCGACCTTGACGCCGCTGATGGTGACAGCGGAGGCCGAGCCGAGCCCGCCCTTGAATGTCGCGGTGGTGGCGCCAAAGCCGGCGCCGACGCTGCCGAGCCCAAACTCCGTCCCGGCGGCGGCCGCCGCGGCATAGCCGAGATCGCGATAGGGCGCGAACCGGCCCCACGCCTTGTCGCCGCCGTTGAGCAGATCGAACAGGATCGCGCCCGGCACGATCGGGATCAGTGCCTCGCGGACGCGGAAGCCGCGGCCCTGCTCGGCGAGCCAGGCCTGCACGCCGCCGCCGGCCTCGATCCCGAAGGCGGAGCCGCCGGACAGCGCGATTGCGTCAACGCGTTCGACCGTGTTGGCAGGATCGAGCAACGCGTCCTCGCGCGTGCCGGGGCCGCCGCCGCGGATGTCGATCGCCGCCACTGCCGGCTCGTCGAACACGATCGCCGTCGCCCCCGAGGCGAGCCTCGCGTCATGGGCGTGGCCGACGCGGACGCCGGCGATATCGGTGAGGAGGTTTTTCAAGGGCGACACTCCGTCCGCTGCAGGGTCTCAGCGATAGCGCACGCGAGCGGCCCGCTCAACTCGCCAGCGCCATCCTGAGCATCTTGGCGAGCTCCGACTTGCGGTAGGGCTTCGCCAACAACAGGACGCCGGAATCGAGCCGGCCGTGATGGACGATGGCGTTTTCCGTATAGCCCGAGGTGAACAGCGTCTTCAGGTCGGGGCGCCGCCGCGCCGCTTCGTCGGCAAGCTGGCGGCCGTTCATGTTGCCCGGCATGATGACATCGGTGAAGAGCAGGTCGATGTCCTTGTCAGCATTGATGATCGTGAGGGCTTCGGCGGCGTTGGCCGCCTCGAGCGCGGCATAGCCGAGGCTCTTGATCTGGGTCACGACGTACTGTCGCACCAGCGCGTCGTCCTCGACGATCAGGATCTTCTCGTTGCCGCCGGCGATGGGCACGTTCTGAAGCGCCTCGTACTCGGTCTCCTGCACGCCGGTGGACCGCGGCAGGTAGATCTTCACGCTCGTGCCGTGGCCTTCCTCGCTGTAGATCTTGATGTGGCCGCCGGACTGCTTGACGAAGCCGAACACCATGCTGAGGCCGAGGCCTGTGCCCTTGCCGACCTCCTTGGTCGTGAAGAAGGGATCGAACACCCGCTCGAGCAGCGCGGCCGGAATGCCCGAGCCGGTGTCGCTGACCGCAATCATCACATAATTGCCGGCGACGACGTCGGGATTCATGCTGGCATAGCCATCGTCGAGAAAGATGTTGCGGGTCTCTAACACCAGGGTGCCACCGTCGGGCATGGCATCGCGCGCGTTCAGCGCGAGGTTGAGGATCGCGGTGGAGAGCTGGCCGGGATCGACGAGAGCGGGCCACGCATCCTCGGTAAGCTGCGGCGTGATGGTGATCTGCTCGCCGAGCGTCGGGTGCAACAGCTTGGCCGCCTCCAGCACCAGTGCATTGACGTCGATCTCACGCGGCTGAAGCGGCTGCTTGCGGGCGAAGGCGAGCAGGTGCTTGGTCAGCTGCGCGCCGCGCTCGGCGGCATCGTCGATCAGCTTGGTGATAGCGGCAAGCTCGGGCTTGTCTGCGACCGCATCCGCCAGAATGCCGATCGTGCCGGTGATGACGGTCAGCACGTTATTGAAGTCGTGGGCGACGCCGCCGGTCAGCTGGCCGATGGAATCCATCTTCTGGACCTGCCGGAGCTGGGCCTCTGCGGCCTGCTTGTCGGTGAGATCGCGGCCGATGAAGAAATGGCGCTTCACCGGCTCCGACCATGTGCCCATCCAGTTCAGGGTGACCTCGTGACCGTCATAATGATAATAGCGCGCCTCGAAGCTGCGTTTGATATGACCGCGGCGCGCCGCGCGCATCTCCTCGCGCGTCCTGTCCAGATCGTCGGGATGGATGAACTCAGTCGCGCTGTGCCCGATCATGTCCTCCGGATTGAAGCCGAGGATCTCCTTCACGCTCGGGCTGACCTGAATGAAATTACCAAAACCGTCGGTAACGAGGATCAGGTCCTGCGAGGTCTCGAAGATGCGCTGGCGCTCCTCGGTCTCGCGGCGCAGCTTCTCTCGCGATTGCTTCTCCTCGGTGATGTCATGGGCGATCTTGGAGGCGCCGATGATCTCACCGCTGTCCGATCGCAGCGGCGAGACGTTCAGGACAACGTCGATCGGACGGCCGTCCCTGCGGATGCGGACGGTCTCGTGCTGGGCAATCGATTCGTTGTTGCCGATGCGGTCGAGAAGACCCCTGGCTTCGGCCTTCCGGTCCTCCGGCACCACGAGGTAGATCGGCTGGCCAATGGCCTCAGCGGCCGAATAGCCGAACAGGCGCTCGGCAGCCTTATTCCAACCCGTGATGAGGCCGTCGAGCGACTGCGTGATGATGGCATCGTTTGAGGACTCGACGACGGCGCCGTAGAGCGCGAGGCGTTTTGAGTAAAAATCGCGATCGGACGCCGATTGTTCGCGCAGCCGGCCGACCAGGCCCATGGTGCTCGCCTGAAGGCGGACGTTCTCGACCAGGAGTACGGCGAGCACGAAGCTCGCGGCGCCGAGACCGTAGAGTCGGCCGGCATAGAAGCCGAGATCGTAGCGGGCCACGTTAACGATCGCCGACAGCGCGACGTCGAATAGCCAGGCGCACATCGTGACCATCAGCCAGACATCGATCACCGTATGAGGCTTGCGGAACCACAGCGTGATCAGCGCCGCGAAACTCAAGGACCAGACGAAGGACACGACGCCGATCATGGTGGTGGTGTAGCGACCATCTCTCAGCAGGACCGGCAACAGATCGTGGTGCGCGGTGACAATCCAGGCAATGACGATCATCGCGGCGATCACGCCGAGGACCGCCAGCACGATCGGACGCTCGGCCGATTCCTTGATCTTGTTGCCGCTGTTGCCGTTCTTGAGCCAGCCATAGGCCAGCACGAACAGCGGGAAGCCGCCGTGCCAGATCATGTAGAGCCAGACTGTGGTTTGCGAGCCGGCGCCGAGCAGCCCGGTCGGTGCGAACAGCCCCGGGAAGGTGAGGGCGTGGGTCACCGCCGATGCTGCGGTGAACAGATAGCCGGTCGACAGCAGCAGCAGCGCGCGGCTGCGCAGAACGGCGAATTGTGACAGCAGCAGAACCGTGGTGATGATGTCGCTGACGGCGAGTGCCGATTGATAGCTGGCGACAAAGGCCGGCACCTGGATCAGCGGGGTCCCCGCAAAGGGGACAGCCAGGGCGAACAGGATCGCGGAGATGCCGACGATCGCCAATGCTGCAGTGCGATCACTCTGCGTGGCCGGCAAGGTCGAAAGGAATGTGCTTCGGTCGTTCTTTGCGTGCACGTTGACCTCTCGCTGGTCGGCATGGATGGTCCACGGGTAGCCCACGTGACTGCGTTGGCCGCCTGCCTTGGGTCTCTATGGTAGCCGGCTCCGAGCGCCTGTCCCGAGGGACGCGCCCACGACTCAACCGAGGGTTACAGCTTACTTAACTTGGATGGGCAATCGGAATAGGGAATCGGTAAGGTTGGCTTTACTGGAGGGACCTCATACTGCCTCGGCGCGCGTTGCCGTTGAATTGAACCAAATAATGATACGAATCCGGAAGTTGTTCCCATGCCCCGTGTCCTCATTGTCGATGACCAGAAGGACGTCCGCGCCATGGTCTCGATCGTCCTTCGGGTCAACCGTTATGACGTGGTTGAAGCGGAGAGCGGCGCGGCTGGCCTGAAGGCCTTCGGCGAGGACGTTTTCGATGCAGCGATTGTCGACATTTTCTTGACCGATACCAGCGGTATCGAGGTCATGGCCGTTATTCGCGAGCGGGTTCCCGGATTTCCGATCGTGGCAGTTTCCGGCATGACAGCGCTGGATTTCGTTGGCGAGGCGCCCGGCCTCGACGGCGTGGTCTGCCTGCAAAAGCCATTCCGGCCCAACGATCTGTTGCAAGCGCTCCGCAAGGCGCAGCAAGTGGCGGACGGCAAATTGTCCGCAGCCGTCTAACGGCGCTGCAAAAGAAAACGCCCCGGCGAACCGGGGCGTCGATGACGATTTGGCGAAGAAAAGGTCAGGTACGCTGTCTCAGGTACCGTTGCCCTTGATCTGGGCATAGCCGCCCTTGGCGTCCCATCTGTAGACGACGTAGTCGAGCTGCTTGATATCGCCCTTGGCGTCATACTCGATCGGGCCGATCACGGTGTCCCATTTGCCGGCCTTCATCGTTTCCATGACCTTCTTGGGGTCGGTGGTGCCGGCCTTCTTGGCGGCCTGCGACCAGACCTGCATCGCCGCGTAGGTGTAGAGCGTGTAGCCTTCGGGGTCGATGTTCTTGGCTTTGAAGGCGTCGACGATCTTCTTCGCGGTCGGCTTCTCGCGCGGATCGGGACCGAAGGTGAACAGCGTACCTTCGCCGGCGGGCCCGGTGATGGAGGCGTATTCCTTGTCGGCGAGCGCGTCGCCGGCCATCAGGATCGTCTTGAGGCCCTGGTCACGCATCTGGCGCAGGATCAAGCCGCTTTCCTGGTGATAGCCGCCGACATAAACGAGATCGATGTTGTCGCGCTTCAGGCGCGAGACGATCGCGTTAAAGTCCTTGTCGCCCTTGTTGTACGACTCGTACATCTTTTCGGTGATGCCGGCCTTGTTGAGCGCCTTCTTGGTCTCGTCCGCCAGACCCTTGCCGTAGGTGGTCTTGTCGTTGAGGATCGCGATGTTCTTGCCCTTGAAGTTCTTGGCGATGTACTGCGCCGCGATCAGGCCCTGCTGATCGTCACGGCCGCAGACGCGCGCCACGTTCCAGAGCTTGCGCTCGGTGAACAGCGGGTTGGTCGAGGCAGGCGTGATCTCGAGCACGTTGCCGTCGGCATAGGCTTCGGACGCCGGAATCGACGACGACGAGCAATAGTGCCCGGCGACGAACGGGATCTTGGCGCCCGCGATCTTTTCCGCGACCGAACGGGCCTGCTTGGGATCGCAGGCGTCGTCCTCGATGTCGAGCGCGAGCTTCTTGCCGTTGACGCCGCCGGCGGCGTTGATATCTGACACCGCCATTTCGGCGCCGTTCTTCATCTGGCGGCCGAAGGCAGATTCAGTGCCGGTCATCGGACCTGCGACTGCGATGGTGACATCCTGCGCCAATGCCGCGCTCGACAGCGCGATCGACGCGCCGAAAGCCAGACTGATGAGTTTCAGTGATTTCATGAGATACCTCGCGGGTGATCGCCTGTGGAAGTTGCCGGGCTCGCCCGGTTCAGACCGGCGCCATTCTTGAATGAATTTGGCGAGAAGTCACCGGCAAAATACGGGCATGAGCGCAGATATCTCGCCGCATTTGGCCGCTCGACCGCGATCTGGGTCCCTCAGCCGTGTCGGCCGCCTTCCAGATAGGCGGCGCGAATCTCAGGGCGCTGCAACAACTCGGCCCCGCTTCCGGCGAGTGTGATCAGGCCGTTGACCATGACGTAGCCACGGTGGGCGAGCTTCAGCGCATGGTTGGCGTTCTGCTCGACGATCAGGACGGTGAGACCGTCCTGCCGGTTCAAGGTGCGAATGGCGTCGAAGATCTGGCGCGCGATCAGCGGCGCCAGCCCAAGGGAGGGTTCGTCGAGCAGGAGCAGGCGCGGGCGGCTCATCAGGGCGCGGCCGATCGCGAGCATCTGCTGCTCGCCGCCGGACAGCGTCCCGCCGCGCTGGACGTAGCGCTCCTTCAGCCGCGGAAACAGCGTGAACACGCGCTCCAGCGTCGCCTCGCGCTCCACATCGGTGCAGTCGGTGGCGTCCGCGCCCATCTGGAGGTTTTCCGCCACGCTCATGCGCGGGAAGATGCGGCGGCCTTCCGGCGACTGCGCGATGCGCAAGTGCGCGATCTCGTGGGTCGGCACCTCCGTGATGTCGCGGCCCTCGTATAGGATCTGGCCGGCGCGAGCGCGCGGCTTGCCGAAGATCGTCATCATCAGCGTTGATTTGCCGGCGCCGTTGGCGCCGATCAGCGCCACGATCTCGCCGGGACTAATCTCGACGTCAACGCCCTTCAGCGCCTCGATCTTGCCGTAGGCGGCGCGCAAGCCGCGAATCGCGAGCAGGGGAGCGGCGGCAGACGTCACGACCCGCTCTCCATCACCGCCGCGGCCTCTTCCTCGTCGGTGCCGAGGTAAGCGGCGATCACCTTCGGGTCGTCGCGCACCTCCTGCGGCGTGCCCTGCGCGATCTTCACGCCATGGTCCATCACCACGATGTGGTCGGAAATCTCCATCACCACCGACATATCGTGCTCGATCAGGAGGATCGAGGTGCCGACCTCATTCCGGATCGACAGCAGGAGTTCACTGAGCGCAGCGCTCTCGCGCGCATTGAGGCCGGCGGCGGGCTCGTCCAGGCACAGAAGCGCCGGCTCGGTGCACATCGCGCGCGCGATCTCGAGCCGGCGCTGGTCGCCGTAAGCGAGATTGCCGGCGGCGTCGTCGGCGCGGTTGAGCAGATTGATCCGTTTGAGCCAGTCAGTGGCGAGCTCGATTGCCCGCTTTTCGGCCTGGCGATAGGTCGGGACGCCGATCAGGCCGAGAAACGTAAAGCCCGAGGCGAGCATCAACGCGTTGTGCTGCGCCACCATCAGGTTCTCGAGCGCGGTCATGCCGGGAAACAGCCGGATGTTCTGGAAAGTGCGGGCGACCTTGGCCTGCTTGGCGATGCGGAAATCGTTGAGCCGCTCCAGCGCGATCTGCTTGCCGTCGTCGTGGGTGAGGCGGATGGCGCCGCCGCTCGGCTTGTAGAAGCCGGTGATGCAGTTGAAGACGGTGGTCTTGCCGGCGCCGTTCGGTCCGATCAGCGCGGTGATCTTCTTCCGTTCGGCCGCAAACGACAGATCCTGCACGGCGACGATGCCGCCGAAGCGCATGGTGAGTCGGTCGACGCCGAGAATTGTTTCGCCGCTCATCCGTGGCCCTCCTTGACGAGGTCGGAGGAGATGGCGTGCGCCTTGGTCAGATATACGGTCGGTGAACGATGGCCGATGATGCCGCGCGGCCGCCAGATCATGATCAGCACCATCGCCATGCCGAACACCAGCATGCGGTACGTCTCGAGGCTGCGGAACAGCTCGAAGCCGCCGATCATGGTGAGTGCGGCGAGCGCGACGCCGAGCTGCGAGCCCATGCCGCCGAGCACGACGATGGCGAGCACCAGCGCCGATTCCTGGAAGGTGAAGGATTCCGGGCTGATGAAGCCCTGGCGGGTCGCGAAGAACGCACCCGCAAAGCCGCCGAACATGGCGCCGGTCGCGAACGCCGTGAGCTTGGTGGTCGTGGTGTTGATGCCGAGCGCGCGGCAGGCGACCTCGTCTTCGCGCAACGCCTCCCAGGCGCGGCCGATCGGCAGGCGGCGCAGGCGAATCGTGACCCAGTTGGTGAGCAGCGCCAGCGCGAGGATCAGATAGAACAGGAAGACGATGCGATGAGTCGGTGAGTATTCGATGCCGAGTTTTGCCGCTAACCCGTCGTCGCTGTTGTCGAGCGGGATGCCGAAGAAGGAGGGGCGGGGAATCCCGGAGACGCCGTTCGGACCGCCGGTCAGATCCTGCCAGTTGATGATGACGAGGCGGATGATCTCGCCGAAGGCGAGCGTCACGATCGCGAGATAGTCGCCGCGCAGCCGCAGCACGGGAAAGCCGAGCAGCATGCCCCAGAACGCGGCAAGGATGCCGGCGAGCGGCAGGCAGACCCAGAACGACCAGCCGAAATTGGTGGCGAGCAGCGCGTAGGAGTAGGCGCCGACCGCGTAGAAGGCGACGTAGCCGAGATCGAGCAGGCCCGCCAGGCCAACCACCACGTTGAGGCCCCAGCCCAGCATCACATAGGTGAGCACGAGGATGGCGAGGTCGAGGATGTAGCGCTGGTCATAGAAGATGACAGGCACCAGCAGCGTGAAGATCAGCAGCGCCGGTGCAAGATAGCGGCCGACGAACGACATGCCGCTCTGCACCGAGGCCGGTACCAGCTTCTCGGCGCCGGTCGGGCCGATCCATTGCCGCATTAGCTCGATCACGATCGAGCCGCCGAACACTGCGGCGACGAGCGAGGCGAGATCGCCGAAGCGCGTCCAGTAGGTGAGCTGGCCGTCGGAGCCCGCCTCGGTGCGGATGCCGATCATCAGCGAGAACAGCACCAGCGCGATCAGGGCGTTGATGAAGGCGGTCTTCAGAAGGAAGGGGATGCCGGCGGTGCGACTTGTTTTGGTGGTCTTGTGCGGGTTGACTGTCACGCTGGGCGGTCCGTCAGACTTTTTCGACTTCGGGACGGCCGAGCAGGCCGGTCGGCATGAAGATCAGCACGACGATCAGGATCGAGAAGGCGGCGACGTCCTTGTACTCGACCGAGAAATAGGCCGACCAGAACGTCTCGATCAGGCCGATCGCCAGGCCTCCGAGCATCGCGCCGGGCAGCGAGCCGATGCCGCCGAGCACGGCCGCGGTGAACGCCTTGATGCCGGCGACGAAGCCCATGTAGAAATCGACCAGGCCGTAATAGAGCAGGTACATCAAGCCTGCGACAGCAGCGAGGGCAGCACCGATCACGAAGGTCATCGAAATGGTGCGGTCGACGTTCACGCCGAGCAGCGCCGCCATGGTCTGATCCTGCTCGCAGGCGCGCATGTCGCGCCCGAGCCGCGTGCGCGAGACCAGCCAGGTGAAGATCGCCAGCAGCACGATGGTGGTGATGACCACCATGATCTGAATGTTCGAAAGCTGGATCACGAAGCCGTCAGGGCTCTCATGCAGCGTGTAGCCGCCCACAATGAAGGGCGGAATCGGCTTGACGCGCGCTCCTTGCGCCACCTGCGAGTAGTTGGTCAGCACGAAGGACATGCCGATCGCCGACAGCATCGGCGCGAGGCGGAAGGAATGCCGCAGCGGCCGATAGGCGATGCGCTCGATGGTCCAGCCATAGAGCGCGGTGATCGCCATCGAGACCAGTAGGACGACGAGCAGGATCACCGGGATCGCGGTCAGTCCGAGCGAGATCAGGATCAGGAAGGTGATGAGGGCGATGAAGCCGCCGATCATGAAGATATCGCCGTGGGCGAAGTTGATCATGCCGACGATACCGTAGACCATCGTGTAGCCGATCGCGATCAGGCCGTAAATCGAACCGAGCACGAGGCCGTTGATGAGCTGCTGGGCGAAATAATCCATAGGCTGCCGTCACCAAACCTGTCGCGGGCTCAAAGGGAGCTCAGATAGAGAGTGAGTTTCTTGGGCCCCGGCAGCCCTTAAGCGTTCTTCCCGTTTTGTAACAGCAGGGAACTGGCGGCTGCAACAGGCCATGCCTTGGTATAAAGGCTTGTACAGAGGTCATTTCGACACTGACGTCATATGCCGGTTCCCGCACTTTGCGCGGAACCGGGTTCCGCATTGCAACCAAATTGGCTGCCGGCTGTTACCTCCGACTGACGGTCCAACAAGGGAGTTTCCCCCCGATGACGAAGCAGCAGAGCCAAAATCCGGGCCAGCAGAATCAGAGTCCCGGTCAGCAGCGCCCAAGTCAGCAACCAGGGCAGCAGCAGGGCGGCGGCCAGAAGCCCGGACAGCAGCAGCAGGACCCGATGCGCAAGGGCGACAAGCCGGGCCAGCAGCAAGGCGGTCAGCAGGACAACAGACTGGATTGAAGGCCGCGGGAATAGCATCAAAGGGCCCCGCCGGAAGGCGGGGCCCTTTCTTTGCGGGGAACGGTCCAACGGCCCGGTTAAGGTAAACAAAGGGTTTAAATTGCCGCCACAGTCCGATGCGAGTTAGCTCCCGGCAAAGCCTTCTCTCGAAGGCAGGCATCAGACGAAGCGGGAAGCGGCATGTTCAGAGATTGGCGGATTGGCTCGGTCAACGGCGCGTTGCTGGCGGCCTATTTCATCCCGGCCTGGACGCTGGTCGCCTTCAACATCTTCGTGGCGCCGGTGCACGGCCTCTATGAGCGGCCGAGCGTCGCGGTGGCGCTCTTCCTCAGCGACCAGCTCCAAATGTCCGGCATGAGCGCGGTGCGCGCCGCCTGGCTCTTGGCGCTGGGACGGCTAACCGTGGTGGCGTTCTTCGCGATCTATCTTGCGCTGCTCGCGATTCCGCGCACTCGGAAGAGCGGCAGCAGCGACGAGGCCCTCGGCATTGCGCTTGCGATCGGCAGCCTGATCTCGTTTGCGAGCATGGTGATGGCCTCGAAAGTCGGCGAGATGGCCGCGCTTCGGCTGCACGCCACCGAGCTTCTGCTGCTGCTCGGTGCTGCGGTCGTGGTGGTGATCGAACGGCCCGAGGCGGCACCGAAGACCACCGTAGTGACCGCCGCGCCGCTAGCTCTTGAGCAGGCCGAGCTCCTGCACAATCGCTGAGGCTTCCTTGACGGCGTGGTTCGCTGCCGGAACGCCGCAATAGATCGCCTGCTGCAACAAGATTTCCTTGATGTCGTCGGGGGTGAAACCGCCTTCCGCGAGAGCCGCACGCACATGCAGGCGGAATTCGTCCCATTGCCCAAGCGCGACCATCGTGCCGATCACCAGCACGCGCCGCGTGCGCTCGTCGAAATGCGGCCGCGTCCAGATCTCGCCCCAGGCGTAGCGGGTGATCAGGTCCTGGAAGTCGGTGTTGAACGCGTTGCGACCCGCGATCGATTTGTCGACCCAGGCATTGCCGAGCACTTTTCGGCGCACATTCATGCCGGCGTCGCGGCGCTTCTCGTCGTCCATGTATTTTCTCCGGATAGCGACTACCGCTGCGTCAGGAATCCTATCACCGCATCCGTGAACGCATGCGGCTGCTCGACGTTGGAAATGTGGGCGGCGTCGATGATGGTCATGCTGGCGCCGGGAATGTTGGATCGGATCAGCTCGCCCGCCGAGATCGGCGTCGCCATGTCGTGGCGGCCGGCGATGACAAGCGTCGGGCTCTTGATCTTCGACAACATCTCGCGCTGGTCGAGCGTCGACAGCGCCTCGCAGCAGGCCAGATACCCTTCGACCGGCGTTGCGAGCAGCATCGACTTCATCTTCGCGGTGATGTCAGGCTCGCGCTCGCGGAAATCGGCCGTCAGCCAGCCGGCGATTACCGCATCGGCCACGGCCGCGATGCCGCCCTTCTTCACGGCGTCGATGCGCTCCAGCCATTTGGTCGGCTCGGCATAATAGCAGGAGGTGTTGGCGAGGATGAGCTTGCCGAACCGCTCCGGCGCGTTCGCGCCCAGCCATTGTCCGACCATGCCGCCCATCGACAGGCCGCACCAATGCACCTTCTCGATGTTGAGGTCGCCGAGGATGGCCAGCACATCGCGGCCGAACCGCTCGATGGAATACGGTCCCGGCGGAACGCCGGATTTACCGTGGCCGCGACGGTCGTAGCGGATGACGCGGAACACCTGCGTCAGCGCCTTCATCTGCGGCTCCCACATCTGCATCGTGCAGCCCAGCGAGTTGGAGAGCATCAGGGTCGGCCCGCCATCGCGGCCCTCGACGGAGACGTTGATCAGGCAACCGTCGGCATCGATCATGGGCATGCGGCGTCTCCGTCGTAATTTGCAGTTCTTAGTCGCGGTCGAGGCTGTCGAGCAGCCGGTCGATCAGAGCTTGGGAAGCCCCTTGATAGGCCATCGGCTCGAACAATGCCGCAATTTTTTCCGGCGGCAGATGCGCTGTGACCTGCGAATCGGCCGACAGCACCTCGCGCAGATGCTTCTTCTCGGCGACCGCGCGCTTGCTCGCGGCCTCGACGAGATGATGCGCATTGCTCTTGCCGATCTCGTCGGCCAGCGCAAAGGTGACGGCTTCCGCCATGATCAGCCCGTGCGTCGCATCGAGATTGCTGCGCATGCGCGCCGCATCGATTTCGAGGCCCTCGGCGATGTCGACGATGGCCGTGAGCGCGCCTGAAGTGACCAGCATCAATTGCGGCAACGTCGGCCACTCCGCGTGCCAGGGCCCGGCGCTGCGCTCATGGTCCTGCACCTGGGCTGCAAAGATCGTCGCGGCGAGCTGCGGCGCCATGGTCGCGCAGCCCAGCGCGCTTGCGGCTGCGACCGGGTTGCGCTTGTGCGGCATGGTCGACGAGCCGCCGCGGCCTTCGCCGGCGGGTTCAAAGGCTTCGCCGACGTCGGTCTGCATCAGCAGCGAGACGTCGCGCGCGATCTTGCCGCAGCTTCCAGCGAGGATCGCAAAGCCTGAAGCGGCCTCCGCGATGCGGTCGCGATGGGTGTGCCAGGGCGCCTCGGGGAGCGGCAGGTTCAGCTCCTGCGCCAGTCGTTCGGCGACCGCGAGTCCGTTGTCGCCGAGCGCTGCGAGCGTGCCGGCGGCGCCGCCGAATTGCAGGGCGAGGCCCTCGCGGCGGAGCCGCCGCAGTCGGCACCGGGCGCGGGCAAGGCTCGAAGCATACTCTGCAGCCTTTAGTCCGAACGGCATCGGCAGCGCGTGCTGGAGCCAGGTCCGCGCCACCATCGCGGTGTTGCGATGGGCGCGGGCCAGCGCGGCAAAGCCCTTGATGGCGCGGTTGAGGTCGGCGTCCAATGCATCGATTGCAATGCGCAGCGTCAGCATGGTCGCGCTGTCGATAACGTCCTGGCTGGTCGCGCCCCAATGCACGTAGCGTGCAGCTTCCGCGTCTTGCCTTGCGACATTGGCAGTCAATGCCTTGACCAGCGGAATCGCCACATTGCCCGACCGCGTTGCGGCCTCCGCTAGCGCGGCCATGTCAAACGAATCGGCCTTGCAGGCGGCTTCGATCGGGCCCAGCGCGGATGTGGGAATCACGCCCGTGGCGGCTTCGGCCCGGGCCAGGGCTGCCTCGAAATCGAGCATGTTCTGGAGGGTCGCTCGGTCGTCGCAGACGGCGCGCATGGCTGCGCTCGACAGCATCGGCGCGAGCAGGGGGGACAGGGATGTGCTCATGTTGTGCAGGACCTAACCACCATGGCCCGGCTGTGCCAATCCCAAACCATCCGCGCAAGCCTTTTGCAGTTGCGAATATGCATTGCACGTGACCGGGCGTTGCCCTTTCCTTTGTGGCCTCCGTGCGTTACTTCAGCAGCATTATAATTGCTGCGATCCGGGAGGCTCCCCTATGGCCATGACAATGAACGGCGAAGTTCAGCTTGCAGCGCCGCGCGAGGCCGTGTGGGAGAAGCTCAACGACCCCGCAGTGCTGAAGGCCTGCATCCCCGGCTGCGAGGAGCTGGAGAAGACCGACGACGGCGGCTTTCGCGCGACGGCGAAAATGAAGGTCGGTCCGGTCTCGGCGCGCTTCAAGGGTAAGGTGATGCTCAGCGATCTCGACCCGCCCAATGGCTACAAGATCTCCGGCGAAGGCGAGGGCGGGGTGGCCGGCTTCGCCAAGGGCGGTGCGGCCGTGAAGCTCACCGAGAAGGATGGCGGCACGCTGCTCTCATACGACGTCGAGGCGCAGATCGGCGGCAAGTTGGCGCAGCTCGGGCAGCGCCTGATCAACGGCACGGCCAAGAAGCTTGCCGACGAGTTTTTCGCGAATTTCGCCAAGGCGGTACAGGGCTGAAGCCTCAATACCTTTTACGTAGTGACTTTTGGAATGGCCGCTTGCGCCCGGGGCGATGTTGCCCCCGGCCATAATGACCCATATGATGGGTTGGAATAATTATAAAAAAGAACCGCTTCGACGGGACCCGTCGGGGCGCTGATAGAGAGTGCTTATGGCGAAAATCTCCCTCATCGTGAACGGCAATCCTGTTACGGCCAATGTCGATCCTCGCACCCTCCTGGTGCAGTTCCTGCGCGAGAATCTGCGGCTGACCGGCACCCATGTCGGCTGCGACACCTCGCAGTGCGGCGCCTGTGTCGTGCATCTCGACGGCAAGGCCGTGAAATCCTGCACCACGCTGGCCGTGATGGCCGACGGCCACGAGGTCAAGACCATCGAAGGACTGGCCGCCGACGGCGCGCCGCTGCATCCGATGCAGGAGGCCTTCCGCGAGCACCATGGCCTGCAGTGCGGCTTCTGCACGCCCGGCATGATCATGACCGCGATCGACATCGTGCATCGCAAAGGCCACGAGCTCGACGACCACACCATCCGCGAGGAGCTGGAAGGCAATCTCTGCCGCTGCACCGGCTACCAGAACATCGTCGCCTCGATCGCCGCCGGCGCGAAGGCGATGGCGAAATCCGATCTCGCGTAACCGCGCGCCCTCCGCGATCAGGACATCCTCATGTACGAATTCAAATACCACCGCCCCGGGACCGTCCGGCAGGCCGCCAATCTCCTGGTGAAGAACGAAGACGCCAAGCTGATCGCCGGCGGTCACACGCTGATTCCCGTCATGAAGCAGCGGCTCGCAAGCCCCCCGCATCTGGTCGATCTCTCTCACATCGAGGGGCTCGACGCGATCGAGCTGAAGGGCCGTTCGCTGGTGATCGGCGCCACCGCCAGGCATGCCGAGGTCGCAACCTCCGCCATTGTCGGCGAGGCGATTCCGGCGCTGGCCGATCTCGCCGGCCAGATCGGTGACCCCGCCGTGCGCCACAAGGGCACGATTGGCGGCTCGCTCGCCAACAACGACCCGACCGCGGATTATCCGGCCGCCGTGCTCGCGTTGGGAGCGACCATCGTTACCAACAAGCGCCGCCTCAAGGCGGAAGAGTATTTCCAGGGGCTGTTCTCGACCGCGCTGCAAGCCGACGAGATCATCACCAAGGTGATGTTCCCGCTGCCGAAAAAAGCGGCCTACATCAAGTTCCGCAACCAGGCCTCGCGCTACGCGTTAGTCGGCGTGTTCGTCGCGCGGCGTCCGTCGGACGTGCGCGTCGCCGTCACCGGTGCTGGCTCCGACGGCGTGTTCCGCGTCGAGGCGTTCGAGGAAGCGCTGAAGAAGCGTTTCGCTTCGAAGGCCATTGAGGGCATCGAGGTGCCGGCGGAAGGGCTCAACAGCGACATCCATGGCAGCGCCGAATACCGCGCGCATCTCATCGGGGTGCTGACGCGGCGCGCCCTCGATGCCGCCAATGCCAAGGCGTGAGCGAACCTCACGTCTCGGCCAAACTTGTCCCCGGTGAGGGCGTAGCGAGACTGGCTCTTTCATGACTTCAGCGACCCTGCCGGCATCGGTCGATGCGATGCTCGAACTTTTGACATCGCGCGGCTATCTCGCCGAGCGATCGCTGGCGACAGTGACGTATCTCTCGCTGCGCATGGGCCGGCCGCTGTTCCTCGAAGGCGAGGCCGGTGTCGGCAAGACCGAGATCGCAAAAGTGCTCTCGGTGGCGCTGGGGCGGAAACTGATCCGCCTGCAGTGCTATGAAGGACTCGACGTCTCTTCCGCGGTCTATGAGTGGAACAGCGCCGCGCAGATGATCGCGATTCGGATGGCCGAAGCTGCCGGCGACACCGATCGCGAGCAGCTCTCCAGCGACATCTTCGCCGATCGCTACATGATCAAGCGTCCGCTGCTCCAGGCGCTGGAGCCTGACGTTGCGGGACCGCCCGTGCTGCTGATCGACGAGCTCGACCGCGCTGACGAAGCGTTCGAGGCTTACCTGCTGGAAATCCTCAGCGATTTCCAGGTGACGATCCCCGAATTCGGCACCGTGAAGGCGCCGCATCCGCCGATCGTCATCATCACCTCCAACCGCACCCGCGAAATCCATGACGCGCTGAAGCGGCGCTGTCTCTATCACTGGGTCGACTATCCCGCCGCCGACCGCGAGCTCGCGATCGTCAAGACGCGCGTGCCCGGCATCTCGGCAAAACTGTCGCAGCAGGTGGTGCGCTTCGTGCAGGCGCTGCGCGACCAGGATTTCTACAAGTCCCCCGGTGTCGCCGAGACCATCGATTGGGCCACCGCGCTGTCCGAGCTCGATGCCCGCTCGCTGACCCCGCAAGTGGTCGGCGACACGCTGGGCGCGCTGCTCAAATATCAGGACGACATCACGCGGATGCAGGGCGACACCTTGCAGAAGGTGCTGAAGGAAGCGACGAGCGAGGATTGAGCTCGTCATTCCGGGGCGACGCGCAAGCGTCGAGCCCGGAATCCATCGGACCGCAGAGTTGGTGGATGAATGGATTCCGGGCTCGCGCCAAGGGGCGCCCCGGAATGACGAGGGGATGGATACGAGAACCATGGCCATCAACCACCTTGCCCCCGAGCAAACCGAGCAGTTCGCCGACAACATCGTCGGCTTTGCCCGTGCGCTGCGTGCGGCCGGCATGCCGGTCGGGCCGGGCGCGGTGATCGACGCCATGAACGCGCTTCCTGTGATCGACATCGGCAATCGCCCCGACGTTTTCACCACGCTGGAGGCGATTTTCGTCAAGCGCCATGAGCATGCGCTGATCTTCAGCCAAGCCTTCAACCTGTTCTTCCGTGCCTCGGAAGAGTGGAAGCACATGCTGGATTCCGTGCCATTGCCGGAGCAGGCCAAGAAGAAGCCGCAGGCAGGTTCCCGCCGCGTGCAGGAGGCGATGTCGCAGCCGCGCATGACCGAGACGCCGCAGCATCAGGAGCGGGACCTGCGCCTGTCGGTCTCCGACAAGGAGATCCTTCAGAAGAAGGACTTTGCGCAGATGAGCGCGGCCGAGATCACGGAAGCGCTCCGGGCCATCGAGAAGATGAGGCTGCCGCAGGCTGAGCTTCTGACGCGCCGGCAGCAGCCCGATCCGCGCGGCCTGCGGCTCGACATGCGCCGTACGCTGCGCGCGTCCTTGCGCACAGGCGGCGATATCATCGACATCCATCGCCTTGGGCGGATCGAGAAGCCGGCCCCGATCGTGGCGCTGCTCGACATTTCGGGCTCGATGAGCGAATATACCCGCCTGTTCCTGCACTTCCTGCACGGCATCGGCGATGCGCGCAAACGCGTATCGGTGTTTCTGTTCGGCACGCGGCTGACCAACGTCACCCGTGCGCTGCGCCAGCGCGATCCCGACGAGGCACTGGCGAGCTGTTCGGCCGCGGTGGAGGACTGGGCCGGGGGTACCCGAATCTCGGCCTCGCTGCACAACTTCAATAAATTGTGGGCGCGGCGCGTGCTGAGCCAGGGCGCCATCGTGCTGCTGATTTCCGACGGGCTGGAGCGGGAGGCCGATTCCAGGCTTGCCTTCGAGATGGACCGGCTGCACCGCTCCTGCCGTCGGCTGATCTGGCTGAACCCGCTATTGCGCTTTGGCGGCTTTGAGGCCAAGGCGCAGGGCATCAAAATGATGCTCCCGCACGTTGACGAATTCCGCCCCGTGCATAATTTGAGTTCGATCCACGAGCTGATCAGCACGCTCTCCCGGCCCCTGCCGCCGCATCACCGCAGCCTGATCCGCTCCGCAGCCTAAAGAGGCCCACCATGCTCGATCGCGACGAGGATATCCTGAAGGCGGCGGAGGACTGGCAGAAGGCCGGCCGTGGCGTCGCGCTGGCCACAGTGGTGGAGACCTGGGGCTCGGCGCCACGCCCGGCGGGCTCGAGCCTCGTCATCAACGACGAGGGCACGTTTCTGGGCTCGGTCTCCGGCGGCTGCGTCGAGGGCGCGGTGGTCACCGAGGCGATGGACGTGATCGAGAGCGGCAAGCCGAAGATGCTGGAGTTCGGCGTCGCCGACGAGACCGCCTGGAATGTCGGGCTCTCCTGTGGCGGCACCATCCGCGTCTTCGTCGAGAAGGTCGGCTAGCCGTGAAGCTCGCAATCCTGCACGAACTCAATGCCGAGCGCGCCGCGCGCCGGCCCGTCGTTCTGGTGACGGACACCGAGAGCGGCGAGCAGCGCCTGGTGAAGGCTGCGGATTTCGCCAAGGATCCGCTCCGTGCCGAACTGGATAAGCAGCTCCGCATGGGCAAGAGCGCCAATGTTGAGGTCGGCGGCAAGAAGCTTTTCCTCAACGTCTACGCGCCGACCGCAAAGCTCGTCATCGTCGGCGCGGTTCATATCAGCCAGGCGCTGGCGCCGCTGGCGCGCTCGCTGGGCTATGATGTCACCGTGGTCGATCCGCGCACGGCGTTTGCGAGCCCCGAGCGCTTCCCCGACGTTCCGCTGGTCGCCGAATGGCCTGACACCGCGCTGCCGCCGCTCAATGTCGATGCCTACACCGCTTTTGTTGCGGTCACGCACGACCCCAAGATCGACGATCCCGCGCTGGTGCACGCGTTCGAACGCAACTGCTTCTATATTGGTGCGCTCGGCTCGCGGAAGACGCATGCCAAGCGCGGCGACCGGCTGCGGGCACAAGGCGCCAAGGAGAGCGACATCGCGCGCATCCACGCGCCCATCGGGCTTGCGATCGGCGCGGTCTCGCCGTCCGAGATCGCGGTGGCAATCATGGCCGAGATCACGGCGGTGCTGCGGCTGCCACCCAAAGAAAAAGTAGAAGCGGCATGAAATTCGGCCCGGCGAGCCCCAGGGATGCGATCGGCGGGGTGACCGTCCACACCCTGCGCCAGGGACCGTTGGTGCTGAAGAAGGGCACGACGATCGGGCCTGCCGAGGTCGAGGCGCTGGAGCGCGCCGGCATCAAGGACATCGTCGTGGTGCGGATGGAGGCGGGCGACGTCTCCGAGGACGTCGCGGCGGCCAGCATCGCGCTCGCCGTCGGCGGCGAGGGCATCCATGTCGAGCGCTCCTTCACCGGCCGCGCCAATCTGTTTGCCGCGCGCGCGGGCGTGCTGGTGATCGACCGCGCCGCGGTCGACCGCATCAACAATATCGACGAGGCCATCACCTTCGCGACGCTCTCCGCCTACAAGCCGGTGGTCGAGGGCGAGATGGTCGGCACCGTCAAGATCATCCCGTTCGGCGTCGAAGAAAGTCTGCGCGATGCCGCGGTGAAGGCTGCGGGCAAGGACGTCCTCAAGATCGCGCCTTACGTGATCAAGCGGGTCGGCGTGGTCTCGACGCTTCTACCTGGCCTGTCCTCGAAGGTGGTCGACAAGACGCTGCGCGTCACCGCCGAGCGCCTCGCGCCGGCCGGCGCCAGCATCATCGCCGAGCGGCGCGTGCCGCACGATGAAACGGCGCTGTCGGCGGCGATCAAGGAATTGCTCGGCCTCGGCGCCGAGCTCGTCATCGTCTTCGGCGCGTCCGCAATCGCCGACCGCCGCGACGTGATCCCGGCCGCGGTTACCGGGATCGGCGGCGAGATCGAGCATTTCGGCATGCCGGTCGATCCCGGCAATCTGCTTCTTATTGCGCGCGCCGGCAGCGTGCCGGTGCTGGGCGCGCCGGGATGCGCGCGCTCGCCGGTCGAGAACGGCTTCGACTGGGTGCTGATGCGGCTCTTGGCCGGCATCAAGGTGACGCGCTCCGAACTGATGGGCATGGGCGTCGGCGGTCTGTTGATGGAGATCGTGACGCGGCCGCAGCCGCGCGCAAAGCCCGAGATCGAAGGCAACAGCCAGGTCGCCGCCATCGTGCTCGCAGCGGGCCGCTCGACGAGGATGGGCGGGCCGAACAAGCTCTTGGCCGAGCTCGACGGCAAGAAGCTGGTGCGGATCGCGACCGAGCAGGCGCTGGCCTCGAAGGCATCCGAGGTAATCGTCGTCACCGGCCATGAGACCGAGCTGGTTGAGCAGGCGCTGCAAGGCCTGAAGGTGAAGTTCGTCAAGAACCCGGATTTCGCCGGCGGCATCGCGAGTTCGGTGAAAGCCGGCATTGCGGCAGTGCCCGAGGCTTGCGACGGCGCCGTGGTTTGCCTCGGCGACATGCCACTGATCAACGCCGGCCTGATCGATCGTCTCATCGACAGCTTTGCGCCTGACCGCGGCAATCTCATCGTCGTGCCCGTCAGCGAGGGCCGCCGCGGCAATCCCGTGCTGTGGTCGCGCCGCTTCTTCAAGGAATTGATGACGCTCGACGGCGACATCGGGGCCCGCCATCTGATTGCCAAGCACGCCGAAGCAGTCGCCGAAGTGCCGGTGGACGGCGAAAGCGCCTTTCTCGACATCGACACGCCGCAAGCGCTGGAAGCGGCAAGGCGGGGATAGTGCCGTAGGGTGGGTTAGCCGGCGGTCGCGCGAAGCGCGGTCCGCTGGCGTAACCCACCGCTTCTGTTTCCGCGGTGAAACAGTTGGCGGATTACGCTTCGCTAATCCGCCCTACGGCATCTCCCAATCATTCAATTTCAGCCCCTGTTCACCATCTGGAAACGACCACCGCTTAGATTCCCCGCACCTGCCTTGGGGGGAGGGGCTTTTCCATGGTTTCGAACGTCGTCGCGCGCCGTTGCGCGCTGTTTTTCTTTGCGCTGTCGGTTTGTGTCGCCGGCGCCCGTTATATCACTGAAGCCCACGCGGCCGGTGCGTTCGCAGTCGGCAAGTGCGGCGCGTTCGGCCAAGCCTATGATTACGGCGCCGAGCATGAGGCGCGCGCCGCCGCGCAGAAGCAGTGCAAGGGCAACTGCACGACGGTGACGATGAAGCGCGCCTGTGCGGCGATGTCGGTCGATATGGCCAATCCCTGCGGCGCTTATGGCTATGCCGTGAAGCCGAAGATCTCGGCCACGCTCAATGCCGCGACGCGCGAATGCTATAAATATGGCGGCAAGGAATGCGTGATCCGCGCCTGGGCCTGCGACGCCAAGGGCTGACAGAGCGTTAGCGCAGCCATCCTGCGTCGGTTTGCACCAGTTTTGCCGGTTGCTCCTGCGCGTCGATCGACCAAGGCACCTTGGCCCCAGTGAATTCCGACCAGGCCC
This sequence comes from Bradyrhizobium diazoefficiens, assembly GCF_016599855.1. Lineage (NCBI taxonomy): Bacteria > Pseudomonadati > Pseudomonadota > Alphaproteobacteria > Hyphomicrobiales > Nitrobacteraceae > Bradyrhizobium > Bradyrhizobium diazoefficiens. The sequence continues at coordinate 5,007,285 of NZ_CP067041.1, read as the reverse complement.
TGACGAGGCGCGCTTCGATGCCGACCATGGCATGAGCCTGCCAGCCGGCGATCGCCGCTGCCGCTATGCCGCTGCCGGTCGATGCTGCGTCGACATCTGCAAGCAGCGATGTCGTCGTCGCCATGTCGTTGTAGATCCCGAGCTCCTGCTGGAGATCCGCGAGCTTGCGCGAGAATCGCCGCGCGGATTTGCGCTGCTCGCAGAGCGGGAGCAGGAAGTCGGCGACGTAGCGCAGCTTCTTCGCGGCGAGACGGACACGGTGCCGCTCTTCAGTCGGCAGCGATTTGAATCTGCGGCCGCGCTTCAGCACCTTCGTATGCTGTGCCGACAGGATGTTGCGGGCGAAGTTGATCGCGGGCTCGGCGAGTTGCGCCAGACCTTCAGGAGCAACCTCGCTGCGCCAGCCGCGCGCTTCGATCCAGGCGCCGAGCCCGATCACGAAAGACGAGCAGCGCCGGTCGGCGAGGGCGAGGCGGGCCTTGTCGTAGCACGTCGCGCGGCGTTCGTCGGCGAGTTCACCCAGCGTGTCGAAGCCGGCAACCGACGGACAGCCATCCGCAACCGTCCGCAACGTCTGCTGTCGAAACACGTCCCAGTCACGTGCGCCGGAGAGACTACCCGCGAGCCATTTCGCCTCAGCGCGCATCAGGTCCAGCTTGTTCAGCGACACCACCGACCGCATCAGGTCGAGCGCGGATCGCAGGCGCCGCAGCGCGACGCGAAGCTGATGCATCCCTTCGGGATCGCGACCGTCCTCGGCGGCAGGCAGCGACTGGAGCAGATGAAAAAGACAGGAGCGCAGAATCTCCGAGAAGGCCTCGTCGAGCGATATCGACGGATCGAGACGAAGCTTTGGCGGCTTCGGTGCCCGCGGCGGCGTATCGGCCGCGAGGTCAAATCCGCGCGCTGATTTGGTTCGGATCGACGGCTTCACCGAACCATGCTCGGCAAGCCGCAGCGCGAGCTCCCAGATCGCCGACGGGCTGCCGCTCTTGAGTTCCAGTTCGATCTCGCTGACCGGCACCGATCGATCGCCGGATGTCAGATGGCCCTGATCGAAAGCGACCTCGATAGTGCCGGACGGCAGGTCGACGAGGCGTTGATGCCGGTGGATGTCGCTGCTGAAGACGGCTTCGACCGGGTGACGTTCGAGCTCGGCGCGCAGCTTGTCTGACACCAGCGGCATCGCCAGGGCGATGTCCGCCGCCATCGATGGGACGGCGGCCTCCCACTCGCCACGGCGCAGCGGATCGTTGCCGAACTCGGCTTTCACCGTCTGTGTGAATCGTGCGCCGCTCTGGCGAACCCTGAAGCTGAACCCGTCACGGTGGAGCGCGCGCTTGGGCGTATCGTAGTAGACGGCCTTGAGATGCTTGCGCGTGCCCTTGTTACGCGCGTTCGCCGCGATGATCGGCGCGTCGTTGAAATCCGCCAGGCGATCAGAAGCCACAATCAGCTTGAGCTCGATTTCGGTGCTGCGTGGTGCGGCCTCTCTGGAAGGCGTGGTTTCCGGCGCGGTCGTCTCTGCACGAGCTTCGTCAGCGGAGAGGCCGGCCTGAGAAGCCTCGTGGCGCGAAGAGGCGTCCTCAGGGAATGCGGAACCTGGCGCCTCGCCAGCAATGGGAACGGCGAGGCTGTTGAATTTTTTCCCGTCGTTCGGCAGCGGATGGCCATTGGTCTTCGCAAGCCGTTGTACGGGTTCGAAGGTTCGCTTGATCGCGCCGATTTCGGACATGGACCCTTTATGACAGTTCGGTGACAGAGTGCCGACATATACCCGACTTGACTCGCGAGGAGAAGCGCAGCCGGCGCGCATCGCCATCGAAATTTCCGAGCTGTGATCGATGGGTCAATCCGGATTACCTTCGTGTCCGCTGGCGCGAGAAATTATCTTTTCTTTCCTGACGCTTGGATGTGCATTCGAGAGAACTCATGCAATTCGATACGAAAATTGCCGTTGTCATTCGCAACGATCTCCAGACCTGGCAAAAGCTCAATGTCGCATCGTTCCTGACGAGCGGCGTCGCTGCCGCCTTTCCGGAGTGCATCGGCGGAGCCTATGAGGACGCCTCGTCCACGAAATATCTTGCGCTGATCGGTCAGCCGATCCTGATCTATGGTGCCGATGGTCCGGCCCTGTCGCGCGCACTCGATCGTGCGCTCACGCGCAACGTTACGCCGGCGGTCTATACCGAGGACATGTTCACGACAACGCACGATACCGCCAATCGCGAGGCGGTGAGGGCGGTTGTGCGCGCCGATCTCAATCTCGTCGGCATCGCGATGCGTGCCGAGCGCAAAATGATCGACAAGATCGTCGATGGGTTGAAGTTTCACAGTTAAAAGCAAGTGCTAGTTGGCTTCACCTCTCCCGCTTGCGGGAGAGGTCGCGCCCAAGGCGCGGGTGAGGGTTCTTTCCTCTAGGGGATTGTTCCGGTGCTGAGACACCCTCTCCCCAACCCTCTCCCGCAAGCGGGCGAGGGAGCGCACCTTCGAGCGTGATAACTCTCGTCCTACCCCGGCGGCATCGTCTCGAACTTGGTCAGACTGGAATCGAGATGATCCCAGTCATACGCGCGCACAGCGTAAGTGACGGCTTGCGGCTTGTAGCGGGCGGGATCGTCGAGGCTCGTGGCGCGGATGGTGAAGATGTCGGGCATCGCGGTGAAGGTCATGTAGACGGCTAAGCCGCACTCAGGGCAGAAGGCGCGCGTCTTCACATTGCCACTGTCGCCGACCATGTCCCATTTTTTGGCTTCGCCCGTCACCGTGACGCGGGCGCGTGGGAATGTGGCGTACGAGCCGTGGCCCGTGCCGCTCTCTCGCTGGCAGTCCCGGCACTGGCAGTGATTGGCGAACAAGGGTTCGCCGGCAATCGAATAGCGGATCGCGCCGCAGGCGCAGCCGCCGGTATAGGGCTTGTCCATCGCCATGACTCCTTAGCTCTCTTCGCCGCTGATCTCGTCGAGCTGCCGCACGACCTTCTTCCAGCCGCCGCTCATGACGGTGTAGGCGCTCTCGTTCCTAGGCAGCACGAAGCCTCCATGAACCAGCTGGAGCCGCGTGCCGGCTTCGACCGGGGTGAGGGACCACGTCACGACAGTATCGAGCGGCGCGCCATAGCCGTTGTTGCGCTCATCGCCGCCCTTCCAGGCGTAGACGAGCCGCCTGTGAGCCACGACCTCCAGCACGCGGCAATGGATGACGCCATCCCAATTGCTGCCCGGCGTAGTCTGGAACGTGAAGGCCGTGCCTTCGACGGCCTCAAAACCGGTTGGCTTCATCAGCCAGCGCGCGATCAGCTGGGCGCTGGTCAGCACCTTCCAGACTGTCTCCGGCTCATGAGGGAGCACCTCGTCGATGACAATGTCCCGGACGTTTTCTTGGGTCTCGGCTTTCAAGTCGGCTGCACTCACGGGTCTATCTCCTTCAAGAGGTCACGCAGGTTCTGGAAGTGCTCGCGCCAGAAGACGCCGTAATGATCCATCCAGGTCACCAACGGCTCGAGTCCCTTCGGCGCGGCGCGATAAAAGACGTTGCGGCCCTCGGCGCGCTCGGCGACGAGGCCGGCCTGCTTCAACGATTTTAGATGCTGCGAGATCGCGCCTTGGGTCACGCCGCTGCCGCGCGTCAGTTCGGCGACGCTGATTTCCTTGTGCTCGAACACACGCTCGAACACGGCGCGGCGCGTCGGATCGGCGAGGGCGCGCATCACCGCGGTGACGGGATTTGGGGCGGCTTCAATCATGCAGATCAATTAGCAAATGCTAATTCATTAGTCAATGCTAATTCGAGGCGGGGCTAAACGACCCGGAGATCAATTGACAATGACTGACTAGTCAGTCATGAATTGGAAATGACAATGAGACCCACCAAAGCAGCACGTCACAAACTCGAGGCAAGCGGGGAAGCCGCTGCTCCGGCGTCGAACCGTGCGACGCGCGCCGCCGAGCGACGCGCCTCGATCGTCGAGGCGGCGATGGAGGAGTTCATCGCGCGCGGCTTTGCCGCGACGCGGCTCGACGACATTGCCAAGCGCGCAGGCGTCGCGAAGGGCACGATCTACCTGCACTTCAAGGACAAGGAATCGATGTTCGAAGAGCTGGTGCGCACCGTGATCGTGCCCGTGGTAGCGAAGCTGACTGCGCTGCCGCCGCCAACGGGCTCGGTGCGCGACCTCATCGAGTCCTTTGCCGGCAACTTCCTCAAGGAGGTCATCGGCACCCGCCGCGGCGATCTCGTCCGCCTGATCGTGGCGGAGGGGCCGCGCTTTCCGGCCGTCGCAGACTTCTACTACCGCGAGGTCGTCTCGCGCGGGATCGCCGGCATGCGCGCGCTGATCGAACTCGGCATTGCCCGCGGCGAGATCCACCAGAACGACCTCGCGCGCTATCCGCAAATCCTGATCGCGCCGGCGATGATCGCGGTGATCTGGCAGAGTCTGTTTGCACGGCACGCGCCGCTCGACGCGCAAGACATGCTGCGCGTCCATCTCGATTTGATTTTTGGCGAACGGAGGACGACATGACGTCGTCGCGAACCATCTCTCACCTCATCCTGAGGAGCGCGGAACGCGCGTCTCGAAGGAGGCAGGCCCGGCTGTGGCTCCTCGCCCTTCGAGACGCCGCTTCGCGGCTCCTCAGGGTGAGGGATCGAGAGCAGCATCTGCCGCGCCTTTGCTCGATCGCGGTTTTCGTCCTCGCAACCGGACTTGCCGGTTGCAACGAGAAGCGCGATCCCGGCTTCCAAGGCTGGGTCGAGGCCGACATGATCTACGTCAGCCCGGACGAGGCCGGCCGGGTGACCAAACTGGATGTCCGCGAGGGCGACGTGGTGAAGGCCGGCGACGCCCTGTATTCGGTCGACGATGATCTGCAGCTTGCCGATCTCAACCAGACCAAGGCGACGCTGGCCAATGCGCAGCAGGTGTTCGATCGCGCGGATTCCCTGCGCAAGACCGGCGCAGGCACGCAAGCCGCGCTCGATGCCGCGGTCTCGGATCTGCGGGTCGCCCAGGCCCGGGTGGTGACCTCGGAGACACGGCTGGCGCGGCGCAAGGGCTTTGCACCTGTCGCCGGCACCATCCAGCAGATCTATTTCCGCGAAGGCGAGATGGTGGCGGCGCAGCGGCCGGTGCTCTCGATCATGCCGCCCGGCAACATGAAACTGCGCTTCTTCGTGCCGGAGACGGAGTTGCCGAAGCTATCGATCGGCGACGAGGTGCGGGTCGCCTGCGACAATTGTGCCGCCGACCTCACCGCAAAGATCTATTTCATCGCGACCTCGGCCGAATACACGCCGCCGGTGATCTACAGCCTCGAAGAGCGCAACAAGCTCGTCTATCTCATTCAGGCGCGACCGTCGCGGCCGGATGCCTTGCGGGTGGGGCAACCGATCGACATCTATCTCAACCCCAAGACTCCGGTGGCGGACAAGCGATGAACGGCGGCAACGACATCGCGATCGACGTCAAGGGCCTGACCAAATCGTTCGGCGGCCGCGAGGTCGTGCACGATCTGTCGATGCAGGTGAAGCGCGGCTCGATCTACGGCTTCCTCGGCCCGAACGGCTCGGGCAAGACCACGACCATCCGCATCCTCTGCGGCCTGCTGACGCCCGACAGCGGCGAGGGCACCTGCCTCGGCTACGACATTCTGCGCGACGCCGAAAAGATCAAGCGCCAGGTCGGCTACATGACGCAGCGCTTTAGCCTGTATCAGGACCTGTCGGTGCGCGAGAATCTCGAATTCGTTGCACGGCTCTATGGCCGCACCGACGCACGCGGTGCGGCGCGCGACATGATCAAGCGGCTCGGGCTCTCGGGGCGCGAGGAGCAGCTTGCCGGCGAACTCTCCGGCGGCTGGAAGCAGCGGCTGGCGCTAGGAGCCTGCACACTGCCCAATCCAAAGCTGCTGCTGCTCGACGAGCCGACCGCCGGCGTCGATCCCAAGGCGCGGCGCGATTTCTGGAACGAGATCCATGCGCTCGCGGCCGAAGGGCTCACCGTGCTGGTTTCGACCCACTACATGGACGAAGCCGAGCGCTGCCACGAGATTGCTTACATCGCCTATGGCCATCTGCTGACGCACGGCACGGTGGAGGAGGTGATCGCAGGATCCAAGCTCACGACCTACACTGTAACAGGCGAGGATTTGAACGATCTCACCACCGCGCTCACGGGCAAACCCGGAATCGACATGGTGGCACCGTTTGGCACCTCCTTGCACGTGTCGGGGCGCGATGTCGCCGCGCTCGAATCCAGCATCGCGCCGTGGCGCGACAAGAGCGGTTTGCACTGGCACAAATCGGCTCCCTCGCTCGAAGACGTCTTCATCGAGCTGATGGGCCGGTCCAAGGACAATTTCCAATGAGCGTCGCCAACCCAACGAGCCCAGCGCATGAAATCCGCGAGCACTTCGGCTTCTGGAAGCGCTCCTATGCGATGCTGGTCAAGGAGTTCATCCAGCTCAGGCGCGACCGCGTCTCGTTCGCGATGATCGTGCTGTTGCCGGTGATGCAGCTGTTGCTGTTCGGCTATGCCATCAACACCACCCCGCACAATCTGCCGAGCGCGGTACTGCTCCAGGAAGATTCCGATCTCGCGCGTTCGATCTTGAAGGCACTGGAGAACACGGCCTATTACCGCTTCATCTACGAGGTGCACGACGTCGACGCATTCGACAATCTCCTGAAGTCCGGCAAGGTGCTGTTCGGCGTCGAGATTCCGCGCGGCTTCGAGCGCGCGGTGCGGCGCGGCGACAAGCCGGCGCTGCTGGTCGCCGCCGACGCCACTGATCCGGTCGCAGCCAGCGCCGCGCTCGGCTCGCTTGGCATGATCGTGCAGACCGCGCTTGCGCACGATCTCTACATCGGCAATCCCCCGGAAATGCCGTTCGAGATCCGCGCCCATGCGCGCTACAATCCGGCCGCGAACTCCAGCCTCAACATTGTGCCGGGCTTGGTCGGCACCATCCTCACCATGACCATGCTGATCTTCACCGCGCTCTCGGTAACCCGCGAGGTCGAGCGCGGCACCATGGAGGCTCTGCTATCGATGCCGATCAAGCCGGTCGAGGTGATGTTCGGCAAGATCATCCCTTACGTGCTGGTCGGCTTCTTGCAGGCCTTCCTCATCATCGGCATCGGTGTGCTGCTGTTCGGCGTGCCTCTGTTTGGCAACGTTCTCCTGCTGGCGCTGCTGTCGACGCTGTTCATCGCCACCAATCTGTCGATCGGCTACACGATCTCGACGCTGGTGCAGAACCAGCTCCAGGCTATGCAGATGTCGATGATGTTCTTCCTGCCGAGCATCCTTTTGTCCGGCTTCATGTTCCCGTTCGCGGGCATGCCGGTCTGGGCGCAATATGTCGGCGAATGCCTGCCGCTGACGCATTACCTGCGCATCGTCCGCGCCATTATGCTGAAGGGCGCCTCCATGCCAAATCTGCGCTTCGACGCGGCTGCGCTCGCCATCCTGATGGCGGTCGCCATGACCATCGCCGTGACGCGCTTCCGCCGTACGCTGGATTGAGGCAAATTGACTCAAGGTCATTCCGGGGCGATGCGTTAGCATCGAACCCGGAATCTCGAGATTCCGGGTTCACGCGTTGCGTGCCCCGGAACGACTGGGGGGAATGACGGCCCGGTATTCTTGGTAGTGCTTGACTCCGCTTTCATCTGGTCATCTATATGACTACATGAATTCAGCCGAGCGCGACGACCGCCTGCCACGCTACCAGCGCCTGCGCGACGACCTTGCCGCGCGGATCAACCGCAATGAATGGCGGCCGGGCGAGCCGATTCCGTCCGAAGCCGAGCTGGCCGGCCATTACGGGGTCGCGATCGGCACGGTGCGCAAGGCGATCGACCAGCTCGTGGCGGACGCCGTGCTGGAGCGGCAGCAGGGCCGCGGCACTTTCGTGCGCCGGGCCCGCTTCAATTCATCCCTGTTCCGCTTCTTCCGTTTCCAGTCCGAAAGCGGCGAGCGACGCGTGCCGAGGAGCCGCATCATCCGGCGCAGAAGCGTGCTGGCGACATCCGCCGTTGCGTCGGCGTTGCGCATTCCGGTTGGCGAGCCCGTGATCAGCCTGTCGCGCCTGCGGCTGATGGACGACGTGCCGCTGCTCGCCGAAGAGATCTGGCTTCAGCAATCGCGCTTCGCAAGAATCCTCGAGATTGACACGGCCGAGTTCGGCGACTTGCTGTATCCGCTCTACGAAGAGCGCTGCGGCGAGGTGGTGGTTTCGGCCGAGGAAATCCTGACCGTCGAGTTGGCCAACGAGATGCAGGCGCGCCTGCTGCGGCTCGAGGCCCGCGCGCCGCTGATCGTGATCGAGCGCCTCGCGCTCGACCTGGAGCGGCGGCCGATCGAATGGCGTCGCTCGCGCGGCCCGGCCGACCGCTTCCGCTACCACGCCGAGATCCGGTGACGGCGACTTTCAACGACATCAAGCAATAACGCGTACAGGGGTAGGAAACATGTCAAACTGGTACAGTGAAAGCTCGCCGCTGGAGCGGCGCACATTCTGGGCAAGCTTCGGCGGCTGGGCGCTGGACGCGCTTGACGTCCAAATGTTCGGTCTTGCCATCCCCGCGCTGATCGCAGCCTTCGGCATCAGCAAGGCCGATGCGGGCCTGCTCGGTTCGGTCACGCTGTTCTTTGGCGCGTTCGGCGGCTGGCTCGGCGGCGCGCTCGGTGATCGCTTTGGCCGCGTCAAGGCGCTCCAGATCACGGTCGGGACTTTTGCGCTCGCGACTTTCGCTTCGGCATTTGCGATGACCTACGCCCAGCTCGTAGTGCTCAAGGCGGTCCAGGGTCTCGGCTTCGGTGCCGAATGGGCCTGCGGCGCGGTGCTGATGGCGGAGATCATTCGTCCCGAGCATCGCGGCAGGGCGCTTGGCACGGTGCAGAGCGCCTGGGCCGTCGGCTGGGGGGCGGCCGTGCTGCTGTCCGCGCTGGTCTTCACATATGCGCCGGCGGATATCGCCTGGCGGATCCTGTTTGCAATCGGATTGTTGCCGGCGCTCCTCATCATCTTCATCCGTCGCGGGCTGAAGGAGCCGGCGCGTGCCGTTGCAAAGGATGCAGAGGCGCCGTTCCTCGCCACACTCTCCGGCATTTTCCATGGCGACGTGCTGCGCTCGACACTGGTCGGTGGTCTCTTCGGCGTCGGTGCCCATGGCGGCTATGCCGCGCTGACGACGTTCCTGCCGACTTATTTGCGCGAGGTGCGGCACCTCTCGGTTCTGGGATCCAGTTTCTATCTCGCCGTCATCATCGTCGCCTTCTTCTGCGGCTGCGTGGCGAGCGGCATTATCAGCGACCGCATCGGTCGCCGCGCCAATGTTGCCTTCTTCGCGGCCGCCTGCATCGCCACCGTGCTGGTCTATATCTTCGCTCCGCTGACCAATGGCGAGATGCTGGTGCTCGGCTTTCCGCTCGGCTTCTTCTCGGCCGGGATTCCCGCGAGCATGGCGGCGCTGTTCAGCGAGCTCTATCCGGCCGGCGTCCGCGGCACTGGCGTCGGCTTCTGCTATAACTTCGGCCGCGTCGTCTCCGCCGCATTTCCCTTCCTGGTGGGCTTCCTCAGTGATCACATCGGACTTGGACCCGCGATCGGCATCGATGCGGCGTTCGCTTATGCGCTGGTGCTGATCGCGGTGCTGCTCCTGCCCGAAACCCGCGGCAAGGTGTTCGAGGCGGCCGCGGCCACGCGCGCCTGACGAGGGATGAGGAGGAACGACCATGACATTTTCCCAACGCGGCCTGACGCGCCGCCAATTTGGTGCGGGCCTCGCATCGCTCGCAACAGTGGTCGCGACCACAGCCAGGAGTGAGGCGGTCTTGCCTATTATCGACACCCACGCCCATGTCTTTCATCGCGGCCTAAAACTCGCGCCGGGCCGGCGCTATGCGCCTGACTACGACGCGCCGCTGTCGCTCTACCTCGAGCAGCTCGATCGCAATGGAATCACCAATGGTGTGCTGGTGCAGCCGAGCTTTCTCGGCACCGACAATTCCTACCTCGTCGACTGCCTGAAGCAGACTGGTGGCCGCCTGCGCGGCATCGCGGTCGTCGATCCCGCCATCGCCACGGACGAGCTGCGCGGGCTCGATCGCGCCGGCGTAGTCGGCATTCGACTCAATCTCGTCGGCCAGCCGTTGCCCGATCTCGCGACTGCCGAATGGAAGACGCTGCTCCCGAGCGTGAAGGCGATGGGCTGGCAGGTCGAGATCCAGCGCAACGCATCTGATCTCGCCGTGCTTGTGCCGCAGCTACTCGATCACGGCGTCACAATCGTGCTGGATCACTACGCGCTGCCCGATCCGAAGCTCGGCGTCGCCGATCCCGGCTTTCAGTCAGTGCTGAAGTTTGGGGTGACGCGGAACGTGTGGATCAAGATATCGGCGCCGTATCGCAACGGTACGGCCGGCGAGAGCTTTGCGAAAGAAGCCTATCCGCTGCTTCGCAACGCCTATGGCCTCGATCGCATGCTGTGGGGCAGCGACTGGCCGCACACACAATTTGAGGCGGTGCAGACTTACGCGAAGAACCGGCAATTCCTCGACACGCTCATCGTCAACGAGCGCGACCGCGCGCAAGTGCTGGCCTCGCCGCGGCCTCTTTTTCGCTTCTGACGCACGTCGCCATTGCTCCGATTGCTCCGACTTTTGGGACATGACGGGCGATGGTGCCGGCTTGTAGAGTGCTGCACGAGGCGGCCCGTTGCGGCCGCCATTTGCGCGAGGACTCGCCATGCAGCGCCGCTACATCACCATCGACGTGTTCACCGATCGCGCCTTCGGCGGCAACCAACTGGCCGTGGTGCTCGATGCCGGCGGGCTATCTACGCAGCAGATGCAGGCGATTGCGACCGAGTTCAACTATTCCGAGACGACCTTCGTGCTGCCGCCGCGCGACAAGGCCAACGATGCCGAGGTGCGCATCTTCACGCCGGTGCTGGAGATTGGCTTTGCCGGCCATCCCAATGTCGGCACCGCCTTCGTGCTGGCGTCGATGGCAAAGGAGCCGAAGCCGCGCCTGCTGTTCGAGGAGAAGGCCGGGCTCGTGCCGGTCGAGATCGTGCGAGAGCAGGGTCGGGTGGTCAGCGCCGAACTCACCGCGCCGCAGCCGCTGGCGCGGCTCTCGCAGCTGTCGGCTGCCGAAGCCGCGAGCTGCATCTCGCTCGGTGCAGATGACATCAAGACCGACAATCATGCGCCGCAGATCGTCGGCGTCGGAAATGCGTTTCTGGTGATCGAGCTGCATTCGCGCGAGGCGCTCAAGCGGGCCCGGCCCGATGCGGCGGCCTATGGCAAGGTGTTGCCGCGCGACGGGGCCCGTTCGGTATGGTTCTATACGCGCGATGTGCCTGCGGCCGAGGCGCCCTGCGACCGGCAGGCGCGGATGTTCATGCGCGGGGCGAGCAGCCTCGTCGAGGATCCCGCCACCGGCAGTGCGACGGTTGCGGCCGCAGCGCTGTTCGCCGATCTCGATACTATGCGTGACGGCGAGTTGAAGCTCACGGTCGGCCAGGGATTTGACATGGGCCGGCCCAGCATCCTCCAGACCCGCGTGCGCAAGCAGGACGGCAAGATCGTGTCCGCCCATGTCGGCGGCAGCTGCGTGCAGATGATGGAGGGGACGTTTAAGCTGGCGGGGGAGGGGTGAGCTCTGTCCCCGTCATCCTGAGGTGCGAGCCCTTGCGAGCCTCGAAGGATGTACGGCCGAGGTGCAACGTCGAGGCACGCCGTCGTCCTTCGAGGGCCGCTGAAGAAGCGGCCGCCTCAGGATGACGGCTACGGACAAAGTCATCGTTTTGTCCTCCAGCCCGAGCGGGCAGCTACACCTGCCGCCCCGCCAAATTCTTCACCGCGACCCCATCGCGCTCCTCGATGATCTCCGCGATCATCTGGCGATGGCAATGGGTGTGATCGCGCTCGTAGCAGAGCAGGCAGACCGGGCCGGCCTTATTCACCAGCGCGGAGAGCTCGTCCATCTGTTCTCTGGCTTGCGGCGTCTTCAGGTGCTTTGAGTAGATCTTCTCCAGCACATCGTACTGCCCGCTGCGCGCGGCGAGGCGGCCTTCCTTGGGTGTGCCGAGGCCTGCGAGATGGACATAGGCGATGCCGCGCTCATCCAAGCCTGCGGCCAGCTGCTTCTTGGAAAAGCCCGGCCGCCGTGACGACGTCACCGCGCGCACATCGACCACGAGCTTGACGCCGGCCTGTTCCAACTCATCCAGCACGGCCTTGGGCGGCGTTTGCTCGTAGCCGATGGTGAAGAGCTTTTTCGCCCTGGCCATGAACAATCCTCAACTCACCCGCGCGATCAGTTCCATGGCGCCGTGCGGCGCGCGCACCTTGCCCTCGTGGATGACGTAAGCGAAGACGTCGCGCGCCTCCTTCTTCGGCTTCGTTTTGTCAACCTTCGGGAGGTCGTCGGGTTCACCGCCCGCGGCCCAGGCCTGAAAGCGCTCGGCCCAGGCATCGAGCTGCCTCGGCGGATAGCAGGTCTTGATCTCGTCATTGCCCTTCTGAAGCCGGGCATAGACGAAATCGCCGGCGACATCCGCGATCGCGGGGTATTTGCCATGCTCGGCGAACACGACGGGCGTTTCGAATTCGCGGATCAGGGCGATGAAATCAGGCGTGCAGAAACTGTCGTGACGCACTTCCAGGACGTGGCGCAGCGCGCGGCCGTCGAGCTTGCGCGGCAACAGCTCCAGAAACTTGCCGAAATCGGCACCGTCGAATTTCTTGGTCGGCGCGAACTGCCAGAGCACGGGCCCGAGATGGTCGCCGAGTTCCAGCACGCCGGAATCATAGAAGCGCTTGATGGAATCGTCGGCCTCCGCGAGCACGCGGCGATTGGTGGCAAAGCGCGGCCCCTTCACCGAGAACACAAAACCATCAGGCACTTCGCTTGCCCATTTGCGGAAGCTCTCCGGCTTCTGCGAGCCGTAATAGGTGCCGTTGATCTCGATCGAGGTCAGCTTGGAGGCGGCGTAGGACAGCTCCTTGGCCTGCGTCAGCTTCTCCGGATAGAACACGCCGCGCCAGGGCTCGAACGTCCAGCCGCCGATGCCGATGAAGATGTTGCCGGATTTTTTGGTCGCGGTTTTTGCTTTGGCCACGGGAGGATCTCGCATCGACGGGGAGGGAGGGCTGCATTCTATTCAAGCCAGAAGTGATTGGCCAGTTGCCGTGTCCCGTCTAATCTTCCGCCGCGATCTGCGCAAAAAGGAGAACAAGATGCGGATGCTGATGCTGGGAGCGGCGCTCGTCATGATGACATCTGCTGCCATGACGTCTGCTGCGATGGCGGATGACGACGACACCAAGGGCGCGCAGAAGCTCGCCATGCAGGGCCGCGACGATTACTGGCATTGCCTGGCGCGGGAATATTCGCGCGACAGCAATCAGGGCCTGTCGGAGCAGGAGTTCGGCCGCTCGGTCGCCGGCGCCTGCCCGTCAGAGCGGCAATATTATCGGGTGGCGCTGCTCGACTATCTCACCTCGCAATATCCGAACATCGATTCCGGCGCCCATCTCGCGACCGCGAACAGGGCGGTGGAGTCGGCGCAGAAGGACATCGTCACCGCCTTCGTCAAGCACCGGCCACCAGCGAAATAGGGAATGGCGAATGGCCAATCGCGAATCGGGCAGGAAAGCCAGCCTCCCTCACTCGCTACCCGCCATTCGCTATTCGCTCGTTCGGGCAAGCCCTTCCGGCCGCGCGTTCATCCGTGGTATGACTGGGTTCGTTGGGAACAGGGACAATTGGCATGTCGTCTGAGTCGGTGGGTGGCATTTTTGGCGCGGTCATCGCGGCGATCGTGCTCGCGGTTGCCGTCGTCTTCGGGCCGATCGGGCAGTACGGCAAGCCCCCCAAGCCTGCCAAGGTCGAGCCGGCCCCCGCCGCCACGGCGCCCGCAGCGCCGGCGCCGCGGGGCCCGGTGATCCGGGAAGTCCCGAACCAGTAATGGCTTGAAAAGGCCGCTTTCGGCCTCTTGCGAAGCCGGTCTCGCATTCCCATTTAGCCGTCAACGGCGCGGTTGAGCGAAAGCTCCGGCGCTGGAACGACCTTGGAATAGCTTGGGCCTGCGCCGGATGTACGCGCGGTCCGCCGTTCCGGGGTCGTTGGCATTTTTGGGCCTCTTTCGGCCCCATCCCCAGAGAACCCCGGCTTGTTCGCGCAAGAACTTGGCAGCGCAGGACGCGGCAGATATACGCTGCCGTCATGAATGAAGCCATCAGACCGGGCATCGACAGTCAGGCGCAAGAGGGGCCGGAACTGTCGGTCATCGTCCCGACCTTCAACGAGCGCGACAACGTCACTGTGCTGTACCGGCGCCTGGAGGCGACGCTCGTCAACGTCGCCTGGGAGGTCGTGTTCGTCGACGACAATTCGCCGGATGGCACCTGGGACGTCGTGCGCGCCCTTGCGCAGCAGGACAGCCGCGTGCGCTGCATCCGCCGCATCGGCCGCCGCGGCCTGTCGGGCGCCTGCATCGAGGGCATCCTGGCTTCGAGCGCACCTTATGCGGCCGTGATCGACGCCGACCTCCAGCATGACGAAACGCAGCTCCCGAAGATGCTGCTGCTGCTCGCAAGCGACAAGGCCGACCTCGTTGTGGGCAGCCGCTACATCGAGGGCTACAAGAGCGAAGGTTTCAACAAGCAGCGCGCCGGCGCAAGTGCGCTGGCGACCGAGGTCGCCAGGAAGATGCTGCGGGTCGAGATCGCCGATCCCATGAGCGGCTTCTTCATGGTCCGCCGCGACCGTTTCGAGCAAGTGGCGCCAAAACTGTCGGTGCATGGCTTCAAGATCCTGCTCGATCTCGTCGCAAGCGCGCAGGGCAATTTGCGCGCGGTCGAGATTCCCTACACGTTCGGCGCCCGCCAGCACGGCGAGAGCAAGCTCGATTCCATGGTCGCGCTCGACTTCCTCGGCCTCGTGCTGGCCAAGCTGACCAACGACATCGTCTCGCTGCGCTTCCTCCTGTTCGCGATGGTGGGGGGCATCGGCCTCGTCGTGCATCTCACCATGCTGTTCATCGCGCTCGAGCTGTTCAAGGCGCCGTTCGCGGAAGCGCAGGCCGCCGGTGCCGTCGTTGCGATGACCAGCAACTTCGTCCTGAACAACTTCCTCACCTATCGCGACCAGCGGCTGAAGGGCTTTGCGATCCTGCGCGGCCTGATCATGTTCTACATCGTGTGCAGCGTCGGCCTGCTCGCCAATGTCGGCGTCGCCTTCTCGGTCTACGACCAGGAGCCGATCTGGTGGCTGGCTGGCCTTGCCGGCGCGCTGATGGGCGTGGTGTGGAATTACGCGATGTCCGGACTGTTCGTCTGGCGCAAGAAATAGTGCGCCAAGGATTCGGGTATGGGCGGGGCTGACGCGCGGATCGTCCGCAATACGACGCTGGTGATCCTTGCGCTGGTCGCGTTGCGGCTGGTCGCGGCCGCCTTCACCCCGATCACCTTCGACGAAGCCTATTACTGGATGTGGTCCAAGAGCCTGGCGGGCGGTTATTACGACCACCCGCCGATGGTGGCCTACGTCATCCGCGCCGGCACCATGATCGCGGGCGACACCGAGCTCGGCGTCCGCCTGGTCTCGATCCTGCTCGCGCTGCCGATGAGCTATGCGGTTTATCGATCGGCCGCGATCCTGTTCGGCGGCGCTCGCGTGGCTGCGACCAGCGCCATCCTGCTCAACGTGACGATGATGGCCTCGGTCGGCACGCTGATCGTGACGCCGGATGCGCCGCTGCTGGTTGCGTCCAGTTTCGTGCTGTTCTTCCTCGTCAAAGTGCTGGAGACCGGCCGCGGCATCTGGTGGTTTGCCGTCGGCGCCGCCGTCGGTGCGGCGCTATTGTCGAAATACACTGCGATGTTCTTTGGCGCTGCGATCCTGATCTGGCTCGCGTCCGTGCCGAAGCTGCGGCGCTGGTTTCTCTCGCCCTGGCCCTATCTCGGCGGCCTCGTTGCGTTTGCGCTGTTCTCGCCGGTGATTCTCTGGAATGCGGATCATCATTGGGTCTCGTTCGCCAAGCAGCTCGGCCGCGCCAAAGTCGAGGACTTTCGCCCGGTCTTCATTGCCGAGTTGATTCCAACCCAGATCGCGTTTGCGACGCCGCTGGTCTTCATCCTCGGCGCGATGGGGCTGCATGCGCTGACCTGGCGCCGGGCCGGCGCGCTCGCCTCACGCGTGCTGATCGAGACGATGTTCTGGACCATCGTCGCCTATTTCGTTTGGCATTCGCTGCACGCCCGCGTCGAAGCCAACTGGTTCGCGCCGGTCTATCCGCCTTTCGTCGTTGCCGCCGCTGCCGCCGCCAATCTCGCGCAGTGGAAGCCGCGGGCGCGACGCCTGGCGGATTTCTGCCTGCGCTGGGCCGCACCCACCGGCATCGTGATGTTTGCCGCGCTGGTCCTGCAGGCCAACACCGGCTGGCTGTCCTTCTATCGCCGCGATGCGACCGTGCGCAGCGTCGGCATCGGCTGGCGCGAGCTTGCAGCGGGCATCGAAGCGGCACGCGTCCGCAACGGCGCGACCTGCGTGCTCACGCCGGACTACGGCACCACCGGCTGGCTCGCCTTCTATCTGCCGCGCGGCACCTGCGTGGTGCAGCAGAACCAGCGCATCCGCTGGGTCAACATGCCCGAGCCCGATCCGAAGCTGCTCGCGGGCAAGCTGCTCTATGTGGACGAGTTGCGCCCCAATGGCCATCCGTTCCTGAACGACCTCTTCGCGCAGGTGAGGCGTGTCGGCGAGCTGCAACGCAAGCGCGGGCCGCTCGTGATCGAGACCTACGGTATCGATCTGCTTGAGGGCGCCAAGGGCGACGTGCTGGACCGCTCGCCACCGCCCGAACTTCAGCCTTGAATTCCGACATCGGCGTGATCGGCGAAGGTTCGATGACCACGAAAATGACGTTGTTGGGTGCGCTTTGGACGCGGTCGGCGGCGTCGGAATCCTGACCCAAACCGACCAAGAATCATGGTTAACAGCTTCGCCTAAGTCCGTAGTTCTGCGGGCGTTTTTCTCGAAATGGCACAGCGTTAACGACTTGCCCTATAACTGCCCGAACTTAATCCGCATTTAACTAAAAGTCGCCTTAATGACGCTCCGACCCTCTGCGAGATGCTGTTCCCGGATCGTGACCAGCGGCACTTTGAAGGGGGACTGAGTGACACCGTTCTGGACGCAAGGCGAATGAGTACGAGTATCGCTGCGCAAAGTTACGCGGCACGGAAGCCGAAAAATTATCATCGGAAGTCTTCCCGGAAAATGACCACCCAAAACGCGCTCGGCGCCGCTGTGATCGGCTGCGTCGTGCTTGCCGGCTGGACCGTCTACAACAACATCTTCGCCGCCAGCGTCTATCCGACCGTCGGCAGCTCCGGCTACGACGAACCCGTGATCAAGCGCGCGCCCAAGGTCGCGCTGCGCGAGGCGGACGAGGCCATCCGGGAAACGTTTGCGCTGCTGCCCGACCGGCTGCAGGTGGCTGCACCGATCTCGCGCGAGATGTTCAACGAGCGCTTTGCCGCGGCAGCGACGCAGGGCGTCGAGTCGAACGCGGCGAGCGCCGCGCCCGCGACGAAGGTCGCCGAAGTCAAGGAGCCCGCGAAGCCGACCGTCGTCGCCAAGGTCGCGGAAGTATTGAAACCGCTCAACCCGGCCAAAGTGGCTGAGAGGGTCGCTGACAAGGTCGCGGATGTAGCGAAGGGCAAGCGCGGCACTGACGCGCCGGTCCAGCTCGCTTCCGCCGATCCGGCCCAGATCGTCCCGGCGCATGAAGCCAAGCCAAAGTCATTCGTCGATCGCGCCAAGGCCGCGGTGATGTCGATCACCGGTCCGCGCCAGTCGATGGTGGAAAAGCTCTGGGGCAAGCGCGAGCCCTCCGGTGGTTTGCTGGCCTATGCTTCCGCCGATGCCAGCGTGACCTCGGCGATCGCGCCGAAGGAGCAGAACCCGATGTTCGGCGGTGCGCCGCCCTATGAGCGCGACACCGCGGTCTACGACATCACCGCCAAGACGGTCTATCTGCCAGATGGCACCAAGCTCGAGGCGCATTCCGGCCTCGGCTCCAACCTCGACGATCCGCGCTCGCAGCGTGTCCGCATGCGCGGTGTTACCCCGCCGCACATCTACGTGCTGAAGCCGCGCGAGGCGCTGTTCCACGGCGTGCCCGCGCTGCGCCTGACCCCGATCGGGGGCGAGAATGCGATCTACGGCCGTGACGGCCTGCTCGCCCATACTTTCATGCTCGGACCGAACGGCGATTCCAACGGCTGCGTGTCGTTCAAGGACTATTACGCGTTCCTCGACGCCTATCGCAACAAGGGCATTCGCAAGCTCGCGGTGCTGGCGCGGGTGGAGTGAGCCGCGCTCAAGTCGCGATCGTCTTGCGCAGCGCCATCTCGGTCGCAATCGTGTCCCGAACGGCGGAGCGTGCCTGCATGCGTTCGAGATAGGCCGCCAGCACCGGCCATTGTGCGATGTCGATGCCCGCGGGACGGAGCAGCAGCAAGGCCCAGGTCAGGTGGGCATCCGCAACCGTGAAGCGTTGACCGACGAGAAATTCGCGCTCCGCAAGATGCGCCGATGGCACCGACAATGTTTGCGCGATCCTTGCGCGCGGCTTGGCGAGCGAGCCATCGTCCTTGTACCAGAAGATCGAACTGGGACGATCTGCGCATCAACGTCTGGCTGCTCGTGCAAAATCACCTCAAGCGCGACGCCGCGACGCGCGTGACGATCGACTGGATTCGCGACTGCTTCGGTGATTTAGCGCAGAGTTGATCGCCGGCTGGCCGCCGCTTTGTAGGCAGTCGGACAGCCGGACGACCAGGTCAGGCAAGCCTGGAGTTGCGCACGCGCACAGGTTGCGCAATCCTGTAGCGACGACAATCTCGGGCAGGGCAGGCGATGACCACTCTTCAGGACACCATCCGGCCGAAGGCTAAATCTAGTGAATGGAAGGCGATCGTCATCCTGATCCTGCTCGTCCCGGTACTGTGGTCGCCACCCTTTCTGTTTCGCGCGTTCCTGTATCAGCCGTTCAATATCCCGTCCGGCTCGATGATGCCGACGCTGTTGGTTGGCGACTACGTCTTCGCCGCCAAATATGCCTACGGGTACGGCCGCTATTCGTTTCCCTTCGCGCCGTCATGGATCTCCGGCCGTTTCCGTGCCGCTGATCCCGACTACGGCGACGTCGTCGTGTTCCGGACGTCGAAGGACACTACGGTCGACTATGTCAAACGCGTGGTCGGTCTGCCCGGCGATCGCATCCAGATGCGGCAGGGGCAGCTCTTCCTCAATGACAAGCCGGTGACGCGCATCGCCCTGAAGGAGGTGTCTGCCGGCGCCGCCTGCGGCGGCGAGCTCGGAGCAAAGGTCAAGCGCTGGCGCGAGACGATGCCGAACGGCGCGAGCTACGTCACCTACGACTGCATCGACAACTGATTTCTCGACAACACCAACGTCTACACCGTGCCGCCGGACCATTTCTTCGCACTCGGCGACAACCGCGACAACTCGACCGACAGCCGTATCGAAACGATAGGCTTCATCCCGATGGACAATCTCGTCGGCAAGGTGACGCGGATATTCTGGTCGCTCGACGCCAACGGCCGGTTGCGTGGCGAGCGGATGGGGAAGGTGTGGTGAGTGCCTCTGTCATTCCGGGGCGCGCCCTTGGCGCGAGCCCGGAATCCATAACCACAGGCGCATGTAATGACCTACTATGTCTACATCCTTGCAAGCAGGAAGCACGGCACGCTCTATATCGGTGTGACCAGCGACCTCGTACGCCGCGTTTACGAGCATAGGACCAAAGCTGTGCCCGGCTTTACGACAAAGTATGGCCTCGACAAGCTCGTCCTGTTCGAGATCTTCGATGACCCGGAGAGCGCCATCGCGCGCGAAAAGGAGCTCAAGAAGTGGCGGCGGGACTGGAAGACGCGGCTGATCGAGGAGCAGAACCCGAACTGGGATGATCTTTATCCGGGGATAGCCAACTGAGGCTCGTGGTTATGGATTCCGGGCTCGCGCTTCGCGCGTCCCGGAATGACGAGGCGAGAGAGTTGGCCCACCAAACAAAACCCCGGCATCGCTGCCGGGGTTTCGCATTTCCTCGTTTGCCTGAGTGGCTGGATCAGAAGTCCATGCCGCCCATGCCGCCGCCCGGGGGCATTGCGGGGCCGGCGCCGCCCTTCTTGGGCAGCTCGGCAACCATGGCTTCCGTGGTGATCAGCAGCGCCGCAACCGAGGCTGCGTTCTGGATCGCGGTACGGACCACCTTGGTCGGGTCGATGATGCCCTTCTTGACGAGGTCGGCATATTCGCCGGTCTGGGAGTCGAAGCCGTAATTGTAGGCCTTGTTCTCCAGGATCTTGCCGACGATCACCGAGCCGTCTTCACCGGCGTTGATCGCGATCTGGCGGGCGGGCGCGGAGAGCGCCTTGCGCACGATCTCGACGCCGGTCTTCTGGTCGTCGTTCTTGGTGCGCAGGCCCTTGAGCTGCTCGGAGGCACGGAGCAGGGCGACGCCGCCGCCCGGGACGATGCCTTCCTCGACCGCCGCGCGGGTCGCATGCATCGCGTCATCAACCCGATCCTTGCGCTCCTTCACCTCGACCTCGGTCGCGCCGCCGACGCGGATCACCGCGACGCCGCCAGCGAGCTTGGCGAGACGCTCCTGGAGCTTCTCACGGTCGTAGTCCGAGGTGGTTTCCTCGATCTGCGCCTTGATCTGGGCCACGCGCGCTTCGATGTCGGCCTTCTTGCCGGCGCCGTTGACGATCGTGGTGTTCTCCTTGTCGATCATCACCTTCTTGGCGCGACCGAGCATGTTGAGCGTGACGTTCTCGAGCTTGATGCCGAGATCTTCCGAGATCGCCTGGCCGCCGGTCAGGATCGCGATGTCCTGCAGCATGGCCTTGCGGCGATCGCCGAAGCCCGGAGCCTTGACGGCCGCGACCTTCAGGCCACCGCGGAGGCGGTTCACGACCAGGGTCGCGAGGGCCTCGCCTTCGACGTCCTCGGCGACGATGACCAGCGGCTTGCCGGTCTGCACCACGGCCTCGAGCAGCGGCAGCAGCTCGTTCAGCGAGGAGAGCTTCTTCTCGTTGATGAGAATGTAGGCGTCGTCCATCTCAACGCGCATCTTGTCGGCGTTGGTGACGAAGTAGGGCGAGATGTAGCCGCGGTCGAACTGCATGCCCTCGACGACGTCGAGCTCGGTCTCGAGCGACTTGGCTTCCTCGACGGTGATGACACCCTCGTTGCCGACTTTCTTCATGGCGTCGGAGAGGAACTTGCCGATTTCGGCATCGCCGTTGGCCGAGATGGTGCCGACCTGGGCGATCTCGTCGTTCGAGGTGACCTTCTTGGAGTTCTTCTGCAGGTCCGCTACGACGGCTTCGACCGCGAGGTCGATACCGCGCTTGAGATCCATCGGGTTCATGCCGGCGGCGACCGACTTGGCGCCTTCCTTCACGATCGCGGCCGCGAGCACGGTCGCGGTGGTGGTGCCGTCGCCGGCCGCATCAGCGGACTTGGAGGCGACTTCGCGCACCATCTGTGCGCCCATGTTCTCGAACTTGTCCTCGAGCTCGATCTCCTTGGCGACGGTGACGCCGTCCTTGGTGATGCGGGGAGCGCCGAACGACTTGTCGAGCACGACGTTGCGGCCCTTCGGACCGAGCGTGACCTTCACTGCGTTGGCGAGGATGTCGACGCCGCGCAGCATCTTGTCGCGCGCCTCAACCGAGAATTTGACTTCTTTGGCTGCCATCTGGATTTTTCCTTAAGGTTTGACTGGAGGGTAGAGGGGCCCTTAGGCCGCCTTCTTTTTGGACTCGCTGACCTCGAGAACGCCCATGACGTCGCTCTCCTTCATGATCAGCAGGTCCTGGCCATCGATCTTGACCTCGGTGCCGGACCACTTGCCGAACAGCACGCGGTCGCCGACCTTCAGGTCGATCGGGACCAGCTTGCCGGCTTCGTCACGGCCACCCGGGCCGATGGCGATGACTTCGCCCTGGGACGGCTTTTCCTTGGCAGTGTCGGGAATGATGATGCCGCCAGCGGTCTTCTCTTCTGCGTCGATGCGCTTGACCACGACGCGGTCGTGAAGCGGACGGAATTTCATGCAGTCCTCCTAAGCAATTGCTCGGGTTGATGATTTCGGGTTGTTAGCAGTCGATGCCCATGAGTGCTAGCACGGGCGAGGCTGAAATAGGACAGGAATTTGGCGGGAGCAAGGGCTTCTAGCAGAAAAATCAGCACCCGGAAGCGCGGAGTGCCAGATTCTCTTTACCATCGTTAACCAGTGTCGCGCACCGTATTAGCACGGAGCCAAGACTGCTGCTAACGCATTGAATTTCAACAGCTTGTTAAACTTTTGGGCTTGAGATGAATTATCAGTTTGCGTCACATTTCTCTCATGTGAGCGCATCAGCACCGGGTGGCCCGTGAGGCGCACCGACTAGGGCCCCCTGAATGCGCTCCTGCAAAGGAGGTTGGCATGGGATTGCAGGGTGGAGCTGTTTCCGATGATTTCCGGAAACAGCTGCTGGGTTACGGGCTGACGACGGCCCAAATTCTCTACCGGATGCCGGATCACCCCTCGCTACTGCAGACCTACGTCTGGCAGAACTACGACATGTTTCCGAAATTCCCGGCGCTCACCGACTTCCTGGCATTCTGGGAGGAGAAGCTTGACGGTCCGCTGCACTCGGTGACGGTGGCGCATTCCAAGCTGATCAAGCCGGCCGAGCTGCGCGCTGTGGACGGCGTGTTCCGGTTGAATTGAACCGAGATACGGTAGGGCGGATTAGCTTGCGGCCGCGCGAAGCGCAGTCCGCTGGCGTAATCCGCCGCTTCTCTCTATGCAGAAGCAGAAGGTGGCGGGTTACGCCTACGGCTAACCCGCCCTGCGCCTCCCGTTTCTGTGCTAGCCTCTCGCCATCACAACGGGAGGCCGGCCCATGGCCAAGAAAACAAGCAAGAAAACAAAATCGCGCAGCGCAGCCCAGACCGCGGTGAAGAAGCGGAGCGGCGCCAAAGCCGCAGCGCGATCCTCAGCGCGCAAGACCGTGAAGGCGAGGGCGCGCACGACAACGGCCAAAACCGCGGCGAAGAAACCCGCGCGCCCGAAGCAGCGCATCGCCATCAGCCATCACCGCGAGGAAGATTTCAAAGCCGACGGCCTGCGCGCCTACGCAAAATACCGCGACCTCGGCATCGCCGCTGCCAGCCACGGCCTCGCGCAAGCTCACGTGATCCGCCTGCAAGGCCCCTGCGATCCGGCGGAGGTCTCGAAACTGCACTTCCACGACGTCGACTTCCAGATGGTCTACGTGCTCAAGGGCTGGGTGAAGACCTACATGGACGGGCAGGGCGAAACCTTGATGAAAGAAGGCAGCGCCTGGACCCAGCCGCCGAAGATCAAGCACATGATTTTGGACTATTCGGATGACGTGGAGCTGCTGGAAGTGATCCTGCCGGCGGAGTTCAGGACGGTGGAGTTGAAGGCCTGACGTCATTCCGGCGCGCGCAGCGCGAGCCCCCGGAATGACGAGCGAAGACAGCCTACGTCAATACCCCCACGATCGCCCCCATCAGGCACGTCGTCAGCGTCCCCGATAGGATCGACTTCAGCCCCAGCGCATTGATCTCGTCGCGCCGCTCCGGCGCCATCACGCCGAGGCCGCCGATCATGATGCCGAGGCTGGCGAAATTGGCGAAGCCGCACATCGCGTAGAGCATGATCAGGCGCGAGCGCGGATCGAGCGCGTCGGACGGCAGCTTTGAGAATTCGACATAGGCGATCAGCTCGTTGAGCACGGTCTTAGTGCCCATCAGGCTGCCGGCGGTCACGGCCTGATCCCAGGGCAATCCCATTAGCCAGCACACCGGCGCCATGACAAGGCCCAGCAGGCGCTGCAGCGAGATCGCGGCGCCGCCGATATCAGGCAGCAACCCGAGGATCGCGTTGACGAGATAGACCAGCGCCACCAGCACCAGCAGCATCGCCACGATGTTGATCAGCAGCTCGATCCCCGCGCTCGTGCCTTTCACGATCGCGTCCATCGTGCTGGAGACTTGCATCTCCGGATCGCTGGCGACCGGGGGATCCTCAAGCGCGCCGCCGGTGCGCTTGCCAGATGTCTCGGGCACCATGATCAGGCTGACGAGGATCGCGGCCGGTGCGCCCAGCACGGAGGCGATGACGAAATGCGCGGCCGCGTCTGGGATGAGGGGCGCCAGCAGCGTCGCATAGAGCACCAGCACGGTGCCGGCGATTCCGGCCATGCCGCCGGTCATGATCAGAAACAATTCGCTGCGGCTCATCTGAACGAGATACGGCCGCACGAACAGCGGCGCCTCGACCATGCCGAGGAAGATGTTGGCGGCGGTCGAGAGCCCGACCGCGCCGCCGACGCCGAGGGTGCGTTCGAGCAGCCAGGCCATGCCGCGTACGATCGGCGGCAGCACGCGCCAATAGAACAACAGCGTCGTCAGCACGCTCATGACCAACACGATCGGCAGCGCCTGGAACGCCAGGACGAAATCGGCGCCCGGCGTCTTCAGGTCGAAGGGCAGGGGACCGCCGCCGACATAGCCGAACACGAAGGAGGAGCCGGCGCGCGAGGCCGCGGAGATGGCGCCGACCGCGTCGTTGATGGCGCCGAAGGCATGCGCGACGACCGGCACCTTCAAGAGCACGATCGCGGTGACGAAGGTCACGACGAGGCCGATCAGCGCCTGCCGAAGCGACACCGCGCGGCGATTCTCCGCCAGCGTGAAGGCGATCAGCAGCAATGCGAAAACGCCGAGTGTCGATTGCAGCCGCAGCATGATGTCCCCAAACCCCCAATGATTATGGCCGCGCGTGCGTTGCAAATGCAATGCCGGGAATGTTGCTGGCCGTCCCGCTGTTGACAAGCAGGCCCGCGTCAGCCACGCGGGGCGCGTCGATATCAGGGGCGAACACTGCGAGCGTGACCGAAACGGCGATGCCAGAGCAGCCAGTATCCGTCGGGCCGCCGGTCAGCGCCGGTGAGCTCCTCCGCCATCGCGCCTTCCTGTTCTTCCTGCTCTCGCGCAACCTGTCGCGCTTTTCCAGCCAGATCGGGGCGGTCGCGATCGGCTGGCAGGTCTACGACCTCACCGGCTCGGCCTTCGATCTCGGCATGGTCGGGCTCGTGCAATTCGCACCCACCGCGCTGCTCGTCTTCGTCGCCGGCCACGCCGCCGACCGTTTTGAGCGCAAGCGCGTGGTCCAGCTCTGCCAGCTCGTGGAAGCGGCGACGGCGCTCTATCTCGCAGTGATCACTTATCTTGGCGCGGTCGGCGAGGTGCAGATTTTCGTCGCAACCTTCATGCTCGGCATTGCCGGAGCCTTCGAGAGCCCGACCACCGCGGCGCTGTTGCCGCTGATCGCGCCGCGAGGCTCGCTCCAGCGCGCAACGGCGGTTGCGAGCGGGGCAGCGCAGGTCGCGACCATCACCGGGCCTGCACTCGGCGGCTTTGCCTATGCGATCGCGCCGCATCTGGCCTATGCCGTGATGCTGCTGTTCTGGATTCTTGGGATAATCCTGACCGGCTTCATCCAGCCGCGCCCACAGGCGGTCGCCAAGGATACCAGCACGGACAACATCTTTGCCGGCGTCCGCTTCATCCGCAAAAGCCCGGCGATCCTCGGCACGATCTCGCTCGATTTGTTCGCCGTGCTGTTTGGCGGCGTAACAGCGCTGCTGCCGATCTACGCCCGCGACATTCTCCAGGCCGGCCCGGTCGGGCTCGGCGTGCTCCGCGCCGCGCCGGCCGTCGGTGCGCTCCTGATGACGATGGTGCTGGCGCGCCACGCCATCACGCGGCATGTCGGCTTGCGCATGTTTCAGGCGGTGATCGTGTTCGGCGTTGCCACGATCGTGTTCGCGCTGTCGTCCTGGATGTGGCTGTCGGTGCTTGCGCTTGCGGTGCTCGGCGCCGCCGACACGATCAGCGTCGTGATCCGCTTCTCGCTGGTGCAGTTAGCTACGCCCGACGAGATGCGCGGCCGCGTCGGTGCCGTCAATTTCCTCTTCATCAACGCCTCGAACCAGCTCGGCCAGTTCGAGAGCGGGCTGACGGCGGCATTGTTCGGCACCATGCCGGCGGCCGTGCTCGGCGGAGTCTGCACCGTCGCGGTAGCGCTGTTGTGGATGAAGCTGTTCCCGAGCCTGCGCCAGGTGGAGAGCCTGGAATAGGGAAGCCGGACGAGGCTTGAAGACGGCCCATATTGCGGGGGCCAGCCAACGAATGTCAAAAGAGTATCGGTTAGGCACCTGAATCGTGGTGGCGGCAGCGGCCGCCACCCGCTACGGTTCCAGCAATAGTTAGAGCTGAGCAAAATTCAGCCATTGGGTACGAGCCCAGGTGTTGACGGACCGGGCCGGCCCAGGAGGGAACGGGTATGGAACCAGACCTGGAAGTCGTCCAGATACGGCGCGGCGAGTCCTTCAAGGCTTGGTCGCACGGGTATCCCTTCCACACGGTCCGGTGGCATTTTCATCCGGAGTACGAGATCCATCAGGTCGTGGCGACGAGCGGTCGCTATTTTGTCGGCGATTTCATCGGCCAGTTCGAGCCGGGCAATCTCGTGCTCACCGGACCCAACCTGCCGCACAATTGGGTGAGCGACCTGCCGGTGAACGTCGCCATCCCGCTGCGCGGCCGCATCATCCAGTTCAGCGAAGAATTCATCGGCGACACGATGAAGCTGATGCCTGAGCTTTCGGGCCTCGGTGCGCTGCTGGAATCCTCCCGGCATGGCGTGCTTTTCTCAGGTAACACAAGCAAGGAGCTCGCCCCGCTGATGGAGGAGATCGTGGCGGCGAAGGGCGTGCGCCGGATCGAGCTGTTCATGATGATCCTGGGGACGCTCTGCCGCGCGCGCGGGGCGCTGCCGCTCTCCAGCCCAAACTATTTGCCCGACCCGTCCGGCTACATGTCGGCTGGAATGAACAAGGCGCTCGCCTTTATCCGCGAGAACCTGACGCAGCCGTTCGGCGAAGCAGATCTCGCGGCGATCGCCCGCCAGTCGCCAAGCGCGTTTTCGCGCTCATTCCGCCGGCACACTGGAATGTCGCTGGTGCAATACGTCAAGCGGCTCCGCATCAATCTAGCCTGCCAGATACTGATGAGCGAGGAACACGCGTCCATCACCGACATCTGCTTCCAGGTCGGCTTCAACAATCTCTCCAATTTCAATCGCCAGTTTCTGGCCGAGAAGGGCATGCCGCCCTCGCGCTTCAGGCGATTGTTGGCGGACAATATCAACGCGGCACGCGCCGCTTAGCCGGGAGGAGCAAAAGGGAGGATAACCATTACGGAAAGAATGACGCGGGCACGCCGATGGCGGTCTGCGAAGGGGATTGCTTGTCCAGAAATTCCGAGCGGCCTCGGAGGATATCGGCACTGATCGTAGCCGCCTCCTGGCTCCGGAAGCAGGGGAGGCATGCTCCGAAATCGATGATTGCACCCTAACACTTAGTTCCGGAAAGGGAAGTCGAATGACAAAGTTCTCGCTCAAGAATACGGGCACAGCCGCGCTCGCCCTGTCGTTACTTGGCGCAACGGCCATGGTCTCGCACGCTGCGGAGGTGAAGGACGCGACCGTCGCCTTCCTTATGCCCGATCAGGCCTCCACTCGTTACGAACAGCACGACTATCCAGGTTTTGCCGCCGAGATGAAGAAGCTCTGCCAGAGCTGCAAGGTTCTCTACCAGAACGCCAGCGCGGATGCCGCGCGGCAGCAGCAGCAATTCAACTCGGTGATCTCGCAGGGCGCCAAGGTGATCGTGCTCGATCCGGTCGACTCGACCGCCGCCGCGTCGCTGGTGAAGATGGCACAGTCCCAGGGCATTAAGGTGATCGCCTATGATCGCCCGATCCCCGACGCCAAGGCCGACTATTACGTTTCCTTCGACAATGAAGGCATCGGCAAGGCCATTTCCGAATCGCTGGTCAAGCATCTGAAGGACGCCAAGGTCACGCCGAAGGAGGGCGAAGGGGTGCTCGAGATCAACGGGTCGCCGACCGATGCCGCAGCAGGCCTCATCAAGAAGGGCATTCATGCGGGCCTCGACAAGAGCGGCTATCCCATTCTCGCCGAATACGACACGCCGGACTGGGCACCGCCCAAGGCGCAGCAATGGGCAAGCGGCCAAGTCACCCGCTTCGGCAAGAAGATCCTCGGCGTCGTCGCCGCCAATGACGGTACGGGCGGCGGCGCGATCGCCGCTTTCAAGGCCGCTGGTATCAATCCGGTGCCTCCGGTGACAGGCAACGACGCGACGATTGCCGCGCTTCAGCTCATCATCGCCGGCGATCAGTACAACACGATCTCCAAACCCAGTGAGATCGTTGCCGGCGCCGCTGCCCAGGCGGCGGTGGAGTTCCTCTCGGGCGGCACACCCAAGGGAGAAACCACGCTCTTCAATACGCCGTCGAAGTTGTTCATTCCTGCGGTCGTGACGCAGCAGAACCTGAAGGCGGAAATCATCGACAAGAAGATCCAGACTGCTGACCAACTGTGCACGGGCAGATATGCTGAAGGCTGCAAGAAGCTCGGCATCACGCACTAGACCCGAGACATCATTCCGGCCGCTCGGGGCGGCCGGAATGAATGAACAAGAGGGCGGACCGGCCCATGACCACGATCTCGAATGTCGATCACCCGCAGCAGGGGCCAGGCGAACTGGTCCTGAGCCTTCGCGGCATGTCCAAGAATTTCGGCGCCGTCTCCGCCCTGACCGACGTCGATCTCGATGTTCATGCCGGCGAGGTCGTGGCGCTTGTCGGCGACAACGGCGCCGGCAAATCCACGCTGGTGAAGATCCTTGCCGGCGTGCACCAGCCCACCTCGGGGACGATTGCCTTCGATGGCGAACATGTCGTGCTATCCGATCCAGCCACGGCTCTTGGTCTGGGCATCGCCACAGTCTTCCAGGACCTGGCGCTCTGCGAGAATCTCGACGTGGTCGCCAACATCTTCCTGGGCCGTGAGCTCAATCCCGTCCGGCTCGACGAGGTGTCCATGGAGGTCCGGGCCTGGACGTTGCTCAACGAACTGTCGGCGCGCATTCCGAGCGTGCGTGACCCCGTTGCGTCGCTCTCCGGCGGGCAACGCCAGACCGTGGCGATCGCGCGCTCACTGCTGACCGAGCCGAAGCTTATCTTGCTCGACGAGCCGACCGCCGCGCTCGGCGTCGCCCAGACCGCGGAGGTGCTCGACCTGATCGAGCGTGTGCGTGCCCGCGGCCTCGGCGTCATCATGATCAGCCATAACATGGAGGACGTCCGCGCGGTCGCCGACCGGATCGTGGTGCTGCGCCTCGGCCGCAACAACGGCGAATTCGGACCCGACGTTTCCAACCAGGATCTCGTCACGGCCATCACCGGCGCCGACGAGAATTCGGTCTCCCGGCGCGCCAGCCGACGCCGCGCGCAGCAGTCGCGGGAGGTGCGGCCATGACCGACAATACGCAACGGGCTTCGACCGCGCGATTGCTGGACCGTCGTGACGAGCGCGTCGCACATGCGGACACGATCGGCAGCATGATCGGCGCCTTTGTCGACCGCGTGCGGTCGGGCGACCTCGGCTCTCTGCCGGTGGTGGTCGGGCTGCTGATCATCTGCACTGCATTCCAGAGCCTCAACCCGGTCTTCCTCGCGCCTGACAATCTGGTCAATCTGCTGTTCGATTGCTCGACCGTGGGCGTCATCTCGCTCGGCATCGTTTGTGTCCTGATGGTCGGCGAGATCGACCTCTCGGTTGGTTCGGTGAGCGGGTTCTCCTCCGCGCTGGTCGGCGTGCTGTGGGTCAATCAGGATTGGCCCGTGGCGGTGGCGATCGTCACGGCGCTGGGGCTCGGTGCCGCCATCGGCGCGCTCTATGCCTTCTTGTTCAACCGCCTTGGCATGCCGAGCTTCGTCTCGACACTGGCCGGCCTGCTGGCATGGCTCGGCCTGCAACTCTATCTGCTCGGTTCGTCCGGCTCGATCAACCTTCCCTACGGGTCCCCGCTGGTCAATTTCGGACAGATGCTGGTCATGCCGCCGATCGTATCGTACGCGCTGGCGGCACTTGCCGGCGTGGTCTTGTTCGCGACCGGCTACCGCATGGCCGCGCGCAGGCGAGCGGCGGGACTATCTGCAAGTTCGCTCGGCCGCCTTCTGCTGAAGGGTGCGCTGGTCGTCGTCGTGCTCGAGTTCATTGTCTACTATCTCAATCTCGCTCGCGGCGTTCCGTGGATGTTCGGCCTGTTCGTCGCCTTGTGCGTGGTCATGAACTATGCGCTGAAGCGGACCAAATGGGGCCGCTCAATGAGTGCGGTCGGGGGCAATCGCGAGGCCGCCCGTCGTGCCGGCATCAACGTTCGCCGGATCAATACGAGCGCCTTCATGCTGTGCTCCACGCTGGCGGCCGCCGGCGGTATTCTTGCCGCCGCGCGGCTGGCATCTTCCAGTCAGCAGGCCGGCACGGGAGATGTGAACCTTAACGCCATCGCCGCCGCAGTCATCGGCGGCACGAGCCTGTTTGGCGGTCGCGGCAGCGCCTATTCCGCACTGCTCGGCATCATCGTCATCCAGTCGATCGCTAGCGGCCTTACGCTGCTCGATCTCTCTTCGTCGCTTCGGTACATGATCACGGGTGCGGTGCTTGCTGTCGCGGTCATCGTCGACTCGCTGGCACGACGTTCGCGCGCCTCCCATGGCCGAGCCTAGACAACTCCAACTAGAGAGGACCGACCGTGGGCCAGGAACTTGCAGGAAAAGTCGCCGCGATTACCGGCGCAGCCTCGGGCATCGGTCTCGAATGCGCCAGGACGATGATCGCAGCAGGCGCGCGCGTGGTGCTGGTCGACCGGGCCGAGGATGCGCTGAACAGTGTCTGCCTCGAACTGGGCGATCACGCGATCCCGTTGCTTATCGACCTTACCGATCAGGCGAGTATGGCGGGCATGATGCCGCAGATGCTGGAAAAGGCCGGCCAGCTCGACATCTTCCATGCGAATGCCGGTGCCTATGTTGGCGGCGAGGTGCTCGATGGGGATCCCGACGCTTGGGACCGCGTGCTCAACCTCAACGTCAATGCGCTATTCCGGTCCGTCCACGCGGTGCTGCCACATATGGTGGAGCGCAAGAGCGGTGACATCATCGTTACCAGTTCGATCGCGGGCCTCGTCCCTGTCGTCTGGGAGCCGATCTACACCGCCTCGAAACACGCCGTGCAGGCTTTCGTCCATACCGTGCGTCGGCAGGTCGCGAAATATGGCCTGCGCGTCGGCGCGGTGGCACCCGGCCCGGTCGTGACGGCGCTCATCAGCGACTGGCCGAAGGAGAAGCTCGAGGAGGAAATGGCGGCAGGTGGCCTGATCCAGCCGACGGAAGTCGCACAGGCGGTGCTCTTCATGTTGACCCGTCCGAGAAATGTCACGATCCGCGACCTCGTTATCCTGCCGCAGAGCAACGATCTTTAACGCTTCCGCATCTGCGATCTGAACGCTGCTTCATGGTGAGAGACCTCCGCGATGACTCGTCATTTCCTGGGCATTGACGTCGGCACGGGCAGTGCGAGAGCCGGAGTCTTCGATCGCTCTGGCAGACTTGTCGCCACCGATAAGGCCGACATCACGCTTTGGCGGGAGGCCGGCGATATTGTCGAGCAATCGAGCGAGGACATCTGGCGTGCCGTATGCCGCAGCGTGCGCGGCGCGGTCGGAAAGGCCGGCATCGCGCCGGACAGCATTGCCGGCATCGGCTTTGACGCGACCTGTTCGTTGGTGGTGCTGGGCATTGGCGGCGCGCCGCTTCCGGTCGGCCCGTCCGGCGATCCTGCCCGCAATATCATCGTATGGATGGACCATCGTGCCACGGATCAGGCGCGCCGGATCAACCGAACGGGCGCCAAGGTTCTCGAATACGTCGGAGGAACCATCTCACCTGAGATGGAGACGCCGAAACTGTTGTGGCTTGCCGAAAACATGCCCGGCAGCTTTGCGAACGCCTGGCAGTTTATGGACCTGACTGATTTCCTGACCTGGCGTGCAACGGGAAGCCTTGCCCGCTCGACCTGCACGGTCACGTGCAAGTGGACTTATCTGGACCACGAAGACCGGTGGGACGCGGACTTCTTTCGCTCGGTCGGTCTCGGCACGCTGGCAGACGAGCAGTTTCGCCGGATCGGCACCGAGATCGTGCCCGGCGGCACGCGGCTGGCTGCCGGCCTGACGGCGGAGGCAGCGGCCGACCTTGGCCTGAAGTTGGGCACATCAGTTGCGGCAGGCCTCATCGATGCGCATGCGGGCGGTATCAGCACGGTGGGCGCGCGCGGAGCTGCGGGTACGGCGCTCACACGCATGGCCTATGTGTTCGGAACATCCGCCTGCACCATGTCGACGACGAAGAACCCCGTCTTCGTTCCCGGCGTTTGGGGACCTTATTATTCCGCCATGGTGCCGGGGCTATGGCTTAATGAGGGTGGACAGTCAGTTGCTGGTGCAGCAATTGACCATCTCGTACAGATGCATCCGCATTCCGCACAGGCAACACACGCGGCACGCCAGGATCAGCGGACTCTCGCCGATTGGCTCGCCTCCCAGGCGGAGGCGCGCGGCGGTGCAGAGATGATCCGCGAATTGGTCGGCGAGCTTCATGTCGTGCCCGAATTCATGGGCAACCGCGCGCCCTTCGCTGATCCCAATGCGCGGGCGCTGATCGCCGGACTAGATATGCGCTCGGACGTCGAGAGTCTGCTGGCCCTCTATCTTGCCGGCCTGTGCGGCCTTGGCTATGGGGCACGGCAGATCGTGCGCGCCCAGCAGGATAAAGGCATCGCCATCGATACGATCGTCGTCAGCGGTGGTGCGGCACAGAGTCGCCTCGTGCGGCAGGTGCTCGCCGATACGACCGGCTTGACAGTTGCTGCCTCCGCATCTCCAGAGCCCGTTTTGCTCGGCTCCGCGATGCTCGGATCGGTTGCTGCGGGCGATCACACCAATGTCAGCCAGGCGATGGAGGCGATGTCGGCCTTGGGAGAAATACATCACCCCCATGCGGCCCTGGCAAACTGGAATACTGAACGTTTCGCAGCCTTCGAGGCCTTGCAGAAGGTCGGCCGATCAATCCGAAGCCATTCTTGTTAGGCTGGTTTCGCGACCAGGCGCTCGGAATGTGTTGTGGCAGCAGCGGAGTAATTTTAGCCGGCCTCACCCCGTTTACAGGGTGAGACCGCCGCCTACTGTGCATGGGGTTGTTTTCGCGTTTTTGAGTTCAGCCGCGTCCCACGAACGGCATCTTGGTCGCCATCACGGTCATGGTCAGCACGTTGGCGTCGAGCGGCAGGCCGGCCATGTAGGCGACGGCATCGCCGACCGCCTTCGCATCCATGCGCGGCTCGTGCTTGGTGGTGCCGTCGGGCTGCAGCACGCCGGGGCCGTTGACCATGCGGTCGGTCATCGGTGTCGCGGCATTGCCGATATCGACCTGGCCGACCGCGATGTCATACATGCGGCCGTCGAGGTTGGAGGCCTTGGTCAGGCCGGTGATGGCGTGCTTGGTCGAGGTGTAGGCCGCCGAGAACGGCCGCGGCGCGTGCGCCGAGATCGAGCCGTTGTTGATGATGCGGCCGCCGCGCGGGCTCTGGTCCTTCATGATGCGGAAGGCGTGCTGGGTGCACAGGAACGGGCCGGTGAGGTTGGTGTTGACCACCGCCTGCCACTGCTCGAGGCTGAGGTCTTCGAAGTTCACCGCCGGCGCGCCCATGCCGGCATTATTGAAGAGCACGTCGAGCCGGCCATAGGTCTGCGTCACCTTGTCGAACAGCGCGGCGATGGAATCCGGCTTGGTCATGTCGGCAGTGACGCAGAGGCTTTTTCCGGCGGGGCCGAGCTTCGCGGTCTCCTCGAGCATGTCGAGCCGGCGCCCGACCAGCACCACCGTGAAGCCGGTGTTCATCAGCGCCAGCGACGCCGCGCGTCCGACACCGGTGCCGGCGCCCGTCACCAGGGCGATTTTTTTTGCTTCACTCATCGTTTCCTGCCTTTTCTTCAGTTGTCAGGTTTTCGGTTCTTTTTCGTTCTTGTAGGGCGGCCGCGGAATGTTTTGATGCGCCGCGCGCAAGGCCGCCGACCAGCGCGAGCGCAGATCATGGAAATAGGGCTCGCCCGCCTCGATACGGTGGTTGAGATCGGCTTCGCAGGCATCGGCGCGCACCACCAGTACATCGATCGGCAGGCCGACGCCGAGGTTCGAGCGCATCGTCGAGTCCATCGAAATCAGGCCGGTCTTCAGCGCATCGTAGAGCTCGACATCGTAATGCATGGCGCGGTCGAGCACCGGCTTGCCGTATTTGTGCTCGCCGATCTGCAAGTAGGGCGTATCGGTAGTGCACTCGATGAAATTGCCGGCGGTGTAGACCATGAACAGGCGCATGCGCGCGCCCTTGATCTGGCCGCCGAACAGGAAGGATACGTCGAACGAAACGTCCTCGGATTTCAGCGCGGGCCCCTCGGTCGCGTGCACGGCGCGAATCGCCCGGCCGATGCGCTGGGCGGCCTGGAACATGGTCGGCGCATTCATCAGCGTCTCGACCTCGCCGGTGTCGGGATCCTCGAGGCCTTCGGTCAGCGTCGACACCACCGACTGGCTGATGGCGAGGTTGCCCGCGCTGGCGATCGCCATGATCCGGTCGCCGGGCTTGGAGAAGATATGCAGCTTGCGGAAGGTCGAGACATTGTCGAGGCCGGCATTGGTGCGGGTGTCGGCGATCATCACGAGCCCGTCCCGAACCAGGATTCCGCAGCAATAGGTCATTTCCGGTCCCCGAACGCGTTTGCGCGGAATTACTAGCCAATTTCGGCGACCGCTCCAACCCCCATTCCCGGAGGAGGTCGTCATTCCGGGGCGCGCGTAGCGCGAACCCGCAATCCATTTATCCTCTAAGTCTGTGGCCCGATGGATTCCGGGCTCGATGCTTCGCATCGCTCCGGAATGACTGGAAGGAGCTATTCCTATCGCTGGGACTGCGATTGCGACTGCCCGCCGCGGCCGGCTTGCTCCACCTTGACCGCGACATTGAGCGTCTCCGCGCCGCCGCCATAGCGGGTGCCGCGCACGGGAGCCGCGCCGAGATAATCGAGCCCGATCGCGACGCGGACGTGGGCGTCGGTGGTGCAGATGCTGTTGGCGGGATCGAAGCCGACCCAGCCGAGGTCAGGCACATGGGCCTCCACCCAGGCATGCCCTGCGGCCTGATGCACCGTTCCGTCGGAGCGCAAAAAGTGGCCGGAGACGAAACGCGCCGGCACGCCGCCGCTGCGGGCGCAGGCGATGAAGATATGCGCGTAGTCCTGGCAGACGCCGCGCTTGAGCGTGAACGCTTCTGCCGCCGATGTGCCGCTGTTGGTGGGGTCCTCGTCGAAGGTCATATGATCGCTGATTTGCGACATCAGCGTGTGCAGGAAGCCGAGCGTGTCGCTCTCGGCCTCGCTGCGGAGCTGGCGCGCGACCGCCATCATCGCCGGATTGACAGTCGTGAGATCGGTGGGGCGCAAAAACATGCCGGCCGGAAAGCGCTCATCAGCGCCGCGCAGCACGCCGCCGGTGTCGTGGGTCTCGATCAGGCCCTCGGCGGTGATCTTGATGTCGCTGACCGGGCCGCAAGACAGCACATGGGTGGCATTGCCGAACGCGTCTTCGTGCATGTCGAGCTTGGTGTCCGTCGAGACGTCGATCTGCCATTCCGCCACGTATTGCCCGTCATGGCTGCACGGCGTCATGCGCAGAATCTGGATTACGCTCGTCGCCGGCGGCTCGTAGCGATAGGTCGTGGTGTGCTGGACTCGCAGGCGCATGGTGGACCGCTGTTTGGCACCGTCATTCCGGGATGGTTCGAAGGACCAGACCCGGAATCTCGAGATTCCAGGTTCGGCTCTTGGAGCCGCCCCGGAATGACGGCGTGCATCAGATCAAATACTGCTTCGTGATGATTTCGCCCAGCCTGGAATTGTCCGTGATGAATTCCTGAATGAATTCATGCACGCCATGCTGGAAAATGTCGTTCATGTTGCTGTGTTCCAGCCGGTTGCGAATGCCGCGGGCGTGGCGTTGGGCGGGACCCTGTCGGCCATAAGCGACGCCGATCTGGTCAAGGTTCCGCACGAGATTGTCGTAGCAGCTCGCCAGCGATCGCGGCAGCGTGCCGTTGAGGATGAGCAGATCCGCGACCAGCCACGGCTTCAGCGTCTCGCGGTAGACCCAGTGATAGGCCGTCAGCGCCGACACCGAGCGCAGGATCGAGCTCCACTGATAGAAGTCGAGCGGGCCGCCGACGTGCTCCTCCTCGGGCAGCAGCATATGATACTTCACGTCGAGAATGCGGGCGGTGTTGTCGGCGCGCTCCAGATGCAGGCCGAGGCGCGAGAACCAGTAAGCGTCATTGCGCAGCATGGTCCGGTAGGCCGAGCCGTCAAAGCGCAGCGAGGTCTCCTGCACGAAGCGCAGGAATTTTGCCAGCTCCTCGCGGGTCGAGGTGCCCTTGCTCCAGACCGCCTGGAGCTCGATCCACGCCGAGTTGATGGTGTCCCACATCTCGCTGGTCAGCGCGGTACGCACCGAGCGCGAGTTCAGCCGCGCCGCCTCGATGCAGTTCCTGATCGAGGACGGATTATCGGCAGAGAACGAGAGATAATCGACGACGTTATGCTCGTTGGCATCCTCATGCGTCTGATAGAAGCTTTCCGCGACGCCGGCAGTCAGCAGCGCCGAGTCCCATTCGTTGGTCTTGCCGATATAGGCGGCGGGAAGCGCGGTAACGCGCAGGGTCGCATCGATGGTGCGCGCGAGATATTCGGCCCGTTCGACGTAGCGGGCGAGCCAGTAGAGGTTTTCGGCGGTACGCGACAGCATCTGACTACTCGTCCAGAATCCAGGTGTCTTTGGTGCCGCCGCCCTGGCTCGAATTCACTACGAGCGAGCCTTCCTTGAGCGCGACCCGGGTCAGGCCGCCCGGCACGATCGTCGTGCTCTTGCTGCCCGTGAGCACGAACGGCCGCAGATCGACATGGCGTGGTGCAAGACCTGAGGCTGTGCAGGTCGGGCAGGTCGAGAGCGCCAGCGTCGGCTGGGCAATGAAGCCTTCCGGCTCACGCTTGAGCTTTTCGCGGAAAGCTTCGATCGTCGCTTTCGTGGCGGCAGGGCCGATCAGCATGCCGTAGCCGCCGGAGCCGTGCACCTCCTTCACGACGAGGTCGCCGAGATTGTCGAGCACGTAAGCAAGATCCTTCGGCTCGCGGCAGCGCCAGGTCGGCACGTTCTTCAGGATCGGCTCCTCGCCGAGGTAGAATTTCACGATGTCCGGCATGTAGGAGTAGATCGCCTTGTCGTCGGCGATGCCGGTGCCGACCGCGTTGGCGAGCGTGATGTTGCCGGCCGCATAGGCCGACATCAGGCCGGGCACGCCGAGCACGGAGTCGGGGCGGAAGGTGAGGGGGTCGATGAAATCGTCGTCGACGCGGCGATAGATCACGTCGACCCGTTTCAGCCCTTCGGTCGTTCGCATGAACACTTCGTTGTTCTTGATGATGAGGTCGCGCCCCTCCACGAGCTCAATGCCGAGCTTGTCGGCGAGAAAGGAGTGCTCGTAATAGGCGGAGTTGTACACGCCGGGCGTGAGCAGGGCGACCGTCGGCTCGCCCTGGGCGCTTTGCGGCGCGACCGAGCGCAACGCGGAGAGCAACTCGTCCGGATAGCGCTCGACCGGCGCCACCCTGTGGCGGGCGAACAAATCCGGAAACAGCCGCATCATGATCTCGCGGTTTTCCAGCATGTAGGACACCCCCGAGGGCGTGCGCGCATTGTCCTCCAGCACGATGAAATTCTTGGCATCGACCCGGACGATGTCGATGCCGGCAATGTGGACGTAGACATCGTGCGGCACCTGCTGCCCGTTCATCTCGGGCCGGAACACCGGGTTCTGGAAGATCAGATCGTCGGGCACGATCTCGGCGCGGAGGATGTCGCGGCCATGATAGATGTCCCGCAGGAACATGTTGAGCGCGCGCACGCGCTGCTTCAGGCCCCTCTCCAGCAGCGCCCATTCCTTGCCGGACATGATCCGCGGGATCACGTCGAAGGGAATCAGGCGCTCGGTGGACTCGGCCTCGCCATAGACCGCGAAGGTGATGCCGATGCGGCGGAACAGGAGCTCGGCCTCCTGGCGGCGATATTCGAGCGCCTCGGGAGGCGTCTCCTTGAGCCAGCGTGCCAGCTCCTGATAGGCGGGGCGAAGATCCCCGCCGGGAATGTTCATTTCGTCGAACGCGACTGCCATAGATCCCGACTGTTTTCCCCGGCCATGCGGCAAGAGTGCATGACTTTCATGTGGTAGCAAGGGGCGGGCCAGCGCGATAAGCATGGAGAGAGGGCATTTGCCTGATATGGCTGGCGGCTTGCCTGAAAAAATGGCTGAGGACTGCTTGTTTCGGCGGCAAAACCGCGTGACTTCAACGCGCTACCCCGGCAAATTCGGCGCGACAGGTGAGGGACTTGAGGTATGAGCGAAATCGTCACGGCAGGCATTCTGGTCATCGGGGATGAAATCCTGTCCGGCCGGACCAAGGACAAGAATATCGGCTTCATCGCCGAATACCTCACCAACATCGGCATCGACCTCAAGGAAGTCCGGGTCGTCTCCGACGATGAGGACGACATCATCGCCGCCCTGAATGCACTGCGGCATCGCTACACCTACGTCTTCACCACCGGCGGCATCGGGCCGACCCACGACGACATCACCGCCGACAGCGTCGCCAAGGCGTTCGGTGTCGGCATCGACCATCACCCGGAAGTGGTCGCACGCTTCCGCGAGCGCTGGAGCGAGCAGGACCTCAACGAGGCCCGCCTGCGCATGGCCCGCATCCCCGACGGCGCCGAGCTGATCCAGAGCGCGACCATCCTCGCCCCCGGCTTCAAGATAGGCAATGTCATCGTGATGGCCGGCGTGCCCTCGATCATGCAGGCGATGATGGACATCGTCTCGCCCAAGCTGAAATCGGGCGTCCGCATGCTGTCCGAATCGGTCCGCGCCAATGCGCGGGAAGGCGACATCGGCGGCCCGCTGCGAGCGATCGCGGCCGAGCACCCCGACACCATCATCGGCAGCTATCCCTTTATGGACGAGGACTCGAAGCCGAACACCAATCTGGTCGTGCGCTCGCGCGACGCCGATAAACTGGCAGCAGCGATGGCGGCAGTGAAGGACATGCTGGCGGGATTGAACATCACCCGGTAGCACTGGCTGCCGGCAGACGAAGCAGGAGACGACAATGACTGGTGAAGCACCGGAACCGAATGCACAGGAGAAGGCCGGCAAGGCCTTCCCGGTTTCCTGGGACCAGTTCCACCGGGATTGCCGGGCACTGACCTGGCGGCTCAACGAGGTCGGCCCGTTCCACGCGGTGATCGCGATCACGCGCGGCGGCCTCGTGCCGGCCGCGATCGTGGCGCGCGAGCTCGGCGTGCGCGTGATCGATACGGTCTGCATCGCCAGCTATGATCACACCAAGCAGGGCGAGCTTCAGGTCCTCAAGGGCATTTCCGAGTCGGCGATGAAGCTCGGCGGCGGCACCGGCAAGGGGCTGTTGATCGTCGACGATCTCGTCGACACCGGCAAGACCGGCAGGCTGGTGCGCGAGATGCTGCCGGACGCGCACTTCGCCACTGTCTACGCCAAGCCGAAGGGACGCCCGCTGGTCGACACCTTCATCACGGAGGTGTCGCAGGACACCTGGATATTCTTTCCCTGGGACACTGCGCTGTCCTATCACCCGCCGCTTCGCGACGGCGCGGCGTGATCTTTCTTCACCTCGCCCCGCTTGCGGGGAGAGGTCGCGCCGAAGGCGCGGATGAGGGGGACTCTCCGCGAGTCTAGTTCTCACCGACCTTGCGGAGGCTCCCCCTCATCCCGACCTTCTCCCCGCAAGCGCGGAGAAGGAGAAGAGAGTCCCCCATGCCCCTGCAAAACCGCGTCACGCCCGCTGGTGAGATCATCGCCACTCCCCATCGCGGGATGTTCACCGGTAATCGCGGCATCATCCACGATCCCGCGACGAAGACGCTGCTGAAGAAGCGGTGGTCGACGCCGGCCTGGCTCACCTGCACCTGCGAATTCCGCGGCCGGCATCGCGAGGTGATGGCACAGCGAAGCTGGACCGAGCTGTTCTTCCTGGATGAGGCCACTGCGCTTGCCGCCGGACATCGCCCCTGCTTCTATTGCCGCCGCGATGATGCCAATCGCTTCCGCGCCGCATGGGAGAAGGGCAACCGCGTGCACGACGTGCGCATGCACGACATCGACACGATGCTGCATCACGAGCGGCTCGATCACGGTAAGAAGCGGCTGCACGCGCTGCTGGTGCCGCTCGACCAGCTTCCCGATGGCGCAATGCTGCAGCAGGGCGAGGAGAGCTTTCTGGTCACGCAGGGCAGGACGCTGCTGTGGTCGCCGGCGGGATATGCCGCGGCCGAGCATCTTCCTGGAGAGGCAACACTGCTGACGCCGCCGTCGACACTCCGAACGCTGAGTGCCGGCTATCGGCCCGTGCTGCATCCAACCGCGCTATCGTAACGCCGGTCGGATCAGGCCGCTATCCCAGCTTCTCGCGCGCCAGCGCGGCGCCAGCGCCGAGCGCCATCAGCTTGGCTTCGGCGATTTCGCGCCGCATCGGCGCCATGCCGCAATTGGTGGTGGCGATGATGTTGCTCTTGGGCACGAATTTCGATACCGCGTCGATTACGCTCACAACGTCTTCCGCTGTCTCCACCGTGTCGCTGGCGACGTCGATCACGCCGGCCTGCACGATCTTGGTCTTGAGCAGTGCGAGCAGATCGAGCGGCACCTTGGAATTGCGGCACTCGATCGCAACTTGCTGAATCGAGCTGGCATCGATGGCCGGAAAGATCTGCTCGTACTGCCGCCATTGGCTGCCTAACCTCTCCTTCCAATCGGTGTTGGCCTTGATCCCGTAACCGTAGCAGATGTGCACGGCGGTCGTGCAGGTGAGGCCTTGCGCGGCGCGCTCCAGCGCCTTGATGCCCCAGTCGTTGACCTCGTCCATGTAGACGTTGAAGGCGGGCTCGTCGAACTGCACGAGATCGACGCCGTCGGCCTGCAATGCTTTGGCTTCCTCGTTCAACAGCTCGGCGAAGGCAAAGGCCATCTTGACGCGGTCGCCATAGTAGCGGTCGGCAATCGTGTCGATGATCGTCATCGGGCCGGGCAGGGTGAACTTCAGCTTCTTCTTCGTGTGCGTGCGGGCGACGCGCGCCTCGTCGGCATGGACGCGTCCCTTCAGCCGGAGCGGCGCGACCACTTGCGGCACCATCGCCTTGTAGCGGTCCTTGCGGATACCCATCTCGACCTTGTGGGCGAAGTCGATGCCGTCGATCTTCTCCAGAAAACCGTGGACGAAATGCTGCCGGGCCTGCTCGCCCTCGGTGACGATGTCGATGCCGGCGTCCTCCTGGACCTTCAGCCAGATCAGCGTCGCGTCGCGCTTGGCGCGGA
Organism: Bradyrhizobium diazoefficiens; assembly: GCF_016599855.1. Taxonomy (NCBI): domain Bacteria; kingdom Pseudomonadati; phylum Pseudomonadota; class Alphaproteobacteria; order Hyphomicrobiales; family Nitrobacteraceae; genus Bradyrhizobium; species Bradyrhizobium diazoefficiens. The sequence continues at coordinate 4,965,645 of NZ_CP067041.1, read as the reverse complement.
CGAGCTCGTCGCCTTGCGACTTCCAGGGCGCCCAGAGCATGTTGGGCTCGGCAAGCCATTCCGGCTTGGGCAAGGAGCCGGCGATCGTGGTTGGAAACAGCATGGCGGCCTCCCGGCTAGTTGTGATTGCGCCTCTATCTGCCATGTCTTAACGTCGAGGTACAGAACAACAAAGGTCGCCTCGGAGCGGCAAGGAAACGCCATGATCGAATTCTTCTTCGACTGTTCCAGCCCCTGGACTTATCTGGCCTTTCACAACATCCAGCCGCTGGCCAAGGAGTTCGGGGCCGAGATCATCTGGCGGCCCATCCTGGTCGGCGGCATCTTCAACACCGTCAATCCGAGCGTTTACGCGCAGCGCGAGACGCCGGTGCCGCTGAAAGCGCGCTATATGAAGAAGGACCTTCAGGATTGGGCGCGCTCGGCGGGCCTTGCAATCAAGATGCCGCCGACGGTGTTTCCGGTGAACAGCGTGAAGGCGATGCGCGGCTGCATCTGGCTTGGCAAGGACATGGTGCCGTTCGCGACGGCATTGTTCGAGGCTTACTGGGGCGAGGACAAGGATATCTCGCAGGACGCGGTGCTCGCCGAGATCTGCAAGAAGCTCGGCGTCGATGAACCAAAATTCTTCGCCGGCATTTCGGAGCAGGCGATCAAGGATCAGCTCAAAGCCAACACGGAAGAGGTCGTCGCGCGCGGCGGCTTCGGCTCGCCGACGATCTTCATAAATAAGACCGACATGTATTTCGGCAACGACCGCCTGCCGCTGATCCGCGAGGCGCTGTTGCGCAGCAAGGCGAGTGCGGCCTGATGGTAAGGGCCGTCGTCTGCCGCGCGCTCGGCCCGCCCGAGACCTTGCGGCTGGAGAAGTTTCCATCGCGCGCCCTTAAGCCCGGCGAGGTGCGCGTTGCGATCCGCGCCGCCGGGCTGAATTTTCCGGACGTGCTGATGGCGGCCGGCGAATATCAGCTCAAGCCGGAGCTGCCGTTTACGCCCGGCATGGAAGCCGCAGGCGATGTCACCGAGGTCGGTGCGGAGGCGAGGGGCATTGCCGTCGGTGACAAGGTCATCGTGAAAATGCGCCACGGCGCGTTCGCCGATGAGGTGGTGGTGACGCCGTCGCAGCTCACGCCGATGCCCTCCAACTTTGACTACGCCGAGGGCGCGACCTACCTCGCCGGACACGGCACCGCCTATCACGCGTTGATCGACCGCGGCCGAGTCGAACCCGGTGAGGTCCTGCTGGTGCATGGCGCCGGCGGCGGCGTCGGCCTTGCGGCGGTCGAGATCGGCAAGATGCTCGGCGCGACCGTGATCGCGACCGCCTCCAGTGACGAGAAGCTCGCGATTGCGAAATCGCGCGGTGCCGATCATCTCGTGCGCTACGACCGCGAGCCGTTTCGCGACGCGGTCAAGCGCATCACCGATGGACGCGGCGCTGACGTGGTGTTCGACCCCGTCGGCGGCGAGGTGTTCGAGAACTCGATGCGCTGTATCGCCTGGGGCGCGCGGCTGCTGGTGATCGGCTTCACCGGTGGCATCGGCTCGGCCAAGACCAATCTCTTGCTGATCAAGGGCGCCAGCGTGCTCGGCGTGCGCGCCGGCGAAGCCGTGCGGAAAAATCCGGCACTCGGCGAAGTGCGGCTGAAGGCGCTGCTGCAATGGGCGGTGGAGGGCAAGCTGCGCCCCAACATCTCGCACCGGCTGCCGCTGGAGGATTTTGCCAAGGCGATGCGGCTGCTGCTTGATCGCAAGGCGATTGGGCGCGTGGCGCTGATGATGGAGTGATCTCCCTCACCGTCATTCCGGGGCGCCCGAAGGGCGAACTATGGTGCGCAATTGCGCACCTGAGAATCTCGAGATTCCGGGTTCTCGCTTCGCGAGCCCCGGAATGACGCTTCGCCTCACTTATACTCCCGCTCCGTCCACCACGGGAAATAATCCGGCATGTCGCTCGACACCTTGTTCTTGAACTGCGCCGGCCGCTTCTCCAGGAACGACACCACGCCTTCCTTCACATCGTCTGAGCGGCCGCGGGCGTAGATGCCGCGGCTGTCGACCTTGTGGGCTTCCATCGGATCGTCGGCGCCCATCATGCGCCACATCATCTGGCGGATCAGCGCGACCGACACCGGCGCCGTCTTCGCCGCGAATTCCTTGGCGATCGCACGCGCGGTCGGCAGGAGATCATCCGGCGGCACGACCTTGCTGACGAGACGCCCCGCAAGCGCCTCCTGCGCCGGGAAGACGCGGCCGGAATAGCACCATTCCAGCGCCTGCGAGATGCCGACGATGCGCGGCAGGAACCAGCTCGAAGCCGCCTCCGGCACGATGCCGCGCTGGGAGAACACGAAGCCGAAGCGCGCCGCATCCGAGGCGATACGGATGTCCATCGCAAGCTGCATGGTGACGCCGATGCCGACGGCGGGGCCGTTCACCGCGGCAATCACCGGCTTGAGGCATTTGAAAATGCGCAAGGTCACCTGGCCACCGCCGTCGCGGACCTGCGGATCGCTGTAATCGACCTTGCCGTCGGCAAAGCGCTTGACCGGCCCACGCCGCGCGTCGCGGTCAAAGGTGTCGGCGCCAGAGGAAAGATCGGCGCCTGCGCAAAAGCCACGGCCGGCGCCGGTGACGATGATGGCGCGGATATTGTCGTCCTTGTCGGCGGCATCGAACGCGTCGATCAGCTCTTTTTGCATCTGCGCGTTGAAGGCGTTGAGCTTGTCGGGCCGGTTCAGCGTGATGGTGAGAATCTGCTCGGCGACCTCGTATTTGATCGTCTCATACGCCATGGTGTTTCCTTCCCTCGTTTCTCTTGCTTTTGATTTGTAACACGTCATTCCGGGATGCGTGCGAAGCACGCAGGCCCGGAATCCATAACCACCATCGTGAGTATGGATTCCGGGCTCGCGCCCAAGAAGGCGCGCCCGGAATGACGAATAGAGTTAGCTGCGCGGCGGCTTGGGCCACGGCCGTTGCGCCCCGCGCAGCCCTTCGAAGGCCTTGGCCATGCCGAGCACGCCGATGTCGTCGAAGCGGCGGCCGACGATCTGCACGCCGATGGGAAAGCCGTTGGCGTCGAAGCCGCCGTTGATGGAGATGGCGGGATTCTCCGACATATTCCACGGCACGGTATAGCAGATGTGCTCGAACGGCCGCATCGGATCGTTGGTCGGCGAGGCCCAGTCCGCCGGATAGTTCACGTTCGGTGCGGTCGGCGAAATGACGTAGTCGAGCTCGCAAAACAGTTTTGATGCTGCTGCGCGGATCGCCATGGTCTGGTTGAAGCCGCGGATTACGTCGACCCCGGAGAGTTTTGCGCCGGACGCGCCCCATTTGAAAATGTAAGGCAGCACCTTTGCCTGGTCGGCCGGCGCCAGCTTCGACAGATCGTCCCACATCCGTGCGCGCCAGAAATTGTCGAGGCCATCGAGCATCTCGCGCGTGAGAATGCCGTCGACCTCGGTGACAACGGCGCCGGCGGACTCGAATGCCTTCGCAGCCTTCACCGCGACGTCATGGACCGGCTTTTCCGCGGGCAGGCCGACGCCGGCATCGAGCATCAGGCCGATGCGCAGCTTGCGCGGGGACTTTTCCAGCCCCTTCCAGTTCAGCGGCTCGGCCGGCAGGCTCATGCCGTCGCGCCGGTCGGGCTTTGCGATCACGCTCATCATCAGCCCGCAATCATCGACCGTGCGGGTCATCGGGCCGGCGACGCGGCCGACATAGGTGGGATCGATCGGCACCCGGCCGAAGCTCGGCTTCAGCCCGACGAGGCCGCACCAGCCCGCGGGCAGGCGCACCGAGCCGCCGATATCCGTGCCGAGATGCAGCGGGCCGTAGCCTGCCGCAGCAGCGGCGCCCGCACCGGCGCTGGAGCCGCCGGGATTCTTGGAGAGATCCCAGGGATTGCGCGCGAGCGCGTGGAAGGAGGAGAGCCCCGAGGACAGCATGCCGTAATCGGGCATGGTGGTCTTCGTGAAGATGATCGCGCCGGCTTCGCGCAGGCGCGCCGCGGGTGGAGCATCCTTCTCGGCCGGGACGAGCTTGACGCTCGCAGCCCCCAGCGGCACCGGCACGCCCTTGGTCGCGATATTGTCCTTCACCGTGACAGGCACGCCATCGAGCGCGCCGGCCGGTTCACCCCCGGACCAGCGCGCGGTCGAGGCCTTCGCGGCCTCGCGCGCGCTGTCGGGATCGAACGCATAGAGTGCCTTCAGATGCGGCTCCCACGCAGCGACATGCGCGAGCAAATCCTCCAGCACCTCGCTCGGCGAGAACTGCTTGGCGCGATAGCCCGCGATCAGATCGACCGCGGACAGATCGTGCAGCGAGGTGACCGCTTCTTCGATGCTCTTGTGCATCGCTTAACCCACCGGCATGCGCGTCTCGATGATCCGCGCGAACATGCTGGCGCCGATCGGCAGGATCTTGTCGTCGAGCACGAAGCCCGGATTGTGCACGGGCACCGAGCCGTCATGGCCGACCCAGAAATAAGCGCCGGGAATGGTCTCCAGCATATCCGCAAAGTCCTCGCTGCCCATCTTCGGTTGGGTGCGGGTGATCACCTTGGCCGGATCGACGACTGTGCGTGCGACCTCTTCGACCACCTTGGACTGCTCGACCTGGTTGACCAGCACGCCGAAGGTGTCGCGGATATCGACGTCGATTTCGCACTGGAACGTCGCGGCAATGCCGGCGCAGATGGTGCGGATGCGTTCGCTGATCAGGGTGCGGACTTCCTTCGAGAAGGTGCGGATGGTGCCGCAGAGATGTGCGTCGCCGGGAATGACGTTGTAGGCGGAGCCCGCATGGATCTGGGTGATCGACACCACCGCCGCCTGGAGCGGGTCGACGTTGCGGCTGACGATGGTCTGGATCGCCTGCGCCAGCGTGGTCGCGATCACGACCGCGTCCTTGGAGCGTTCGGGCATCGCGCCATGCGCGCCATAGCCGGTGATGCGAAGGTCGAAGAAGTCGGCGCTGGCCATTGCCGGGCCGGGCAGGATCGCGATCTCGCCGTAGTTGAGGTCGGGCGCGTTGTGCAGGCCGTAAAGCTCGTCGCACGGAAATTTTTCGAACAGGCCGTCCTTGATCATGGCGCGGGCGCCGCCGAGGCCTTCCTCGGCCGGCTGGAAGATCAGGTGCACGGTGCCGTCAAAATTCCTGGTCTCGGCGAGGTAGCGCGCGGTGCCGAGCAGCATGGTGGTATGGCCGTCATGGCCGCAGCCGTGGAAGCGGCCGGGGATTTTCGAGCTCCATTTCAGATTGGTATTCTCCTCCATCGGCAGCGCGTCCATGTCGGCGCGGAGCCCAATGCGTTTGCCGCTCGAACCTTTGCCCTTGATGACACCGATCACGCCGGTGCCGCCGAGACCGCGATGCACCTCGATGCCCCAGTTCTTCAGCTTGTCGGCGACGATGCCGGAGGTGCGCACTTCCTCGAAGCCGATCTCGGGATGGGCGTGGAGGTCGCGGCGGATGGCGGTGAGTTCGTCGGCATAGCCGTCGATGCGATCAATGGTGGGCATATGTCCTGTCCGGTTAGCGTGAAGGGGGCGTGAAAACGGGGCCGTTCGGCTTGATGCGGATGCCCGGACGCAGGCGCGTCCAGGGCAGCGAAGCGGTGTCGGCCGGCATCGCGCCGGGCGCGGCGCAGATCATCAGCTTTTCCGCGATCGGCTCGAAATCGGCGCGGAAATGCACCGAGCTCTTGTTGACCAAAATCTTCTGCGCGGTCGGCTCGATCCCGACATAGCGGTACATCGCCTGATCGGCGAGCTGGGCCTTGTGCGAGGAGACGACGACGCGGACGTCGCCGATGCGAAGGCACGCCGATGGGCCCATCTCCATCTCGCGGCCGCCATAATAGGGGCCGGGTGCGATAAAGCGGCCGTCGGAGAGTTTTTCGACGACGAACGTCTCGCGATAGGGCTCGTCGCCGGGAATGCCGGACTTGCCGCCGAGCGAGAGCGTAACGGTGGCGCCGACGCCGGCTGTATGCGCAGCTTTCGCTGACACAGGGTCGTAGATCACGCCGGTCGCGGCGCTGGCCTTGTTGCGCACCAGCGCGCGCAGCATGCCGGTGGTGTCGGAATCGCCGCCGGCGCCGGGATTGTCCTGGGTGTCGGCGATGATGATCGGCTTGCTGGCGCTCCTCGCAAGTTCCATGGCGTGGCGCACGCCGTCATCGGGCGACCAGATCTTGCCGTCGAAGTCGTACTCGTGGCTTTCGATTAGCTTGACGATTGTCTCCGCCGCAAAGTCGGCGTCGGCCTGCGTCCTGCCATAGGCGAACACGCTCGGCCCGCAGTCGCGGAAATCGGCGGCGGGGAAGCCGGGCGCGAAGGACAGCGTGGGCACCGCATCGCTCTCCAGCGCGGCGAGCTTTTCGTAGATGTCCTTGGTGGGAAAGTCGTTGGTGCATTGCCAGCTGATCGGAATCAGGAACGGCAGTTGCCGGAACGCCTTCGCGAAGCGCTGCTTCGTCTTCAGCAGCAGCGCGAGATGCCTTGCCGCGGCCCGACCGGTCTCGGCCATGTCGACGTGCGGATAAGTGCGGTAGGCGATCAGCGCGTCGGCATGCTCGATCATCTCGGGCGTGACGTTGGCGTGCAGGTCGAGGCTCGCGACCAGCGGAACATCCTTGCCGATGACGCGGCGCATGCGTGCCAGAATCTCGCCTTCACCATCCTCGAGATGCTCGGTCACCATGGCGCCGTGGAGATCGAGATAGACAGCATCGATCGGGCCGGCGGCGGCGATGCCGTCGACCATCACCTTGACGATGCGCTCGAAGGCGTCCTCGGTGACATGCGCCGACGGGCTCGCGCCACAGGCAATGGTCGGAACGAGTTCCCAGCCATTGGCCTCAGTGCTGTCGACGAAGCCGGCGAGACCGACATTGATGCGCCGCATCACCTTCAGCACGTCGGCACCTTCAGTCATCGCCGGCCAGCCGCCGCCATGCTGGAAGTCCGCGAACGTCGCCTTTGTCGGGGCGAAGGTATTGGTCTCGTGCAGGAAGCCGCCGACGGCGATACGTGTCATCAATTGGGTCCAGGCGAATGAGAGTGCGCGAGGTTAGCCTTGGCCTTGAGGCGAGGGCAAGGTGAGAAGCAATCGCGCCATGCATAGGGTCAGATCGTTTTGGGAATGCTGCGGATGCGATCCATACTCCGTCGTCATTCCGGGGCGCGCCCGCTTGGGCGCGAACCCGGAATCCATTGTGCGACAGAATCGGTGGCCAGATGGATTCCGGGCTCATCGCTTCGCGATTCCCCGGAATGTCAGCTACACCGTCGCCGCCACACCCTCCGCCACCGGACGGAAATTCGCAAAGTCCCAGCCGCGTCCCGGTGCCGCATCCAGCAGCGCCTTCGTGTAGGCCTCCTTCGGATGCGTCAGCACTTCGGCGGCGGGACCCTGTTCGACGACGCGGCCATGCTGCATCACCACGACCTCGTCGCAAATTTGCGCTGCGACGCGCAGATCGTGGGTGATGAACAGGATGGCGATGCCGAGCCGCTTCTGGATCTCGTCGAGCAGTTCCAACACTTGCGCCTGCACGGAGACGTCGAGCGCCGAGACCGCTTCGTCCGCGACCAGCACGTCGGGATCGAGCGCGAGCGCACGCGCAATGGCGATGCGCTGGCGCTGGCCGCCGGAGAACTGGTGCGGATAGCGCGACACGGCGTCGGCCGGCAGGCCGACCAGCTCCAGCAACTCGCGGGCGCGCTTCATGGCATTGGTATGCGAGACGCCGTAATTGATTGGACCTTCGGCGATGCTCTCGCCGACGCTGACGCGCGGGTTGAGCGAGCGGTAGGGATCCTGGAACACGATCTGGATCTTTTGCCGGTGCGGCTGGAGCAAGCGGCGTGAAATGTCCGAGATCTCGCGGCCGGACAGGCGCACGCCGCCGAAGGTTGGGTCGATCAGGCGCACGATGCAGCGCGCCACCGTCGACTTGCCCGAGCCGCTCTCGCCGACGATGCCGAGCGTGCGGCCCTTGCGCAGCGTCAACGTCACCTTATCGGCGGCGACGACCTCGCGACCTTTGCCGAAGAATGCGCGCTCCTTGTAGATCTTGCTGAGCTCGTTGGCCTCGAGTACCACCGGTTCCTTCGTTTCAGGCCGCGCCGCACGCGGCACAAGGCTCGGCACTGAGGCGAGCAGGTTGCGGGTGTACTCCATGGTTGGATTGCGCAGGATGGCATCGAGTGTGCCGGTCTCGACGAGGCGCCCTTGCCGCATCACCGCCACGCGGTCGGCGATCTCCGCTACCACGCCCATGTCATGGGTGATGAACAGCACGGCGGTGCCGTGATCGCGCTGGAGATCGCGGATCAGCGTCAGAATCTGTTTCTGCGTGGTGACGTCGAGCGCGGTGGTCGGCTCGTCGGCAATGAGCAGCTTCGGCTCGAGCACCAGCGCCATCGCGATCATGATGCGCTGGCGCTGGCCGCCGGAGAGCCGGTGCGGGTAGGAAGCGAAGATGCGCTCGACCTGGGGCAGGCGCACCTGCTCCATCATCTCGAGGATGCGCTTCTTGCGCGCCCTGGCGTCGAGATCGGTGTGGGCGCACAACACTTCGTCGATCTGGCGGCCGACCGGGACAACCGGATTGAGCGCGGTCATCGGCTCCTGGAAGATCATCGCCATCTTCGTCGCGCGAAGCTGGCGCAGGCGGCGATCGGTCGCGGTGAGGACCTCTTCGCCGACCAGTTTGACGCTGCCGCCGGTCGGCACCAACGTGCCCTTGGGCAGCAGGCCCATCGTGGTGAGCGAGGTCACCGACTTGCCCGAGCCGCTTTCGCCGACGAGGCACAGCGTCTCGCGCTCGTGGACCTGGATCGAGATGCCGTCGATGATCTTGTGCCCGCCCGGCTTCTTGCCGACGGAGACGACGAGGTTGTTGATGTCGAGGATGGGGTTGGTCACTTCAATTCTCCGCCGTCATTCCGGGGCGCGCGTAGCGCGAACCCGGAATCCATAGGCCCGCAGTGTCGGTGGTGAAATGGATTCTCAGGTGCGCAATTGCGCACCGTAGCTCGCGACTTCGTCGCGCCCCGGAATGACACTCTTACTTGTTTCACTTACCCTCCCGCTGCTTCATGCGGGGATCGAGGGCGTCGCGGGCGGCGTCGCCGATCAGGTTGATGCTGAGGATGGCGATCGAGAGCAGCAGGCCCGGCCAGAAGATCAGCGTCGGCTTGATCTGAAAATACTGGCGGCCCTCGGCCATGATGTTGCCCCAGGTCGGCGTCTCCGGCGAGATGCCGGCGCCGAGGAAGGACAGGATGGCTTCAGTGAGGATCGCGGAGGCACAGACATAGGTGCCCTGGACGATCAGCGGCGCGATCGTGTTCGGCATCAGATGCCGCCACATGATTTTCGGCAGGCCGGAGCCGACCGAGATCGCCGCCTCGACATAAGGCTCTTCGCGCGCGGACAGCACGACCGAACGCACCAGTCGCGCCACGCGCGGGACCTCGGGAATGGTGATCGCGATCAGCACGGTCCAGATGCTGGCGCCGGACAGCGACACCACGGCAATCGCGAGCAAAATGCTCGGCATCGCCATCAGGCCGTCCATGACGCGCATCAGCACGGAATCGACCAGCTTGAAGAAGCCGGAGACGAGGCCGATCGCGAGGCCGATAACGACCGAGAAGATCGCCGAGCCGATGCCGATCAAAAGCGAGATGCGGCCGCCATAGATGACGCGCGAGAGCAGATCGCGGCCGTAGGCGTCGGTGCCGAGCAGGAATTGCATTGAGGAGGGCTTGAGCCGTTGGGACGGCGCGAGCTGGATCGGATCATGCGGTGCGATCAGCGGTGCGACGATCGAGATCAGCACGATCAGCGCGAGCAGGATCGTGGCTGCCGCAATGATCGGCGTCGAGGTGAGGAAGCCGAAGCGCGGCCGCAAGGGCGACGTGATCGGAATCGAGGACTGGGGAAGGCTATCGATCGTCATTATCTTGTCCTTCGCCCTAGTACCGGATCCGGGGATCGAGCAGCGTGTAGGCAACGTCGATCAGGAGATTGACGACGACGTAGATCAGCGAGGTCAGCAGGATCATCGCCTGGATCACTGGATAGTCGCGCGCCAGCACGGCATCCACGGTGAGACGGCCGATGCCGGGGATGTTGAATACGCTCTCGGTGACGACGACGCCGGAGATCAAAAGGGCAAAGCCGGTGCCGATCACGGTGATCACGGGGACGGCGGCGTTGCGGAGCGCATGCCGCATCATCACCGCAACCTCGTTAATGCCCTTGGCTCGCGCCGTTCGCACGTAATCTTCGCCGAGCACGTCGAGCATGGCCGCACGCGTCATGCGGGCGATCAGCGCGATATAGATGAAGGACAACGCGCAGGTCGGCAGGATGATGCGCTCCAAGAACGGCCCGAAGCCGGCCGAGATGCTCTTGAAGCCCTGTACCGGCACCCAGCGCAGGTTGATCGCAAACACTTCGATCAGGACGTAGCCGACCACGAACACCGGCACCGAGAAGCCGAGGACGGACAGGCCCATCACGAAGCGATCGATCCAGGTCCCGTGCTTCCACGCCGCGATCACGCCGAGGGGCACCGCGACGATCACGGCGAGGATGATGGTCGAGAGCGCGATCGAGATCGACGGCTCGACGCGCTGGCCGATCATCTTCATGACCGGCAGGTTGGAGATCAGCGACGTTCCGAGGTCGCCATGCAAGAGCTTGTTCACCCAGGTGATGAACTGCACGATCAGCGGCTCGTTGAGGCCGAGTGAGGCGCGTATCCGTTCCAGCCGCTCCGGCGTCGCGTTGTCGCCGGCGAGGATCGCGGCGGGATCGCCGGGGGTGAGGCGGAGCAGGAGGAACACGAACAGCGCGACGACGCCCATCACGGGCACCGCGGCGAGGATTCGGCGAAGGAGATATCCGAGCAAGGTGAATCCGTCAGATGAGAGTCAAATCAGCGGCAGCGGTCAGGCCCGTTCTGCCATCAGCCTAGCATTTCAGCAATTCCCGTGCCATCGGGGCCATAGGTTCTCCGGGACAGGTCCTCTCAGTGGTCTTCGTACGGTGGGCAAAGCGGAGCGTGCCCACCATTCATGGCCACGCTGCCGATCGATGGCGGGCACGGCGCGCGAAGTGCGCGCCTTTGCCCACCCTACAGGCTGCGGCGTCATTCCAGCGTCGCCAGCAGCCCCGCCATCAGGCGGCCGCGTTCGACCAGGCTCTCGACCTCGATATACTCCTCTAACGTGTGGCCATTGCCGCCACCCACGCCCAGGCCGTCGAGCGTCGGGATGCCCATCGCTCCGGTAAAGTTGCCGTCGGAGCCGCCGCCGGAGCTCGCATGCGGTAATTCCGCGCCGAGAGATTTGGCGATGCCCCGCGCTTTTTCATAGAGCGCCATGGTGCCGGCATCCGGCTCCCATACTGGCCGCGTCACGCCGCGCGTCACCTTGAAGGTGACGTCGTTGGCGGTGCCTGACAGTGCCAGCATCCGCTCGACACCGTGGTCGAGATCGGCTTGGCGCTTGGCCATGGACAGCGCCTCGCCTGTGGCGGTGGTCGCGACGCAGTTGACCCATTGGCCGCCGTGCACGACGCCGACCGAGAAGGTGCAGTCCTCCGTCGTCATCGCGTCGATCGCGAGAATCTGCCGCGCCATCTCGCGGATGGCCGAGCGCCCTGCGGACAGCGTCGCGCCCGCGTGGCTCGGCCGTCCCGTCGTCTCCAAATTGAAGCGCGCGATGGCGTAACGTCCGGTGGTGACGCCATTGTCGGCGCGGCCGGGCTCGGGCACCAGCACATATTTGTTGCGCGCCGCTTCCGCCTCGATGATGTCGCGCGTCGAGGGCGTGCCGACCTCCTCGTCTGGTGTGAACAATACGGTGATCGGCAGCGGCGTAGTGAAGGACGCGCGCGCGAGCTGCCGGATGGCTTCCAGCGAGAGATAATTACCGCCCTTCATGTCGTAGATGCCTGGGCCGTAGCATTTGTTGCCGTCCCGCCGCCATTTCAGTTCCTCGATGGTGCCGACCGGATGGACGGTATCCATGTGGCCGGCGATCAGGATGCCCGGCTCGCCTTGCCTGGGATGCGGGAAGCGCGCGCGGATGACGCCGCCAAAACCCTGTCGGCCGGCGATGCGCTCGATGGTCGCACCCATGATCGCCATATCCCGCGCTGCGATATCGAGCATGCGGTTGACCGCGCCTGCGTCCCAGGTCGGGCTTTCGCATTCCACCCAGGTACGCAGGCCTTCGAGCATGGCCTCTGAATCGAAGGGAAGATTGGCTGGATTCATCTCAATGTCTCTCAAGCTTCGAAAAATGGAACGCGCATTGCATCGGCGCGGGCAAGACAAGCGGGAAGAGTTGTAGAGCCAAACCGATCCTTGTGGAGCCCGTGCGTGCGATGCCATGGGCTGCACCGAAACCGGATTGACGCGCTCAAGACTGTCTGCAAGTCTCGGAAAGATAAAGGCATTGCTTGAGGTTGGTTCGCCTAAATAACGAACTGATGCTCAACCAATAACCTGCCTTTGAACAGTTTCACGTCAGGAGAAGCTTTCTATGTTGAGCTTGATGCGCCGGGGGCGTCGCGCGTTCGTCTCCACACTTGCGCTGTCGGTCGTCGCGCTTGCAACGGCGATGGCCTCGCCGGTGTTTGCGGCCGGCAAGACCATCACGGCGGTGATGCATTCGGATCTGCGCATCATCGATCCGATCTTCACCACCGCCTACATCACGCGCGATCACGGCTATATGGTGTATGACACGCTGATCGCGACCGATTCGAATTTCAAGATCCAGCCGCAGATGGCGGACTGGAAGATCTCCGACGACAAGCTCACCTACACTTTCACGCTGCGCGACGGCCTGAAGTGGCATGATGGCACGCCGGTGACGGCGGAGGACTGCGTCGCCTCGCTGAAGCGCTGGGCCGCGGTCGATGGCATGGGCCAGAAGCTCCTGGACTTCACCGCAAGCATCGAGGCGACCGATGCCAAGACGATCACGCTGAAGCTCAAGGAACCCTACGGGCTGGTGCTCGAGTCGATCGGAAAGCCGTCCTCGCGCGTCGCCTTCATGATGCCGAAGCGTCTCGCCGAGACGCCGCCGGACAAGCAGATTCCGGAGCAGATCGGTTCGGGTCCGTTCAAGTTCGTGCAGGGCGAATTCCAGCCCGGTGTAAAGGCGGTCTACGAGAAGAACACCGACTACGTGCCGCGCAAGGAGCCGGCGAGCTGGACCGCCGGCGGCAAGGTCGTGAAGGTCGATCGGGTCGAATGGATCACCATGCCGGACTCGCAGACCGCAGTGAACGCGCTGCAGTCGGGCGACATCGATTTCATGGAAGTGCCGCCATGGGATCTGCTGCCGGTGCTTGAAGGCAATCCCGACCTCAAGGTCGAGACGCTGAACAAGTTCGGCTACCAGACGCTCGGTCGCATGAACTTCCTCTATCCGCCCTTCGACAATCCGAAGATCCGCCGCGCCGCGCTTCTGGCGATGAGCCAGAAGGACGTGCTCGACGCGCTCGTCGGCAATCCGAAATACTACAAGGTCTGCGGCGCCTTCTTCATCTGCGACACCCCGTTCGCAACCGACGTCGGCTCGGAGACGCTGGTCAAGGGCGGCGGCGTGGCGGAAGCCAAGAAGCTGCTCGCGGAGTCCGGATATGATGGTACGCCCGTCGTCATCATGGCGCCGGGCGATGTCACCACGCTGAAGGCGCAGCCCATCGTCGCGGCCCAGCAGCTGCGTGAGGCCGGATTCAAGGTCGACCTTCAGGCGACCGACTGGCAGACGGTGGTGAGCCGACGCGCCAGCCAGAAGTCCCCGAAGGAGGGCGGCTGGAACATGTTCTTCACCAACTGGGTCAGCGCCGACGTGTCGAACCCGATCTCCAATCTATCGATCGGCGGCCAGGGCAAGAAGGGCGGCTGGTTCGGCTGGGCGGAAGATCTCAAAATCGAGCAGCTCAAGGACCAATTCGTCCGCGCCGCTTCGCTCGACGATCAGAAGAAGATCGCGACCGATATCCAGAAGGAAGCCTACGACCAGGTGATCTACATCCCGCTCGGCCAGTACCTGGCGCCGAGCGCGTGGCGGAAGTCGCTGACCGGCGTGCTCGACGGCCCGGCGACCCCGGTGTTCTGGAATATCGACAAATCCGAGTAAGGCAGGAAGGGGCGTCCTGTACCTTTCGTCCCCGATCATCGCGCGGCGTCGCTGACAACAGCGGCGCCGTTTTCTTTTGCCGTCCCCTTCAGCGCCAGCAAAGCGCCGCGCGGAGGAGGGCGCATCAGCAGTGACTGTCGCGGATCTGCTCGAGCCCTTCGCTCGCAAAGGGCGGATTGAAGACGGCTTGTTCGGCAGGCGAGGCCGACTTTTCAGTCTGCCGCCGGTCCTGATCGTGATGTTCGTCGTGCTGTTCCAGTTCCATTGAAGCCGCCTCTCGAATTGCTGCAGGACAACATCGAGAGGACCGCGAGGTTCCTCACACGATGGGACGATAATGCGGCTTGAACAGCCGTCCCTTCTCCACCACCAGCACGATCGCGAGCGCTGCAAGCGTCGACAGGAAGAAGCCGATCGAGAACGGCAGCAGCGTGCCGTCAAAACTTTGGCCGATCATCGTGCCGACCGCGATGCCGATCAGCGTCGTAATCGAGCCGTAGAGCGAGGAGGCGGTGCCGGCGATGTGGCCCTGCGGCTCCATCGCGAGCGCAGTGAAATTGGCAACCATCATGCCGAACGAGAACATCATCAGCGCCGAGAGCGCCATGAACAGGCCAAGCGGCAGCACACCGAATATCTCGGTCAGCAACATGATGGCCGCCACCAGAGTATAGAGCGTCAGCGCGCCGTGCGAGATCACGCGCATGCCGAGCCGTCCGACCAGCTTTGCGTTGAGGAAGCCGGCGATCGCAGTGCCGGCCGCGATCGCGGCGAAGGCGAGCGGAAAATAATGGCCGAGATGATAGATGCCGGTGAACACCTGCTGCGCCGAGAACACGAAGGCGAACAACGCGCCGATGACGCTGCCGGCGGCCGTCGCATAGCCGATGGTCTGACGGTTGGTGACGGTCTGGCGGAAGGCTGAGAGCACGTCGGCGGGCGCCAACGACCTGCGTTCGGACTCGGGAAGGGTTTCAGGCAGTCGCAACACGCTCCACGCCAGCGCGAGCACGCCATAGAGCATCAGCACGACGAAGATGCCGCGCCATTGCGTCACCAGCAGCACCGCCTGTCCGAACGAGGGCGCGATCACGGGCACGGCGATGAACACCATCATGGCGAGCGACATCACGCTCGCCATGCGGCGGCCGGCATAACAGTCGCGCACGATCGAGGTCGCGATCACGCGGGTTGCCGAGGTGCCAAGCCCCTGCAACGCGCGGGCGAGCAGCAGCGTCTCGAACGAGGGCGCCGCGATCGCCAGCACGCTCGCCACCGCATAGACCGCCATGCCGCCGAGCAGCACCGGCCGGCGTCCGAACCGGTCGGACAACGGACCCATGACGAATTGTCCCGCGCCGAAGCCGATCAGGAAGGTCGACAGCACGAGCTGGAGATGATTGGCGTTGGGAATGTCAAACGCCGCCCCGATATTGGGCAGCGCCGGCAGCATCATGTCCATCGCGAGCGGATTCAGCGCCATGATGGACGCGATCACGACGACGAATTCGGGAAAACCCATCGGGCGGTGTCCCGAGGACACCCAATCGTCGGCATTGACGTCGGACAAGCAGCTCACCTCTGATTTCAGAGGTCGTATCCCATGTCCATGCTGCGTCGCACAACCCATGTTTTGGGATGGCTGCAGCTTTCGTTGGTGCGGGCAGCCGGAGTCGAACCGGCACAGCGCTTGCGCACCGAGGGATTTTAAGTCCCTTGCGTCTACCAATTCCGCCATGCCCGCTTGATCCAACGAGATCAAACACTTAAGTCCCGTCCGGCAGTGTGGAATTGGCGCTTGTGGGCCGGACAGGGGTCCTTCCTTAAGCGAGCCGGCGGCACAAGGCAAAGCCTCAATCCGGACATCTGGCCCTGCTTTAGGCATTCTCAATTCACGGGGACTATTTTCTACCCATGCCTGCCTCGCTTTCCTCTTCCCTGCGCCCTGGTTGCGCGGTTGTCGCGCTGCTCGCGGCCGGCTTCGCGCTGTCCGGCTGCGCCGGTGTGAGCGAGACGATCGCTCCGGCCTTCGCCGATCCCGCCAAATACGAATTGTACGACTGCAAGCAGCTCGAGGCGGAACGCAAGGCACTTGCCGCCCGCACCGCCGAACTGCAGAAGCTGATGGACAAGGCGGAGACGGGGGCCGGCGGCGCCGTCGTGTCCGAACTCGCGTATCGCAACGACTATGTCGCGGTCCGCGGCTCGGCGCAGTTGGCGGAAGATGCCTGGCGCCGCAACAGGTGCCGGGAAACGCCGCCTGATGCGAAGCCGGCGGCTTCTACGCCGCAGCGGCCGGACATCAAGCCCGCTCCGAAACGCTAAGGCGCTGCTCCCGTGTCAGGGACGCCAGCCGTAGACCCAGTCCTGCCGCGCCAGCATGCGGTCCGGCCCGAGCGCGCGGATCGCAAGATCGCGCGCGAGCGCGAATGGGCCGCCGAGATGATAGATCCGGCCCTGCTGCCGCGCGGTGCGCTGAATCTTTCTGACACGGGCCTGACGTATCAGGCCATATTGCTTCAGCGCCGCCGCGACGCTGGCTGCGTCCTCGGCGGCTGCGAGGCTCAGATGTCGGGCCAGCACGGCCGCGTCCTCGATCGCCATGCCGGCGCCTTGCGCTGCGAACGGCAGCATCGCGTGAACGGCATCGCCGAGCAGCGCGACCGGGCCCTTGCTCCAGGGGCAGCCCTCGGGCACGCCGAACAGTGCCCATTTGCGCCAGCTGTCCACGGTTGCCAGCATCATCCGCGCAGTCGGCGGCCAGCGCGGCGCGGCGAAGGCGTCCATCACCTCGAGGGGATCGCCGGGCGTGCTCCAGCCCGGCCTGTTCCAGGTGCCCGGCAGCACCGCCACCACGTTGATCTGACGGCCGCCCGCGATCGGATAGGCGACGAAATGCGCATTTGGGCCCATCCAGAGCTGCACGCGTCGCGCGGTGTACTCCTTCGGCAGCTGCGTGGCATCCAGCGTGCCGCGCCAGGCGATCAGGCCGGAGAAGCGCGGCTGCACCTCGGGGAATAAATGCTGGCGAACCGTCGACCAGATGCCGTCGGCGCCGATCAGCGTGCTGGCGAGATCGCTGCGGCGGATCGTGCCGCTGCGATGGACGACGGTCAGTCCCTTGGCGTGGGGCGCGACATCCTCGAACGTCGCCCCCAACTTCAAATCGATATCGGGATGGTCCGCGATCGCGCCGGCCAGCGCGGATTGCAGGTCGGCGCGGTGCACCACCCAATAGGGCGCGCCGGCGCGCGTGGACGCGGCGTCGCCGAGCGGCATGCGCAGCAATTCGCCGCCGGCGCGCGCGCTCATGATCGAGACCGCTTCCGGAACGACGGCGCGCAGCTTCAGCCGTTCGGTCAGGCCGAGCTCGACCAGCACGCGGCTGGCATTGGGGGAGAGTTGCAGGCCGGCGCCGATGTCCTCGAGCCGCTCGGCCTTTTCCAGCACGACGATGCGAAAACCGCGGGCGGCGAGCGCAAGCGCAGCCGTCAGTCCTCCGATTCCGGCACCGGCGATGACAATCGTTCGGGAGAGCGCCACCCCTGACCGATGAAAGCGGTCAGGCGGCCTTGTCCTTCAGCACGCATTCCGGCGGACGGGCTTCGCCCGGCTTCAGGTCGGCAGCGTAACGGTACAGCGTCGAGCAGTAAGGACAGATGATCTCGTTATCGTTGCCGAGGTCGAGGAAGACGTGCGGATGATCGAACGGAGGGTTGGCGCCCACGCACATGAACTCTTTCGAGCCGATCTCGATGACGGCAACACCGGCATCGTTGTGGAAGTGCGGGACGACATGGTCGGACATCGTAGTTCATCCTGGAGTGGCAATAGCGACAGACACAATCACGACTGACGCGGCTTATTTGAGGCGCCGCGGACCATACTGATGGGTAGAGATGATTGCTAGCCCGGCGGAACCGAAAGGTCCGCAATGCCCCATGCTCATTTGCTCATGCAAATTCGACACAATCTTGCGGCCTGAGAGAAGCCCTTCTTTCGTCGGGGACGTTGTGTCGCAATTTTGGCATACTATGTTTGTGAACACGCGCAATTGCGACGAAAGACGAACAATCGAGCGCAGATGATCCTGCGCAAGTGATCCATGTCCAGGCTTTCAGCATGAAATGGCTGCGAATCGGCTCAGCGTTGACCGGGATTGCTGCATGCAGCCTTTTGCTCGCGCAGGTAGCACCGCATGCCCGCGAGGCCGGCGCGATTCTTGCCGCCCAGGATGATCCGGCAGCCCTCTCCGAGCTCAAGCTCGATGCGGCTCTCGCGAAAGACGAGCGCCTGGTCCAGGACAATATCGAGGCAGCGCTTAGCGCCGGCGATGCCGACCTCGCCGACAGCTTTGTCGCGCTCGCGCGTGACCGCAACATCGCGCTGCCTGACGATCTACTGAGCCGGGTCAGCGATGCCGTCAAAGAACAAAATTCCACCTCGCATTTCGCCAGGCGCTTCGCCACGGGTCTCGTGACCGGCAGCGCCGACGATGTCGCGAGCCTGTCGGGAACCGTGGCCGGCGATCTCTTCGTGATCGGCGATATCAGGGACGTCGTGCGCGAGGGCAAGCATCTCGCCATGGGCGAGAACACCGACCGCCTGGTGCTTGGTCTTGCCACCGCCGGCCTTGCGGTGACGGCGGTGACCTACATGTCCGCCGGCGGAGCGGCGCCGGTGCGCGCCGGGCTGACGCTGGTGAAGGATGCCCGCAAGGTCGGACGGCTCGGCGAAGGTCTCGCCGCATGGGTCGGCCGGTCGGCGCGCGAAGTGGTCGACACGCCGTTGCTCCAGGATGCGGTCGCCAAGGGATCGGTGTTTCGTCCCGGTGAGACCGTGAGCGCGATCAAGGCGGCGTTCCGCGTCGAGAAGGCCGGCGCGCTGGTCCGGCTCGGCAAGGACGTCACGCGCGTGGCCGAGAAGACCGGCACGCGTGGCGCGATGGATACGCTGCGCATTGCCGAGGGCCCGAAGGATGTCACGCGCGCGGCGCGCCTTGCCGAAGCGCAAGGCAGCAAGACGCGCGCCATCATGAAGCTGCTCGGCCGCGGTGCGTTGCTGCTCATCGGCGGCGCGTTCGATCTCACGCTGTGGCTGCTCGGCGCGGCGCTGACGCTGTTCGGTCTGTTGTCGTCGATCAAGGCGACCACCGAGCGACTGACGCAAGCCTGGTACGATCGCAGGCGGGCCCGGCGGCTCCGCCAGGCGCAGATCGCCGCCGAGGCCGCTCTGGCAAACACGGCCGTCGCGGCTTAAGATCAATCTTCCCCCAAACACTGCGGAACTGCTGATGCCGAGCTTTCACAACGGCGCCGTTGAAATCGCCTATCTCGACGAAGGCGAGGGCGACCCGATCATCCTGGTGCACGGCTTCGCGTCGAGCAAGAACGTGAACTGGGTCTATCCGACCTGGGTCTCCGAGCTGCGCAAGAACGGCCGTCGCGTCATTGCGCTCGACAATCGCGGCCACGGCGAAAGCGCAAAGCTCTACGAGCCCGCGCAATATTCGATTCCCGTCATGGCCGGCGACGTGCTGGCGCTGATGGATCATCTCGCCATCCCGCAGGCCGACATCATGGGCTATTCGATGGGTGGGCGGATGACGGCGTGGCTCGGGCTGAACGAGCCGCAGCGCCTGCGTTCGGCGATCCTCGGCGGCATCGGCATTGGCGGCCTGATCGAGGGCACCGGTCCCGGCGAGAACGTCGCCAAGGCGCTGGAAGCGCCCTCGCTCGACGATGTCACTGATCCCGTCGGCCGCACGTTTCGTGCGTTTGCCGATCAGACCCGTTCCGACCGCCGCGCGCTGGCCGCCTGCCTGCGCGGCACGCGTGAGCTCATGACCAGGGGAGAGGCGGCGCGCATCGACGTGCCCGTGCTGATCGCGGTCGGCTCGACCGATGACGTCGCGGGCTCCGCGAGCGCACTCGGGGCAATCATCCCCGGCTCGGAAGTGCTCGATATTCCAGGCCGCGATCACATGCGTGCGGTCGGCGACAAGGTGTACAAGAGCGGCGTGCTCGATTTCCTGTCACGCCGCGGCTGAGGTTTCGTCCACCGTCTCGTCGTCGCCAACTGATCGAAACAGCGCCATCAGCACCACGAAGGTCGCAACCCACACCATCCGCGCGCCGTAGCGGTCGTGCGGCCCCGAGATCACGCCGCAGATGAAGGCATTGCCGAGCAATGCCAGCGTCACGGTCGCGGCCAGCAGCGTCAGGTCGTCGAGCCGGCGATTAGCGAGCGCGTGCCCGAGCAGCGCGAGCAGTCCCAGCATCGAGACCAGCGCGACCGGGACGTGCAGCCAGTTGACGTAGTTGAAATTGAGGCCCCAATGCTGCTGGCGCGCCGCGCGCATCGGCGCCACTTGCGCAGGGATGTAGCGTTCGATGATGCCGTAGGTGTGCGGAATCCAGACACTGGCGCCTTCGCCGGTCGCGACATGCAGCAATTGCTGGCCCGTCGCCCGCAGCGCTGCACCGGCCTGCCACGCGGGATAGTCGGCGAGCGAGTGCACGACGATGTAGCCCATCTCGTCGTTGAGCCCGTCGAAGCGGCCGAGCGTGTTGAACATGCTCTTGCCCCACAGGAATTCGTCGGCGGTCGCCGGCAGCTCGTTGCGATAGGGACAGAGCTTGAAGCTCTCGCGCGGACAGTGATCGCCAAGATAGCGCGCGACGATGCCGTCCTGCATCATGCGGCCGAAGGCGACGCCGTAGCCGCCGGGTGTCCAGGCCCATTTGCCTGATAATGCGTGGTTGGCCACGATCAGCATCAGGCCGCCTGCGACGATCGTGAGGCTTGCCTGGGCCAGTCCGGCGATCGGCAGACGACGCTCCAGAAACGGCCGCATCATCCAGCCGGCGAGGCAGAGCCCGAGCAGCACGCCGAGTGTGGCGCTGTGGGTCGCGGCGGCAAAGGCGGTGAAGACGAACAGCGAGGCCTTCTCCAGCCTCGAGATACGGTTGCCCCCGATGATCAGGAGAAACAGCGACAGGATCGAGAGCCCTGCAA
This sequence comes from Bradyrhizobium diazoefficiens, assembly GCF_016599855.1. Lineage (NCBI taxonomy): Bacteria > Pseudomonadati > Pseudomonadota > Alphaproteobacteria > Hyphomicrobiales > Nitrobacteraceae > Bradyrhizobium > Bradyrhizobium diazoefficiens. The sequence continues at coordinate 4,944,436 of NZ_CP067041.1, read as the reverse complement.
AGATGTCGGTGAGCAGCATGCTCGCGAGCCAGGGCAAGGCGGTCGACAGGATCAGGAGCAGGCTGATCGCGACGAAGCGGAAGGTCTGCATCATCGAGAGCACGCGCAGGGTCAGCTGCAAGAGCCACAGCGTTGCCAGCGACTGGACCGCGAGGTTGCTCCAGAATCCGAAACCTTCGCCATAATGCAGGTAGAGGCCGAAGACGGTCGAGCGGCTGGGGACGAGGTAACCTTCGTACCAGCGCGCCAGATAGCCGCCGGTATCCCATTGCAACAGCGGATAGCCGTTCCAGAACGCCGGCGCGATCATGAGGAGGGGCAGAGCCACCGCCGCCAGCCGCAGCCAAAAGGTATCAGCGGCGCGCGCGCGCAATTGTTCGGTGGTGATGCTCAAAACTGCTCCGTCCTCTTCCGGACCATGCCCGCAATAACGCTTGCGGCGAAATTCACCAATAGTTTGACGCCGCCCGACTTGAATTTGGCGAGACTCTGACCATTTTGAGCCGACCTTGCCGCCTGCGGCGTCGGAAGAATATGTTGTATTTCAACGCGTTGGTATGCTTTCGCGGGGCAAGGCCCAGTTCACTCCCAGGCAAGCCCGTCGGGACTTTGTCGTCTACGCCGTGCTATAGAGCCAACAGAACCAGCCCATTCGAAAGAGCAGATCCCAGAGAGAAAATCATGGCAGTGCATCAGGTCAATCCGGGAGGAAAGCTCGCAACGCTCGATCCGATCTGGGATCGGATCCGCGGCGAAGCCGAGGACATCGTCCATCGCGAGCCCGAGCTTGCGACCTTCATCTATTCGACGGTGTTGCATCACAGCCGCCTCGAAGATTCGGTGGTCCACCGGGTCGCCGACCGCCTCGATCACGCCGCGTTCTCGGGCGATCTGGTGCGCCAGACCTATGATGAGGCGTTGCGCGAGGATCCCGATCTCGGCAATGCCTTCCGCGCCGATCTCGTCGCCGTCTATGACCGCGACCCCGCGACCTCGCGCTTCATCGATCCCTTGCTCTACTTCAAGGGCTTTCACGCGCTCCAGACCCATCGCCTCGCGCACTGGCTCTATCTGAAGGGCCGCAAGGACTTTGCGTATTATCTCCAGAGCCGTGCCTCCGCGGTGTTTCAGACCGACATCAATCCCGCCGCGCGCATCGGCCGCGGCATCTTCCTCGACCACGCCACCGGCTTCGTCTGCGGCGAGACGGCTGTCATCGAGGACGACGTCTCGATCCTGCACGGCGTCACGCTCGGCGGCACCGGCAAGGAGAACGAGGACCGTCATCCGAAGATTCGTCATGGCGTGATGATCGGCGCCGGCGCCAAGATCCTCGGCAACATCGAGATCGGTCATTGCGCGCGCATCGCGGCCGGCTCGGTCGTGGTCAAGCCGGTGCCGCACAACGTCACCGTGGCCGGCGTGCCGGCCAAGATCGTCGGCGAGGCCGGCTGCGCCGAGCCGTCGCGCACCATGGACCAGATGATCAACGCGATGGGGCTTTGAGCCTGCCGGAAGGGCCGGATTCTCCGGCCCTTCTCGTCCCCAAATTCTTTGGCAATTCATGCTGGCGGTTCGCGGCGTCTCGTCCTAAAACCCGCCGACCAATTTCGATCGGAGACTTGCCGTGGACGTCAAAGAAGTCAGAAAGCTAGATGCGTATCTGAAGCGCGTGTTCGGCAATCCCAAGATCCGCGTCGTGCCGCGGCCGAAGAAGGACGATTCCGCCGAAGTCTATATCGGCGAGGAGTTCATCGGCGTGCTGTTCGTCGACGACGAGGATGATGATCGCTCGTTCCAGTTCCAGATGGCGATCCTCGAGGACGATCTCGTCGATCAGGAATAGTACCGGCCAGTTACGTGGCGGGAACTTCCGCTGTCATCACTTGGTGTTGAGGCGGCGGTGAGTTCGATCGCCGCTCTTCCTATATCCTCTTCATGAAAACAGTGCTGATCTCCGGGGCGGGGATCGCAGGGCCGACCTTGGCTTATTGGCTGAAACGTGCCGGCTACGTGCCGACGGTGGTCGAGCGCGCGCCCGCGCTTCGTAGCGGCGGCTATGTCATCGACTTCTGGGGACTGGGTTACGACATTGCCGAGCGCATGGGGCTGCTGCCGGCGATCGACCGCGCCGGCTATCATGTGCGCGAGTTGCGGATCATCGATGATAACGGTCGGCGCGTTGCCGGTTTCGGCACACGCGTATTCGACGAGCTCACGGGTGGACGTTTTATCACGCTGGCGCGAAGCGATCTGTCACGCCTGCTCTACGAGAAGATCAGCGCCTCCACAGAGGTCATCTTCGATGATGAGATCGTCGTGCTCGAGGAGCGCGCCGACGCGGTCGGGGTTCGCTTGCTGCGTGGTGGAGAGCGCCGCTTCGATCTCGTGATCGGAGCCGACGGCCTGCATTCGCAAGTGCGGCGTCTTGCTTTCGGGCCGCAACAGGCTTTCGAGCGCCATCTCGGCTACGGCGTCGCTGCGTTCGAGACTCAGGGTTACGACAGGCGCGACGAGAATACGTATCTCATGTACACCCGGCCGGGCCGCATGATCGGGCGCTTTGCCCTGCATGGTGACCGAACGCTGCTCGTTTTCATCTTCGCTGACGACGCCGATCGGTGGCCCGCGACGCTGGCCGATCAGAAGGCAAAGCTGCGCGACATCTATCGTGACGTGCGATGGGAGTGGCCGCAGATCGATCACGCGCTCGAGCGCTGCAACGATCTCTATTTCGACCGTGTCAGCCAGATCAAGATCGACGATTGGTCACGAGGCCGCATCACCCTGGTTGGCGATGCGGCTTTCTGCGTGTCGCTGGTGGCCGGGCAGGGCTCGGCGTTGGCCATGATCTCTGCCTATGTGCTTGCGGGCGAGCTCGCTCGTGCTGATGGGCGCTACCGGGAAGCATTCAGCGCCTACGAAGCGCGCCTTCGCAGCTATATCGACGCGAAGCAACGCGGAGCGGAGCGCTTCGCCGCGGCGTTCGCGCCGAGGACCTCCTATGGTCTGTGGTTTCGAAACCAGATCGTCAGGGCCTTCTCATTGCCGGGCGGGGCAAGGCTTGCCGTCGGCCGAGATCTTGCCGACAAGGTGGAGCTGCCGGACTATCGCTGGGGCGCCCGGGATGAGGCTGGCATCTGAACCGCCTGCGACCTTTAACGTTCTATTTCTTCGCGAGAATTCGCAGCCGCGCAGTGGCGTCGGCGACCGTGACGCCATTCGCATCTGTGAGCTCGGCCTCAACGACCATGTCGTGATCGGCTCGCTCGACAATGCGTGCTCGTGCGGTGATCGGTCCGACGCCGGCCGGCTTCAGGAAGCGCGTATCGAGGCTCCGGGTCACAACCGTGAGGTCCGCGGCGAGGGCCGCCAACGCGGCCATTCCCGTAGCCGAGTCCAGCATGGCGGCGAGAAAGCCGCTCTGGATCGTGCCATGCCGGTTGGTGAAAGACGGCTGGGCCTGGAAGCGGATCAGTGCCGTTTGTCCGCTCTCGTCAAGGCCGAGCCATTCGCGTCCCAGCAATTGGGCGCCCGGTGGCAGGTTCGCTGCTGCATCGGTCACGTCGATCACCGCCCCTGTCGATCAAACGACGAGAGCCTATCAAGAGACCGATCCGGCGCAAGCCTCCGCGGCCATGATGCGATCGGCGAGAATGATCTGTTGCATCAGAATGGCTCAAATTCAATCGACGATCGGTGATGCTTGTCACACATTCCTGCGTTATCCAGGCAACGTGACGCCGAGTAGAGATGCGTAACCGCATCATCGATTTCCCCATGTTGCCATTGTGCCCCTGTTTTGCCCGACGGGTCAAGTCGTATTTCTAAAAATACGAATTATCGAAAATACGAAGTTGGAGCAGGCTCCTGGCTACTGTGCATGGGGTTGTTTTCGAGTTTTGAGGTGGGCGTCAGCCCGGCTGGACTCACGGCCGGGCGAGAGGACGCTCAGCTGTGCGGTCCACGCAACTGCATGGTTAGCCGATCCATCCCGTCCGCGACGTCGCGCCATTGCGACAGCCAGCTGCGGGGGAAGCGGAAGGTGAGGTCGGCGGCGCCGACGCGGCGCTCGGACAGGCACATGCCGGGCGTGGCTGCATCGCGCGTGCAGCGCGCAGTGAGCGCGGGGCTCGTTGCGGAGTACAGATCCTCGCTGCCATAGGGCGTATCGCTGCGGAACGGGCGCATCGTCAATCCGTCGTCCGGAGGCGTCGCGGCTTCGAGGTAGCGCGGATAGATTGTCGTCGTTCGCTGCTCGGGCGAGAGCGCATCGTGATGCGCCGCGATCGAGAGAAAGATGCGGTCGATCGGCTGCATGGCCGTGTCCACGGTGTCCGCCGTCACGTGCCTCGGTCCGTTAGGCGCTTGTAGCGAGGGGTAGAGGAAATCGAGATCGATGCGTTCCTGCGGTCCGGAGTGCCGCTGGATCTTCATCCGGATCGCCGAGATCGGCACGTTGAACAGCGTGCCGCCGACGCTGACCGGCAGCTTGTCCGGGTCCTTCGCGCCGCCGGTGCTCCAGGTCGGCCACAACAGATAGGCAACGAGCACGACCGCGCCCACCGCCGCGGCGCTGCCAAGCGCGATCGGGAGGATATGCGCCCGTGCGTGCGTTCTGCCGGACCGAGGGGAGGTTGCTGAAAACACCGTCATGAATCGCGCGAGAGCCGGAGGTCGGCCGGTGGCCGACGAATCAGCAGCGAATATGCCACGCGGCGGCGATTTCGCGGAAGGCTCCTAGTGCCAGGAATGGAAGAGGGCTCTGCGCAGGCCGGGCGGCACCGTTAACCTTCGCTTAAGGATAATGTAGCGTTAACCGGTACGATTTGTCACAGGAGGGCTCCTCACGTTGCGTAAGGGCGGACCGTTCCGATGACACCTGAAGCTCTCAATACTCTCTTCTCGATCTGCATCGGTTTCGCTCTCGCAGGCGCGCTCGCAAATGGATACCAGGCGCTGTCGCAGAGGCCCGCAGGTTTCGGGCTATTGCAGGAGGGGGTGGCCCCCAGGACGTTTGCCGCGGTGCCGTTCCTGGTGTTCGCCGCGCCCTTCATCATCATGCGCAACACGCTGCGCGGCATGCGGTTGGAAAGCCGCCGCTTCGAATTCGTGATGATGGCGACCGTCATCGCTGGCTTCTGGAGCATGATGAGCGGCACCTTCTTCCTGATGACGCTGCGCGCGGCCGGCGTGCTGGCCTGACGCCTTGCAGGGCTGCGTGGCCCGGCGGCCCTTTGCCTCCGTGCCGCCGTTTCGCTATGGCTAGGCGACAGGAGACCGCCATGGCAATCTACGAGCTCGACGGGCAGGCGCCCGATCTTCCCTCGGACGGCAATTATTTCATCGCGGAGACCGCGACCGTGATCGGCCGCGTGCGCCTGAAGCCGGGCGCCAGCGTCTGGTTCGGCGCGGTGCTGCGCGGCGACAATGAGTGGATCGAGATCGGCGAGGGCGCCAACGTGCAGGACGGCTCAACCTGCCATACCGATCTCGGCTACCCGCTCGTGATCGGGAAGAACTGCACCATCGGCCACAACGTCATCCTGCACGGCTGCACCATCGAAGAGGGCGCGCTGATCGGCATGGGCTCGATCGTGATGAACGGCGCGAAGATCGGCCGCAACAGCATCGTCGGCGCGGGCTCGGTCATCACCGAGGGCAAGCAGTTCCCCGAACGCTCTTTGATCATCGGTTCGCCCGCGCGCGTGATCCGCACGCTCGACGACGCCCAAGTGCAGCGGATGGGAAGTGCTGCGAGCTTCTATGTCGCCAATGGTCCCCGCTTCAAGAAGGGCCTGAAGCGGATCGGCTGAGACCCGTACGGCTACGCGGCCAGCTCCGGGTTCCGCACCGTAAAAATACAGCTGGAAAAGTTAAGCTCGTGCTAGCGCGATCCTGGCTATGGTCGAACGTTTTCAACCAGGGAGAGTGGCGCCATGGACGTTGCGGCGCAGGGATCCGCGTTCGAGGCCGGCTCCCGACTATTGAAGAAATTCGTCGCCTTCGCGCGCGGAAACGACACGCTCACCGTCGCGGAGAAGGTCTACAGCATCGCGGGCTTTCTTGCGATTGTCACCACCTTCCTGCTGGTGATGTCGATCCAGACGGTTCGGTTACAGACGACCTACCGCCACTTGCACACCACCTCCGCGGAGGCGGCGATCAATGTCGCGCGCATCAATGCGCTGATCTACGCCATTGTGATGGAATCGCGCGGCATCTACATGTCCAGCGATAGTGGCGCGGCGAAGCAGTTCGCCGACGGTCTGGTGCGCCGCAACCGCGAGCTCGCTGACGCCGTGAAGGGTATGGAACGGATCTCCGGCGACGACGATGCCGAACAATTGGCGAGCTTCCGCGAGCGTATTGAGCAGTTCATCGAATTTCGCCAGGAGCTGGTGCGACGCGGGCTGGAGATCAGTCCTGCGGCCGCGCGTGAATGGGGCGACAACGACGCCAACCGGACGCTACGCGACAGACTCAACGGCGATCTGGAGACGCTCGAACGCATCTACCGGCAGCGGACCAACGAGGCCGACGACCTCGCGAACGAGAACCGCTACGCCGCGGCCTATCTGTTCATGCTTGGGCTGATCGCGCTCTTTCTCGCCGCGCTGAATGTCGTCGTGATGCGCGGTTCGGTGGTTGGTGCGCTGGCCGAGATCACACAGGCGACCGACCGGATCGCGCAAGGCGACGTCGAGAGCGAGGTGCCGCATCTGCGCCGCTACGACGAGATCGGGCACCTGGCGCGCGCCGTGCAGAACTTCCGCGACGCCGTGGCGCGCATCTTCGAGCTCGAGGAGCTCGAGCTCGGCACTGCGCAGGCGCGCGACGCGGCGATGACCGAGCGCGACAAATTCAACGACAAATACCAGGCCAAGAAGTGGCAGCTTTCGGCAGCGATCAACAGCATGCCACAGGGCCTGATCATGCTCGATGGCAAGGCCAACGTGGTCGCCATGAACAGCAACTACCGCAGGATCTACAATCTGCCCGAGACGATTCAGGCGGGATCGACGCTGGAGGAAATCCTTCAGCACCGGGTCAATAGCGGATTGTTCAGCAGCGACGTCGCGAAATACGTTGCGGCTGTTCTCGCACGCATCGCCAAGCGCGAGCCGACGGCCTATGAGATCAACTTGAACGACGGTCGCACCATCAAGATCTACGAGCGGCCGATGGACGGTGGCGGTTGGGTATCGGTGCAGGAGGACGTCACGGAGCAGTGTCAGCGCGAACGCATCCTCGAGCGGATGGAGCGTTTTCTGGCCACCATCATCGAGAACGTGGCTGAGGGCATCATCGCCAAGGACGCGCGCAATCTGCGCTACGTTTTCGTCAACAAGGCTGCCGAGAAGATGATCGGGATGGCGCGCAGTGAGATCATCGGCAAGACCGCGCGCGAATTGTTCTCCGCCGAGGCGGCCGCGTTGATCGAGCGGCGCGATCAGCAGCTTCTGGCGCAGAAGCAGCAACTCGAGCCGATCATCGATACCATCGACAATCCCGCACGCGGGCGACGCGTGATCTCGGCCCGCCGGGTCCAGATCGGCGGTGCCGACGAGGACTCCCACATGTTCGTGACCATGGTCGAGGACCGGACGGAGAAGATGGTGGCCGCCGCATAGCGATCGGCGGCCGCATCGAGGCGTCAGCTTCCCTCGGATTCGCGGGCTTCGATCGTGCCCGTGACTTTCTCGTGGCCGGCCGCCCACAGTGCATGCTCGTCACTGCCGTCGAGATAAGGGTTCGCTTCGGCCGGGATGTTTTCGCGCGCTGCGCGTTCGCCCTCCGCAAAAGGATCGCGATCCATCATCGTGCTTCTGCCTTTCTGGGTCTGGAGCGCGCTGTCGCCTTGTCCGCTACGCTCTCGGGTTTCAAGCTGATGTGAGCGGATTTTGTTCCGGAACCTGCCTTCGCCGCGGCCGTTGATGGTGCGAGGAGATTTTCCGATGATCAGATTGTCCGCAAGCGCGTCAATCAAGACGTTGATCGTCATCTTCGGTCTTGCCGCGATGCCGGTGATATCCTTCGCGCAAGGCACCGCCGGGGCCACTGGATCAACTGGCGGCGTTGCCAATGCACCGGCTCCGCCGCCTGGCACCAACAGCCTGGGCACGGCGCAGTCCTCGGCGTGAACAGGGCGCCCGGTGTCACCACCGGCGCAGTCTCCGGTGCCAACCGCGACGCCGATGTCACGGTGAACGCCGAGAACCAACTGCTCGACAAAAAGATGAAGAGCATCTGCCGCGGCTGCTGATGGTCGCGCGGAAGTGAGCCACCGCGCCTATCATCAATGATCGAGTGACATTAGCTTGGCCCCGTTTGAAGTGTGGAGTGTTTCCACACGGAGGGTAAGTGCTGTTACGCAAGATAACCATGGCTGCACTGGCCGTCGCGGCAATCGGTCTCGCGGCGCCCCAGGCAGCGCAGGCGGGAGGCGGTTTCGGACATGGGGGCGGCTTCCATGGCGGCGGTGGTTGGCATGGCCATTGGCACGGCGGCGGCTTCTGGCCGGGGCTCGCAATCGGCGCCGGCATCGCAGGCGCCGGCTATTACGGCGCGTATGGATACCGCTATCCCTACTACGGTGACCCCTATTATTACGGTGCCGGCTATGACGATGGCGGCTATGGCGCACAATGCTACCTCGTGCGGCAGCGCGTCATCACCCAATGGGGCTGGCGCGTCCGCCGTGCTCAGGTCTGTGAATAGGGTTTGCAATTACACAACTGCCCGGCCGAGGCACCACAATACCGAGGCACCAAAAAACAAGGCCGTTGACGCAGTATACCGTCAACGACCTTGCCAGCCCCGGATATTAAAATCGGCTCACGCCATCCGGTATGGGTGAGCATCGCGCGGAATCATACGGACAAATGTGATCCATTTCACAAGTGGCGAAAATAAAAGCCCAGGAACGGGAACGGATCAGCCGCTTGGGCGTTTGCGCGCGCCGGTATGGACGCGGTGTCGTGCCGGTTTCGCTGGGGTAACCGAGGGCGTATCGGCCTCGGTGGCGCGGACGCTGGCAAAGGACTGCCGCAGACCGTCGATGGATTCGTTCAAACTGGCGACCTGCTCCGACAGGCGCTTGGTGTCCGCCTGCTGCGAGGCAAACAGCCGCTTCATGGTCTGAAGCTGGTCCTGTACGACCTGGAGCTGGTCGATCGATTCCTGCTGAGTCGCCTCCAGCCCCTTGGTCTTCTCAATGAGCTGCTCTGAGGCCTGCGCGGTGCGCGCCTGAAGCTGCCGCGACGTGACCACCCGGTCGGTTTCGGGCGCAGCGCCGGTGTAGGCCCGCCATATCGCGATCGAGGTGACACCGGCGATCAGCAGCAGCAGCGCCGCAGCCGCCAACGCGATCGGCTGGCCACCGAGACGGAGGAGGGGATTGGATCGTGTATCCTCTGCGAGATCGATCATCGCTGACAAAACCCAAATTGAAAGTTGGTGAGTGGCGAAGAGCGGCAGCACAAGGACGCAGAACAAGGCGGCCGGGGCATCCCGAAAGCGTTACAGCTCAGCAACAAATGGGACGAAAAGGTGGCCGCTGGTGGAAAAAGCGCAGTTGGCCCAACGCTAAGGCTCCGGCCCTCAAGGGTGCTACGCCAAAAGCAAACCCCCGCCCAGGTCGAATTTAGCCTGAGAGGGGATGCTCACGGTACGCGCTCAGCAGCAGCCCATCGTGCTGCAATGGCCCGGCGGGACACCAATTAGGGACGGGCGGCCTTCATCGAAGGCTGGACCGTCATGCGATAGGCAATGAAGGCGCTGCCATCGAAGGTCTCAAGGACTTCGTCACAGGCCGGACAGCGGTACTCGCCAGTGTTGGCGGGCGGCGTGGCGAGCTCAAGTCGTCGAAAGCCGCCCCCACATGCTGAACACGTGACATCGTTTTTTTTCATACAAACCCCGTAAAAACACTGGTGCGGTCTCTTAGCATGGCTCACGCGAAACTTGGGGGCGCTTGTGACAGAAACATAAAAGTTGATCGCACTGCCAGCGCCGGGACCAGAGGCTCAAGGCTGAAACGACGAAAACGGACCAGACTAAGTCTTCGGCCTCGGCGCCGCGTAGGGCCCGAGCCTGGAGGTTTTCAGGCCGAGCCGCACCAGCCCTTCCGCCAGCATCACCGCAGCCGCGACGCCGTCGACCACGGGCAGGCCGTGCTTGCCGGCGAGCTCGGCCGCAAGATCGGCCATGCCGGCGCAGCCGAGCACGATGGCCTCAGCGCGGTCGTCGCGGATCGCGGCCGTTATTTCCGCGGAGATTTTTCCAAGCGCGTCTGCATTGCGATCTTCGAGCGCGAGCACGGGGACATCGGCGGCGCGGACGCGGGCGCAGCGCTCGGCGAGGCCGTACTTCCGCAAATTATGCTCGATCGGCACGATGGAGACACCGAGCGTCGTCACCACGGCAAAGCGCGCGGCGATCAGGCTTGCCATGTGGAAGCCAGCTTCGCCGATGCCAACTACGGGCGCTTTCGCCGCGGCGCGTGCGGCGTCGAGGCCGGTGTCGTCGAAGCAAGCGATGATATGGACATCCGCTCCGTCGCGATCAGCCTCGCGGATGCAGCCGAGCATGCCTGGGACGGCGAAGGCCTCGTCGTAAAACCCCTCGATCGAGACTGGGCCCGTCGCCGGCTGACGCGCGTCGATCAGGGTGTCAGGCAGCGCGATCGCGCGCGCCGCAGCGGCGATCTTCGCCGTCATCGTCACGGTGGTGTTGGGATTGACGACGTGAAGTCGCATCGATTCAGACGAGCCCCTTGCCGGCGTCCGAGCCCTTGGCCGCCTGCCGCTTGTTGAGCATGTGGATGGTGCCGAGCGCAAGCGCGATCACTGCAAAGGACACTGCGGAGATGATGGTGCCGAGCGCATAGATGTCCGGGTTCGTCACGGTCGTGGTGAGTCCCTGGAGATCGAGCGGCAATGTATTCACCGCCCCGATGGCCTGGCTGGAGCGCGCGAGCTCGTCCCAGGACAGCGTGAAACCGAACAGGCCGATGCCGATCACCGAAGGCAGGATGATCGGCAGCACGATATGACGGAACGTCTGCCATGGCGTCGCCCCGAGATCGCGCGCGGCTTCCTCGAGACGGGGATCAAATCGGTTGAAGATCGCGAACATGATCAGCAGGCCAAACGGCAGCGTCCAAGTCAGATGCGCGCCGAGACCCGAAGTGAGCAGGCCCATCGAGGTCTCGAAATTCTCGTTCCAATGCGCCTTGATCAAATCGTCGATGATGCGGAATTCGAGCGAGATGCCGAGCGAGGTGATGATCGAGGGAACGATGAGGCTCGCAATAGCCGAGTAGAACAGAATGCTCTGCGCCCTGAATTTCCGGCGGAAGGCCATTCCTGCGGCAACCGACAACACGACGGTGACAGCCATCACGATGACGCCGAGCAGCAGCGAGCGGCGGAAGGCCGCGCCGAGGTCGACGATGCCGGTGCCCTGGAACAGCTTCGTCAGCCAGTAGGTCGACACGCCATTCATCGGGAAGGTGAGGCCGCCTTGCGGTCCCTGGAAGGAGAGCATGTAGATCGCGATCATCGGCCCGTAGAGAAACAGCACATAGGCCGCGAAGAAGATCGCGAGCACGTAGAAGCTGCGCGGGCGTCCTTCCTTCATCGCCTAGAGCTCCTTCTTGATGTCGACGATGCGCGACATCATGGTGATGATCAGGAAGGTGATGACGAGCAGGATCACGGCATTCGCGGCCGCGGCCGGGAATTGCAGCGCATTCACCCGCGTCTCGATGATCTTGCCGGCCGCCGCGATCTGCTGGCCGCCCATCACGCCGATGGTGATGAAATCGCCCATCACGATCGTGATGACGAAGATGGAGCCGATCACGATGCCGGGCTTGGCGAGTGGGATGATGACGTTGACCAGCGTCTGGAAGCCGGTGGCGCCGGCGTCATAGGCGGCTTCGATCAGCGATCTGTCGACGCGGATCATCGAATTGAAGATCGGCACCACCATGAAGAAGGTAAAGAGGTGCACCAGCGCCAGCACCACGGAGAATTCGGAGAACAGCAGCCATTCCACCGGCTGGTTGATCAGGCCCGTCTTCATCAGTCCGGAGTTCACCAGGCCATTGCGCCCGAGCAAGGGAATCCAGGCGATCATGCGGATGACGTTGGAGGTCCAGAACGGGATCGTGCAGAGCAGCGATAGTCCCATCTGCCAGGTCTTGGACTTGACGTGGAAGGCGAGGAAATAGGCGACCCAGAAGCCGATGAAGAGCGTGATCACCCAGACCAGGAAGCACAGCTTCAGCGTCTTCACATAGGTCTTGCCGATGGTGCAGAGATCGGGGAGCTGCGCGATGCAGCCTTCGAACGTGTCAGTGTAGCCGCGCCCCGAGAAGGCCGGCAGCAACTGATATTCGTTGTAGTCCCAGAACGAGACGATGACGACGAAGACGAGCGGGATCAGGAAGAAGGCGAGAAACACCAGCATCATCGGCCCGGCCTGCAGCCAGGAGATGAAGGAGGGCGACAGGCGCGCCGCTTTCGCAGAGCGCGCCATGTCCGATCCCCGGACGAGGTCCGGGGATGCCTGCTGCAGGATGTTGTCCGACGTATCCATCACGCGGCGATGAACTCGTTCCACTTGCGGACCATGTAGTCGTTCTCGTCCATCACGGCGTTCCAGCACGCGACGCTGCCCATGCGGTCCTCGTAGGAACCGCCGTCGCGCACGGAGCCTGCCTTCTCCAGCAGCGAGCCGTCGGGCGCCTTGATGTCCTTCTCGGCCGGCTTGCCTTCCATCCAGTAGGCCCACTCGTAGGGCTCCATGTTCGCCTTCGCGGTGGAGAGCACGGCGGAGTAGTAGCCTTGGCGGTTGAGATAGGCGCCGGCGTAGCCGGACAGGAACCAGTTGACGAACTCATAGGCCCAATCGAGCTTCGCACCCGACACGCCCTTGGACACGCAGAAGCCCGAGGCCCAGGAGCGATAGCCTTCCTTGAGCGGCTGGAAGGTGCAGGCGATGCCCATCGAGCGCACCTTCGTCACCGCCGGCGACCACATCGATTGGATGACGGTCTCACCCGAGGCCATCAGGTTGACGCTCTCGTTGAAATCCTTCCAGAACGCGCGGAACTGACCGGCCTTCTTCGCCTCGGTCATCACCTTCATGGTGAGATCGATCTCTTCTTTGGTCATGTTGCCCTTGTCGGCATATTTGTACTTGCCGGTGGCTTCCACGACCATCGCGGCATCCATGATGCCGATCGAGGGGATGTTGAGGATCGAGGCCTTGCCCTTGAATTCGGGATTGAGCAACTCGGACCACGAGCCGATCGGACGTTTGATCAGGTCGGGACGGATGCCGAGCGTGTCGGCGTTGTAGACAGTCGGGATCAGCGTGACGAACTCGGTTGGCGAGGTCGCGAACTTCCTGGAGTCCTTGCCTTCGAGATAGAGCACCTTCCAGGGCGCGGTGCCCTGGCCGCCGATCTTCTTGCCGCCGGGCGTCTCGCCCTTCGTGAAGACCGGCGTGATGTTATCGAATTGCTTGATCTTCTTGGCGTCGAGGGCAAGGATGTTGCCCGACGGTACGATCTTCTTCAGCGAGAAATATTCGGTGTCCAGCACGTCGAAGGAGTTCGGCTGGGTCATCACGCGCTTGGTGACGTCGTCGGTCGTTGCGGTGATGTATTCGATCTTGATGCCGGTGTCCTTCAGGCACTGCTTGGAGATGTCGTCGCCCTCATTCACCGCGGTGCCGAGATAGCGCAGCACCTTCGGCTCCGCCGACATTACATATGGGAAGCCGGTGATGGCACCGGAGCCGGCGGCAAGGCCGGCGAGACCCGCGGTGCTCTTCAGCAGTGTGCGGCGGCTGACGCCGGTCTTTTTGGTGGTCTCGGTCATTCCAATCACTCCTCTGTGTTGCGCATTTTCTAGAGATGATGGCGCTATTGCAGACGTTGCGCCTTGGCGGGATCCCAGGTGGCCAGCACACGATCGCCCGGATGGAACGGGTGGACGTCGAAGGCGGCTTCGGGAACATGGGAGAACAGGGCGGTGCCGTCGTCGAGCGTGAGCGACACGGCGACATAGGCGCCCTGGTACTCGGTCTGGGTCAGCAGCGCCGGCGCGCCGAACGCGTCGTCAGTGACCGGCTTGATGCCGAGTTGATCGGCGCGCACGGCGATGAGCTTGCCGCCGTCGCTGAGGACGTTGTGGCCGCCGATGAAACGGGCCACGAATTCCGTGCGGGGATGGTGAAAGATGTCGCGGGCCGTGCCCTGCTGCTCGATCCTGCCTTGGTTCATCACCACGATGTGGTCGGCGAGCGCCATTGCCTCTTCCTGGCCGTGGGTGACCTGGATGAAGCTGATGCCGAGCTCGCGCTGCAGCCGCTTGAGCTCGCCGCGCATCCTCACCCGCAGGAATGGATCGAGCGCGGACAGCGGTTCGTCGAGCAAGAGGATCTGCGGCTCGGTGATCAATGCGCGGGCGAGCGCGACGCGCTGCTGCTGGCCGCCAGAGAGTTGGGCCGGCAGGCGGCCGGCGTAGGGGCTCATCGCAACCAGCTCAAGCAGCTCACCGGCGCGCTTGTGCCGTGTCGCCCGGTCGACGCGGCGCATTTTCAAGGCAAACGCTACATTGTCGAGCACGCTCAGGTGCGGAAACAGCGCGTAGGACTGGAACATCATTGCCGTACCGCGCTTGGCTGGCTCGAGGTCCGTGACGTTCTGCGGCCCCAGGATGATGTCGCCCTCGCTGACCGCCTCGTGGCCCGCGATCATGCGCAGGGTCGAGGTTTTGCCGCATCCGGAGGGGCCGAGCAGGCAGCAATAGGTGCCAGCGGGAATCTTCAAATTGACGTTGTCGACGGCCACCGTGGTGTCATAGCGCTTGGTGACGGCGACCAGTTCGAGAGCTGCGGGAGTGGCCATGGCGTGTCCGCGAGAGGGGCGATGTTCCCGCCTCTCCGCAAGGTCCGTGCCAACAGCGTCAATATTGCTGAATTGGGAAACTGTGCAGTGGAGTCAGGTCGTTAGATCGAATCCGTGCGGTTGTGCGCCGCACGGGCGGGCAGCGATGTGTGCACACGAAATGGGCGAAGATTGTATAAAGTTTCGCCTGTGATTGGATACAGCTCGTCGACTACCATTCGAGCCAAACGTCGCCGCTCGCGCCAATCCAACCCCTCGGACTAATGCCCGCCAAATCCCGCCCGAAATCCGATGCGCCTGACGTGAGCGATCGCGTCAGCCGGATCAGGGAGGGCGTGACCGCGGCGATCCTCGAGCACCGCCTGCTGCCGGGCACCAAGCTCGGCGAGGACGAGATCGGCGAGATCTATGGCGCGAGCCGCACGTTGGTCCGCACTGCGCTGCAACAGCTTGCGCATGAGGGCATCGTCAACATCGAGAAGAACCGCGGCGCCTTCGTTGCGCGCCCGACGCCGGCGGACGCCCGCGAGGTGTTCGAGGCGCGCCGCCTGATCGAGCCCACCATGGTCGATCACGCTGTCGACGCGGTGTCGCCCGCGTGGATAGATCGGCTACAGCAGCATCTTGCCGAGGAGCGCGCGGCGGAGCTGCGCGGCGACGCGCGCGCCTCGGTTCGGCTCTCCGGCGAATTTCACCGCCTCGTCGCCGAGATGAGCGGCCACAGCATCTATCTCGGCTTCCTCAAGGAACTGATCGCGCGGTCCTCGCTGATCATCCTGCTCTACCGCCGCCACGACACGCCGGCTTGCGGCACCTCACATCACGCCGAGATCGTCACCGCGATCCGCAAGCGCGACAAGCTGGCCGCCCGCGCACAGATGCTGTCGCATCTGACCGAGATCGAGGCCGAACTGTTCCTGAAAGATCCCGCCGCCGACGAGCTTCGGCTGGTCGATGTGCTCGGCGCCTGACCGGTACGAATCGCAAGCTGCCCGTCAGGCGTGATCTCGTATTCGCCGTTCTGCTTGGTCACCTATCCTGACCTGACCGCGTGCAAGCTGTACCGAGCAGATCGGATGATTGCCTCGGCAATACAGCCTGTCCTTGCGGGACGAGCAGGTCTCCGTGCAATTGCGCCTGACGCAACGTTCTGCGCATTCCGGGTGATGGATTTCTCATGCCGTTTCGAGCCCGATCAAGGTTCCTAATGAATGTGGTGATCTTCGACGGCCCTCGCTCGGCAGGGCCTGATAGGAACTCTCATCCTGTCGCGTCGTTTGGTTCGTCGAGGAGCATTGTCATGAACGTACGGGATGAGCACACCCGATCGCTCTGGATGGATGTTTCGATTGCCGATGCGCCGGCGCTATCCGGTACGATGGGCACAGACGTCGTCGTTGTCGGTTCTGGAATTGCCGGGCTATCGATCGTCTATGAGCTTGCCAGTCATGGACGCTCGGTCGTGGTGCTGGACCGCGGCGGCATCGGCAGCGGCATGACGGCGCGCACGACCGCGCACCTCGCCACCGCACTCGACGACGGCTACGAGGCGCTGGCGCGGGTACGCGGCCTTGACTGTGCGCGGCGCTACTATCAGAGTGTCGCTGACGCAATTGATCGCGCCGAAGCCATCCAGGGTGCCGAGCACATCGATTGCGATTTTCGACGCGTCGACGGTTACTGGGTGCTGGCGCCCGAAACGGCCGTCTCCGAGCTGGATAAGGAATTGGATTGCTGCCGCAAGCTCGGGATTGCCATCGAGAATTGCGTCGAGCCGACTCCGTTCCACTCCGCGGGAGTGGTACGTTCGTTGCGCTTTGCCCGCCAGGCGCGCCTGCATCCGACCAAATACCTCGCGGGTCTGGCGAGCGCGCTCCAGCGTCGCGGGGCGCGGCTTTACGCCGACACCTGTGTCGAGAGCATCCGTCAGCGCCATAGCGACATGGTCGTGACGACCACCTCAGGTCACGAGGTCCACGCCGCCGACGTGGTGGTCGCGACGAACTCGCCCGTCAATGTGCAGGTGGCGATCCACACGAAGCAGGCGCCTTACCGCACCTATGCGCTCGCCGCGAAGATTGCGGCCGGTACGCTGGAGGATGCGCTTTATTGGGATACGCTAGATCCCTATCATTATGTCCGGCTCCAGCCGTTCTCTGCCGACGAGGATATCGTGATCATCGGCGGCGAAGACCATAAGTCGGGCGAAGCGAACGATGGCGTACAGCGCCTTGACGCGCTCGAGCGCTGGGCCCGCGATCGCCTGCCCGATTTGCGCGAAGTCACTCATCGGTGGTCCGGCCAAGTGTTGGAGCCGGTCGATTTCGCCGGCTTCATTGGCCGGAGCCCCGGCGAGGAGCATGTCTTCATCGTCAGCGGCGATTCCGGGCAGGGGATCACGAACGGGCTCGTCGCCGGCCTCTTGGTGACGGATCTGATCACGACGGGCGCGAGCCCGTGGGAAGAGATCTACGCGCCGTCACGGAAGATTCAGAAGAACATCGGCGAGTTCATCAGCGAGAACATCACGCCGCTGAAGAATTTTGCGGAGTATCTTACGGCGAGCGAGATTGCGAGCGTCGAACGGCTGCTGCCGGGCGAGGGGCGTCTTGTCCGCAGTGGCCTGAAGAAGATTGCCGCTTGCCGGGACCGCAACGGACGTCTGCACCTGCACTCCGCAAGCTGCACCCATCTCGGCTGCGTCGTGCACTGGAATGCGCTGGAGCAGTGCTGGGATTGTCCTTGCCACGGCTCGCAGTTCGCGCCCGACGGCACGGCGCTCAATGGCCCGGCCGTGTCGCCGCTGGGCGAGGCCGATAAACCCGCCAACCTTGAAGCCGCAGAGTGAGCGGCGATCCCCAAAAAAAGTTGCGGCCAGCCATTGGGGGATGGCTGGCCGCGCGCGAACCGGTCTGGGACGGGGAGGGGTGGGGATGTGACCGGGTCGCGTAACTCTTTCCTTGTCTCTACTGACTACTTACTGGTCTCTCGCGCTGGCGGTGGAGACCGCCGGCTTGGTATCGCCGAGCGAGACCCAGACGTTGGGATCGCTCTGCGACTGGCGCTTGACGAAGCGGTAGCCGGTCTCCGTCCAGGCAACGACGCTCTCGTTCTGATTGTCGAGAACGAACTCGCCCTTGTCGGTCTTCACCGTCAGTACCGCGTGTCCTTCGCCCTTCTTGTCGCGCACGACGGTGATGAGCAGGGCCTCGCGCGGCCAACCGGCATCCATCAGCATCTTGCGTTTCAACAGCACGTAGTCTTCACAGTCGCCATAACCGTCGGTTGGCAGCGACCACTTCTCGATCACGCCCCAGTGGTCCTGGTCGGTCAAAGGCTTGATGGCCTCGTTGACCCAGCGATTGACCTTGGTCAGGTCGCGCCACGCGGTCTGCGACATCACGATGTCGCGCGGCTGCGTCGGCCCGCCCTGACACTGAGCGGCATTCTCTGCACAAAACTCGACCCAGCCGATCGGCGCACGCGCGGTGTCGCCGAGGCTCGCGTAGAGCAGACGGCTTTCACTCGCCTGCGCTGCCGCGCCGATCCCGAAGAGCATGGCAGCAAGTGCCAGTGCCTTCCCCTGTCCCCTGAAGTCCAACATTGCGGCCCCCGTTTCTTGTTGGGACCACATTGCGCATGGAGCTTTTGAGCTGTCGCTAAGTCAGCCAAGTCAAGTCGAGACGAATACAAGTAAAACGCTGGGAAACTTCGATTTATACTTGAAGAAAAATCGAGTAAAATTTGAGAATACTGCAATTGACTCAAATTGTAGGAATTAATGCGGGAACGCTGGCGGAACTGTTGTTTCTGCCCTGAGAAGCCCGCGCGTTAACCCGCGGCAGGCCGTGGCCAGCCACAAAAAAGGCGGCGTCCGCATCGCGGAGGCCGCCTCTCAGGCTTGAAATACAGGCGCTTTAGCGTCTTCGCGCTTTACCGCGCGGTAACGCTCTCTTCGAGAGTCTCAATCGGCTGCTCGTGCATGAACTCGAGCGCGAAGCCGTCTTCGAGGTTTCGGACCACGCGGCCCTGGACCCGGCCGAGCAGAACGATCGATTTCAGCGGCGGACGGTTCTCGGCAGCAATGGCTGCGCCGGACAGCGAGAGGTCGATGATGCGGCAGGTCATCTTGGTGCCGTCCTCGAGCGTCAGCACCGCGATTGGGTTGCGCGGGACGATACGGTCGTGGCGGCGGTCCTCCGGCAAATTGAGGATGTCGCGGTTGGCGAGCCAGGTCAGCTGGGCCGCCAGCTTGTCGCGCTTGCGTGGCGTCGCGCCCACCGTCATGGCGAAGCCGTTGTCGATGATCCGGGTAATCTTGCCCTCGACCCGGCCGATATGGTCGAGATAGGCGACCACGCGGTCGCCGACATTGCCGATGCCGGGCGCCAGCAGCGCGAGCCCGCCGGGCGACATGTTGATCACCTGGCAGGGGAATTCACGGCGGTCCGGCAGCATGTAGCGGCCGAGCAGGTGCACCTTCACCCGCTGGAAACGCCGACGTTCCTCGGCGGCCGGAAGAAATTTTTTGTTCGCCAACGCCATTTTCAACTACCCGACCCCCCGCCCGGGCGGAGTCCGACACGACCCTAAGATGCACAGGGTTAATGCCGCGTTATGATTTGGCGCGTCGATTACGAACGGACACAATGCGCTCGAAAAGCCACACCAAGGGCAGGCAGGCCAATTACCGTCAACGCGCCACGAACGAGCCGGACGCGTCCAAGGGATTTTGCGCAAGCGGGTTCAATCTCACCTAGGTAGGACTGGAGCCGTCCCTACACGGTCGCTGGTGAGCGCTCATGGGTATGGGAGCCACGGTCCCGCGCCCGGGGGAGCGTAGCGATATCCAGGTCTCCTCGACGGCGGCAACGGCCTAACCGATCTTACCGCGAATATAGGCTTCGGCCTGTTTGACGAGACGATCAACCGCGCCATCGGCGGCATCGAGTACAAGATGCTCCTGATCCCAGGATTCATAGTGGCGCTTCGCTATGTCGTCCCAGCTTGGCAGTTTGTGACCGCTGATGTCGGGAGCTCGGCCTTCAACGCGCCGCCGGTGCAAAGCCATGTCGCTACAGACCATCTCGATCTCGACGATATGTGCCGAGTTCTGCAGGGCGGTCTGCCGCCAGCCGGCCCGGCTTGCCAGCACCGGATTTACGCAATCGGCAATGACGGTGCGGCGAAGCTTGAGATTTTCAGCGGCAAGAGCGTTCGCGACGGCGTATCCATGACCCCAACTGCGAGACCTGCACTCCGCAAGGTCTGCTCAATAGTATCGATCCGGAGATAGGTTGCGGCGAGCCGTTGTGTCAGCTCGCGAGCGACCGTCGTCTTTCCGGTGCCGGGAAGGCCGCCGAACACGATCAACGCAGGCGCTCGCAATTTCATGGTCTGATCCCGGCGGAGGTCCGAAGCAGGCTTGCCTCGCCATGTGCAGCCTGCGGATACAACTGCGGCGTGTCAACGTGCCCTTGGTATTTCCAACCTCGCAAGGCTGTCATAGGCTGATCGCAGCCCGCACCATCAATCACAACAAGCGGGAGCCGAGGAAACCCCATGGACCAAATCCGCGTCTGCACCTACGCAGGGCCGGGCTCGGAGCCCGTCATCCGCACCGTGCCGTGGCCGAAGGTCGGCCGCAAGGCCGCGCTGATCAAGATCGGTGCCTGCGGCGTCTGCGGTACCGATCTGCATATCCTGAAGGGACATTGGCCGAAGCCGCTGCCCTGGCCGTTCACGCTCGGCCACGAGCTCGGCGGAATCATCGTCGAATGCGGCGACGAGTTCACCGAGGATTTTATGAGCAAGCCACTGGCGATCGGATCAAAAGTGATGATCCCGCCGCTGATGCCATGCGGGCGCTGCTATTACTGCATTCATTATCCGCAGACCGCCAACAAATGCCTGACGCCGGTCTATTACGGCCGCTATCTCGGCTTCGACAAGGCGCCGCATCTGTGGGGCGGATGGGCCGAGTATGTCTATGTCGATCTCGACATGCTGCCGGGCACCAAGATCTACAAGCTGCCCGATGACATGTCGCTGCGGCTCGGCGCGCTGTCGGAGCCGCTGACCTCCTGCGTCCGCGCCTTTAACCGCGCAAGCCGCGCCGGCGGCTTCACCTGGGCCGACACGGTGGTGATCCAGGGCTCCGGCCCGATCGGAATTCTCGCGGTCGCGGCGGCCAGGGAGATGGGAGCAGGGCGCGTGATCTGCGTCGGCGCGCCGGAGGAGCCGCGGCTCAAGCTCGCGCGCGAGTTCGGCGCGGAAGCGACGGTCAACATCGAAGAGCTCACATCGGCGCAGGAGCGCATCGCGCGCGTGCGCGAGATCGTCGGCGGTTTCGGCGCCGATCTCGTGATGGACTGCTCGGGCCATCCCTCAGCCGGCCCCGAAGGCATCGAGATGCTGCGCGACGGCGGCACCTATGTCGAGATGGGCCAGTTCACCGACGCCGGCTCGATCGACACCTCCTGGCACCGCATCTGCACCAAGGACCTCAACGTGTTGGGCTCCTGGGGCTTTACCGGCAACGATCTGCCGCTCGGCGTCGACATGCTCTACCGCACCCGCGATAAATATCCCTGGCTGAAGATGCAGACCATCTATCCGTTCACGGAAGAAGGCGTCGCGCGAGCCGTGAAGGACGCGATGGCGATGAAGACGGTGAAGTCGACCATCGTGCCGTGGCCGGAATTGGTGGAGTGAGGAATCCTGGCATTGATGTTTTGGAATAAGACCACGCATGCACAAACAGACAAAGCCTGCCCGCGCGCCCTTCGGCGCCTATGCTGAGATCTGAATCGGGCCCCGGGGCGAATGCCCCAAAAAGTTCCATAGGGAATCCGCGAGTTATTCACGCGGGGGCGAAACTTAGGCCCCAGTTCCGGCTTTCACTCCGCGGGAGAGTCATCGTGAAGCGGATCCTGAGGCCCATCACCTATGTCCTGGCTGCCATCTACTTTCTGGTAGATGCGTTGTTCATGGCCGTGGCGATGCCGATCTCCCGCTGGCTTGCGCGGCATTTCGAATTCAAGCGCTTGCGGGCCTGGATCAAGTCGCTGCCGCCCTATCCGTCGCTTGCGCTGTTTTCCGTGCCAGTGATCATTCTGGAGCCGATCAAGCCGGTGGCCGCCTACCTCGTCGCGACCGGCCAGTTCCTGAGCGGTGTGGCGGCGTTTGTCGGCTGCGAGCTGCTCAAGCTCGTGCTGGTCGAGCGCCTGTTCCATCTCACGCGTGACAAGCTGATGCGGATCCCGGCATTCGCGTGGGGCTACGGGAAATTCATCGAGATGCGTGCATGGCTGCAGGCAACTGAAGCCTGGCGCGCCATCCGCGCCTTGAGCGGCGCGGCAAAAGATTATGTCGTGCGGGTCAGAGCAAGGCTGGCCGGCAGCTTCAGCAGGCTCGTGACGTCAAGGGATTAGAGCCGCGTCCTCTATACGAGCTTGCGCGCTGCGGCCGTGCCTTGTCGCCCGTGTTCGGCGTGCCGGATGGCTCTATCAGCAGCAGATGGACCTCTTCGCACGCGACCGGGCGATGTTCGACACCTTTGGGCACGACGTAGAGCTCGCCCGGTCCGAGCGTCACGGTGCGGTCCCGCAGCTCGATCTTCAGCTGGCCTTTCAGGACCAGAAAGAAATCGTCGGTGTCGTCGTGCTTGTGCCAGGTGAATTCTCCCTTCACCTTCACGACCATCACGTCGCAATCGTTGAATGTCGTGATCGTGCGCGGCGACCAGTGATCTTGGAAGGTCGATAGCTTGTCGGCCAGCGATATTCCGTCACTCATGTTCATCCCCTGATTTGGTCGAAAAACGATTTGGGATCGAGCCTCCAGACTGGCAAGGGTTCGAAAGCGTCATATCCCGCTCGCCTTCGCCAGCATCGCGCCCATCACTTTGATACCCTCCAGCTCCCGCACGATGCGTTCGTCCGGCCCGACGATCCGAGGTCGAACTCGCGCTGCGCCGTGACAAGGATCATGCGTTGGCCGACGATCACGACGACCGCGCGCGCAATTTAGGCAAGATGACTGCAAAAGTCCGCCGTTCCGGGTCCAAAAGCGTGCTGGAGGCAACCAAAGCACGCCAAAAAGCGCTGCGGGAGCGCCCCCGGGGTTGTTCACCCTGTCGCCAATGCCATGCATCAAAGCCATGGTGATTTGGCCGCTTCTGGCGTAAAGAGCGTCCAAATCAAAATCATCATGGGTGTGACCGGGCCTTCTGCAGTGACTGCAGCATCACGCCCCTCGGCTTTCCGTTCCGCGCCCCCGGACCAACCAAGGTTTCCATCTCGTGTCTTTTCCGGCCCTGACCCCGCCGCTCGCCCGTGCCTTGGCTGAGCGCAATTACGATTCACCGACCCCGGTTCAGCTCGCCGTGCTCGGCGAGGATGCGGTCGACCGCGACCTCCTGGTGTCGGCCCAGACCGGCTCGGGCAAGACCGTCGCTTACGGTCTGGCCATGGCCAAGGACCTGCTCGATGGCGCCGAGCGGTTCGAGCAGGCCGCAGCGCCGCTGGCCCTGATCGTCGCGCCGACCCGGGAGCTCGCCTTGCAGGTCCAGCGCGAACTCACCTGGCTCTATGAGCATGCGAAGGCGCGCGTCGTCTCCTGCGTCGGCGGCATGGATCCGCGCCGCGAGCAGCGCGAGCTTGCCGCGGGCGCCCACATCGTCGTCGGCACTCCCGGCCGCCTGTGCGATCATCTGCGGCGCGGCCGTCTCGACATCTCGGAATTGAAGGTCGTCGTGCTCGACGAGGCCGACGAGATGCTCAATCTCGGCTTTCGCGAGGACATGGAGTTCATCCTCGAGACCACGCCGGAGACGCGGCGCACGCTGCTGTTCTCGGCGACGTTCCCGCGCGGCATCGTGGCGCTCGCCAGGCAGTATCAGCAGGATGCGTTTCGGATCGAGGTCGCCGGCGATGAAGGCGGTCACGCCGATATCGAGTACCGCGCTATCCGGGTCGCCCCCGGCGATGTCGAGCACGCGGTCGTCAACGTGCTGCGCTTCTACGAAGCGCCGAGCGCGCTGGTGTTCTGCAACACCCGCGATGCCGTTAGGCATTTGCAGGCGGCCCTGCTGGAGCGCGGCTTCTCCGTGGTCGCGCTGTCAGGCGAATTGACCCAGAACGAGCGCACCACCGCGCTCCAGTCGTTGCGGGACGGACGGTCCCGCGTCTGCGTGGCAACCGACGTCGCCGCGCGCGGCATCGACCTGCCGAGCCTCGACCTCGTCATTCACGCCGACCTGCCGAACGACCCGGAGGTCATGCAGCACCGCTCCGGCCGCACCGGACGTGCGGGCCGAAAGGGAACAAGCGTCCTGCTGGTGCCGCCGATACGACGGCGGCGTGCGGAGGTCTTGCTGAATTTGTCCGGCATCGAGGCGAATTGGGGTACGGCGCCGCAGGCGGATGAGATACGCAAGCTCGATCATGATCGCATGAAGGACGTGTTGTTCACCGAGGAGACGACCGCCGACGATCTCGAGCTGGCGAAGGCCTTGTTGGCCGAGCGGTCCGCCGAGGATATCGCCGCAGCGCTCGCGCGGCTCTATCGCGCGCGGCTGCCGTCGCCGGAAGATATCATCGATCCCGGCGAGCGAAGCAGCCGGCCGCGCAACGATCGTCATCGCGACGATCAAAAGCCGCGCAACGATCGGTCCGAGAAGCCTCACGGCAAATCAGGAAAATCATCGCCGAAGCATGTCATGGCAGAGCCCACCGTCTGGTTCCGGGCTGCCATCGGACGGCGCAAGAATGCGGAGGCGCGGTGGCTGTTGCCGATGATCTGCCGCCGCGGCGGCATCGACAAGCGCGACATCGGCGCGATCAAGGTCATGGACACCACGACCGAGTTCGAGATCTCCGAGCGGGTCGCGGAATCCTTCGCCGCCAAGGTCAAGCGTCCGGACAAGGAAGACAGCATCCGCATTGAGCCGATGACCGGTGCGGTGCCGGCAGAGAAGCGGTCGCACGCGCCGCGGCGCGATGAAGGTGACGACGATCATGTTGTCCGCCGCACCGACGGAGCATGGAACGCGAACGGGCCGAAGCAGCACGACAGGCCGCGGGGAAAGGCAGAAGCCAAGCATCAAGGCAAGCCGCACGCCAAGCCTCATGACGGCGGCAAATTCGCCAAGCCGGCGTTTGGGACGAAAAACAAGAAATTCGGAAGCAAATCCGGTGACGCCAAATATGCGCCGTCGGTTACCGAATGGCCGGGTGCGCCGGGTAAGAAGAGTAAGAAGAAGCGCCGCAGCTGAACTGCTGCACTGTCAGCGCAGACCGCGATGATGCCGCCCGATTGCGCGGCGACACGCCTGGCATCTTGCGATGCCGTGACGGATCGATCATGCGCGGCAGGGCATCGGCTGATGCTGGCGATGTCCGACGCCAACGCGGGCTACTAATCTCAAGTTGGCGCATACGATTGCAGCAACTTTAAAGAGGCGGGATGCGGTGTGTGCGCCGCGTCAATGCATGATTCGAATTAAATCAAGTCAAGAGTCCGAAAGCGAACAGAAACTTCGATTGTCGTTGGCCATAGTTGGCTCCGGCAGGGGGCGAGAGCGGGACATCCGCAGCGGCATCCCACCAACGTGAAAGTAGGAGCACTGGTGTCCCGGTGCAGCAAGCACCTGGACGCGTCGGGGAGTCTTCAATCCATTATCTAGTTTCGCTTGAAAGGATGAAAGCCCGTGAGTGATGCCAATGTGAAGGTCGAAACGAATGCCGCTCCGCTGAATGGAATGGCCAACGGAAGCGCAAAGCTCCCATTCGACGCACCCTTTTTCAACATCCAGACGATCTTCGGCAATCTCGCCGAGCCGACCGCCGCGCGGGCCAAGGCAAGTTTCGAGCAGATGAAGGCGACTTCCGAAGAAATCACCGGAGCTCTCTACGACGCCTGTTCGACCAATGCCAAGCGTGCCGCCGAGTACAGCACCAAGGTCATCGAAATATCCAACACCAGGACCACTTCCGCGCTGGACTTCCTCTCCCAGCTTGCGGATGCGAGATCGTTTGCGGATCTCGTGAACCTCTCCACCGCCCACGGCCGCAAGACCTTTGAAGCGGCTTCCGCACAAAACCGGGAGCTTTGGGACCTGGCCCAAAAGGCCGCGATTGAGACGACCGAGCCGATCAAGAAGAGCTTCAACCGGGTTCTGCACAAGACTGCTTGAAAGCTACCGGCCGCGTGGATCGGCTGGATGAGCGTCTTCGCCAGAAGAGATGCCATCCAGCCGACGGGCCATCCCTCGCCGTGAGGTGATCCGAGCTGGAGGAAATCAAGATGGGTATGGTGATGATCAAGTGCCCGGAAACGGGAGGCGTCATTCCGACGGGCATCGAGATGGATCGCGAAAGATTTCGATGCAGTACAGTGTTCTTTTCGCGGACATATTGCAGGAAGTGCGCGGCGACGCACGAGTGGTTCGCCAAAGAGGCCTGGGTCTACGAGCCGGCCCTGGCGAACGGCAAGCCCGGGGGCAGGGAGTCGTTCGGCGCCGGCGCGGCGTGAAGGAGCCTCAAGGCATCCTGCGAAACGATTCGATCGATCCTGCGGCTCATCACCTTGTAGCACTCGCATGCGACGACCTCGAGTCGACGCCTGTCGATCTCGAGTTGACCGCGCCGACTGGATTTCAGGGCCCTTGACGTTCGAAGTGCGCCCACGACGTGCGTGACCGTGGTACGCCGGACGCCGAGCAATTCCGATAGCGTCTCTTGCGTCAAAGGCAGAACGTCACCGCCATCCGTCCGATCATGGATGTGAAGCAGCCAGCGGGCCAAGCGGGCTTCGACGGAGTGCAGCGCATTGCAGGCCGCGACGTGCTGGATTTGTGTCATCAACGCCCTGGCGAGAACCTGAACCAATCCTCTGAGGGCGGGACTGCGTTCGAGCGCCGTCTGAAAGCGCGCGGGCGAAATTTGCAACGCGGTGCCGCCGACGCGGACGATCGCCGTCATCGGTGAGCGGAGGGGACCGAGCGCCGTCATGAGTCCGACGGCGCCGTCGTTGCCGATCACGGCGGTTGCGGCCGTTTGTCCGTTCGGCAGCTCCATGATGAGGGCGATGGCGCCACTGCAGGGGAAGTGGAGGTGATCGATCCGGTCGCCCGATCGAACCAGGACTGCGTCGTGTTGGAGCGGGACCTTCCGCAAATGCGGTGCAAGCAAAGCGAAATCGGCCGACGGTAACGCAGCTAGCAGGCGATTACCAACTCTGGTCGCGTGCTCCATCACGGGTAATCGTCCCTCGACGGAAGCGGCCAGGACACGCATCGTCTGCGGCCGAGCCGCGTTGCCGTGCAATACTCGCCCGGCAAACAGGCAAACGTATCGTGGCAGGTAAGGTTCCGTTGAGGGATCGCAAAGACTGCAGGCAGGCGTGTCTGATCGCCATCTGCTTCAGAGATGGTGGCTGGCGCCGTTTGCACGCGCTGCGCGCACGGCGCGAACGTTGCTCTACCTCAGCCCCTCATACACCATCAGCCCGCGTGCGATCTGCAGTTTGCGGATCGCGCGCGGCAGTAGCTTCTCCGGCTGGTGCAGATAGCGCCAGGAGGTGACGGTGAACGGACCGAGCGAGCCGCATTCGTCCTCGAACGGCGCGAGCACCCCGGTTACGCTCACCGGCGTATGCGGACGGGCGTTGAAAGGCAGCAGCAGCAGCTCGAGATGCGCCTTGCTGCCGTCCTCGCGCAGCGCCGTGACGCCGGCGATGGCGCCGAGCGTCTCGTCGGCGACGACGGTCGCGATTTCCTCGATCTCGCCGCGGCTTGCCTCAGTGAACAGCGCGGCGAAGCCCCGCTCCTTGAGATCGAGGCCTGCGAGCGCGCAGACGCGGGTGCCGGCGACGCGGAACGGAAAGCCGAGTTTCGGCTCGCAGGACAGGACGAAGATGTCGCCCAGCAGCTCGCGCACGGCGGCCGGGTCGATATCGGCCCGGTCAGGGGCCCGCGCGCTGCCGCGCTTCTTGTCCCAATACGCGAAGAATGCGCGACTCGATGGATGTTTCATGACTGACGCTCACCCTCGGCGCAACCTCATGGGACAAACCTGTCCCGCTTCAGTGCACCCGAGATCCCTGTGTTGTTGTGCAGGAGGGGAATTGCAGCGTCCATGCCGAGGGCGCGTTTTCGGCCTTGTGCGCGCTGCCTTTGCGTCGTTAACGTTAAATTAACTATGCGCTTTGCCCTTATCCCGCGTCGGCTATGGTGATCGCGGTCGCAAGCCTCGCCGCTTTCATCCAGGTTCTCGGCGAGGCCTGTACACGGGCGTCAAACAGTTTGGTCACTGGCCGCGGGGAGGGGTGGGGATACTCCTGTTCCTCCGTGGCATGATCCGGAAAGTGCGAAGCGATTTTCCGGCAACATCATGCTCAAACGAGAACCTGAAGCGCGGTAACGCGCCTTTAGGGGCCGGCAAGATCGACACGGATAGGCAGGGCTTTCCCAGGGCCCTGCCTTTTCCTTTTGCGCACTTGCGCAAGGCCGGCAAACGCGACTATCTCCAAAGCCTGTTGCCTCGATCGCGCCGGAAAAGCGAAACCGCCTTGGATTCCCCGCCACAACCACCGTCGGACCAGCCGGTCGTCGTCGAAGAGGCGCCGCGCGAGCCGATCCTGACGCTGCCGCTGCCGCTCACCGCCTATGTTGTCCTGCTGGCGCTGATTCATCTACGGGTGTTGCTGCCGCCGGAGCTGGAGAACTGGACCATCGACGTCTTCGGCTTCATCCCGAAGCGTTACGATTCCTCGCTGGTCAATCTGCAGTTCGAGGGCGGTGCCGGTGCCAAGGTCTGGACCTTCGTCACCTATTCGCTGCTGCACGCCAATCTCGCCCATCTCGCCTTCAACGTGCTGTGGCTGCTGCCATTCGGCAGCGCGCTGGCACGGCGCTTCGGCGCTCTGCGCTTATTCATGTTCCTGGCGGTGACGGCCGCCGCCGGCGCGCTCGCGCACCTCGTCACCCACGAGCATGCGGTGATGCCGATGATTGGCGCCTCGGCCTCGGTGTCCGGTGCCATGGCGGCGGCGATCCGCTTCGCTTTCGTGCGCGGCAGCTTCCTCTCCTTCAGCCGTTCGGACGCTGATACCGCCGCAAAAGTTCCGGCGTTGCCGCTGTTACAGGCACTGCGAGACCGGCGGATCGTCGGCTTCCTTGGCGTGTGGTTCGCCCTCAACATCATCTTCGGCGTCGGCGCGATCGGCGTCGACTCCGACAGCGCGGGCGTTGCCTGGGAGGCGCATATCGGCGGCTTCTTCGCAGGGCTGTTGCTGTTCGCGCTGTTCGATCCCGTGCCGCGCGTGCGAAGCGATGATGCTGCGGGTGCGTCATCACAGGACATTTCAAGCGGTATTTGAAGCGGCGCTTGCGGCGCGCCCCGAATTCATCCATCATTCCCGCGAAGAATGTTCCGAAGCGACAGGCCTGTAGAGGCGATGCTTCGCAAAGCGCTCGAGCGTGAAACCGGCGCTGAAACTGTTAGTTGAAGACTCGCGAACAAATCCGGACCGCGCAAAGCGGACGGATCCGATTCAGGGAGGCGACAATGACGGTACGTTCCATTCTCAACACCAAGGGCCACCAGATCATGAGCGTCGCGCCCGACGCCAAGCTCGCCGCCGCGATCAAGCTGCTCGGCGAGAAGAAGATCGGCGCGGTGCTGGTGATGGACCAAAGCCGGCTCGAGGGCATCCTGTCGGAGCGCGACATCGTTCGCGTGCTCGGTGAGCGCGGAGCGGGCGTGCTGGAGGAGCCGGTGTCTCAAGTCATGACCCGCAAGGTAGTCACTTGCAAGGAGACCGACACGGTGGCCGAACTCATGGAGATGATGACCACCGGTAAGTTTCGCCACCTCCCGGTGCTGGAGAACAACAAGGTGGTCGGGCTGATCTCGATCGGCGATATCGTCAAGCGCCGCGTCCAGGAATACGAGTCCGAGCAGGAAGCCCTGCGCGACTACATCAAGACCGCCTGAGCCCTCCTGCTCGCTGAGCTTATTCGACCGCTTTCGGCGCGGCGCCTTCGGGCGCCGGCGCCAGCACGTCGATCGTCTCCTGGATCGACTCCAGCGCGCGTTCGGCGGCGCGGGTGCCGTGCGCGATCAGCTCCTCGGCGCGATGGAAGTCGAACCAGCCGTACTGGCCGACCCGTGGCGTGATCAGGAGGTCCGGCGGATCGCCGGCCAGCCGCGCGCGGGTGATGCGGTCCTGCATGATGTTGAAGGCATCGACCATCACCGAGGAGATGCCGGGACGACCGGCGGTGCCGAAGAACTCGCGCTTGACGGTTCTCTCCGGCGAGAACAAGCGCGGAAAGCGCCGCTTGACCGGGATCTCCTCGGTCACGGGTGCGACCGGCGAGGGCATCGTGCCGTGCGCATGGATCGTCGTCGAATGGGTGAAGATGTCAGTAGACAGGTTGACCGCTATGACGATTTCGGCCCCGAGCGCGCGCGCAGCCGAAACCGGCACCGGGTTTACCAGCGCGCCGTCGACCAGCCAGCGGTCGCCGATCATCACGGGTGAGAAGATGCCGGGCAGCGCATAGGAGGCGCGCATCGCCTCAACCAGGCGGCCGCGCGTCAGCCAGATTTCGTGGCCGGTGCGCACCTCGGTCGCGACCGAGGCGTATTTCACCGGGAGATCCTCGATCAGGATTTGACCGATCGATTCCTCGAGCCGGCTTGCGAGCTTCTCCCCGCCGATCAGGCCCGAGCCGTTGAGGCGGATGTCGAGATAGCCGAGGATGTTGCGCACCCCCTGCAGGCTGCGTGCCCAGCCTTCCAGCGCATCGAGCCGATCGGCCGCATAGGCGCCGCCAACCGCCGCGCCGATGGAGGTGCCGACCACGACATCGGGCACGATGCCGTTGGCCAGCAGCGTCCTCATAATACCGATATGCGCAAAGCCGCGCGCAGCGCCGCCTCCGAGGGCGAGGCCGACGATAGGGCGCCGGATACTGCCGAGGCCGACCTTCTCGCCATTTGCGCCGTTCACGCCCCGACCTTTCAAGATATCCAGCACCGAAACTTCTCCTACTCCGGGCCGTCCTCACTCCAGAGTAGGCGCCGCGCTTCCGCTTCGCCAGAAAGGAGGGCAAAGCTTGGTTTACAGCGTTCGTGACGCAGGGGGCAGGAGTGTGGCAATGGCCGGTTGCTGCTGATGTAATCACGCAGGCGTCAACCGGGTTCCAAAGATCTCTCGCGAAGCCGTATTTCTTGGGATTTCAGAGGCTTGAATTTGCCGCGTTTTCAGTGAAAAGCAGGAGACATGATTTTCGGGGGTGACGGCATCATTGGATGGCGGCGCGGCGGTCGGCTGCTGCCGGCGCTTGTCCTTGCCGTGGGCCTCGTTGCCTCAGGCCAAACTACCGCGCAGGCGCAGCTTTTCTCCGATCGGCCGCCGCCGGTGCCGCCGGCTTCGGTGCCCGATCCCGGCGGCGCCGTCAGCCTGGCGCCACCCTCCGGTCCGGGCGCGGGTCCCCTGAGCCTGCCGCCCACCCTGACACAGCCGAACACGCCCAGCATGCCGCCGCCCGCGGTGACGACCGTGCCGCCAGCAGCGCCGCTCAACGCGGCCGCGCCCGGGCAGGCAGTGCTGTCGCTGAGCGCCAAATACGGCAAGGACACGCCAGCGATCACCAGCGGCCTGGTGTGGCGGGTGTTTGCCGACCGGCCGGACGAGAACGGCACCTTCAAGCTGATCCGCGAGGACCGCAACGCCACGCCCAACATCGTGCTGCCGCCCGGCAATTACGTCGTGCACGTCGCCTTCGGTCTCGTCAGCGCGGTGCGTACCGTCAGCCTGAAGGCCGAGACCGACCGCGAGTCCTTCGTGCTGCCGGCCGGTGGCCTGCGCATCGAAGGCCGTGTCGGCACCAGCCGCATCCCGCAGAACCAGATCTCGTTCGCGATCTACAAGGGCAGCCAATTCGAATCCGGCGAGCGCGCCTCGCTGGTGCCGAACGTGTCCGCCGGCGACGTCGTGCTGCTGCCGGAGGGCACCTACTACATCATCTCCAACTACGGCGACGCCAATTCGGTGGTGCGCTCCGACATCCGCGTCCAGGCCGGAAAGCTCACCGACGTCACCATCACCCACCGCGCCGCCGTGATCACGCTCAAGCTCGTCAGCGACAAGGGCGGCGAGGCGCTCGCCAACACCGCCTGGTCGGTGCTGACCCCGGGCGGCGACGTGATTAAGGAATCGATCGGCGCCTTCCCGCGCGTCGTGCTCTCCGAAGGCGAATACCGCGCCATCGCCAAGAACGAGGGCAAGGTCTACGAGCGCGGCTTCAACGTCGTGAACGGTGTCGATGGCGAAGTCGAAGTTGTCGCGCGGTAGCGCGGTTTCGTCTCGCCGGTGCGATGCGGCTCGATTTCGCGCTCGGGATTTCGTTTGAATTCTCATTCAACGCACGAAATCCCACCTTCCGTTACCTCTATTGAAATGCGGGTGAGCAGGCGCTCACCGGATCAGATGTTGTGTGTTTTGATTTGAATGCGCTGCAAGCGTTACCAATCAGGGTCATATTCCGGGCTCGTCGCGCTCCCGCAACAACCGGTGCGAGATACGTATTCACGATAATCAATTTCATTCGCTTTCTGTCCTGCTGCGTTATATGTCGGGCACCCGTTCAATGGGGAAGCCGGCGCAACCTTGTGGGCTCGCGCGACCGGCAAGGAGCAGGGACCAAGCGCGTCGGCATGTTCGAAGTGATCCTCACCAGGCGCAAACGGTTGGGGTGGCGTTGGCAGGTCTGCGACCAGTCCGGCAAGGTGTTTGCGGACGGCTTCGAGCGCACGCGGCCATCGGCCAAATATCAGGGCGAGCGTGCGCTGTTCTTCCTGTTGTCGCAGGCGCACTTGCGCAACCGCTCCGCGGCATCGAGCGAGGACTAGCGGCGATCTCGTAGGGCAGCCTTGCGGAGGCGCGAAGCGCAGTCTGCTGGCGTCAACCTACAATCCCTTGCGTTGCAGGACGGGCAAAACACGCCAGACCTAGGGCAATCCCCAAAATATGCCAATTTACCGAATTTCGGGAACGGCGTATGTGTCGCGCACCCCTGCCCAAGGAAGAGGGGCGTATCGCGATCATCACGAACGCGGGCCTCGGGCGACACGCGCCGCGAGGATACGAACTCATGTCAGTCATTCAACAACGGGGCCCATGCATCAGCGAAGGCATGGCCTGCTGGGTCCCGGACGCGCAGCAACGCTACGCGCTGCAGCGCGTCCGGAACACGAGAGCGTCGCATTTCAAGCAGCCGTCATAGTCTCTAACACCCACTAACCAACGCGTGACTTAAAACTGTCATAATCACTGAAGTGGAACTCGCGACTGCGCGCCTTTTACACGCCATTAAGTGAGGTCGCATTGGATACCGCGGGAATGTGCGTTGGGGACTGCAATGACTGCCGCGAAGAACACGCCGGGCAAACCGGCCACCGAAATGTTTGACGACATCCCCGTGCTTCAGCGCAAATGGCGCGCCGCGTTGAAGCCGGGTGACCGGCTGCCGCGCTATGAGGACGTGATGCTCGGCAGCCTCGGACGGCTCGCCGACCACATCGCGCTGCTCAAGGACGACGGCGCGCTCGAACTGTCGCGCAGCGGACGCTACGTGCAGAAATGGCTCGGCGAGGAACGCTGGGACATTCCGGTCGCTGAGCTGCCGCCCGATTGCGCCACCGCATTGTCGGAAGCGGTGGCGAGTGCGCTCAAGAACGGACGGCCGCACCAGGCGAGCGCCCATTGCGTGCGCGACGGCATGGTCAGGACCTATGATTTGCTCGCGCTGCCGACCGCCTCACGCTGGGGCGCGACGCTGGTCGGTGCCTATGTCAACGAGCGCGGTGCGCAGTACAATCTCCTGGATGCGATCTTCTCCGCGACTGATGACGCGGTGGTCTCGCTGGCGACGCTGCGCGACGCAAGTGGTCAGCCATTCGATTTCCAAGTCGTGCATCACAACAAAAGCGCCGAGTTGCTTCTGAAGGCCGCGGGCGGCGGCCTTTTGTGGCGGCAGATCGGCGAGGGCACCACGCTCTTGTCGGCGCCCGAGGTCATGGACGTCCTGCTGAGGACGGTTTCGGGGGGCCGCGGCGCGCAGCTCGAAATCGAGAACGATGATCGTTACCTGCGCATGACAGCCACGGCCTTTGCGGACGTGGTATCGCTGACCATCTCGGATGTCACCGCGATGAAGCGGCGCGATGCCTCGTTCCGCCTGCTGTTCGACAACAACCCGATGCCGATGTGGGTGTTCGACGCCGAGACCAAACAGTTCCTTGGCGTCAACGACGCAGCGATCCAGCATTACGGCTATAGCCGCGCGGCCTTCCTGCGCATGAAGCTGCACGAGATCTGGCCCGAGGACGAATGGGATAGCCACGCGGAGGCGCTCGAGCGCCTCGGCGACGCCTATCATTCCTCGCGGAACTGGCGGCATCTGCGCGCCGACGGCAGCGAGATCGAGGTGCTGACCTTCGGTCGCCGCGTCGCCTTTGACGATCGCGACGGCTATCTGGTCGCGGTGGTCGACATCACCGAGCGGCGCAAGGCCGAGGCGCGGATCGCGCACATGGCCCATCATGACGGACTGACGGACCTGCCGAACCGCGAATATTTCCAGGAGCGCTTGACGCAGGCGCTCGGCCAAGCCGGCGGCAAGCGTGTCGGCGTGCTCTATATCGACCTCGACCTGTTCAAGAACATCAACGACTCCTTCGGGCATCCCTCGGGTGACCGCCTGCTCAAAGAGGTGGCTGAACGCCTGACTGCCGCCGTGCGCGGCGCCAATCTCGCAGCAAGGCTCGGTGGCGACGAGTTCGCCGTGATCCTGGCGGCCGATGTCTCGCCGAACGAGGCCAGCGCCTGCGCGACCCTGCTGATCGAAATGTTGAAAGCGCCCTACGATATCGACGGCCAGGAGATGGTGATCGGCGCCAGCATCGGCATCGCGCTGTCGCCGGGCGACGGCGTGACATCGGAAGAGTTGATGCGCAACGCCGACATGGCGCTGTACCGGGCGAAGTCGGACGGTGGCGGCATGCATCATTTCTTCGAGCGCGAGATGGACCTGCAGGCACAGAAGCGTCGCGACATGGAAGTCGATCTGCGCCGTGCATTTGCCCATGGCGAGTTCGAGCTGCACTACCAGCCCCTGGTGTCGATCGCCTCCGACCGCATCTCCGGCTTCGAGTCGTTGTTGCGCTGGCGTCACCCCGACAAGGGCATGATCTCCCCGGCGGAATTCATTCCGGTCGCCGAAGACATTGGCCTGATCACCCAGCTCGGCGAGTGGGTGCTGCGCGAAGCCTGCACTGAGGCGGTGAAGTGGCCCGCTGACGTCAAGGTCGCGGTCAATCTGTCACCGGCGCAATTCCGCAGCCGCAATCTGGTACAGGTCGTGATCTCGGCGCTGGGGCAATCCGGCCTGTCGCCGAAGCGGCTCGAATTGGAAATCACCGAGTCGATCTTTCTCGCCGAGACCGATGCCAACCTCGCGACGCTGCATCAGCTGCGCGAGCTCGGGGTCAGCATCTCCATGGATGATTTCGGCACCGGCTATTCCAGCCTCAGCTATCTCCGCAGCTTCCCGTTCGACAAGATCAAGATCGATCGCTCCTTCGTCAAGGATCTGGCGCAGCGGCCCGATTGTGTTGCGATCGTGCGGGCGATCTCCGGACTTGGCCGCAGCCTCAACATCACCACGACCGCGGAGGGCGTGGAGACCGAGGACCAGCTCGACTGGCTGCGCGCCGAAGGCTGCAACGAGGTGCAAGGCTTCCTGTTCAGCGCGGCGCGGCCTGCCGCCGAGATCGCAAAGCTGCTGGCCGATTTCGGCCAGCGCGCCTCACGGGCGGCGTAACTCCGGCGGAAAGGTGTCATAGACCAGTTCCTTGAAGGTCGGCGTGATGCGGCCGCGCTCGTTTTGGGTCTGCTGCATCAGGACGTAGACCATGTCGAGCTTCGGATCGACGCCGAAATAGGTGCCGCTGCCAGAGTCCCATTTCAGCTCGCCGAGCGAACCCGGCGCCGGCGGCTTCGCATTGCCGGGGTCGGTGCGCACTGCAAGGCCGTAGCCATAGCCGAAGCCGTCGCCCGGGAAATAGAAATAATCGCGCGCGACGCCCGAGCCCGGCCCAATCTGATCGGTCGTCATCTCCTTGAAGACGGCCGGACTGAGATAGCGCTTGCCGTCGAACTCACCGCCGTTGAGGAGCATTTGCGCGAAGCGCTGATAGTCGGTGATCGTCGAGAGTAGGCCGCCGCCGCCGGATTGCCATTCCGGATGAGCGAGACGCTCGCGCTCGGCGTCAAGCAGGACCTGGTCGCTCGGTAGCGGCCGTGCCATCCGTTCGATTTCATCTGACGTCGTCA
Organism: Bradyrhizobium diazoefficiens; assembly: GCF_016599855.1. Lineage (NCBI taxonomy): Bacteria > Pseudomonadati > Pseudomonadota > Alphaproteobacteria > Hyphomicrobiales > Nitrobacteraceae > Bradyrhizobium > Bradyrhizobium diazoefficiens. The sequence goes on along the minus strand of NZ_CP067041.1, from coordinate 4,908,102 downwards.
GCACGAATTTGGTGCTGGTCATGCCGAGCGGATCGAGAATGCGCTGCTTGAGGACCTCGTACAGCGTCTGCCCCGTGATGATCTCGATGACGCTGCCGAGCACGTCGGTGGAATGACCGTAGCGCCACAGCGTCCCCGGCTGGCGCGCCAGCGGCAGCTTGGCGATGCGATCGGCGAATTCCCTGTTGTCGAAATGACCCTCGAAGATATTGGCCGCCTTGTAGGCGAGCTCGACCCATTTGCCGCCGATGTAGTCGTAGCTGATGCCCGAGGTATGCCGCATCAGATCCCGGATCGTCACCGGGTGGATCGGGGGCACCAGGTCGAGCGCGAGCGAGCCGTCAGGCTTGGTGACCTCGAGCCCCACCTTGGTGCCGGCGAAGAGGGGAATGTATTTCGACACGGGATCGGTGAGCGCGAGCTTGCCCTCGTCGATCAGCATCATCGCAGCCAGGCTGGTGATCGGCTTGGTCATGGAATGGATGGCGAAGATCGTGTCCGGCGTCATCGAGAGGCGGGTCCTGACATCGCGCACGCCGAGCATCTTGAAATAGACCGGCTTGCCGTGCTGCTGGATCAGGATCACGACTCCCGGCAATCTGCCGGTCGTAACCTCGTTCTCGAAGTACGCTGTGATGCGCTGCAGCTTGTCAGGCGCTGGCGCAGGGATGTCGGCGGCAGCACGGCCTCGCGCCATGGTGCCGGTCAGCATCGCCGCTCCGACCAGAAATTCACGACGCTTCATCCGGGCTTCCTCCCTCGCCGGGAACAAAGCCGCAAGACATCAGAAGCGTCAACACGCCTTCGACTAAAAGCGCGCCACGATTTCGGAAAGGACCGGGCGTGGACGGTCCTCGCTCGGCCTGGTCGGCGTGCCGATATGGACAAGGCCGGCGAGCTTTTCGTCCGCCTTGAGGCCGAGCCCGTCCAGCACGTCGCGATCGAAGGCGAACCAGCCGGTCAGCCAGCAGGCGCCGTAGCCGAGCGCGGTCGCGGCCGTGACGATGTTCATGACGCTGGCGCCCGCGGACAATTCCTGCTCCCACGCCGGCACCTTCGGATGCGGCCTGGTGAAGCTGACGACGCCGATCACCAGCGGCGCATCGGTGAGGCGCTTGCGCTCGGTCTCGATATCAGCAGCGGGAGCGCCGGGATTCTTCCGGGCGAAGACGTTGGCGATCACCTCACCGGCGCGCAGGCGTGCATCGCCCTCGAAAATGATGAAGCGCCAGGGCGCGAGCTTGCCGTGATCGGGCACCCGCGCGCCGATGGTGAGAATGGTCTCGAGCTCGGCCGGCGAGGGGCCGGGCCCGGTCATTTCGCGCGGCTTGACCGAGCGGCGGGTCTTCAGGAGTTCGATTGCGTCGGGCATTGCGATGGCCTCTTCGGCTGGTCGTCGGGCGTGCCATGCCGAGATAGGCATGAACGCCCGCAACCGAAAGCGAGTTTAGATCGATTTCAGGGATCAGACCGCGCCGCACGCATCCGCCGGACATCCGGCGGGGTCGCCTCGTCGACCAGCGCGGCGATGGCCTCAGCGGTCGTCATCACCTTCTGGCCGTCGCTGCCGAGCCGGCGGACCGAGACCGAATGCGTCTCGGCCTCCTTCTTACCGACCACGAGCAGCGCCGGGATCTTGGCCAGCGAGTGCTCGCGGACCTTGTAGTTGATCTTCTCGTTGCGCAGGTCGATCTCGACCCGAAGCCCTGCGCGCCGCGCCTGCTCCAGCACCTGCTTGGCGTATTCGTCGCCTTCCGAGGTGATGGTCGTGACCACCGCCTGTACCGGCGAGAGCCAGAGCGGGAAGTTGCCGGCATAGTGCTCGATCAGGATGCCGATATAGCGCTCCATCGAGCCGCAGATCGCACGGTGCACCATGACCGGCGGTTTCTTGCCGCCGTCATGGTCGATGTAGAACGCACCGAACCGTTCCGGCAGGTTGAAGTCGACCTGCGTGGTGCCGCACTGCCAGTCGCGGCCGATGGCGTCGCGCAGCACATATTCGAACTTCGGCCCGTAGAAGGCGCCTTCGCCGGGGTTGATCTCGGTCTTGATATGATTGTTCTGCGCCTGGATTTCGCGCAAAACGGTCGCCATCACGCGCTCGGCGTGGTCCCACATCGCATCGGTGCCGACGCGCTTCTCCGGACGTGTCGACAGCTTCACCGTGAGGTCGCCGGTGAAGCCGAAATCCGCATAGGTCGACAGGATCAGATCGTTGATCTTCAGGCACTCGTCGGCGAGCTGGTCCTCGGTGCAGAAGATGTGCGCGTCGTCCTGGGTGAAGCCGCGCACGCGCATCAGGCCGTGCATGGCGCCGGACGGCTCGTAGCGATGCACCACGCCGAACTCGGCGAGGCGCAAGGGCAGGTCGCGGTAGCTCTTCAGGCCGTGCTTGAAGATCTGAACGTGACCGGGACAGTTCATCGGCTTCAGCGCAAACCAGCGCTTGTCCTCGGCTTCATCCCCCGCCGACTGCGCCGCGAACATGTTCTCGCGGTACCAGCCCCAATGGCCCGAGGTCTCCCACAACGACTTGTCGAGGATCTGCGGCGCGTTGACCTCGTCGTAGTCGCCGGTCAGACGCCGGCGCATATAGGCGATCAGCTGCTGGAAGATGGTCCAGCCCTTCGGGTGCCAGAACACGACGCCCGGGCCTTCCTCCTGGAAGTGGAAGAGGTCGAGTTCGCGCCCGAGCTTGCGATGGTCACGCTTCTCGGCCTCCTCGATCTGCTTCAGATAAGCGTCGAGGTCCTCCTGCTTGGCGAACGCCGTGCCGTAGATGCGGGTCAGCATCGGGTTGTTGCTGTCGCCGCGCCAATAGGCGCCGGCCACCTTCATCAATTTGAAGGCGCTTCCGACCTTGCCGGTCGAGGTCATGTGCGGGCCGCGGCACAGATCGAACCAGTCGCCCTGGTAGTAGATCTTGATCGGCTCGTTTCCGGGAATGGCGTCGACCAGTTCGACCTTGAAGGCCTCGCCCTTGTCGCGGAACACCTCCTTTGTCTTTTCCCGATCCCAAACCTCTTTCGAGAAAGGTTTGTCGCGCGCGATGATCTCGCGCATCTTCTTCTCGATGGCCGCGAAATCTCCCGGCGTGAACGGCTCGTTGCGGAAGAAGTCGTAGTAGAAGCCGTTTTCGATCACTGGGCCAATGGTCACCTGCGTGCCCGGCCACAGCGATTGCACGGCTTCAGCCAGCACGTGCGCGCAGTCGTGACGGATCAGCTCGAGCGCGCGCGGATCGTCGCGGTTGACGAGCTCAATCTTCGCATCGGCTTCGATGGGATCGTTGAGATCGGTGAGCACGCCGTCGAGCGCCATCGCGACCGTGCGCTTGGCGAGCGAGGGCGAGATGCCCTTGGCGAGGTCGAGGCCGCTAATGCCCTTGTCATATTGGCGCTGGGCGCCGTCGGGGAAGGTGAGGGTGACTTTGGCGGCGGGGTTCGCGGGCTTCAGATTGCTGAGGGAATATTGGAAGCCGGATTCGGATTTGGGCTGGTCGGACATTGCTTTTCTCCTGAGGCTCACTCCTGCGAACGAGCGCAGGTAAGCGGGAACGAGCGATATATCAGGCGATTCGGCCTGTGCAATCCGGCAATTCCAAGAAAGTGGCGCGCAAAAGCGGAGGCTGTGCTCCAACTATTTCGCGCCGCGCCCTTTAATTGGCCGCGGGTCTGCTCTACATGCATTTGCATGGAAAATTCCCGCGCCGGCCGTTTCACGGCAACCGCCCTGATGCTTGGCAATCTCGTCACCGGCTGCTCGGTGCTGGCGCCGGCGGGGATGCTGCCGGAATTGTCGGGTGGGCTCGGCGTCAGCATTCACGCCGCCGGCTTGCTGATCACGTCCGGCGCGATCACGCTGTGCATCGGCTCGCCATTGACGGCGTGGCTGACCAGCCGCATCGACCGGCGGATCCTGCTCACGACCACGCTCGCCGTGCTCGCGCTTGGCAATCTTGCTTCGGCATTCGCGCCGGATTACGCAGGTCTCCTCGCCATCCGCCTGGTGATGCTTGCTGTTGGCGCGCTCTACACGCCGCAGGCGGCGGGCACGGCGGCGCTGATCGTGCCGGCGGAGCGGCGCGGCAGCACGATCGCCTATATCTTCCTTGGCTGGTCGCTCGCCGCCGCCGTCGGCCTCCCGCTGATCACCTTCGTCGCCAGCCGCTATGGCTGGCGCGCTGCCTATGGCGAGATCGGCGCGCTCGGCTGCGTCAGCTTCCTGTTGTTGCTGGTGCGCCTGCCGGCCGGTTTGAAGGGCACACCGGTCGATCTGAAGACCTGGAGCGAGGTCGGTCGCAACAGGATGATCCTGCTGCTGCTCTCGATCACGATGCTCCAGATGGCCGGCCAGTTCGCGGTGTTCACTTTCATGGGGCCGCTGCTCAAGAAGCTGACTGAGGCGAGCCCGGATGCGATCGGGATGGTGTTCGGCATCTACGGCGTCTGCGGCTTCCTCGGCGTCGTGGTGGCGAGCCGCATTGTTGACACGTGGGGGCCGTACCGGACCTCGTTGCTGTTCACGTGCCTGTTACTGGCGGGCATCGCCGGGTGGGCGCTGAGCGCAGGCAGTCTGGTGTTGATGGCGCTCGCGGTGGCGATCTGGGGATTGGGCTTTGCATCGACCAATTCGATGCAGCAGGTAAGGCTGGTCGCGGCGGCGCCGCCGCTGGCGCCCGCAACCGTCGCGCTCAATACGTCGGTCCTCTATATCGGCCAAGCCATTGGCTCTGCCATCGGAGGGCTGTTGTTTGCCCGCGAATTGCTGCACAGCACTGGCTTCGTGGCGGTTGGCTTCGTCGTGCTGGCGCTGGTCGTGGTGCTTGCGAGCCGGCCCCTACCGGCTGCTGCCGCCCCAAGCTGAAAGCCGGTGTGTCCTGTACGCAAGGTGCTTGGCAAACCGCGCGGGAGAGCGCTAGAACGCCGGTTATGGGGACCAAAGAGAGTTGACTGAGATGAGGATGATTCTGGCGGTTGCCGCGGTGCTCTATTCAGCCTCCGCGTTTGCGCAAGCCGACAAGCCACCGATGGTGGGGGACAAGCCGCTGGTGCAGGTCAAGCCCAAAGGGACTAAAGCGGCGGGGACCAAGGAGGCTGCTGCCAAACCGGTCGCAGCGGCGCCTAGGGGCAAGCCGCAGTCGATCGCAGTGCGGCTGCAGGCCTGCCTCGACACCGACGACGGCACCAAGGACCGCCTCAACTGCTACGACGCAGTGATTCCGCCGACGCCGAAGCCCAAGCCGCCGAAAGCCAAAGGCGTCACCGACTGCCGCTTCCTTAAGGAAGAGGACGAGCGGTTGGCCTGCTTCAACGGCTTCGCCGAGAGCATTCCGAAGCTGCCCAAGAGCTGAGCGCTCGGTCGCTGGGTCCAGTCTATCGGCTAGCTGCCGATGAAGCGGTGGCTGCGACGCGCGTCAGCGCCAGTGCCGGCGTTGCCGACATCTTCACCAGCACGTCCTTGAGCGGGTACTGCGTCCACGCGCGGTTGACGTAGTCGCGGTGGGTGATGCCGTCGCCGGTTTCGACGAACACCGCGCTGCCGGGGCGCAAGGGTCCATCCATGTCCTCGGACACGCCGATACCCTTTTGCCGCAGCATGCTCATCAGCTCGCGGTCGCGCCGTGCGGTGTAATGCGTGTAGGAGCTGACGAAAAAGCCCGAGCGGTGGCTCTCGATCCAGGACGCGAACTTGTCCATCTCGCCATAGACCGCATCGAGCAGCACGACGCCGCGGACGCGATCGCTGATGCCGCCGACCTCGAGGCTCCAGGCGGTCGGCAGGAAGCCGCCGCTATAACCGACGATCACGATTGGCATGTTGGCGAAGGCCCGCGCGCTGTTGAGATCGCCGGTGAGACGGGCGAGGTGGCTCGCCGATTCCTCCATGAAGCGCTTGAGGCCGCCAGGCTGCCAAAATTTTCCGGCGCTGGAATCGGCGGCATCGACGGCCATCTGCGGTGCAAGCAGCACGGCGTTGGCGCCCGACGCGGTGATCTGCTGCGGCACCAGCTGCCGGTCGCGCACATCGCGCTCGAGCGTCGCGCCGTTGCCGTGGAAGAACACCACGATCACGCCAGGCTTGCGGACGTCGAAATGTTCGGGGATGTGCACCAGCACGCGGCTGTCGTTGTAGGTCTCGTCCTGCCAGAACACGCGCCCCGAATAGCTGCGGTGGCCGCGGCGGTCGCCCTTGGAGATGTTGAGGAAAGGCGCGTCGGAGGCGGGGTTGTTGCCGAAATAGGGGAAGGCCGAGGACTTCATGCTGACAAGGGTCGTCAGGTCCTCACGCGGCTGACGCCTGTAGGGGACCTGCGGCTCGAGCGAGGCGACCTTATAGGGCGCCTGCTCCGGCTGAGGCTGCTGCTGCAGGGCGCGCTTGGGCGAAAAGTCCGACATCTGCCGTTGCAGGAAACTCTCGCTCGCTGAAGGGAAGCGCTCCTGGAATTGCGGCGCGGGGAAACGTTCTTCGAACGTGTCGCCGCTTGCGACCTGCTGAGTATTGGTCTTGGCGACGACCTGGACATTGGTCTGCGAGTTCGCCGCGAGCGCTGCCGGATTGGGCGCCTTGCCGCATTGAACCAGCGTCAGAGCCAGCGGCACCAAACCTGAGATCAGGGCGATCCGAAGCGCATGACCGCGCGCGCCGGACGTCTTGGTCCGGTCGGCACGGATGTCTGCTTTTGATTTCGGAACGGCCCCGACCATCCACCCATGACCCCAAGTCCAGCGGCAATGTCTCGGCAAATTGAGCCGACTGGCGTTTAGGCGACGTTACGTGTCCGGAGAAACTTCCCCACATCCGGAACGATTGAAAAAGACCACGCAATCGTGTCGCGATTGTGGGAGAGGAGCGCGGTTTTTGGCGTCAAATTCCGGGCTCACCACCGGAAAGGATGCATATTAGGTGGCTCAATACCTATTGATCTGCCTCATTTAGCCCTTGTTAACGCTGCTTGAATTGACTGGCTCAAACTGCACGATGCCCCCATGAGGCGCGACGCCTGAGGCTGAGGATCCAGATGACGGCATCAGATGCGGGAACCGCGCCCTGGACCGGGCGGCTGACCGGAGGCGGCTCCGGGGTGTCCGCTCTGGTCGCAACCGCGATCGTGGTTGCCGACATGATCGGGGTCGGTGTCTTCACCAGCCTCGGCTTCCAGGTCAAGGACATCCCCTCCGGCTTCTCGATCCTCGCGCTGTGGATGGTCGGCGGCATCGTCGCGCTGTGCGGCGTGTTCTCCTACAGCGAGCTAGGGGCAATGTTTCCGCGCTCGAGCGGCGAGTACAACTTCCTCGGCCGCGCCTATCATCCGGCGTTCGGCTTTCTGGCCGGCTGGGTCTCGGCGACCGTCGGCTTCGCAGCCCCGGTGGCGCTCGCCGCGATGGCGTTCGGCGAATACGCCAAGTCCGTCATGCCCGATCTGCCGCCGATCCCGCTCGCGATCGGCGTGGTGTGGCTGGTCTCGATCGTGCAGTTGACCGGCGTCAGGCACTCATCGACCTTCCAGCTGATCTCGACCATTCTGAAAGTCGTGCTGATCATCGCTTTCCTCCTCGCCGGCTTCGTCATCGGTACGCCGCAGCCGATCTCCTTTGCGCCGCAGGTGAGTGATCTCGCCCACATCGTCAGCGCACCTTTCGCGATCGGGCTCGTCTTCGTGATGTACTCGTTCTCGGGCTGGAATGCCGCGACCTACATCATCGGCGAGATGAGCACGCCGCAGCAGAGCCTGCCGCGCGCGCTGCTCGCTGGCACGCTGATCGTGCTGGTATTGTATGTCGCGCTCAACGCGGTCTTCCTCTATTCGACGCCAATCAGCGCCCTGGCCGGCCAGCTGGACGTCGCAAGCGTGGCTGGCAGCACCATTTTCGGTACGCTCGGCGGGCGGATCGTGGGTGCGATGATCTGTGTCGGCCTGATCTCCTCGATCAGCGCGATGATGTGGATCGGTCCGCGCGTGATGATGACGATGGGAGAGGACATCCCGGCGCTGCGCGTGTTTTCGAAACGATTGGTCAGCGGCGCGCCGGCCTACGCCATCCTGTTTCAGCTTGCGGTGGCCAATCTGCTGCTGTTCACGCGCAGCTTCGAGGCCGTGCTCGACTTCATCCAGTTCTCGCTGCTGTTCTGCTCGTTCTTCACGGTGGCCGGCGTCATCAAGCTTCGCATCACCGATCCGGACTTGCCGCGGCCCTATCGTGCTTGGGGATACCCGTTCACGCCGCTCATTTTCCTGCTCGTGACGGCATCCATGATGTACTACCTCCTGACCGAGCGGCCTGTGCAGTCGCTGTCGGGGATGCTCGTCATGTTCTCGGGCCTGTTGATTTATGCTGTTTTCCGCAGGCGGCCGGTCGCCGCTGCCACGTCACATAACCGCGAATAGACATGTTTCGACCGGTGAGACTTGCGGCCGTCGCTTTTGGCCTTTTGGTCGCGGCCATCTCGTCCGCGCGGGCGGCCGAGGTCACCTTCGACGACACCGCGCGCTTCCTCGCGGGCATGCAGCCTTCGGCGGACTCGCCGCTGGTGGCGCTCACCAAGGATCCATCTTGGCAGCATCACGCAAAGTTTTTCGACGGCGCCTTCGCCCAGCTCGAACAACGGCAATTGTCGAAGATCCGGAGCTGGTCCGACGTCAATCTCGCCGCGCCCAGGCCGACCATGTTCTATTTGTTCAGCGGCCCGGATTTCCTCTATGCCAACGCTTTCTATTCGAAGGCCAGCAACTATGTGCTGGGTGCGCTGGAGCCGGTCGGTGCGGTCCCTGATCTGTCCAGGCTGCCGCGCGGCTCGGTCAATGCCGCGCTTTACAATGTCGAGCGCTCGCTCGGCTCCATCCTGAGCTTTTCGTTCTTCATCACCAAACAGATGAAGGCCGATCTGCACGCCAACCAGGTCAATGGCACCTTGCCGATCCTCTATGTCTTCCTGGCGCGCTCCGGCAAGACCATCCGCAACGTCGAGATGGTCGCGCTCGACAACAAGGGCGGAATGCACACGGGCAATGACAATCCGGGGCCGAACGCCACACGCGGCGTCCGCATCACCTTTGCAGGCCCCGACGGCGAGGCGCGCACGCTATATTATTTCTCGACCGATCTTTCCAATTCAGGCGCGCGCGCCGCCGGCTTCTTGAAATTCTGCGAGACGCTTGGGCCCGGCAACAGTCTGATCAAGAGCGCGTCGTATCTCTTGCACGGCGGCAACTTCACCGTTGCGCGCGACTGGCTGCTCGCCAACAGCGCGACCATCATCCAGGACGATTCCGGCATTCCGCTTGCCAATTACAATCCGCGGCAGTGGCGCTTCTTCCCGTTCGGCCGTTATCTTGGGCCGATTGACAAATTCCCCGGCCGCTATCAGGAGCGCTACGCCGGATTGTTCACACGCGCCCAGCCGATCGATTTCGGCGTCGGCTATCGCTGGCGGACGCATGAGTCGAATTTGCTGCTGTCGGTGAAAGTCGCAGGGAGCGAGGCCGCACCGCCCGCGGAAACCACTTCATCCGCCGAGCCCCCGCCGAGACCGCGGCCAAAGCGGCCACGTCCGCCCGAGTCGTTCCCACCGCCGCCCGGACGTTTCTTCTGGTTCCGTTAGCTACCAGTGCACGCTCTGGCTCGGCACGATGAACGCTGTCGTGCTTGGCGGCGTTGCAAGGCTTGCCGCGAGATACCAACCCGAGCCGACGACGAGGACGAGCAGCGCGATGATCGCAAGCATGTCTATCGTCCGGGGATCATGATCCCTTGGATTAAAGCTAAGATGGGAACCAAATCTGAAGTGAAAATGAGGGCTGATTTTCCAGCGCATTGTTGTTTCCTCCCGCGGGAGCATTACAACAACGCGAGGAGGAAGTTGAAGGTTCCGTTCAGACCGCGAGACCTGGCCCGGTAACGAACTCAGGCATTGACGCCACGCCAACGGCCGTAACGCCAGGGCAGATACCAGAGCGCGCCTCGTGGCGCCGTGAGAGGCACGTTGTCGATACCGGACGTGCCGAAGGGGTTGCAGCGCAGCAGCCGGGCGAGCGTCATCCAGCCGCCAGCCCACAGTCCAAACCGCTCGATCGCCTCGTCGCCATAGACGGAGCAGGTCGGCAGGTGTCGGCAATTGTAGCCGACCAGCGGCGAGAGCGTGTGTCGGTAGACCCAGATCAGCGCGCGGCCGAATCTGCGCGGAAGCCGAAGCGCGCCTGTGACGGAACTGGAACAATGCTCGCAGGCTGAATACTTCATGTGCGCTCTGCTACAAATTTCTGCTCTGAATTGCGCGGTTCCCGCGCAGGAAACCTCAACCCGTTGCGCCGCCGCCATATTTTGCATGTTTTTAGGGAGCAGTGCAGCAAGTCGTATGGACGAGCTGTAGTCCCCCGGATACCATTTTTGTGACACTCGTGGAAACATACGTCTGTATGATCGACTCATCGAGCGCGAAGCGGGGATAATCGCGCCAATGGGGCTTGGGGAAGGGATCGGTTTGAAACTTCTGAAGTCGTTTAACCTTCGCGGCTGGTTGTTAGTGGGAACCGCCGTATGTGGTGTCGTGCTGGCTGGCGCCGTCGCGACAATCGGGTCGTCGGCCAGAGCCGGTGCTGCCCTCGAAGAGCGCAAGCTGCCGATGAAGTTTGGCTGGGTCGCCTGCGAGCCGAACTGCCGCGGCTGGGTCAGCGCGGTCGGCATCATCACCGCCGATACACCCAAGGATTTCGAGGATTTCGCCCGCGGGCGCCAGCTTGGCGGCGCCACCGTCGTGCTCGACTCCAGTGGCGGTTCCGTCAACGACGCGATCACGCTCGGGCGGCGTTTCCGCAATCTCGGCCTGTTGACCACGGTCGGCATCACGCAGCAGAAGCGCGGCGGGCAGAGCGCCCGTCCGGCGATCGCCTCGGAAGCCTATTGCGAATCCATGTGCGTGTTCCTGCTGCTGGCCGGCAAGAAGCGGTATGTGCCGGAAGCCGCCCACGTCCGCGTCCACCAGATCTGGATGGGCGACCGTGCCGACGATGCGCGGTCCGCAAGCTATAGCGCGCAGGATCTGACGATCGTGGAGCGCGATATCGGCCGGCTCGCCAAATACACCTTTGACATGGGCGGCGCCGGCGATCTCCTGTCGCTCGCGCTCAACGTGGCGCCTTGGGAAGACCTCCACGAGCTCGACACGGCCGAGCTGAAGCTCACCAATCTCGTGACGACGGATCTCGTGGCCGACGTGCTGCCGAATGTGAATGTCGCGGCGCCCGCGATGGCGGAGCTGGCGCCGAAGACGCAGGCGAGGTTCGGCGAGCAGCCGGAACAGCCGCAGCAGGAACCTGCCAAATCGACCAAGACGGCGGAGGCCATGGTGCCGACTGGCGCGGCGCCGAGCACGGGATCGCAGAAGTAATTCGAGATCGTGGATGTCGCTCGGGGTGCGCGTCAGCGCGAATCCCGCTGTGCGATAACGGCGGAGTTCAGCCCTGCGCAGCGGCCGGCTGCTTCGCTTTCGCTTCGATCTGGCCGATCGCATCGACCACGGCATCGAAGGTCAGCAGCGTCGAGGCATGGCGCGCCTTGTAGTCGCGGACCGGCTCGAGGAATTTGATTTCCTCCCATTTGCCTTCAGGAGGAGCGCCATTCTCCTTGAGCATCTTGCGAACGGTTTCGCGTAAGTCACGGAGTTCGCTTGCGGTCGAGCCGACCACATGACTTGCCATGATGGATGAAGAAGCCTGGCCCAGCGCGCAGGCCTTCACGTCATGCGCGAAGTCGGTGACGGTGTCGCCCTCCATCTTGAGGTCGATCTTCACGGTCGAACCGCACAGCTTGGAATGCGCGGTGGCGGTGGCATCGGGCTCCGACAATCGCCCGAGGCGCGGAATATTCCCCGCCAGCTCGATGATGCGCTTGTTATAGATGTCGTTCAGCATGTGATGGTGTCCAACACTTCCGGGCCGGATCGGCCTTGGCGGGCGCCGTCCAGGGTCCTATATAGGGTTGGAACTGGCGGAAAAACAGTCCAGCGGTGCGGCAGCGGTGATCCAGATCTGCGCTGCCAGCGTGATGACCCAGGGGCCTTTTTCGTCAAAACTGTTTTCTTCAGGCGTCCGGCGGCTTGTCCGCCCCGTCTGCCGGTGACACTCCGGCCGCAAGGCCGTCGAACGGAGTAGACATGGACGCTACGATCAAATCCATCCGCCCAAACAAGCCTTCCGATCGGCAGCCCGAGAGCCGCCCGGCGGAGCTTGATCCCTCTGAATTCCTCGCAGCCGCGGTCCGCGCCGACCAACCGCGTCCCGCGCGTGCCGAGGCGGAAGCGGCGGTCAAGACACTGCTCGCCTATATCGGCGAGAATACCGCGCGCGAGGGCCTGCTCGACACGCCGCGCCGCGTGGTCGAGGCCTTCGACGAGCTCTATCAGGGCTACCACCAATGCCCGGCAGAGGTGCTCGACCGCACCTTCGGCGAGACCGCCGGCTATGACGATTTCGTGCTAGTGCGCGACATCGAGTTCACCTCGCAATGCGAGCACCACATGATGCCGTTCTACGGCAAGGCGCACATCGCCTACACTCCGGTGGAGCGCGTCGTCGGGCTGTCGAAGCTCGCCCGCCTGACCGACATCTTCGCGCGTCGGCTCCAGACCCAGGAGCATCTGACGGCGCAGATCGCAGCCGCGATCGACGAGGTTCTGAAGCCACGCGGCGTTGCCGTCCTGATCGAGGCCGAGCATACCTGCATGTCGGTGCGTGGCGTCGCGAAGCACGGCGCCTCCACCTTCACCAGCCGCTTCACCGGCATGTTCCGCGACAATCCGGCGGAGCAGGCCCGTTTCCTGTCCCTAGTGCGAGGCACGACGCGCTGACCTCGCAAATAACTGGCGAGACTTGCTGTGTCCGCTCACTCGCATGAGATCGAGGAAGGTCTGAACTTCCTGCCCAAGTTCGACGCCGCCGGCCTCGTGACGTGCGTCGCGACCGATGTTGCCACCGGCGACGTCCTCATGGTCGCGCACATGAATGAGGAGGCGCTGCGCAAGACCATTGCGACCGGCGATGCATGGTACTTCAGCCGCTCGCGCAATGCCTTGTGGCGAAAAGGTGAGACTTCAGGTCAGACCCAGCGCGTGATCGAGATCCGCACCGATTGCGACCAGGATGCGATCTGGCTCCGCGTCGAGCAGATCGGCGCCGCCTGCCACACCGGTCGCCGGTCCTGCTTCTACCGGAAGGTCGAGGCTGAAGGCGGCAGGGCGAAGCTCGTCTTCGTCGACGCGGTCAGGCTGTTCGATCCGGACGCGGTGTATAAGAAGTAAGCCTTCGTCATTCCGGGGCGGCTCGAAGAGCCGAACTATGGTGCGCAATTGCGCACCTGAGAATCTCGAGATTCCGGGTTCGCGCGTCGCGCGCCCGGAATGACGGAAGCCAAATTAACCTCGCATTAACGCTACCTGTCCCACGGTGGGACGATCAGGCGTCCGAATTGCCGGCGCCGCTCAAACGTCGCGCAAGGCCGGTCAAGCCATCATGTCGGTCGACAATTCCAGTGCCTCGCAGACGGCTGCAGCGGATGGTGCGCGGCGTGTTGCGGGCGCGATCAAACAGGCCTCGAGCCAGACCGGCGTCAGCTTCGAATACTTGCTGACCACGGCCAAGATGGAATCGGATTTCGATCCCTCAGCCGGCGCCACTACCTCATCCGCTCACGGCCTCTATCAGTTCATCGACCAGACCTGGCTCGGCACGGTGAAGGAGGCGGGCACTCAGCTCGGCTATGGCAACTATGCCGATGCCATCACCAGGACGTCCTCCGGCACCTACACTGTCGACGATCCCTTCATGAAGCGCTCGATCATGAAGCTGCGTGACGATCCGGAAGCCGCATCCAGCATGGCGGCGGCGCTGACGCAGTCCAACAGTTTCAAGCTCACCGGTCTGCTTGGCCGCAGGCCGTCCGACAGCGAACTCTATATGGCCCATTTCATGGGCGTCGGCGGCGCGGCGAAACTGATCGCCAATGCCGAGGACAATCCGCAAGCCGTCGGTGCGCGGCTGTTTCCCAATGCGGCATCGGCCAACCGCTCGATCTTCTACGCCAAGGATGGTCGCGCGCGCAGTGTCTCCGAAGTCTACTCGGTGCTGAATGCGCGCTATGCCAGCGCCTCGAATGCAAGATCGACGCGCAGCGCGATGGCGATGTATGGCGACACGCCTTCGACGACGCAAGTTGCCGCCGCCAACGGCGTGCAGCCCGCCGCGCCGATGGCCAGTGGTGCGGCCTATCTCCAGACTTTTCCGGACTCGCGTTCGGTGACGCCTGTGAGCGCGACATCGCCGGCAACGGTGGCCGACAACACACCGACTGCACCTGCGTTTCGTTCAATCTATCAGCCGGGCGATGCGACGCAGCCGGTCTCGACCACTGTGCAAAAATTGTGGGGCAATAATGCCTCGCTCACGTCAGTTACGTCAGTCACGCCTGACGTGCGGCCGCCGCAACCGCTCGATCTCTTCAGCGATCGCAGCGGCACCTTCTCGAGCTAGCGCGCCGCTGCGCCGTCGGGCACCTTCCGGCCTTAACAAATCATCAATAAAACCAGCCAGTTATGGTGAACGCTTTGTTAAGCGTCGTGGTTTATTTTGTATTGCAGGTGACGGGCCGTCACCATTTTCGTTTGTTGTGTAAGCCGGAAGCAGCATGATTGTTCGGCAGTTTATCAATTGGATCAGGACCGCGCCAGCCGGTGAGCGGGCGGAGGCAACGCGAGCATTAGCCCGGGCCTGGTTGATCTCAGACCTTTCCCATGACGACCGCGTCGCCGCCGAGGGCGCCCTGCTGATGCTGCTCGACGATCCCTCGCCGCTGGTGCGGCAGGCGATGGCTGAGGCTTTTGCCCGCAGCACGGACGCCCCGGCGTCGATCGTGCGAGCGCTGTCGGCGGACCAGCCGACCGTGGCGCTGCCTGTGCTCGAACATTCGCCGCTGCTGATCGATGCCGATCTGGTCGACATCGTCGCGACCGGCAACGACGAGGTGCAATGCGCGGTCGCCCGCCGCATCGCGCTGCCGGTATCGGTCTGCGCCGCCATTGCCGAGGTCGGCTGCGCTGCCGCCGCATTGGAGCTGATCGAAAATCCCCACGCCGAGCTCGCACCGTTCTCGTGGAATCGCATCGTCGAGCGTCACGGCCATCTCGCCGCGATCCGCGAGGCGATGCTGGTACTGGACGATATTCCGGCCGCAACGCGTGCCGCACTGGTGGCGAAGCTCTCCGAGACCCTGGCGCAATTCGTCGTGGCGCGAAACTGGCTGAGCGCCGACCGTGCCGAGCGCATGACCATCGAGGCGCGTGATCGCTCCACCATGAATATCGCAGCGCGCTCGCGTGGCGAAGACATGCGGGGCCTAGTGAAGCATCTGCGTATTACCGGCCAGCTCACCGCGGGTTTGATCCTGCGTGCGCTGCTGTCGAGTAATCTCGAACTGTTTGATGCGGCACTCGCTGAACTCGCCGATCTGCCGCTGGCACGCGTCTCCGCACTGCTGCATGATCGCGGCGGCAACAGTCTGCACGCGCTGCTTCGCCGCGCGGGGTTGCCTGAGGCGACGTTCGCGGCCTTCCAGGTCGCGCTCGATGCCTGCCACGAGCAGGGCTTTGTCGACACCGACGACACCGCAGCCCGCTTACGCCGGCGCATGGTCGAGCGCGTGCTTACCCATTGCGAGACCGACCGCGGCGCTACTGAGCCGCTGATGATTCTGCTGCGCCGCTTCGCCACCGAATCCGCGCGCGAAGAGGCGAGGCTGTTCTGTGACGAGCTGGTCGCGGAAGACGCGATCGATCCGGTGTATGACGACCTGATTGCAGCGTAGCTTACGCGGGACCTGTAAACTCCGTCATTGCGAGCGCAGCGAAGCAATCCAGAAATCCGTCCGCGGGGACAGTCTGGATTGCTTCGCTGCGCTCGCAATGACGAGGGGCGGGAGCGGAGCCTTACTCCGCCGGCACGATGCTCGGCGCCAGGATCACTTCGAGATGCTCGGGGCGGTCGCGGTTGACGTCGGCGAGATAATCGTCGGCGACCTTGCGCAGACGGCGGCTGAGCTCGGCGGAGACGCTGATGCTGTCGAGCTTGGTATTCTCGAGCACGATGGCGAGGATTGCGTTGATGTGGTGCGTAAACAGCTCGGCCGGCACCTTCTCGAGATCCGGCGCGTGCTCGACGAGGCGGCACAGGCTCTCGGCAACTCCTGCCGCGGCTGGAAAGCCGAACGTGGCGGCGTCGCCTTTGATGTCGTGCGCGGCGTGGAACAGCTCGTCGCGCCGCTCCTTGGTGAAGCCCTCGTTGCGGATGGCGACGTAGGCGGCCGACAGGCGGTTGACCTCGGTCGTCATCCAGTCCCTGAACTCACTGGCAAGGCCTGCCAGCGCCTGCTCGGCGCGGGCAATCGGATCGTCCATGTCCTTTTCTTCGACACGGCGCAGCACCTTGCGCAGCGGATTGGGCTGCGTGATCAATTGATGCGTGGCGAAGGCCTTGACCTCGATGTCCTTTGCGCTGTTCTTCGCCATGATGCCTGCCTCGTCGGGGTGAGAGGTTGCGCTAGATGGAGGAGCGGGCCTTGTCGAGCAGCGAGGGCTGCTGGAGCACCTCGTGCTTTTCGCCGACGCGGCGCTCCGGGCCCATATAGGCGGAGTTGGTGTTGCGGCGCCGGTCCGGGCCGAAATAGGTCTTGGTCTTGATGAAGGGCCGGGGACTGGCGACCACGTTGAGAATGCGCTGATAGAGACCCTTGGCCGAGATCGGCTTGGCCAGGAATTCGGTGACGCCGGCATCGCGCGCGACTGTGACGCGGCGCTTCTCGGAATGCCCCGTCAGCATGATGATCGGTGCGTAGGGGTTGCCCTTGGATTCCGGCTGCCGGATCATCTGCGCGAGCTCGAGCCCGTCGAAGATCGGCATGGCCCAGTCGGTGATGACGATATCGGGCACGTAATGGCTGTACATCTCCAGCGCTGTCGCGCCGTCCTCGGCCTCGTAGACCTCGCGCGCGCCGAACGAATGCAGCAGCGTCCGCAGGATGCGGCGCATGTGCGGATTGTCGTCGCAGACGAGGAAGCGCAGCTTGTTGAAGTCGATGCGGAACATGACGCCCGGGCCAAAGCGGTCAACCTTCGTTAACCATATCGTGCCGACGGTTAACGAAGCGTTGCGACCCGGGCGTTCCGCCGAGTGCGGGCAGGGAGCTCAGAAGCCGAACTGCTCGCGCAAAATGCGTTCTTCCAGGCTGTGGCCGGGATCGAACAGCATGCGTATCGAGATGCTCTTGTCGGACAGCACCTCGACGCGGCGGACCCTGCGTACCTCCTCATGGTCGGCGACGGCCGCGACCGGGCGCTTGTCGTCCTCCAGCACCTCGATCACCACATAGGCCGTGTAGGGCAACAGGGCGCCCCGCCAGCGCCGCGGCCGGAAGGCGCTAATCGGTGTCAGTGCCAGGAGCGCCGCGTTGATCGGCAGGATTGGGCCCTGCGCCGAAAGATTGTAGGCCGTCGAGCCTGCCGGGGTCGCGACAATGATTCCATCGGCGATCAGCTCAGGCATGCGCTCGCGCTCGTCGATCAGGATCCTCAGGCGCGCCGCCTGGTAGGTCTGGCGGAATAGATAGACCTCGTTGATGGCGTGGTGCAGGTGGACGCGATCGTTGGTGTCGGTCGCGCGCATCAGCAGCGGGTTGATCTCGGATTCATGGGCAGCCTCGAGCCGGGCGCGCAAATCGACGGTCGAGTACTCGTTCATGAGGAAGCCGACCGTGCCGCGGTGCATGCCGTAGATCGGCTTTCCCGTGCGCATGTGCTGGTGCAGCGTCTGCAGCATCAACCCGTCGCCGCCCAGCGCCACCACGACGTCGGCTTCGTTCGGCTCGCAATTGCCGTAGCTTTGGGTGAGCTCCCTGAAAGCGGCCTGCGCTTCGCTGCTCGGGCTGGCGACGAAGGCGATCCGGTCGTATCGCGAGGGCTTGGTCATGGCTTCCAGGCAGGTGTCGCTGGTTCGAAAAACTTCCGCCGAGGTCGTCTATACGACCCGGGCCTGTATTGTCGAGGATGACCGCCCTGCAACGCAAATACGACGGAACGCCAGGCGTCCCGTTTGAGCGTAAAACTGGGCTAATTGGGTCCGGAAAGCTGGTCCCCGGCCTCCGATCCGCCAAACCGTCGCAATTGCTGGCTAAAGCTGCGACCGAGTGCGGGCGGGCAGGGAGAACAATCATGGTCATGAACTTGCCGACGCTGCGCTATGCGGGGCTGGTGCTGGCGATGTCTGCCTTTGCGCTCGCAGGCTTGGCGCGCGCGGACGATCCGCCGCAGCCGCGCACCGAGGCGGCGGCTCCCACGGGGCAAAAGGGCGGGCGTGGCGGCAATGCGGCGCAGGCTTCCGATCGTCGTCTGCCGGGAGATTCGACTACGAAGCAGACCCTCGATCTGGCGGGCCGAACGCTCAACTTTGCCGCAACCGCAGGTTCCATCCGTGTGTTCGACGAGAAGGGCGAGCCGCTCGCCGATATCGCTACCACGTCTTACGAGCTCGACGGCGCCGATCGCGCCACCCGCCCGGTGACGTTCCTGTTCAACGGCGGGCCCGGCGCCTCCTCGGCATGGCTGCAGTTCGGCGCGGTCGGGCCGTGGCGGCTGCCGCTCGAGGGCGAGGGCCTGTCGCCGTCGGCCTCGCCCGAGGTGAGGCCCAATGCGGAGACCTGGCTCGACTTCACCGACCTCGTCTTCATCGATCCCGTCGGCACCGGCTACAGCCGCGTCATCGCGAGCGGCGAGGATGCGCGCAAGCGCTTCTATTCGGTCGACGGCGACGTCAATTCGATCGCGCTCGTCATCCGCCGCTGGCTCGAGAGGCACAACCGGCTGACCTCGCCGAAATATGTCGCGGGCGAGAGCTATGGCGGCATTCGTGGGCCCAAGGTCGTGCGTCAGTTGCAGCTTCAGCACGGCGTCGGCATCAGGGGCTTGATCCTGGTGTCGCCGCTGCTGGATTTTCGCGAGTTCACGGGCACCAGCCTCCTGCAATATGTCGCGACCTTGCCGAGCTATGTGGCGGTGGCGCGCGAGGCCAAGGGACCAGTCAAGCGCGCCGATCTGGCCGATGTGGAGGCCTATGCACGCGGCGAATTTCTGGCCGACCTCGTCAAGGGCGAGGCGGACACGGAAGCCACCAATCGCCTTGCCGACAAGGTTGCTGAACTCACCGGAATCGATCAGGCGGTGAGCCGCAGGCTCGCCGGCCGCTTCGATGTCGGCGAATTCCGCCGCGAGTTCGACCGCAAGAACGGCGTGGTGACCGGACGCTACGACGGCTCCGTGCGCGGCTTCGATCCTTATCCGGATTCGAGCAGCTCGCGTTTTGGCGATCCCTCGGGCGATGTGCTTCAGGCGCCGCTGACGAGCGCGGCTGTCGATGTGCTCACGCGAAAACTCAATTGGCGGCCGGACGGCTCCTATGAAGTCCTCAATGGCGCCATCGAGCACAATTGGGATTTTGGCGGCGGCATCAACCCGCCGCAATCGCTTTCTGAGCTGCGCCAGATCCTCGCCACGGATGCGAAGCTGAACGTGCTGGTCGCGCATGGCCTGTTTGATCTCGCCACGCCCTATTTCGGCACGAAGCGGGCGCTCGATCAGCTGCCGGCCTTCGCGACGTCGCGCGTGAAGTTCGTCGTCTATCCCGGCGGCCACATGTTCTATTCGCGCGATGGCTCGCGGCAGGCGTTTCGGAGCGAGGTCGAGGCGCTGATCAGGGAGTAGGTCGCCGTTTTCGCGGCGGATATCTCCGCGCGATCTCGCGCGCGACGGTGGCTGCCGGCTTGACATTGGCGCCGGCGATCCAGATGTCGCTGACCTTGCCGCGCTTGTTGCGGACGCGGCGCACCGGCTCTCCATGGCTGGAAACTCCGGCCGCCCAGGCGAGCTTGCCGGTGTCGCGGCCGGTGACCTCGATCTCGCCGGCATCCATGAACGGGTTGTTGAACTGCGGATTGGCTATCAGCACCCGGTTGCCCATCGGCACGAAGTCGGTCGCACCCCAGATCGTCCACCAGCGGCCGGTCCAGTCGCGCACGCGCCGGTCGGGTGCACCGCGGTTCCTGAACACGCGCAGGATCTGCATCGCGCCGTCCATCCAGAACGGTGCGGCGCCGTCGATGGAGTTGCTGAGGATACTGATCGCGAGTTCGCAAGCGGGAATGGAGCAGGTCCGGGAGATATAGCCCTGGAAGCCGCCGCCATGGCCGAACCAGTCCCAGCCGTCGGTCTTGCCGGCGTTGACGCCGAGGCCGTAATAGCCCTCGAAGGTCTGCGGCACGCGCCAATGGTTGCGCGTCATCTCGCGGCGGCTCGCGGTTGACAGCACGCTCTTTTTCGCGTTGGGCGCGAGCTGGGCAAAGAAACGGGCGCTGTCGGCGGCGGTGGCGACGAAGCCTGCGGCCGATGCCATCGCGTGCGCCGGATTATCGCCGGGGATGACGCAGCGCTCGCCGAGTGGCAGCTTGCGCGTATGGCCGCGCGCGAACAGCGCGCCGCTGGGAAGCGGCGCATTCGGTTCGGTCTCACGCAGGCCTGCGGGCTCGATGATCTCACGCTTGATCCAGGTGGAGTAGGGCTCCTTCGTTACCGCCTCGATGACGAGGCCCATCAGGGCAAAGCCGTGGTTGGAATATTTGAAGCGCGTGCCGGGCTCGATCGCGGGAGGCCCCGTCAGCTCGGCGAGAAGCTCTTTCGCGTTGAGATAGGGACGGCTGTCGATGAACTGGCCGGAATCGGCGCCGTCGCGCGTCAGCCCGGCGCTGTGCGAGAGTACCTGGGCGATCGTGGTCTCGGCGACACGCGGATGCAGGCCGCTGACATACTCGCCGATGGGATCATCGAGCCTGATCTTGCGCTGCTCGCGCAGCTTCATGATCCCGGCCGAGGTAAAACTCTTCGAGTGCGAGGCGATGCGGAAGCGGTGGCGCGGTGTGAGCTTCTCGCCGGTGTCGAGATTGGCAAGGCCGAATGCACGCTCGGCAACGACCTCGCCGCGATGGACAAACGCGACCATGACGCCCGGCTGCTGGATTGTCGTCAGCTGGAATTCGATCCAGGAGCCGATGTAGTCGATCGCGGATCGCAGCCACGTGTCCATTACACACCAATTTGCGAGGGGATGGGTGCCGCAGAAGGCTAGCCGAGAAAGCAGAGCGGGCACAACCCCGAGGTTGTGCCCGTTCGCGTCACGCGAAAATGCGATATCTCAGTAGAGAAGATGCGATGTCTCAGTAGACGAGCGTCGCGCCGGTCGGCTTGTCGAGCGCGGCAGCCAGCGAGCGATACTCGGAGCTGTCGGTGCCGGCGAGCGAGGCGATCTTGTTCAGATGATACTGCGCCTGTTCGCGGTTGCCCTGCTCGAGCTGCCAGAGGCCGTAATACTGCCAGGTGCGGACGTGGTTGGGATCGTCCTTCAGCGCGATCTCGTAGTAAACCTTCGACGATTGGTAATCGCCGAGCTTGCGATAGGAATAGCCGATCAGGTTCGCAACGTCGGCGACGTCATCGCGCTTGAGCTGTTTCAGCTGGCCGATCGCGTCCGTATAATCGTGCTTGTCATAGATCGCGGTGTAGGCGGCGTGATAGGCCGCGAGAAATTTGGGATCGCTGACGGAAGAGCTCTTCTTTTTCTTTTCTTTCTTGGTCGAGGTGTCCGACTTCGGCGGCGAGGGCTCGTCGCCACCGGCGGCATAGGCGCTCGTCAGCACCGGTCCGGCCGCCAGCGCCACCGAGACAAGCCCCGGTACCAGAAGCATCGAAAGTTTGCGCATTTAAGTTCTCCCGCATGGAACGTGGCGATCCTACACGATTGCCCAATGACCGGAACACCCGGCCGGCAAAAACATTCCCGGCCGGCACCCGCGCCGTTCGGGTTCAGATGGCAAGATGACAAACTTGTCATCCAGATGAACGGAAGCCTGCCAAGCGCTTCAGAACGGGTTCAGCGCGCGGCATCTAGGCTTCCTCCCATGATCGAAGGGTTGGCAGAGGGCGCCGCCTCAAGATCCTTCCAAGAGGAGACCACCATGTTGAAGACCATTTCCGCAGCCTTGCTCGCAGCTTCCGTCATCGCAGCCCCGGCCTTCGCCGCTGAAGCCGGCAAGACCACGACTGCACCGGCGATCAAGGCGGACCAGACCCAGAGCAAGGTTTCGATCACCGCCGCCAAGCCCAACGCCGGCGTCAAGGCCGACGCCAAGACCGCCGACATCAAATCGGGCGCCAAGGTCGATACCAAGACGAAGGCGATGAACGCCAATGCCGCGATCACGCCGAACGAGCACAAGACCGTGCGGACGCATCGCCATCACCACAAGCATTTGTCGGCCAAGAAGTCGCTGAAGGCGCAGCCGGATCTCGGCAAGCCGGTGACGACCGAGAAGCGCAGCTAACGACTGATCCCGCTGGGCGGCATCCCTGGCATTGCCCGCCGCCTCTCGGAGTTCAGGCCCGGCCTGTTCGTCACGCCTTGCGCGAAAGCGCAAGGTGTTGGCGGCGGGCCGGTGCGCCGTTTGTCGGCCAGCTGAAGCAAATTCCCCTTTGGGTAACCTTGGAGTTAGAACATCTCCGACACTGGTGGCCGGAGAATTTGATTCCTTGGGACGATTAGCGAAACGCGCAGCGATCCTGGTGCTGCCACTGGCGCTCGCGGCCTGTTTCGGCAGCGATGGTGACCGTCCATCCCTGATGGAGGGGACCCAGGCCGGCGGCCCTCAGCCGTTTCCCGACAATTTTCGTGGCGACGCGCTCGCCCTGATGCGCGCCTATCTGAACAATCCGGTCGGTGTGCGCGATGCCGGCATGGCCGATCCGGTGTTGCGAGAGGTCGGCGGTCGGCAGTTCTATGTCAGCTGCCTGCACTTCACGCCGCGAGAGACCGACGGCAGCTATAAGGGCATGCGCGAACGGGCCATCGTCTACGTCAACGGCCGGGCCGACCGCGTCGTCGACCGCGCCAACGAGCTCTGCGCGGGCGCGGTTTACGCACCCTTTCCGGAATTGGAAAAGATGACGCGCTAATCCAAAGCCCGCCTTCATTGCGCGGTGCTAGAACAGGTGCCGCCGGAGCCGCTGGATCACGTTTTGGCGAGCTTTGAACGGGGCGGTTTTGCCTTGCGACAAATCGTTACGGCGGCCCAGGCGCGAACGAAAAATCGATCGCGGCGGCTGCGCGTGACGGAACAAAATCGCGATGTTGCCGCCCCGTCACAGTCACGGACGATCAACGTTCCGGCATCGCCGCGAAGCAACCAAATTCACGCCACGTTGTTTCCCGAGGGTCGATTTTGAAAGAACGGGGATGATCATGAAGACGATTTTGCTTGGCGCAGCAGCTCTGCTGGCGCTGGCTGCACCGGCGGCCGCCGCCGACATGCAGCCGCGCACCTACACCAAGGCTCCGGCCTACACGCCACCGCAGGTGATTTACAACTGGACCGGTTTCTACATCGGCGGCCATGTCGGCGGCGCCTTCGCAGGCGACAGCGCCTTCCAGTCGAGCGACGCCCGCTTCCTGGGCGGCGTGCAGGGCGGCTTCGACTACCAGTTCGCGCCCAATTGGGTGGTGGGTATCGAGGCCCAGTATTCCTGGCTGCCCACCAACAACAACGGTGTCACGTTCCCGCTGGGGACGCAGGTGACGTCCAACACCGACCAACTCGGGTCGGTGACCGGCCGCATCGGCTACACCTGGGGCCCGACGCTGCTCTACGCCAAGGGCGGCTACGCCTGGCGCAATGGCGGCCTCGGCGTCAACATCGCCGGCGTGCCGCAGGCCTTCACCGCCACCGGCAACAGCAAGGACGGTTATACCGTGGGTGCCGGCCTCGAATACATGTTCGCACCGAACTGGTCGGCCAAGGCCGAGTACCAGTACTATAATTTCGGCAGCACCACCTTTACCTCCGGTCCGGCCGACATCGTCGGCGTCCGCGGCCGGGAGGACGAACATACCGTCAAGGTGGGTGTGAATTACCGCTTCGGCTGGGGCGGTCCGGCGGCCTCGCGCTACTGACCCGCGGCGGGCGAGCACGACCACGATCTGGCAAAGGCCGGCGACCGCCGGCCTTTCGTTCGCCCGGCCTAACGTTCGCCACGCTCTTGTTTGCCAGCCCCGTTTGTATTGTGTGAACCATTTGGCGCGTCATTTGCAGACAAACAGTCTGGCGCGCGCCTTCTCACGCGTGTCACGGGGCTCGGGTAAAGCAAAAATAATTTTTGCGACTTACGGAACTCACGCTTCGGAACGCGTTATTACTGAATTGCCGGGCTGGTGGGACAACGAACATGCGTATCTTGGCGTCGGTGGTGGTCTCGTGCTTCGTCGCCCTGCCGTGCTCTGCCCAAACAATCCTCAAATCCGAGCCTTTAATGTTGGCGCCTTACGAGGTCGCTTTCGTGAAGGACGCCTCCTGTCCGTTCGGCAAGGTGCTGAAGGTGACCGGGGCGATTCGCGGGCTGCATCGTCGCAAGGCCTGCGTGGCGCTCGCCGGCGAGCAGGCCTCGCTGGCGACTGCGACACCCTGAGGCCGCCTTCGCCGGGTCTCACGCGTTGAGTTCAAGTTCCATCCTGGATTCCCGCTCGGCGTCCGCCTTGTTCTTGGCGGGGTCCTCGCCTTGGGCGGCCGGGCACGATTTGATCTCATAGTCATTGTCGAGCATCCGGCGCGGACCGTGCCGCTCCTCGTCGGTGCCGACGTCCACAACCAGGCCGCTCCGTTGCGCGAGCTTCCAGACGTCGGCCTCGCTCGGATAGGCTTTGCTGATTTGGCTGTCGTTGCAAAACAGGGCGTAGGGCATACTTGCCGCTCCCGAAAGCGCGTTAACAGCTTTATGGGGCGAGGGTTCCGGCTCGATCACGAGGCCGTGATCGAGAGTGCCGGGCAGACGGAGCCTGAGTCCTTAACGAGTCCTGAATCCCCTAAAAAAGAAACCTTGGGACTCGTTTGGCGGAATCAGCGGATGTTTCCGGCCATGACGACCGACCTGAAAACCTGCTGCGGGCACATGCTCTTGCCGCTAACGCTGGCACTGTTTGGCGCCTGCGCAGCCAATCTCTGGCTGGTGTGGTCTTGGTTGTAGATATTGGCTGTAGGCGGGCCCCGCTCTACTTCCGGACGCGCGGCGGGGCTGCATCGCGGAGGGCGGTGCGTAGCTTGCTCAGGGTCGCTGCGCAATATTCTTCACGCTCGCGCTCAAAGCGCTCCTGATGCTTTCTGAAATTGGCGATACGGGCCTGCATCTCGCTGCGGAAATCGCCGGTCCGTGGCGGGGGCACCGACAAGTGCTGCGGCGGCCGATCGGCTTCGTCTGCAAGGGCTTCGGCAGTGACGATCTCCGTGGTCACTGCGAACGCAGCCGCGGACGGTACCGGGGGATGGAGATCATCCTTTTTGCCGGTTACCGATTGGACGAAGGCCAGCGTCTGCGCGATCAGTGCGTCGCGCTCCCTGATCCACTTCATGGTCCACCTTTGCTGGAGCTATTCCACCAAAGCCTGGGCGCCGAATCAAGAAGGCAATCTGCGAAGGGATTGCATATTTTTCCCGAGCGCCCGACACTGCCGAAATGAAGTCCAAGCAGGACCAGTCGGAGGACGCGCAAGGCTTGCGGCTCGTGCGCGCCTTTCTCTCGCTGCCGCCCGAAAAGCGGGCGGAGGTGATCGCTTTCGCCGAGGATCTGGTGCGCGCCCGTGCCGGGCCTGAGGAGGGCTATGAGCTTTCCCCGACGTGAGCGCCGGGGCGGAAGACCCTGGCGATCGACAGTACACGGCTGAAGGGCGAAGTCGGAAAATTCCTCAGGACGGTGCGCGCGGCCTGAACCGCGCGACATCCAACATCCGGCGGCCTCGCGCTGCAGATCCTATTGCGGCAGTAGAAGCGCCATCGCAATCGCGAAAAGGAAGACCGTCGCGACGACGGCTGTGACTGCTCCGGCGACGATCTTGGCGCTTTCTCGGCTGGTATAGTAAGCCATGCGGCGCGCATGCTACCTCATGTTGAACTCTGATCCAATCTGTGATGCGACAACCATCCCCGCAGCCGACATCCAGGGCATCGATATCGCGGAGTGGCAGGAAGCCGGAGTGAGCAACTGCACTCAGGCTCCGAGTTTGGCCTGGAAGAACCGTGTGACCCGGTCAATCGCATCGGGCGTCATCGGATCGGTGTCGGAGAAATCAAAGCCGTGCGCCTTGCCCGGATAGGGCACGAATTCGGTCTCGGCGCCAACCGATTTGCCGAGCGCAACCAGTTGCCGTCCCTCCGCGATCGGGACGTTCTTGTCGGCCTCGCCATGCAATGCGATGAGCGGCGGCAGGCGCGTGACCTTCGCCGCCATGCCTTGGGGCATGCCGCCATAGAGCACTGCGAGAGCTGCGATGCGGGTGTCGCGCGCAGCGGCTTCGGCGGCGATGTAGCTGCCGAGCGAGAAGCCGAGCAGGCCGATGAGTCCCGAACTGTCGGATCGGCCAAGCACGGCCGTCACGGTGGCGGCGACTGTATCGGCCCAGCCGTCGAACCGTGTCGTCTCATAGGCCTCACGGCGCTCGTGCGTGGCGGATGTCAACGCAGCGATGTCGGCCGGCGTCATGTAGCGGAGAAAATAGGTGTCGATGCCTCGCGCCATCAGCGCATCGGCATAGCGCTCATAGGCCCGGGCTCTGAGCTCTACGCCGCGGGCGCCGTGTAGCGCGATCACCGCAGGACGTTTTCCATCGACTGCCGCCGCATAGCGCGACACCGGCAGGCTGTCATCGCCGCTCGTTACGTTGAACTGCTCGCTCGGCGCGCCGTGTGCGGCGAGGGGGGACAACAGTGCGGTAATGGCAGCCAGAGCTGCGCGTCGGGTGATCATCGGCGGGCCCGTTGGAGAAACGTTTCGGAGGCGATGCATCGCGTTTATGTTGCGCTTGCGACGGAATCTTGACGCGAGTCCCGCCCGATGACCGCCTCTCGTCCCCCGGTGCTCGCCCATGAGCGGTTCATCGCCGACCGCGACAGGTTTGCCGGTCTCGACCTCGCCGCCCGCTTCGAGCGGATCGAACGGACCAACCTCTGGGGGGCTGCGATAGATCGCCTCGGACCGAACTCTCCTCCAGGATGGTGGAGCCTGCCACCGGCTGATCTGAAAATCGCGGCGCAGTTGGATGGCTATGAACGTTCGGACCTGTTCGCGATCAAAGGACGCATCGTCGCAGTCTGGAGCAACAGATCATGCTCAAGGGCAAAGTAGCGGCGGCCGTTCCTGGTTGGGTCGGTCTCGTCACTCGATCTGAGCTTGATGGTGGCCCAGCCGTCGCTTCCGAATGGCGCGCCATTCGGCGTAGGGGCTTTTATCCTGTAGAGACCGTCACGATCTCAGGGACGCCGAGGGAATACGTGCGCGCCGCCGAGAGCGGCGGGAAGGTCCGTTTCTATTTTTGTCCCGACTGCGGCTCGACGGCTTTTTGGGAAGCCGACAATCTGCCGGCGATGATCGCCGTCGCGGTCGGTGCGATCGCCGATACGAATTTCGCGGCGCCGATCAAGGCGGTCTTCGAGCAGTCGAAACATGCGTGGGTGGAGATCAATGGCGCGGGCGTCGAGCATCTTCAGCAGGGCAGCGCGCGGAAGAATGCAGGCTGACGAATGCGCGTCAAGCGCTGGTGCCGGCTGAGGGGATTGAACCCCCGACCTTCGGTTTACAAAACCGCTGCTCTACCGCTGAGCTAAGCCGGCGACGCCCTAGGGAAGCGGGCAGGGGCCGGCATGCGCCGGGCTGCCCGCCCGCGCGTCGCAATACCAGACTTAGTTGGAAAGTGCCAGAACCCGCGCGCCTCTTGCGGACATGAACAGGCGGCCCGAGGAGGCCGCCCGTTCTCCTGCGCGCCAGCTAAGCGAGACTATTGGCAGACGTGCCGGCGGCCGTCCTCGCCCTTGATCCAGGTGCCTGGGGTGCAGACGAAGCCGTTGCGTTGGGCATAGGTGCGGGTGTCCCAACCACGATTATCATAGGCGTAGCTGTTGTCCATGGCGCGGAACGGAGCGGTTGCGATTGCGCCCGCGGTGCCGACGGCGGCGCCGGCCACCGCGCCTGCCGTGTCGAGCGGCCAGAAGCCCGACCGTGTTCCGTCATTCGGATTCACTTGCCGATGGGCCATGTGCCGCCGGCGATAGCCGCGGTCAGTGGTGGGATTGCCGGAGGCGAGATTCTGGCAATTGGGGTCTTGGAGGCGCCCCGTGCAGCGGGCCGAATTGTCGGCCCTGGCTTGTGCGAAGGCAGGTGTGGCCAGCGCGGTCGCGACGATTGCGGCCAAGCCAACAAGTTTCAGGCTCGTCATGGCATTTCCTCCATGTTGTTGGGACCTGTGCTAAGTGCGACATTCCGTCGTCGTTCCGCATTTTCTCGCAAGCCGGGTCACATCGACGTGAGCCCGCTGAGGATGAGCCGCTTGTGCCACGCAACCGCATGGGCTCCGGCCGTGTGATCGCCTTGCGTCCCGTTAACGCCTGGCTAGCGCACCTCGCGGCATTTGAGCCGCTATCGATCCTTACGCGTTAGGCTTACCGGAATTTAGTGAGCCGTCCTTAACCCTCTCTGCGCTGCAATCCGATAGGTTGTGTTCCGGATAACCGGGATCTTTCCATGCGCGCTCTTGCGCTTGCAGCCTTTCTGATCGGACTGCCCGCGACGTCTTTTGCCGGCGGCGGTTTCGACATTGTAGTGCCCGGCCGTCCGG
Organism: Bradyrhizobium diazoefficiens; assembly: GCF_016599855.1. Lineage (NCBI taxonomy): Bacteria > Pseudomonadati > Pseudomonadota > Alphaproteobacteria > Hyphomicrobiales > Nitrobacteraceae > Bradyrhizobium > Bradyrhizobium diazoefficiens. The sequence continues at coordinate 4,879,307 of NZ_CP067041.1, read as the reverse complement.
GTGTGCCCATCATCATCAACAATATCGATGCGTCCTATGCCGTCGTCGAAGGCGTCTGGGGCCTCGGCAAGAACGTCCAGGTGCAGCCCACGATCTACGGCGGACGCTACGTGGCGGAGCGGCAGCCCTCCGATGTCGGCCATTATTATCCGAGCATGGGCTTGCAGCCCGGCTATGGCCGCCTCGAAGTCGAGCCGCCTGCAAGGCGGAAATTGCCGCAGCCGGCGGAGAGCTATCACCATAGCTGGGGTGCCTCGTCCGCGCCGCTGCCGCCGCAAATGGATGTGCCGGTCGACCCGCCGCCGGTGATCCTCGCACCCGAGATCAACGACCATCCGCGGCGCCCTCGACCGCGGCCGCATGCAGAAATGCCCGGCAAGCCGCCGGGTTAAGAAACGTCAAATCCAACAAAATGGAAGTCAACAGGAGAGAGTAATGCGTCAGATCATTTCGGGACTGGTCGCGGCGGCTGCCGTGATGTTGGTGGGCAGCGTGCCGGCCGTGGCTTGCGGTTTCTCGCCGTGCCAGCCGGTTGCGCCGGTCTATTCCGGCTGTGACAGCGGCTGCGGCGGTTATGGCTATAGTTATGGTTACGGTTACGAGCGCCTCGCCGAGCCGACCACGCAATATTACTACGTCAACCAGGGCCCGACCTACACCGGTCCGGGCGCCTTCGCGCCGTATCCGACCTACCGTGAGGACGCGGTCGTTGCGCCCGCCAATTACGGTTACGGCTATGGCTATCGTGCCGCCGCGGTCGAAGCGCCGGTCGCCTATCCCTATCGCCGGCCGCATTACCGTCCGTATCGCTACGGTTACGGCCCGCGCTACGGCTATCTGCCGCGCACGCATTACGGCTACCGTCCGCGCTATGGCTACGCCCATCGCTACGCGCCGTATTACGGCGGCCACCGTGTGCTGCGCCGCTACTACTGATCATTGATCGGTTGAGCCAATGAAGCGCCCGTTCGCATGATGCGGACGGGCGCTTTGCTTTGTCTGCAAAACAACCCCATGCACAGTAGCCGGGGACAGCGAAATCAAGGACTTGAAGCGCAATGAGATCCAGATGTGCGATCATCGCGCATTGGCTCTTTGTGCGAGCCCGATCTTTCCGAAAAACCGCAAGGCCGCTTGACCCGTCGGGCAAAACAGGCGGACGATGGCATGGTCGGGATATGCGCGACGACGCCTAGCGCTTCATCAAGCCGAGCCGGCTCGCACCGACATAGAGGGAGAGCACGGCGGCGTTCGAGACGTTGAGGCTCTTGATCTCGCCTGGCATGTCGAGCCGCGCCACGACGCTGCAGGTTTCGCGGGTCAATTGCCGCAGGCCCTTGCCTTCAGCGCCGAGCACCAGCGCGAGCGGCTCGCGCAGTGTGACGTTCGAGAGATCCTCGCTGCCTTCGCTGTCGAGGCCAACGGTCTGGAAACCAACGTCGTTCAGCGCCGTCAGCGCGCGCGCGAGGTTTTGCACGGTGATCATCGGTACCAGCTCGAGCGCGCCGGAGGCGGCTTTCGCGAGCACGCCGGTTGCTTCCGGACTGTGCCGTGCGGTGGTGACGATCGCCTTGACCGCGAACGCCGCGGCGGAGCGCAGAATGGCGCCGACATTGTGCGGATCGGTGATCTGGTCGAGCACCAGCACCATGCCTTCCTGCGCCAATGTCTCGATGTCGGGCGAGGGCAGGGGATCAGCCTCCGCCAGCAGGCCCTGGTGCACGGCATCGGGCGAGAGCAGGCGGTCGATCTCCTGGGGCCGGACGATCTCGGGCGCGATGCGGGTTTCGATGTTTTCGTCCGCAAGCCGCCGCGCGGCGTTCTCCGTCAGCGTCAGCTTGCGGATTCGCCGCGCAGGGTTGGCAAGCGCCATGGTGACGGTGTGCCAGCCATACAGGACGACGGGGCCGTCGGCGTGCGAATCGCGCTCGCGCCAGGCCGGTCGGCCGGCCGATTTCCCGGGCCTGTTGAAGGGCTTAGAGCCGCTGCGGGGGCCCTTGGGGACGAATTTTCGATCCTTCATGGGCTCGCTTGTGTCACGGGTCCTGGAATATGGCAATTTGGCTGGCTTCGAGGGCGATTTTAGCTGTTCGCCTCGGTTGACTTTACCCCACCGCTTCGCCCATAACCGCGCCCGGTCGCGCCCCCATCCGGGCTGTCGCGGCCTTCACGTTCCATGGCCGTCTTCGGTCGCCGGCAAGGTCCGGCCCGATTGTGCTGCCGTCGAGCGGGGGAGTGTCCCGAGTGGCAAAGGGAGCTGACTGTAAATCAGCCGCCTCATGGCTTCGCAGGTTCGAGTCCTGCCTCCCCCACCAGCCTTCGCTCGCTTCGCGAGCTTCGGCTCGGCAGGCCAGCTCAGAGTCAGTGGCGCGAAGCGAGCGAAGGCTGCCGCGCCGCAGCCCGCAGGGCGTAGGCGGGCTGTTGATGGCACGAGGCTGCTGAAATGTACTACGTGTACATTCTCAGGAGCAAAAGCGATCCCGATCGCTACTACGTCGGTCTCACGTCAGATCTGCGGGTCCGTCTCAAAAGGCATAACGCTGGCGAAGTCCCGCACACCTCGAAATTCACTCCGTGGGAACTGAAAACCTATGTCGCATTCTCAGATGAACAGCAGGCGATTGCCTTTGAGAAATATCTGAAATCCGCGTCCGGCCGGGCGTTCGCCAAGAAACGGCTGTAGGCGAAGGCCCACTCCCTCACCCCATCATCTCCGCACCATCGGCACCACCTTGCGCCCGTAGAGCTCGATGCTCGTCATGAGCTTTTCGTGGGGCAATGGCCCTGCCGAATATTTCAGCTGGAAGCGCGTGATGCCGAGCGCCTTTGCCGTCTTGGCGATCTTGCGTGCGACCGTCTCCGGCGAGCCGACATAGAGCGAGCCGTGCTCGGCTTCGCTGACGAACTCGTCGCGGCCCATCGGCGGCCAGCCGCGCTCACGGCCGATGCGGTCGCGCATCGCCTTGTAGTCGGGCCACAGCTCTTGGCGCGCCTGCTCATCCGTTTCGGCGACGTAGCCGGGCGAGTGCACGCCGATCGGCTGCGCCGGACGGCCGAATTCCTTGTAGGCGCGGTGATAGAGATCGACGTAGGGCGCAAAGCGCGCTGGATCGCCGCCGATGATGGCGAGCATCAGGGGCAGGTCGTAGTGCGCGGCGCGCACCACCGATTGCGGGCTGCCGCCGACGCCGATCCAGGTCTTCAGACTGCCATTCTCGACCGGTGGATAGACCAGCTGGTCTTTCAGCGACGGACGCAGCTTGCCCTGCCACGTCACCGGCTTCTGCGACAGCAACGCGGCGAACAGGTCGAGCTTCTCCTCGAACAGCTCTTCATACTTGCGCAGGTCGAAGCCGAACAGCGGGAAAGACTCCGTGAACGAGCCGCGGCCGAGGATCACCTCGGCGCGTCCGTTGGAGAGTGCATCGAGCGTCGCAAAGCGCTGGAATACGCGGATCGGATCATCCGAGCTCAGCACCGTCACGGCTGAGCCGAGATGAATGCGCTTCGTGCGCGATGCGATCGCTGCCAGCACGGTCTCGGGCGAGGAGATCGCAAAATCCGCGCGGTGATGCTCGCCGAGCCCGATGAAGTCGAGCCCGAGCTCGTCGGCGAGCACCGCCTCGTCGATAACGTTGCGGATCACCTGCGCATGCGGGAGCATGCTGCCGGTGGCATCCGTGGTGACGTCGCCAAAGGTATCCAGTCCGAATTCGAGCGGTGCGGTCATCGATCAGGTCTCTGTGGGAGGATCGACCGCATTTAGTTGACCAAAGCCGTGCGACAAGGCGGCATCCGGAAATGCTCGGTTTCCATTTGTGTGTCCTACCGCCACATCCCGCGCATCCGCGCCCCGATGTCGATCTTCGGGCCCTGCGCCGCGGCGCGTGCAGCACCCGCAGCGGCCTTGGGCCAGGCGGTGCGCTCGAACAGATAGATCAGCTGCTCCGGAATGAAGCGGGTGCGCGAGGCGTAGACGTGGCGGTCGCCCTTGGCGGCCTGGCCGTGGACGAAGAAGCGCTGCGGCACGACGAGATGCAGATCGTCCTTGGCGCGCGTCATCGCGACATAGAGCAGGCGGCGCTCCTCTTCTAATTCGGCGCTGGTGCCGGCGCCGAGATCGGAGGGCATGCAGCCGTCGACAACGTTGAGCACGAACACCGATTTCCATTCCTGGCCCTTGGCCGAGTGGATGGTGGAGAGGATGAGATAGTCCTCGTCGCGCAAGGGTGGGCCGGATTTGTCGCTGGTCGCATCCGGCGGATCGAGCGTGAGCTCGGTCAGGAATTTTTCGCGTGAGAAATAGCCGCTCGCGATCTGCTCGAGCTGCATCAGATCGGCGCGGCGCGTCTCGGAATCCTCGTGGATGCGGTCGAGATGCGGCTCGTACCACAGCCGCACGCGTTCGAGATCTACAGGCCATTCCGAGTAGCGCAAATTCGCGACGGTGCGGACGAAGTCGGTCCAGTCTGCGCCGGTGCGCGGCGGCACGGGAAGCCCGCACAGGGCGGCAAGCGGATCCGGGCTCTCCGACATCTGGTCCAGCACGCGCTGCGCGGTGGCGGAGCCGATGCCCGGCAGCAGATGCAGGATGCGAAAACCCGCGACGCGGTCGCGCGGATTTTCGGCGAAGCGCAGCAGCGCCAGCACGTCCTTGACGTGCGCGGCATCGAGGAATTTCAGCCCGCCGAACTTGACGAACGGGATGTTGCGGCGGGTGAGTTCGATCTCGAGCGGGCCCGAATGCGAGGAGGTGCGGAATAGCACCGCCTGGTGCTTCAAGAGCGCGCCTTGCTCGCGATTGGCCAGCACCTGCTCGACGATGTAGCGCGCCTGGTCGGCCTCGTCGTGTACGGTGACGAGCTGCGGCTTCTGCGACGCCGTGCGGTCGGTCCAAAGGTTCTTGGTGAAGCGCTCGCGTGCGAGGCCGATGACGCCGTTGGCGGCCGCGAGCACCGGTTGGGTCGAGCGGTAGTTGCGATCCAGCGTGATCATCTCCGCGCGCGGCGAGAAGCTCTGCGGGAAGTCCAGGATGTTGCGCACGGTCGCGGCGCGAAACGAATAGATCGACTGCGCGTCGTCGCCGACCACGGTGAGGCCGCGTCCGTCCGGCTTCAGCGCCAGCAGGATCGAGGATTGCAGGCGGTTGGTGTCCTGATATTCGTCGACCAGCACGTGATCGAAGCGGCCGCCGATCTCCTCGGCGATCAGCGCATCGCCCATCATCTGCGACCAGTAGAGCAGGAGGTCGTCGTAATCGAGCACGTGCTGCGCCTGCTTGGCCCCGACGTAAGCGGCGAACAGGCCCTTGAGCTCGGCGGCCCAGCCCGCGCACCAGGGATAGTGCGCCCCTAACACCTTCTCGATTTCCAGTTCGGCATTGACGCAGCGCGAGTAGATCGACAGGCAGGTGCCCTTGGCCGGGAAGCGGCTCTCGGTCTTCGATAGGCCGCGCTCGTGCCGGACCAGATTCATCAGGTCCGCGGAATCCTCGCGGTCGTGGATGGTGAAGACAGGATCGACGCCTATCCGCTCGGCATATTCGCGTAGCAGCCGCGCGCCGATGCCGTGGAAGGTGCCGGCCCAGCTCAACGCATCGCGCATGATCGCGGCGTTGTTCTCGCCCAGCACCTTGCGGGCGATACGCTCCACGCGTCCGGCCATTTCGGCGGCGGCGCGGCGGGAGAATGTCATCAGCAGGATACGGCGCGGATCGGCGCCCGCGACGATCAGATGCGCCACTCTGTGGGCGAGCGTATTTGTCTTGCCTGAACCGGCGCCGGCAATGACGAGCAAGGGAGCGCCCACGGTCGCGCCATCGGCCACGCCATGCTCTACGGCGCGGCGCTGCTCCGCATTGAGCGTGTCCAGATAGGTTGTCACGAATCGCCCCGGTGAAAGGCCGAGAGTCGGCGATCTGCTCGCGAATCGCAATGCGGCTGGACGCGGCTCGCCTGAGGATTTAGGGGAGAGGGGCAGCTCAAGTTCCAGCCCGGACGGTTTCGCAGAGATGGCCGATCCCACACCCGACCTTTTCGAGATGCGCCGGCTGGAATCTCTGAGCAACACCATTTTTGGTGTCGCGATGACGCTGCTGGCCAATGACCTGCCGAAGGCGGGCGAGTTCAAGGCCATGCCGACCTGGAGCGATCTCGCTCAACTTTATTCCGGGCGCGTGACCGGACTGATCGTGAGCTTTATCATCGCGGGCGTGTTCTGGATCAGCCATCACCGCCGGCTCGCCCGCCAGCCGGAAGCGGGCCGTCACGTCGTGCTGCTCAATCTGATGTTCCTGCTGTCGATCGTCCTCCTGCCGGTGACCAATGGCCTCTATGGCAATTACGGCATGAGCAGCGCCGTGGCCGTGCTGTTTGGGCTGCATCTGACCGTCATCGCCGGCCTGAATGCGACGCTCTGGTGGTTCGTCATGCGCGGCTTCCGCCACCAACTGATCGCAGCGCTGTTTCCGCTTGCCGTGTTCCTGCCGGGGACCGTGGTGGCGGCGTTTGCTCCGCAATATGCGACCTATTTCTGGTTCCTGGCCTTTGGTGGACTTCTGATCCGCCGCCGCATGGATACGGCGGCGGCCGGCCAAATATGACGACGCCGCGGTCGCTCATCCCTTGGTTGCTGTCGCGCCGAACCCATCGGCAGCTACGTAAAGCTTGACGGGGCGGATTTCGTAGACCGCACTCGGATTGACCTCACGCAGCCTGCGCGCCGCCGCGATCGCCTCCTCATCCGTGTCGTATTCGACGAGGTGAAAGCCCAGAAGCTGCTCCTTGGTTTCGGCAAATGGGCCGTCCAGCACAATGCCAGCACCGGGGCCACGCAAGGTGTGGGCTTTTCTTGTGTCGTCCAGACGGGCGGCCGGCCCAAGATGTCCGCTCGCCCTCAAGGGCGCCTGAACCTCGATCACCTTGGCGACGACGGCGGCGTCCTCCTGCGGTGTCCACGACAAAACCTCGTCCTCCACGTGGTAGGCCAGAATCGCGTAGAGCATCTTCACCTCGCTTGTTTTTGGGCGCGCAGCCCAAAGGACGTATCACCGCTGTCGATACCGACAACCCGGATGCTAAAATATTGCGTCGGGATGTGTGTAAGGAAGTCCTGACCCGATTGCCCCTTGCGCGATTTGAGCCCAATGCGCCCTGGGCTCACGCTCCCGAGAAAAATCTCCAAAAGACAAAGAAAAAGGCGCGGCGGGGAAACCCCGTCGCGCCCGATTTCTTGCTCGCTGGTCCAGGGCTGAGAGCGCCCCGATGCCAAGCCTCTATCTAAAGCCTAGCGGGCGATCCCAGCGAGGTGACAGCGCTTGGTAAAAGACACTGGATCACCTCCTTTCGTTGATTGCGGGAGACCTCAATATAGGCAGACATCGCCTCGCCGTTAAGGGGCGGCGCCCCGAGGCGGGAACAAGCCCCCTCCGCAAGGGGGCAAAGACCAATCCGGAGCAGTTGAGACCGCCGCCCGGCCGTGTTAGGGAGCCGGTATCGCGGGTGTAGCTCAATGGTAGAGCAGCAGCCTTCCAAGCTGAATACGAGGGTTCGATTCCCTTCACCCGCTCCAGAGCGCTTTTCTCATTAGATACAGGCATTTACCGGCTCGTGGTGCGCGGATTGAGCCGCTCCTTCTCGATTTTCATACAACCCCCGTACAACCGAGCTCCAATCGGCCCATCGGTCGTTATCGAATCCTTGGTGCAGCGATGGCGATTCATCCCGCAGTCGAATCCTTGGCGAGCCGGGATACGGGCGGCTCGGATGGCCGCTACGCGCCCGAATCCTGGCCGTCTCTGCCTCGATCGAGTCGGTGCGTTTTCCGACACAGGAACATGTTCGATCATGGCGACGAGAGCAGGCGCCCGCTTATGATGCGAGTCTTGTCGGACGGGCGTGTACGGTCGATCCACGCAGTAGAAGCGAGGAAATGCAGTGGGCTGAACTGAAGATGCCTTTCGGCTTGGATGGCGCCGCGGTGTCCAAGATCAATTGGAAATCAGCCCTCGCGAGAGTCAGCCACGATTTCCGGTCGGATCAGTCCGTTTGATGCGGCGAGCTTTCGCGGAGCGGTCGGTGTAGCGGAAATGGAAAAAGTGTCACGACTGATAAGATTTTGAGAGAAAGCTTATCAGTTCGCGTTTGGTCCGATGTTTTGATTGACGTTAGGGTGGGCAAATGAAAATCGTCGGCTTAGTCACTAAAAGGGGTGGCACAGGCAATCGATGCCGGTCATCCTGACCACCGACGAGGAGCGGGACGTCTGGATGCACGCGCCGAGGGACGAGAAGGCTCTGCAGCGACAGTTGCCGGATGACGCGTTGAAGATCGTCATGCGTGGTGCTGACAAGGAGGACAAGGTGGCATGACCAAGCAATACGAGACTGCCCTCATGCTTCTGCCGGTCATTGTTTCCGCCGCAGCTTCCCATCAGTTTCTTACTTATCAGACCGCAGCCGAAAGCATTGGGCGGCCCAGAAATCACGATCGCGCCATAGCTCAGGTGTGTAACTTGCTAGATGCTGCAGCAGCCTTAGCGGACGTGCCGCTGCTCGCGCTCGTCACGGTGTTGGATTCGAATAACAAGGTCAAACCGAATGCTTGGACCGCCGATTATATCGAGCCAGGAATAAGGGAAGGCATCATCAAGCTTCATTAGGGCACACTTTTGCCAACGCAGACTTCAAAGCAATCGCTTTGGCGCTGGAGCAATTGAGGGACAAAAGTGGTGAGAGTGCCTGGAAACATCTCGGCGTATTCATGCCATCGGCTGAACGCAGGCGACGTTTAGCAGGATTGGATAGCGTTGCGTTCGACGATGCCATTGACGACCTCGGAACCGACGACCCGGCGTATACTAACTATACCGGTAAGCGATACGCGCGTGATCCACAGGTCGGGAAGCTGTTCGACGGCGAGCCGCTGGCAAGTGCGAGTTTTGCGGAAAGCTGGGCTTCAAGTGTGCGAACGGGGCGCGATACCTGGAGTGCCATCATATTCTGGCCCTAGCAAACGACGGCGCCGACAGGATGACCAATGTCATTGCCATCTGCCCTGGTGAGCACCGCGAGGTTCACTTTTGGGGAGCACCGCGATAAAATGGAAGCCGAAATGATGGCCAAAGTAAAAATAGCAGAAGCACGTCGCCTGAAGGCGACTGTGTGAGAGATGCGCGCAATGCTTGCCAAGCTTGGCGTAGCACGGCGCAAGCTGGGGACGGCCATGGAGCTGTTTCTGCGCGACAAGGATCCGGTATCGGTGCAATTCCGGGCTTGCGGTGGTGCCGAGCTGATTGGGTCGATTGCCGGGTCAGCAGGGGCATAGCCTGACCGGAGGCGCGCTAAGGCGAAACAATGACGCGCAAACTCGCAGCCGCTGTTTTCTTCAGGTATAACTCCGTCGTCCCGAGGAGCAGTAGCGCATCATCGTTGAGAGCAGCTGCAGATGCACCCGGCTGCGCGATGATGACTTCAAGCTCCACCGTTGCGCGACGGGATTTGTCCCTGAAATAGGCTAACTGCTTGATGTCGCCTTTGAGGAAGCGCGTGTGGCCATCCTTCATCCAGAGTTCGTGGCGGCGCTTGAGATCATTGTAGAGCCGCAACATCCCGTGGTGCTTGACAGTCACACTTTTCTGCGCCTGTCCGCAAAGCACATAAAAATTCTGGATATCCTGCGAAATGATGCCCTTGTAGGCGTTTTTGCAATGAATGAGGCAGAGGCGGATGGTCTTCTCGTCAGCCTCTTTCAGGCCGACGAGGTCGGCTGCTTCACCCGAACCGTCGTCGTTGAAGACGAGGTCAAAATCGGCCTTGAGGTGTTGGAAGGCGTAATGCTGGATGGTGTTGGCGTCGCGGGATTTGCCCATGGATTCCCGGTTCAGTGGGATATTCTTCCAGGGCCAGGTTTCGAGTCGCGCTGCCGGGAAACGGCCTGCGTTCAGGCTGGTCGGGATGTGATAGCAATTGTAGGAGTAGGTCCCATCAGCGTATCTTACGACAAATGGATCGACCGCGAGATGCTCGTCGAGCGGCACGACCTCCTTGTTTTTCTTTTTGAAGCCGAGATCTGGCCCCGAGACCTTCGTATGTCGGTAGCCGGCCGGAAAGCCGTTCGAAATGCTCAACCGGTAGGTAGCGCTCAACGTCTCTGACGAGAGCCGGATATCGATCGACCCATCCTGCTGGACCGCGGCAACCTCCAGATCGACCAGGTACAACGGAATGCTCGTCGTGCCGAAAAACACGAACTGATCCGAAAAGGCATTCTGGGCGTGTTCTCCCCACTCGATTGCGATCGGATAGGAGTTGTGCGGTGATGTCAGCCGCAACGGCCTCAGAAAGTCTTCGGTGATGTTGGGCGCGGATGCCTTCTCCGCGGAGACTTTCTGCCAGGTCCTGCCGCACCATTCCACCCATTCGGCGAGGGTGCCGGCCCGCTGCTGCCAGACCTTGCCTTTGCGCTTGGCACCGCCCCACAGCACGCGATCGCCGTTCTCATACCCAATACAGGCGATGTTGTTCAGCTCGGACTCCGCCTTCTCGATGCTGGCCAGGCCCTCCGTGACGTTTGGGCCGAAGTAGGACGTGAAACTGATCGCGCCGACGCGCGACGACCCCAGGCTCTTGGCCAGTGGTAGCTCCACGTTGTTGAGAATCTGGAATATCGGCGTGCCGGAGAGCAGGCGGGTGTTGTCGCCGGTCACGATCGCGGCCAGCTGCTCGGTGCGCAAGGCTTCGTAGTCACTCGCGTAGATGAACAGGGCTTGGCTTGCCTGGTCCCACCACATCACCAGGAGGTAGTAGTTGGTCTCCTCGAGGGTTTGATAATTGCCCCAGTCCACCGGCTCTTCACGGTGGACGACCGCCACCATCAGGTTTTGGGCTTCGTCCAGTGCGTACCAGCTCTCGTCCCTTGATTTCAGCACTTGCGTGTAAAGGGTCGGTGACCAGGCCAGGCAGCGTGTGCGGTAGATCTGAGTAGAGAAGCGGGGCCGCAGGTTCCAGAGCGACAGCTGATTGTGGAGGGTGCCTTTGCTTTTGAGCCCAGCCACGACATCCTGGAGCCGCAGTTCTTGCTCGATCCGTTCCTCGCTGAGCCGCTTGATGATTTTGTCCCAGTCGGCTCCTTCCGCGTAAAGATCGCCCAGCTTTCTTTCGGCCTCGGGGTCGGCGATGTTGGTGACAACGGTGGCCTCACCGATCGTCTTGTCGTCGCCTTTGCGGGTGATGCGGCCAATGAACTGCAGCGTGACGGCCAAGGACTTGTGGGTATCGTGCAAGGCAGCAATCTTTAGGTTCGGAAGGTCAACGCCTTCGCCCAGCATGTCGACGCAGACGACGATGCTGGACCCGTTGACGCCCCGGTTATAAAGCTGCGCCATCGATTTTGCGTTCCCCGTCTTGCGGCCGGGGCCCGAATAGACCAGCACGGGTTTCATTTCCGGTGCGAGCTTGCGGTAGTGCTTCCACACTTCCTCAGCGCGTTCCTTGGTCCGGGTCCGCGCCATCAGCAAGTGGTCCAGTCCCAGCTCGTTCCGGTCACGTCTCAGGACGGCAACGGCTTCGGCGACGATCTTCTGATCGCGCGTCGATTGGTCCCCATACTCTTCGACAGTTCTGAGGTTGATGGGGCGGTAGTAGCCCGCCTCCTGCGCATCGCCGAGCTTGAAATTGAAAATGATCTTGCCGTCGACCTTCCTTTCATCGCGACGGAATGGTGTCGCGGTGAACTGGATTATCTTCTTCGCTGTGAAGCGGTCCCGCACCTCGCTCCAGGTCGCCGCGGTGAGGTGATGGGCTTCATCGACGACCAGTGTCGAACAACCTTCCAGCAGCCGGCGCAGCGCGTCAGGGGCCGATGCCTTCAGGATGTCGGGCGTGGCGATGATGACGTTCGATGCATTCACGATGGCCTCGGCCTGGCCCACCGTGCTGATGCCCTTCGTAATCTTGGTCACGAACGGCCGAGCAACTTCAACGGGTATGGCGCCAGCGGCAGGTAACACGCCCAGGGTCGAGAACTTGGCGCCGATCTGGTTTCGCAGGATCGAACTTGGCACCAGGACGAGCATTTTGCGCTCGCGTCGGTACACGAGGTCGGCAAGCATGGTCTCGGTCTTGCCCGTTCCCGTGGGCAGGACGACGGTGGCGGGCTCGAACTCCCTGCCCACTGAGAAGTGCGCCGCGATGGCGTGCAGGGCGCCGATCTGCGGCAGACGCAAACCGGGATGGCCCTGGTCGAGATCCTCGACGGCGAAAATAAAGCGGTTTCGCCAGGAATCCAGCACCTTTTCGGGGCTATCGGCCCACGTCTCCAGGGCGCCAAGCCGGTCCCATGTCAATTCGAGCGGAGAGGATGACTGCTTGTAGTCTTCGGGGTCCACAGCGGTCAGCACGGGCAGGGGAGTGGTGACACGGTGCACCTTCGGAAAGCGCACCAGCATCTCATCGAGGGGAGCGCTCAGCTTCGTTTTGATGAGGTCGTGCCCGGAATGCTGCGATTCGAAAAAGTCGGCCGAAACCACCGCTTGCTGAAAAGCGATCTGAGTGATGGTGTTTTTCCCGGCGCTCAGCCGACGTTCAGGCGTGGCCGGCAGCCGGACAGGCCGCGTCCATTTTCTAAATAAACTCATAATATGTTGGCAGCCCCGGGACTGCTTTCCTCAGCCATTTCCGATTCCCCGGCGATAGAATACACCGGAAAGGGAGTGCGGGGGGAACGAGCATCCTCAGGCTGTGGAAGGTGCGCGACCGGTCGCGTCGTAGCCTGAAAATAATCAATTTAGTCAGCTGGTTACGTGGAGTGTCGGCCAATTGTCGGCGTTCTGTCGTGTTCGACCTCGCCGCGCGCGCCTATGTTGTTCGCACAGGAGGACTTCATGACAACCACTTTCCTTGACCCCAAACTTCTGGGCCTCTGGGCGCGCTGTGTTCGCGAAGCCCAGCATCTATCGCAAGAGGCGCTGGCCGAGGCCGCCGGCATCACCGTGCGGACTGTGCAACGCTTCGAGGCCGGCGAGACTGTCCAGATCGGCTCGCGCCGCAGTTCTGGCCAAGGCGCTGGGATACGGCGACCAGGACATCTTCGATGATACGAAGTTTGCCGCGACAGTGCTTGGCTTCTTCGATGACCTGAGGGCCATCCAGCAGAAGCAGCTCGATGACCAGCATCCCGACCGGACGCGCCTCCCGGCGCAGCTCGTCAGCTCTGGAGAGGAAGCCATCCGGTTCGCCCAGGGCAACGACGCGGCCTTGTTCGACATAAGCCCTGACCGCAACCGCGAGACCAAGGAAATCGCCGCCACGTTCGCCGACTATGTGCGCGACGTAGGCGAGCTCGATGATCTCTCCGCCGCCAGCAGCCTGACATTCGCCAACGAGCTCGATGATATGCTCAAAGCCCTGAAGGCCGAGGGCGCCATCGTCTACAGGGCCAAGCATGATCGCAAATTCGTTGGTGAGAACTGGGCCGACAAGACTCCGATGTCGATGACCCTGGGCTACTTGGTGGTCATCCCGGCGATCAAAAAGCTCGAACACCTCTATGTGCCGCGCAAGACCAAGCTTTTCTAGCGGAGGCGGGGGGAAAGCCGCCAAGCAAGTTATGGAAAGCGCCTTCCAGACGTCGGGTTGGCGTCCGGACAAGGTGTGACTTAGTTTTGCGGTTCAATCTCGGCATTCTTTCCTTGGTGTCGGCCTATCCTGTCCGGCTGGGTCGTGTGATAGAGCCGGAATTCATGCCGCAACAGACCACACGCACATTCCAAGGGCTCTCGGAGTCTTCACCTGCCAGTTCGACTGAAGCCGCAGACCTCATCGGAAACCGGGGGATTCCCAAGTCATAATGCCCAAATTCGCTGCGTCCGGCTTGACCCTCCAAATTTCCTTGTTCTAATTTTGTTCTAATGGCGGCAGGACGATTCTGCCGGCCCTAGCCTTTTACTTGAATGACAACAGCAGCCGCCCAGATCCGGACAGGAACCATGCACGAGATCATCTGTCCCCACTGTGACAAGGCCTTCAAGGTCGATGAGTCAGGTTACGCGGATATCCTGAAGCAGGTCCGTGATGCCGATTTCGCACAGCAGCTCCACGAACGGCTGGAGTTGGCCGAGCGTGACAAGCAGAGCGCTGTGGAATTAGCCAAGGCCCAGGTCAGCAACGTTTTGCAGAAGACCGCGGCCGCCAAGGACGCCGAAATCCTGGAGCTGAAGTCCAAGGTTGGGGGAAGCGAGGTCGCTCAGAAGCTAGCCGTCACCGAAGCGCTCAGTGCCGTCGAGAAGGAGCGTGACAGGCTTGCGAACGCGCTGGCCGAGTCCGAGCGCGAAAAGCAAGCTGCCTCGGAGCTTGCTGAAGCGCTTTTGGCCAGCGAGCAGCACAAGATCACTGCCGCCAAGGAAAAGGAAATTCAAGAGCTGAAGGCCGAGCTTGAGGCTGCTGAGCTTCGGAAGAAGCTCGCCGTGGCCGAGGCGGTCGGCATCATCGAGAAGGAGCGCGATGAGTTGAAGAACGGCATCAAGCAAGTGCAGCTTGAAAAGCAATTCTCCGAGCAGTCGCTGAAGAACAATTACGAAACGCAGATCAAGGATCGCGACGACGCAATCGAGCGCCTGAAGGACATGAAAGCCCGCCTGTCGACCAAGATGGTCGGCGAGACCCTCGAACAACACTGCGAGACCGAGTTCAACCGGGTGCGGTCGATGGCCTTTCCGCGGGCGTATTTTGAGAAGGACAATGACGCGCGGACCGGCAGCAAGGGCGATTACATCTTCCGGGACTCGGACGATGCCGGCACCGAGATCATCTCGATCATGTTCGAGATGAAGAACGAAAGCGACAGAACCGCAACGAAGTGCAAGAACGAGGACTTCCTCAAGGAGCTCGATCGGGACCGGAACGAGAAGGGCTGCGAGTATGCCATCCTGGTCTCATTGCTTGAGCCGGACAACGAACTCTACAACGCCGGCATTGTCGACGTCTTCCACCGCTATCCCAAAATGTATGTCATCCGGCCGCAGTTCTTCCTGCCGATGATTACGCTTCTGCGGAATGCGGCGACCAACTCGCTCAAGTACAAGACCGAGCTGGCGCTCGTGAAGGCGCAGAATATCGACATCACACAGTTTGAAAGCCAGCTTGAGACGTTCAAGAACGGCTTTGCCAAGAACTACGATCTCGCCTCCAGAAACTTCCAGACGGCGATCAATGAGATCGACAAGTCCATCGACCATCTGCAGAAGACTAAGGACGCGCTGATCGGTGCGGACCGCAACCTGCGCCTCGCGAACGACAAGGCCCAGGACGTGACGATCAAGAAGCTGACGCGGGGAAATCCGACGATGGCGGCGAAATTCGTGGAGCTTAAAGCTTCAACAGTTGAAGCTGCGGAATAAATGGCCGTTTGGACCGAGGTGAACCGCAATAGGCCCGCTGCGCGGTGTTAACGTGCTATCCTGTTCGCGTCCAGGGCGGGCCTGGGTACGGGGGGCGCCATTAGTGCAACGTCAGCACGGCGTCGTCAAGCCTAACGAATTTCTTTGACGTAAACTGCGACACCGCTCGAGCATAAACGTCCGTAGCATCCCGGATACGGAGGCCTTGAGAGCCTATCCACAATCGCCTTTGGTCTAAGTAGCCGCGGAAGGGAGATGACGCGCGTCATTTCTCGCTATAATCATTCACAACCAGAAGAGGAGCTGGGGTCAGGACGGGCCATGGCGAGCGCAGCATCTGCAGAATGCCATTCTGACCAGCTCAAAATGTACGGCGCGGCGGAGATGAGCCCTAACGCGTCAGACCAATTTCCAGAGTGGCTCGCAGGGGAGCAGTTAGATTGGCGAGCGTCGGCACGCGGCCGAAAGGCGAGGATAAGGAAGCTCGATCGGCTGTAACAAGGCTGTTTGATGATACGCGGCGCAGGCTGGTCGAGACAGGGACTCGCAATCGCCTTGTTCATGTCAATCGCGCTAACACGCGCGGTAACTCACTGAACATTGTGAACGAGCATTCCGATGATGTTCATGCCTTGCTTTCTGGTGGCAAGACCATGCGTTTTTTCGCGCTCGGGAAGGACAAGGTCGAGGATAGCCGCGAAGTCGTCCTCGCTAACGTTATCGAGCAAGGGTCCGAAGAAGATCGCCGCACCGATTCATGGCTTGAGACGCGTCTCGGCCCTGATGCACTGCAAAAAAAGCTGCTGAAGATAGCGCGAGAAGCCCAAACTGCGGAGGAAGAATCTGGAGTTAATGTCCTATACCTCGCGATGGGCTTTTTGACCTGGTATGAGGACAAGGCGTCGAGCTTACCCCGCGAAGCACCGCTCGTTCTCCTTCCCGTCGAACTCCTACGCAATCCGAGGACCTCGAGTTTCGACCTGCGAGTGAGAGACGAAGACGCTCTCACGAACCTGCCGCTCCAGCAGCGGTTGAGGGACGATTTCGGAATCGAGCTTCCCGAACTTGAAATCGAAGAGGACTGGAAACCCTCCGACTATTTTACTGAAGTGCAACTAGTGACTAACTCGCGAGAGCGCTGGAAACTCGACCCTGACGCCATTCAGTTGGGATTCTTCAGTTTCAGCAAGCTACTGATGTATCGTGATCTGGCCATTGAGGCGTGGCCCGACGACGCGTTGGCAAACCATGCGCTGACTCGTGGTCTACTTTACGAAGGCTTTGAACGCGAGGAGCCTCTATTTACCTCAAATGATAAACTGGATGCGGTTCTGCCGCCTGAAAAGCTTTTCCACGTGGTCGATGCGGATGCGTCGCAAGCTAAGGTGATCGAGGAGGTTCGGTCGGGACGTAATCTGGTCGTTCAGGGGCCGCCCGGAACAGGCAAATCTCAAACAATTACGAACATTATCGGGGCTGCGGCCAAGGAAGGTAAGCGAGTCCTATTTCTTGCCGAAAAGATGGCTGCGCTCTCTGTGGTGAACGATCGCCTCGTGAAGGTCGGGCTACGTGATGTATGCCTTGAGCTCCATTCGAGAAGTGCAAATAAGAAGGCTGTCCTAGGCGAGCTGGCGCGCACCTTGTCGCAGGCTAGCGTCGTGCCCGGAGTGCCGGGGGCGCCAACGGCCTTGAGAGAAAGCCGCGATCGTCTGAACAGTCTTGCAGAAGCGTTACATCGCCCGATCGGAGCTACCGGAGAGACAGCCTACAGCGTGCTTGGTCGGCAATCCCAGTTTATTGGGAAAGGCATCTCGCGCCCAAATCTGGAGGTCGAAAGCCTGAATTCGATGTCGCGACAGCAAGAGATCGACTTGCTAGCGACGATCGAAGAATATGGCGCGCTCCTCGCGGAAGAGGGACGAGCAACCCCTCATCCCTTCGAGGGCACGGGCAACCTTCGCCTTCAGCCGGTGGACCTAGCTCGACTGACCATTACGCTGACTGAAGCTCAAGTTGCCGTGACCTCGCTTGCAACGTCATTGCGCATGCCCGTCGACGCGCTTGCGTTGCCCAATACCGCAGCCCTCGATGCTGTTGCTCCGTTGGCCGATGTACTAGGGCGGCTCGAAGGATTGCCCCATAACGCGGCCGACATTGCGCAGATGGTGCTCGACGCACCGGACATTCCCCGCCTTAACCAAGCCTTGCGAGCCGGCATGGCGTGGCGGCAGGCGCTCGATCAAGGGTCAGAAGTATTTGTTGAAGCCGCCTTTCGCGTTTCTTCTAACCATCTACGCGCTCCGCTGGCAGCGGGTATTCGTTCATTTTTTGTCCGCTGGGGTGGCCGCTATCGAGGCGCATCACGAGAACTTGCCGGCCTATTGCGTGGAGGCTTACCCAAAACCGCGACCGAGAGAGTTGCGCGGATCGACCAGTTGACCGCGGTGACCTCGCTGAGATCGGAATGGGAAGACGATCGAGAATATTGCGGTCGTATTCTCGGCGATGCGTGGCGTGGAGAAAAATCCGACTTTGGGAAATTGGTCACCATCGCCGAATGGTGTGAGAGACTTTCCAAAGCCCCAATTTCCGTGCGTTCGGACAAGTCGATCGCACTAGCTGCTCAGGTTGATGTCCTAACTGCGATGCTACGGGCATTGCGAGAGGCGGCGCAAACTGCACGCTCGGCGTTGCAAGCCATTGTGAAACTGCTCGATCTTGATCTTGCCAGTTTCGGTGATCTAGGTCTTGAGCACACCGATCTCGACGCTGTCGCGGCGCGCTTTAGAGCTATGGCTGCATCGACTGGTCGATATGCGTCGTGGACCCAACTAGCACGGCGTCGCCAGGCGCTCGTGTCTGCGGGATTGTCCAGACTTGAGGAGCGGATGCAATCTGGGGAGATCGATGGAGCTGCCGCAGCAATCGAGCTACGCTACGCCCGTGCCGAACGCCTTTGGAAGAACGCTCTTGAGCAGAACCCCGACCTTCGTGGCATTGGCCTGGAAAGGCGCCATGATCTGGTTGACGCCTTCGCGGCGCTAGAGCGCCAGCAGCTCAGGGACAATGTAAGCACGATCCTAGCCCGCCACCTCGCACAGGTACCTCAAGGCGCCATGGGGGAAATGAAAGTCCTTCGTGGCGAGATTGGGAAAAAGCGCGGCCATATGGCACTGCGACGATTGGTCGAAAAGGCCGGCACGGCAATACAACGTATTAAACCCGTCTTGTTGATGAGCCCAATATCTGTCGCGCAATACTTGCCGCCGGGGACGGTCTCGTTTGACCTTCTGGTTATCGATGAGGCTTCGCAAGTTCGCCCAGAGGACGCGCTTGGGGCGATCGCGCGAGCCATGCAAATCGTGGTTGTGGGCGACAAGAAGCAGCTTCCGCCATCTTCCTTCTTCGATCGGGTTTTGGCGGACGACGAGGATGACAAGGAAGGCGACGATGAATACGTCGGCCCGGACTTGCTGGAAGGCGCGGCAACAATCGGCAGTATGGAGAGTATCCTCACTCTTTGCGAGGCACGCGGCCTCGCCGGTAGAATGCTGAAATGGCATTATCGATCACGTGATCCATCGCTTATCGAGGTTTCGAATCGAGAGTTTTATGACAGTGACCTCGTTCTGCCGCCATCACCGTTACAGAAAGATCCGGCCTACGGCCTGTGCTTTACCCGGGTCGATGGCGTTTACGACAAGGGCGGAAAGCGGGACAACCGCAAAGAAGGCGAGTCCATTGTTGATCGAATAGCGGAGCACGCAAGAGAAAATCCATCACACTCCCTCGGAGTGGTCACGTTTTCGTTTGCGCAGCGAAATCTCATCACGGAGCTACTTGAGCTGCGTCGTCGCCAAGACACCACGCTAGATCAATTTCTGCGCGAAGGGCAATCGGAAGATTTGTTCGTCAAGAACATCGAGAACGTGCAAGGCGACGAGCGCGACGTCATTCTTGTTAGTGTTGGCTATGGCCCCGCTATCGCTGGCGGAAGGTTGAACAGCATGTCGTTCGGCCCGGTTAACGGCGAGGGCGGCGAAAGACGGCTCAATGTACTGTTCACCCGTGCTCGGATCCGCTGCGAGGTGTTTGCATCCTTCGATCCCGGCGACATTGATTTGAATCGCACCTCGAGAGAGGGCCCGCGAATCCTTAAGCGCTTTCTTGATTTTGCGAAGAATGGTCGTCTGGACGTAGACTCGCCGACGGGCCTCGACGCAGATTCGCCTTTCGAAGAAGATGTTGCGGACGTTGTCCGGGGGTACGGCTTCCTCGCAGATGCGCAGGTCGGATCTGCTGGTTTCCGAATCGATCTGGGTATTCGTCACCCTGATAGGCCGGGTAGCTACATCCTGGCCGTCGAATGTGATGGTGCGACGTACCATAGCGCTCTTTGGGCCAGGGAGCGGGACCGTCTACGTCAGGACGTGCTTGAGCACCTCGGTTGGCGGTTTCATCGAATTTGGAGTACCGACTGGTTTTATAATCGCCACTTTGAGATAGAACGACTGCGCACGGCGCTTTCGGACGCACGAGATAGGTCTGAGCAGGGGTTGCGAGTCGAGGGAGCAAATCAGACGCGATCGACCGAGCTAGCCGAAGTCGAAGCTGCGCCGATCTTAGTTCCCGAGGTTGTTGTTCGGCAGATGCCTGCATATCAGCGGGCGGTCTTTCGCGTCAGCACTTCGAACGAGCCGCATGAGGCGCCCGTTTCCATGCTCGCGAATCTAGCTCGAAGGATCGTGGATGCCGAAGGACCGATCCATGTAGAAGAAATCGCTCGGCGCGTGGCCTCCTGCTTTGGCAAGGAAAAGGCGGGATCGCGAATATTGACTGCGACTGAATCGGCTTTGTCAGTCGCCCGATCGGGAAGTGCCGATCTGCTTACCGATGGAATATTCTGGTACAATCGAGGTCAGTCGGATGCGCCTCCGGTTCGCGATCGCTCTGCGGAAAGCGGTGCAACTCTCAAGGCTACGTGCATCTCTATTCTGGAAATACAAGCAGCATTCAAGATAGCCCGTGAGGATAACGCCGGGGGTGAAGACGAGGAACTTGTCAGAACAGTCGCTCGGCTACTCGGTTTCAAGCGGGTGGGGGCGGATTTGCAGGCGCGACTGGCCGAGGGA
Source organism: Bradyrhizobium diazoefficiens (assembly GCF_016599855.1). Taxonomy (NCBI): domain Bacteria; kingdom Pseudomonadati; phylum Pseudomonadota; class Alphaproteobacteria; order Hyphomicrobiales; family Nitrobacteraceae; genus Bradyrhizobium; species Bradyrhizobium diazoefficiens. The sequence goes on along the minus strand of NZ_CP067041.1, from coordinate 4,858,782 downwards.
CTAACTTGAGCGCGTCATCGCACCGTTGGAGGCACGGATTAGTTGCAAGCGAAGTCATTAGCCTGCCTGATAAGGAGACCGACAAATGGAATCAGTCCGCTAGCTGATAAACTTTGGTCAATAGCGGAGGCAGTTTGCAGACTGATAAGGAAACTGACAAAAAGCTGATCATTCTCTCCTCGGTTGTCGGCAAGAGCGAGGAGCGCGCCGTGGCGAGTCTGTTCTCGCCCGGCGGTATGCACGCCCGTCGAGGCGAATTTGCTGGCATAGCTTGTTGTGTTTCTAATAATTTTGTCGGGATCGACGCAGGGGGCGAAGTGAATATCAACGTAAAGGGACGATCGCTTGAGCTTTATTTCATCGATGGCCGGCCCGATGGAATGCTAACGGCTGAGGTCTTCAACTGGACCGGTCATGTGCTCATGACACCGCGAACCCAGATTACCGCTGCACTTGCACGGAAGGAGACCAAATTTACCGGAGTGTATTTGCTGCTCGGCGAACAGGATGGCGAACCGAAAGCGTACATCGGAGAGGGAGAAGACATCAGTGATCGGATTCGGAACCACGACACCAGGAAGGATTGGTGGAGTTCAGCGGTTCTCGTGACGTCGACCTCGAACAGCCTGAATAAGGCTCACGTCAAATATTTGGAAGCACGGCTCATCGAGGAAGCTCGAACGATCAATCGCATCAGCCTCGACAACGGCACAACGCCTACTCGACCTGGTTTGTCCGAGGCCGCCCAGGCGAATATGGAGTCATTCCTAGACTATCTAATGATGGTCCTGCCGGCGCTTCGGGTTGATATGTTCATCAAGAACACGCGCGAAAACGATCGCCCTTCGGCCGCTATCTCTCCAACCAAGAAAAGCGTGGTTTTTGAGTTGAATAGTCAATACGCCGGTATCCAAGCCGCTGCATTTCTTCAAGACGGGGACTTCGTTGTTGAGAAGGGTTCCTTGATTCGAGGATCCTGGGTGGGCCAGGGGTCTGAGGGGACCACGTACGGTCGGTTGTATGCCGAGCTAGTTAAGACCGGTGTGATCGTGCCTCAGGGCCAGAATCGAGTCTTCGTTGAAAGCTATGCGTTCAAGAGCCCTAGCGCGGCGGCTGCTGTCGTTACTGGGCGTCCTGCGAATGGTACGATCGAGTGGAAGGTCAAAGGACAAGGTAAGACCTACAAAGACTGGGAGGCTGACCAGCTCGCTCTGCAATCGGCCTCATCGCCTGCGTGATGACGATTACGGGGATCCCCACGATTGCGAGCGCCTTCGGGCTGCCGCCCGGCGCGGGTCGATGCCCCCGTGCCCAGTCGAGCAGGTGCGCCAACGACCGCTGACAAGCGCGCCATCAAGACGGGATCGACGAACCGCATTGGTGAGCGTGGCCAGCAAGGGCCGCGCCGACTCGGCTACGTGAAGGTCTGTCGGCCTCGCGCCTCTTGGGTCGGCAGGAATTGCCAAGGTGGAGCTTTAGCTCTTATTCTCTGGTACATCTATCGCTTGCGCTGCTCGCATGCAACAATCATAGGTTCATTGATTCAACGTGGGGGAGGGGCGGCGGGTGCTGTCGAAAATCATTTCAATCAAGAATGTCGGCCGTTTTAGAAATTCAGCAGGTTCGCCGAATCCGCAACTTGCAAAGCATACGTTCATTTCGGGAGCCAACGGCTTCGGCAAGACAACGATATGTGCTGTGCTTCGGTCGCTCCACACGGGCGATGGCGACCATATTGTCGGCCGGAAAACGACGGGCGTCACTGACGACATCGGCATCGAGCTGCTGTTCGATGGCGCGCCGGTGCGCTTCAACAAAAAGGGGTGGAGCGAACCAAAGCCGATGTTCGCCATCTTTGATGGCGTGTTCGTCGGGGAAAACGTGCACGCGGGTGAAGTCGTCGACGTCGCACAGAAGCGCAATCTCTACCGCATTATCGTGGGAGAGGCGGGGGTAAAGCTCGCAACCAAGGATGCTGAACTCAGCGGCGCGAGCCGGAACCTCACCGCTGAAATAACCAGCTCAACAAAAGGGCTCCAACCCTTCCTTGCTTCAGGCATGAAGGTGGATGAGTTCCTCGCAATGGCGCCGGACGCCAATATCGACGTTCAGATTGAAGCCCAGCAGACGCAAGTAACAGCGCTTCAACAGGCGGAGACGCTCAAGAAGCGAGCGCAACTTGACGAGTTGCCGGTGCCCGCCGTGCCCGACGGGCTTGCAGCGCTTCTCCAAACGACGTTCGACGATATTGCCGCTGACGCCGAAGCCCTTGTCGAAAGGCATCTTGCCGCACACGGTATGTCAGAGGGCGGCGGCAACTGGATCTCCAGCGGCCTTGATCACGCCGCCGACAACTGCCCGTTTTGCGGCCAAAGCATTGAAGGGCTCCCCTTAGTTGCGGCGTTTAAGGCGATCTTTAGCGAACGCTACAAGAACCTCCGGGCGGAAATAATCGGTTTCCGCGAAACTGTTGCCCGGCAGCTAGGCGAGGCAGCTCTTGGCAGGCTGGCAGCGGTGGCAGAGAAAAACAATGCCGGCGTCGAATTCTGGAAGCAGTACGTGAGCTGCGAGTGGGCGGGGGTGGCCGTGCCGGCCGATCTTGCGGCGGCCGCCGCCGACCTTCAGTCAACCACACTCGCCCTGTTGGACGCGAAAGAACGCGGGCTGCTCGACCGGGTCGAACCAAGCGCCGCCTACAGCGAAGCTTTGAAGGCGTACGTCGGGGCGCTTGAGCAGCTGGCCAAAGCGAACGCGCAGGTGAAGGAGGCCAACCGTCTCATTGCTGAGCGCAAGGCTGGGCTTAATGCCGATGCGCTGCCATCGGCGTTTAATCAACTAGCGGTTCTGAAGGCTCAAAAGGCCAGGCACGAGCCGGCTGTCGACGAGCTGTGCCAAGCGCACAGCGATTTGGTGTTGGAAAAGAGAGAGGTTGACGACGAACGCACGGAAATTAGAGGGCAGCTCGATGAGCACACCAAAAGTGTCCTAAAACCCTATCAAAATCGTATCAACAGCCTGCTCTCGGACTTCAATGCTGGGTTCACGATTGCCGAGACCTCGCATGCGTACCCTGGGGGCGTTGCAAGCTCGAGCTACCAACTCGTCATAAACGGGACGCCGATTGACATCGGCAACGCGAAGACGCCGCTCGAACAGCCAAGCTTCAAGAACACGTTGAGCGCGGGCGACCGCACGACGCTGGCGCTGGCCTTCTTCTTCGCCCATTTGGAGGCAGACCCGAGTTTGAAGGACAAGATCGTCGTTTTCGACGATCCGTTCACCAGCCAGGACAACTTTAGGCGCGGGCAGACCGTTCATGCCATCAGAAAGCTCGCGGGCAGTTGCCGGCAGCTGCTGGTGCTGTCACACGACGCCACCTTTCTCAAGCAAATATGGGGCAAATCGCCCGCGTCCGAACGAGTGAGCTTGACGCTGGCCGACCATCGTGACTTTGGCTCAAAGCTGCACGAAATTGACCTTGAGAAGGCGTGTCAGGGACGCACAGCGACGGACATCGACGATCTGCAGCTATTCTTGTCGACGGGGGCGGGCGGTCTCCTTGACGCCGTCCGCAAGATGCGGGTCGTTTTGGAAACCTACTTGCGGACGACGTATCCGAACTGCTTTCGCGAGAATGAATGGCTAGGCGACATGGTGGGCAAGATTCGCGACGGTGGGGCTTCGCACCCTGCCGCGGCCCTTTACGACGAGCTAGACCAGATCAACGACTACTCCGCCCAATATCATCACGGCGAAAACATGAGCGATAGCACGCCCGATCAAATCGACAGCACCGCGCTGACCGGTTACGTGCGCCGCACGTTGAAAATCGTCAATGCGCTGCAGGCCTAGGGTAGACGATAGACATGATAGATCCCGTCACAGCTCTGCCTTTTCGGTCTACGAGAACAAACGGGTTTACGCGCTCCTGCTCGGCTCCGGCGCGGCGATCCTAAGGGCGGGTTGCGAACAAGTCGGCTGACTATTACAAGCTGGCGATCGATAGCCTCGGGCGGCTCGCGGAAAACATGGGCTGGCGGTAGTCGGGACGGATCGCAAAATCACATTTGCGTTTTTTGCGACGCTACCGATGTTCGGGGGCACGCAGCGTGCAACGTACGCCTACGATCTGTCAAAGACGGCTCCTCGCAGAAGCCATCCTTGTTGCCTTGGCAATCAGACTGCGTAACGCCGCATAAAACCGCCGGTCGACTGATAAGGTTTGGTCGCAAACCTTATCAGTGGTTCGAGAACCACATACCTATGCCAGGTCGGATCATTGGTGGGCTCTGGGTAATTCTTCCGGAGGGGCTTTCCGCATTGCAGCTTGGCTTCTTACCTCTTTGAAGCCGCAGAGTTAGAATTGCGCGCCAATCGCGTCTGTTCAGCAGGGAGCCGGCCCACGCGAGAGAGGGGGCTGAAGGAAGTCAACTGCGCGGCCACGGTTGACGTCTCGCGTATGGACTACGGCCGCTGCTCGTTTGGGCCATCGATTCCTCTTAGCGTGTCAATTTTGCGGGTTTCGGATGAGCTGGGTTCGAAGGGCAGACCAACGAGCGAACATATGGGGTGCCATCGGGCCAAGAATGAGATATCCTCTGTGACCCAGGGGCGGAGGCGCAGTAAAGTTACTGGCTCAAACGATTTCGAGGTTCAGGTACTCATAGATACGAACTAGTCATCCATGAAATGGAGGCGGGTTTGTCGAAGTTCATTGAGAAGGTAAAAGATACAGCTGCGCGGGAGAGCGTAACCACACCGACGTTTGCTTGTCTCTACGATCTCCTCTTACATTATGGACGAGAGGCGCCCGACCGGCATGCAATATTGGCGCCCGGCTGCCTCCCAATGACATATGGTGCATTGTCTTCGCTGACCCATGATGTCGTGCGCGGGTTGCGGAGTGCGGGAGTGAGCCGAACCGACAGGGTCGCGGTGGTCTTGCCAAACGGACCCGAAGCTGCCGTGGCGATGGTAGCGCTTGCCGCAGGTGCCGTATGTGTGCCGCTCAACCCAGACTTCACCTGTGAAGAATACAAGCGTTACTTCGCTGAACTGCACTTGGCAGCGCTATTGGCCCACACTGACCCGACCTCGGCCTGCTGTCGGGCCGCGAGCTCCTTGGGTATACGAATCATCGAAATTGTGACGCGTCCCGGCGACGGGGCTGGCGCATTCAGCCTTGCTGGTCAGAGACCGCGGGGAGCGCCCAATGATCAGTTTGCGTCGTCCCCTGACGATGCGTTCATTCTTTTGACGTCCGGCAGCACGTCCCGACCGAAGAGGGTTCCTCTGACCCACGCAAGCGTCTGTCTCTCAGCCCGCAACGTCGGTGTAAACCTAGAACTTAGATCGCGAGACCGCCTTCTGAGCGTATTACCTCTCTTCCACGGTCACGGTTTGATCTCAGGTGTTCTTGCTGCCTTAACAGCCGGTTCTAGCGTGGTTTGCGCGCCCGGCTTCGATCCAACAGCGTTCTTTGGCTGGCTTAGACAGTTTCGACCAACTTGGTACACGGCCGTACCCGCAGTCCACCAGGCGATTTTGCGGGAGGCAAATCTGCACAAAGACGCCGCGCGGCGATCCTCCCTGCGGCTCATTCGTTCGGCCTCCACTTCGCTTGCGCGCGACGTGCTTGGCGAATTGGAGGCCTTATTTGGCGTCCCTGTAATCGATACCTACGGCATGACCGAGGCCACAACCCAAATTGCGGCAAATCCATTGCAGCGGCGAAAGCTGGGTTCAGTCGGTCGGCCTGCAGGACCTGAGATCGCGATTGTTGATAGTCACGGACGCCGATTGCCGGCGGGCAGACGCGGAGAAATCGAGCTGCAGGGTCCCACGATAACCAGCGGGTACGACAGCGATGCCGCTGCAACTATGTCCGCATTTCGCAGAAACTGGTTTCGAACTGGCGACATCGGGTACTTTGACGCAGAGGGCTATCTCTTCATCGTCGGTCGGATCAAGGAGATTATCCACAAGGGAGGACAGAAAGTGGCGCCCGCCGAAGTGGAGGAGGCGTTGCTGAGCCATCCAGATGTGATCGAGGTCGCCGTTTTCCCGGTACCTCATGGGCGGCTCGGAGCCGAGATTTCTGCCGCCGTAGTCTTACGTCGCGATGCCGAGCTGAGTGCGCAGAAGCTGCGAGACTTCGCCCGCGAACTTCTGAGCGGATTCAAGGTTCCGGGTCCTATCCATATTGTCTCGGAAATACCTAAAGGCGCGGGGGGAAAGATAAACCGTGGTCAGCTCGCGGCCGCGTTATCGGCAATTCAGCCGAAGGCCGATGAGCGCGGAGCCGAGATGGTCGCGCGACGTTCGGCATTAGAGCGTCAACTCGCGGGAATCTGGGCGAATATTCTGGGTACAGACCATGTCGAAATAGACCAAGACATCTTTGCGCTCGGTCTGGATTCACTTGCCATGGCGCAGATGATCCTGCGTCTGGAAAAGCGTTTCGGTGTCGAAGTATCCTTCGAGGATATCTTCCGCGCGCCGACCGTTAGTGCGCTCGCGCATCGCGTCGAGACATTACGAAAGGGTTCAGCGGAGGCGAGCCCGAGCAATCCCACTGTCGAAACGGAGTGGGCAAGAGCGGATGGCTCGCAAACCCTGTCGATTGTACAAGAGCGCATGTTGCGGATCGAGCGCAAACTCCCCGGGCTGCCTCAGTTTAACTTGCCGTTTGCCTATCGGCTGCAAGGGCAGCTTGACGTGCCCGCGCTAAGGCAGAGCCTTGGCAGCATCATGCGTCGGCACACTTGCCTGCGCACGGCATTTGCTTGGCGGAACGAGGTACCCACCGCCGTCCTGGCGCCGGGCGTCGATGTCGAATCGATCTTGAGCATGAAGAACCTCGCAACGCGGTCGGGTCACGGAAGTGCTCGAGCAAAGGAACTCCTGCTCACAAGAGCGAAGTTGGAAGCTCAGCAGGCAGCCTTAGAACCCATCGACATGACGCGAGCGCCGTTATTTCGCGCGCACCTCATTAGACTCGATGCGAACGACCATATTCTGCTTTTTGTCGTGCACGACATCATCATCGACGGGTGGTCGATGGTCATCTTTATGGAGGAGCTCTCCGAACTCTATTCCGCTTCGGTGAGTGGCAAGAAATCGAAGCTGCCCGAGCCTGAGCTTCAGTTTTCCGAGTTTGCGCGTTGGCAACGTCAGTGGTGCACTAGCGCTGCGGCAAATAAACAGTACGCATATTGGAAGGAGCGTCTGAACAAAGTCTCACTCCTCTTTAACTCTCCCAGAATCAACGTTGTTGGCGAACTGACCGCGCGAATCGTCGAAAAACCATTCCAACTATCAGACGAGTTGGTTGCACGCCTGCGAGACTTGTGCCGTACCCGAGGTGTAACCCTGTTCATGACCTTGCTGGCGGCATTCAAGGCGCTCTTGGTGCTCCGAAGCGGATGCACCGATATCTGCGTCGCCACGCTAATGGCAAATCGCGGGCAGCTCCGGAGGGAACGCGTCATCGGACCGTTTGCGAACACCACGCTGCTCCGAACCCAAATTGACGCGAGTCTAACGTTTGGCGACGCGCTTCACCGCGTACGCGAGACCGTAGTTGCGGCGCACGCAATGCAGGAGCTCCCCTTCGATGTCATTGCCGCACGATTGGCGAAGGAAACTGGCCTGAGGCCGGCGTCGCTCGTGCGAATCTATTTCGTTCTTCAGATTGCGTATCGCCGTCCACCCAAGTTGCCGGATTTGACAGCCCAACCGTTCGGTCTTCAAAAAGGACGAACGGCGATGCCGATCGATCGCGCACGGCTTTCGATGGCTCTCCAAGAGAGCCCGACGGGTATCAAAGGCATTTGCGGGCACAAGAGGAATTTGTTCGCCCCAAACGTTGACCGGGATTGGATTGCGGATTACCTGGCAATCCTAGCCAAAGCAGTAGCAAACCCTGACAAGGAGCTTGGCAGACTGTCTGATTTTTGAATGTGCGTTGCCGTTCTAGCCGTAGCGATTGGCACTCCTATGCGACCTCGATGCCCGTACTAGACGGCTCGGGCGCGCTCTGGCTTGATTATCCACTAGATATCGTCGACACTCAGTCATGGAAGGTTGAGCGTGCTAGTTGACCGAACTTCCTAGCGGGAGGCGAAGCAATGTGTGCTTTTCTTATAGATTTGGTCGATCTGGACAATCTAACTGAGGCCAAACGGAAGGCTCTGGTGAAAGGTCTACAGAGAGAAAGAAAAGCTGTTCAATCGCAGCTAGAAGAGGCGAGCCGAGTGCTTAAGGAACTCGATCGCTCGATAAAGGTGGCTGAGCGAAAATCGACGCGTCGCTGAAACCGGCTGCCGTTTTCGTACTTCAAGCTTTTTCATCGCCTCGAAGAGGCGCGTGACAGGCTGCTGACGGTTAGCCGTCGTGGCGCGTCGGGACGAAACGAGCGACTTTCCACTTCGTTGAATAGACCGCCTGTCGCTTTGAACATTGGCGAGTATTACCCGTGACAATCTCGCGATTTTCGCTCGATACCAAAAACTCGACGTTCCCGCGTTCGAGCGGCGAACGGTACGAGCTGCAGATGGGACGCCACAGCCGGTCGCTTGCCCCACTCTTCATAGCATTTGCAGCGTCTCGTGCGAAAGGAAAAGTGCTTGACGTGGGTTGCGGAACTGGCCACCTCGCCGTTGAGCTTGCAAGCAAACCCGCTTTCACCTCCATCGAGGCGCTCGATCTTTCGCGGGCCTACATTGCCTATGCCAAGGCAAGGGAAGCCGACGCCCGCATCAATTTCCAGACAGCAGATGCGTGCAACATTCCGTTTGCCGATAACACCTTCGATCTCACACTATCCATGCTGGTGCTAGCGTTCATCCCGGAGCCGCAACGCGCGGTGCGCGAAATGGTGCGCGTGACGAGACCCGGCGGAACGGTTTCAGCCTGCATGTGGGACTTGCGAGGTGGTCTCGTCTTCGGTCGCATGTTTTGGGACACGGCAGCCGTCCTCGATCCCAAAGCGGCATATTTGCGTGCCAAGGCCTTGTCTCGGCCGATTACTCGTCAAGGAGGTATCGCAGGTGAATTGAAGCAAGCAGGGCTCCAAAACGTGCAGGAAACTGCGCTCACGATGACGATGACCTTTGTCAACTTTGACGATTTTTGGGCTCCCTTAGGCAGCGGCGAAGGTATGTTTGCGACCTATGTCGCGGCCTTCGACGTGAATAAAAGAAGATTCAAGAAGGCTCTGCGTCTTGCTTATCTCGACGGATCTCCCGACGGCCCTCGCACTTATTTCGCAAGCGCCTGGGCTGCGCGCGGTACGCGCCAACGGTAGACCGAAACTTGGCCCATTTGGACGTTCTGGGGCGCCCGATCGTGCGCACCACGTGAGCTATGGTACGATCCAACCTCAAAAGTGAACTTTCCATCATGCGAGCGGCACATCCAGCATACGCTGCACCTGCTCAAATTCGGGTACTTCGTGGCCGATTCTTTGGCTGGACAGTGCAAGAAGCAGCTCGCGGGCAGCGCGATCTCGATCTGTCGCTCGATAGAGCCGTGCCAGCGAGATCGTCGCGAGCAATTCAAAGGTTCTTGTTTTTTGAAGCCGGGCAATCTCAATTGCGTTTATCAGTGCTCTTTCTGCCTCAGCACTGTTGGACGGTCCGATACGTAACAAAAGCTCGGCGCGTATTCGGTGCATCTCTGAATCAAACCAGCGCTCGCCGCTCCGGTGAGTCTCGGCGAGTTGTTCGTCGAGGAGCTTGAGCCCGATCTCAGTTCGTCCGCATTGCGCCTCCAGCTCCGATAGCAACGTCTGGATCAATGGCTCGAGCAGACGGTACTGCAATCTCCTCAACATCGACAGACCGTCGCGCACTCCGGCCTCACCATCGGGATTACCTTCGTGCCAGCGTGACCAGCCGAAGAAGAATGTGCTGTCTGCTATGCGTACGGGAACACTATGTTCGCGGGCGAGGTCCAGAATGGTCGACGCATGCGACCTGACGTCGGTCTCATCGCGCCGCATACTCGCGAGGATGCACGCAACGTGATGCGACACCATAATGCTCGGAACGTGACCGATCTCTTGAGAGAGGGTAAGGGCCTGCTGTATGATGCGCTCAGCCTGACGGACCTCCCCCATTGGCCAAAGTACTGTGGCGAGGCGGGACATGGCGATTACGCCGGGATCGTAACCAAACACCTCGGCAAGAACAGAGTCTCTATCGGGATCGTATGCGTCTACGGCTCTCTCGAGATGCATGCGCGCGGCGACGTAATCCCCCCGGAACCATTGCGTCACTCCGAACACGCAGTGCGCAACGCCGACTTCGCCGGGTGTCGAAACGCTTTGCACATCGGATAAAAACGCATTGGCGACGTCCTCCATGGGTGCAAGGTCCGCGCGCGAAAAGCTTCCCGCCCACATGCCAAAGTATGCAGGGAATCTCGCAGAAACTTCTTCAACTGAAGCCGCCAGCGCCCGCGCTTCGGCAAAAACTGTGACCGTCTCAGTTAGACCAGTCCCTCGACCATGAAACAGGGCGTAAGCGTAGGCAGTATGGACCCGCAGTCGCCGCAATCGGACGTCGGGGCTGTCGGGCAACGCCGCGTACAACTTCAGTGATTTTCTGTAGTGATCGATCGCTTCGCTATAAGCCGAGCGGCGCGTTGCGAATTCTCCCGCTTTTCCCCACCATTCAGCGGCAACTTCATTGAGCCCTGCCATAGAAAAATGATGCGCTATAACCTCAGGCTGGGTGTCAACATTCGTTGGGAAATGATCGCGCAAGGCTTCCGCAATGTTTTTGTGGAGAGTTTGCCGTCGCCCTTTGAGCAGGCTCTCATATGCAGCATCTTGGATGAGCGCGTGTTTGAAGCTGTAGATCGCGTCCGGAATCTCACCGCGGCGAAACACAAGCTGTGCTTGCTCTAACTGGAAGAGACCGCTTCTTAACGTCGCATCATCGCGCCTGATCAGAGTGCGCAGTAACGAGTAGAGAATTCACGTCCGATCGCAGCACCAAGCTGTGCGATTTCTTTGACAGGTGCTAGGTGGTCCAGCCTTGCCATCAGCGAGTCGCGCAAAGTCGTTGGGATCGCCAATGACGCGACACTCTTGCCACTTTCGACCGCTATCCCGCCCTCAAGTACGGCCTTAGTCAATTCTTCGACAAACAAGGGATTCCCGTCAGTCTTGGCGACAATCTGGTCAACAACTTCAGGGGCCAGTAGAACTCCGGCAGATACCTGTGAGATGATCTCTTCGACGTGGGAGCGCACAAGACGACCGATAGTCAAGGATGTGACGTTCGACAGACCTTCCCAAGGAGCGGGAAATTCTGGTCTGAACGTGACAACGGCAAGAATCTGCAGGTGACGCAGACGGTCTACGGCTAGGTCGATCAGCTCCATTGAGCTAGCATCGGCCCATTGAGCGTCCTCAAAGATCCAAAGAAGAGGTATCTTCTCCGATAGAGATTCAAGGTAATCTAAAATCGCAGCGAAAGTCTGCCGTCGCTGCTGTTTCGGTGTCATCTTGAAGGGCGGATAGCGCCCGGTGATGGGAATGGAAAGCATCGCTGCGATCAGCGGAACTGCTTTCGTCGCCTTCGTGTTGGTCGCGAACGCTTTGTCAAGTTTGTGCAGTCGTTCAGCGATCGTATCGCGAGAGTTGATTCCGGCGGTGCGCTCGATTTGAGCGATGAAGGGATGAAGCACGCTGTCGGTGTGCTGAGGTGAGCAAAAATGGCGCAGGCACGTATGCGGCTCGCCTGCGAGCTCTTCGAGCAACGCTAGCGTTAGCCGTGATTTGCCGATTCCGGCTTCACCAGAAAGCAGCACCATCTGTCCGGCGCCGCTCTTGGCCCGAATCCAGCATTGCAAGAGCTGTTGAAGCTCTTCCTGCCGTCCAACCAGGGCATTCAGGGCACCTTGATGCATGGCCTCGAATCGGCTCTCGACAGAACTCGCGCACACAACGGCGAACGCCCGCACCGCCCCTGGGATGCCCTTGAGTTCTCTTGGCCCAAGGTCCTCCAGCTCAAAGAGGTTACCAAGAAGCCGGCGGGTACTTTCGGCGATAACCAGGGTGTTGGGCGCGGCGAGTGTTTGAAGGCGTGCCGCTAGGTTGGGGGTCTCGCCGACAATCTCGTGCTTCTGCGCTTTGGCTGACCAGACGAGATCCCCGACTACTACCGTGCCCGTGGCGGCCCCAATCCGCACCAGTAGGGGCGCTGGAGCTGGTAGCAACGCAAGTGCATCGATCAATGCGAGGCCGGCCCGCACTGCACGCTCAGCGTCATCCTCATGAGCCTGCGGGTAGCCGAAATAGATCAGTGCGCCATCACCCAAAAATCTGGCGACGAACCCTCCAAAGCGGCGCACGTTCTCAGCGACGCAGCGCTGATAAGCCGAAATTATCTCCCGTAAATCCTCCGGGTCCATGCGGGCGGAGAGCGCCGTCGAGTCCACAAGGTCCGAGAACATCACCGTAATTTGGCGGCGCTCGGCGGTATCTTGGGCGGCTTCTTTGGTTATCCGAGGGGCGTCTGATAGCGACGTTGGTATGCTTACTTCCCCGCGCAAGGCTGCAATCGCGTCGAGCAGCTTTCGGCGGTTTCCCACTGATCGGACGCCGAGATCCTTCAAGTCCTCCGCCGTCAGACTCGGCAGGACCGTCTCGTCGATCTCATTCTCGCGGAATGTCGCCTCATATTGCTCGAGGCCGAGTCTCCGCAACCAACCTTTGACGTCCATAATACGCCCGGGTCTGCCTCAAGCTGGATGATAGCGGAGACCGCCTGTCTAGTATAGCTTGGCTCAGCTCGCACGCGGTGCTTCAGGAGAGATCCATCCCAGTTTGAGACCGTCCATTGGGCTGCTGCCCGCTTGGGACTAGAATTCGGGGGTCATAAGCCGGAGGTGGGGCACTGCAATGACCAAGGTCGGCCGACAGTTCGACCCAGACGGTCAGCTGATCAGGAACGCGGGGCCATAGTGCTGGCCGGGCAAAGTGGCATCGAGAACGGCCTCAAGCTATCCGCTCGTGAAAGTCGCGGGGGGGGCGTGGCACCGGTAATTGCAAGGGAAACGGCTCTACCCCTCAAGTGCCAGGCGTGAACTATTGAATTCTGGCACGGCTGAATGACGCAACGCATGTTCTTGTTGAAACAGTGCGAGATTGGCTAAGGCAGATGGGACTTCGCAAGAAAGAGTTCCGGCGGCTCGTTACCGGTCAATACAGACAACGGTCGCTACGACTTGTTGATGAAGCCCAGTCGGGAAGGGGCCGACGACACGCCATCGCACCGTTTGGCAGGGCAAGATGAGTGCGCTTCAAGACGGACGCCGGAATGAGAGCGCGAGATCGCGCTACTATTGCATTCCTTCAACGCCGCCAGTGCAGAGACCCAAGGCGATTCCAGTGGTGCTGGTGGCGGCGCGGGCGGCAACTCCCGGCCGGAGCCCAGTGCACGGCAACTGAGAAGACAAATGAGGCAGCTCCGGCACTGATAAGATTTCATACGAAATGGAGTCAGTCCGCCAACTGATAAGCAAATTACACAAACCTTATCAGTCCAGTGTTGGCGATCAGCTCCGCTCGCGTAAATGAGCGGTTATGGAATTGGGGTCCGAAGGTTATATTTTCGTTGAATGCTGACACCTGCGAGGTCGCCGGTGGCGGTCCCGCATCCCCGTGAACGTCATATCCGTGGCTCTCAAAAGCTTCGTCTCCAAAGGGAGTGCCGATTCCCACACGATAAGCGAGACAGCTTTGCACGACGGATTGTTGCGTGCGCCGAACAGGGCGGTAAGCGGCTGAGCTGCCAATTGGGCGAGACAGTAATGGCCGACAGCTTGAAGCAGATCGGCCGCGGCGTACCGATCGGGGCGTCACATCGTGAAGACGCGGTTAGCGCGTGTCGAAGCCTCAGCGACGTTGCGCAGCATAGCAACCCGAAGATCGCTCTGCCTCGGACCATCCGGCTCAACGGGCCGCCTTGGTGCGCCCACTTATCAGCTCACAGCTTTATGATTGCGCAGTTGAACAGGATCCGACGTCTGGCCAGATATAAATTCCGCGCAGCGGCTGCCCATCATCATCGCCGGCGCGTTCGTGTTGCCGGCATTGATGTTGGGCATGGCAGAGAGGTCGCAGACGCGCAGCCGTTCGACCCCACGCACGCGCAGTCGCGCGTCTAGAACCGCCATGGGGTCGCGGCTCGGTCCCATACGGCAGGTCCCGCTCGGATGGTAGTTGGTTTTCACGAAACGCTTGCAGTGCCTGATGATGGCTTCGTCGTTGAGGTCGGCAGGGTCGGGAATGCGGACCTCGCGGATGCGTTCTTTCAGAGGGCTGGTCTGGAATGCCTCAATGAAATAGCGCTGGCCGTCGATCATGGCGCGAAGGTCCGCCGGATCCGAAAGCAAGTTGGGCGAGACCAGCGGCATGGCGTCCGGATCCGCGGAGGCAAGCCGAACAAACCCCCGCGACTTTGGCTTGATCACCACGGTCGTCACCGTCAACCCGTAACTATTCGGCAGCAGGTCGAGCGTGTCGCGGTCGAGGTAGACGATCGGCACGCAGAACGCCTGGATAGTCGGCTCGGAACTTCGGTCTACCGGATTGACGAAGGCGCCCGCCTCCACACCAGCCGACAGGATCGGCCCCGTGCCGAAAAGCCTGAACTGCAGCCCGTTCAGGAGCATGCGCCAGCCTTCGCCTTGCTTGTAATAGCCGTACGGTCCGTTCGTGACGGACACGATCGGGACTTCCGGGTGATCGATGAGGTTCTCGCCCACGCCGGGCAGATCGATCAGGCACGTAATTCCGTGCTCACGCAGTTGCGCCGCCGGGCCGATCCCCGAGAGCATCAGCAGTTGCGGAGTGACGAGGGCGCCGGCGGCCAAAACGATCTCGCCGTCCGCAAGCGCGGTGTGCTCGCGGTTGTTTTCGTCACGATAAGTGACACCTACGGCGCGGCCCTGCTCGATATTGATCCGCTGCACGCGTGATCGCAATCGCACCTCTAGTCGCGGATCGTGCTGCAGGGGCGCGAGAAAGGCGTAGGCCGCGCTGCTGCGCTTGCCGCTCCTGTTCATGAACTGATAAAAGCCAATGCCGCGCTGAGCGGGTCCGTTGAAGTCGCTATTGTACGGCTCGCCCATGGCCTGCACGGCTTGCACGAACCAGCGCGACAGATCGTTGATGTGGCCGGGATCGGAGACCAGTAGCGGCCCTTCCGAATTGTGCAGGTCGTTCAGAAGCCGGTTATTGCCCTCCATGCCGCGGAAGTGCGGGAGAACGTCCTTCCAGCCCCAGCCCGGGTCGTCGTTCTCGCCCCGCAGCATCGCGTCCCACTCGTCATAGTCCGAGGGGCGACCGCGCATGTAAACCTGCGCATTCACTGAGGAGCCTCCGCCGAGCACGTTGGCCTGCGGAATGTCGTGTTGGCGGCCGTTGAGATGCGGCTGGGGCATCGTTTTGTGGTACCGCATGTACTTGCTGCCGTTGATCATCTTGAAGATCCCCGGCGGCATGTCGAGCAACGGATGGCGGTGCGAGTAACCGCCCTCCAGCACGAGCACCCTTGCGCCCGCAGCGACAAGCCGCGCCGCTGCAACGCAGCCGGAGGAGCCGCCTCCCACGACGATATGGTCGTATCGCTCTTTCATCGCGACCTTTCCCGGTTAGATCCCGTGCCGGGCTCACCCGCGGATCTTATCAAGACCCTTCCAGTCGAACGTGATGCCATGACCGGGCCGGTCGGGGGCGATCGCAAAGCCTTCCTCGATCCGGAGCGGTTCGGCGATGTAGCGGTCGAGGCCGAAGCCGTGCGCCTCGAGGAAGCTGCGGTTGGGGCACGCGCCCAAGAGGTGAACGGTCACATCATGCGCTCCATGGGTTGTCAGCGGCAGGTTGAATGCCTCGGCGAGATGCGCGATCTTCAGGAACTGGGTGATGCCGCCGCAGTTCGTCACGTCAGGCTCGGGATAGGTGACGGCACCGGCAGCGATATACTGCTTGAATTCCCACAGGCTGCGCAGGTTTTCGCCCGCGGCGATGGGGACTCCACCATCGCGAACGATGCGCGCATGCCCTGCCGGGTCGTCCGGAATCGTCGGCTCCTCAAGCCAGGTCAGATCGTAGGGCTGGAAAGCGCGCGCCGCCCGGATGGCCTCGTCAACGCTCCACTTCATATTGGCGTCGACCATCAGCGGGAAACCGTCACCCAAGAACTCACGCATCGCGCGAACCTTGTCGACGTCTTCGGACAGGCGCGCACGCCCAACCTTCATCTTGATGGCGCGAAAACCCTTGGCGAGATTGCCTTCCGTCTGTCGCAGCAACTGGTCGGGCGTAAGCTCAAGGTCAATACCGCCGGCATAGCAGGGCACCTTCGGGTCGAAACCGCCGAGGTAGTTCCAGAGCGGCAACTCCGCGCGCCGCGCCTTCAGATCCCACAGCGCCATATCGACCGCGGAAATTGCGAGTACCGTCGGCCCGCCTCGCCCGCCGTAGTGCAGCGCCCACCACGCCTTAGTCCAGAGACGCTCGACGTGATCGGCTTCCTCACCGAGGAAGATCTCCAAGAATTCGCGCCTGAGAATGGCGTCAATGGCCGCGCCGTTCCGCCCGACCGTGTAGGTATAGCCGACGCCTTCCGCGCCATCGGTATCGCGCACGCGAACCGTGTTAAGCTCGAAGGCCTTCATCTCGCCGTGGGTGCTGTCGGTCAGCACTTCCGGCAGCGGAATGCGGTAGAAGCCGGGTTCGATCGAGGTGAGCTTTGCCATTGCCGAAAATCCCTCATCTGCTCTTTACGGAGCGGCCCACAAGACGCGCCTGGATAATCACCACGACCAGCAAAAAGATGCCGCGAATGACCGACTGCCAATAGGCGGACAGGCTGATCCAACCGAGGCCGTTCTCGAAATTAAGGATGTTGAAGATGAGCCCGAGCAGCAGCACGCCCGCCAGCGTCGATCCAACCGAGCCTTCGCCCCCGGTCAGAAGCGTGCCGCCGACCACCGTCGCAGCGATCGCAAACAGCTCCCATCCAACCCCTTCGATGGGTTGGCCGGCGCCGAACTGCGCGGCAAGAATGGCCCCGGCGAGCCCGGCAAGCGCCCCACTCGCAAGATAGGTAATGATCTTCGTCCGATCTGTGGAGAGACCCATCAGTCGGGAGGCGTCTTCATTGCCGCCCACCGCCAGAACCGTGCGGCCCAACGCGGTGAAGGTCAGCACCATCCAGCCAGCGGCATAAGCCAGAACGGCGATCCAAGCGGGCACGGGGAAGGCGAGAAAGTCGCCCTGGCCAAGCGAAGTGAAGCCACTATCGTAGGACACTGACACGGACTGATTGCCCGCGAACAGAAGCGCCAATCCGCTGGCGGCGAGCAAAGTCGCCAGTGTCGCAATGAAGGGCAAGATGCGCAGCTTGACGATGCAGAATGCGTTCAGAATTCCGATCGCGAGCCCCGCGCCGATGCCGCCTACGAGCCCCGCCAACGTGCCGTAGGGCGAGAGAAGAGCGGCTGCGACGCTGCCGAGCGCCGCAGTCGAGCCGACGGAAAGGTCGATGCCGCCCGACATGATGACAAAGCACATGCCGAGCGCAACCAGCGCGAACATCGCGTTGTAACGCAGCACCGTGAGCACGTTGTATTCGCCCAGGAAATTGTCGTACCTCAGCCAACCGAACAGGATGAGCAGCAAGAGGGCGGCGAACACGCCGTAGCGGCCAATGCCGCCGAGGGGAGCTGCGCGAGCCTGACTAGCCGCCGGCGTCGCCGTCCGCTGTCGAACCAGCCAGACGGCGAGCACGATGATGGCGGCCTTGGCGACAAGCGCGGCAGAGTCCGGAACGCCGTTGGCGAGCAGGGTGTAACGCACGAGCTGGATGATCAGCGCGCCCCATAGCGTGCCGGGGACGTTGGCGCGCCCCCCGGTCAGCGGCGTCCCTCCAACGGCGACGGCCGCGATGGCGTCGAGCTCCGTTCCAAGCCCCACCAGATTGGCGTCGGACGACGAGTTGATGGCAATCACGATCAGCCCGGCGACGCCGGCAAGCGCACCGCTGATCGCGTAGACCGCGCGCACGACGAAGGCGACAGGTACGCCCGCGAGTCGCGCTGCGCGCTCGTTGCCGCCTATGGCAAGAATCCGCCGCCCGAACATCGACCGGCGGAGTACCCATGCGGCGATCGCGACCAACCCCACCATGAGCAGGGCCTGAAACGGAACGCCCGCCACGCGTCCAAGGCCGATAAACTGAAACTCCGCAACATGAAACACCTGCAGATTGCCATTCGTCAGAACCTGCGCGATGCCGCGTCCGGCAATGAAGAGTATCAAGGTCGCGATGATCGGCTGGATCTGGAAGCGCGTAATCAGCCAGCCGTTGAAGGTGCCGAGAATGCCCGTGACGACCACCGGAACAACGAAAGCCAGGGTAATGGCGAGCCAGTCAGGCAGGCCCGGCAAAATGTTTCCGAGAAAGATCAAAGGCGCGAGCGCCCCGGAAATGGCCATAAGCGAGCCGACGGAAAGGTCGATGCCGCCGGTCGCGATCACGAGCGTCATGCCGACGCCGACGATGACGGTCGTGCAGACCTGCGTCAGATTTACGTTGAGCGTCTGCCAGCTCAGGAAATTCGGCGTTACCGCCGCGTTGAACAGAACAAGCGCCAGCAGGGCCAGCGGAGGACCATGGCGGTCAAGAAACGCCTGCCGATCCAGTCGCCGCACGGGCTTCGGCGGGACGATGGCTGCGTCACGCATCACCAGCACCCACAGCTCTGCCCCCGATCCGATCCGCGAGACCGGGGCCGTGCGCCATCGCGGTCATCACCGCATCCTCACTCACATTTTTACCAACCAGTTCAGCGATGGTGATGCCGTCCCGGAGCACGAAGATGCGGCTTGCTGCCTCGACCAGCTCCTCAATTTCCGAAGAAATCATGAGAACGCCCAGCCCATCGTCGGCGAGTTCATGCACAAGGCGGAGAATCTCGGCCTTGGCACCGACGTCGATCCCACGGGTCGGCTCGTCCAGGATCAGAAGCTTCGGATTCATGCAGAGCCAGCGCGCCAACAAGACCTTCTGCTGGTTTCCTCCGGAAAGCTCGCCAACGGCTTGCTCCGGCGAGCGGCAGCGGATACCAAGACGCGCGACGAAATCGCCAGCGATGGCCCTGCTGCGGGATTCATCGATGATCCCGCGGCGGGAAAGCTGCGGCAATAGCGCAAGCACGATGTTCTCGCGCACCGACAACCATGGCACGATACCTTCGAGTTTGCGATCCTCCGAGCAAAACCCCATTCCAGCGGAAATCGCCTGCCCCGGATCGGAGATGCCGCGGCGATCCCGGAAGCGGATGTCCCCATGTTCCGGCCGGTCGGCTGCGAACACCATGCGCGCACTCTCGGTACGGCCTGAGCCGAGCAGGCCCGCTAAACCGACGATCTCCGCGGGCCGCACCTGGAAGCTCACGTCGCGAACTCTTGGGCCGCCCGCGAGATGCTCCACCTCCAGCAGGGGCGTGATCTCGCTTGCAACGGACTGCCGCCGACCTCCGGAACGTAGCGTGTGCGATAGTTCGCGGCCAAGCATGGTCGTGACCAGATCTATCCTCGACACATCAGCCATGGGCGCAGTCAGAACGGTGCGGCCGTCCCGCATCACTGTGACGCGATCGCACACGTCGTAGAGTTCGTCCAGCTTGTGGCTGACGAAGATCACGGAAACCCCGGATGCCTTGAGCTGGCGGATGACATCGAACAGCACGGCCACTTCCTTCTCGTCCAGCGAGGAGGTGGGTTCGTCCATGATCACCAGCTGGGCGGCAAAACCGATCGCACGTGCGATGGCTACGATCTGCTGTACGGCGGTCGGATACTCCATCAGCGGTCGGCGAACATCGACGCCTTGCATGTTGAAGCGCGACAGCAACTCGGCGGATTCGCGGTGCATGAATGACCAGTCGAGCAGCCCGAACCGGCGCTTCTCTCTGCCGAGGCAAATGTTCTCGGTCACGGAGCGGTAGGGGACCAGGTTGATCTCCTGGTAGATTGTGCTGATGCCGGCGAGCTGCGCTTCCTGCGGTGCCCCGAATGCGACAGCGTGGTCGTCGAATAGAATCTCACCCGCGTCACGCTGGTGATAGCCGGTCAGGATCTTGATCAGTGTGGACTTGCCCGCACCATTCTGCCCGATCAGCGCGTGGACCTCACCAAGCTCGACTTCCAGCGAGGCCGCCTGCAGCGCGGGGACGCCTCCGAAATGCTTCTCGACACCGCGCATGGAAAGGAGAGGGGCCATGACGCTCCTGGTGCTGTTCGCTTTAGCTTCGGGAAAGATCGGGCGCGCCGAAGGCGCGCCCGGGCGGCTTAGTGCCGACAGCTTAATAGGAGTCCGCAATCATGTCCTTGGCGTTGGACGCATCGAAGAAGCGGTCGGGATTGATCACCCAGGGCTCGATCTTCTCGCCCTTGGCGTAACGCTTGGCCGTATCGAACGCCTTGGGCCCGAACTTCGGATTGCATTCCACAGTGGCCAGCATCTTACCGTCGGCCACCGCGCGCAGCGCGTCGCGCTCGCCATCGATCGAGACGATGATTACGTCCTTGCCCGGCTTCTTGCCGGCGGCCTCGACGGCCGCGATCGCGCCGATCGCCATTTCGTCATTGTGAGCGTAGATCGCGTTTGCATCTGGATGAGCCTGCAGCAGGGTCTCGGCAACCTGCCGGCCCTTGTCGCGCACGAAATCGCCGGATTGCGATGCGACGATCTGCATGTCCGGATGGGCCTTGATCCCTTCCTTGAAGCCCTTGGCGCGATCGTTGGCGGGCGAGGACCCGGTTGTGCCTTCCAGCTGGATGATTTTCGCCTTCCCGCCCACCGCCTTGGCGAGGGCGTCCGCTGCCCGCTTGCCTTCCTCGACAAAGTCTGAGCCGATGAAGGTCACGTAGTCCACGCCGGGTTTTGCGAGGCTCGGGTCCACGCTGCGGTCGAGCAGGATGACCGGAATGCCGGCCTTCTTGGCGTTCATCACCGCTGGGATCAACGGCTTCTCCTCGCGCGGTGCGAGGAAGATCAGATCGACGCCCTGGGCGATCATGGAATTGACGTCGGCCACCTGCTTGGCCGCCGAGCCTGCGGCGTCAGTGTAGACGAGCTGCCATCCTTCTTTCTGCGCCTGCGCCTTCATGCTCTCGGTCTGAGCAATCCGCCAAGGGTTGTTGCTTTCGGTCTGCGCGAAGCCGACCTTGTACTTTTCCTTTTGTTTCAGCTTCGGCAGATCTTGCGCCCACAAGGGCATTGCCACCGCCATGCTCGCGGCACCGGCCGAGAGGAGCAGGAAAGACCTTCTGTTCATGTTGTTCTCCTTGGGAACGTTGATCCGCCCATCTGGGTGTGGGGTTTTCTATGGTGCTGGTGGAATGCCACTGCGGCGCTCCAACCAAATGCCCTTCAAGACGCCTTCTTGGTCAGACCACAGGTCATCCTACCATTGAGCACAACGATTGTGTCAATCACAAACCAACCCGAATGCGCCAAACTGCTGATGAAAGGGATGGCCAAGTTAATGCTTTGGTCCTACCATAAGCTGGTGGCGGGCCAAAGTCGGCGCGGATTTCGAGGGACAGATTGGTGGTTGGCGATAACGCGGCGACGCCGCAATCCGAACGTCTCGCCGACGCGGTGTCTGACGAGCTCGCCCGCATGATCCTGGCCGGCGAAATTCCCGAAGGAGAACGGCTACCAAGCGAACGCGACCTGATGCGGCGCTTCCGCATCAGCAGGGCGGCGGTACGGGAGGCGATCGCAAAGCTGTCGCATCGGGGTCTCGCCGACACTAAGTTCGGCCATCGGCCGGTTGCGCGCAAACCGGACTACGAAGCGGCCCTCAATCGAGTCGGCGACGTTGTTGCGCACCTTGTGTCGGACAAACAGGGCATCGCCGAGTTGTTCGAGTCACGTGTTTTCGTCGAGGCAGGTCTTGTGAGGTGGGCGGCCCAGCACGCCCGTCAGCGCGACATCGAGAATCTGAAGGGCGCTCTTGAGGCCAATTGCGCAGCAATCGGAAATTGGAGCGATTTCTATGCGACAGATATCGCCTTTCACGCCATTCTTTACCGCATTCCAGCTAACTCCATCTATCCAGCGATTCACAAGGCCTATGTTGATTGGCTGATGCAACTTTGGCGCTCTATGCGCACCAGCCCAGAACTCGATCGGATGAACTATTCCGGGCACTTGTCCATCTTCAACGCCATTGCAGCACGCGATCCCGACCAAGCCGAGGACGCCCTACGCCGTCATCTGGCTGCAGCCTGGGAACTGATCAGATCGGCCCTCCCGCCCAATTCCCTTTGAACCGCGTCCACTGCCACGTCTCGGTGCGGACCCGCTCATAGCCGATCGGGCGGTCATAGCTCGGCTCAACGCATTCGCCGGCGACATCAGCAACAAACTTGACATACTGAAAGCCGATAGCTTGGAAGAAGAGACCCGGAGGCGCGCGCACGAGCTTTGGGACTGGTCCGCAAGACACAGGGCTGCGCCCCGTATCGAAAACCGGCATGAGAGAAGTTGCCAACGGGGCCCTATATATTCGTCCAGGCGACGCCCTTGCCGGTCTGTCCGTACGCGGTCGACGTTCGCGTGCCTTCGCTTTGAACGGGCGGCCACTGGACAGTATCAACGCGTAGTACACGAGATCGTCGGCTTCTTCCTCTAGAGGGCCCGGCTCATTCCGAGACGCGCGGAAGTCTCTGTTCACGCGCGTAGACGTGCAGCCAGGTATTCAGTAGGTCACGGTGGCGGATTGCTGTCACGACAGCGGGCGTTGCGCTCTGGAATTCCATCGCTTGTGGACCCGAAAGGTTACGAAGCCGAGGCTAATTCACATCGCGCTAACGGTCCATTAACACCTGAGAGTGCTTCGCATCATCAGGCTGCGCGGGCTCACCCTCTGGCCGTTCGGTTTGGCCTCTCGACCCCACCGGACTCTCGACCGATATCAGATTGCGCGATGCGGTGCTGTTCTCGATCTCCTCGCTCTGCAATCATGCTAACATCCGCGGGTGCGAGCCGTCGGCGCGGTGCCGGCGCTTGCATCGCCTGCGTTCATCAACCCGCCGCTGCGGTGGAGTGGGAAGAGGCGGAACGTCCGACGTCTGAGGATGCTCGATCATCTCCTCGAGGATTAGCTCCGTTTCGACGCCGGTTGGACGCTCGAGCGCGATCAGGAAGGCCTTGCCCTCGTCCGTGATCCGCCACTCGCCGGGCTCCCGCGCGACAAGCTTTTGGCTGAAGATGTCCAGCTCGGGCGCGCGTTCCGCAAGGCACTTTGTGCGGGCGACCCACTCCGGCCCGCTGGTGTAGAGCACGGCCAGATACTGCTTCATGACGTCCATGCTGGCCCGCCCATCGGGCTGGCCGGCGAGGAACTTGAGGATGGACAGTTGGAAACTCGTGCCCGCCACGCAAACGCAATAACCCAAATATTGTGCCAACCTAACGAGCGCGCTGGCCTCGTCCAGCTTTAATGGGGTTCCAACTTTAACCCAGGCTCGCAACATCAAGCTTAATTCGCGAGTTCGATTGCCGTTAGCCATGCGGACCATAGCTTGCATCCACCGGACATTGCCCCGTCCGGGTCCGCCCATTGCAAAGTCGTCGCGCTAATATACTCGGCGCGGCGGCTTCGTTTGATGGCAGGCAAGCGAGTTTCACTTGAAAGAGCAGCCGGACCAAGAACCGCTCGATTTGATTGAGATGCGTCGGCAACTCACAGTTCTGCGTTCGCAACACTCGGATAGTCTTCTCGTTGCGAACCTGTTGAACCGATTTCTCGTGAAGATCGCATTTCTGACGGAGCCGACAGACCTCGCGCACGAGCAGTGCCGTCGCCGCTGCTCGTCGCCGGGCAGCACAACAGCTTCTATTTCGTGGAGATGAACACGCGACTCCAGGTCGAGCATCCCGTCACCGAACTGGTCACCGGTGTCACCTCGTCGAGCAGATGATCCGCGTTGCTGCCGCCGAGAAACTCGGCCTTGCGCAGAAGGACGTCACGCTGACCGGCTGGGCGGTGGAGTCACGCCTCTACGCCGAAGACCCGTTCCGCAGCTTCCTGCCCTCGATCCGGGCGCCTGGTGAAATACCGTCCGCCGGCGGAAGCAAGCCAGGACGGCATCACCATTCGCAACGACACCGGCGTGCAGCGGGCGGCGAGATCTCGATCCATTACGATCCGATGACCGCAAAACTCGTCACGCATGCGCCGTCGCGTGCGGCGGCGATCGAAGCGCAGGCGACCGCGCTGGATTCGTTCTATGTCGATGGCATCCGCCATAACATCCCGTTCCTGTCGGCGCTGATGTATCATCCGCGCTGGCGCGAGGGCCGGCTCTCGACCGGCTTCATCGCCGAGGAATTCCCCAAGGGCTTTGCGGTGCGCGAGGTCGCGCGGCGGATCGCCGCGGTCGGCGCCGCCATCGATCACGTGCTCGGCGAGCGCAAGCGGCAGATCTCGGGCCAGATGGGCGGCCGCATCGTGCAGCGCGAGCGCCGCCGCGCGGTCTGGCTCGGCCGCCAGGAGATCGCGCTTGAAGTCGCGCGCGAGGGCGATGCCATTGCGATCCGTTTCGTCGATGCCGAGGGCAAGGCCGGCCAAGCGCATCTGTTGGCCTCGCCGTGGAAGCCGGGCGATCCGGTCTGGCAGGGCACGATCGACGGCCAGGTCATCGCAATGCAGGCGCGCCCGTGCCTTAAATCTTCAGCGCTGCGGTGTCCGATGTAAGAAATCGCGGTGCCGCAAGGATTTCTCGAGGTCGAAAGTTGTGGGGCACAAAAACGGTGCCGGAGTTGGTGCGGAAGGGGGTAGTACAGCGCCAAACGGCGGAGAGTCTAACGGGCGCTCTTCGGTCGTTGTCGTCCGACTTCCGGCCGAGCACCACCGCATTCTTCGCGACCCGGTTCCGGACCGGGGCGGAATGCAACGACGAGCACGTTCACGGATCTGAGCCATTTCTTGCTCCGAGCAAGCTCACTGATAGAAAACGGATCCGCGGCGGTGTTGCGGAATAGATCGTTTTGATGCTGCATATTGAGGAAGGCACCTAGTGCGTACCGCCTAGCGGCCATGGATCACTCATTCGTTTCAGCTCGGCGGCGAATTTCCTCAGGCCCGCATCGATGTCGTCCTCAAACTCCCGTAACGCGTCAGCGGCGCCCTTCGGTCACCCTGAGGTCGACGTGAGGTCGCCCTACGAGGCGGCACTTCCGATCAGAGCGACCCTTGGCGGCAGCGTTGCACGCCGTCGCGTGTGGCACCGCATCGTTGCGCCCTATTCAACATCGGTGCTGTGGAAGCCTTGATGGATTTTTTTGCGGCTGTGCCAGCTCTTTATTTCACCCGATGTCGAACTTGCCCGTCGAAAAAAGCAGCCGAACGTCAAGGCTTCCTTCGTTCACTTGCCACGGAAAAAGCTCGTAACGGCGCAAGCCGGTAGCGTGAAACGGATCATTGTCGGCGAGTTGTTGCGCTTCTTCGCGAGTCTTGGCACGAAACACGATCAGTCCGTTCCCGTCGTAGCGCGCTCCTACAGCTAGAAGGGGCCCGCGGCGAACAGCTTCCCGTCTCGTTCCAGCACCGACAGATAAGCCTTGTGACTATTGAGATGCTCTTCCAATTCCGCCAGCGGTCGAACCGGCCGCGTTAGGCACGCAAAATAGAGCTTCTGAAGCCCCGCATGCGTGGTATCGATCAATACTTGGGACATAGCGCTACTTCCTTTTCGGTCTTCAGGACGGAACATTCGATAACCTGTTCAACTGGGGCAGCTCGGTCGATCATCATGGCAAGCAATTGCTTAGAGCGCCACGGCCAGCATGTTCGGACGAATTCGCCGCGCCTCCGTCTGCGTCCCGCTGGCCGCCAGCTACCTGACTACTGCCATTTCGAAGCGTCTCTTAGTGTCCGATACAAGAATGCACATCAGGCCGGCTCACCCGCAAATGAAAGCGGCGGAGAGGGCCGCGCAAGTGTTGGCGCATGATGCGCTCCGAACCTTCGTTGTCTCCAAACACGTAGCCATTTCTCATTTCGGCGATAATCGGCTAGTTAGGAAATTGTTTGCGTACCGGTAGTGTGAGATTGGAGTGGACCGATTTGAAAGTATGCGGGCGTCGCCGAAGGTCGCCGAACTAGGAGGTTTTTCAGGCGCGGCACGTTCGTTGCGCATGTCGCCCCCGATGGTCACTTCAGGAGCGCAGAAGCCGCGTCTCTCACGGCGCGAACGGCTACCGCGAGTGCCTGGCGCTCGTGGCCGATACCTCGCTCTCCGGCATCCGGGCGGCGCGGGAACTGGACCGGATCGAGCGCCGGCAGGCCCAAGATGATTGTCAGCGACAACGGCACCGAACTCACCAGTAACGCCATCCTGACATGGGCCAATCAGAGCCGCGTCGCCTGGCACCATATCGCGCTGGACAGGCCCATGCGGAATGCCTTCATTGAGAGCGTCAACGGCCGGCTGCGGGATGAATTGTTGAACGAAACGCTGTTTACGTCGCAGGCCCAGCCCCGCGTCGCACTTGGACATTGGCCGGCCGACAAAGGATACACCACCGCACTCGCAGCTCGGATGGAAGACGCCATCTGAGTTCGCCTTCACCTGCAACCCGCGCCGGGATCTGGCGCTGCGCTATGCCGAGGACTTCGCGCCAGCTTCCGTCGCTACAACCGCCCATCCGGACAAACCCAACAGTCGGAGCGAACTCAGGACTGGATAAACTTGGGGCAAGGTGACTAGCTTTGGGGCTGCGGCGCAAGCTTCGCACGAGGATTGGGATGGCAGAGAAAATTTAGTGCGTGCTCAGCCGAGACATCAACTTGGATGGTCCTCACGCTCACGTTCGTAGATTTCCACGGGACACGGTGAACGCACCAGACATGCGTGGCCTCGGCGACAGCGCACGACGACCGTACCTGGTCGAGGAGGTGCATCAAGCTCTGCTCAAGCTAAGGCCCCACTCCCATGAAAAGAGTGCTCAGCCAGATGCAAGCGCGGAGAATTAGCGCAGCCATTGCCGGCAGGCTTCGCGCGCGATCCAGGGGTATCGTCACCAAAGACTCGGATAAGGAGGTGCGGAATCGCATCGCCTTGGTGTTTGAGAGCTTCCGGTCGTTGCGTACCGCCGCGCAGGTGAAGCGAGCTTTCTGTGTGAGAATCCTCTCGCTGCCGAGGCGCGATCCGCATGGTGGGGTATATTGGAAGCGGCCAAGCGTTCCAGCGGTGACCGACATACTGAAGAACCCGGCCCATGCGGGCGCGTTCGTTTACGGCCGGAAGCAGCTTCGGCCTGCCAGCCAGGCGGCGGGGAGACTTGGCGAGGCTTCATTTGCTGCAATGGCCGGATGAAGATCAAAACTTTTCGAGTCCACGGAAATCCGCAAAGTGGGTGAAGGCTGTGAAGCGATCGGGGCCTTGACCACCCGCGGCCTTAGACAGCCTCTGACCTTCGGTGACGCGCAGCCGCCGTGGCTTATTTCCGGCCCCACTCTTACGCCCCGACGACATCTCACACCTATAGTGTCAGAACATTGCACCAACTCGCTAATTCTCCTTTCGAAAGTACGAGAATATATCGAGATCCAGAGTTTCGAGTGCAGGTGATTGCCTGAAAGCGTCAGATGGCGCGCCAGACGAAAGCGGCTCGGCTCATTGCAACAACGTCGCTCCGGCAAATGGAATAGCAATGCACAGCCTCATCAGCCTCGACGGTCTCGGACCCTTTTTCCCACCCCACGCTCAACCACCACATCACGCTGCTCGGCGCTTTGGGGATCTAGCGCCTGCTGCACGCCTCGGCGCCCGCGCCATCGATGCACTTCGTCGCGGCTGGCCGATTTCGATCGGCAGTGAAGGCGCAAGTATCATTCTACTAGCAATCGAAACCGCAGATCCGGTTCGTCTTGCTACCTTCGATCCCAACGGCGAGGCGTCGCTCCTGATCTCCGCCGGGCGCGCCGCGACACTAGATTTCGGCCGAGCCTTCGCCGATTTCGATCCCGACGAGCCTGTTCGCCTACGCCGCGCTGGCGGCTTCGATCTTTCGGTCGCGACGATCGTCGCCGATCCTCAGCTCGACATGGCGGTCGCCTTTGCCGGCGCGTTTGATATCGTCGAGCATGATCCTTCGTCGATCTCGGCCGCGGCTCTGCATCTTGCCATGCGCGCCGGCATCCTTCCGGCATTCTATGTCGCTACCGGCGGGGCAGTCGATGTCGCACTATCAGTCGACGATATCGAAGCCTATGACGATGCAAGCCGGCTGTCGATTGCGGCCCGCGCCCGTCTACCAGTCGCGGCAGTCGAGGACTGCGAGATCGTCGCTTTCCGGACTCCGGAGATGCCCGGCGAACACATCGCTCTCGTCATCGGCAAACCCAATGGACGTCCACCACTTGTAAGGGTGCACAGCGAGTGCCTGACCGGCGACATGCTCGGCTCACTCAAATGCGATTGCGGCCCGCAGCTCCATACTGCAATTGAGGCCATCGCTGATAATGGCTGGGGCATCCTGCTCTATCTGCGACAGGAGGGACGCGGTATTGGCCTGGTCAACAAGCTGCGCGCCTATGCGCTTCAGGATCGCGGTTTCGACACCGTGGATGCCAATACGCGGCTCGGTTTTGCCATCGATGCGCGAGACTTCAAGATTGCGGCCCAGATGCTACGGCTCCTCGGCGAGGACAGTATTCGCCTCCTCACTAACAACCCCGCAAAAGTCAAAACGCTTGTGTTAGCTGGTATCACGGTCACCGAGCGTGTTCCGCACCGGCTGTCGGCGAACCCGCATAATGCGCGCTATCTCGACACCAAACGGGACAGGACAGGCCACGCGCTGTGACGGCGCGGCGCGCGCCTCAACCCTGCGTATAAGAACAGCGTACCAATCCCCAGATTATCGGCCAGTCCGCTATGGGGTTGCTTTTTGATAATGGGTCACAGGCGCCCTCCGACGTACGTGTCGGCCCGGCGAGATCTGATTGACTGAACCGAATAGAATGGAATTTTCGATGTTGATCGAGGGCAAATGGTCTGCCGAATGGCACCCCTTCCAGGCGACCGATACAAGGGGCCGCTTCCTCCGCAAGGCTTCGAGCTTCCGCAATTGGGTCACGCCCGATGGTGCGCCCGGGCCGACGGGTGAAGGTAGTTTCAAGGCTGAAGCGGGCCGCTATCACCTTTATGTCGCGCTCATTTGCCCCTGGGCTTCGCGCACGCTCATGGGGCGCAAGCTCAAGGGCTTGGACGACGTGATTAGCATGTCGGTCGTCAATCCGAAGCTTAGCGATTTTGGCTGGTCGTTCGACCCGTTCCCCGGCGCCGAACCCGATCCCATCCTCGGCGCCAGATATGTTCACGAGCTCTACACGACCGCTGACCTTGTCTATACGGGCCGCGCGACGGTGCCCGTGCTGTGGGATAAGAAGCGCCGGACGATCGTCAACAACGAATCCGCCGATATCCTGCGCATGCTCGGAACCGGCTTTGGTCATCTTGCCACGCGCAACTGCGACCTCTACCCGGCTGATCTTCGCGGTGAAATCGAGGCGTTGAGCGAACGCATATACACGCCGCTCAACAACGGCGTCTACCAAGCCGGCTTCGCGCTGTCGCAGGAGGCCTATGAAGAAGCGGCTTTCGGCGTTTTCGCGATGCTTGATGAACTCGACGATCGGCTTGCCGGCGGGCCGTTTCTGTTCGGCGACCGTCTGACCGAAACCGACATCCGGCTGTTCGTCACGCTTGTCCGTTTCGACGTGGCTTATCACGGCCTCTTCAAATGCAACATTCGCCGGATCGCGGACTATCGAAACCTGCCGCGCTATATGGCCCGCATTCTGGATCTGCCGGGCGTCGTCGAGACCGTGAGCATCAACCATATCAAGCACGGCTATTATTCGGTCAAAGCCGTCAATCCCTCGCAGATCGTTCCGGTCGGTCCCGCCGACCGACTTCCCCAACCCACGAAAGCCTGATCATGACAGTCACCACAATCGGCTTCGTCGCAACAGCCAAGAGCGAACGCTACATCCAGCAACTCATCAAGCACTGGCGTCACAGGCTCTCGATCACGGAAGCGGATGGCGTTGCGACGATCCCGTTCAACCCGCAAGTAACGCTGACCCTGAAGGCTAGTCCGGCTGGAATCAAGATGAGCCTCAGCGTACCCGACGACGCTGAAGACATGCGCTTCCGCAAGGTATTTGAAAGCCACCTCGATCGCTTCGCCTTCCGCGAGGTCCCGCTCGGTTATGCGTGGACCCGGCAACCGGGTTGAACGCCGCACCTGCCCCGGAACCCGGCGCTTACAAAAGACGTGATGTCGCCGTCTCGTTCTTGCGAGCGTCGCCCGCATCGCAGGAACTCCCCGCATTGCGCAGCTTTGCCCAGCCTTTCGTCGTAGCTTCTCCCCGCCCGACGCGCCGCAGTCCCTGGCATATTCTTCCAGGCCATGGGGTCCTCGCGCTGTCGATCGCGCTTCTTGTGCGGACGTTATTGTCCGGTGCGGCCGCAACCTGGGCGACAGGGTTCGCGCTCACTCTCTATGATACTTTATGAAACTTTGCTGATCGGCCTCGATCCACCGCATCCGCCGCTTGTTCGAGCAGCGACGGCCACCGCCCCGACGACATCGGTTATGCTCCAGACCGTCCGATACCGGCCGTCATCCTTGCGGCCTAAAACGAAGCCACAGGTCTATCGGATGCGATCGAGCGGCTTCTCGCCCGGCGGGATCCGCTCGATCAGATCCTGATCGCTGACGACGGGTCGACAGACGCCACTGCCGAAATTCTCTTCAGCCATCTCGATCTAATCGTGCCGGAGGTCGGCGCGATCAGCGAAGGAAGTGCAAACGGCCGTTGGCATGGCTGCGGCCGGTTTCGGCGTCAGAGTCGTTCCGGCGTCGATGAAGCGAATGCGTCGCGACGACGCGGTCCTTCGTCCCATCGCCGAAGTCGGTGCTACTTTACCATCATTCTCAGCTGGCGGACAACGGACCTAAATGCAGAACGTACCCGGTTGGTTGACATTGCCCGCCAGATGTTCAAGTCGCTGGAGCGCTGAGGCGCCGACCAAATACTGTACCGGCGCCCATCCGGGACCGCTCTCAGACCGCAGCTTGTTTTCGGGCAACTTCGGCAACGAACTTCCCTTGCAGTGAAGCAAGTTCGAGTTCATTCGTCGACGGCTGGCGCGAGCGATCCGGTGCCGCGATAGTCGATGCTCCATACGGCGAACCGCCAGTGATTTCATCGAGGCGCATCTGGCCCCGCGCTGTATAGGGAAGACCGACAATGATCATGCCGTGGTGAAGCAACAGCGGAATGCTTCCGAGGATCGTCGATTCCTGCCCGCCATGCTGCGTGCCCGACGACGTGAAGATCGAGCCGACTTTGCCGACAAGCTTTCGTTCGTACCAGAGCCCGCCAGTCTGATCCAAAAATGCCTTCATTTGCGCGGGCATAGTCCCGAAACGCGTCGGAAACCCGAAAATTATGCCCTCGTAGCCAGCGAGATCGTCGACGCTCGCAATCGGCGCCTTTTGATCAAGCTTGAAGCCATTTTTCCGAGCAACTTCCTCGGGCGTCGTCTCGGGAACGCGCTTTACGTCGACTTCTACGCCTGCGGATTGCGCACCTTCCGCTGCGGCGTGAGCCATCGCCTCGATGTGACCGTGAGACGAGTAATAAAGCACAAGAACTTTAGTCATTTTGGAGATCCTTATTCGGACGCACCCTCAGGTGCGAGGCGTTATCAGTGTCAACCGACGCAGCGCGCAGTCAACCTGTTGCTCGTAGAAGCCAATGAATGTTCATCCGCGTTCCAGCTTCTCCTCGTGACAATGAACTCCGTTAGTCCATCCAGCCCCTCTTCGGTTGACGTCACGGCCAGATCCCGCCTCTCAGGCGTAATCCTGTTTCTGGAGCGACACCGTCGATGGGGCTTCAAACGTGGCGGGCAGTTGGTTGGAAAACGCTCGCGAGGCTATCGCCCATCTAGTGCTGCGATAATCCCGCGATACAGACGTTCTCTTCGTACCAACAGTATGAACCCGCGCACCGCTCTTCCCCGACACAGCCTTTCAATTGCCCTACCTATGCTGTGTGTGGACAACGACCGTCATGCGGCTTGCCCGCAAACGTAAGAGCGATTCTCGTCCAGGCCTGCTCTTCGCCGGAGAATCAGGTGATCACGCCCGTATCGCTTAATTTGGACGCCACTCGAATCCGCGCTGAAGAAGCCGCAGCGCTAACGCCCGAGGATGCTCGCTACATCGATCGCCTGCGGAAGAATGATCGCAGTGAGACGGCATGAAGCTACGACTCGTCGCATGCTCTCACCCGACGTGCCTCGCAGCTTAATTACTTGCGAATTTGTTGTTAATCGAATAGTCCGCACTAATTTCCAACACCCTAAGTGTGAGGCGACAGTTGCTAGATCGTTTTCAGGGAATTCAGGTGCTGCTCAAGGTCGTCGAGCTTGGAAGTCTGTCGAGCGCCGCCCGCGCGCTGCAGATGTCGCCGACTATGGCGACCAAGCATATTGCCGCCATCGAACAGAGACTGGGTGTGCGGCTATTGCATCGCACAACGCGAAAGGTGACCCCGACCGAAATCGGACGCAGCTACGTCCGGGCCGCCGAGCGAATTCTCGCCGACCTTCAGGAAGCCGAGGCAGCTGCCGCCGCTGACAAGCTTGTCGTCCGCGGCTTGCTGAGGGTGAACGTTCCCGTGTCTTTTGGCGCCAGCGAGATCGCGCCACTGCTCAACGATCTCTCCAAGGTTCATCCGGCCTTGACCGTCGATCTTGGTCTAAACGATCGCCTGATCGATCTTGTCGAAGAGGGATGGGATCTCGCGATACGCATTGGACGACTTCAGGACTCGCCCATGATCGCGCGGCGACTCGCGCCCTGCCAACTGGCTGTCTGCGCATCACCCACATATCTCAGGAAGCACGGCCGGCCGAAAAAGGTGACCGACCTCAAGGACCATCGTTGTCTCGGCTACACATTGTCACACGCCGTCGGCCCGAACTCGTGGAGCTTCGCGAGCGGCGGCGACCTCCGCGTCCCGATTTCCGGCCCCTTGCGAGCCGGCAATGGCGATGCGCTCGTCGCTGCCGCGGTTGCGGGAATGGGGGTCGTCTACCAGCCTACGTTTATCGTCGCGAACGCCGTCGCCGATGGCAAACTCGAGATAATCGAGCTCGATCAGCCGCCCTTCGACATCGGCAATATTTATGCTGTCTATCCGCCAAACGAGCACCTTCCCGCGAAGGTACGAGTGTTCATTGACTTCCTCATCAAACGCTTCGCCGGTACTCCACCATGGCAGCGCCGCATAGAAGAGCAGCGCAATTCGAAGTGAAGCCGCCGGCTTCGGGCGTCAGCGAAAACCCACCGAGGAGTTGAATCAGTTCACACCGAACGAGGTTTAATCCGCGCTAAATCGCAATGGATTTGCCGTCTCACTGTAGAGTAAGACGCACAAGGTTTGGCTCGCGCGAATTTTGTTCCACCGGCCCCGCTTCCGCGACGCGCCACTACTCAGCAATCCTTTCGACACGTGAAACGAGCGACCAAACGCAGGGGCTTGTCATGGCGAAAGATCGAAGTGCGGAAGACTCACGATGGATGAAAATGACCATCGCATTATCCGAGCAGGCGCGCGGCACGACGGCGCCGAACCCAAATGTCGGATGCATCATCGTCAGAGACGCCACTATCATCGGTCGGGGTTACTGACCCGGGGGCCGGCCTCACGCCGAAGCCATGGCACTCGCCGACGCCGGACAAGCGGCGCGCGGAGCGACGATTTACGTAACCCTTGAGCCGTGCGCACTTGTCAGTTCACGTGGCCCAACCTGCGTGGACCTGATTATCGCGGCCGCACCGTGGCTTTTGGCCAGCCCGGGCATGACACGATGCCAGGTAAGCCAAGTCTCAGCCGAGCCGTGCAGCAGCACTACACTACAGGACCCCTGACCGCCGACGACGTAGTGTTGGCGTAGAGTCTTAGCTGTTTTCACCCATGAATAGAATAGGCTTGCTGCGTTTTGCTTCGTTTGTCAGGCGCCGAGTTGTCGGGCCGCCCCATTGGCAATAGCCTTATCCCAGTAGGGCACCCCACCAAATCGGGCGCCGAGAAAATCAACGAACGCGCGAACTTTCGCCGATAGCTGGCGGTTCTGCGGCCAGACGACACGAATAGAGGGATCGTAGAATTCGTAATCGCCGAGCACCTGCGTTAGCTGGCCAGACACGAGCGCGTCACTAACGACGAAGGTAGGTAGTACGGCCAGGCCTAGGCCGGCGATGGCAGCATCCATTAGAATCTTCGCGCTGTTGGCGCCGAGTCTGCAGGCAACAACGCTTACCTCCTGCCATTTCCCTGCAATTCGGAATCTCCACTGCTCTAATGCAGGCCGGTTGCTGTAAACTAAGCAGTCGTGGCCTTGCTTTACGAGATCGCTGGGCACACCGGGCTCGCCGTGGGCGGCAAGATACGTCGGACTGGCACATACGACGTGACGGCAGGGTGCCAGGGTGCGTACGATCAATGATGAGTCGGGCAGTTCGCCGATTTGCACGGCGAGGTCATAGCCGTCACTTACGACGTCGACACATCTATCGTTGAGATCAAGTTCAATCTCCACCTGGGGGTGAGCGGTCAAGAACTCGGTTACTGCCGGCGCGAGATGCTGCACGCCAAACGACATAGGGGCGGCGACCTTGAGCCTGCCTCTCACTTCGCCCTGGAGGTGACGAGTCACGTCCTCGGCGTCCGTTACATCAGCAAGTATCCGGCGGGCCCTCTCGAAGTACGCCCGTCCGGTCTCCGTCAAGCTGAGGCGGCGCGTCGTGCGATTGAACAGGCTGGTGCCAAGCCTGTCCTCGAGAGAGTTCATCCGTCGGCTGACGATGGACTTGGCGATGCCGAGCCGTCTGGCGGCGCCGGAAAAGCTCTGAGCTTCGGCAGCGTAGACGAACGCCGTCATGTCCTCGAATAAGCTCATGTTGGTTCGATTGTTGCGAAGAGCGAGTTCAACTAGCGGACCCGACGCGAAAATGTCATGAGGTTAGTTGGAAGGCGTCCGCATTGTGACAAGTTCTTCCGCAGCCGTGGGATGAACTGCCATCGTGCGATCGAAATCTGCTTTGGTCGCTCCCATGGTCATGGCGACGCCCACGAGCTGTATGAGTTCGGCCGCCTCGTGGCCCACGATGTGAACGCCGAGCACCTTGTCGGTAGAAGGATGAGTGATCAGCTTCATGAAGGTTCGCTCCTCGCTCCCTGAGAGGGTCGCTTTCATGTCACGAAAGGTGGCTTGGAAGATCGTGACGTGGCCGTATTGATGTCTCGCAGCCGCCTCGGTGAGGCCAACCGTGCCGATCTCAGGAGTCGAAAAGACTGCGGTAGGAATCAGCTCGTGCACGATCGGGGTTGGCCTCCCCCCGAACAGAGTATCGGCGACCGCATGTCCTTCGCGAATTGCGACGGGTGTTAGGTGAGGGTGGTTTGTGACGTCGCCGACCGCGTAGATGGACGGGACTTTGGTCTGACAATGATCATTTACCGGAATCGCACCGTCGTCGTCCGGTACAATCCCGGCGCCTTCCAAGCCGAGACCTTTCGTGTGCGGCTTGCGGCCGGTCGCCGCCATGACCTCGTCTACGCGACGAATCGTGCCATCCGACAGGCGAACCTCAAGGAAGCCGCCGACCTTCCGGATGTCCTCGACCTTCCGGCCCAGAAGCACTTCAATTCCGCGTTTGCGATAGGTATCGCCCAGACGATCCTGAATGGCGTGGTCGAAACCGCGCAAAAGCTTATCACCTCTGTGAACGAGGGTCACCCGGCTTCCCAACCCCGCAAATATGCCGGCGAATTCAACGGATATATAGCCGCCTCCAACGATCAGAACGTGATCTGGTCGTTTCGTCAGATAGAAGGCCTCGTTGGATGTGATCGCAAGATCGCCTCCTGGCACCGGCAGTGTCGAGGGATTGGCGCCTACCGCGATCAAGATGAATCTCGCACGCACCAATCTTCCGGTTTTTACGACGCGCACCTCGTGCGCCCCTTCGACGACGGCACGGCTCCGAAGTATTTCAACTTTGGTCTTCTCGAGGTTTGATTGGTAGACGTTCTCC
The DNA here is from genome assembly GCF_016599855.1 of Bradyrhizobium diazoefficiens. NCBI lineage: Bacteria > Pseudomonadati > Pseudomonadota > Alphaproteobacteria > Hyphomicrobiales > Nitrobacteraceae > Bradyrhizobium > Bradyrhizobium diazoefficiens. Next base: position 4,822,555 of record NZ_CP067041.1, on the reverse strand, counting down.
AACCTGTCTATCTCGGCGTCCTTGTTCGTGATCAAGCTGTTCCAGTCGAAATGCGGCGTGGGCACCGTCCAGCCAAAGCCTTCGGCGTCGCGAAAATCGTGAGCGAAGCGGCTTGCGTATACGAGCAACTTCTTAGGCACGCATCCTCTGATGACGCAGGTCCCGCCGACCCGATGCTCTTCGGCGAGCATGACACGTGCTCCGTGGCCGGCTGCAATGCGGGCCGCGCGAACGCCGCCAGAGCCACCGCCTATCACGAAAAGATCCGTGTCGAACCCCTCCGCATTCTGGGCCGAAGATGCGGACCCCTGAAAGACTTCGGATTTGATTAGTTCCATCACTCTCAGTCCAATCGTATTTCCGGAAGGTGCATCGTCTGCCTTGTGGGGGATGATCCGAGCAGTCCCACAAGTACGCGAGCATCAACCGGCAAGCCAACGAAGCTCGGCCGTCGCCTCAACCCACCGCAGAAGCCTGGTCGCTCAGAAGATCGGGGACCTGCCGCTGAGGAAGCTGGAGAATGCTGCGGGCCTCGCTCGCCGACGCGACGTCCCCGCCGAGGTCCCGCACCATCCGAGCGACCTTTTCGACCAGCGCGGCATTGGATGGGGCCAGCGTGCCCTTAGACAGATAGATGGAATCTTCCAGACCGACCCGGACATGTCCACCGGCGAGATACGACTGCGCGGCCATCTTAAACATCGCTCGACCGATTCCGATGACGGTGAATTGCGCGCCTGGCGGAAGCAGATTGCGTGCGTAAAGAACCGTCTCTGGACTCGGCTGAAACCCGTAACGCACTCCCATGACGAAGGAGCAGAGAAGGGGGCCGCTCAAGGTCCCATCTTTAAGCAGATCGTGCATCAACGCGATATCGCCGGAATCGAAAAGCTCGAGCTCGGGGCGGACACCTGCTTCGCGGATGACCTTTGCCATGCGCCGGACGTTCGATGGGGTGTTGATGACGACCTCCGCACCCGAGTTCATGGTATTGAGATCGAGCGTGCAGATGTCGGGCTGCAGTGCAGCGACGTGTTCGACGCGACGTTCCGGAACCATGAGCGTTGTTCCCAGCGCGGCGATTTTAGGTTCGTCGGGAGAGGGAACGAAGCGGCCGCCCGGGCCAGTGGTGAGGTTCAGAATGAGATCCGGGTTCTTGGCGCGGATCAGTCTGACGACTTCCCTGTAAAGCGCCAGTTCCATGGAGGGAGCGCCGGTCGCCGGGTCGCGCACATGAATGTGGACGACGGCTGCACCGGCGCTGGCCGCGCCGAGACAGGCGAGGGCGATCTGCGATGGAGTAATCGGAAGGTGCGGCGTGTCTCCCGGCTTGGTCAGGTTTCCGGTGACGGCACAGGTGATGATGACTTTATTCGACACGGCCCTCTCTTTTGCGTTGGTCACAGTGCGCGCCCGCCGTCGACGACGATCGTCGTTCCAGTCGAAAAGCCAAGATGCGTCGCGCATGCGAGGATTCCAGCCGCGATATCGCTTGGCTCCGCGATCCGCTTGAGCGGCGTGGTATTCGATACCTTGTCGTTGAAGCCGACATCCCGTCCTGGGACGAAAGTCGTGTCCACGACCCCTGGAGATACGGCGAGAACGCGTACGTGAGGCGCGAGGACGCGTGCCAGACATTTGGTCATGATGTCGATACCGGCCTTCGCGGCGCAGTATGCGATCGAAGAGCCCACCCCGGTGAAAGCGGCTATCGACGATATCGAAACGACTAATCCGTCACCCGAAGCGACCAAAAGGGGCGCGAAGGTCCTGATGGTCGCGAATTGGCCTCGCCAGTTCACGCGGAACATCTGGTCGATGAGGTCGTCATCCAGAGCGTCGAGGTCGGCATGCGCCACCGGTCTCGTGAATCCGGCGGCGTTCACCAGAATGTCCAGCCGCCCGTACTCCTGGGAAATGCGGTCCCGCAAACCGATCAGAGAAGGGGTCATGGAGACATCGGCCTCGAACGCCTTGTGGCCTTCGCCGGGCAGTTCGGCGACCACATTGCCAGCGGCTGCTGCGAGCGCTTGGCCGGGCATGTGTGTGATGATCAAACGTGCACCCGCAGCCGCAAGCAATTGACTGGTGGCTGCTCCGATTCCGCCAGCGCCTCCCACGACGAGCGCGACTTTGTTCTTGAGATCTCTTGGATAGGACATGTTACTCGATCCGGAGCGTGAGACGGAACTACTTGATGGGCGGAGTCGGCAGCTTGGCCTCGCCGGCTTCCATGACGAAGTCGTATTCAAGCGAATACCAGGCTCCCGTCACGTCGGCCGTCGGGGCCGCTTCATTGTGGTGTCTGTAGTGCCCGACGAGATGAGACGTGACTCCGAACACGACGTCCGTCGTGAGTCGTTCGTCATCATCGACAAAAACCTGCGTGACCAAGGTTTTGAAACCCTGCTTGAATGCCAAAAAATGGAGATGAGCAGGACGGAAGGGATGCCGAGATTGGGCACGTAGCAGATCGCCGACGGGGCCGTCGGTCGGGACGGGGTATCCTGCAGGCTTGACGGAACGAAACCAGAAACGGCCATCGCGATCGGTAACGAACTTACCACGGAGGTTCATATCCGCCTGGCCGCTGTCCTGATTCTCATACAAACCGACGGGTGAGGCTTGCCAGACGTCTACTTCCACGCCAGCCAAGGGACTGCCGTTCGTATCTATTATCCGGCAGTTCGCGAAGAGGACCGGGCCGGGAGTGTGTGATCGCACGATTGAATCGCCGTTGGCGGTCCGAGGGGAGTTCATCCGCCAGAATGGACCCAGAAGGGCTGCCGCGGTTTCCGTCGCGCCGTTTTTTCCATTGTTGAGCAGGCAAACCAGGGTCGAGAACCCGATCGCGTCTGAAAACAGAATTCCTTCGTTGTGGGAATCGTTTGTCGCTTTCCCGATACGGTTGAGGAAATCGATGCCGACGTCGAATTCCTCCTCCGACAGATTCACTTCGCGCGCAAATGCGTGAGCATGTCTCACGAGCGAATTCATGATCTGAGTCAGCCGCGCGCTCGGCGACTTTGCCATTGCTTCGATAACTGCGTCCGAGACCTGTGACTCGCTGTCTATGATCATGGCAGTACCTCCGATCGCGACCTCATATACGCAATCGATTGCATAAGATCAAGAGGCTGCGCGACGGAAAAGCTCTCCGGTCGGGTTCCTATGGGTTAGGAACGGGTCAACGTGATTACGTGCGCCTTTTGCGCGGCGCGGATCGGGGAGGCGAGGTCGATTCGCGAATGACCAATGCCGGGCGCAGAACGACATCGATGACCGGGGCATGGGGTTCCGAGAGCTTGCGCAACAGCAATCTAGCCGCTTCGGTTCCTATCTGGTGGTGCTGAATCCGAATGCTCGTCAACGGAGGCGACACCAAGTCGACGAACGGCATGTCGTTGTAGCCCGTGATGGATATATCAGTCGGGCAGCGAAGTCCGTTCGTCCTCAGGGCATCGTAGCAGCCAAGTGCCAACAGGTCGTTGGCGGCGACCAATGCCGTCGGCCTCTTCTTATGAGACAAGAGTTGGGATGCGGCGCGGCTGCCGGCCTCCCGCACGAACGACTCGGCAACCGCAACTCGCGATTCGTCGAGGCTTAGACCGTTCGCCTTCATCGCGCCGACAAATCCACGCAGTCGGGCCACGCCCGTTGAGAGATTTTGCGGGCCCGCGATATGGCAGATATCGCGGTGGCCTAGCGAGACAAGATGCTCTACAGCTAGAGCAATTCCGCACTCATCGTCGGTTACCACCGACGACGCGCGGCCCTTGTCATCGCGTCTGTTGACCATGACCGCGGCGACGTTGCGATCAATCAGTCGCGTCAACGCCGGGTCTTTTAATAGTGCTGTCGCCAATATGATCCCGTCCACTTGCCTGGACAGCATCCCCTCGATCACTGCGGCGTGTCGGGCCAAGTCGTTGCCGTCGCTCGCGATTGTAATCTCGTAACCTTCCTGGCTGATCGTCTCTTGTATACCGACGATGATCGGCGGAAAGACCGGGTTCAGAAGGTCCGGTATCAAGACCCCAATGGCATTCGAGCGCTTTGTGCGTAGGCTCGACGCAAACGCGTTCACACGGTAATCGAGCTTGCGGGCAACTTCCCGAACGCGTTCCACAACATCAGGTCCGATGAGGTGCTGCGTTTCGGGGTTCAATGCGCGTGAGGCAGTCGAGACATGAACGCTCGCCGCTTCCGCTACGTCTTTCAGCGTAGATCTTGTTGGTCGCATGCCTATCTATAGCCCGCCGCGAGCGAATTTCGCAATCCATTGCAATGCACTATCCAACCCATCCCTTCTGCGCGGGCGGGGCGGTCAAAAAAACAGCTTGACGAACGCAAACGATTGCATGAGGATTGCACGTGACTTTGTTCTCACTTGAGGTTTTGCGAATGACCGACATTGATTCTGATGATTGCTCCAAGGGTCGCTCTGTAGCGCTTTCGGGAAGAGCGATTCGGATCTCCGCTGCCGCTACCAGTGCAGAAGATCTCGCTCTCAATATGGAAACGCGTCAGGTGGTGGCGGGCAGCCAGGACTGCGTCGTCGAGGTCAGGGCGGCAGGGGTAAACATGAGCGATGTAAAGGCCGCGATGGGGCATATGCCCTATGCGGTATGGCCGCGTACGCCAGGACGGGATTATGCCGGCGTCGTCGTCGAGGGTCCGTCGGCCGTCGTAGGCAAGGAAGTCTGGGGGAGTAGCGGTGAGCTTGGCATCAAGAAGGATGGCTCGCTGACGCAGTATTTGGTGCTATCCGCCTCGGAGATTTCCGAAAAGCCGAGCAGTATCTCGCTCGACGAGGCGGGTGCTATCGGCGTGCCGTTCGTCACCGCTTTCGAGGGGTTGCGTCGCGCCGGCGGCGTGAAGGCAAGTGACGTGGTCTTAGTATTGGGCGGCAACGGCAAGGTGGGCCAGGCCGTTATCCAGCTCGCGACGATGAACGGTGCTCGCGTATTCGCGGTGGAGCGCGGAAGAGAGGCCTACATGGGTCACGCGACGAGGCCGTTCGATATGATCGATGCATCCGCTCAAGGTATCGCGGACTACGTGCGTGCGGCTACGGATGGTCACGGCGCCGACATCGTCTTCAACACCGTCGGCAGCCCCTATTTCGAGCAGGCGTGCGCGTCGATGGCGACAGAAGCTCGCCAAATCTTCATTTCGACGCTGGATCGCAACGTGCCGTTCGACATCTTTAGATTCTTCCGTGGCAGGCACTCGTTCCTGGGCGTCGACAGTCTTGCTCTTTCCGGCGAGCAGGGTGCGGAGATATTGAATCAGCTGCGCCCCGGCTTCGAAAGCGGGAAGTTGAGGCCGTTCCCCGTCCACGAGCGGGCGGTATTCGCGTTCGATAAGGCCAAGGAAGCCTTCAAGGCGACGTGGGAAGGTTCGCGGGATCGCGTCGTGGTTCGGCCCTGAACCGATTGCGGCAATTTTTTCGAGGTCTTGAAGGAGGAGTTAGTCGATGCTCGAACTTTACAATGCCATGCAGTCGACCTGCAGCCAGAAAGTGCGAATTACCCTCGCGGAAAAGGGAATGGATTTCGTCGAGCATCGCCTTAAATTGTTCAAGCAAGATCAATTGAAGCCCGAGTACCTCAAACTCAATCCCAACGGTGTCGTCCCGACGCTCGTCCACGATGGCGTCCCGGTGATCGATTCTTCCGTCATCATGGAATATCTCGACGAGGTATTCCCGGAGACATCCTTGACGCCGCAGAACCCGCAGCAGCGGGCCGAGATGCGGGCCTGGATGCGTTTCTTCGAGGAAGTGCCGACGACGGCCGTCCGGTATCCCTCCTATAACGCCGCTTTCGTCCGTCATTTTTCCGAGATGAGCGAAGCCGAATTCACGGGTGTGGCTACTTCGAAGCCGTTGCGCGATAAATTCCTCGGCGAAATGGATAAAGATAAAGGCTTCTCGGACGAGAAGATCAAGCAGGCCGAGAACAGCATTCGGAAGACCGTGCTCCGGATGGAGGCGAAGCTGAAGGACCAGCCTTATCTCCTCGGAGAAGGCATTTCGCTCGCCGATATCTGCATTCTTCCTCCGCTGATCCGAATGGAAGATCTGGGCTATTCGAATCTCTGGAGCGATCTGCCGGGCTTCCGGGCTTGGTTGGAGCGCATGAAGGCGCGGCCGTCGTTCAAGAAGGCGTTTTACCACGGCTCTTTGCTTTCGGAGCAGTATCCCGACATTCGGGATATGCAGAAGCGTTCGGCTTAAGGCATGACCGCCGACTATTTGATACCGGCTCCGTTCGATCCTCGTCTGATCGTTGCGGTTGCTCCCGTGGTCGCGGAAGCCGCGATGGCGACAAACGTGGCCTCTCGGCCGATCGCCGACATGCGCCGTTATAAAGATAGGCTGCGAATGCTTGTCCAGCGCACCGGCAGCATCAACGCAACCGTTCTTCACACCAGCCAGGAGTAGTGCAGCGGGCTATGCGCATTTCGAGTTTTGGTGCGCCGCGGGGTGCAAACGATTGCGCAAAAGGGGCCAGCCGATTCAGCGTTGTGAGCATGGAACGGTGTATGCACGAGGGAACGTACAATGGATGTAGCGACACTAGGTTCGGACCGCCCTGCTGCAGATCGCGCAGCACCGACACCAATATCCAGGCGTTGGTACGCGAACTTGACCCTCCAGGTGCTGGTCGCGATAAGCCTAGGCATTCTCGTCGGCTGGCTCTATCCCGATCTCGGAAAGCAACTGAAGCCGCTTGCCGACGTCTTTCTGCGAATGATCAAAATGGTCATTGGGCCGATCGTTTTCCTGACGGTCGTTACCGGAATTTCCGGCATCGGCGACATGAAAAAGGTCGGCCGGCTTGGGCTTAGAACGATCGCGTACTTCGAAATCGTGACGACCCTCGCGCTCGCGGTAGGGCTGATCGTCATCAATATCGTAAAGCCCGGAGCAGGTTTAACGCCGCCGGTCGCGGCGGGTGCGCAACAATCGGCGGCGCATATCATTGCCCAGACCAAGCAGCATTCGATCGTTGATTCCATTGTCAACATCGTGCCGGACAACATCGTCGACGCATTTGCAAAACTGGATGTGCTCCAAATCCTGTTTTTTGCAATTCTGTTCGGCGCCGCGCTCATTGCTGTTGGAGAAAAAGGCAAACCCGTCGAGGAGCTTCTCGAGCGTATTTCGTCGATCCTGTTCGGGATCATCCGATTGGTCATCAAATTCGCGCCGATTGGCGCCTTCGGCGCCATCGCGTTTGCGGTTGCGACGTTCGGAGTTGGCTCGCTTTCGTCGTTGGTGAAACTGATTGCCTCGGTCTATCTGACGCTCGTGCTCTTTGTCGTGGTGGTGCTGGGGCTGATCGCCCGCAGCTACAATTTCAGTATCTTCAAATTTCTGCTTTTTATTAAAGACGAACTGGTCATCGTGTTCGCCACGTGCAATTCCGAGGTTGTGATGCCCCGGCTGATGGAAAAGCTGATGGCCTTTGGGTGCTCGCGGCCGGTCGTTGGGCTGGTTGTCCCGACCGGCTATTCGATGAACCAGGACGGGAGCGCCATCTATATATCGATGGGTGCAATCTTCATTGCGCAAGTTTACGGAATTGATCTGTCGCTTTGGCAACAACTCGGCCTCCTTGCATTCATGATGTTCACCTCAAAGGGAGTGGGAGGGGTCTCTGGTGCCGGTTTCGTCATTCTCGCCGCGACCCTTACGGCGAGCGGGCTAATTCCTGCCGAGGGGCTCGCATTGTTGCTGGGTGTCGATCGCTTCATGTCCGAAGCGCGTGCGATCGGGAATACTATCGGCAATGCCGTGGCGACCGTTGTGATTGCAAAGTCCTCTGGCGAATTCGATGAGCAGAAAGCCATCCAGCAATATCGCGATCATTTTGACGATCCAGCGATTGGTCGTCTCTAGGCGAGGGATTGGAGACGGAATCGTTCACCGAACCAGGGCTTCGGGTGTCGTCTGGATGAAGAATGATGTTCAGCTTCTCTTTTTTCGATGGTGCTCGAAGGTCAAGTCAGAGCGTAGACCGTATGTCATAGAACCACGGAGAAGAAACGCGCATGGCTATCACGTTCAATGTAAATGGCTCGCCCGTGAAGGTGGAGGCCCCGGCAGAAACGCCTCTGCTATGGATACTTAGGGAATATTTGAAGCTTCCCGGAACCCGATTCGGCTGCGGCGCGGGCCTGTGCGGAGCATGCATGGTCCATGTCGATGGCGATCGCGCATTCTCGTGCCAGACCTCGGTATCAGCGGTTAGCGGCCGCTCCGTTACCACCATCGAGGGTCTTTCCAAGGACTCCACCCATCCCGTGCAGCAAGCGTGGTTGGCCGAGCAGGTCCCACAATGCGGATACTGTCAGTCAGGCCATATCATGAGCGCAGCAGCATTGTTGGCGCACAACGCGAAGCCGTCGCGCGACGAAATCGTTGAATACATGAGCGTTCATATTTGTCGATGCGGCACGTATCCCAGAATTTTGAGCGCTATTCAGCGCGCTTCGCAGGAGGGATGACCATGACCCGTCGAATGGCGCTGGACCATATCGCTCTGAGCCGCAGAACGGTCATGATAGGCGCTGCAGGGTTGACGTTCGGCTTCGTCGGCCATAATCGGTCGCCAAGCATCGTATCCTTAGCATCCGCAGCTTCTCCGGTTGAAATGAACCCCTGGGTGACAATTGCTCAAGACGGGATGATCTCGATCATGTCGCCGTCAGCCGAGATGGGTCAGGGTTCGAAGACCTCGCTTCCGCTCATCTTGGCGGAGGAGCTCGACGCGGACTGGAAGGACGTTCGAATCGTCGCCGCACCGCCAAGCGATGTGCTCTACGGCAACCCCGGCTTCCTCGGGATGATGTATACCGCCGGCAGCACCGCCGTCGCTGGATACTATACGCAGCTTCGCCAATTTGGCGCGCAGGTCCGCCGGGTGCTTCTCGACAATGTGGCCCAACGATGGAATGTGCCCGTCCATGAATTGACGACGGGCCCGAGCGTCGTGATCCATCAGAAGACCGGCCGCAGCCTTTCTTATGGAGACGTCGCCAAGTTCGCCGTCGTTCCTTCCGCCGCGCCCAAGATCATTCCGGATGATCTGAAGCAACCTGATCGGTTTCGCCTGATTGGCAAGGATGTGATGAGATTCGAGCTGCCATCGAAAATCGATGGATCAGCGCGGTACAGCATCGACGTGCAGGTTGCCGGGATGTTGTATGGCACACTGCTGTGCCCCGCGTTGCCTGATAGCCGACCAGAGACCATTAAAGACACAGCGGCACGTGGGATTCCAGGTGTCATCGGCGTTTACAATTTGCCGATCGGTGTAGGCGTGGTCGCCGAAACATCATGGGCAGCATTCGCGGCCAAGGATGTTCTAGAGGTCACTTGGACAAAATCCGCAAGAGCACCTTCTTTCGATAGCGAGGCAGCGCTGAACAATTATGCGGCCGTCGCTCGAGGCGACGTTGTGCAAAAAGCGACCCTTTGGGACACGGTTGGTGAGGGTGCAGACGGCATAAAGGCAGCAGCGACCGTCCTCAAAGGCGAATTCCGCTGCGACTACGCCTACCATGCCCAGATGGAGCCCCTAAACGCGGTCGCGGCTGTCTCGGCTGACGGGAAAAGCGTCGAGATATGGTGCGGAACACAAAGCCAGACGATGGCGGTCACGACCGCAGCGACAGCGCTCGGGATCGAGAAGGAGAACGTCAAATTTAACGAAACGCTGTTAGGAGGAGGATTCGGCCGTCGAGGTCCACGAGACCAAGATTTTCTCCTAGGTGCTTTGTTTCTATCAAAGCAGGTCAAGCGGCCGGTAAAGGTGCTCTGGACCCGGGAGGACGACATAAGAAACGGACGGTTTCGTCCGATGTCTGCACACCATATCGAGGCAGGCTTTGACGCGTCCAGCAAGCTAATGTCGTGGCATCACCGGGTTGCCACGGACAACGTCGGCGTTTTCCAGGATCCGGTCCGCTACTTTGGTCCCTGGAAGGAACGGGACATCATTTCGTTGTCGGGTACGGAGCTCCCAACCTATGCAATTCGGAACCGCCTGGCCGAACATTTCGCAATGCATAGTGGTGTCCGCGTTTCCGCTCTGCGCGGCATTGGTTTCACAGCGAACAAATTTGCGACGGAAGCCTTTATCGACGAAGCAGCAAGGAAGCATGCCGTCGATCCATTGGAATTCCGGCGCGAGCTGACGAAAGATGCTCCGCGTGCGCGCGCGGTCATCGAGACCGTCGGAAAAATGTCCGGATGGGGACAGAAGCGTAGCAACAACGCGCTGGGGATTGCATATATCGACTATGCCGGAACGCAAATCGCGGGTGTCGGGGAAGTCTCGCTGGATCGCGCAACAGGCGTGATCAAGCTCATGAAGTTCTGGGTCGCAATCGATCCCGGTGTCGCTGTTCAGCCCAACAACATTGTCGCACAGATTGAAGGAAGCGTGATCTACGGCATGGGTCTGGCACTGTCGGAACGCATTACGATCAAGGACGGAGAAATCGAGCAATCCAATTTCTACGACTATACCGTGATGCGTATGCGCGATATGCCTGACATACAGATCAAGATATTGTCGACACAAAACAAGCCTACGGGTGTCGGTCAGATGGCAACTCCATTGGTAGCACCAGCGATCAGCAACGCGATTGCTGAACTGACCGGCGTCCGCCTTCGACACACGCCGATGCTTCCTGAACGTGTCTTGGCGTCCCTGAAGGGTAATGATGGTAACTAGTTCAATCAGTCGACCCCTCGGCGATGTCCGTCGTTACAAAGGAATTGGGCAATGCGCCGTTTTAATCGGCCGCAGGCCGACGCCCATTCGCCGGATCGATTTCTTTGTCGCCCTGCTTGAGCGCAAGCGATACGGCCGGTCTTGCCACACACCGAAGGAGAAAACTGATGCATTGGGTTGTATACGCCCTCGATCACGAACACGGAGAAGAGCGCCGAAACCGCACATACGACGCGCATCGTTCCTATCTCGCAAGTCCGCTCCCTGTCAGGATCGTAATATCCGGTCCTCTCCTTGCAGAGAATGGATCAACGAGGATCGGCAGCCTTTTCATCGTTGAGGCGTCCGAACGGGCGGCGGTTCTCGCTTTCAACGCAGCGGACCCGTTTCAGACGAAGGGCGTCTGGCGACAGGTCCAGATCCATCCTTTCGACAAGCGTGTCGACAATCGCGCAAGCGCCGACGGCTCCAAGACCGCCTGACGTACTGAACCTCGACCTACACAGGATTGTGTCGGCAATTGTCTCGTTAATCACGACAGCCATGAACCGGAGAGGCAAATGCTTGCCACATCGACCGCGACCTGCACACCACCCACTCGGATTCGCAAAGTCATCCATCAATGGATGACCTTTATGAGTTCCAGGACTTCGATTGGCGTTCTCCTCGTTGCAGCGCTTACGTGTCCAGCAATGGCCGCCGGGTGCGATGGCTTGGCGGACACCGTATTGCTGCACGGGAAGGTTTTAACAGTCGATAAGAGCGACAGCGTTGCTGAGGCTATCGCTATTCGGATGAATCGCATCATCGCGGTCGGCAGCGACCGCGATGTCGCCAAATACAAATGCGCCGAAGGAAGGATAGTCGATCTCGGGGGCCGAACTGTTATCCCTGGCATGACGGACGCGCATATTCATGCAATTCGCGGCGGTCAGAGCTACAATTTCGAGGTGCATTGGAATAACGTTGCAACGCTTGCAACTGGTCTCGAAATTCTGACCAATGAAGCCGCCAAACGTCCTGGAGGGCAGTGGCTCGTCGTCGGTGGCGGCTGGCACCCGGATCAGTTTCGGGAGAAGCGCGCACCAAACTCCGCCGACCTCACCAAAGCGGTCCCTGGACATCCTGTGATCGTTCAATTCCAATATGATTGGGCAGTCTTGAACAGGATTGGTATTGAGGCATTAGAACTCTCCGGACCATCGCCGAAACTGCCTCCTGGCGTGACCATTGAGCGGGACGGATCTGGTCAGCCTACGGGCGCACTCAAGGGTGGAATCGGACCCTTTTCCGCTCTGTTGGCGCAGATTTCTAAGATCGACAACAAACAACGCAAGGCGTCACTGCTGGAATTCCTTAAACTCCTCAGCAGTTACGGTGTAACCGGCATCGTCGATGCCGCAGGTGGAGGCTCGGGCGCGGAGGTTTATGACCCGGTGTTCGCGCTGCGGCGAGAAAATCGCCTGCCGGTCCGGGTCGCTTTCCGAATATCTGCTCAATCACCGCAGAATGAGCCGGACTGGTACCGTCAGACTCTGGCCTATACCCCGCCAGGGTTTGGGGATGAGATGCTACATTTCGCGGGCTTGGGCGAAATCGTGGTCTTCGGAATGAACGACGGCACCCGGTTGGATCCTGGCTTCGCGCCTTCGGCAGAAGCGGAAAAGCGCTTCTTCGACGTCGCGAGTTGGGCCGCGCAGCGCGGATACTTGCTCGAGATACACGCCTATACCGATGATGCCGCCAACCACATTCTCGATGTCCTCGAAAAAGTGGTGGAGAAGCATCCGATCGCCGGCTTGCGCTGGAACATCGCCCACATTTCGACAGGGACCGCGCGCACCTTCGCGCGGATGAAGGCGCTGGGGCTGGCCTACAATGTTCAGCAGAATCTTTACTTCGAGGCGCCGCAACTGCGGCAGATTGTTGGGGATGCCAAGGCAAAATTGGGTCCACCCGCAAGGCTCGCGTGGGATGCCGGCCTCATCGTTGCAGGCGGTACCGATGCCACGCGCGTATCGCCTTTCAACACAATGCTGGCGCTTCGTTTTCAAATCGACGGGCATGCCGTGGCGGACTCGGTTGAACGAGACCCCAGCCTCGCACTCACCAGGGAGCAAGCGTTGCGCATGTACACTTTGAACTCGGCATGGCTGGTACGCGACGACGACAAGCGCGGCTCGCTTGAAGTTGGCAAGCTCGCGGACCTCGCAGTGCTTGATGGCGATCTAATGCGCGTTCCTACCGATGAAATCGGTAACATACGATCGGTCCTTACCATCATGGATGGCAGGATAGTGTACGCGGCTGGGCCGTATGCGTCGTTGGCTCGCTGAGCCGGAGAGCGCGCGAAAATGCTGAGACATTGGATGTGTTGGCCATGAGCCGAAAATCGTAAGCGTCCTGTTGCAGCTCTCGATTGTCTTGGTCGCGCGCCGGCGGCTGTTGTCGTCCGATCTGACGGCGCGTTGCGATATAGCGATAGGCGGGACATAGGATGCGCATCGATTTCCTTGGGAATTGAAGCGTTCTTTTAGCGATGTGCGGAGTGCGACTGATTTCGTCGCGCGGCACGCATCCTAACCTATCGCAGCGGCGCTCAGCGATAGGCTACGAAAGCTCGAGGACGACGCGTCGACTGACGGTGTCCTTGGAAAGGCGCTGGAGGATCCGCGAAAGCATCGCCAACCCTTTGTGGGGACGCCGAGAACCCATGGTGAACTTCTGAAGCTCGGCATCTATGTCGGCCGGACCAGCGTCGCCATGTAAATGGCACGGAAGAGGGACCACCCCCGCAGGGATGGAAAGCGGTCCTCCGCAGCTATGCGGTAAGCGCTGTTCAAGGGCCACCTACCGGATGACGGGGTGATCTGCGAGTCTGCGGTTTGTTTGAACCGTTAGGCTTAGAATGGACACAGTGCATACTGCTATCACGGAGCCAGTGCGGCGGCTTGAGGTCTTCACCGGAGCCGGTCGTCGACGGAAGTGGAGCGACGAGGACAAAGCGCAGATTGTTGCTGAGATCGTTGCGAGCGGCGACTCGGTCTGTTCGGTAGCACGACGGCATGGATTGTCGCCGCAGCAGTTGTTTGGCTGGCGACGTCAGTTGCGAGAAGCAGCGGGCGGTCATTCCGAAGCGGAAGAAGTACAGTTTGTGCCAGCGGTGGTGGATGCCGTGATGCCCGCGCCTGCTGTTGACCGGGAGCGCAAAGCGCTGCGCTGCAAGGCCAAGGCGGATTCCGGGATCATCGAGATCGAAGTTGACGGCATTACGATCCGGGCCGGTCGTGGTGCGGATCCGACGATGATTGCGTCGATCGTCCAGGCGCTGAAGGCGAACCGGTGATCGGTCCGTCGGGTGCGGTCCGGGTGATGGTGGCGACCAAACCGGTAGACTTCCGCAAGGGCATGGAGGGGCTTGCGACCCTGGTGCGTGAGAACATGCGGGCAGATCCATTCTCGGGAGCTGTCTATGTGTTCCGGGCCAAGCGGGCGGACCGGATCAAGCTGGTGTTCTGGGACGGAACGGGTTTGTGTCTGTTCGCCAAGAGGCTCGAAGATGGGATCTTCCGCTGGCCGAAGATCGAGGACGGTGTGATGCGTCTGTCGGCGGCGCAATTGTCGGCGCTGCTGGAAGGCCTCGACTGGCGGCTTGTGCATGAGGCACGGGAGACGCCGGCGCCAAAGCAAGCTGGATAGTTGTTGGCAGCGGTGCGGCGAAATGAATCAGGAGCGTCGGACGCGTCGCCAGATGGCGGCGAATATGCTCTGAATTGGGTGTGAGTGACGCCCTGCCTGACGATCCCGAGACGCTGAAAGCGATGCTGCTCGCCGAGCGGTGCGAGAGCGAACGGCTGCGTCAGATCATCAAGGAATTGCAGCGGCATCGGTTTGGCCGGCGGGCGGAGACGCTGCCTGAAGATCAGATGCTGCTGGGTCTAGAAGACGTCGAGCAGGTCGCGGCGTACAGCGAGACGGCGCAAGACATTAGCATACCTGAAGGCCGTGAGGCGCGGGCTCGCAAGCGCCGCGGCAACCGTGGTGCCTTGCCGACGCACCTGCCGCGGATCGAGGTCGTCGTCGACATAGAGGACAAGACCTGTCCCTGCTGCCAGGGCGAGTTGCACCGGATCGGCGAGGATAAGAGCGAGCGGTTGGACCTGGTCCCGGCGCAGTTCCGGATCCTCGTGACCCGGCGTCCCAAATACGCCTGCCGGGCCTGCGAGGACGGCGTCATGCAGGTGCCGGCGCCGGCCAGGCTGATCGAGGGCGGATTGCCGACCGAGGCCACCGTCGCTCAGGTCCTGGTCTCAAAATATGCCGATCACCTGCCGCTCTACCGGCAGGCGCAGATTTACGCCCGCCAGGGCATTGAACTCGATCGTTCGACGTTGGCGGACTGGGTGGGGCAGGCAGCCTTCCACCTGCGCCCATTGCATGAGCGCCTCCTTGGCAAGCTCAGGCAACGGACGAAGCTGTTCGCCGACGAGACGACGATGCCGGTGCTCGATCCCGGCCGCGGGCGCACCAAGACCGGTCAGCTCTGGGCCTATGCCGCGGACGACCGGCCATGGGGCAGCGCCGATCCGCCGGGCGTCGCCTATGTCTATGCCCCCGATCGCAAAGCCGATCGACCGATCGCTCATCTCGCAGGCTTCAAGGGGATCCTGCAGGTCGATGGCTATGCCGGCTATGGCAAGCTCGCCGAGCGTGGCGACGTTCAGCTTGCATTCTGCTGGTCGCATATGCGGCGTAACTTCTACGAACTTGCCACACCTGGTCCCGCGCCCATTGCAAGCGAGGCGCTCAAGCATATCGCCGAGTTCTATGCGATCGAGAAGGACATCCGCGGCCGCAGCGCCGAGGAGCGTCGTCTCGTTCGATACAAAAAAGTTCGGCCACTCGCCGATGCACTACAGAAATGGCTGCGAACCAAACTCGGCTTGATCAGCCAAAAGGGCAAGCTGGCCGACGCAATCCGCTATGGTCTCTCACGCTGGGAGGGCCTGACGCGCTTCATCGATGACGGCCGTATCGAGCTAGACAACAATGTCGTGGAACGTTCGATTCGTCCGATTACGCTCAACAGGAAAAACGCATTGTTCGCAGGTTCTGACGGCGGTGCCCAGCACTGGGCTGTCATCGCCTCCCTGATCGAAACCTGCAAGCTGAATCATGTCGACCCGCTGGCCTACATTACCGATGTTCTCACCAGGATCGTCGGCGGTCACCCGAACCGCCAGCTCGACGGTTTGTTGCCATGGGCCTATCGACGCGGCTAGAATCCAGCCTGAGCGAAGCAAATCGACGAACCAACGTTCGTGAGGCGTGCCAGTGACCGACCAGAATATCTTATGGCAACAGGACGGGATTGATCCCGGTTGGTTTACAGCCGAACACGTTGGATCGATAAGGAACAGCAAGAGTTACCGCCCGGGCGGTTGGTGGTTCTTGCCTGTTTGGCTTCCCGACAGGCAAGAACACGACGTTGGTCCATTTAAAACCAAAGCTGCAGCGTTAGCTGAGGCGAAACGGCTCGCAGCCCTCCAGAAACGAAACACATAGAGATCCGCTAACATCTCGGACCCGTGTGTCCGGAACAGCGCTTACCCTATGCGGACGGGATTGTCGCGATGGATCTGTTCGCCGTGCCGACGGTCTCCGTTGGTCTGCTGTATGGCCTATTGATCAGCGGGGCATCGCCGACGACAGATACTATGGTTTGCCGTCACAGCGCATTCGACCGCGGAATGGATCGCAAATCAGCTCACGAAAGCCTTGCGGCTCGGACCAAGCTCCCGGCTATCTGATTCCTGATATGGACGTGACCTTCGGTGAGATATTGGTCCGAAGAGTTCGATCTATAGGTATTCGTAATCGGCCGACGTCGCCGCGCTTACTACAATTGGTCATTGCACAAGGATGCCCCGGTCCTCGCGGTGCCGAGCGGACCGGGAATCTGCCGTCCGATCCTGGGAGGTCTCCACCATGGACATGTTCGGATTTGATTTGCGATACCAATCTATAGCGAAGTCGGGTCAGCGCCAGATCTGCGTCGCGCGGAAGCTCTAGGTTCGGCTATCAGGAATATACCGGGACTTTCTCGAATATCGCCGGACTGGTTCTAATTCTAGGAACAGTTAGTTCGCCTGATTGTGGATTTTCTCGTCGACCCTATCCGTCTATTGAGTTGGTATCGGCGCTCGCCTTCGGTGCGGCGGGATCTAGAATATCGTTGAATGTTCCTTTGATGAGGCGAGTTCAGATGGGACTAATGTTAGACGGTCGTTGGCACGATCGTCGGTTGGACAGCGCGGCCGACGGAGGGCGATTCGTTCGGTCCGAAAGCCAATTTCGCAACTGGATAACCGCCGATGGTAAGCCGGGTCCTTCCGGGTCAGGAGGTTTTCGCGCCGAGACCGGGCGCTATCACCTGTACGTCTCCTTGGCATGTCCATGGGCTCATCGCACCCTCATTTTCCAGGTTATTAAGGGTCTTGAGGATGCTATCTCTGTCTCGATTGTGCATTGGCTCATGGGCTCGGAAGGTTGGACCTTCGAAGAAGGCGACGGGGTTAGCGGGGATCCGGTGAACGGCGCTCGTCGTCTCTATGAGGTGTATTCTTCGGCTGCCCCAAGCTATTCGGGCCGAGTCACGGTTCCAGTCCTATGGGACAAGAAGACCGGAAAGATCGTCTCGAACGAGTCACCCGAGATCATCCGCATGCTGAATTCTACCTTCGACGAGATCGGCGCAACGGCGGGTGATTACTATCCTAGCCACCTGCGGAAGGTGATCGACCAGGTCAATGAAGAGGTCTACACTCGGGTTAACAACGGCGTGTACCGGGCGGGTTTCGCTACCACACAGGAAGCGTACGAGGAGGCGGTGCTGCCCTTGTTCGAAACCCTCGACCGCCTTGAGCGGCTGCTTGCAAAACAGCGGTATCTTTGCGGTGACGTGATCACCGAAGCGGATTGGCGTTTGTTCACGACGCTTGTGCGCTTCGACTTGGTTTACGTGGGGCACTTCAAATGCAACATCCGCCGGCTAGTCGACTATCCCAATCTCTGGGCTTATACCCGCGAGCTTTACCAGTGGCCCGGGGTCCGCAGGACAACGAACTTCGATCATATCAAACTTCACTACTACCAGAGCCACGAAACCGTTAATCCGAAACGCATAGTCCCGATTGGACCGGATGTCGACTTTAGCTTGCCGCATGGTCGCGGGGCCCCTACCGCTCTCGAAATCATCGTTCGGCAGAGGGCGGCCGTCTAGCGGCGTGCATGCAACGCGGGACGTCGTGGACCCAGCCCGTATGACCGTTCGTTTTGGCTTTTCCTCGCCCAACGTCGCCAGATATCCAACTTATGACAGGCCGTTTCCGAGCTGACAGCGGCGAAGCGTTGCTCCAAGGCGCCGAAGCAGGTCTGGGCGTGGCCATGTTGCCAACCTTTCTGGTGGCGACCAGGGGCGAAGACTGCAGACGTCGCGGGTGATTGACGCTGCTTGGGGTTTCGAGACCAGTTGATTGGGGGGAGACTATGCCTATCTATGCGCTCGACAACGACCATCCAGAAATTGTGGATCCCTGGCGATATTGGATCGCTCCCGGCGCGCAAGTCATCGGAAAAGTCCGATTGGGCATAGATGTCGGAATCTGGTTCGGAGCCGTCTTACGCGGCGACAATGAACTAATCGACATCGAAGAGCGAACCAACCTTCAGGACGGCGTTCTGGTGCACACCGACAAATGCGTTCCTTTGAAGATTGGGGCGGGTTGCACAGTCGGTCATTCCGCAATTCTTCACGGCTGTGAAATCGGTCGGAACACACTGATCGGCATGGGTGCGACGGTGTTGAACCATGCGCGAATCGGCGCGAACTCCATTGTGGGTGCGAGGGCACTCGTGACGGAAGGAAAAGTGTTTCCGGACAATTCCTTGATCGTTGGCATGCCGGCAAGGGTCGTCGGGGCCGTCGATCCTGAGACGGCAAAAAAACTGGCGGAGACGGCAGAACGCTACGTCCAGAACGCTCGGCGCTTTAGACAAGGCCTGCACGAAGTCGTGAAGGAATACATTTCCATATGACCACTGCGATGAAGCAGGACGGAGATTTCGGGCAGACCGCGCTCGGCTGTCATTAATACCCCTTCTCCCGGGAAATTGTCCGTCGTACCGACCAAAGAGCATGCTCAATCTGCGCGCTCCCGCTCCAGCCTATCCGCCTACAAAGGAAGCTTCTATGGTTACCTTGTCATGCGCAGATATGCCCTACGCCCCGAAACAAGCCGGCAGGCATCCGTCAGCTGGCGCCCCCGCTGGTTGCGCCAGCGATAAGCAATGCGGTCGCGGAACTAACTGAGATCCGCCCTTAGACACACGCCGAGACCGCGTGATCGCGTCTTAGCCGCATCGAAGGGCAACAACGGTACGTAACTTAGGCCTCCCGCGGAGACCGCTCCGAGCCATGGCCGCTGCTGTCTTTCTCCGCCGCGAGACATCAAGTCACATTTGTTGACTCCGCCTTTCGGGATTCCGCGGCGGTTAATGCCGAAAGGGAGGGATGCTGTCCGCGCAGACGAGCAACGTCGATAGCCTCGTCCCAATACGGTCGCGGACCGAAACGCTCCGCCAAGAAGTCGACTAGGGTGCGGACCTTTGCAGACAACTGGCGGTTCGGCGACCAAAGCGCATAAATGGACGTCGCGCGTGGGTCGTATTCTGTCAAAACATGTATCAGTTCGCCGCGGCTCAATTGAGTGGACACAAGAAACGTCGGCAAGACGACCAAACCGAGGCCGGCGAGGGCGGCCTGTCGCAGCACGTCGCCATTGTTCACTGCCAAACGTCGGCCAGTTGTTCGAGTATCTTTACCGAAATCTGGAAACTGCCATTGCTCGGCGACCGGTCGGTTGGTGTAGAGCAGGCAATCATGGTCGTTGACGAACAGATCCCCGGGAGAATTCGGGATGCCCTTGCGAGCTAGGTAATCTGGGCTCGCGCACATGATTCGGCGGCTCGGCGCGAGAGTCCGCGCAATTAGAGTAGAGTCCTTCAGGTGACCGATACGGATCGCCAGATCGAAGCCCTCACTCACCAAGTCGACTGTTCTGTCGTTTAGATTGAGTTCGATCTCTAGCTCTTTGTGTCGCTGAAGAAACTCAATGATGGCCGGAGCCAAATGCAGGATCCCAAACGACATCGGTGCCGCGATGCGGAGCTTACCGATCAACTCGACCTGTAAGCTTCGGACGGCGGTTTCTGCTTCCGCCACATCGGCCAATATTCTTTGAGCACGCTCGTAGTAGGCTTGACCAATCTCCGTAGTGCTAAGCCGGCGGGTCGTACGATGGAATAAGTTCACGCCGAAGCGGCCTTCCAGCTCACCTATCCGTCGGCTGACTACGGATTTTGCGACGCCTAGCCGCGTTGCCGCACCGGTAAAGCTCTGCGCCTCAACCACCTTGACAAAGGTCAACATGTCTTCGAGCAGGTCCATCATTGATCTCCCTTTGCGAACAGTCTTGTTCCCACAATGAAGATATTTCTTCAAACAATAACACCCTAAGGTGATTGTACAGGCGATCAAGGGGATCGACGCAGCTTTAGCTGCCGTTCCGGAGAAGGCCTCGGATGAACGGGGCGAATGCTGAATAAGCAGCATACGGCACGCAATGCCATCAGGTCGGCATCACGTCGATCGTGATCGAGGGGATCAACAATGAGCGTGCTTGCGCATGCGAGCGTCCAAAAGAACATCTGCGCCCGGATCGGTGCGGCTCTCTACGTAATCTGGGGGGTGTTGCACCTTCTCGCTTCCTGGGGAATCCACGCGCTCGCCGCTACGATACCGTCCGGTCTTGCGTACGCACGCATGGAGCAGGCCGCTTGGAATTTAGCAGTGTTTGCCGTGCTCGCAATCGTCCTCGCTTTGGCACTCAACTGGCGCAACGACCGGATCGGATATTGGATCAATCTGATCGTCGTCGGGGTGGTGGATCTGGGTTTCGTAGTGCTCATCGTTATGCCCGGCTATGTACCGGCGTCGCTTACGTCGCTCGCGGGTCCGATCCTTTTCGTAATTGCCGCGACCTTTTCCACGATCGGGCTTCGGTCAGCGAGGCCTAACTAAGTTCGAGCGATGTGGACGCATCGCAATTGTCTGAGTGCAATTACCCAAGCTGTCTTCGAGGGGACTCCCATGAAGGCTTACGAGACTTTTGTCTCCTTTTCAGCGTCTCTCATGGAGGGTTCGAAGTGCTGTTTCCGTCACGTCTCCTGGCTCTTGCCGTCGTCTTCTCGGCAATCGGTTACGCCGATCTTGGCCGCGCCGCCGATGTTAGCGATCCGCCGGTCAAGGCAGCCGTCAAGCCGGTGCCCCCAGTGCCATTCTTCACGGTTGTCGACGATCGCTTGACCTACGCCTACATGCCAAACGGAACGGATCCCGGATTCGCCCGGTCGACTGCAAAGCAGGTCGTAGCTTTCACTCACTTCGACGCATGGGCATACGGGACAAATTTCGCAAACCTCGCCCTTTTCAAATCGGATCATAGCGATCCTGCAGCGCCATGTTCGCCGACCGGTCGGAAAGGCTGTGCTGGGGCCCTTGACTTCGCAGGCTCCATTCGAAGCACTATCGGGTTCAACCAAGTGTTTAACACCAGTACATTCAGCGTCGGCCCATTGCACAACGTGTCACTTGAGGTCGGCGCCGATGGCAAAGTTGAAAACAATGCGCTTGATCCGGCGAGGCTGGTGGGCTTTGCCGGTCTGCAATTCGCATTCGATCTGCCTTACAAGGGCTTTTTCAATGTCGCGCCAATGTACTTCAAGGAAGTAAACTATAGTGCGTTTCTTCCCGCACCGCTCGACGGAAGTCTGGATTTTCGTGGAAGTTGGGCCGTCGAGACCAACTACTATATGGATCTCGGGTTTCTACCGGACTACCTGCCGCTGTCGATCAGCGGTCGCGCTGCGTGGTATGGTCCCAAAGGACCCGGCACTTCTGCGCCTGGCACGCTCAACAGGGTGACCGAATTCAGCAGCGAGCCGATTCGCCTAACACTCGATGCGAGCAGGGCGGCGGGGGGTGCAAAGTACTCGCATCTCCTGGATGTCTGGGTCGCATACCGGTATTGGCAAAACAAATTTGGGTTGGACCACAATCGTGCACCCCAGTGTATTGGTCTGACCGCAGGGAGCTGTACGGAATCTTCAGTGTTTTCCGGTGTGACCGTGAAGTTCTGAGCTCGCGCAGTTGGGAGTGGCGCCTCGCGCCACTTATACCAGGGCAAGATACGCGGCGGTGCGAGTAAAACGAAGGGCGATTACGACCTCATAGTTACCGGCGCTGGAGCTTGCTACGGACCGACTGATTTCCTCCCCAACTGGCCGGAGGTCTTTGGACCCCGGCTTTTTTGGCTGGTCACCGGACTCCCGTTGATTGAAATGGGCGAGATGTGAAAAGGCGGCCTTGATCAGGGTTATATCGATGCTGCCGATTTAGCGACGTTACTCCCATTTTGTATTCGGCGCCATCCAATCAGGTCTGACCAGTGGATTAGCGGCTGGCATCGCCAGCGCAAACCATATTGAGAACGAATCTTTCCTTCTGCATTGGCTCGGTTCGTGGTTGATATCCTGGACGCTCATGCTTCCGCTCGTTCTGTTCGCGGCCCCCTTGATTCGGCAGATCGCCGTAGCGCTCACAAGACCCGACGCGTCGACGATTGATTGATTGGGATAAACCCGCGCCTTTCCTCAACTCTCATACTCCAAGCCAGGGCAAACCT